>CAVPVE010000026.1:0-54165 GCA_963709025.1 uncultured Acidobacteriaceae bacterium
CGTTCTGAAACCAGTTCGTATCCCAAGCTCTGCATCAAATCGCCCCAGGCGGATTCAATGGCCTGTACTGATTCCGAAGAAAGCTGCGATTTCCATCCGCCGGAGATCGCCGAGCGGATGAATGGTTTGTCATTCCGCGTGTCTTTGGTCAGCACCCAGGCGCCGGCTTCCTGCTTCTCCAGTTGGCGCATCCTTTCCGGGGAACTCAATTCGATGGCACGCTGCACTGCCTCTGGACTGAAATCGATCTTGCGAAACGAACAGCGATCGAGGAATGCGAGGACCTTGGCAAGAGTGCGAGTGGTGTCGCGCTTCATATCTTCGTAGCGCAACATCAAAAACTGCGGATCATCTCTGCGCAGAGCCGTCCAACTCAGCACGTTGTCGCGCCAGGAGCCAAACAGGCGATCAAATTCACCCGCAATGAAACGGGGCACAAAGCTGGCCATGGGGTAATCGTCGGGAATGTTTCGCGCCTTCACATTGTGGTGATAGAACGACACTGCGACGTCCCGCGGATCGCGCACAATGTAGATCACCCGCGGATAATGCGGCTGAAAGCATTCATGGCTTTTGAGCATGCGCGGACGCGGAAGCTGCCGCATGAACCGGTCGCGATTGAAATAGATCTCCGGAATCCGGGACTCCACATTGGAAAATGTGACCGGATCCCTCTGGTCGATTAAATTTCCCAGCAGAAAGCGTGTCCATGTGTTGCCGGACCGAGGATAGGAGACAAGGAAAACATCATCGGGAAAGACGGTGAGTCCGCGGCCGGCGATTTGCCGTCCTGTGAGCACGCGCCCCGCTTGCGCCAGTGCGCCAAACATTCTTTGCATGGTGCCTTGGTGACGCGCCATCTGCCTTTAGCCTTTCACCAGTTCGCGTTCCGAACGAGCGTCCATGACCAAGTCGTAGCCTAACTCTTTCATGGTTGATCCCCAGGCACGTTCGATGGTCTCCACTGCTGCCGGAGAAAGTTTGCTTCGCCATCCTCCCGACTTGGCTTCGCGCACGAACGGAATATCCTTTCGGGTGTCTTTGGTTGCCGCCCACTGTTGCGACTGCTTCTTCTCGAGTGACTGCATGTGACTGGCAGAACTCAACTGCACCGCGCGCTCGATGCGAGCTGGCGAAGGTTCGATTCCAAGCATGGGAGCCAGGTTTCCAAGTTCCCTGGCGGGATCGGATAAGAGGTCTTCATAACGCAGCAATCTGAATGCGGGGCTGCCTTCCCGCAGGCGCACCCAGCTAAGAACATGGTCGCGCCAGCATCCCACCCGATCCGCATAGGGGACCACGTTGGCGTTCACAAACCGGGTGACAAAGTCGTCCATCGAATAGGCATCCGGGATTACGCGCACCTTCAGATTGTAAAAATAAAATGAGACGGCAACGTCGCGGGGATCGCGCACGATGTAAATCACCTTAGGATAGCGAGGATCAAAACATTCGTGGCTCTGAAGAAATCGAGGCAGAGTCCGCAGGATGCGATCCGGATCCTTATAGATGGTGGGCACGCGGCGTGCCACATTTGCGAAGGTGACCGGAGTGTCTTGATGAATAAAGTTGCCGAACAGGAAGCGAGACCAGGTGCAGCCGGAGCGGAAATAACCGACCAGGAAGATGTCATCGCGGAAAACGGTCAAGGCGCGACCCGCTGGAATCCGTCCCAGGGCCGCTGAGGTTATCGCCTTCAAGTGCGTCGCTAAGCGACTCAAATGACTCCTCCCTCGGACGTCTGCATCACGCCTCTTCCTGGTAGGTTTCCACCAGCGCGTGCGCCACTTCATCCTCGCGATTCGTACCTAGATGCCCAACGTCCCAAGCACGGTTGGTCCAGAACGCCCAAGCCAAACCCAGCCCATACACCGAACCTGCAATTCCCATTTGTATCAGAAGCTGACTCAAGCGATGAGGAACGAACCAGCGCTGCATCAAGAGGAGCGCCGCGACTAGAGGAACACATAACGCGAGAGGAAACGCAAAGGCGCGATAGAGATATGTCCACAACTTGATTTGCAGCAATCGGCAGAGATGTTGAGGCAAGAACAGAACCATCGAACAGGTGAGGGGGATCGCGGTACCAATCGCATCTCCCATAATGCCGTAGGGACGCACCAAGGCGATGCTCAGAACTAGATTGGCCGCACCTTCCGCCAGTACCACCCACGCCCATGTTCCGTGCTTTGCCATGCCCCAAAGGGTTCGTCCCGATGCGGATTGCGCCAGCATCAGGGTCATTGGATACAGCAGAACGAGCATGACCGGATAACTGGTAGCGACATATTTCGGACCCACCCATGACTCAATAACGGATTTGCCCAAGACTGTGAGGACCGCCGTGATTGGGAAAATAATGAAAGCGCAGGCGCGATTGCCCACGACAAAAATCTTGCGCAGGCCATCGAGGTCGCCCGTGGCATGAGACTGGCTCGACATGGGCACGAAGATCTGTGCCAAACTGCTCACCAACTCCGAGGCGTAGTCCACGAGACGCGAGCCGATCGTGAAGTATGTGATGGCGGCGGCGGATAAAAATGTGCCAATCACCAGGGCATCCGTCTTAAAGCGCAGGCGGCCGGCGACAATGATCAAGAACGTGGTGCCGCTATAGCTCGCAATCTTCCGCAAGCTTTCCCGGCTCACATATTGAAATCCAAGCCGCAATCGCAAATGGCGGAAAACGGCTGCCGCATTCACGAAGCCGTTAAGCAGGGGCAGGCTGACAGTGATAAAGGCCACGCTCAACAGCCCGCCACCATGGCGCAGGGCAACCACAATCAGCGCGGCTCGCAGCAGAGTTGAGCTGACATTCACAAAGTTCAGCAGGTAGAAACGCTGCAGGCCTTCCAGAATGCCGCTGAACACGCCCAGCGGGAACCCGAGCGAAACCGCGGTGCCGACCATAAACAACAGCCAGCGTGCGGTGACAAGAAACTCGGTGGGGACTCGAAAGATTGAATCGACGTAGTAAGTGGCGATCAGCGTCAGGAGCATCGCCACGATCCCGATGCCGGTATAGCTGAACATCGCGGTGTTGATGAGATGGTCCAGTTCTTCCTGCTCGTCGGTGGCCGAGTACTTGGCGACGTAGCGCACGATGGAAGAGCGAATGCCCAGGTCGAACAGGCCGTAGTATCCGGTGACAGAGAAGATCAGGATCCAGAGACCGAACGCGTCATCGCCCAGGCGATGCAGGATGTAGGGAGAAAGGAAGATTCCGACCAGGACGTTCACGCCCAGGGCGAACCAACTGGACCCCACGTTCTTCAGAATCTGGCCTTTATTGAATTTCATGAACCCTGCTGCTCCGATGAAGCCATTACCAGAGAAGACTGGTGTTTCTCAGCCGTCGCCTGTGCCGCTGAAACCCGTGCTACGCACTCGGCGAGCTCCTGGCCAAAGACGCGGACATGCGGCTCACGCAGAATCTCCAGGTGACTGAAATCGACTTCGTGGATCTCGACTCCTGTTGTCGTTCTCTTGCCCCATCCCATTTGTGGATCGTCAATGTAATAAAAGGGCTGCTTCGGTCTCTTAAAGAGGATGACCGGGGCCAGGAAACGTGCGGGAGTGAAGTCCTCGGGCCAGTAGGCGTGCTGCCAATCGGTACGCGCCGGTTTCGCGCCGACAAGATTTTGGACTCTATTTTCCGCAACGCGCTTGTACGATGCAATCCGCTCGGAAAAACCCAGTTTCTTCATTTCGCGCAGACGTTGGCCATAATAGGAGAGCTTCCACAACCAGCGATTCTGACTGTGTTGCAAAACCCAGGTATCGAAGATCGCGAATAGTCCCACTTCGTCGCCTTGCGATTCCAGTTTGAGCACAATCTGTTCCGCGATGTGGGTGCCATCGCACAAGCCCCCGAGGCAATAGGGGCCGCGAGGCTGTACCGATTTCATCGCCGCGACATATTCGCTAGCGAGCGCTTGCGTCTCTTCCGCAGAATACGGACGCTTCCCCTGCGTAACCGGCGCATGCCCCTGGATCTTGTAGACCGTTTGTTCGGGGCCCATGTGCCGCGCCAGCATGGCGAAACCCAAGGATTCTTCTCCCGGAGGCACGATCGCAAAGAAGGGGAGCCGGCCACTTTCTCCGTGCTGGATTTTGATTACGACTGGATCATTGCCGACTTCCGATTCCTGCTCGATCAGTTGAGCCAGCGACTCGACGGTTGCACCGCGGAAGAGGGCAGAAAATGGCAGATCTTTGCCGGTCGCCTTCTTTACCTCGGCAAGAACGCGCGCCGCCATGATCGAATGCCCACCGAGATCAAAAAAATTATCCCGAATGCCGATGTTGGGAACGCCGAGAACCGATTGCCAGATTCTAACTAACGCCGTCTCCAGTTCGTTCCTCGGCTCTACCGTTTCGCCACCGTCGCTGGACCAATCCGGGGCGGGAAGCTGGCGGCGATTGATCTTCCCATTGGGACTCAGAGGAAGCGCTTGTACCTCAACAAACGCGCTCGGAACCATGTATTCCGGTAATCGCTGTCTGGCCAGTTCCTTCAACTGCGCGGTGGAAACGGATCGGCCAGACGGTACCACATAAGCGACAAGACGTTTATCGCCGGGACGATCTTCGCGCACAATTACGACAGCCGCCTGAACCGAAGGATGCTTCGCGAGTACCGCTTCAATCTCTCCCAGTTCGATGCGAAAGCCCCGCAACTTGACCTGGCTGTCGATTCGTCCCAGGTATTGAATCTCGCCGTCAGCCAGGAAGCGGGCCAAATCGCCGGTGCGGTACATGGTCGAGCCTGATCGAGCAAACGGATTGGGGACAAAACGCTCTCGGGTCAGGTCTTCGCGGCCAAAATATCCTCTTGCCAAGCCCGTCGCCGGCCAAATACAACTCGCCGGGAACACCGATCGGCAGTGGATTGCGGTTTTCGTCAAGAATGTAGGCCTGGGTGTTGGGAAGAGGACGGCCGATAGTGACCTCGCCGCCGCGCGGCACCAAAGTGTACGTCGAGTATGTGGTGTCTTCGGTGGGGCCGTAGAGGTTATAAACCTTGCTCACACCAGTCTTTTCGTAGATCTGCTGCGCCAGGCTGGTGGGCAGCGCCTCCCCTGCAAGGTTTACGACTTGAACTGACTCCGGGACGCTGCTTGTGCGAATCAACTCCGCAATGGCAGATGGTACGGTGTTGATCAGAGTGACTTCGCGCGCGGCGGGTAGCTTGGGTAGAGCCAGCGCATTTTCCGCGATGATCACTGTGCCGCCCATGCTGAGTGGCACGAAGATTTCGAAGACCGAGAGATCGAAGCAAACGGATGTAGCGAACAGCGTTCCTGCGACTTCCTGGGGGAGAAATACTTCCTTCGCCCACTGAATGAAGATCGCGGCGCTGCGATGTTCAAGGGCGACTCCCTTCGGCCGGCCGGTGGAACCAGATGTGAACAGCACGTATCCCAGATTGGATGAGGTGGCATTCGGGTCCGGATTCGTCGCCGGCTCGGTGGCAATCTCCGGCCAGTCTATATCCAGCCGAATCACCCGTGCAGCATGGTCGGGAAGCATTCTTGCCGAGCCTTGCTGCGTAAGCAAGATCGGAGCCATCGAGTCCTCAAGAATGGCGGCAAGGCGCTCAGTCGGATATGCGGGATCGAGCGGCACGTAGGCGCCGCCTGCCTTCAGAATGCCCAAAATCGCGACGAGCATTCCAATCGACCGTTCGGCACAAACTCCAACCAGCACTTCAGGCCCGACTCCTTGCTTGCGCAAGTAATGCGCGACTTGGTTGGCGCGCGCATTCAGCTCGCCGTAGGTCAATCGCTCGAGGCCGCAAATCAACGCGGTTGCTTGCGGTGTTCGTTGGACCTGTTCCTCAAAGAAATTATGGATGCAGAGGTCGCGGCGATAATCTCGATGGGTTGCATTGAACTCAACAAGAATTTTGCGTCGTTCAGTCTCCGTCAATGGCGAAACGTCGAAAATTCGACCGTCCGGATTCGACGCGAAGGCCGCGAGCAGCGTGCAGAATTGGTCAGCCATCCTGGCGATGGTGGCTGCGTCAAAAAGATCGCAGTTGTACTTCAGCGTCCCCTGGACTGAATCCGTGAACTCCACAAGATCAAGCGATAGTTCGAATTCTATGTGCTCCGCCTTCTACTTCGAACTCCGTTGCACACAATGCGCCCGCCTCGAAATCGTTGAGGTGAGCTGGGCGGAGACCGAAGGCTACTTGGAATAACGGATTGCGGCTCAAATCCCGTTCCAGTGGTAGGTGTTCCAGCAAATTTCGAAGGGAACATCCTGATGCGAAAACGCTTGCTCGACGGCATGACTCACTCTCGCCAATAGTTGGTTGAAGGTCGGTTCGCCCGACAGGTCGGTGCGCAGGGCAAGCATGTTTTCCAGTGGCCCAATCACCTTGTCGAGTTCGGGTTGCCGGCGGCCAGAAACAGGCGTGCCTACGACCACATCCTCCTGGCGTGTGTATCGCAAGAGAAGAACGTTGAAGGCTGCCAGCAGGATGGAAAACAGGGTTGCGCCCTGGCTCCGGCCAAGGTCCCGAAGTTGCTCCAGCAGCCTAGAGTCAATCCTGATCTTCTCGCGGGCTCCTCGGAACGTCTGTAGCGCTGGTCGAGGACGGTCCACGGGCAGGTCGATGCTGGACGGGGTGCCGGCGAGGTTTTGGGTCCAGAAGGAAAGTTGCTCCTGCGAAACCGTATCCCCAGCGGCAAACTCGCGATATTGCGGCGAAGTTTCCAACTCTTCGCGCGCGCTCCCGGTCCTGCGCGCCGAATCATCCGAAGCGAGCTCGCGTAGCAGAAGGTGGAGAGAACTCTTGTCGCATACGATGCGATGCGAAACCAGCAGAAGCGCAGCCTCGGCAACAGACAGCTGGAAGAATGTAGCGCGGAACAGCGGACCACGGGCCAGGTCGAACGGTTCGGCGGCCGCACTCTCCGTGAGTTTGAGAAACTCGGCTTCGCGTTCTTTCTGCGGCAAGTGCTGCAAGTCCACGCTCTTCCATGGCGCAGATGTTGCTTGGGATACAAACTGCGCAGGGACGCCGTCAACCGCGCGGAATACCGTTCGCAGAATCTCATGCCTCTGCTGAAGATCGTCCAGCATGACTTTCAGCAATCCTGATCCACGCGTTCTGTCCAGCGCAGGCCGCAAGCGACGTTCTGCGCAGCGGTTTCAGAGTGCAGTTGATGCAACACCCAAAGTCGCTCTTGCGCGCTGGACAGAGCCGTCCCTCGCATTAAGGACTGCCCGTTTTGTCCCCCGGTAGGATTCATTCCGCCTGTACTACAGATTCGTTGGGTGTAGCGACGATTCAGGAACCTGGCGTCACCGCGGTTGCCAGAGCAGCCACGTAACCATTGCTCACAGGCAAGTCTTGCAGGGCCCAGCGGCTGGCCTCCGCTGGATCCGGCCTCGTCGCCAGCAGAGCCTGAGTTTCACTCGGAGCCACGGAGACATCAAACTGATGCAGGGGAAGCGAGAGTCCTTCCCCTCGCGCCTTGACGTAGGCTTCTTTACGCGTCCAGCAACGAAAGAAAGCCGTGGGAAGTTCTTCCCCGGAAAGCTGCTCCAGAGAGTCCCGTTCCCGGGCAGAAAAGAAGCGTGCCGCCAACTTTTTGAAGTCCGGTGCTGCGGTGATCTTCTCCACGTCGACACCAATTTCACGTGTTTTCCCGAGTGCGATGAGCGCCAGACCGTCGGTATGCGACACGTTGAAACGCAAATCGAATGACCCGTCGAGGAGCGGCTTGCCATACTCCGAATACCGGAAAGACAGCTCTTGCGGCTTCGCCCCTACGCAGGTGGCGACGAGTGAGCGCAATGTTCCACGAGTCAGGATGAAGTTGTCGCGAGGCTTCCCGGCACGATAACGAGCCGCGCGTTCCCGCTCTTCGGAGGAGAGCAGTTCATAGCAGCTCCTTTCAAGTGCAGGGGATACTTCCAGCGTGCGAATCCACACAGTTCACGATATCAGGTTGAAGATCTGGAACGACGCAGCTCTCCGCCGTCTCGCCGCATTCCCGTAACTCGATTTTTACACCGGCAGACATGGATGCAGAAACTCTGGAATTGGCTGCTGCCAAGAGTCCGAATGTTGAGATCATTGGAAAAAAAGCAATCGCGCCTGGCGAGGGAACCAGACTCTCCCACATTTACTCTATTTTACGCTGCCGGCATACCAGGAGGGTTTCCAAACCGTCGATGGAGTCGAATCACCGTAGTAACCAATTGAGCCTGGTTGCGATTCGACCCAATCTGCGGCGCCTGGCAATCAGTTGTTGACCAGTTGTAGTCCTGGGCCATGGTGGTCGCTGATTTCTGCCTCGGCCTGTTGGTGAAACGAGAGTGGAGTCGAAGAAATCTGATCTCCACCAGATGAAACGAACAGGTGCGGAAGGGGCGGCGCCCACAATTACAGCTGGAACATGAATCCACATATGGGCAAGAAGAAAAGGTGTCGGCTAGCCGCAGAAAGAGCTGATTTACATTGACTTGCAGCAACCTACGGGACGCGAGAACACTTCGGTTGAAGGATATCTTTCGCCTCCGTTATTCACCTTAGAATGCGCGATCGTCCGAGCAAAAGGGCGAAGAAAAGACAAAACGAAGACATTCGGAGCGAGAAAATCCACGCCACTATCGTGTAATTTGTGCCAGCCGCTCCGTCAACGGCGGGAACTTTCGTCTAAGGCATTCACCTGACTGGTTGCGGCTCATCCGACTTTCCTGGCGCATTCCGCGTGCTGTTCGATTGTCTCCATTCGGTGAAAAGACGCATAGTCCGACAATCCAATTGTTTCGATCGATCTGAATGCGGCTCAGTTAGTATGGTCCGGAACGTCGTTACGCCCGCCAGGACAGGCGAAAAGCAGCCCGTTGGAAGGCCCTAACGGTTTTCGGGAGGATCCTCCGTCTTCCCGAAGCGAAAATTTATTCCCCGCAAGTGCCTGTGGAAATTGCTGTTCATTCGTCACAGACAAGAACAGTCTCAAAGTGGCAATGTGGGTGCTATGGGAAATAGAAAGTTCCAGCCACGTACCGACAGGTGCGCGGGCTACGCAAAAAAAACCAGAAGAGGGGGATTGGATGAAGGAGCAGACTGTTCGGCTCGGTCCGCGCGAACAGCAGATTGTCGAGTTGCTTTTACAGGGGTGTGACAACGCCGAGATAGCCAGTCAATTGAAGATGGCTCGGCGAACTGTGAAAGCTCACTTCAATCGGCTGTTTCTTCGTTTCGGAATCACCGGTGGTATCAAGCGAGTCAAACTCGCGACCCTGTTGTATCGGAGGCAAGCATGTCTGCAAGTGCAATTGGACGGTATGGGACTCGTGTCCCAAGTGAACGTGAACAGCGGGTCATCCAGCTCGTTGCCGAAGGCCTGAAGAACCGCGAAGTCGCGGAGGCTATCGGAACGACCGAGCATGTCGTGAAGAACTACCTGCGTGTGATCTACGACAAACTTGGACTTTGGAACCGTGTCGAACTGGCGCTGTGGTATGAATCGCGGCGCAGTCCTTCGCTGTTGGCAACCCAGTAGATTTCATCGGAGCGCCGTCCTGCGTGGCGCCGTTGCGTAGAAAGCGACGGTGTCCGCAGGCGGATGCGCTACTAAGTCTTCCCGATTTACTCGCAACCAAAAGCCTGAAGATGTTGCAGCCGTTCTCCCGCTTGTTTCATTCCGCCGCGAGCTGCGGAGTCGAGCAAGACACGCGCCTGATCGCAGTTCTTCGAGACTCCGTCGCCCTTCAGATACAGGTCAGCTAACAGAAGAGTGGCGTCGGCGTTGTGCTTGGCCATGGATTTCCAAAGCCATTTTGCAGCTTCGGCACCGTTGCGCTGCAGGCCGTTGCCCCCGGTCAGATACCGCTGCGCGATGGCAAGTTCTTCCGCTCCGTTTCCCGTGGCGGATGCTTCGGAGGGTTTTGGCTCCTCAGCTTCAGCGACGGGGGCTGGAGCCGCAGGTGGCTTGGTCCGCGCTGATTTTTCAGTGCGTACCTTGGTTTCCTCATTCCGAAGCGGCTGCGTCGGAACGGCCCCCTGCTGGCCAGAAAGCGCAGCCCCACCTGGCGTCTCTGTCGTCGCTGTGGTGCTGGGAGCCGTCGCCGCGGGCTGCGAAACCGCCGGAGGAGCTTGTGGTTCCACGTGCGAGTTCTGTGATGTGGTTTGCGCGCTGCGCCATGCCATGTAGCCGAGGGCGCAAATCACGATCGCCAGCACGATCCCTACATAGACGCGATAGGATCGTGGGCCGGCCGAATGACTGAACAACTCCTCGTCTTGACCGTCGCTGTAACTGCGCTCGCGCCCTCCCTGCTGGAACAGAGATAACTCGTTCGTCCTCAAGGCGGTTTCGTACACAGGTTCCTCGGCGGGGATAAAGGCGGCCCTATCATCCCGATCCAGCGCGTACTGATCTTGTGCGTATGGAGCGCGGACCTTGGAACGCGGATCTTGGATCGGGGCACCAGGGATCTGAGCCTCGGACTCTTCGGGTTGCTCTCCCATTGGGGTTCCGCACATGCCACAGAAGCGGTGTGAGGCTGGATTCTGCCGCCCGCAGGCGTGGCAGCGGACGGGCGCGGCTAGCACCTTGGGAATCCCGGGGGCGGTGGCAAACACCGGTTCTGGACTTTCTTCTGAAGCCAATGTTGACGACGTTACCGCCGGGCCTTCGGGTGCGGTATTTTCCCCTTGCAGTTCGTGGAGAAGTTCGAGCACCGCCTGTTCGCGTCTCTCCGGCGGACTCGTGAAATAAACCTCAGCCCACCGACCCATATGTTGACCGAGGACTGGGTTCAGCAACGGATTCAGTTCAGGCTCAGGTAAGGTACTCGGCCCATCAGGACGATCGGTTTGGCTCGACAAATAGTGTTCTCCAGTTTAACGAGAATTACATCATTTCACGGGCGAACTCTATCTGTATGATTGCACTCCGGTGGCCAGAGGTTGTCAACTGAAACCCTTTAGAAAGCTAAGTGGAAGTCCCGGCAGGGCTTTCAGTCGCAGGTTTTGCGGTAGGCGGGCTCGTATTGGTCGAGTTGCGCATCCCTCTGCGACGTAAATTTTCCTTTTGGAGTCTTGCCGTACAAATCGGCGCCCGGGCAATAGTAAAGTGCGGTGTGAAGATCGACCCAAACCTGCGTGTCAGGATTGCCCTTGTATTCCGGCGCCGGAGGTGCCTCTGCGAGTCCCATGCTAATCAGCATCCGGTCGAACATTGAGAGATCAGCGTCAGGCGCGGGCTTGCGATGGGCGGGTGCCGCTGGCGTTGAGCGCCCCGTGGCACTCACAGAGTGATTGGACCAGATGCCCCAGCGAATGACGGCGCCCACGAGAAGCACTGCGATCACCAGGTACACGTCACCTCGTCGCGAGGCCCAGAAGCGGGCTAATGTCCCGGGACGTTGGCCCGGAACCAGCTGCTCGAGGAATTGACGTGCGCTCGCGGCCGAACTCCACGCTGCGGTTTGCTCCGGTTTAGCCAGAGCCATGGACTGTGTTTCTTCGAACTCGTTATCTTTATCATCTTTTTCGTCGTCCTCTATGCTGACAGTTTCTTCGGCGGCGGCATTCAGGGGAAGTTCAAGATCGGACAGAACCGAGTCTTCAAACTCCGCGCTGATTGGACCTGCTGACTCCGTGGGTTCGCTCGCCTCTTCACGGGGCAGTTCGACCGATTGAAAGAGCTCAGGTATTTGCTCCTCGATAGAATCAGCCAGTGATTCGGAGACGGCATGATCTGGATCTGCCTTCGCTTTCTGCGGGAGCGCGCCGTCATTCGCAGGATCAGCCGGGGCAAACTTCCTCATTGCTTCCTGCATTTGCCACAGCGATGCCACCTTGCTCTGCATGCTGGGTGCTTCGTAGTCGCTGCTGCGGGGCGTTCCGCAGTTTCCGCAGAACTGCTCCTCCCCGACCAGTGCATGCCCGCATTTGCGGCAATCATAAGTAGAATTTGAGGCTGTCATTCTTGAAGCTGTCATTGCCGGAGCGCCGGCTTTAGGCGCGGACTCCTTGGCTGTCGGCTTGTCGATCAGGGCTGCAAGATTAGGCTTGAGTCTTTCCAGTGCCTCCAACATGACGGCGCGCTCGGTCGCGAGCGATTTTTTCGATGTGACCTCTTCATCCCGCGCCAGCGCTTCAGTCATCAAACCGGCCATGAGCTGGCAGGTGTGCACGTCCTGCTCAGTGAATGCCTGCGTGGTGGGGTAATAGAGTTCCATTCCTCCGGCAACCGCGCCGTCACGAAAAATCGGAACCGCAATCATCGACTGGATGCCTCGTCTCCGGCACTCTTCCGCATCCAGAAGAAATTCGGGATTCACGTCGGCACAGCGGAAAACCTGGCCCGTCCGGAGGCAGGGGAGGCAGAGTGCTTTGTCCATGGGAACATCCGTCCCAACGGCTAGAGTCAACGCGCCGGAAACCGCTCGGTAGTGAAGGCTTTTTCCTTCGAGGATGCCGATTGCCGCACCACTGGCCCGCGCCATCTGGACAAGGCGTTCGGCGACCAACGACATTGCGCTCTCTAATTCGAGATGACGCACCTGAATTTGGTGCTGGGTCTCGACGATCTTTGCCAGAGTAAAGGTGTAGTCGGTGTTGGCGGGCGGCTCGGTCGTCCGCGCTTTGGGCGGCTCGGGTGCGGGAGTCGAAGGTTCTGCGGCCCCAATCTGCTCCCTCTTCAGTTCAAGACCCAGATCCATCTCCTGTAGTTCGCGGTTGTGCTCTTGCAACACGTAGGCCGCTTCCAGCAGCTTGGCGAGCGTCTGCTCGTCGAAAACTGGTTTGTTTTTTTCCTCGGACACGATTTCTTTGTCCACCGGTGGAAACCATCCCATCGCGCAGCCGATGTCTGGCCGATTGCGCCTATTCTAGTGCAACTCCCGCGCCAGCAGAGAGGCAGCCGAGGTACTTCACACGGGGGGATTAGCTTTAGGGGGATCGAATAGCCGGGGTCCGTTGCAGGCGGAGGCCCTCAAGTCTTGCAATAGTTTACCGCCAGAGGCGCCGACTGGCGAGTCTTCTTATCGGTGCCGGAGGGCGAAATCGGCGCATGGTAACCACTCTCCAGTAACCACACTCCTTTGCAAGAGTTTGCACTCCTGCGGAACACTTTCCTCACTGGGCGACAGGAGATGGATTTTGTGCTGACGCTTCACTCTTGCTGCTCAGATAAAAGTGCACCGCCGGAGTGATGATGAGCGACAGCACCATGGAGATGAGGACGCCGCCAATGACCGCGATGGCGAGAGGCTGTAGCATCTGCGACCCTGCTCCGATCGCGAAGGCCAGCGGCAGCATACCCGCCACGGTAGCGAGGGCTGTCATGACGATGGGGCGCAAGCGCCGGCGTCCTGCTTGCAGCATGGCGTCTTCGGCTGGGAGGCCAAGGGCGCGCATTTTCTGGTCAGCATCGAGCAGAAGAATGCCGTTCTTGGCCACGATGCCGATCACCATGATCATCCCCATGAATGACGAGATGTTGAACGTGGTACGGGTGATCAGAAGGGCAATGAAAACGCCCGAGGTAGAAAGTAATGCCGATGAGAGAATCGCTACCGGCGCGGCGAACGTCCCAAACTCGAACAGAAGAACGATGAACAGCAGAAGGACCGCAAGGATCAGCACGATGACGAGGTCATGAAACGAGCGTTGCTGTTCCTCATAGGTTCCGCCGTATTCCACGCGGATACTGGATGGGATATGCAGGCCGGCCACGACCCTTTGCACATCAGCCATGCCGCTACCCAGGCTTCGGCCCTCCAGGCGCGCGGTCACAGCGACATCCCGTTGCAGGTTTTCGCGGCGGACTTCGGTTTGTCCCGGATTTTCAACGACCGACGCGAGTGCCCCCAGCGTGGCCGTGTGGCCGGTGCTGCTGACCAATAACGTGTCGCGCATGGCGTCAAGGGATGACCGGTTCGCCGCAGGAAACCTTACACGCAAGGTGTAAGCGCGATCATTCGTCACGACTGGGGTAGACGCCGGTTCTCCTTCAAGGATCGCCGACGCGTCGACCGCAATCTCTTCGGCTGTAAACCCCGCTCTCGCGGCGACGCTGGGATCAACCTGAAACGTGATCGCCGGTCCGCTGATCGTATTTTCGATTCCATTCCTCATATCAACCACGCCATCGATCTTATGAATGGCGTCGGCAACTCGAGGCGCCCATTCTTCCAATTGTTTTGGATCTTGCGAAAATAGCTTGATCTGGATCGGCTCCGGAGCGGAGGTCAGATCGCCGATCATATCCTGCAGCACCTGGGTGAATTCGACCTCGACGGCTGGTTCCTGCTGCGCGATCTGCGCTCGCAAGTCCGCCATGACTTCATCGATGCCACGGTCACGCTTGGCTTTGAGTTTGACCAGAACATCGCCGTAGTTTGCTTCGGTGACCGCTGCCAGCCCGAGCTGCAATCCAGTGCGGCGTGAAGTGCTTTCTACTTCCGGGGTCTGGCGCAGCATCTGCTCGATATGACTGACCACGCGGTTGGTTTCCGCGAGGGAACTGCCCGCGGGCATCAAGTAGTCCAGAACAAATCCGCCTTCGTCCATTTCCGGCAGCAGGTCGGAGCCGGAATAGTTGTAACAGACGTAGGAAACGACAATCAGAGCGGCGCTGCAGAGTGCGAGTAGGCGCGGCCGTTCGAGCGCCCGGCGCAGCCAGCGTTCATGGAAATTGACCACGCGCAGGAAGAAACCACTTAAGTGCTTTTCTTCCGCGGCCAGCAGTTTTATGGCATCATCATTCTCTTCTGGAGCTTCGGGCGGGATGGCCGTCGGAGTTTCCGCGCCTGGCGTTGCTTCATCTTCGTGCCCCCCCTTGATGAAGTACTGGCTCAGCGTGGGCGTCCAGGTCAGCGCGAGAGCGAGAGAAGTGAGCAACGACACCGTCATCGTGACCGCCAGCGCGCGGAAGAAGACTCCGGTAACGCCGGTGATGACGATCAGAGGAATGAAGACGACAACAGGCGTGATGGTCGAGCCGATTAAGGGGATCGTGATTTCACTAAGTGCACTGCGCAGAGCCTCGATCCGTCCCTGACCCGCGTCGCGATGCAGAACGATGTTCTCCACCACTACGATCGCGTCATCGATTACCAGCCCTACGGCCGCCGCGAGGCCGCCGAGAGTCATCAGGTTGAACGTCTGCCCCATCATCTTCAACGCGATGAACGTGACCAATACGGTCACAGGAATCACCAGGCCTGCAACGAGCGAAGTGCCCCAGTCGCGCAGGAACACCACCAGGATGATCGAGGCGAGAATCAGTCCGAGCAGGATGGCATCTCGAACGCTCCGGATCGAGTCGCCCACGATGATCGACTGATCGTAGAAGGGTTCGATGTGAACTCCCAGGGGCAGCGTCTTCCGGATCTGTTCGATTTCGTCGTGAACTTCCTGTGCAACCTGCATCGTGTTGCCATCGGGCTGGCGATTGATGTTCAGCAGCACGGCAGGTTTGCCGTTTGCCGTAACGACGGTGTAAACCGGTTTCACGCCGGGCGCCACCGTCGAGATATCGCCGATTCGCACCGGGATTCCCGCAGGAGTGTTCTTAATCACGGCATTCGCGATTTCTTCGGGAGTCTTGACCTGGCCGTTGACCAAAGCGAGATAGAGCTCGTGATTGCGCTCCAGCAATCCGGGAGAGTCCACCAGATTCGTGCGTCGCACGGCGTCGAGGATGTCCGTAACAGTGATTCCCGCGGTCAGCAATTTCGCGGGATCGGGCGTGATATGAAATTCAGGCTCTTGTCCGCCCTGCACCACTACCGTCGATACGCCTTCCAGGCGGTTGAGCCGTGGCTTCATTTCGTACGTTGCCATCTCCCACAACTTGGTCTGCGGCATGCTGTCGGAAGTCAGGCTGTAGCCAATGATCGGGAACGCGGCGAAGGTCAGGCGGTGGGCTTCGATCTTCGCTGTCGCGGGAAGTTCCGGCTGCACCCGCGAAATGGCGGCATTCACGTATTGCAGCGTCTGGAACATGTCGACATCCCAGCGGAAGAAAAGATCGATCTCAGCCGAACCGCGGCTGGTGGTGGAGCGCACAGTAAGTAAACCGGGAACGCTATTGACCGCCTCCTCGATGGGCCGAGTCACGGTGACCGTCATCTGATCGATCGGCATCACGCCGTTGTCAACTCCGATCAACACGCGCGGAAAATCCGTATTGGGGAACACAGACACAGGTATCGTAAAGGCGAGATATGCGCCCAGAAGACCTAGCGTCAGAATCAGGAAGATGAGCGGTCTGGAGTGGTGGGCAATCCAGTGCTGTCCCGAGTGTTCGTCGGTTGAGCTCCCGGCTTTCGAGAAGTTCACGCGGAGACTCCGCGGCGGTTATTTTTCACTGGAGCCCTCGCTGGGTGCTTTCGATCCGTCTTTGGATCCCTCGGCGGGAGTTTCGGCCGCTTCGATCTTGATCTTGGTTTTGTCAGGCAGGCCGTAAGCGCCGGTGGCCACCACTTTGTCGCCTGCGGTGATGCCATCGATGATCTGCACGTCACCGCCATTGCGGATGCCGAGTTTCACGGTCTTCTGATGGGCGCGGCCATCCGAGCCAGCGATCATGACTGCCGTCGTCCCATCCGGCGCAGTAATAACGGAACTTGCCGGGACGACGAGCGCATCTTTCACCGTCTGGGCAGTAAGGGAAAGTTGCACACTCGTTCCAGGCTTCAACTGCTGCTTGGGATTCTTAGCCTCGAGCCAAATTTCCACGGTCGTGCTGTTGGGATCCAGCGCGGGGCTGACCACGGTGACTTTGCCTTCGATCGGAGTGTCGATGCCGGGAACGGTCATTGTTCCCTTGTCCCCGACTTTCAAGGCAGCTGCATCGTCTTGCGGGATGTGCGCCTTCGCGATTACAGAGGAAATATCCATGACCGTCAGCAGGGGAGTGCCCGCCGCTGCCATTTCGCCGGGATAGAGTGGGCGGTCGGTGACGACGCCGTCAATCGGACTGCGAATCTCTGAGTAGCTGAGTTGCGCTTGCGCGCCCAGGTATTTTCCCTTGGCCGATTCCAGTTGTCCCGCTGCCGATTTCAGTTCCTGTTGTTTGCCGATCGCCATCAGGTCGTCGAGATGTTTCTTGGCGATTGCGTATTGGTTACGCGCCTGAGTAATGTCGACGCGGGATTGATCGAGTTCCTTGCGAGGCAACGCTCCCTGATCGAAGAGCTGCTGGCGACTCTGAAAGATCTTTTCCTGCGCATCAAGAGACTGCTGGGCTTGCTGCACGTCGGCTTCGGCCTTCTGGATTTCCTGCGGAAGGCTGGCGCCGGTCGTTGTCTCATAAGCGGCCTGAGCCTGATCGTAGGATCCCTTCGTATCCTGGGCTGCTGCGCTCAAATCGCGATTTTCGAGCACGGCCAGCAGTTCTCCCTCGTGAACCGGGCTCCCGCGCTTTACCAGAAACTTCTGCACTGGGGCGCTGATCTTGGGAACGATGGCGGCCTGCTGCCGCGGAAATAGAATCGCCCGCGCATTGATCGTGTGTTCGATCGTGGTCTTTTCGACGGATGCCACTTGCACTGTGACGATCGGCTCTTTGTCGCCCTTATCGGACGAACAGCCCGCCGTGATCAGAACGCCAGTTATAGCAACCAGCGTGGCAAACGCGAGAAAACGATGGCGCAACGCGTCCCGCTCACGATGTTGAGTTGGCGAAGTAGCGGGTTGAGTGCGCTTCATTCTCATGGCCGCTAGAAGTTTCCAGTCAGGGTCTGAAGGTTGGCCACCGCGATCCGGAAGCGCGCCTGACCATCATCGAATGCGTTGCGGGCTTGGGTCAGAGTGTTCTGCGCGTCGACTACTTCCAATACTGTGGATTCTCCAGCCTGATAACGCATCGTCGTCAGCCTCAGGCTATCAGCAGCCAACTCCGCAGAGGTCGCTAGCGTGTCCATTTCAGAGCGCGAGGTCTTGGCTTCGAGGTAAAACTGCCGCAAGTGGCTGAGCAGTTGTTTCTGCGCATAGGTCAGTTCCACGTGCGCTTGATCCCGTCGCAATTCCGCCTGCTTGAGCTTGCTGCGATCCGATCCCCAACTAAAAATTGGAATTTGCAGGGTCGCTATGGCTGAGTAGCCCAGATTGCGCACCCCGTCTGACTGGATGGCGAACTGGTTGGAATCGATGCCGTAAAAATAGTCCACGCTAAGCGCGGGCAGAAGACCGCCCCAGGCCGCCGTTACCTCGTGATTCGCGACTTCGAATGACGCCAGCGCTACTCGCAACTCCGGGTTGTTTTTCTTGCCCGCCCCCTCGACTTCGTCAAAGGTCGGAAGCGGCTGTGGTGTTTGCAAATCGTCGACGACGGCAAAATCTTGGTTGAAATCCGGGAACAACAGCACGGCGAGATCAAGCCGGGCGCGCTCCATGGTCAATTGCGCTTCCTGCAGGTCGCGCTGTTGCTGCTGCGCTTGAATGCGGGCTTTGATCGCGTCGGCGTGTGCCACTTCGCCGCCGCCTTCCAGTTTCACGCTGATGTCGAGGAAGCGTTCTGCTTCAGCATCCGCCCGTTGTGCGGTCGCATACTTGCGCTGGGCCACGACCAGGCCGTAGTAGGTCTGGGTCACAGTGACGACCAATCCCCGCGTGGCGATTTCGGCCTTGGCCCGTGCCAGCGCCAGCGCGGCTGAGGAGCGCCGATAGTCGGCGACATTGGTGAGTGAGAGCGCCTCATGTACGCCAGCCTGGCTGATGTATTCGTGTACGCCGTTGTTGGCGATGAACTTGGAGGAGGGGCATCCCGTCGGCGTCGATACGCAGTTCGCCGGCAGCGGAGCTGTGCCTTGCGTGTAGATGAACGAATTGTTGTAGTTGACGTCCGGCAGCAGGCCGGCCCGAGCCTGTACTCGATCTTCCCGAGCTAGTCCGAGATCGGTGACGGCGGACCGGTACTGGGGATCGTTGAGGCGCGCGCGCTGGAGTGCGTCCTGCAACGTGATTGTCAGAGGAGCGCCCGACGCGGGACTGGTCCCCGCGCCGGGAGTCGGCGTGTCCAACGTCACCTGTGCAAAACTCAAGCCCGCAAGTGCCATAAGGACCAAAATGAAAATCCAGAGCATCGACATTGGGCCGATATGGGACGACATTTTCTGCGTGGCCCGACGGCGGATCAAATGTGTCTTCACGGGGTCACCTCGGAGATGAATACGACCGTTTGTGCGGGCGTGAAAGTCCCTGAGCCCCAACGGGATTGCCCACGTAGTACGCCATGGCGGAAGTCCGGCTTTCGGATGCGACCAGGAATGGTCCCAAGCTGCTGCATAGAACAGGAATGTGAGGCGTTAGAACTCATGATGAGCCACGTGTCGGACCAATTTGGAACTCGTAAGCCTACCACGGTGATCCTGAAAGCCACATGAAAACGCCAGTCGCCGCCCCCAAGTGCTAGTGCTCCAAAGTACTTAGGGAGCGAGTCGAGGAGGCGCGAAGAATTGGCGAAAGCCGTGCAACGTAGTAGCCCGAGTGTGATCGCCTAGCAGGAGGAACAAAATCGTGATCGACCTGGATCAAGTCAAAGTCACACCCCGCGACCAGCAGGTTTTGAATCTGCTCGTGCAGGGCTGCAGTAACAAAGAAATTGCGGGCCAACTCAAGATCAGTCCGCGCACCGTCAAACAACATCTGCGTACGCTGTTCCTGCGCGCCGGAATCCGCGAGGGTCGCAAGCGTGTGAAACTGGCTATTGCCATGTTCAGCAAAGAGGAGGCTCAATCATGACTCCCTGCGAACGCCTTACCCCAAAGGAAATCCAGATTGCGACGCTGGTCTGGGAGGGTCTGACGAACCGCGAAATCGGTAAGATCGTCGGCACCAGCGAGCAGGTCATCAAAAACCATTTGCGCAGCGCATTCGATAAACTCGGCGTCTGGAGCCGCCTCGAATTGGCCATGTACGTCGCGAGCCATGGTGGAAAGGACTGGCCTCCTGAGCCCGAGCGTTTGGAGATGCCCTACAGCCAAGCGATGGGTGTTCTCTAGCTCACTGTTCGACACCCAACCAGCTCAAGGCCCGTTAGACTGCATTCATCACGGCGCAATCTTGCATTACTGCACATTCTTGCGGCAGAGGCGTTCCGTGCCTCTGCCGCTCTTCGCTCTGAACCTTGGAGCCCAATATCTGCAAAAGGTTTCACGCCCCGCCCACGGCAGCGAACCCATAGATTCGCTAACCCTAATCCCGCCAATCAATTGCCGGGACCCCGTCAAAGGCATCCGAATTGCGCTGACAGGGGCGTCCTGCACGAGCGGGCTCAAACGGCAGCCACGAGCCGGCTTCGCAACCCCGGGGCGAAACCGCGATGGCCTACAAAGAGATTTTCTGGATGGCATGTGACTCCACCGAACAGCTGCGGGCGGAGTACGGCCCTTTTCTTACACGCGCAGAAGCCGAGTCGGAAGCCAAGAAGCTTGGTTTCGGGTACCTTCTACGCTACGAGCACATCCTCGGCGAGAACGAAGAGATTGAGGACGTCCGCTGCATCTTTGTGGAACTGCCGGGGGCTCCCGCGGTAGGGATCGAGGCTATTCCCGTGACTCTCCATACTCGCTGCGCCACTTGCGGGGAGTCTGCGGCTCACGAGAAGGGATGGCAGGCTGAGGTGTGGGCCGACATCCACGAGTTTGAGCACTCGCGGCATCGCGTGCGCCTCTTCGAACACGCCCGCGGCAAAGGTTTGAAGGAAATCGGCGACTGGCGCGGGTAAGCTTTCAGACAATCAGGCTCGAGTCGAAAGATCGCTAGCCGCGGCACGATCCACCAGCCAGATCAACTTCCCATTGTTCGGCCGAATCAGTTTTGAGGGATACTGTTCGGCTGGCGCATCTTCTTCCAACACGATTTTCAAGACCGCGGCTTTATCGGTCCCGCTTACCAGAAACGCGACGCAGCGCGCCGCATTCAGTACAGGCAGAGTAAGCGTGAGGCGGCTGGTCTTCAGCTTGTCGACCCAGTTAGCGATCACGAGTCGCATCTTTTCCTGCAGTCCAGCCGAGTACGGGAAAAGGGAAGCGGTATGCCCATCGGGACCCATCCCGAGCAGGATCAGATCGAACACTGGAACCTGTCCCGGTTCAAGTTGGAAGAACTTCCGCAGAGTCTGCTCGTAGGCCTCGGCAGCTGCGGTGGCGTCAGGATTTTCCGCCGGAATTCGGAATACGTTCCCCGCCGCCACTGGAATCTTTGAAAGCATGATCTCTTCGGCCATCCGGTAGTTGCTGTCGGAGTCGGTGGGTGGCACATGCCGCTCGTCGCCCCAAAAAAAGAAAGTGCGATCCCATGGCAACACTGTACGAGCGTTTGTAGCCAGCAGATTGAAAAGGCTTTTGGGAGTCGATCCGCCCGGCAGCGCGATAGTAAAGCGGCCGTGCTGTTCCACGGCCTGCCTGGCGGCGTGCACAACTTTTTCCGCTGCCGCTTCAAACAATTCCTGCGGAGTAGTCAGGACTCGAATTTCCACGGAAGAACTCAAGGGATCTTTTCTCAACCCTTACCTCGGACCGAGGCACAACGCGCCGCTCCGAGCAGTCCAGCTTTTTCGTTCGTGACTACCTGCACCGGCATCCCCTCCAGCAAAGGCCGCAGCCGGCCCTTCTCGACGAAAGACTTCATGAAGGCTGGGCCCTTCAGCTTGGCGAGAATTTTGGGAGAGATGCCGCCCGCGAGGAACAGGCCTCCAGTGGCCATGACTTTAAGAGCCAGATTGCCAGCTTCGGCGCCGTAGACCGCGATCCAAAGATCCAATGCTTTCTCTGCCAAAGGATCAGATCCGTCAAGTGCCGCTCGCGAAATCACTGCGGCGGGGTCACTCTTTTTGAGATCGGCCGCGAACTCGGGCGATTCCTTGCCGCACCCGCTGTCGCGAAGAAATTCATAGACATTCACCAAGCCGGGACCGGAAAGGATCCGCTCGTAGCTCACGTGTCCAAAGCGCGCCTGCAGGAAGCGGACCAACTCGATCTGCAGATCTCCCTGCGGCCCGAAATCGGTGTGTCCGCCTTCACAGGCGAAAACGTGGTGCCGTTTTCCGTCCCAGAAGAGCCCAGCCTCGCCCAAACCTGTTCCCGGAGCGATCACTCCCTGGTTGCCCACCGCGGGTCCAACGACTCGGTTCAAGGACACAAGGTCCGAGTTTTCCAAAGCGCCGATGCCCCAGGCACTGGCCTCCAGATCGTTGATCAGCATCGTGGCGGGAAGGTGAATCTGTTTTGCCAGGCGCGATTGCTCGATCACCCACGGCAGATTCGAAGTCTCAACACGGCCATTGCGCACCGGACCGGCGATGCCGAAGCACGCCGCTTCCGGACGCGTTCCTGAGGCGTCCACAAACTCGCTCACGATTTCGCCGAGTTCGCTGTGCTCGCGGCTGGGGAAGGTTCGCTCCGACACCAAACGCAGGTGCCCATTCTGGGGTTGAAAATAAGCCAGACGCGCATTGGTGCCGCCAATATCGCCGGCCAGAATCATTTCTCGAAATTCCTCCAGCGACGGCCGTCACGTTCCAACAAATCGTCGGCCTCCTTCGGTCCCCAGGTGCCAGACGCGTAATTGGGGAAGTTGCGGGGCGGCAGCGCTTTCCACAGATCGAGCACCGGATTTACTACGGACCAGCCCGCTTCCACCATGTCTGCCCGTTGAAACAGCGTCTGATCGCCGATCATGCAATCATGCAGCAGCCGTTCATAGCCCGTGCTGGGCTGCTTGCCGAAATATTCCTGATATTCGAAATTCATATCGACCGTGCCCAGTCGCATGACCGGCCCCGGAACCTTGGCGGCGAATTGCAGGGAGATGCCTTCCTCGGGTTGAATGTGCAACACCAGTTGGTTCGGCATCAGGTGCTCGACGGGAGTGTCGCGGAATAGCACGAAGGGAGCCCGTCGAAACTGTATCACGATATGAGTGTTGCGCACCGGCATCCGCTTGCCCGTACGCAGGTAGAAAGGCACATCCGCCCACCGCCAGTTGTCGATCAGCAGCTTCATGGCAACAAAAGTCTCGGTCCGCGAATCGGGCGGGACATCGGGTTCTGCCCGGTAGGCGGCAACGCGTTTGCCGTCTTCGGTCCCGTCGCCGTACTGGCCGCGCACACTGCGGCTCAAGACTTCCTCGTCCGTCATCGGTTGAATCGCGTGCAGGATCTTGGCCTGTTCATCGCGCACCGCGTTTGCGTCGAACGAGATCGGCGGCTCCATGGCCGTGAGGCTGATCAGTTGCATGATGTGGTTGGGCACCATGTCGCGCAGCGAACCGGCTTGATCGAAATAACTGCCGCGCCCTTCGACGCCCACCGTTTCGGCTACCGAGATCTGCACGTGATCGATATAGCGGCGGTTCCATACGGGCTCGAAAATTCCGTTGGCAAAACGGAACGCCATGATGTTCTGCACGGTCTCTTTGCCCAGATAGTGGTCGATGCGATAGATCTGCTTCTCGTCGACTTCCTTCAGCAGTTGCTGGTTCAGCGCTTTGGCCGACTCGAGATCGTGGCCGAACGGCTTTTCGATCACGACCCGACGCCAATGGCCGTTCGACTGTTCCATCAATCCAGCAGCAGACAGCTTCTGTACGATCGGACCAAAAAAGCTTGGGGCGGTGGCGAGATAGTAGAAAAAGTTCTGGTGGGCGGAATGTTCCTGATCGACCTTGTTCAGGAAATCTTTGAGTTGGGGATACAGTTTGTCATCAGTGAAATCGCCGGCGAAGTAATAGAAGCGGCGGGAGAACCATTCCCAGAGGTCGTCGTCCACGCACTCGCCGCAGTAGGCTTTGACGTCGTCGTGAACTCGTTTTCGGAATTCATCGTTGGAATACTGCGTGCGCGCCACGCCCACCACGGCGAACTCGCGGGAAAGCAGCCCAGCTCGAGCCAGGTTGTAGAGCGCGGGAATCAGCATGCGCCCAGTCAGGTCGCCGGCCGCTCCGAAGATCACCATGACGCAGGGATCGCCCTGCTTTCCGATCCGCGGGGGCGGCGCGACGGTTGGTTGTTCCGCTAATTCAGCCATGAGTACAGTCCTTTACATCGAGGGTCGTTAGTCGTTCTCAATTTGGTTTTGGCTCACGACTAACGACCAGCGACTGATGACGTTTTACTTCGCTTCCACGTGTCCGCCAAATTTCTGCCGCATGGCGGAAAGCATCTTCTCGGCGAAGGTATGCTGCTGGCGCGAGCGGAAACGCACGTACAGAGCCGCGGTTAACACATCAGCAGGCACGGCTTCGTCGAGCGCCGCCTGGATCGTCCAGCGTCCCTCGCCGGAATCCTCTACGAAGCCCTCGTATTCCGAGAGTGTTGGATTTTCCGCCAGAGCCATCGCGGTCAAGTCGAGCAACCATGAACTAACCACACTGCCCCGCCGCCATACTTCGGCGATGTCGGGCAAGTTCAGGTCGTAGCGTATGTCCTCTGGCAGATCTTTGCTGGTCGCGTTCTTGAAGATGTCGAAGCCTTCCGCATAGGCCTGCATCATGCCGTACTCAATACCGTTGTGCACCATCTTCACAAAATGTCCCGAGCCTGATGGACCGCAATGAATGTATCCGTCCTCGGCAGTGCCTCCAAGCTTTTCTCGTCCTGGAGTTTTGGGGATGTCGCCCTTACCCGGGGCCAGCGTTTTGAAAATGGGATCTAGGCGCTGAACCGCTTCCTTGGGCCCGCCAATCATCATGCAGTATCCGCGCTCCAAGCCCCAGACGCCGCCGCTCGTGCCCACGTCGATATAGTGAATGCCCTTGCCCTTCAGTTCATTCGCGCGGCGGACATCATCTTTAAAATAAGAGTTGCCTCCGTCGATGATGGCGTCACCCGACTGCATATGCTGCGCAAGTCTCTGCACCGTCGCTTCGGTCGGGCTCCCAGCTGGAACCATGATCCATACCGCGCGGGGAGGAGTCAGCTTCCCGAGCAAATCTTCGAGTGAGGTAGATCCACCGGCGCCCTCGCCCGCAAGCTGTTTCACGGCGTCGGCGCTGAGATCAGAAACGACCAGTTGATGTCCGCCGCGCATCAGTCGCCGCGTCATGTTCGCGCCCATGCGCCCCAGCCCCACCATTCCTAATTGCATCGCTTTCGCTCCTGAATGTAGCTCCGGCCATTCGTCTTCGCTCAGGGCAGGCTCGCCAGCTGTCGCGAGACCATCCTGCCCTTGCTTTCCCATCCCCGGCATGTTAAAGAGCTTTCTGAACTGCCGCCTGCAGCGCTGCCAACCCCGCCTTCAGGTTGCTTCCCAGGTGTACCCGCAGCGCCCGTCTCCCTCGATCCGCCAGCACCTGGAAATCCCCCCGGGCTTGCGCTGCCTTCACAATACCGAATGTATATTTCTGTCCGGGGACGGGCAGTTCAACGGAATCGTCGCAGGTGATCTGCAAAAAGACTCCGGAGTTCGGTCCGCCTTTGTAGGCCTGTCCCGTGGAGTGCAGGAATCGCGGCCCAAATCCCAGACAGGTCGCCACGCGTTTCTTGTCGCGCACCAGATGCCGTAGAGTCTGCAGATTCTCTTCGTGCTCACCGTTCATCTGGATGTAGCCGAGCACCGCAAAATAATCGCCGGTCTTGATGCGAGCCAGATGCGCCTTCAGATATCCCACAAGTGACTTGTCGCCGCCAGCAGTATTCGCCAGTTCCGCAGCGTTCTTGTCGTCGGTGAACAACTTGATGCCTGAATCCTCGATGACAGGTTTTTCCGTCGGCAGGGAACCAGTTTTTTCATATGCCGACGTTAGCTCACGTGTCGCGATCTTGCTGGCCTCGACGTCGGGCTGGTTGAAAGCATTGATTCCGATGATCGAACCTGCGACCGCGGTGGCAATCTCCCAGCGGAAGAATTCCGCGCCCAGGTCATACGTGTCGGCCATGGTGATGCGCACGACCGGATGGCCAGCCTTCTCAATCGCCGCCACCTTCGCATCCTGATCGGCGTCAGCACCTGTTTCCAGCCGAACATACACGAAGACGCGATCGCTGCTGTAGACCTCTGGACTCGTCAGAGTTTCGCGGTCCACCGGGATGATGCCCTTGCCGATTTTGCCTGTCGACTCCGCCAGCAGTTGTTCCAGCCACGCCCCCAGATCAGAAATGCCGGGGGATGTAATGATCGTGACCTTGTCGCGTCCTGCGTTCGCGGAGGTTCCGAGAATGATGCCCAGAACTGCGCCGGGATTTTCCTCGACCGTAGCGCCAGCCCGGCAGGCGCGGACCATCTCGGCAGCCCTCGCGAGAAACTTCTTTGTATCCATGCCCATCACTGCGGCCGGAACCATGCCGAAATTCGACAGCGCAGAGTAACGTCCGCCGATCGAGGGCCGTCCGAAGAAGATATGCAGGAAGCGATCTGTCTCCGCTACCTGCTGCATCTTCGATCCCGGGTCGGTGATCGCGATGAACTGGCTGCCGGCTTTCGTCGCACCCACCGCCTGCTTCGTGCGTTCAAAGAAATATTGCTTGAAGATGTTGGGCTCGAGCGTGCTGCCCGACTTGCTGGAAACGATAAACAGTGTCTTCGGGATATCGATCGAGTGTTCAAATGCTTTCACCTGGGCGGGATCCGTCGAATCGAGTACGTGCAAGGTAGGGAAGTGAGTGACCCGGCCGAAAGTCATGCGCATGACTTCAGGACAAAGACTCGATCCGCCCATGCCTAGCAGGAGTATGTGCTCAAAGCCACGCGTCTGAACTTCTTTCGCGACCTTCGCCAGTTGCTCGTGTTGTGCAGTCTGCTCCTCGACAATGTCGAGCCATCCCAGCCATCTGGCTTCGTCCGCGCCCGTCCAAAGCGTTGCGTCGTGCTGCCACAGGCGCTGCATCTTGCCGCCCGATTGCCAATCGGCGATCGTCGACTTTACCGTTGCGGCCAGCGATTCCGGCAGGGAGGTCTTCAGTCGGCTCACGGGATCTATCCTTTTTGTTGAGTGCTCTTCGCCACCGCAGCCAGCAACTTGTCGAACGCATCGGCGAACAACTTCACGCCATCGTCGGTCAGCTTGTCTGTTACTTGTTTAATGGAGATGCCCGCCCGTGCCAGATCGTCCATCACTCTCTGCGCACCCGGCACATCTTCCATTAGCGCGTCACGAAGCCGCCCGTGATCGCGGAAAGCATCGATCGTCGCCGGCGGCATGGTGTTGACCGTGTCCGGCCCAATCAGTTCTTCAACGTAGATCACGTCGCGGTAGTTAGGATTCTTGGTGCTTGTGCTGGCCCACAGCACGCGCTGGGTCTGCGCGCCCTTCGCTGCGAGCGCCTGCCAGCGCGGCCCGCTGAAGATCTTCTGGTAGCGCTGGTAAGTAAGCTTGCCGTTGGCGATTGCCACCCTACCCAGAATGCTCTTCAGCAAGGCCTGCTGGCTGGCGTCGGTGGTCGCCTTCAGTTTGTCGTTGAGCATGGAGTCGATCAGCGTGTCGATGCGACTGATGAAGAAACTGGCCACGCTCGCCATTTTCTTGAGATTGCCGCCGTGGGCCGCCTGGTCTTCGAGTCCCGCAATGTAAGCCTCGGCAACCTTCTCGTATACTTCCTGCGCAAACAGCAGCGTTACATTGATGTTGATGCCTTCGCCGATCAACTGCCGGATCGCAGGAAGTCCTTCCGCGGTGCCCGGGACTTTGATCATCACGTTCTCGCGCTGTACGGCCTTCCACAGGCGGCGCGCTTCGTCGATCGTTTCCTGCGTCTTGCGCGCCAGATACGGCGAGACTTCCAGGCTCACATATCCATCGCGGAACTTGGATTCGTCGTACACCGGCCGCAGCGCATCGGCCGCATCCTGAATGTCGCGAATCGCGATCTGCTCATAACGGGCCGTGGTGTCGAGATCACTTCGCGAGGCCATCGACTTCAAGAAATCGTCATACAGCGAACTGTCGGCGATGGCCTTCTCGAAGATCGCAGGATTCGACGTCATTCCCCGCAGTCCGTCTTCGGCGATCATCTGTTTCAGCTTCCCGGTGGTGAACAGATCGCGCCGGATGTAATCAAGCCACATCGACTGACCGTAGTTGAGCAATTCTTTCAGCGGATTCTTCGTCGCTTTCGAGGTTTCCAGAACTCCAGTTGGCTGCATAGTGACCTCCCCGATCTTGCGTGATATGACTTTGTCTATCCCACCCAACCGTTACTTGCCGTCAATCGCTGCGTGCGCTTCCGCGACGACGGTCTCCACGGTAAACCCAAAATACTTCAGCAGATCTTTCAGCGGCGCCGAGGCGCCAAAACGGTGCATCCCGACGTTCCGTCCTTTGAGGCCGGTGTAGCGCCCCCATCCAAAGGTAGACGCCATTTCTACGGAAACGCGGGCAGTGACATCGGATGGCAGAACGCTCTCTTTGTAAGCGGCATCCTGCTGTTCGAAGATTTCCCAGGATGGCATGCTGACGACTCGCGCCTTCACGCCCTCGGCCTTCAGTTTCTCGTACGCATCCACGCATAACGACACTTCGCTTCCGGTGGCCAGCAAGATCACGTCCGGCTTTCCGCCCGGCGCGTCGGCGAGGATATATGCTCCCTTGGCGACCCCGGCGGCCGAAGCATACTTAGTCCGATCCATGGTCGGGAGGTTTTGCCGAGTCAACACAAGCGCCACCGGTGAGTGCTGCAATTTCGCAATGATCTTCCAGGCCTCGGTAACCTCATTTGCATCGCCCGGACGCAGCACAATGAGATTCGGCATAGCCCGCAATGACGCCAACTGCTCGATCGGTTGGTGGGTCGGGCCGTCTTCGCCAACGCCAATGGAATCGTGGGTGAAAATAAAAATCGAAGGAATCTCCATCAGCGCTGCCAACCGGATACTGGCCCGCATGTAATCACTGAAGTTGAAGAATGTTGCGCCGAACGCCCGAATGCCGGACACAACCATCCCGTTGACGCTCGCGCCCATCACATGCTCGCGCACGCCAAAGTGCAGGTTGCGACCCGCAGGAGTAGCCGCCTGAAAGTCCCCCGCGCCTTCGAATTTCAACGTCGTCTTGTTCGATGTTGCCAGGTCCGCCGATCCGCCAATCAGCCACGGAATATTCTGCGCCAGCGAATTGAGCACTTTGCCTGAGCTCTCGCGAGTCGCGATACCCTTGGCATCTGCGGGAAATGTCGGAAGGCCCTTGTCCCAGCCGGAAGGCAATTCGCGATGCTGCATCAGGCGCAGACGCTCAGCCATGTCGGGGAACTTCTGCGAGTACTCAGCGAACTTCTGCGACCACTGCGCATGAAAATCGTGCCCGCGTTTCCCGATGCCCGTCGCGGAAATGCTCGTGCACTCCATCCGGAACGAGGAACTTCGCATCTTCCGGCCAGCCGTAGAATTTCTTGGTCAGCCTGACTTCTTCTTCTCCCAAAGGTTCGCCGTGAGCCGCATTGGTGTCTTGCTTGTGGGGAGATCCGTAGCCAATATGGCTGTCGACGATAATCAGCGTCGGCCGGTCTGTCGTTTTGTGGAATGTCTCAAACGCCCGTGCCAGCATCTCCAGATCATTGGCGTCGGCGACACGCGTAACGTTCCATCCATATCCGACAAAACGCGTCGCCACATCTTCGCTGAATGACCAATTCGCCGGGCCATCGAGAGTAATGTGATTGTGGTCGTACATCCAGCAAAGATTGGAAAGCTTCAAATGTCCGGCAAGCGACGCCGCTTCGCCGCCAATTCCTTCCATCAGATCGCCATCCGAACACATCGCGTAGACGTTGTAATCGAAAATCTCCAGCCCGGGACGGTTGAAGTTGGCCGCCAGCCACTTGCCGGCGATGGCCATGCCTACGCTATTCCCAACGCCCTGCCCAAGCGGCCCGGTCGTGGTTTCGACTCCGGAAGTGATGTGCGACTCAGGGTGCCCGGGCGTTCGGCTCCCCAACTGTCGGAAGCGTTTGATCTCCTCCATCGGAACCGAGAGTTCCTTGAGTACCTTGCCATGCTCGTCAACCCGCCGTACCTCGGCGAGGTGCAGCATGGCATAAAGCAGCATGGACGCATGTCCATTGGAGAGCACGAACCGATCGCGATTGAGCCAGGTGGGATCGGCGGGATCATAGCGCAGGAATTCTTGCCAGAGGCAATAAGTAACCGGTGCCAGTCCCATCGGCGCACCCGGATGACCCGAGTTCGCTTGCTGCACCGCGTCGATCGCCAGAGTTCGAATCGTGTTGATGCACAGCGTGTCCAGTTGCTGCCCCGTCACTAAAACCTGTTCACTGGCTACCATGCGATTCCGCTCCTCCAGCCTGGGATTTTTTCACCGGTGCGCGATCGGTCCCTAAATAATTAGAGTTTCCGATTGCGGAAAGGGTTCAATACGCAGAAAGTGTATCAATTTCCGTGCAGGCGTGGATTAAGACCCAGTGAAAAACTGGCGGGAATCAGGGAATTCCTTTAGACGTTTATTTTAGACGATGCAGGTATCCGTTTTCGGTTTGCGATCCTCGAGTTGTCTCCTGCACATACTTGAGGAATTGGCGCAGATTGTCGCGTTCGGTGGGTGCCATTCCCTCGAAGTGGATGCGGACACCGTTGCCGGGCCCATTGCGGGATACCACTCCGCTCAGAGCGAACCCTTTGACCCAGATCTTCCCGTTGGGTACCCAGAGACCGATTTCCACTTTCGAACCCGGCTTTACCGGATGTGCGGTTTCGACCAGGCATCCACCCGCACTGGTGTTGGAAAGATTGCCCCAGATCGGAACCGGGAATTCATCGACGCGTAGCTCGACGGCTACGAAACACTTGATTCGAGGATGACGGCGGCGGTCGCTTCCCCAGTTCTGACTGAACAAATCGGGTTCAAAAGGCGGTGTCGCTGAAGTTGGGGTTGGAACTGGCTGAGGCGAAGGGGCAGCCTTGGCGGCGGGTTTGCCGCCCGTAGCAGCGCCAGCCTTGATTTCGCGCATCGCCGAAAGCAGCGCCGCTTCGCGCTTATCCGCCGGTGCTTCCCGGTAGGCTTGCAGCAGCTTTCCGACATGCCGGACAAGGTCCGGATCGGACAATATGTGGGTCCAGTCAGTTCCTGTTGCCGCACTCATCGAAATATACGTTTCCCGTTCGTAAAGATTTCGGCTCTGGACTAGATTGAACTGAAGGTTACTCTCATTCAAGATGACCTTGGTCACCTCGTTGTGAGGGCAGCCGGTGTGGCGGGGGAGAAGGGTTGAACAGTCTGAATCTGCTGTTTCTCGAGTCGGTCTGGACTACTTCACTGACCCTCGAACGTTAACTGGACGATCTCGGTAGTCTCGCTTTGACCCGGCTCAAACTTCCATTTGCCGACCGCTTCGACCGCGGCGTCAACCAGTACTGGGTTTCCGCCCAACACTCGGGTAGCTTTGACGGTGCCATTGGCCTTCACCACAGCTTCCACTCTTACGACGCCATGGATATGCATCTTCTTGGCTAATTCCGGATAATTGGGTGAGACCCGCGTTGAAACTTTTCGGTCGGAACTCAACTGTGCGGATGCGTTCTGAGCGCTGGCGATGCTCATCGTGAATGAGATAAGTGCAACGGTTATAAATAAAACACGTGTCCGCATGGCTTTCCGTTCCTCGGTACGATTATTAGGTTAAAGGCGTTACTCACTCAGCGCAAAGTACCGAAGGGATGGAACTTCGGGTGTGGTTCTAATATTGAAGGGCTAGCCTGATTCCTTACCGCGTGATCACCGCCCTGTCCGCTCCGGATGGCGATTCCAGCGATCCCGTCAGAATCGTTGCATCGCAGAGCCGCGCAAACGAATCAAACGTGACGAGTTATGCTATAGACGAGAAAGGACGTCCCGCTCTACCATCATTTGCGGGGCGTTCCCCACAATCACGAATGCGCTGCTCATTGATAATTTCCCGAACCGCATTTCTTCGCTCTTATTCTCGCTTCGCTCACGACGCCCGACCTGCTGGCTCAGGCTGCCGGCGGTTCCTCGGCTCCCAATGTGTCCCTCCCCGGCCCCCAGAATCCATTTCTAGGGAGCGCTCCCGAAGGGAAGGCGACCGCGGATGTCCTGCAAATTGACTTCAAAGAGGCAATCGATCGTGGTCTGCGAAACAATCTCGGCCTATTACTGGCCAGCGACCAGACCGAGAGCGCTCGTGGGGAAAGGTGGAAAGAATTAAGCGACTTGCTTCCAAACGTCGGCGCCAGAGTTATGGAAGACGTGCAGACTCAAAGTCTGGCGGCGCTCGGATTCAACAAGCTTTTCCCTCTACTGGCTGCGCCGGGTAACACGAACACTGCGTTGCCCCGGCTGGTCCCGGCATTCAATTACTTTGACGCACGAGCCTATCTCAGCCAGTCCGTCTTCAATTTCAAGAGCTTGGAGAGAGAACGGGCCGCCTTGGAAAGCCTGAAGGCGAGCCAGTTCAGCTACAAGGATGCGCGCGAGATGGTCGTACTCGCGGTGGGAAACGCTTATCTGCAGGCAATCGCCGCGGGTGCGCGTGTAGAGACCACCGAGGCACAGGTCAAGAGCTCCCAGGCGCTTTACGACAAGGCCGCGGACCAACTGAAAGCGGGACTGAGTCCGGCTATTGATGCGTTGCGTTCGCAGGTCGAACTGCAAACTCGCCAGCAGCAGCTCATCGTTGCCCGTAACGATCTCGCCAAGCTGAAATTGAATGTGGCGCGCATCATCGGGCTGCCTCCTGGGCAGGAGTTTGTGCTCACCGAGAAAGCTCCCTACCAGGCATTGGCGGCGCTGCCGCTCGACACGTATTTGCAACGCGCTTACGCGTCGCGACCTGACTATCAGGCCGCCCAGGCCCAGGTTCGAGCCGCGGAGCTTTCGCGCAAGGCCGCAGCGGCCGGACGTTATCCTACCGTCGACGTTGCCGCCAATCTCGGCGACATTGGCGTCAACCCGGCTCAGTCGAACGGCACTTGGCAAGTCAATGGGGGTGTGAACATTCCGATTTTTGCCGGAAATCGCGTTCACGCTGACGTGCTTCAGGCCGACGCCCAATTAAAGCAGGCGCGTTCGCAACTGGGAGACATCCGAGGCCGCATCGACTATGAGGTGCGCACGGCCCTGCTCGACCTCAACGCCGCCGCCGAGCAAGTGGAAGTCGCTCGCAGTTCCGTCGATCTGGCGGAACAGGAACTGGCACAATCACAGGATCGCTTCACGGCCGGAGTAGCCGACAACCTGGAGGTCGTGCAGGCGCAGGAGGCCGTGGCGAGCGCTCACGAGAGTTATATTGAAAGTCTGTACGCTCATAATCTTTCGAAGGTCGAACTGGCGCACGCCATCGGCGACGCGGAAGAGGGAGTTAAGCGCTATTTGAAAGGCAATTAATAACGTATGGAAACGACACAGAGTCCGCCCGCCAACCCCGAGAAAACGGACGTTCAGAAACCGCCGGCACCTGGCACCAAGCCGCTGCCCTCTGCCGAGGAGGATTTCCATACGCGTCCGTCTCGCACGCAGAGTTCCGGCTTCCGAATCGGAGTGGTGATCGCTCTCATTGTGCTTCTAGTCGCAGGATTCTTTGCCTACCGGTACTTCACCAGCTATGAATCGACCGACGATGCCCAGGTCGACGGCCATGTCAACTCCATCAGCGCACGCGTCTCGGGCCACGTCATTAAGCTCAATGTTGAAGACAATCAATATGTGAAGGCGGGGACGGTACTGGTCGAGATCGATCCGGCGGACTATCAAGTCGCGTTTGAGCGCGCCAAAGCCGATTTCGAAGATGCGCAAGCGGCCGCTGTCGCAGCCGGTGTGAATGTTCCGATCACTTCGGTCAATACCACGAGCCAGGTTTCATCCACGGAAGCGGATGTTAATAGCGCCCGTGCCGGCATTCAGGTCGCCAAGCAACAATTCGAAGCCGCTAAGGCACAGTTGCAGGAGGCCGAAGCCAATAACGTGAAGGCGCAGAACGATCTCGTGCGCTACAAGCAATTAGTCGACAAGCAGGAGATCTCGCAGCAGCAGTACGACCAGGCCACCGCTGCGGCCAAAGCCAGTGCGGCCGGGGTTGAGGCTGCGCGTGCCAGTGCTGACGCGGCCCAGCACCAAGTCACGCAAGCTCAGGGCAAACTCGTTCAAGCGCAAGCGGCCTACAACAATGCCAACACGGCGCCGAAGCAGATGCAGATCACTCGCGCCCGAGCCACATCGGCGCTCGCAGAAGCTCAGCGCAAGAAGGCGGATCTCGATCAGGCCGCGCTGAATCTGCAATACACGAAAGTCGTTGCTCCGGTGAACGGAATCGTCAGTAATCGGACCGTCGAAGTCGGGCAAAACGTCGCGCCCGGCCAGGAACTGATGAAGATCATCAACCTCGACGACGTTTGGATCACCGCGAACTTCAAAGAAACGCAGCTGCGGGACATGAAGATTGGCCAGCGGGTCACCATCGATGTTGACGCCAACGGCAGGTCGTACAACGGCAAGGTGGACAGCGTTGCCGGAGCCAGTGGCGCCCGCTTCAGCCTGCTGCCTCCAGAAAATGCCACGGGAAACTACGTGAAAGTCGTTCAGCGGATCCCCGTGAAGATCGTGCTCGATTCCGGCTCGACCACTGATCACCAGTTGCGCCCCGGCATGTCCGTTACTCCCAAGGTCTGGATTCGCTAAATGAGTGCGGCCACCGCCACCTTGGATCATGCCGATGCCTGGCGTCCCGCGGTCAATCCGTGGATCATCGCGATCACGGTTACTCTGGCGACGTTCATGGAAGTGCTCGACACTTCCATCGCCAACGTTGCTTTGCCGCACATTGCGGGAAGTCTCTCCGCCGGGCAGGACGAAAGCACCTGGGTTCTAACTTCCTACCTTGTATCGAATGCGATCGTGCTGCCGCTGAGCGGTTGGCTTTCGTCCATCATCGGCCGCAAGAATTTCTATATGGGCTGCGTGGCCCTGTTCACCATCAGTTCGTTCCTTTGCGGTCTGGCTCCGAACCTCGCCACGCTGATCATCTGCCGCATCCTGCAGGGGGCCGGTGGCGGCGGCTTGCAGCCCAGCGAACAGGCGATCCTCGCCGACACGTTTCCTCCCGCAAAGCGGGGCATGGCATTTGCGGTCTACGGAATGGCGGTCGTAACGGCCCCGGCGATCGGTCCCACCCTTGGTGGTTGGATCACCGATAATTTCAGCTGGCGCTGGATTTTCTTTATCAATATTCCGGTCGGGATCATATCGATCCTTCTTACTTCGAGACTGATTCAGGATCCGCCCTACTTCAAGCGCCGCAAGCTGAGCGAAACTCACATCGACTACGTAGGGTTGGGATTTGTTGCGCTCGGTCTGGGAGCGCTGCAAATCGTTCTCGACAAGGGGCAACGCGATGACTGGTTCGAGTCGAATTTCATTCTCACCCTTTCAGTCATTGCTGCGGCTGCCTTGATCTTCGTGATTGTCTGGGAATGGAGACACAAAGATCCCATTATCGATCTGCATTTATTCCGCGACCGAACTTTTGGCGTTTCGAATCTACTGATGTTCATGCTGGGCTTTGCCCTGCTCGGCAGCACGCTGTTGATTCCTCTCTTCTCGCAAACTCTGCTCGGCTACACGGCGCAGGAGGCTGGCCTGGCTCTGATGCCCGGCGGCTTCACCATCATCCTTCTATTACCACTGGTGGGTTTTCTGCTTTCACGTTATACCCCGCGATGGCTGCTGTTGTTCGGGCTCCTCGTGCTTTCATTCTCGCTGTTCCATATGACTGGCTTTGACCTGCAGATCGATTTCCGGTCATTGGCCATGGCTCGCGTTGTCCAGGCCGTCGGAATGGCTTTCTTGTTTGTCCCCATCAACACGGCGGCGTATGCTTTCCTGCCGCGCGACAAGAACAATGCCGCTTCCGGACTGATGAACCTTGCCCGCAACATCGGCGGCAGCGTTGGAATCTCAGTTGTCACCACCATGTTGGACCGCCGTACGCAGATGCATCTGAACGATTTTGCCAGTCATCTGAATGCGGGCAACGCCGCGCTGCAAGCTACGATCCAGGGGGCTTCGCGCGCCATGCAGGCCCATGGCGCCAGCGCAGCCGGAGCAACCCGGCAAGCCTACGCTCTGATCCAGGGCACGGCCGAGCGCCAGGCCACCATGCTGTCGTATGTGGACTGTTTCTGGTTCCTCGGGGTTGCCATTCTGGCGATGGTCCCGATGGTCTTCCTGATGAAAAAATCCAAGCCTGGCGGCGGAATCGCAGTACACTAAAATTGGATCTGGCTATGTTTCGTCTTGTCACCATCGAGCGCGAATACGGCTGCGGAGCCGCTGCCATTGCCGCTCAACTGGCCGACCGGTTGGGCTGGAAGCTCTGGGATCAATTGCTCACCCAGGAGATTGCGCGCCTGGCCAGCGTCGACCAATCGGCCGTGCGGCGCTGCGATGAGCGCATGGACAGCCGCTTGCACCGCCTTGCGAAATCTTTCTGGCGCGGCAGCTACGAGCGGAATTCCGCCGCGCTGGGCAGCCAGATGTTCGATGCCGACTGCATGTTGCCCATGATGCAGGAAGTGATGAACAAGATTGCTCAGGAAGGGAACGCCGTGATCGTTGGTCGAGGCGCGCCCTATCTACTGCGCGAAAATCCCGAGGCCTTTCATGTCTTTCTTTATGCTCCCCGCTCGGAGAAACTCCGCCGAGTGATGGCGGATGGGCATCGTGAAGAAGATGCCGCGGAAATGGTCGACTCCATCGATCGTGAGCGCATCGCTTATGTGAAGCACTACTTCAACGCGGATTGGCCCACGCGTTCGCTCTACCACTTGATGATCAATACCGCAGTAGGAAACGAGCCGGTCCTGCAGACGATTCTGGACACGATGCATCTCGTCGAAGGCAGCCCCAAAGCCACTACTTACGAGCACCCCAACATGCCTGTTTCTTCTCGATAGTTGACTGCTGCGATTTCCCTCGATGCCGCCGCCCGGCTTTGCCTGGAATTGCTATGGAGCCGCACTGGCCGCTGCGGCGCCGGGCAGCAATTTTCTTCGCAAATATCCTGCCGCGGCCCTAGCGAACCCACCGCACGCCGTTCGCTTCCTGGATTCGTCCGCTCAAGAATCAACTCGCGAATCATCGCGATGAAGCTCGGATGCACGCCCACTGTCTTCGCCCGCGCCATGGGCAAGGCCAGCGAATCACACAGCTGCTGCGCCTCGATATCCAGGTCATACAGCACTTCCATGTGATCGGAGATGAAGCTGATGGGCGCCAGCACGACAGCGCTCGCCAGATTACGCGCTTTGACTTCGAGAAGATAATCCAGAATGTCCGGCTCAAGCCACGGCTGTCCCGGTGCGCCGCTGCGACTCTGATACACCAGCGCATCATTGGTGACGCCCAGCGTCGTCGAAACCGCTTTCCTTACTTCTTCCAACTGCCGAACATAGTCGCATGTGTTCGCCATCGACAGCGGGATGCTGTGCGCAACGTAGACGATCTGAAGGTTGTGGCGCGCATCGGCAGGAACCTGGGCCAACGCGTCGCGTAGCCGGTCCTCGGTGGCGTCCACGAATCCGGGATGGTTGAAGAACGCGCGCAGCTTATCGATCTGCGGAGCGTCTGCACCAATATCCCCCTGCGCGCGAAGAATGTCTTCGCGATACTGCCGGCATCCGGAATATGAACTGTACGCCGAAGTCACAAAGGCAAGCGCACGCCGAATGCCGTCCTTCTTCATCCGCTGCAATGTTTCGGCCAGCATCGGATGCCAGTTGCGGTTGCCCCAATACACACGTAGGTTGGGACCGTGCTGCGCCAGCTCGTTTTCCAGAGCCGCGATCAATTCCCGCGTCTGCTGGTTGATTGGGCTCTTGCCCTCGAAGTGGTAGTAGTGTTCTGCAACTGCCAGCATGCGTTCGCGCGGAACATTCCTCCCGCGTAAAACGTTCTCGAGGAATGGGATCACGTCATCGGGAGATTCAGGCCCACCGAAAGAGACAATTAGAATGGCGTCGTAGTTCATTTAGTGTCGCTCAGATCCTTACGGATGAAATGCAGGCAGCCAATGGCGCTAGTTTCCATTCGCCCGTGGGGCTGAAAGTGGTAGCGCGGCAGTAGCGTTCAGAGAGATCGGGCGATCAAATGAGATGTCCATCTCTGTGAATCGGGGCACGACTACGTCGCGCCCATGACGAGTTGCCAGGTATATGCCCGACACGCAACTCGAAACAATCCGCGCCGTCCCGGCGGTGGAAGCATCTGTCGCCGTCGAAACGATGGCCTCGATGAGAAGCTGCAACTCCGTCGTCGACCTCTTTCGCGATCCCTGCCGTCATGCCGAGATTAATCGCCATCCATGCCTTCCCCGGCCGTTCCCCGTGCAGCTGCCCTTCCGCATCCATCTTCGTGTGCGATCGTACATCCAACTCCGCTCCCGCGAGCGAGGCCGTAATCGGAATCCGTTTGCCCTCCAGCAATGTAAGTTCCGTGAACGTGAAGTACAGAGATCCAGCGCGGCTCAACCGACGTGGCGGAGTCTTTTTTATCACCTTGCCTTCTATCAAACTGCCCGCGGGTAAGGCCAGCTTCGAATCCACAAACACTGGCTCGAGCAGGCGCGCTCGTACGGCGTCTCCAGGCTTGCTCTTGGATGCGCTTACGCCGTCGAGTAGAAGAATCTTGCAATGCGTTCCTGCCGGGATCATCTCCGGTCGTGATGCCTCCGGCTCCGATCGAGTCAGCGTTTGAGCGCCATCAGGTTTCGACTCGTCGTCTCCGATGCTCGATGCTTCCAGCACCAGAGTGGGCGTTGCAGGCTTCTTCGCATTCGATGGGCTGACTTCGACCGCGCCACTCTCTCCGCTTGGTCCCTGCCCGGGCTTCTTCTTTTTTGCCATCGCGTGCACATCGCGCATCCGGCTGACGGAAACCAGGGAGACCTGCAGCGACCTCTCAGTGTGGTCCTGCGTCACCGTGGCTGACTTTGAAGACTGGATAGCTCTCTTTGCGGGGCGTGAAGGCATTAACCACCCATGGCCAGTGGTCGTTCGGCGTACGCTTTCGCTTCTCCAAATGGTCGACCGTCAATCGGACACCGCTGTCGGAGGCAAACAATTTTTGGTTCGCGGCGTACACATTCCTGGACAGCGTACCCTCGACCACATCGCCCGGCTTCAACTTCGACATTCGCACAGGACGAGCGAGTCGTACTTTCAGATAAAGTCCGGAATCGGCTCCAGGTGGCGGAGCGGCGCCAGTCGGATTGTCGGCCGCATGGCCCAGCGGAGGGCTCGCCGCAACCCACCCTGCGATCAGGACAAGCGCCACCGGATTCACCCATCGCGGGCCTTTAGGCATTTATGATCTCCGGTCTTCAAGCTTTCTGGTACCTATATCAGCGATGAATGGCTCGCGATTGCAACCGCCCACACGGCTGGCCGGTAGAAATGTGGGGAAATGGTGCGCCCGGAGAGATTCGAACTCCCGACCTGTTGCTCCGGAGTGTAATCCAAGAGGATTCTAACACCGTGGCCGCCTTGCTTTTCTGCGATTTACGAACCTGGCCAATCGGGGAAATCCACCTGGTTTTGCTCTCAAGTTGCTCCCTCATGACCTATTGTTTGGAGACACAATGGGTCGTTTTGGGTCGGGAATCCTTATCTCGACTCGGCTCCAAAAGACAGCCTGAATCAAACCGTATACTCCGTGGGGGTGTCTCGCATGACTACTTTTACTCTTCGTGCGTCCGATGTCATGGCGGCTCGCTTGAATTCCGCCGAAACGCGCAATTGGTTGGACACTTTCCTACGGAATCCCCATGACATTTTGGATCCAGGCCCAGGACAAGCGCGAGTCTCGTTAACGCTATCGGAAGCAGAAGTCAAAGCCGTTGCCGCCTATTTGCAATGTAGCCCTAGCTCTGCCCTGCGCCGTCTTGCCGGTGAGCGCCTAGGAAATCCCAGTCCCATGACATTTCCGGCTCCAGACGTGCTTGCCCCCGGATCGATTCGCGTGAGGCCGCAATCCACTGTTCGGAACCCCCCGCCCGTTTTACCAATTCTCCAGCAAGACAAAAAGATCCGGTTCCAGGGCGAAGCGTTGGTGGTGATGGTGTTTATTATTGCGATCTTGTCGATAATGGCTTGTGTTTTGTTTATTTCGCGTAAGAAGAAAACTGATAAACAGCATGACACGCATGACGCGACAAATGTGTAATTGGCGGAACCGCTCGTCGTCCTGGCAGATCAATGAGCTTAATGGAAAGTTAACGCCAACCGACCGCAACGAGAAACCTATTCGATTGTCAGTTTCCGCAAGGGAGGCCGAATCGCTTTTGGCAAACCGGACGATAGTGAGCCCGCATAGATCACAAACGCGGCCCGTTGTCGATCGGGATCTATGTGGCCTGAGAATGCTCACTGAATCATTTTGATTTTCGTGCGGGAAGCGAAACGCCGGTAGTTCCGGAAAGCGATTTCGTTCAACTCGATCTGCTTGCGATGTCTTTGCAGGCTTACCGTCGAACTCACCGGCAGTAGGTAGTCGCGCCCTGAGATGGCGACATAGTCGTAGTCCACCGTCATGGCTGCGGCGTGCATGGAAAAATCGCGCGGCAGGTTGTCGGCCTGAACCGTGATCCGCCGAACTCCGCTGGTTGTGGCGTCGATGTAAACCAGACCGTGAAAGCCGACCCCGATGGTGTTGTTACTCTCGCTCAGGTCGAGCGTGGCATTTTCGCGGGCCACCCGATAGCTGAGTACTTGCAGAGTTCCGCCTCCATCGCCCAGACTGCCGGCTTCTTTCCAGGTGAACTCCGTCTTTGAAGATGGGGCGAAGACCAGATTCAGCAGAGCGCCAAATTCTCCCACGGAAATGGGCCAGGTAGCGTTCATGTCGGCGCGTTTCAGGCTGCTGCGCTTGCCGTTGACTTCCAGCGTGCTGCGCGACTCCTGACGATCGTGATAAGTCAGCAGTTCGGCGATCGAGTCGCGGTGTTTCCAGTTGCCGTTGCCGGATTGATCGACCGACCGGCTGGTGACTTCGATGCACATGAAATTTGGCAACCCCTTGCTGTAATCGAGCGCGCGCTTTCTGGCGCCGGCAACGATCGTTTCTAACTCGTCCGCCGAGGGCGCGGGAACGGCTCCGGCGGCCAGCGAAGTGATGACGAGATGTCTGCTGTTGTGTCCATCCGCTTCGGGCGGACCGGAAGCCGTGGCCAGTTCGCTGGCATCGTTTTGCGGCTGAGTTGCTCCGGCCGCGCTGTCGGGCGCGGTTGCGGATGCCAACTCGGGGCCTTCGATTCGGAACTCCAGGCCGCGTTCCGTCGTTTTCCCACTCTGGGTGAGCTTCTCAATGACTTCGTAATCGCCGCTCGACAGAGAACTCGACTGAATCGACGCCAGGTACGGGATGGAGCCCGGCCCACTGGTTTTCGCAAGGTGCAGGGGCACCTGCGCGATGGCCTCGTGACTTTTCAAAACTTCCATTTCCAACGTCGGCTGTTCGGTCGAATTGGGATCAGGATGAACCATAAAAAAGAAAGAGATTTGTTTCGCGCCATACGGCACACGTCCGGAAATGCTGGGCACGACTTTGCCTTTTCCGTACTGCATGGGCTCGGTCGATTCCATTTCCGCGGGCATGGGATCGAGGCGCTGGACCATGGCGACATCGCCGAGGGCCGGGCCGGCCGCGTCGCCGGGGATCTCGAATTCCAGGCGCTGGGCGCCAGCTTTTTCGTTGTTGCGGTCGAGCACGGCCGTCTCCAGCACGTACTGGCCGGGCTCGGCAGTGAAGTGGCGCTGCATGGTGATCAACTCGGATTGCGCGTTGTTCTTGGAATCGAGCGAACCATGTTTGGGGACGTCTTCACTGAAATGCTCGATCACCTGGCCGCCCTTGTTCTTGATTTGCGCCACAATGGAAACATGCAGCGAATAAAGATTGGCGTTAGGATCGTCGCGGGTTTCCAGCCCGTCAATCGGAACCTCAACGACGAGGGCGTTCTCATTGCCCGTGGGCAAATCTCCGAGACGTAAGACGGCGGAGTGGAACTTCAAGTCGGTGGGCAGTTGCGATTCGCTCAAGAGTTTCAGCAGCGGCGCTTCAAAGGGCCTGATCCCAGAGCCCGCATCCGGAGGCACGGCAAAATAACCGGCCCGCGAATGGATCTTGAGCCCCTTGCGCACCGGCTGCACCGCAACCGGCCGAAACTTCCCGTCATACTCCTGGATGGGCGGAACGTAGGAAGCCTCGTAATATGTGGTCATGTCCTCGATCAGCTGTTGCAGCGGCTTCTTGAGACGATCGGAAGCCGTAAGATAAGCGCCCCCGGTGTTTTGTGCGAGTTGGGCTAGAGGATTTTGGTATCCCGCCAAGGGCCCCAATTGAAGCTGGGTCAGCGTGTCGGCGATCTGCACGATCATCCCCTGAGGCAGTTTGGGCTGTGCCAACCCAGGCGCACCAGAAGGTATAGACGCATTCGCAGCCGCATTGACGGTGGGCGCAGCCCTTGCGATGGCCGCGCTCGAGATCAGTCCTTCACCGGCTTGTTCGTTATTAGGGTTCGCGTCCACGGTATAAATGCTCACCCCGGACCGGTTCGCTGTTCCAGCGATGGTGAGTAGCATGTCCTTTGCGTTCGAATCAAGCGGGGGCGCCTGCTCGAAAAAAATCACGACTTTTCGTCCGGGGAACTGGCGTTGCGTGCGCGCCAGGGCGAGCAAGCCGGCCAGCCAGGGCCGGCAGTTCTGGTCCTGGAGAATCTTCTGCGACTCTTCGAGCGAAGCCAGCATGACTCGGGCGACGGTGCGCTGCTCCGCGTTAACATGAGTTCCGGAAGAGTCGGTTCCAGTCTGCGCCGCGGCGATCAGGTTCTTCTCCGGCAGCGCGGCTGTATCTTCCTTGATTGCGTCGACTTGCTCGGTAGCAGCGCCGACCGCCTTTTCCACGGCGGCGACGTCGGAAGTAAATTCCTGGAACAACCGAAGGCGTCCCCCGACGTTGAGTACGGAGAATGAGAACTGATCGGGCGGGATCATCTTCAGAATTCTGGTGGCGATATCGCGCGCGTTCTTCGCCGAGGAGGGATCGAGCCGGTTGAAAACCAGGGTGATTCGGTGGTTGGTGCCCGATTGCCCGGTTACCAAGCGGAGGTCGCTGATCTTTACAGCAGAACCGCTGTCTGTGACTGCGATGTCTTCCGGCTTCAGATCAACGACTGGCTTGTTTTTCTTGTCGTGAACCACCAGATCAAGCGTGACCTCGTCGGCGTTCGAGATAATCGTGGTTCTGTCAGTCTGTTGTGCTGGCGGGGCGTCGCTGCTGGGTGTGGGCGCCGTTTGAGCGTAACTGCGCGGGAAAAGGAGTGCGAAGGCAAGTAGCGCAAACAGCTTTTTCGTGTACATAGAGAGATTCACCTTACTGAGGAATCTCATCGTCGCCCCAGGATACGCGCCATTCTACATCGATTCCACTGGCGCCACCACGGAATTGGGATTCACGACTTATGGGTGAAACGGCGCGTAAATCCTTCACGATGCCAAGGAGCTTAGATTCTGAGCCCTAGAGCAGTTGGCGAAACCAGCGCAGTTTCGCATCCCGGTGGATGATGAACTTCTGCTGCTAGCGACTCTCGGCAAGCACCACGATCACGGATCCGTTCGAGTTCCAGCTGTCAGCCGCATGACAGTTGAACGACGGTGACCAAGCAAGACCTCCGGCTTCGGGCTGGAGGTCTTTTTTCCCCACGCTTGGTTAGACGTGTCGCATAACCCGCCCGTGTGGAATCACCAGTTTGGAGATGGGCCGAGTGCACAACGGTGAGGACGTTAAGCGCTCGCTGGAAAGTGGTGAGCTCCTCGCGTCACTTAGTCTCTCTGGTGGGCTCCGAAAGCACACGTTCTAAGTCTGTTTTTCTCGCTTCGTTCGCGATCCTGTCTCTGACATCGTTGATTAACTTCGAAGCGATAAGGTACGGAACCCGTTCCGGCTCAGGTTGCGGACCGAGATAGGCCCTGATCGCTTGATTGATGTCGTGTCGGTTGTCTTCGAAAAACCGCCAAACGTAATTAGGTACTTTGTCCCCATGAAAATCGCGTGTCCTGGGGACCCCACGGATCTCATCCTCGAACAGTTGTATGCGCAGTTGTGGGTTGGGTGTAGTGGAATCGCGTCTCGCCCACGCTCTGGCCATCACCAGGAACACTTCATAGTTCTTGTGAGGCTCCTTACCAAATGGAACATTTTTACATAGCGTGAGAGAGTCACGGCAGGGTGTGTCTGGTAGCCCGGCTATCGCCTTTGCAATCTGCCGGGGGTCGTGGCGGCATCGATGTTTTGCGATGAAGTTGAAGAGATCCTTTCGAGCAAAACCCGCGCCTCGGTCCCGGTAGAGATCTCGGAGTCGGTCTATTTCCTCTCTGAGTTTCTGAGCCTGCGTTTCCAGTTTTGTCAATTTGGTTTGACATTCCTTAGCCGCCTGTTTTGCCAGGAGCAAGTTCTTTTTGGTCGCATTATCGCGCTGCTTTTCGAGGTCTCGGATTATTTTCTCTTCGGGCTCTTCAGGCCCGAACGATGCCTTCAATTTCACGTACTCCCGTCGACATGATGAAAGTTTGGCTTCGATGGTTTTGGTCCTCCGCGGATCGGCGGTGAGGAGCTTTTTCTGCATGGCAGCGATCAGTGATTCCTTTGCGCGGCATTCGCTCCGCTGTCGGGCTAAATTGCCTTTACGGCGGGCGATTTCTTTCCCCAAGCACTTCCGGTTTTGCGGACTTGCCTGTCCAACCGCCCTTTCCTTCTCTTCGCATTTCTGCTTCTGCTCCTCAATGGGCCTTCTGAGTGATTCGAGATCGCGGCAGGCGTCTTCTAAGGCTTCCAAGGACTTCCGGACTTGAATGCCGGTCGCCGGTTTTGAGGTCGGACGTAGGAGCGGAGCAAAGAGGAACTCACGATCCTTTCCACGAAGAGGTTCAAAAGCCGCCCTTATGCTTTCTGGGGTGTGCATCGTGCTAGGGTTCCGGAGGCGCTGGAGGTCCCAGCCAATCTCGTGCCAATGCTCTTCAAGTAGGCTCGCGATTTCCTCGCAGTGTCCGAACAGTTCGTTCTCCCTCACAGTGCGAGCATCCTCCGCTGTTGCTCTTCCCCAACGGAGTGCGACTTCGGCCTGGATAACCGAATAGGGCGAGAAGGGGTATTTCAAGGGCCCAGCACCGGCGGCGCTGTTCGTTGTGGGGGTTGCGGTGTCCTTTTGAATCTCTTTTGGCTTTTGCTTGCCGGTGGAAATGTCAGGTCTTCGGGACCTACGCCTTGCCTTCTTCCGAGTTCCTTCGTGAGGCTTGTTTCTTGCTTTTGTACTGACGAGCAGCCGATCCGTTTTTGACCTGAGTCTGCCGCTACTCTTTCCGCCAAGAGCCGTCTTTTCGGATTTCGATCTCGTTCCCTTCATTTTTCTCGCCGGGGAATTCATCGCTTTTCGGATCCTCGCCATGAATTTAGGCCCTGTTTAGGATCGCCGCCAGAAATCAATTTGACCGCTTGTTTATCGCATTTCCGATTTCTCTGCCCGTCCGTAGGATCGCAGAAGAGGGCGGACTGTGAATGATAGTGCGAAAGCTTCGGTAACTCCAATCGGAACCGGAAAGTGCGGATTCTGCGGAAGGCCACTCAGTCTGAGTGTTTCTGCCGCGGGCGTGAGGATCTTTCGCTGCGGGCCGTGTGGACTGTTTGGACAAGCGGTAACACCGCCACGCAGATTTCGCCCGAGGAATGCTGAAAAACGAAGGGAGCGGAAAAGATGGCACATCACAAACTAACCACCGATCAACAGCTCAAAGGCGTGCAAGCTGCACTTCGCAGTCCCCGGACACCTCCGCAACTTAAGGAGGGCTTGCGCCGACGGGAAAAGACCCTGCTCGGGATGGTGGAAAACTCCACGAAGCGTGGGAATCGCAAGAAATCGTTCTTCAAGGGGATTTTGGGATGAGCAACCGCAACGTTTGCCGTCAGCGAGGCCAAGAACGGTTTGCTTGCGCACGGGCGGGGTCAGCCAAAAACAGTGCGGGCAACGTGGCGAATAGCCAACCTCACGACCCGCGACTTATACGGGCAGTGACCCCGCCCTCCAAATCCGAAGTGTCAAAGAAATGCCCGGCAAGGACACAAAGGGTTGGCTTGGGGAGGTCCAGGAGGGGCAAAGCCCCTCTTGGGGGGCCGCCGAAGGCGGCCCCTGGCTGCGGAGCGAAGCGGAGCAGCCCCCTTTTATTTATGGAGAAGCGAATAAGTGAGTAGCACGGCGGTACAACCCGAGAGCGCCTCTCTTTTCGAAGGCCTTTTTCTTCCAGTTTCCTCTGGCGCAGGATTCCGCGGCCCGGCGGCGCCGGTGAAGGCCGATATGCCTGTTTCTCGCGCTTCGTTGTTTAGGAGTCCGGGTTTGTTGCAGGCGAAAGATTTTGTTCTCCCCGAATTGGTTGGAAAGGCCGACAACGGAGACCTTTCGGTCCGAGGTTGCGTAGACGATACCCAGCTCAAGCAAGTATTCGTGCTCGCCGAGGTTGAGGAAGAGCACCGCGAGTTTGCCGCGCTCGGCCTGGCGGAGCAACACCTGGAGGAGCGTCGATACAAGGATTTTCTGAAGCGGAAGGTTAGGGAGGGGCTTTTTGTAGAAGAACTCGCGGTGTGGCTGCAGGGTGGTGCCCAAGCGGAAGAGAATTTCCGCGCCTGGTGGGAGCAAAAGGAACAACGTCGTCGAACCGCGCTGGTGCGTAAGGCGAATCGCCTTGCTAACTGCAGAGTCACAGGTCGGCGCCTGGATTGTTCCGCGCATCCGGATCACCAGTTTTTTGGGTCGTTTAACTGCGGTGTTCGGTATTGCCGTAGCTGCGGTGCCGCCATCTTTAGCGAGCTCTTTGGAAAGTACATGGGGCTGTGGCCGATCGTGGAGAAGCTCACGGCTCAACCGGGGTTTCGCTCCGAGAATGTCATTGCAACCCTAGACTTCACCGCCGTGAATCTTTATCGCATGCCGGTTCCCAAGGACATTCGGGAATTTAATCAAGACGTGCGCGCCTGCATTCGGCGGGTCATGGACAAACTGGAGATTGCCTCAACCCAGTTTCTTTTTCTCTGGTGCGATGAGTTTGGCGGCTGGGATGCACAGAAACAGAAATACAACACCAACCTTCATGCGCACGGGGTTTACGTTGGACCGTTTTTACCCTATGAAGTTCTCCTCGAAGAGTGGATGGAGATCCGCAAGAGCAAAGACGGCGCGCGGGGCGTGTACATCAAGCGTCAAAAGCTGGATCATGCTCCCCGCGAGCTGGATGAGCGTGAGCACGCCCGGTTCGCCCGAGCGCTAGGGCATGCTCTGAAATATACGGGCAAGCACCAGGGCCGGGCGGACGGCGAGCGCCTGGCGAAGCTGGAAGCGGCGTTTCACGGGGTCCGCCGGGTGCACACGATGGGCCTGGCTTACCACGCAGCTCTCGGCTGCTCCTGCAATTGCTCTCTCTGTGAGACTCCTTGTGCAGGGTTTAACGGACATCAAGGGGAGCATTCCTGCAAGCGCCATCGAGCCGGAGCCGGTTGTCCCAAGTGCGCAAGTCCGTTGATGTTTCCTCGCGATTCCTCGTATGCGCCGATCTCTCTGTTGAAGAGGGAAGGACGGGTGGACGTGGACGAAGCCAGACGCCAGGCTGCCCGCGACCGGACTTTTGCCGGCCCGCGAGGTGCTCCACAGTGAACAGGCCAGACCTTTCCCGAAAGCACAGGGCAGCCGACGGCATACGTGTGTCTAAAGCGGCGTTCGCGTGCTGCCAGTTTGGTATTTCGGACCCGGCGACGGCCCCGGTTTGGGGACAACAGCAACGTAGGGGCGGGCTGTGTGTGTCAGGACGGTCATTCTCCTTCGAAATGGGCCTTTCTTATACGAGTAAGCGAGCCGTTTTGCTCGATGCATGCTGACCGCAGATCCAAACTCGGTGGAAGTCTCGGAAAGCCCTTTCGCTGGGCTCGTCCTTTCTGCTAATGTTCCGCCTGCAGAAAAGCTAAGGCGGGCTACGGAGAAACCAGAGGAAACCGTGGCTCGACCCCGTTGGCAACAAGGTTGGCTGTTTCAACGTGGCAAGAGAACAAAGAAGTGGATCGGCCGTTACCGGGAGGACGTGATTGGCGAAGATGGAAAGCGGCATCGCAGAATCCGCTCCGTGGTGCTCGGGCCGGTCCGGGAAGTCAGCAAACGTCAGGCGCAGCGGAAACTCTCTGAGTATCTAGCTGCCATTAACCAGGGGACGCACAAGCCAGAGGTGATCATCACCTTTGAGCATTTCGTTCTGGAGCGGTTTGAACCGAACATTCTCCCGACGATTCGCTTCTCGACTCGGCGTCTTTATCGCTCTTTAAGCCGCAAGCACTTGCTGCCCTTTTTCGGCAGGACGCGCTTGTCAGAAATCGGAGCCGCAGACGTGCAAATGTTTTTGACGGAGACCGCGAAGCGAGTGGCACCCCGGACGGTGTTGTCGCTGCGCAATCGACTGTCCAAGATATTTTCCGTTGCGGTCCGCTGGGGCTACGTGCAGTCAAACCCCGTCAAAGGGGCGCAAGTTTCCGAACTGACCGACGTTCGGAGGCGAACAGCCCTGAGCCCGAAGCAGTTTTGGGCATTGTCGGGGGAGCTAGCGGAACCCTATCGCACGATGGCGCTGGTGGCGGTTCTCTCTGGTATGCGATCCGGGGAGATCTTTGGCCTGCGCTGGAGGTACGTGGATTTCGAGGAGCGTTCCATTCTGGTGGCGGAAACGGTCTACCAAGGCCGTTCTTCGATGCCCAAAACCAGGGCTTCCAATCGCAAGGTCTTTATCCAGGACCTAGCTTTGCAAGCTCTGCAACGGTTGAAGTCATCCGAAAGCGGACCCGACGATTTTGTATTCTGTTCGTCGAAGGGCACGCCTTTCAATCCCAACAACGTCCGGAATCGAGTCCTGATTCCAGCTTGCCGTAAGGCGGGCCTCCCGTTGATTGGCTGGCACGACATGCGGCGCACCTTCGCTACCTGGTCGAATCCTACTGGGGAGAGCCTGAAGGCGCTGCAAACACAACTAGGACACACCGATTCGCGGTTGACGCTGGGAGTCTATACCCAGCCGATGCCGGAAGCGCAACGGCAACTGGCGACCAAAGTAGAAAGGGTTTTGCTCCCAGTTGCGCCCAACTTCAGCACTCCCGGAAACGGTTCGGAAGGGGTAATCCAGTGAAACCAAAAGAGAAGTACTGGTGCGCCCGGAGAGATTCGAACTCCCGACCTGTTGCTCCGGAGGCAACCGCTCTATCCAGCTGAGCTACGGGCGCGCACGGATATCTACAGTCTACATGGGCAGGGAAGGAGCATCAACGTGAACCTTGCTGCAAAACAGATGAAGAGACCGCCATACGGGACATGCAGAGCGTATTGCGAGGTCGGATAAAGCACAAAGCGAAGGGGCTGCATTGCGCAAGGTAAACCGCGCCTGTCTGGACAGCAGCCTCACAGGCGGATCGGGTGAAATTTTCCTGGGATTGTTGCTTCTTTAGTACCGGTCGCGCCGCCCGCCACCACCACCGCCTCGGCCGCCACGATCTCCGCGGTCGCGTCCACCGCCGCCTCCGCCGCCCCCGGAGCGCTCAGTCTTGGGACGCGCTTCGTTGACGTTGATCGTACGTCCGCCGACGGACGAGCCATTCAAAGCGGTGATCGCTTTCTCGCCGTCTTCATTGCTGGCCATCTCGACGAAACCGAAACCACGGGATCGCCCCGTGTCACGGTCCGTCATGATGCTCACGCGATCCACTTGTCCGAACGGCTCAAACAGCTGGCGCAGTTCGTCTTCGGCTGTGTTGAAGCTCAAGTTCCCTACGAAAATATTCTTCACGGATCTGCCTCTGCATTGAGCTGTCGGAAGTGCAAGCAATTCGGCGGACTTGGCAGGTCGGGAGGGCCGTTCCTGAAAATCGATACCGGAGCTGGCGAACAGTCGAATGCGCCGAGCAGTATAGCAGGTTTCTCAAGAACGGCTTGTTAAATCAATCTCAAAATGAGAGCGCCAGAGCGGGACTCGGACGAGCTAGCACTCGTCTACTTTCCAATATCCTTCAGCGTGAAAGCCCATCTGCAACAGCCGGTTCTTGGGATCGTGCCTCTTGCCGCAACCCGGACACACGAGATAGCGCCCCCAAGCCGTGCCTTGATGGTCGTAATTCTCCGCTACCGCGAAAGTCGTTCCGCAGCTGCAGGGAACGAGGAACATGCGCAGTGGTGGCAGCGCTTTTTGTGCTCTTCTCGGACTTGCGTCGCGATTTCACGACTCTTCGACAGTGGCGTACGATTTTTTCTTGCGCTGGTTCGACTGCAGCGTCTTCTTGCGCAGGCGCAGCGATTTGGGTGTGATTTCCACGAACTCATCATCGGCAATGAATTCAATTGCCTGTTCCAGATTCAATGGCCGGAAGGGCACCAGGCGGATCGCTTCATCCGCGGTCGAAGCGCGCATGTTCGTCAGCTTCTTTTCGCGCACCGCATTCACATCGAGATCGGTGTCTTTGGCGTTCTCGCCGATGATCATGCCTTCGTACAAATCAACGCCCGGGCCGACAAAAAGTTCCCCGCGCTCCTGCAATCCCCACAACGCGTATGCGGTCGAAACCCCGCCGCGATCGGCGATCAGCGCTCCTGTCAGACGGTGCGGAATGTCGCCTTGCCACTCGGTATATCCATCGAACAGCGCGTTCATGACGATGGTTCCGCGTGTGTCGGTGAGCAACTGGCTGCGTAGCCCGATCAGCCCACGGCTGGGCACGCGGAACTCGATGCGCACGCGCCCGTAGCCGTGATTGTGCATGTTGGTGACCTCGCCCTTGCGCGATCCGAGTTGCTCCATGACCACGCCGACAAAATCTTCGGGCACATCCACCGTGAGATGCTCCACCGGTTCCATCAGCTTGCCATCGATGCGCTTGGTGACGATCTCCGGCTTACCCACCATGAGTTCGTAGCCCTCGCGCCGCATCATTTCAATCAGGATGGAAAGCTGCAGTTCGCCGCGGCCCAGCACTTTAAAGGAATCCGTGGTGCCCGTGTCCTCGACGCGCAGAGAAACATTCGTCAGGAGTTCTTTCTCCAGGCGCTCTCGCAGATTGCGCGAGGTGACGTACTGGCCATCTTTTCCCGCGAAGGGCGAGGTGTTGACCGTGAACAGCATGGCGATCGTCGGTTCGTCGATCGCGATATGCGGCAGCGGCGCAGGATTCTCGGCTTCGGTAATGGTCTCGCCGATTGTGATGCCTTCCACGCCCGCGACCGCGATGATGTCTCCCAACTCGGTCTCCGTGATGTCCGTCCGCTTCAGTCCCGAGAATGAAAATAACTTCGTGATCTTCGTTTTGTGCAGAGTCCCATCGAGCTTGGCGATAGCGACTTCTTCGCCGGTATGCATCTTTCCGTTAAACACGCGCGCAATCGCGAGACGTCCCAGATAGTCGCTGTAGTCAAGATTCGCCACCAGGATCTGCAGCGGCCCCGACGCATCTCCCTTGGGATGAGGAATCGTCTTGATGATGGCGTCGAACAGCGGCCGAAGATCGGTGCCGCCGCCCGCGATATCCGTGGTTGCCGTCCCAATCTTGGCGTTCGTGTAGAGCACCGGAAAATCGATCTGCTCTTCCTTCGCGTCCAGATCAATAAAGAGGTCGTAGATCTCGTTCAAGACTTCCTGAGGCCGCGCATCAGCGCGGTCGATCTTATTGATGACCACGATCGGCGGCAGATGCGCCTCCAGCGCCTTGCTCAGCACATAGCGCGTCTGCGGCAGCGGGCCTTCACTGGCATCCACCAGCAACATGACGCCGTCGACCATCTTGAGTGCGCGCTCGACCTCGCCGCCGAAGTCGCTGTGGCCGGGCGTGTCGACGATATTGATCTTCACGTCGTGATAGAAGATCGCGGTGTTCTTGGCGAGAATGGTGATGCCGCGCTCCCGTTCCAGTTCGTTCGAGTCCATGACCCGTTCGACGTGGTGCTCGTTGGAGCGAAAAGTGCCGCTTTGCTGCAGCATGGCGTCGACCAGCGTGGTCTTACCGTGGTCAACGTGCGCAATGATGGCGATGTTACGAATGCCTGAACTCAAAAAGGATTCCTCACAGAAGGTCTCTTCCACTCTACTAGACCGCGGATGCAGTTGTCATGCCGGAGGTGCGGCAGTCGCGAGTTTTCTTGGCTGATCGAACGCCGTCGGAAACGAACGAATGCGATAGAGCCTGAAATTTTCGTTCTCATAGACCAGGTCGAAACTCCGCGCGTTCTTCGTCAGAAATCGGTCAAGAAATCCGCCGTCGTCATTGAAGGCATTCGTCGTGAGCAAGTATTTGGCGTGAATGCTTTCCCGCCCATTGCCAAAGTTCTTCCTGGCTGCCACGGTAATTGGGCACGGCTGCGGGACGTCCCGTATAAAGCGATAGGGCTCGGGCACGAATGTAGATGATTGGGTCGTCTAGTCTGGTCTTGTCGCGCACCGCCTGACACAGCTGGTTGAACTCCGGAAGGCCGGTCGTCTCGCGAATAGGCCCGAAATTGTTTTTGAAGTAAAACTCTCCAAAGGGAATCGCGATCAGCAGGACCAGCGCCCAAGTCGAGCTCGGAGAGTAGCGTGGAAATCGTTTCTCCATCACGTTCTTGAGTCCCGAGATCGCCAGGTATCCGATCCATGGCACAACCGGAAACATAATCCGGACACCTCCCTGGTAGGGCGGGAGAACGACGATCGTAACGTACGCGATCAGAGCGGCTTCTACGAATGTGAACCCACGATTGCACTGAGCGGCGAATCCCTTTAGAACCAGTGCAAAGAACAGCGCCAGGATCGCGTAAGCCAAGAGGTTGCGCGTCGATCCCACCCAGAACGATGCGGTCACGCGCGCATAGGTGGCAACGTTGCTGACGATGGAATGCAGTGCGGGGCGTTCTGACGGATAACCGCCTAACCCGATGCCCGTAATGTAGCGTTGTAGCGCCAGGCACGCGCCCGCAAACCGTAATTGATGCCACTGTGGATTTAGAGACGGTACGAAGTCGCAGGACGTCATACAGAACCAAACCCGCAGCCAGCGAATACCCACGACGCGTGTGCCGGTCGCTAAATAAATGACAAGCCCGATCATCACCGCCCAACGCCACCATGCCTTCGTGTCGCTGCGCCTGCTTCGCACCAGAAGTGCGGTTAGATAAAAGAAGAACAGGAAGGGAACGTCAGACAGCACGTTGTCTTTTGCAATCCAAAATGCGGGAGCAAAACCAAGAATCGCGACCAGCCCAATGCGGATCCAGGCCCCAGATCGTGCTTCCAGTTGGCATAAATCGCGGCCAGTGCCAGCACAAGAAAGAGCACCTGCTCCAGCTTCATCGGGATCAAGTTGAGTCCGGAGATTCTGTAGACCGGTGCCAGCAGTACGGGGAAGATCGGCGGATAGTATTTCGGTCCGACCATAAACGCCGCGTTGAAGATGTAGCCGGTATCGGTGTATGGGTGGCCGCCCACAATGTTCTTCGCGTGATGTATGTACATCGCAAAGTCATCCGCCCAGAGGTGTCCCTGTCGTACAGTGGCAGCGTGGAACGTTCCAATCGCAATCAGAAGAGCGCCGATACAGATTTTGTCGCGCATGAATAGTCTGATTATGCGCAGGAGTCGGCGGGCAGGCGGCGTGTGCAGACGAGAGAAATTTTGGTTCGCTACCGTTTTGGGAATTCTTCGCGGCAAGGGCAAGCGGGCGGTAGCCAGGATCGGAAGCGACGATGATCCGACCAAGAGCAAGACTCCGCAGACTAGTGCTCGTCGCCCGTATCGACGAGTCCCGCTGCAACCTCGGGAGTTGCCTCGGCGCTGATGCGCAGGCGGTACCAGACCACAATGGTCGCCAGTGAAAACACAAAGATGATGGTCGACACCGCATTGATCTCCGGCGTAATCCCGCGCCGCAGGCGTCCCCAGATTTCCAGAGGCAAAGTATTGTCGCGGCCGATGAGGAAGAAGCTGACGGCGATCTCATCCATGGAGAGCGTGAAAATCAGCAGCGCCGCGCCGATGATCGGCAGTTTCAAGTTTGGTACGGTCACGCGCCAGAACGTCTGCCAGTAATTCGCTCCCAGGTCGAGCGACGCTTCTTCCTGCGCGCGATCGAGCTTTTGCAGCCCTGCGAAAACCTCAGTAGTCGCCACCGAGATCAAAGCCGTGCCGTGTCCCAGGATA
>CAVPVE010000027.1:0-116366 GCA_963709025.1 uncultured Acidobacteriaceae bacterium
CGCAAACATCGCATCCTCATCCCACTCCTCGGCCGCACACGCCGCCACAATCTGCTGCGCCAGCACATCCAGCGGAGCCTCCGGAATCATCAGCCGGTCCAGATCCCCCTGCTTGATCGCCCGCACCAGCGCCGCGCATTCCATCAAATCATCGCGCGTCGTACAGAAAAATCTCCCCTTCGGAACCGCGCCCCGCCAGTGACCCGACCGCCCCACGCGTTGCAGCGCCACCGCAATCGCCCGCGGAGAATTAATCTGCACCGCCAGATCCACCGTCCCCACATCAATTCCCAACTCCAGTGACGCCGTCGCCACCAGCACCCGCACCTGCCCCTCTTTCAGCTTCTTCTCCGCCGCCAGCCTCAACTTGCGCGACAGCGACCCGTGATGCGCCGCCACATTCTCTTCTCCGATGCGCGTGCCCAACTCATGACACAACCGTTCCGCCATCCGCCGCGTATTCACAAACACCAGCGTCGACCGATGCTGCCCCACCAACTCCACCAGCCGGTCGTAAATCGCATCCCACAACTCATTCGACGCCACCGGCCCCAGCGGCATCGGCGGCACCTCAATCCCCAAATCCAACTTCCGCTTATGCCCAATATCGACAACGACCGGATCCGTCGGGTACCCCATTTCTCGCGCGCTCTTTGCGCGAGATGTGGGGATTTTCGCCGCGGAAGATTGTGGGTGCCCCATCCTAATCTCGCCGTCCTTTGGCAAGATTAGGGTGGGGATTTTCGAAGTCGGGGAATCAGACGCCGTCCCATCTCCACCCTCCACCTCATCTTGGAAAGGGCACGACTTCAGTCGTGCCGTAAGAGTGGACGAATGATCGCCGGCTTCAGCCGCTGAGGTTCCGCTTTCGCTCCCTCCACTCCGATTCCCGGTCAAAAAATGCGCCACTTCCTCAATCGGCTTCTGCGTCGCCGATAAACCAATTCTCACTGGCGGACGATGACACAACGCTTCCAACCGCTCCAGCGACAGCGCCAAATGCGCCCCCCGCTTGTCATCCGCCACCGCATGAATCTCGTCAACAATCACGGTCTCGACATCGCGCAAAATCGCCCGGCTCTTATCCGCAGTGAGCAGAATGTAGAGCGACTCCGGCGTCGTCACCAGAATATGCGGAGGCCTCTTCAGCATCGCTCGCCGCTCCGGCTGCAGCGTGTCCCCGGTGCGCACCGCCGTACGAATCTCCGGCATGAGCAGCCCGCGTTCACCCGCCAGCGCCAGAATCTCGCTCAGAGGCCCTTCCAGATTTTTCTGGATATCGTTGCCCAGCGCCTTGAGCGGAGAGACGTAAAGCACTTCCGTTCGGTCAGAAAGATTCCCTGCCAGCGCCTTGCGCACCAGCCGGTCGATGCAAGCCAGAAATGCGGCGAGAGTTTTCCCCGATCCCGTCGGCGCGGAAATCAGCGTCGTCCGTCCGGCGAGAATGTGGGGCCACCCCTGCTCCTGCGGTTCAGTCGGAGTACCAAACTTCCCCACAAACCACTCCGCCACCAGAGGGTGTGCCCAGGCTAGCGACTCAGGAAGGGACTGCATCCGGATATTCTAGCCCGAATCGTCGCTTTCGCCAAATGTTCGCCACAAAGCGGCCCTTGATCACGAAAGCATCCCAAAAGCGTATTCTTGCCTTTCCTTCGTGGACCTTCGTGTCCTTAGTGGTAAAAGGCTTTCTATCGCAGGAGGTCGAATAATGCGCTCTGCCTATCGCCATATCGTGGTGATATTGTGTGCCGCAGTGCTGTTGGGAGCTTTTCCCTCAACCGCCAAGTCCCGCGAGGAGTCCATGAGCCCGCAAAACGGCCCGTCCGCCGAACAAAACACGCGCACCGCGATCAACAATTTTAACGAGGCTTTCAACCGCCACGACGCCGACGCCCTCGCCGAATTCCTGACCGACGACTCCGTCTTCGAAGACACATCCCCCGCCCCCGACGGCCGCCGCATCGACGGCAAGGCCGCCGTCATCGACTTCTGGCGCGGATGGTTCGCTCGCAACTCCGACGCCCACTTCGACGCGGAAGAAATTATCATCACCGGCAACCGCGCCGTGGTCCTCTGGGTCTATCGCAAAATGCGCAACGGCCAACCCTGGCACATCCGCGGCGTCGACATCTTCACCGTCCGCAACGGCAAGGTAGCCGCCAAGCTCGCCTACGTCAAGGGCTGACTCGTTTGACTTATGATTAACGTCCGCACTGTGCGGCGTGGAGGGTGCAGTCGTGAATCGATCTGTAGTGATTCGGGCACTAGAAGTCCTGAGGGCGAATCATGCAATGGAGAAACCGCAGTGACCAAAGACGACGCGTGGAGCCTGGCCAAGGATTGGATCGCAGCCTGGAACGCCCATGACCTGGATCGCATCATGACCCACTATGACGATGCGGTCGAGTTAACTTCGCCAGTTGCCGCTCAGCTATTACACACATCGGACGGCAAGGTGGCGGGAACGGCAAAGTTGAAAGCCTACTTTCAACGAGGACTGGAAGCCTACCCGGAACTCCAATTTCGCCTTGAAAACGTGCTCTGGGGTCTAAACAGTGTGGTGCTCTACTACACCAACCAGAAAGGGACTCGCACCGCAGAGTTCATGGAATTGTCAGAGACCGCGAAAATAATAAGAGTTGTTGCGAACTACAGTGCCTAGACTCCTACCAACTGCGGGCGCTGCTAAAATTCTCCCCGATGCCCAAACTCTCACCCGCTGCCCGTGCCCGCAAAATCAAACTCCTCCTCTTCGACGTTGACGGCGTCCTCACCGACGGCAAGCTCTTCATCTTTCCCGCTCCCGCCGGCATCCAGCAGAGCGCGCTCGACCAGCGCACACAGCAGCAATCCGCCCAACATGCCGGCCAGGCGGGTTTCGGATTCCAGAGCCAGTCTCTGATCGAAGCCAAAGGTTTTCACGCCCACGATGGCACTTCGATCTCCCTCGCCCGCCTCGGCGGCATCAAGACTGGACTCATCACCAAACGCATCTCCGAAACCGTCGCCCTCCGCGCCCGCGACCTGAAGCTCGAATACGTGCGCCAGGGCATCCACGACAAACGCACATGTTTTGAAGAAGTCGTGAAAGAAGCAGGAATCGCGTCAGAAGAAGCCGCCTTCGTCGGTGACGACGCAATCGACCTCCCCGCCATGCGCGCTGCGGGACTGGCCATCGCCGTCAAAAATGCCCGCGCCGAAGTAAAGCGCGAGTCCCACTACATCACGCCTCACGCCGGAGGCGATGGCGCCATCCGCGACGCCGTAGAGTTCATCCTCAAAGCTCAAGGCAAATGGAAAAAAATCCTGGAAGCCTATCTTGGTGAGCGCAGCCCGACACGAAGCGCTTAGCCATTAGCTCTTAGCCTTTAGCTAGAACCTAAATCGCCGCGCCGGAACGTCGACTCGAAGAACCCCATTGTTAAATGAAGACCTGACCTGAAGGTCGGTCGTTTCTTGTTTTTGAGCTAAGAGCTAAAGGCCAAAAGCTAAGAGCTCCCAAAAAAACCCACCGGATGCTTGCTTGGGGCGTGCTCGGGTCAGCATCCGATGGGCTACCGTTTCTCCTTACTCACCCTGTTGTTTTCAGGAGTATGTAGAAAAATTAAACACCCGAACCCGGATAAGTTCCGTCTATTTTTGTAAAGCTTTGTAAAATCTCGAAGCACCGATAACTCGCCGCACACATAAAAGAGGATTCGCCACCTCATCCCTGCTGCCGCTACCGCAGCGCATACAGATTTCCATCCGCACTGCCCACATACACCACGCCGTTCGCCACGACCGGAGACGACAGAATCGCTCCCATACTCATGACCCGGTCAACTCCAGCCACCATATCGTCATAGAAATCGGAGCGGTAAATGACGTCGTTGTTTGGCGTCCCATCTGCTTTCGTGTATGCGGCCCCGTGTTCCTTCATTCCATCGGTCTCAAACGTCCAAGCCGGCTTGAACCCCGCGAGGTCGACCGCGACCAGCTTTCCCTGCGTCAACCCGACGTACAACGTCCCGCCTGCCACCGCAGGAGACGAGTACAGATACCAATGATTGAATCCCGCCGAGTGCACCACCGCGCCCGACTTGGCATCGAGCGCAACCAGCAAGCTCGTGTCGGAAGTTACGAAGTAAACTTTGCCGTCTCTCACCGCCGGCGACGATACCACCCACGACCCCTCGCCTGAAAATGCCCACTTCTTTTCCCCGGTCCTGGCATCCAGCGCGTACAGATGCGAATCCCGGCATCCGAAATAGACCATGCCATCCGACACCGCGGCCGATGACTGAATCCCCACCTGATTGTGCGTATCCGGATCCTCTCCCGTCTTGAACCGCCATTTCTCCTGCCCGGTGGTTGCATCCAGAGCATAGAAATAACTGTCCCAACTCCCGAGAAACAGCGTGCCATCAGCAATCGCTGGAGACGCGTGCACCACATCTCCGGTCTTGAATTTCCAGTTCAACGCGCCCGACGCCGCGTTCAGCGAATAAATATTGCCATCACCGCTGCCGAAATAGACTGCTCCCTTCCACACCACCGGCGATGAAAGATAGCAGTCAAATGGATCTGGCATGGTCTCGCTCACCGGCTGCACCCCGTGCAGATGTTTGCCCGCGAACCGTCTCTCCCCGCCGGTCTGAAACTTCCACTTCAACGTCCCCGTCGACGCATCCACCGCATAGAAATTTCCATCGTACGCGCCGAAGTAAACGACCTTCTCCGCGACTGCCGGAGTCGACGGAATCCTGCTCTTCGCATCAAATTTCCACCGCAGCGCGCCCGAGTCCGCATTCACCGCATAAAGATTTCCATCCGTGCTGCCGAAATAGACTCTTCCCTCAGACACCGCAGCCGATCCAATCACCATCCCGCCGGTATGAAACTTCCACTTGAGCCCGCCAAAGTGCGCTAACCCCGCCCCCTCGTAGACCCCGCTGTGTGCCGGGTTTCCGCGAAACATCCACGGATCTTCCCCCATCGATGCCGAGCACCCGCACAAAATAAACAGAGCTGCAACACCGCACGCCCGCATCCCGTGAATCCTCATAGTGAGTTGGGTCCTCGCCCTTTAGACGACGCAGGTCAGATTACGTGAGAGTTACCGCGCAGGATTCTCGGACGCGATTGAAGTGATTCAGAATGAAATCAAACGCAGGCCATGAACTCGAGCCTGGCAAACCTACAGGGACGGCACCATGTCTTCACGCCACGCCGCGCTGGTTGATTGCGCGAATGACCTGGCCCAATTCGTGATTCCTACAACACCGGAGGCTTCGACGCCATCAACTCCGTAAACCGCTTATCCTTCCGCAACTCCGCGAATTCCGGTTCCTTATACACGTTGTTGAGGTCCTTGTAGCCCTCTTCCATCGCTTTCCTCAAATATTCCAGCGACCGGTCGGAGTAGCCCATCTTGGCGTAGAGTTTTGCCACCGTAAAATCGTAGCGCGCCCGGTCTCCCGGGCTCGGCAACTGCGCCTGTACGCCACCGCGCGACGTTCGCTCAAACACATCGGGATCGAGCACCAGCGCGTGATTGTAGGCCATCACCGCCGGATCGAACTCCTTCTTCGCAAACAGCGCCGCTCCCAGATTGCTGTAGAACGACGCCGACGAACCGTCAATTGCGATCGCCCTTCGGTAATCCTTTACCGCCGCGCCAAATTTCTGCTCTTCGTAGAACACCACGCCCCGGTTGTTGTAAGCATCCGCAAACTTGCGGTCGAGTTTGACCGCCTGATCGAACGTCTTCTTCGCCTCGCGGTAGCGCTGCATCATCAACTCGGTGATTCCCACCTTATTCAGCAGACTTGCGGAGCTCGTCTGCTTGGTGATCGCCGCGCGATAGTAGTCCAGCGCGTCCAGATAAAGTTTCACCGCGCGCAACTGGTCCGCCCGCGCTTCCAAATCGGATGCCGTCGCATCCGGGGCCGGGGGATCCACCATCCGCAGCAGCGGCGGTTTGATCTGAACTTGTTCGGTGTGCGCAGCCTGCCCCCACGACATACTCGACAGGGCACAGACGCAAATGGTGAGAAGCGAGACGGGAACCAGCAAAAGCTTCGAGCGGGACGACATTGGCCACCCCCAGCTAGTGGACACATTCTGGCACAGTTTCGGGCCGTCGGCGAGGTTTTTTGTGACGGAATCCCAGCTCCCGGCCTAGCTCCTGACACCGGGCGCGGCACCCTCAATGCGGTGCGGTCTGCCCACTGTCTGCTGGTTTAGACACCGGAGCCGATGTTTTGTCATCCTTAAAAATGCCCGCAATCTTGCCCAGGAACCCCTTCTTTTTCTTAGGGTCCTGAGGATTGTTCGGATCCTGCCCGTTCGCCGGATCAGCCTGAGCCTGCTGCGGTTGCACCGGCTTGTCTCCGCCAAACATGTGCGAGAAGAACCCCTTCATCCCTTCTTGGGCATCGCAGGTGTCCCGCGGTTCCGTCCCGGCCACGAACGCGGATGTGTAGTCATCCGGACAGGTCGGCGTCGCCAGCCGGTTCGTCGCTTTATCCAATTGCACATCGACCACGCCCGTCGGCTGCTGGAACTCCCGCATATCCGCATACCGCGGCAGGGCCGAAGCCTTCTTCATGAACTCTGTCCAGATCGGCGCCGCCGTCATCGCGCCGCTCAGCCGCAAGTCGCTGTAGTCGTCATAGCCCACCCAAACAATGCACAGCAGGTTCGACGTATATCCCGCGAACCACCCGTCGTGCGAACTTCCCGTTTTCCCCGCCGCCGGCAGAGTAAACCCGCGCAGCCTCACTGCCGTATATCCCAGCCCGTTATTAATCACGCCTTCCATCATGTTGGTCATGACGTAGGCAATCCGCGGATCCAGCACCTGCCGCTGATCCGTCGTATAGTTCGCAATCACATCGCCTTTGCCATTTCGCACCGAGCGCAGCAAAATCGGCGACAGCCGGATTCCGTTATTCGCAAATGACGTGTACGCCCCCGTCATGTCCAGCGGCGACGCATCGTACGATCCCAGCGCCATCGCCGGAGTCGCCTTCACCGACGCAATTCCCGCCGACTTCGCCAGCTCTGCCACCTTGTCGTAGCCCACCTGCTCCGCCACTTTCACCGTCGCATTGTTCAGCGACATCGCCAGCGCATACCGCAGTGACACGTCGCCCTTGTATTCTTCTTTGTAATTGCGCGGCTCATAAATCTGATCGCCGTACGCAAAGCTCGACGGCGCATCCGTCACCACCGACGCCGGAGTCAGCACCGTCTGCGATCCATCCAGCGCCGTGTTCATCGCCGCTGCATACACAAACGGCTTGAAAATCGATCCCGTCGGCCGCTTCGCCACCGCGTGATTCAACTGGCTCCAGCCGTAATCGCGTCCTCCCACCAGCGCCAGCACCGCGCCCGTGTGCGGATCCAGCACCACCATCGCCACCTGCGCCTGCGGACCCGGCGCTACGGTCGTCTCAACCTTCTTCCCGACCTTCACCTTCTTCGTCCGCAGCTTCTTCACCTGCTCATCGACCAGCTTGATGCCCATCTCTACCGACTGCGCCGCCGCCTTCTGCAGGTCCGGATCAAGCGTCGTATAAATCCGGTACGACTGGTCATTCAACTCGTTCTCGTTGAACTTGCTGATCAGCTGGTCGCGCACCATGTCGACAAAATACGGAGCGTCGCTGGCCTCCACGTTCGGCGGCGCCAGCTTCAACGGCACAGCCTTGGCCTTGTCCGCCTGCTCGCGCGTAATGGCGTGCGTTTCCACCATCGACTCCAGCACCAGATTCCGCCGCTCCAGCGCCCGCTCCGGATGCCGGTACGGCGACAAATAACTCGGCCGCTGGATCAATCCCGCCAGCAACGCCGCCTCGGGCAAGGTGATGTCCTTCAGATCCTTATTGAAGTACGCCTTCGATGCCTCCGCGAACCCGCTGATGGCGAACGAGCCGCGCTGCCCCAGATCTACCCAGTTCGCATAGAACTCGAAAATTTGCTTTTTCGAAAACTTCTGTTCCAGCTCCTCGGCGATCAGCATCTCCGTCAGCTTGCGCTTGATGGATTTTTCAGGCGTCAGAAAGAACCCGCGCGCCAGTTGCTGGGTCAGCGTCGAACCTCCTTGCGCCCGCCTCTGGCGCAACACGTCCTCCCAAACTGCCTCCGCGGTTCGCACAAAATTCACTCCGCTATGCTCAAAGAAGCGCCGGTCCTCAATCGCCAGCACCGCCTGCACCATCACCGGAGGAATATCGTCGTACTTCACCAGCTGGCGTTTCGACCGCTGCTCCGCGTCGAACAGCGCCGTCACCAACTGCGGCTCCAACTCATACGCCGAAAGATCGTTCCCATTGCTGCTGATCTTGTCGACCTGCCCGTTCAGAATGCTGATCCGCGCTGGCTCCGGGCTGTGGTACGACTCCGCCCCGGGCGTGATCTCAATCCCGTCTTTCGACACGTGGAACGTGCCCAGCGTCGATTGCCCCTCCTGATCCGAATACCCCGCCCGCCGCAACTCGGCGGCAATCTCCTTCGCCTGAATCTGCTCTCCGCTGCGCACCGTCTCCGGCAGCGCATAAATCTTTGCCGAGTTGGCGAACACCGGCGTTCGGAACCGCCTCTCGATAATCCGGTCGTACTTGATGTAAAAATAAGAAAACGCAACCGTAAACGAGACGGCCAGGATCAGAAACAGCACGAATGCCGCCCGCAGCACCGGATCACGCGGCAGCCCGCGGATCGGTCTAACCGCTTCTCCCCCACTCCCCTTCGGAATTCGGATCTTGATGGTCACAGTCTCGACTCTACGCCTCGCCTCTACTCAGACGACTGAACGAGCCAAAAGGTTTGAAGGGTGCCCCATTTCTCGCGCGTTCTTTTGCGCGAGAAGTGGGGATGTTTCCCTCCACTCGCCTCAAAACTCAACGCTTCGCGACTGCGCCCCTTCAACGAGAAACCTAAGCTCGAACCGGCAATTGTGGTATTTCCCATTGTACCGCCGCCCTCAGAAACGAAAAGAGACCCGCAGTACATGCGGGTCTCTAAGCTGTTAACCCTTCATCCCAACCTACGGCTCGTCCGTGACCGCGAAGCTGTTCGTGGGAGCTCCGGCATGCGCCAGGTTGCTGGTCAAGGCTCCCGTGGTCGTATCCACCCCATAGGCGAACATACCCAAGGAGGTTGTGTTCGGCACGCCGGCAACCGCAAAGATGTACTGGCCGCTTTGATCGATCTCGCCGATTTGTGCGTCCAGACCCGTAAACGGCGAGACCCCGCTCAACTCTGCCAGGGTTCCGGTCGAAAACGAGAAGCCCTCCATCGGATCGTCCACGGTAGTCACGCCATCGGAGGTCTGGTTGAAGGTGTATACAAACTTCCCGTCAGGACTCACCACAAGATTTGCCGGTGAGTACTGGGTTGGCACTGGAGAACCGAACGTCGTAAGGCCGCCTCCCGAAGCAATCGAGAGTACGTAGATATGACTGTCGATCGCTCCGCCGCCGGTGCCCGTCTCTGCTGTGATTCCCAACAGGAACTTGCCGGTCGCCTCGTTCGCAATTTTCGCCATCGAGGGGTACGTAGGAGAAAAGTTGAAAGGGCTGCCCACCACCCGGCCCAGTACTCCACCCGAGGTGTACGTGAAGGCCGTGATCGTACTTCCCGTCAGAGCGTAAACGTACAGTCCTTTTCCATCGGTTTCCAGTTGTGTCGGGACGATGCCCCCCGTCGCAGTCGTTCCGATCAGATTCAGAGAGCCGTCATTCGCATTGATCGTGAACGTCGAGATTCCTGCCGATCCTCCGACGAACAACACGGCTCCGTTGGGATCCGCGACCACCGTCGTGAGGCTGCTACCCAGTACGTAACTCGAATTCGGAACCGCCGTCAGGTCCCCGGTTGTCGGATCGATCGACCAGCCGTACAAGTACCCGTTCTGAAACGGCATGTAGAGATACTTCTTATCCACGATTGCCATCCCGCCATCGGCGCCTAAGCCCGTCGGGAAGAACGGCGACACAAAACTAGAAACCGGAGCGAACGTCTGCGAGTTCGCTACATTCAACCCTTCCACCGCCATCTGCGGAACGCTGTCGTCCATGATATAGACGAACGCCGTCTGGCTGAGAGTAGTTCCGGGACCACCGGTAGTGAAACCGCTGCCCGAGGGCGTGCATGTCGCACTTCCGAACGTGGTGTGACAAACATAGTGCCCGCAGCTGCTCAACGACATCGCGACCAGCACCACAACAAAACTTAGGAGCGCTCGAACCTTCATGCTCATGACTTCTCCAAGGAGTTTTCTGGAATCCAACCTCGCCAATGGCGCGAAAAACCGCTCTTTCCTAGGCCGATGTTAGGTCCGCACGTAATCACGTGACAAGGTTACGATCGTCATTGTCCGGTGACGCAAGGGTCCGAGCAAGTTCAAGACGAGCGGGTGCCCCATTTCTCGCGCGCCCTTTGCGCGAGAAGTGGGGATTTTGACTCTAAGTTTTTAGGGATTTTGACTTCTGACTTTTGGATTTTACTTCTGACTTTTGACTTCTAACTTCAGACTTCCGAAGGAAATTCCGAAGCAGGCAAAACAGCCGTCTAGAACCCCTTATTCCCGCTCGTCGGAGTGAAATGCAACGTGAACGAATATCCCGGCAAAGTCACCGGCACACTATAATCCGCCGTCAGGTACACCGCCAGCGCGCCCGGCGATCCGATCCGCTGCACCGTCACATTCTCCGGGGCCAGCGGAATCTGATGCTCCTGCGCCTTCTTGATCACGGCGTCGATCAACTGCTGGTCCGTCGCATGCGCGTTGTTCCCGCCCATCATCGCCACATTCTTCAAATCGTCCTGGAACGAATAATTCGTCAGTTCCGGAGGAACAATCTGAAATCCCGCATACACGCAGCCGATAATCACCAGAAATCCGAGAAGTGCTTTTACTGTTCCCATGTCCCACAATCCGCCCAGCAGGACCTGGGTGCCCCATTTCTCGCGCATTGCAAGAAATGGAAACCTCACACAGTCCGGCCAAGCAACTCCCGAAAAGATTCCACAACTGCGCCGATCCTAACATCGCGCACTTCCCGAGTCGAACGTAAAACGACCTCCACAGTACCTTCGGTAACCTTGTTCCCCACCGTGATTCTAAAGGGGATACCGACCAGATCCGCATCCTTGAACTTCACTCCCGGCCGTTCGTTCCGGTCATCCAGGATCACGTCGAATCCCGCCGCCTCCAACTGCTTCGCAATGTCCTCCGACGCCGCCCGCACCGCCTCATCCTTCACATTCACCGGCGCCACCACTACCTCAAACGGCGCGATCGATGCCGGCAGCCAGAAGCCATTCTCATCGTTGCTCTGCTCCACCGCCGCCGTCAGGATCCGCTCAATCCCGATCCCGTAGCACCCCATGATCGGCATCACTTCCTTGCCATTCTTGTCGAGCACCCGCGCTCCCATCGACTCCGAGTACCGATACCCCAGCTTGAAAATGTGACCAATCTCCACCGCCGTATCAATCCGCAGCGCCTTCTCGCAGTTCGGACATCCCTCTCCCGCGGTCACCGCGCGCAAATCCACATACGCCGTCGGATGAAAATCTTTCCCCGGCGTGATGTTCTTCAAGTGATAGTCCTCTTTATTGGCGCCGCCGATCAGGTTCACTCGTCCTTCCAGCGCCTTGTCGACGAACAGCACCGCCTTGTCCGCATCCTTCTTGCGATCGCGCGCCCATTCAATCCCCACCGGCCCCAAATATCCCGCCGGAGACTTGAACAGCGCCTTGATCTCGCCCTCGTCCATCGGACGCGTCGCCCCGCCGACCGCGCCATTCAGCTTGGCCTCATTCAGCTGATGATCCCCGCGCATCAGCACCACGATGCCGCGCAGCCTGGTCTTGCCCGTCTTCTCATCGTTTTCTTCCGCCATATAGGCCAGAGTCTTGATCTTGTTCTTCGGCGACACTCCCAGAAACTTTGCGACATCCTCAATCGTCTTCTGCCCCGGCGTGTGCACTTCGAGCGGCTTGCCGTCTCCCTCCGGCGCAAGATCTCCCCACGCCTCCAGCTTCGAAGTCGCCTTCTCCATGTTCGCCGCGTAATTGCATCCGTCGCAGCTCACAATCTGATCTTCTCCCGCTGGAGTCCGCACCATGAATTCGTGCGACTCCTTCCCGCCCATCGCCCCCGAATCTGCTTCCACCACCATGTACTTCAACCCGCACCGGTCAAAGATGCGGCAATACGCCTCGTAATGCTTCTTGTAAGAAACATCGAGACCGGCTGCGTCGATATCGAACGAATACGAGTCCTTCATCATGAATTGCCGCACCCGCAACAGCCCCGACCTCGGCCGCGGCTCATCGCGAAATTTCGGCGCAATCTGATACCAGATCTGCGGCAGCTGCTTGTAACTCCGCAGATCTTTCAACGCGATCGAAGTCATGACCTCTTCTTCGGTCATGCCCAGCACCATCTCCGTGCCCTTGCGATCTTTGAGCCGAAAAAGGTTCTCGCCCATCAACGCCGCGCGTCCGCTCGATTCCCATAGCTCCCGCGGATGCAGCGCCGGCAAATAAAACTCCTGCCCGATCTTGTCCATCTCCTCGCGCACAATGCGCACAATCTTGTTAAACGACCGGTTCCCAAGAAACAGGTAGGAATAAATCCCCGCCGCAACCTGCCGGATATACCCCGCCCGCACCAGAAATTTATGCGAAGCAACCTCCGCGTCGGCCGGCGCCTCGCGCAGTGTAGGAATAAAGCTTTCAGACCATCGATGCATAGTGAGCTTCCCGATAGAAAGTAGAATTTTCGATTGTAAATGATGACAGCAGAACAACTCATGTGGGCACAGCCGTATCTTTATATCTGGGGACAGCTATGTGGGGACAGCCGTATGTTTTATGTGGGGACAGCCGCTCCCGGCTGTCCGCCGAGCGCAGCGAGGTTTCCTTCGTGAACCTTCGTGCCCTTGGTGGTTTCAGCCTTTGAAGTTGTGCGAGCGATTTTCACGCGCCCTTTGCGCCAGAAAGCTTGCCTTGATCCTGGCGAAGGGTGGGGGTCTTGCTCTATCCCGCCAGCTGCCGCAGAATCTCCTTCCCCAGCTTCTGCGCCTCGCCAAAAAACTTCTGATACTCCAGAAAAATCCGGTTCAGCTCCAGCGACTTGTCCGCCGACAGATGCTTCCGCAGCATCATGTCCCGCACATGCACCGGGTTCGGCAAGGTGGCATCCTCATTCAACTCTTCCAGCGCGGTCTTCGGATCATAGTGATACATAAATCCCTCGTTGAGTGATTGAGTGAGCGGACCATCGCGCGACTGGGAATTCAAAACCTGCTGTTCAGCCCCAATCACTCAATCGCCCGATCGCCCAATGACTCAATTCACATCATTTCCGTCCCCCACAAATCATGCAGATGCACGATCCCCTCCAGCCTTCCACGCCCATCGACAACCATCAGCGACGTAATCTTCCTCTCTTCCATCAAAGCCAACGCCGTCGCAGCAAACTCTCCACCAGAAATCGTCTTCGGATCCCGCGTCATCGCCTCGCCCGCCGTCAGATCCACCACATCTTTCCCGCGCTTCTCCAGCAACCGCCGCAAGTCCCCATCGCTGACGATTCCCACCAACTTCTCGCCCTCGACAACCGCCGTCACGCCCAACTTCTTCCGCGACATCTCGTAAATCACATCCGGCATCTTCGTCGTGGGCTTCACCCGAGGCAACGCCTCCCCTGTATGCATCAACGACTCCACCCGCGCCAACCGCTTCCCCAGCTTTCCCCCGGGATGCAAATTGGCAAAGTCCTCTTCCTTGAACCCGCGCCGCTCGCTCAACGTCACCGCCAGCGCATCCCCCAACGCCAGCATCGTCGTAGTCGAAGCCGTCGGAGCCAGCCCCAACGCGCAAGCCTCCTGCGCAATCGAACAATCCAACGCCACATCCGCCGCCGAAGCCAAGGTCGAAATCGCTTGCTTGGAGTTGGTGTATGTGGTGCGGCCACCCCCGCCCGCGTCCGGAGCCGCAGGCGACGGAATCCCTCCGGGTGCCCCATTTCTCGCGCGTCCTTTGCGCGAGAAGTGGGGATTTTCATTACCCGATCTGATGGAAGAGGCTGCCCCAGCCTTCGCGCTTTTCGAAGGGTGGGAATCCCGAACGTGGGAGCCACCACAAATCTCATCCCCCGTCATCGCAATCAACGGAACCCGCAACCTCTTGATCGTCGCCAGCAGCGCCAGGATCTCCTCCGTCTCGCCCGACGCCGACAACGCCAGCACCACATCCCCCCGCACCACCATTCCCAGATCCCCGTGCAGCGCCTCCACCGGATGCAGATACAACGCCGGAGTCCCCGTCGAACTCAACGTCGCCGCAATCTTCCGCGCGATCAGACCGCTCTTCCCCATCCCCGTCACCACCACGCGCCCCGCGCACCCATAGAGCAAATCCACCGCCCGCTGAAACGCCTCCGCCATCGGACCGCCAATCCGGTCCGCCAGCGCCCGCAAAGCCTCCGCCTCAATGCGCACCACATTCTCGCCAGTATCTTTCATGTTTGGAGTTCTGGCTTCGGGATTCCAGAAAGAAGGATGTTAGCACGCACCAAGAGCTTGTAAGAACGAGCAGGGAACACAGTCGGAAAGAGGGCCCGGAAAGAGAGGGTCTGGAAAAGAAGGATTGTAAGAGAGGGCTTTGGAAAGAGCGGGCCTTGGAAGAGGGTCTACAGACCGACAAGAGAGGGTCTAGAAGAAGCGTGGAAGAGCGGCCCTTCAGGGCCGCGAAAGCCCTTCCTCATGATCGGGCTTTAGCCCCAGTGGCTCCTCCTCAGAAGTGATCTTCCCCCGCCGGAGTCCCCGTCTTCTGCCCCAACACCGCCAACCCCCGCGCCTGGATCAACCGATCCCACGGCCCCGCCTGCCAATTGTCGCGGCTCTTCTGCGCGAACCGCCACGGAGGCAGCGTCAACATCAAATTCCGAGCCGTCGAATGCACATAAGGTTCATACATCGAGCGCAACTTCGCGAGCTTGTCCCGCGCATATTCATCGTTCCGCAGCCGCAGTCCCGCTGCCCGCAGAGCTTCCCGCAACGCGGTCATCTCCTCCTCCGGCAGCCGGTCCGGAGCCTCCGAGTCGTACCTCGCATTCACCACCTGCGCCAGATCCACTGCCGCGTGACGCGCCATGGCGAACGTCAACTTCGCCTGCCCCGGATGCAGTCCTTCAATTCCCGTCAGCACCAGCGAGGTCACATCCAGCATCGTCGTCAGCGCCCCCACCCACGACTGGTTACTATGCTGCGAGCGAAAAAACGTCAGCACCGGATACGAAATCTGGCTTTCCAGCAACTCCCCCGCCCACCGTTCCCACTCGCGCAGCACCTCATCCAGCACCTTCTGCTCTACGCCCGGATCTTCCGACCGTCCCGCCAGCCGCACCAGCAGCTCCGCCGCCGACGGAGGCGATCCCGCCCGCGCATCCAGCATCGAAATCTGAATCTCCCGCCGCGAGAACGACGCATACACCACCGGAATATATCCAATCACGACGCCCAGAAATGCAAATCCCATCCCCGCTTCGAACACCGAGAGCGCACGTGCCGGGCCCGTCGTAGGCACAATGTCGCCGTACCCCAGCGTGAAAAAGGTCTCGCCGCTGTGATACAAAATCTTGCCGAACGTGAGCTTCTCCCCGCTAAGTTGCTCGTGCCCGCCTAAGCCTTGCTGGATCAGCGCAAATCCCAGAATCAGCCCCGCGGCCCAAAACCCCAGCAGCAGAATCAGCGACAGTGGCCCGAAATATCCCAGAAAATTCTGCTGCCGCGAAACCTTCTTGATGCGGCCCGCTAGCTTCCGCCACGGAATCCACGTCTGCCGGTAAAACCACGCTGTCAACTTGAAATGCCGCGTCACGCGCCGCGGCAGCACTACGGTCTCGAAGGCATCCAGCAACACCACCCAAATGATGATGACGCCAAACACGGCCGCTACCACGCTGCCATGCAAGTTCACGAGAAATGTCGATGCGCGAAACATTGCGATGTAGATGCGGCGGAAAGACTATCAGATTCGGCTTCCGGCTGCCGCTCCCCGGCTTCTGGGGCCGGTAAAGTAGCACGATGTGGTTGAGGAAAGGGAGGACAGAGTTCGAGAATCAAGACCGAGCGGTGTTCCCGAAAGCCGAAAGCCGGAAGCCCGCTACTGAGGCTTGGTCGCGGGCGGCGTCGCTGGGGGAGCCTGAGGCTGCCCCGCAGCCGGCTTGGGGGCAGTCTTCGCGGCAGGCTTCTTTTTCGCCGCCGGCTTCTTCGGTGGCTCAGTGTCATCCACCACGATCTTCTTCGGCGGGGCCACCGGAATCGCAGCCTGCGCCGTCTTCAAATCCGTGCGCAGCCGGACAATCTCCGCTTCCTTCGAGGTCGATAGCGTCTCCATCCGCTGCGCGACCTGCTTGCGTGCGCTCTCAAACACGGTCAGATCGTTCGCCAGCGCCTGCTGCTCGTCCTTCGATCCCAGTTGCTGCGTCCCCTCCGCCACAGATCCGAGCACATCACAAAGAGCGTCGAGATTGCGGTACAGTCTGAACGTCGAGGGGAGATCCTCGGGCGCCGCCCGCAGCTGCGAAATCACATCCGGCAGAGTGCCTTGCAGGTTCCGCTGAATCGAATCCACCGCGGCCAGCGCGTCCTTCTTCCCGGCGCTGCTGGTTTTCCAGTGCTCAATGCGCAGCTTCCCCAGGTCGGCCTGCGTATTCTTCGAACTCGCTTCCAGCTGCGCCAGCAACCCGTTCACCTGCGTCACCGAAGCGTACGAAACCGGTTCGCTGCTCTGCCCGTTCGTCGCAGGCGCGCTCGGCGCAGGCCCCGATTGGCCCATCGCTGCCGTCACGCACATAACAGAAGATAGGAACACCGACTGCACGAAATTACGTTTCATTGTTTGGGGCGTTGGCGCTTCGCGAGAACAGCATACTATATCAGCCATCCCCCGTTTATCGGGTAAATCCCCGACAATCGCATCCGGCCGCTTCTCGCTCTTCAAACTCTCTCGACGAGGGCGTCATCCTGACGGAGCCGTTCTTCAGGTGGAGGAAGAGCCTGCCCTGAGCGGAGTCGAAGGGATCTTGCGCGGCGGCCCGGACAACCCCAAGTTGGCGAACTCAGCTCCAACAAACGATAATTGAGATGACCCTATGCCCCGCAGCCCGCACCCATTTCTCCGCGACAAATTCCACGCCCTCATCCTGATCCTCACGGCACTTCTCCTCCTCCCCCGCGCCACCCCCGCCCAGGACCTCGCCCGCCGCCTCATCCTCAAAGACGGCTCTTACCAATCCATCACCAAGTATGAAGTCAAAGGCGACCGCGTCCGCTACTTCAGCTCCGAGCGCGATGACTGGGAAGAGCTTCCCCCCTCGCTCGTCGACTGGCCCGCCACCGAGAAATACGAAAAGGATCGCGCCGCCGGATCCGCCGTCCCCGAGGCCGCCCAGCTCGACAAGGAACTCGAGCAACAGCGCGAAGTCGAGGAATCCCATCTCCCCGAAGTCGCTCCCGGACTTCGCCTGCCCGAAGATTCAGGCGTCTTTCTTCTCGACAGCTACCAGGGCGAGTCTCAGATCGTGGAAGTGCAACAGACCGTTGGCGACGTCATCCGCAACACCAAAGCCAACATCCTTCGCGGCGCTATCAACCCCGTCGCCGGCATGAAACAGTCCATCACCCTCGAAGGCGCCCACGCCGCCGTGCAGTCTCACGTCGAAGTCCCGGCCCTTTACATCAAGATCGATGACGACCCCACTCATCCCGATCAATCCTCTCCGAAACATTCTCCCAACTCAGCCCCAGGACCCCAGCAGCCTCAGCAACCCGAGGGACCGACCGTCCCCTTCGACCGCTTTCGCATCGTCCACACCGAGGTGAAAGGCGGCAAGCGCATCGTCGGCGACGTCAAACGCCAGGTCACCGGCAAAGTCAGCCAGGAGCAACACGTCATCAAGACCACCATCACCCGCGTTAGCGGCGGTTGGCTCAAACTCACTCCCACCGACAATCTCGCCCCGGGAGAATACGCCATGGTTGAAATGACAGGAACGGAAGGAACAACCGGCGGCCAAAGTATGAATCTCTACGTCTGGGATTTCGGCATCAACCCCAAAGCCCCCGCCAACGCCAATCCCTGGAAGCCGATCGTCGCGGAGCCGAAAGCACCGGCGAAATCCGACTCCGACGCAAATCCAAAATAAGAACCGTAGGCAAGGCGCGGGAGCAGGAAATTAGCCCACCGCCGCAGCGCCGGCAGAACAGTACGTTCGACGCCCATCAACCTCATGCGGCTCTTTTATGCCGCCACCCGCGTCCTCCGCTCAACCCCATCATCCCGCCGCGCGTCCATCAAAAATCGCTGCCCCTCGTGGCGAAAGCTCTCCGCCGTAAACCCGCACCGGTGCAAGACCATCCGCATCCCGGCATCCGTCTGGCAACACTCGACGGCTTTCCCCAAAGAGATCACGTCGCCTGAAAAATGCAAAAACATTCCATTCAACAACACGAATGCGCGGAACAGGCTAGCCTTGGGTCTGGGAAAGGCCTTTCGCAGTCCACTCCACGTGAAACTGGGAGAGTGCAAGCTTGCCTTCAACCATCCCCCCGGAACCAGCACTCGGTGTACTTCCGCCAATGCACGCGGGATGTGCATGTATGGCAAGGCGACGTTGCAGAACACTCCGTCCACACTGCCATCGGCGAGCGGAATCTCCTCACCTCGCGCGCACAAGTAATGCCATCCGCGGGCACTGTACTTCAGTCTCGCGGCGTGGACTCGATTCTGCTGGAGATCAATTCCAATGATCCCATAGTTCTCCACCTGCAATCCGAGACCAAGCCACGAATCGCCCGTACCACATCCAAGATCGAGAATCCGCTCCATGGGGCACTCCGCGCGCAGAAGGTCAGCAAAATGCGACCAGCCTACACCCCTTTCCCCGAGCGGACAATGGAAGGATTGCAACAAGAAGTGAATGAAACCCTAAAACCAGAAGATTCCACTTCCGCAACCAGAGGTCCGAAGTCTGAAGTCTGAAGTCTGAAGTCCGAAGTCCGAAGTCTGAAGTCCGAAGTCCGAAGTCTGAGGTCTGAAGCCAGAGGTCTGAAGCCGGAAGCCGAGAATTACTCCTTCAACATCCCTCTCTGCGCAATCCCAATATTATCCCGCGACGAATTCTTCACTACATACATCATCCCATCCGCCTGCCGGATCACATCATGCGCCGTCCGCGCGTCATGCGGATACGTCGCCAGTCCAATCGACGCCCGCACATTCAGATTCAATCCTTCTTCGCGGCAGAAACAACTTGCCCGCAACCCATCGCGCAAACGTTTCGCCACCACCAGCGCTTGATCTTTCGACGTCTGCGGCAGCAGCACCACAAATTCATCGCCGCCATACCGAAACGCAAAATCAATCAACCGGAGCTGCGCCTTCACCAGATACCCAATCTCCGCCAGCAATTTGCTTCCGATCAAATGCCCGTGCGTGTCATTCACCGACTTAAAATGGTCGAGATCGATAAACAGCACGCTAAATTCATATCCAAATCGCGACGACCGGTACACCTCGGTCTCCAGCGTCTTATAAAGATGCCGCGCGTTATACAGCCCCGTGCAATCGTCGGTGATCGTCAGTTCCTGAATCTTCTCCACCCACCGCGCGTTCTCAATCGCAATCGCCGCGTAATCGCACAGCGATTGCAAGAAGAACAGCTCCGGCTCCTTGAACCGCTCCATGTCGACATTCACCAACTGGATCACGCCCAGCACCCGCAACTTCGACCGCAGCGGCACGCAGATCACCGACCGCGTCTCCCACTTCGTGGCATCATCCACCCGGCTCGCAAAAAATGGATCCGACCCCACATCCGGCACCACGCGCGCCTCGCCATGTTTCGCAACCCACCCCGCGATTCCTTCGCCCATCTTCAGTCGAACATTCTTCAGCGCTTCCGCCTTATCCCCCACCGCAATCGCAAAATAAAGTTCCTCCCGCGCCTCGTCCACCATCAGCAGCGACCACGTGTCTGGACGGAAATACTCCGCCATCTTCTCCATGATCGTTTGCAGAATGGAATCGAGATCCAGCGACGACGTCAGCGCCTTCGCCACATCGTGAAAGATCGTCAGTTCCTGGTTCTGGCGCGTCAATTGGGTGCCGGCCTCAGGCATGCAGAGAATACCGTTGTTCCTCACTAGAAGGGTGGCGTTCGAAAAATTATAAGCGTCACTTTCGTACGCGGGCAATGAACGTTGGTAACAGGAACCCCTAAAGCCAACCGGATGAATCGTTTCCAGCCCAAATAGCGTAGTTGCGGCACCGCGCAGATGCGACCTTAGTGGATCTTATACTCGGGTCGAGCACAACTCATGTCGGAGCGGACACTCCGGCCCGCTACCTCTGACCTTGCTGTTGAATGAACTTCGCCGTCGCTTTCCTCGGCCGTGGTTTCCCCGGGCAGAACAGTCCAGCCGCAGCGCGGCGAAACAATTTAGCCCAGCGCTTCAGCACTGGGGGGTGCGTTGAAATATTGGAAACCAATCCCGGAGGGATGACACCATCACGCCCGACGCTCCATCTGAGAGCACGACTTCCTTGCGCCCTTGGCGTAATCTAGCTATGCACATGAACAACCGAACAACCCGCGCCCTCTCGTCAATGCTCTTTGGTCTCGCTCTATCGCTCGCAGCCAGCGCGCAAACGCCGGCAACTCCCGATCCCAAATCCATCCCCGTCATCGATGGCGGCATCGGCACCTGCTCTTACGACTTCACCGTCACCGACGCCGCCAACGCCCCTGTCTACGCCGCCAAAATCAAGGTCCACATCGCCTACGGATTCATGTACGCCCGCAAGCTCGACCTCGAAGTTGGCACCAACATCGACGGCAAAGCCCGCTTCACCGGACTCCCCGACCGCACCAAGCGCGGACTCTTCTTCGAAGCCTCCGAAGCCGACCGCACCGGCAACGCCTTCGTCGATCCCGCCATCACCTGCAAATCCCAATTCACCGTCGTCCTCCGCAAGAAGCCCTGAGCCCCAGCCTGGGTGCCCCGCCCTTGTCGCGTTCTTCAGCGACAGGGTGGGGATTTTCATCTCCTTGGCGATTTCCAAGCCTTCGTTGGGGCCCTAGGTCTCGCGCCTTTTGCGAGACGTTGGGATTTCCGCCACTCTCCCGGATACTCACGTCTCGCTCTGGTTACCCACTTCTAGACCTCTTGGCAGTGGTAACCCCGCGCCGCTTATCCTATGATGTTCCCGTCATCCTCGGTAAACTCACGTGGGCGAATTCGGCGATAAATTCCGCAAGGCGCGCGAGAAGAAAGAACTCTCGTACGACGACGTTTCCAACGTCACCAAGATCGGCTCGCGCATGCTCCAGGCCATCGAAGAAGAACACTTCGACCAACTGCCCGGCGGCGTTTTCAATAAGGGATTCATACGCGCCTACGCCAAGCATCTCGGACTCAACGACGAAGACGCCGTCACCGACTACCTCACCTGCCTGCGCCAGGCCCAGGTCGACGCTCACGAAGTGTGGGAGCCAAAACTGCCCGCGCCGCCGCCGCGTCCACCAGCGCTCGAAAAAAATCGTGCCGGCGAACCCAAACTGCCGCCTTTGAAACCGCAAGCCCCGCCGCCGGTCGAAGAACTTCCCGAGCTCCAACTTCCCCGCGCCGAAGACATTCGCCCAAGTCGAAAAGATTTCGGCGAAAGCTCCACGCCCGAAATTCCGTGGAGGATTCTGGCTGTCGCCGCTCTCGTCATCGTTCTCGCAGTCATGCTCTGGACCCGCCGTTCGCACCGTGCCACCACCGTCGCCACCAGCACGCCGCCGGCGATCACCGCTCCCACGACGGTTCAGGCGATGTCGCCTCCCACAACGACGCCTCAACCCGCTCCGGCCGCCGCAGCGCCCGCAAGTAAGCTGTCGCGACCGGCACCTCCAGCCGAGACTCCCGCGCATTCTCCAACCCCGAATTCCCAACCGCCTCAAAGCACCCCGCCGCCTGCGCCATCGCATCTGCCGGGCGCAGCCTCAACCTCTTCCTCCACAGGCGAAATCGCAGACAAGAACGACGCAACCGTCCGACCCCTCTCCAAGCCAATCGCCAAGACACCCGCAAAATCCGCGCCCTCGCTTAATCTGGTCATCCGCGCCAGCGAAACTTCATGGATCTCCGTCCTCGCTGACGGCCAGATCGTGAGCCAGGAAACCCTCATCGCCCCCGCCCATGCCTCAATCCGCGCCAGCCGCGAAATCGTTGCTCGCGTCGGCAACGCCGCCGGCGTCACCTTCCTCTGGAACGGCAAGGAAATCCCTGCCGACGGCGCCGAAGCCGAAGTCAAAACCTTCGTCTTCGATTCCACCGGTATGCACTCTATTCCCTCTACCCAACCCGCCCCTCAAAATCAATAAGGTCTCAGCCGCGATACGCTTCATCCCGATGGAACGGTTTTTCCGGGAAGAACGATCTCGCGGGAGCACACGACTTCAGTAGCGATTGCGAAGATTTTTCACCGCTGAGATAAAAGGTCGACCGAGGGCCCCACGCAAACCTAAGACTTCTCGCTAAATATCGGATGGTTTCAGCCCAGTCTTCTTGGCGATGCGTGCCAGCATCACTGGACCGAGTTCATCGCTATCAGAGAACGACCAGGTGTAATTCGGGAAATTGGGGTGTGACAACTTCTTGTGGGAGCCAACCTGACGGAGAAACGTCCAGCCAATTTTGAGCAGTGCTTTATAGACGATTCGAGCTTTAGTGCTCGACCACTGGCTCACGCGATATGGCGCTCCCAGCTTATTGAACTCGGCGGGGCTTCGTCTGAATGTTCAACATCGTCCGCGACTGACCTGAGGGCTACCGCATATGCCTTGTTCACTGCTTCTTCCTTGGTCGCCCCATAAGCCAATGCGCCCGGAACCTGAGGTATCTCCGCGATCCAACGCCCGTCCGTTTCGAGTTCCGTTTCGATGGTAAATCTCAAGTCTTGGCTCCCAGTGCCGTGCGGCTGTTTGCGCCCTGAGTTCATATATACGTTAAGGATGCCCGATGTGGTCACCGGGGTGCATCTTACGAAAGTCATGTGGACCGAACAGCATATCCCAACAGCCGAAAATTGCAAGCGATCTGTTTGATTCCGCCTTCAATTTTTCGGCCCGCGCCGCGAAACGCGGCGGCTTGAATCCGCAGAGCCGTTGCACTTCGCTATGAATACATCCGCATCCGTGCGCGGTTGAACCTGTATTCAAACTCCGCAAGAGAGCGATGCAGATGCTTCTCTAACAGCAATGGAATTGGCCCATCACTCCGCGCTTTAGCAGTGAGAATGCGGACTCACTTGAGTTCGTGCTGACATCGCCGCAAACATACTCGCTTTTATCTACTTGATCCGTTCGTGCCGATCCGTGAACCTTGGCTTAAATTTCGTAATCAATCCCCACGACGGCTCCCCTTCCTGTTCATTGCTGGACACCTCCCCGCGAAACCGGACAGCACGAACTCCACCCTACAAATTGTTTCCCCTTGCGAATTGAATAGGTTGCCTCTCCCCTCGATTGGCCTCCGGCGTGCCATCATTTCATCCGGAGAACTTCGCCCATGTTTCCGAACCTCCGCTTTACCTTCCGTCAGCTCCGCAAGAATCCTGGCTTCACCGTGACTGCCATCCTCTCCCTCGCTCTCGGCATCGGCGCCACCACCGCCGTCTTCAGCGTCATCTATGCCATCCTCTTGGATCCCTATCCTTATGCGGCCCCTGACCGCATGGTCCACATGCGCGTCAGCGACAAATCTCAGCGCGACATGGGGTTCGGCTTGACCGCCTCGCAGTGGCAGCGCATCCGCAAAGCCCCTACCGTCGAAGATGCCTTCATCTCCGATGACTGGAGTCTCACCGTTACCGGCCACGACCTTCCCGAGGACGTCCAGGGCACCTACATGACCTCCAACAGTTTCAACTTTATGGGCGTCCCTCCCGCCCTCGGGCGCGGCCTGATTCCTTCCGATTCCATCGACGGCGAGGACCCTCAACCCGTCGCCGTTCTCAGCTACAAATTCTGGCAACGCCACTTCAATTCCGATCGCGCCGTCCTGGGACAGACCATCCAACTGGTTCGCAAGAACTACACCATCGTCGGCGTCGCGGCCCCGCGCTTCACTTGGGACGACGGCGACGTCTATCTCCCGCTGAAAGTTACCCAGGATCCCGTCAAGGCGTACTACGTCGGCCTTCGTCTCAAACCAGGAGTTACTCACGAAGCAGCGAATGCCGCCTTGCAGCCTTTGATCGAACAGTTCGCCAAAGAAACCCCAAAACATTTTCCCGTTTCCTGGCAAAAGTTCTACGTCGTCGGCCTCAACGACAATTTTGTTCATCAACTCGGCGGAACTCTATCTCTGCTCTGCACTGCGGTCGCTCTGCTGCTCATCATCGGCTGCGGAAATGTCTCCATCCTGCTGTTGGCACGCGGTACATCCCGCCAGCATGAACTCGCCGTTCGAACCGCAGTGGGCGCCAGCCGCGGCCGCATCATCCTCCAGTTGCTCTCCGAAGCCATCCTGCTTTCACTCACCGGCACTCTCCTTGGCGTGCTCCTCGCCTATCGCGCGCTGGCCGTCATCGTTTCCTTGCTTCCCAAATTCTCCTTTCCTCATGAAGCCGCTATCCAGATCAATCTTCCCGTCCTCGGCTTCAGCGTGGCAGTCGCCCTTCTCACCGGAATTCTCTTCGGCCTGTGGCCCGCCCTTCAGCTTTCTCGCCCCGAAGTCAGCCAGGTCATGCAATCCAGTTCGCGCAAGATTGTCGGCATGGTCCGCGGTCGCACCACGCACAATGTCCTGATCGGCGCCCAGGTCGCGCTCACCCTCGTCATGCTCGCCGGAGCTGGGGCCGCCATGAAAGCCTTTCTGCACCTCCTCCACACCCCGCTCGGCTATGACCCCCACAACGTCATGTCGGTCGGAATTCCCGTGCACGACGGCGCCTATCCGACTTGGCCCTCACGCCAGGCGTACTTCGAACAGCTGCTCCACAAAGCGTCGACCGTCCCCGGCGTAACTATGGCAGCCATCTCCAGCAACGCCACTCCACCCTCCAACGGCTGGCAAACCCGCGTCGAGATCCTCGGCCAGCCTCCCCGCGACGAACAAAAAGTCCGCGTCAACTTCGTCGGCCCCAATTATTTCCCCCTCCTCCGCATTCCCATCGCTCAAGGCGAGATTTGGGACGAAGCCCAGAACCACAACGCCGCCCACGTCGCCGTCATCAATCAGACCATGGCCCGTCTCTATTTCCCGAACGGCGACGCCCTGGGCCATTCCGTCAAAGTCCCCGAGATGGTCGACGAGCCGCCGTACACCACGACCGCGCAGGATGCCAACACATGGCTCCGCGTCGTCGGCGTCATCGCCGACAAACGCGACGATGGCTTGCGCAATCCGATCCTCCCCGAGATCTTCGTGCCTTATACCTTGTCCATGCGAGTCTGGACCCAAATCCTGATCCGCTCCGACGTTCCCCCACTCTCCCTGCTCCACGCCATTGGAACCCAGGTGAACTCCGTCGACCCCGACCAGCAGGTCAACGGACAGGTCCAAGATCTCGAACACTGGATCACCGGCCAGCAGGAATTCGAGCAAGAGCAACTCGTCGCGTGGCTCTTCGGCGCTTTCGCTCTGCTTGCCCTGGCTCTCGCCGCCATCGGACTCTACAGTGTCGTTTCCTATTCGGTTGCGCAACGCACCAACGAATTCGGCATCCGCATCGCTCTGGGCGCGGGACGCATGCACGTCTTGCAGAACGTCTTCTCCTCCACCGGCGTCAGCGTGGGCAGCGGAATCCTCGCCGGCGCCCTGCTGGCTTTGGCCCTCAACAAGGTCCTGGCGCTCTGGGCAGAAGACAGTGCCGGAGATCCGTTCATCCTGCTCGCCGTCACGGTCCTGCTGACTCTGGTCGCCGCCCTCGCCTGCGCCGCCCCGGCGCGCCGCGCCGTCAAAGTCGATCCCATGACCGCCCTCCGCACCGAGTAGCGAACTCAAGATATGGCGCGGGCGCCGCGACCGTCGCCGGTACCGTGATTGTGTAGTTACGCAATCGAGGCTGTTGGCCCGAGCCGAACGCGGCCCGCTGGACGGCTCATTCCCTCCATCCACCTCCCCATTTCCGCTATTGAATTCATCCCCGGGCATTTAGGGTCAAAACCGTTGCGCCCTCGGGAGGGGTCTGTTAGCCTTTTTTGAGGACTTTCCCTATGGCGTAGCGTCGGCATCCTTGTCCTGAGCGACATCGAAGGATTGCCGGCTGTCGCGTGGGCGTCTCGCCCACGCCGCGTGCATTCGTCGCAGGTCGCGCTCGATTCAAAGTCCCAGGGTTTCTATGAAGGCAAGCCGCGCGATCAGCGCGCGCAACTGAAGTTGATACGTGCAATAAGAATTAAGAAGGAGACACATCACTTGGCATCAAAAAATCGTTATCTATTCACTTCTGAATCCGTGACTGAAGGCCATCCCGATAAGATCGCCGACCAGATTTCCGACGCCATCCTCGACGCCTGCCTCGCCGAAGACTCCACCAGCCGCGTCGCCTGCGAAACTCTCACCGCCACCGGCCTCGTCGTCATCGCCGGTGAAATCACCACCAAGGCCTACGTCGATTTCCAAACCGTCGTCCGCGGCACCGTCGCCTCCATCGGATACGACAACGCCCTCTACGGCTTCGACGCCAACACCTGCGCCGTCATCTCCAGCATCAACAAACAGTCCGGCGACATCGCCATGGGCGTAGACACCGGCGGCGCCGGCGACCAGGGAATGATGTTTGGGTATGCTTGCGATGAGAATGAGGAGTTGATGCCTACTCCCATCTCACTCGCGCACAAGCTGACCATGCGGCTCTCGCAGGTTCGCAAGAATGGAACACTTCCCTTCCTTCGCCCTGACGGCAAATCTCAAGTCACAGTTGAATATGATGCGAAAGGCAAGGTGCTTCGTGTCGATGCTGTTGTGATTTCCACGCAGCACTCCGAGAATGTTGGCAACGATGAATTGCGCGCTGGCATTCTCAAGCACGTGATTCAGGCTGTGATTCCGGCGAACCTGCTGGATGAAGACACCAAGTACCACATCAATCCCACTGGACGCTTCGTGATTGGCGGGCCCATGGGCGACACCGGGCTCACCGGACGCAAGATCATCGTCGACACCTACGGCGGCATGGGACGTCACGGCGGCGGCGCCTTCAGTGGAAAAGATCCGACGAAGGTCGATCGCTCGGCGGCTTACATGGCGCGGCACATTGCCAAGAACGTGGTCAAGGGTGGACTCGCCGGGCGCTGCGAAGTGCAGTTGGCGTATGCCATCGGCGTGGCCGATCCGGTCAGCGTACTTGTTGAGACGTTTGGCACGGCGAAGGTCGATCCGGAGATTATTCCGGACCTGATTCGCGCGCACTTCAAGCTGACGCCGCGCGGGATCATCGACTCGCTCAACTTGCGCCGTCCGATTTATCGCAAGACTGCGGCTTATGGACACTTCGGGCGCAGCGACTCGGACTTCACTTGGGAAGCGACCGACAAAGCGGCGAAGCTGGCCAGCGATGCCGGGCTTCGGGAGCCTGTGGCCGCCCGCAAGTAGCTGCGAAAACCTTCAACCACAAAGGACACGAAGGAACACTAAGGGAACCTGGGTTCTTTCCTTCGTGAACCTTAGTGTCCTTGGTGGTTAGTGATTTTGGTCTGGAATTTTCATGTATGCTTGCGGAAAAGATGCGGGGCTCGAATCCGTCGTCATCCATTATCATTAGCTATCAACTTAGTTTCTGCGCTTTCGGGCGCGCCACAGGAGAAGCATGTCAACAGCAGCTGTGAATTGCGACATTAAGAACGTAGAACTGGCCGACTTGGGGAAGAAGCGCATTGAGTGGGCGAACCAGTCCATGAAAGTGCTGCAGATCATCCGCAAGGAGTTCATCAAGAACCAGCCGTTGAAGGGCATCCGCGTGTCGGCCTGCCTGCACGTCACGGCCGAGACCGCGAACCTGGCGATCTGCCTGCGCGATGGCGGAGCCGACGTGGTCCTCTGCGCCTCGAACCCGCTGTCGACCCAGGATGACGTTGCCGCCAGCCTCGTCCGCGACAACAACATTCCCGTCTACGCCATCAAGGGCGAGGACAACGACACCTACTACAACCACATCCTCGCCGCCATCGACCACAAGCCGCACATCACCATGGACGACGGCGCCGACCTGGTTTCGATCCTGCACACCAAGCGCACCGACGCCCTGACCGACGTGATCGGAGGCACCGAAGAGACCACCACCGGCGTCATCCGCCTGCGCGCGATGGCCAAGGAAGGCGTGCTCAAGTTCCCCATCGTCGCCGTCAACGACGCCGACACCAAACACTTGTTCGATAACCGTTACGGCACCGGACAGTCCACCCTCGACGGCATCATCCGCGCCACCAATTTCCTGCTGGCCGGATCGAAGTTCGTGGTCGCCGGCTACGGCTGGTGCGGCCGCGGGCTGGCCAGCCGCGCGCGTGGCGCCGGCGCGGAGGTCATCGTCACCGAAGTCGATCCCACGAAAGCGCTCGAGGCCGTGATGGACGGCTTCCGCGTCATGAGCATGGCCGAAGCCGCGAAGCTCGGCGACGTCTTCTGCACCGTGACCGGCAACAAGAGCGTGCTCACGAAAGAACACTTCGGCTTGATGAAAGACGGAGCGATCATTTCCAACTCGGGACACTTCAACGTCGAGATCGACATCCCCGCGCTGGAGAACATGTCGTCGTCGAAGCGCACCACGCGCACCTTCGTCGAAGAGTACTCGCTGAAGGACGGCCGCAAGATCAACCTGCTGGGCGAAGGCCGCCTGATCAACCTCGCCTCGGCGGAAGGCCATCCGGCCTCGGTGATGGATATGTCCTTCGCCGACCAGGCCCTCTCGGTCGAGTACATGGTGAAGAACTGCAAGAAGCTGGAGAAGACGGTCTACAAAGTTCCCGACGAACTCGACAAGCGCGTCGCCAAGCTGAAGCTGGAGTCGATGAGCATCAAGATCGACAAGCTAACGCCGGAGCAGGAAGAGTATCTGGCGGGCTGGTCGGAAGGAACGTAGTACTCAGTACTCGGTACTCTCTAATCAGAAAGCGGGGCGGCGTGAGCTGCCCCGTTTGCTTTCCTGGCCAAGTTTCGCGAGTCGGGGAAAATGACCGTGCAATCGTCGGTCTTAATTTGTTCGCCGAGGGTTGAAAAAGGCCGCAGGGAGACGACCGTGAAATCCCACCCTTCAAAAGGACGAAGGGCCGGGGCGCCCGGCGAAAGGATGGGCCGCTCGACGTCTGTCCTATATTCCCTACATCAGCTTCTAGGTTCCGGTGGAACTGACAGCCTATTGGGAGGTCACAGCCAGCCCGCTTTTGTAAAACGTGGTACTATTTGTCGCGTCGGGATTACGGTTTGCAGTCACCCACTCGATACTTTGGTCATCCCCCGGAACGGTTTCTTCCCGACATATAATCAGTAAAGAGCATGTCCCAACCGACGCCAGCTCCCGTTCGCCAACTCCTCGCTGAATCGCTGAGGCTCACCGCGTTCCCAGCGGGCGCCGCCGCACTTGACCCAAGCGGGTGGTGGACGCAACTCGTCGGGAGCGCTCCGGAGACAAGTACGTCAAAACCCGGACGGCGAGAACTGCAAGAAATAGGGCGTGTCGGAACGCGGAACCTACTATTGTCCGTCCTGCCTGGGAGAATTGACTGGTTATTCGTTCCGCCTCTCGACACTCAAGTCTCGGAGGAGCCAAGACGTATCGGCCCATTTTCCGACGCGCTGGATGCTTTCAGCACTTTGGTGTCGAGATGGCTCCAGACCTGCCCTCCGATGGTTCGTTTGGCCTTTGGTGCGGTCGTGATCGAGCCCGTCGAAAATAGAGCCGCGGGATATCGCAATCTCTCGCGTTACCTTACCGCAGTCCAGCTAGATGCGGAAGGCTCCCGAGACTTTTACTACCAGATCAATCGACCTCGACGATCCACCGTGGTTGATGGGTTCCAGATTAATCGCCTCTCCAAGTGGTCTGTCGCTAGATTCGTGCCTGTCACGCTGATGCTTACACCGCAGTCGGTCCAGTCGGGAATGGGCGCAGGAGAGGAGGGGTGCCGGATCGAAGTGGACATAAGTACCGAGCCTCAGGAAAACACTGAGTTGCCATCACCCAGGCTGCACGAAGTTTTTGGAGAGCTCGCGTTGCTTGGGAAAGAGATCGTCTTAACCGGAGATACATTATGAGTGATGCGATAACGTCGCTGCCGATCCAGGGCGCCGTACGAGAGCCTAACTCCTGTGACGTCTCACAGTTTGATGTCTCAGCTGGAACAGCGTGGGCACTGGTTGCTGGAACAGCCCCTGTTAAGGTGACGAATTTATTTGGTTTTGGTGTTCGTCTGGCAGTGTTGCAGACGGGGCACAGAGCAAATTACTTTGTTCTTGAGGATCAGTTCGAGGTTTCTCCCCCATTCGCCTCGACGGCGTTCCCAGAATTGTATACGTTCTTTCTTGAGACTCCTGCGGCCGAAGACACTTCTAAGGCCATCGAGACACATTGGATTTCCGAGGCAATCGGCCTAGCAGCCCGGGGTGCAAGTAGCGGATTTCCCGCAAGTCGGGCGATGTAGTCGGCTACGCGATCTCACGAAGCACTTGGCAACGGACGCGGAGATTCGGCTTCTGCAAACCGCTTCTGACTCATCCGACACGTGAAGAGTAAGTAGAGAGTCAAAACAAGTCTGCCGAAGCGGTTCTTCCACTCCCGCGGCGTGCCCGCGCCCAGCAGTTGGCGCAGGATCAGGCTTAGATTGAACGCACCCACGTGGATCAGTTGCCGCTTCCAAATGTTTTCCTGTCCGCGCAGATGGCAGCGCCGCATCGCGCCCGTCTCGTAGCAGTGCGCGAAGCTGCGCTCCACTAACTCGCCGCGCCGCCGCAGTAAACTCTTGCCATACGCACCCCGCACCCGCCGCCGGTTCGCATACACCGCTTGCTGCTCGGCCTGTTTGCCCGCCCAGTTCCGCCGTCCCTTTTGTTTCTTCTCCGGAATGTAACTGCGCACGCCGTACACCTTCATCCGCTTCACCACCGCGCCGCTGTGATAACCCTTGTCGGTCACCGTCTCTTCGATCCCGGCCACGTTCACCTTTGGCGTTTCGTTGGGCCGCAACTCCGCCTCCCGCCCAACCTGCTCCGCCACTGCCATTCCGGCTTCGCACAACGTCTCATCCAGCGTGGCCGTGTCGCCTCGGTCGGCGCCTTGCAGCGTGACCGCCAACACCGCGCCCGTGTCCAGATCGACGGCGTGCTCGGCTTTGTGCGCCAGATGCGTGCGCCCATCCTTCATCTTCGCGATCCGCGCATCGCCATCCGTGGGGCTCTTCCACTCCTTATTCGACGTCCGCTTCTTGCGCTTGCGATCCAACCGCGCCAAGTCTTCGCGCGTCGGTGTCGCGATACCTGAGGCCTTCGCCAGCCCCCGCAGAAACTCTTCGTAACTCTCGCCCGTGTCCCGCCGCACAATTGAGCGCATCGCCGCGTTCGCCTCCAGCGTCGTCGCATCTATCGCGATCCGCTGGCCTTTCAGCAACCCACGATCGGCCAGCACGCCCAACACCCAGCCGAATACTTCGCGATGCGTGTCCACATCGATCAGCCGCCGCGTGCGCGAAATCGTCGAGTGATCCGGCGTGTACTCGTCCAGCGCGATCCCCACGAAACGCCGCAGGGCCAGCGAGTCCGCCAGCCGCCAGGCAATGCCGCGCTCCGCCCCGATGCCCTCGAAATACCCGATCAGCAGCGCCCGAAAGTAAATCCCCGGCGTCAGCGACGGACGCCCGTTCTTCTCGGCATAAAACTTCGCGCACCGGGTCTCGACAAACTCGTCGAAGCCTTCGGCCTCCAGCAACTCATTCAAACGCTGATAGAACGGATGTCCCGGAGCCGATGCCAACTCCGCATGCGCGATCCACAAATCTTCTTGTTTTTCCCGCTGCTTGCGCGTCCCCATCGCCATGTGCCGATTCTACAAACCAAGCCTGTGGATACCTCAACACTTTCTGCTCACGAATCCGAACTTGCACCACGGGCTGCTAGGCAAAGTTGGGAAACAGGACGAATCCCTCGACGTGATCTTTGACAATATCGATGAGATGTTGTTACAGGGGCGCTTCGATCAGTGTGATTGCGCCATTACAAATATCCCGATTCAGCAATTTTCAAACGCTCAACTAATCACTGTTCTCACGGCAACTCTTCCGGCAAAGCCAAAATTGAACTCTCGCAGCGAGTTCGCTCGCGCTACGCGCTCTGAACTGTCCGAACGCACATCGCCGGCCGATGCAGACACGCTGTTAGACGGTCTCGATTAGGCTCCGATGCAGCGCGTACTAAAATGAGCGGAGATCTCTCCATCCACCGTCAGCGGTGTTGGAGTAGCTGTTCATAGGAACTCTTTACACATCGGGGTGCTCCATCGCGTCTCGGAACGGGAACCCGTGCATATCCTTCACCTCGCATGGCATGAGCGGCTTCGTTCCGAGCCGCCGAGTTCCGATTACGTTGTTTGGACAAGGCCGCAGATCGAGGGGGATCGCGGGCTGGCGATAGCCGCGTTTTGTCGACGTATCGCTAAATTGTCTAGCAAACAGCAGGTCCCATATGGATTCAGCCAGCCCAATGATTTCTTCGACTCTAGCGGTGGTTTTGTGCGTGGACCTTCTAGAGTGGGGTTGACTTGCGCTTCATTTGTCCTTGCCGTATTCCACACGGCCGGAGTACCGCTGGCCCGAACTGACGAATGGCCCCTGCCCACGATTGAAGATTTGGCTCGTCAGAAAGAACTACTAGAACAATTGAAAGAGCGGCAAACACCAGCGGAGCACGTCAGCGCTTGCGAAGCAGAGGTTGGCAACGTTCGATTTCGACCTTTGGAGGTTGCTGGTGCGAGCACAGCCAGCCCACTACCCGCGTCGTATGAATACTCGGCGCGACTTGCGACCTCAATTCAAGAACTGATTAACGGCCTGCTTCCAGCTGACCAGCCTAGTTCCCGTCCTTGACACGAGACTGAAGTCCCCTTCGGCTCGTGCCTCTTGTCTTTCTCCCCCTCTGGGGCTTGGTCGTCTTCCGTGGCGCGACTCACGGCTTGCGCCGTGGGCTGGATTCTTGCGCCGCTTCGCGGCTTTGCTCGTTTCGCTTTTGCGGCTTGGTTGTTTCATTTCACACTGTTTCGCGGCCCAGAAGGGCCGCTCTTCCACCTTTCCCAACCTCAGCGTGAGTGAATTCCCGAAATGGGAATTTTGGCAAGTTTATTTGCTGTGGGGGATTGCTTTCGCCGGGTGGGTGTGACATTGTTTTTATGGTGGTAGAAATAGGCGCGGCCCTCGGGGCCGCGTTTTTCGTTTGGGGGAGAAAGTCGGAGTGGTGGCGAGGAAAATCCCCACTTCTCGCGCAAAGAACGCGCGAGAAATGGGGCACCCGGCACCCGGCAAGGGAAGTCCGCTTCTAGGGAAAGTCAAAATCCCCACCCTCTCGCAAAAAACGCGAGAAGGGTGGGGCAACCGCTACCCGCAGGGTCTTTCGACTACGCGCAAGATGACACTGCTCCGTAACACTCTTTAGGCAATAACTCTTAACAACTTTTAGACGAATTCCTGGATTCAATCCGGAGGAGAGGTGAGGTGTATGAAAAATCGGGGGATGAAGATTAAGCATCCGAAAACTCGTGGGGAGTGGGTGGAGCTGCGGTTCATGATGCGGGCGATTGAACTGGGGCTGCATTTGAACAAGCCTTGGGGAGAGGTGATGCCGTATGACTTTGCGGTGGAACACGCAGGGCAGTTTGTGCGGGTGCAGGTGAAGTCGACGATGTTTAAAGATCGGGGCGGGTATTCGTGCACGGTGCGGGGATGCGATGGTCCTTATGAGGGGGATCCGTTTGATTATGTGGCGGCGTATGTGTTTCAGGAAGACTTGTGGTACATCATTCCGGCGAAGCTGGTGGTGGGGCAGGGGAGCATTGCGCTGTATCCGAAGCTGAAGGGGGCGAAGTACGGGCCGTACAAGGAGGCGTGGCAATTGTTGAAGAAGGAGCGGCCGAAGGTGGGGCGAATCGAGGTTCAGGCTTGCGCGGAGGAGGAGGTTCCCGAGCGGCTGTCGTGGAGAGAGCGGTTCTGGGGGGCTTGGTGGAGTGCGAGGTAGAGGCGTTCGGAGTCGCGGGACTCGCAAACGTGGCCCTCACCCACCCTTCAAAATACGAAGGGTGGGCCACCCGCATAAGTAAAGCCCCTGACACACTTGGGCCAAACTGGAGGCTTGGGACTTGCGTAATCTAGCCGGTTATCGTGCCTCCCGAAGATCATGAGAGAAGCAGTAGGAGACACAATGCGAATTCTGCGTTCGGCTGTTTGCTTCTCTTTTGTCCTGCTGATGCTGGCTCTAGCGGCCCCATCTTTCGCGGGAGTTTCATTCTCGGTCGCGATCGCCCCACCGGTGCTGCCGGTTTATGAGCAGCCGCCTTGTCCCGGCGACGGCTATATCTGGACGCCCGGCTACTGGGCCTATGGCCAGGAAGGCTACTACTGGGTGCCCGGAACATGGGCGACGCCGCCTACGGCCGGCCTGCTGTGGACGCCGGGCTATTGGGGTTGGCACGAAGGCGTCTATCGCTGGAATGCGGGGTATTGGGGACCGCACGTCGGTTTCTATGGCGGGGTGAACTACGGGTTCGGCTACGTGGGCACCGGCTATGCGGGCGGATACTGGAGAGGTTCGCACTTCTTCTACAACCGCAGCGTCAACAACGTCAGGATCTCGAACGTTCATATCTACAACCGAACTGTGATCAATAACGTCACGGTGACTCGTGTCAGCTACAACGGAGGCCATGGCGGAATCGGAGTTCGTCCGACGCATGAAGAAGAACGATGGAATCACGAACGCCACTTCGAGCCCACCGGCGTGCAGATGCGGCATGAGCATGAAGCGGGCAGCAATCGGGCCTTCCTGGCTTCGGAGAACCATGGACGGCCGGCAATCGCCGCCACCGCGCGGCCGGGAGAATTTCACGGACATGACGTCGTAGCCGCGCACGCGGGCGAGGCGCATGATCGTCATGGCGACAATCATCCAGTGTCGCATCCGCAGAGTCCTTCCCATGTGATGGCGAGCCCGGCAGCGCACCAGGAAACGCATGGAAGCCACGGAGCGCAACCGGTGAGCGAAATTCGCAAGCCAGAAAATGTTCACGGCACGCAACCGAGCGCCTATCATCCGCAGAGCGCGCATCCTCAGCCGAGTGCACCTCAGCACGAGACGCATTCGGGAGGGAGTCACGAGGAGAAGCGTCATTAATCTTCAAACGACCGTAGAGATAAGCGCGGCCCTCGCGGGCCGCGTTTTCCGTTTGGAGTGGAACGTCTGGGTATCGCGGCGAGGGTCGGGGGCATTGCTTCGGAAATCAAAATCCCCACCCTCTCGAATGGAGCGCGAGAAGGGTGGGGCAACCGGTTGCGTGAATCAACTTACGGGACGAACTTCCACAGGTCGCTGAAGGAGCCGTTGACGCCGCTGATGGGGCCGTTCCCGCCGAAGAGCCAGAGGTTGCCGGAGGCGTCGATCCAGTTGGGCGAGCCGCCACGAGCGCCGGGGACGTTGCTGGGATCGGCGATCCCCAGGGTTCCATAGCTGCCGACTTGACCGACAAGGTTCGAGCCCGTGAGCCAGGTCCAGGCGCCGGTGCCGGGGTTGTATACCCAGAGATCGTTGAGCTCACCAGCCACGCCCGCGGAGTCGAAGCCGATGCCACCGAAGAGCCAGAAATTCCCGGTGGAGTCGGTCCAGCTGACGGCACCTTTTCGCGATCCGGGAAGATTGGCGAGGTCAGCGACGCCCAGAGTCCCGTAGGTTCCGCTGGCACCGGCAGTTTGCAGGCCGCCGGCAAACGTCCACTGGCGCGAAGTGACATTGAACTCCCACAGGTCGCTGAGGTTCGCGGTGTTGCCGACCGAGTCGGTGCCGTACCCGCCGAACATCCAGAGATTGCCCTGCGGGTCGGTCCAGGTGGTGGACAAGTACCGCGCTCCGGGGACCGCGGAAATCCCAGAGTAGGTTCCCGATGCGCCGACGACATTGGACCCGCTCACCCACGTCCACGTCCATTGGCCCGTGGAGTCGGCACTGCCCTCCCACAGGTCGTTGAGGGAACCGATCAACCCCCCCGAGTCGTGACCCAAGCCCCCGAAGAGCCAGAGGTTGCCTTGCTTATCGGCCCAGCTCACGGCCGAATAGCGCGCGCCCGGTACGTTGGCGGGATCCGCCGTGCCGAGGATTCCGTAGGTTCCGTTCTGATCGACCAGGTTGGAGCCGCTGACCCAGGTCCACGCGCCTGCGCTGTATTTCCAGAGGTCGTTCAGGTCGTCGGCCTTCCTGGTGGAATCGTAACCATGGCCGCCGAAGAGCCAGAAGTTTCCGGAGGAGTCAGCCCAACTGGAAGCCGAGTCACGCGCGCCCGGCATATTGTTGGGGTCAGCGGTACCTGCCGTGCCATAGGTGCCTCCGACGCCCGCGACATTCGCGCCGCCGACCCACGTCCAGGTCCATTGGCCGGAGGAGTCAAGGCTTCCCTTCCAGAGATCATTCGTGTCAGCAACGGTTCCGAGGGAATCGTAACCGTATCCACCAAAGAGCCAGAAGCTCCCGTTGGCATCGGTCCAGCTGGAGCCCCAGTATCGAGCGCCCGGCAGGTTAGCGGTGTCGGCAACTCCCTGAGTCCCGTAAATCCCGGACTGGTCGTCGGCCTGAGGTCCGTTCACCCAAGTCCATTCGTTAATGTTGGTGCAGGTGACAAGAACGCTGGTGACGTTCACAGTGGAGGTTCCGTTTCCAGCCGTCACACCGCAGCTCTGCGTCGGGTTGGAAGGCTGAGACAGAACCGACACCTGATAGCCGACGCCGCCATCGATCCTGGTTGGGAAAGTGAATCCGGTCGCGTTCGCGGTGACGGGCAGATTGTCGCCGCTATTGTTCTGCAGGACGAGTCCGGTCCCAATCATACCGGAGACGGTGCCGCCCACGCTGTAGGTGATCGTCGAACAGGCGATGTTCACTGCGGCGACATTCCCGTTTGCCGTTCCGCTGGCATTCGTGACAGCACAATTCTGCATGGGGTTGGAAGGCTGGGTGAGAACCGCAACTTTATAACCGGTGCCACTGTCGACCGGGGTTGCGAAGATGAAGCCCGTTGCGTTCGCGGTGACGGGCAAGTTGTCTCCGTTGTTGTTCTGCAGGACGAGACCCGTCCCGACCAGGCCCGAGATCGTTCCGCCGACGGTATAGGTAACCGTGGTGCAGGCAACGCTCACAGTCGTGATATTCGCGTTCGCGGTTCCGCTCGCGCTCGACACGTCGCAATTCTGGATGGGACTGGAGGGCTGGGTCATGACTGAGACCTTGTAGCCGCTTCCACTGCTGACCGGCGTTGGGAAGGTGAATTTGGTCGCGCTCGCGCTGACCGGCAGGTTGTCACCGCTATTGTCTTGCAACACCAGACCGGTACCGGCTAGCCCGGACACCGAGCCGCCGATCGTGTAGGTGGCCGGGGGAGGCGTCTGCGCCGTCTTCGGCGCGCTGCCGCCGCCGCAACCTACAGAAAACAAAGACACTCCTGCAAGCAGGATGACGAGGTAAATCCTCATGCTGTCCTCAATTCCGAATCAGATTTCGAGTGAAAGTTTGAGGGGGATGTTTGAAATTCTATCGTTGGGTTTTAATACCGCACATGGCACTTTCGTGGAGGAGACAGGAGAAGAAAGACTCCTATGCAAAAGACTCCAAAGGGCTTTCAGAATTCTGTGGTGGCAACAACGGATTTGTGCTTCGACTGTGAGTTTTGCTAGTTATGCCGACGGAACGGCGCTCATACGCTCATGAATACTTACGTGCCTTCTGGCGGAGAACGTGCCGGATCACGCGGAGGCTGATCATGGCGAAGCACAAGCCGTTCCTTTCGATGTTCTTGAGCGTGACTTTGGCCTTTCTGACGTGGCCCTTGGACGGATGCAAGAAGTCAGAAGAAAAGCAGTCTCAGCCGAACGCGCAGGGCCAGGCACCCACCGCAACTTATGCTGTGCCCACTGCGGACCAACTCTACCAGTTAGTCGCGCCGATCGCCCTGTTCCCCGATAATCTCGTCGCGCAAGTTCTCGCAGCCTCCACCTATCCGGATCAGATTTCGGCGGCGAATGGCTGGCTCAAGCAGAATGCAAACCTGAAAGGCGATCAGCTCATGCAGGCCGCCGACGAGCAGCCGTGGGATGCCAGCGTCAAGGCCCTGACGCAGTTTGGCGATGTGTTGAATCAGATGGCCTCGAGTCTTTCCTGGACGTCAGCGCTGGGCGATGCCTATTTCAATATTCCGCAAAGCGTAATGAATGCGGTCCAGGTCATGCGGCAACGAGCGCAACAGGCCGGCAACCTGAAGAGCAACGAGCAACAGAATGTGAGCGTGGAAAATCAGGCGCCGGGAAGCGCGGCCGCGCCGGCATCTTCCAACGAGCCTCAAACGACGGTGGTGCAGGCTCCGCCCCAGACCATCGTCATTCAGCCGGCACAGCCACAGGTGGTCTACGTGCCGACCTACAATCCGACGGTGGTGTATGGATCGCCCGTTCCGGCCTATCCCGGATACTCATCGGCAGATCTGGCTGTGGCCAGCGTGATCTCTTTTGGGGTCGGGATAGCGGTGGGCGCCGCCATCGCCAACAACAATCATTGTTGCGGATGGGGCTGGAATTCCTGGGGCTGCGGTTGGCACAACTCCACTGTGGTCTACAACCACAATACTTATATTTCCACGTCGAATACCTTCGTCAATCGAAACAACTACTACAACCGCAACGTAAACAACGTGAACGTCAACAACATCAACCGCAACAATGTGAATGTCAACAATGTGAATCGCAACAACATCAACCACAACAACGTAAATAACAATAGTTACCGCGCCAACAATTTCAACAATACGGCGCGCCCGAGCAACATCAGCACGCCGAACTTCAACCAGAAATACAATCAGCCTCAGTTCAAAGACAGCAACAACAGCCGGGGGAATCTAGGAGAGAGCAACCGGCCCGGCGGGTCCAGCCAGCCCAATTTCAATCAGCAGAACCGGGCGGGAGTGGGCCAGAATCAGAGCCGTCCAAACAACTTGAGCCAGGCCCAGAACCAATCGGCTCGGGGCTACGGCCAGCAGGCGAATCGAGGCAATAGCAGTAGCGCGTTCAGCAACTACAGTCCCGGTGGTAATGCCCGCGTCAACAGCGCTCGCGGCCAGCAAAGCCTGGCGGCGAAGCCTGCTCCAGCCGCTGGAGGAAATCGCGCGGGGGCGTCCAGACCCCAACCGCACGCGGCCGGTGGACGCCGAAGGTAGCTTCGAGTTTGAAGCAGGAGAGGCAGGTTATGCGATCGATCAACGATGTCCCGCCGCGGCTCGCGGCGGGCCAGACCAAACCAAGCACAGTCGGATTGAGCGTTTTCGCCACGGCTATCGCTCTCCTGCTGGTCGTCTCTTCGTCTTCTTCCTCTCGGGCGCAGCAGGGAAACGAAAAGACTTTCGCCACGCCGGGAGAAGCCGCATTGGCGCTGTACAGCGCCGTCAAGGGGGGCGACAGCCAGACGGTCACAGCGATCTTCGGGTCGAACGCCAACGAGATCATCCACACTGGCGACGATGTTGCCGACAAGAATATGGCGGAGAATTTCATCCGCCGCTATGACGAGATGCACCGCGTCGTCATTGAACCGGATGGAACCGCGACTCTCTATATCGGGGCAGAAAATTGGCCGCTTCCCATTCCCCTGGTCAAGAACGGGAGTGGCGGCTGGTATTTCGACACGGCAAGCGGAAAGCAAGAGATTCTTCAACGACGCGTTGGCACGAATGAGAACGATGCCATCGAAATTCTGCAAACTCTGGTTCAGGCCCAGAAAGACTACGCTTCTGAGCCGCGCGATGGCGAGACGACGAAACACTACGCCTTGAAGTTCATGAGCGACGAGGGCAAACAAAACGGTCTCTATTGGAAAACGACCGGCAACGAGGCTCCGAGTCCGATCGGCCCGCTGTTGGTGGCGGCGGCCAGCGAAGGCTACCAGATCCAACAGGGACAGCGAGCGCCCTTCCACGGCTACTATTACCGGATGCTGACGAAGCAAGGAGCTGCCGCAAAGGGCGGCGCGCTCGACTACGTGAGCGACGGCAAGCTCACCCGCGGCTTCGGCTTTGTGGCCTACCCCGCCGAGTATCACAATTCAGGGGTCATGACCTTCATCGTTAATCAGAGTGGAGTTGTGTATCAGAAGGATTTAGGGCCGCAGACCTCGGACGTGGCGGCAGCCATGACGGAGTACGATCCGGACGATAGCTGGGAACAAGTCGACTAAAGTAAAGCGGATTATTGACGCGCGACTCTTTTGGGACACCCGAGAACGCCGTGCGCCGCGCCACAGCAACTACCCCAGCGCAAGATCAAGAGTCTTGAGCAGATCGGCTCGCGTGAACGGCTTTTCCAGCAGGGGGATGCCAGCGACCAAGCCGTGGTTCGCCACCAGTTCTCCGGTGTATCCCGACATGTAGACGACTTTGATCGCCGGGTACGAATCCATCAGCCGCAATACGAGTTCCGGACCATTCATTCCCTTCATCACTACGTCGGTGAGGGCCAGAGCAATCGATCCGGAGTAAGAGCTGATCACGTGCAGCGCGGACTTGCCATCCTCGGCTTCCAGGACTTGATAACCGTGTGCCTCCAGCATCCTCCGGGTGAGCCGGCGCATGATGGGATCATCTTCCGCCAGGAGGAGCGTGACGCCCTCCCGCCGCGGAGGCAACGACTCCACCTGAGCCTCAGACGCGATCCCTATCTTGTGCTCCGCGCTGGGAAGATAAATCTTGAACGTGGTGCCCTGGCGGGGTTCGCTGTAGACCCAAACATGACCTCCGCATTGCTTGACGATGCCGTACACAGTCGCGAGCCCCAGCCCGCTTCCCTTGCCTATTTCTTTGGTGGTGAAGAAAGGCTCAAAGATGCGGGTTCGCGTCGCCTCATCCATGCCGGTGCCGTTATCGCTGACGGCCAGCATGACGTAACGCCCCACAACGATCGAAGGATGCTCTCGCACGAACGATTCGTCGAAGTCGAAGACGGCGGTTTCAATCACCAGCTTTCCACCATGCGGCATGGCGTCGCGCGCGTTCACCGCCAGATTCATCACAATCTGATCCAGTTGGCCGGGATCGGCTTCCACCACGGCCGTTGCCGCCCGTGGAAGAAGGATGATCTCAACGTCATCGCCCATCAGGGGGCGCAACAGTTTCATCACATCCTTGAGCCGGTCGTTCACATCGAACAGTTGGGTCTGCAGCGGCTGGCGGCGGCTGAAGGCCAGCAACTGGCGGGTCAGGGACGCGCCGCGCTTCGACGCTTCGCGAATGTTGTCGATGTATTCCAGGCTCTGCTGGTCGACGCGGCTCCGCAGGAGTTCAGAACAGGCGGTGATAATTCCGAGCAGGTTATTGAAGTCGTGCGCGACGCCACCGGCTAATCGGCCGACCGCCTCCATTTTTTGCGACTGCCGCAGCTGATCTTCGACCTTTTTTTGCGCGGTAATATCACGGGCAATGGTCGACGCCCCCACCACCTTGCCCTCGGAATCGTAGATGGGAGATACCGAGATGGAGACGTTCAAGGTCCGCTTATCTTTGGTGACGCGCACCGACTCAAAGTACTCGACCCGGTGCCCGTCGCGAATCTTCTCGAGGATTTTGGGAATCTCGTCTTCTCGTTCCTTGGGAGCCAGTACCGTGATCGACCGGCCAATCATCTCCTGAGCGGTGTACCCGTAGATTTGTTCAGCGCCTTTATTCCAGTGAGTGACGATGCCGTCGAGGTTCTTGCCGATGATGGCGTCCTGCGAGGAATCGACGATCAACGCAAGCCGGTTTTGAGAATCGCGGAGCTCGCGGGTCTTGCGGCGATCGAGCTCCTCATTGACGCGGTGAAGTTCTTCCTCAATATGCTTACGGTCGCTGATGTCGCGGATGACGCTCAGCACCATCGTTCCGTCGGGAGTGGAGACTGGACTCAGACTGATCTCGACGGGAAACTCGGAGCCATCGCGGCGTCTGCCGTAAAGATCGAGTCCCGATCCCATGCGCCGGATCTTCGGCTTGGAGTGGAACTGCTCGCGATGACGGTCGTGCTCGGGACGCTGCCGCTCCGGAACCAGGATCTCGATCCTCTGGCCGATGAGTTCTTCCCGGGTGTAGGAGAAGAGAGTTTCCGTCTGGGAATTCGCCTGGATGATCACGCCCTGCCGATTCACGACAATCACAGCGTCAGGAACGGCTTCCAGAATGCTGGGCGACAAAAGAGTTTCGGCTACACTCTTGGACGACGGTTCCTGGTTAGGACTGGGAACTGCTGGTTGACTCATGCCTTATCCGAAGTCTGGGTCTGGATACTATACGTCAATCCCGGCTCTGCCGTGACACGAGAGAAGAATTCCCAAATTGGGAACAGAGCTGGCGCCCCACGCTTTCGGGGCAGCTGAGAAGTGGATTTCACCACCCACCAATGAGGGCCTTCTCCATGTACCGGAAGCCATGGGTGTACACCAGCGCGAGGATCATCTGGGTCCCGTTGTAGCCAACGTGCACAAGAAAGCTTGCGCCAACGGAACGAGTGACAGCCCGCACGACGCCACACACTACGCCGACCATCACAATGACCAGCGCCGCTCCCCAGGCCCAGCCATACTGCGGCAGGTGAATCAAGCCGAACGGCAAGGCGGTGAGGACGATCGCCCAGGCTGCGCCCATACGCCGCGCCAGCACGGGATACATAAATCCGCGGAAGAACAACTCCTCCATCAGCGGGCCGATGCTCACGGCGATAATCCCCAGCAGGTACGCATCGCGCGGGCGATCGAAGAGGTGTTCGAAGGGCGTGTCCTTAGGCATGGGCAACAGGCTTTGCAGCAGGCCGAGGATGAACAGCATCGCCGCGCCCAGGGCCAGCAGTTTCCATACGGATTGCGGCCAGTTCCAGCCGATCGCCCGCCAGAAGGGCACGTGGTATTTGCCTTCGACGAGCATGACCATGCAGGCGGCCACTGCGGCGTAGATGAGAAACTGCGACACCAGCAGCAGAATGGGTTTCTGCGCCACTTCCGCCAGATTCGAGTGCGGATAGACAAACCAGACCGCAGCAAAAATCACCAGAAGCTGCAAGATGAGCATCGCGACCAGGGTCAACGCGGCGATCACGAGGACATCCCAGCCGCTCCAGATGGGATTCTCGATCGGCGGTTGTCCCAGTGGAGTTGGAGTGAGGGTCACTTCAGGATTGAGAGCGCTCGCGAAGGGATCCGGCGGGGCCGGCGCCAACGGCTGAGGCTCGGTGCTTACCAGCGGTTGCGGATCGAACTGCGGATTGTCAGAAGATGACAGAATGAATTCCTTTTCAGTTACGCTCAGTCTATCGAATGCGCAGAAAATATCGGTATGGCCCGGTTCAGCGTTCTTGACTGGCAGGATCCATATCCAGTTCGACACACGAAACTGTCATCCTGAGCGAAGCGAAGGACCTATGCAATACGCCGCCACCTGCACAGATCCCTTCGACTTCGCCCAGGGCAGGCTCTTCGCGGCAGAGAAACGCCGCTCAGGATGACAGCTTTTTCTTGATGCCTGTCGATGTGCCCCACGAGAGCATCAAGCACTGCGCTTCCCATTCCCGAAGTACGCGCCCAGCGCCTGCCCCGTGTACGACTTCTTTACTTTAGCAACCTGCTCTGGTGTGCCCTGCGCCACGATGCGTCCGCCGTCTTCGCCGCCTTCGGGTCCCAAATCGATGATCCAGTCGGCGTTGCGGATCACGTCCAGATTGTGCTCGATGATAATGATCGAGTTCCCCAGATCGGTCAACCGGTGCAGCACGTCGAGCAACTTCTTTACGTCGTCGAAGTGCAGGCCGGTTGTTGGCTCGTCGAGCAGGTACAGAGTCTTGCCCGTTTGCCGCTTGCTCAGTTCGCGCGCCAGCTTGATGCGCTGGGCCTCGCCGCCGGAGAGCGTTACGGCCGATTGTCCCAGATGAATGTATCCCAAGCCGACGTCGACCAGAGTCTGCAGCTTCTGCTTTACCTGCGGAATGTTTTCCAGAATCGGCAGCGCGTCGGAGACCGGCATTTCGAGCAGATCGGCAATCGAATTTCCGTTGTACTTCACCGCTAACGTTTCGTGGTTGTAGCGCCGTCCGCCGCAGACCTCGCACAGCACGTACACATCGGGCAGAAAATTCATCTCAATGCGCCGCTGTCCCTCGCCCTGGCATGCCTCGCAGCGTCCACCGGAGACGTTGAACGAAAACCGTCCCGCCTTGTAGCCGCGCTCGCGCGACTCGGGCAGCATCGCATAGAAGTCGCGGATCTGCGTGAACACTCCGGTATAGGTTGCGGGATTCGAGCGCGGCGTCCGCCCGATCGGCGACTGGTCGATGCGGATCACCTTGTCTATATGTTCCGCGCCCGAAATCGCCTTGTGCTCGCCCGATTTTTCGCGCGACCGGTAAAGTTGCCGCGCCAGCGCCCGGTACAAGATGTCGTTGACCAGCGTCGACTTGCCCGACCCGGAGACGCCCGTCACCACGGTCATTACGCCGAGCGGAAAGGTCACATCCAGATTCTTGAGATTGTTTTCTTTTGCGCCGAGAATCGTGAGCGCTGCCCCGTTGGCATGCCGCCGCTCCGGCCGCATCGCAATTGACGTCCGCCCCGAGATGTACGCCCCGGTCAGCGAGTCGGGATCGTTCATGATCTCGGCCGGCGTGCCGTGCGCCACCAAATTTCCGCCGTGCCGCCCCGCGCCCGGCCCCAGATCGACGACATAATCCGCGCGCCGGATCGTCTCCTCATCGTGCTCGACGACCAGTACCGTGTTGCCGAGGTCGCGTAGATTCTCCAGCGCAGTCAGCAACCGATCGTTATCCCGGTGGTGGAGTCCGATCGATGGCTCATCCAGCACATACAGGACGCCGCGCAGCTTCGAGCCAATCTGCGTCGCCAAGCGAATGCGCTGGCCCTCACCGCCCGACAACGTTGCCGCCGAGCGATCGAGCGAGATGTATCCCAGTCCCACCGCATCCAGGAATTGCAGTCGCTCTACAACTTCGTGCATGACGCGCCCAGCAATCGCCGCCTCGCGTCCGGCCAGCTTGATGCCCTGCGCTACCGCCAGCGAGCGCGCCACTGGCATCGCGGTGAAATCGGCAAGCGACATCCCGTTGACCTTAACCGCCAGGCTTTCCGGCCGCAGCCGCTTCCCGTGGCACGCCGGACACTCGGTCGCCGACATGTGATCCATCAGCCAGTCCCGATAACCTTCCGAAGTAGACTCCTCCAGATTCTGTTTCAGATATCCGAAGATCCCGTGAAACCCTGTTCTCCCGCCGCGACCGGGTTCGCCGTTCAAAAGAAATTCCTGCGTCTTCTCGGGCAGTTTCTCGAACGGCGTATTCAAGTCGATGCCATATGCGGCCGCCACAATCTGCAACTGATGAATCAGATTCTGCGACGCCGATCCCGGCCCCAGCCCACCATCGAGCAGCGGCTTCGACCAGTCGCTGATCACTTTGGCCGGATCGAAATCGTATTTGCTACCCAGGCCATGGCACTCCGGACACGCGCCATACAAGCTGTTGAACGAAAACGACCGCGGCTCGAGCTGCGGCACGTTGATGCCGCAATCCGGGCACGCCAGCTTCTCGGAATAAAGCTGCTCCTCGCCGCCGACGACCGCGACCTGCACCAGGCCTCCCGCCAGCTTCATCGCCAGCCCGACAGACATTTCCAGACGATGCTCGATCCCCGGCTTCACCAGCAAGCGGTCGATCACCACTTCGATGGTGTGATTCTTGCGCTTGTCGAGATTGATCAAGGCCTCGTCATCGAGGCTGAACAGTTCCCCATCGATGCGCGCCCGGGTATAGCCGTGCTTGACGAGCGTCTCCATCTCTTTCTTGAATTCGCCCTTGCGTCCGCGGACGATCGGCGCCATCACCATGACGCGATCCTCCGGACTGAGAGCCATCACGCGCTGGACGATCTGATCCGCCGACTGGCGACTGATCGCCCGCCCGCACTTGGGACAATGCGGCACCCCGATGGAAGCGAATAATAAGCGAAGGTAGTCGTAGATCTCGGTGATGGTGCCAACGGTTGAGCGCGGGCTGCGGCTGGTGGTCTTCTGCTCGATTGAGATAGACGGGCTAAGTCCATCAATTGCATCGACATCGGGGCGTTCCATCTGGTCCAGAAACTGCCGCGCATAGGCCGACAGAGTCTCCACGTAGCGGCGCTGGCCCTCGGCGTAAATCGTGTCGAAAGCAAGCGAGGACTTCCCCGACCCGCTCAGCCCGGTTACTACGGTGAGGGTGTTCCGTGGAATCTCAACGTCGATGTTCTTGAGATTGTGCTGCCGGGCGCCACGGACGGAAATCTTGGTAATCGCCATTGTTCGCCGGGGTTCATGCCCCTTCCGTAACGTCGACAGGTAATCAGAATTGATGGAAAGTGGAATTGCACAGCTCTACTCCGTATCTTAGTCGTCAACAGCGCGGAGCGTCAACGCAGGGTAGATTGAAGATTCGCGCTCAGGCAATAAGAAGGTGGGAGAGGCGCAACAGACTCTGAATTTCTAAGGTTGGTCGACTGTGATCTCGTTCATTATGCCCGCGCTCCTCTTCGTCACCGTCATCGCATCCGTCAGCCTCGGCGTTCTCGCCGCCTATGTCGCGGTGATCTGCATCCTGAATGCGTTCGGCCGCAACTCGCAGCCGGAAGCGTCTCGCCCGCGCCTGGTCCTGGTTCCCACGCAGCACCACGCCAGCGGCGACTAAGTCGTAAGGTCGGGGACTGCCGCTTACTCCACTGGTCCGATCACCTTCATCTTGCTCTCCACGTGCGTGCGCTGAAAGCCCTTATTCTCCAGCGACACCGTCATCTCGCGGTTGATGAAGAACAGCACGTGAATCCGGAACTCTGTGCCAAAAGTAGAGGGGAACCAAACTCCATCCTCTTGCCGCTTGTACACCACGTTGAAGCCAATGCCCGGCAGATCGGTTCCAAGGAAGGTGCGCACCGCGAACGGAATCCGGCGCGATAGTTTGGTAAACACGCGCACCGGCTGAAACTCCGCCGCATCAATGTAGGCTTCGCCCGCCCAGCTGATGTCGTTCTTGTCCTTCGGGTGGAACTCGATGTGGTATACGTTGCGCCCCGTTTGTGTTTCCTGCCCTAGCAGTTTGAACTCGTAATCTTTCTGTCCCTCGGTGGTCAGCGGAAACAGGTTTTTCGCTAACCCGTCTTTGGACTTCTCATTCGACAGATCCTCGCGGAAGTTCTGGATCAGCCCGCCATCGAGACTGCCGGACTCAGGAACGGGCTCGCCCTCGAAGGTCTCGTACTTGCCCTTATTCCAATAGCGGCCGGTAATCGTTTTGAGTTCTTTCTGGGTTCCATCGGCGGTTGGAACGACGTCGTAGTCCGCTGTCTCTTCGCGCAGCAGCCGGCCATTGGGCTTGCGGGTGAGAATGTGCGTGTGCTGCAGGTAGACGTACTGCTTGCGGAGTGCCTCGCTGCGATCCTGGTTGGCGGCTACGCGCGCCATGATCTCGTCGGCCGAGAGTTGGGTGCTGGCCTGGCCGGGTCCCTTTGCCTGCTCGGGCGGCGCACTCTGCGCGAATGAAACCGCAGCCACCAACAAGAATCCGACCGACCGCAGGATCAGCATAGGCACACCTCCACTTCTATCACTACGGAACCCGGGTGCGGAAAGTTCCTCTCGCTGCGATCCGTAAACCTTCTTGACATCGCGAGATCTGGACCGCAGAATTCCGGCGGGGGAGATCATGAAACATAAAATTTTCGGCATTCTGTCTTGGGCTGTTATGTGTAGCGCGTTCTCCGCGGCCCAAACTGCCGGCACAGCCATTGCCGCGCCACCTGCCACTCGCCAGGGTGATGTTCAAGAAACTCTGCATGGCATAACCGTGGCCGATCCCTACCGCTGGTTGGAGGATCAGAATTCTCCAGAGACCCGGGCATGGATCACCCAGCAGAATGACTACACGCACAAACTCCTAGACGGTTGGCCCGGGCGCGAGCGACTGGAGAAGCGTCTGGCCGAGCTGAAGAAAGTGGAACGTATCGGCTCGCCCATCGAGCGCAACGGGCGGCTGTTCTACCGCAAGCGCGCCGCCGACCAGGAACAGTATGTCATCTACACCCGACTGGGCAATGCGGGGCAGGAAGAAGTTTTGATCGACCCGAATCCGATGAGCGCGGACCACTCGACCAACGTTGACATCATGGATGTCACAAAGAGCGGGTCGCTGCTTGCGTACGCTCTGCGCGTTGGCGGCAAGGACGAAACCGAGTTGCACGTGCGCGATGTCTCAACCAATCGCGATCTGGCGGACGTGCTGGCGCCGAGGGTGTATTTCGATCTTTCTTTCTTGCCCGATGGCAGCGGATTCTACTATGCCACCATGCTCGACGACGGGCCGCGCGTGCGCTTCCACAAGATGGGAACAAAAGAGCAAGCCGACACGGACATCTTCGGCAAGGGATACGCGAAAGAAGCAATCGTCATCGGCGATGTTTCGGAGGATGGCCGACACGTCGTATTTCACGTGCTGCATGGCTCAGCAGCTGACAAAGTCGAAATCTGGGCGCAGGACCTTAAGACCAATGGGCCCATTCAGCCGTTGATCACCAATGTAGACGCCCGCTTCTTTGGCTTTGCCGTTGGCGACCAGATATTTCTGCAGACCAACTACAAAGCGCCGAACAGCAGGGTCCTGCTGATGGACATCGCCAAGCCCTCGCCCGAGAACTGGCGCGAGGTCGTTCCCGAAGCGGAAACCGCGATCGATAACGTCACACTCGCCGGGGGCAAGATCTGGGTCACGTACGTGAAGAATGCGGCTTCGATGGTGAAAGTTTTTCAGCCGGATGGCAAGCTGGCCTTCGAGCCCAGCCTGCCCGCGCTGGGGGCGGTTTACGATGTGCAGGGACGGTGGGAGAACTCCGCTGCGTACTTCACCTATGCGTCGTACGCGATTCCGGCAACGGTCTATCGCACCGACATGGCCACCGGCAAGCAGTCGGTATGGGCGCAGGTAAAGGTTCCAGTCGACGGCTCGAAGTTTGAGGTCAAGCAGATCTGGTACGCATCGAAAGACGGAACCAAGGTGCCGATGTTTCTGCTGTACGCCAAGGGAGTCAAACTGGACGGCTCGAATCCAGCGCTGCTCGAGGGATACGGCGGATTCGCCGTCAACAACACGCCGTTTTTCAATGCCGATGCGATCGTGTGGGCGGAACGAGGCGGCGTGTACGCGTTGGCCAACATTCGAGGCGGAGGCGAATTCGGCGAAGCCTGGCACAAGGCGGGCATGCTCGACAAGAAGCAAAACGTCTTCGACGATTTTATTGGCGCGGGCGAATGGCTGATCCAGAACCACTACACAAGTCCGTCGAAGCTGGCCATTCTTGGCGGCAGCAACGGCGGGTTGTTGGTTGGAGCCGCTCTGACGCAGCGTCCGGACCTGTACCAGGCAGTGATTTGCTGGCATCCGCTGCTCGACATGCTGCGCTATGACCAGTTCATGGAGGCGCAGTTCTGGGTTTCGGAATACGGAACCGCCAAGGATCCCGAGCAATTCAAATGGCTGTACGCGTATTCGCCCTACCAGCACGTAAAGAAGGGCGTGAAGTATCCGGCAGTACTGTTTATGTCCGGTGACGGCGACACCCGCGTAGCTCCGCTGCACGCGCGGAAGATGGCGGCCCTGCTGCAAGCCGACACCGGGTCGGACCGGCCGATCCTGCTACGCTACGAAATGAAGGCGGGACACTCCGGCGGAAGGTCAGTGACCCAGGACATTGGTGATTCGGTGGATCAGTTGAGCTTTCTGTTCTGGCAACTGGGAATAGAACCGTCACATGCGAACCCCGGCGTCATAGAATGAGACGCATGCGAATTTGTGCTCGTAGCAGGAGGTACGTATGCGACGTTTATTTCGGCCAGGCGTCATCGTATTGGCCATCGGCGCAATTTTCTTTCTGGGTAAATTAGCATCTGCGCAATGTAGTGTGCCTGAATTAGTCAAAGGCGCGGACATCTACAACGAGTTAGTATGCAAGGCATCCAATGCGTCGCGGAGGGGAGATGATCGGAAGGCTCTCGAGCTTCTCTTGGCTGCTTCTGAGCAGCCGGTTTTAGAATCGCCAAATACCCGACTCTTTCCAAAGATTGCAAAGACCTATCGCCAAACTAGGTCATTTTCAGGGGGCTGATCTGTACCTGAAATATGACAACCTGTCTGTCCTGTGGATGATGGGAATTGTTCGATGCCAAGTGGCGTTGGGCTCGTCCGACGAGACCCTCTCCCAAGATGGGCAGCCGTTGACTTCGGATGAAGCCAAGCACATGGCCTCTGTTTTATGTGGGCCCGTGTTTGACGAATTTAGCTACTTTCGAGGCCGTGACGCAGACACCTTCATCGCTGCAGCAAACGCAATCCTTCGATACGACGCCCTTCGCAAAGAGATCACGACCCTGCGTGACAAGCAACTACCGAATCGACGATGAGGCTGTCGAAGACCGGGCTTCGCTCACGTACTCCGTTCCTTCAATAAATAATCTTCAGCGAGAACTGAATCTGCCGCGATGTTCCTGCGGTCTTGCTGATGATGCCGAATCCGCTGCCACTGACGATATTCGACGGCAAGCCGAAGTTTACGATGTTGAAGATGTTGAAGAACTCCGCCCGGAATTCCAACGTCCCCAATTCCGCGCCTCCGCGATGGCCGAACGGAGTGTCCTTGATGAGCGCGAAATCAAAGTCGTGATATCCCGGCCCGCGAAAGGTATCCCGACCCAGCGTGCCGAAGCGGCCGCTGTTGGGGCCAGTTCCACCGGGAAGGTTGATCGGGATACTGAAGAACGACCGGTTGCCGACTGCGCCTAGACCAAAATAATCGTCCCGTACCGGGCGGCTGGTTGAAGTATGCGGCATCGCAACCAGATCCGGACGGTCGCCTCCGCCTACACCTGCACCCGTCTGCTGCACTCCCGAATATACGGTAAACGGCGATCCGGTCGTCAGGGTCGTGATGTTCAGAAACTGCCAGCCCTTCGTCAGAGTCTTCCCCAGTGGCCGCAGAAATCCCACTCGATCGAGCGGCAACAACTGAATCACACTCGCCGCAAATACATGGGTCACATCGAACGTCGACGGCCCTTTTTCTGCCGAGGGGTCCCACGGATCTTGCGGCGCCGCTTGCAGAATCGTGCCCGAGGCTCCGAGCAGTCCGCCCAGCACAGAACTGGTATCGTCGAGCGCCTTCGAGTACGTGTAGCTGGCTTGCAGGCCAAGCCCTAAGCGAGCAGAATTCTTGGTCAGACTCGTCTGCAGCGAGTGATAGCTCGAGTGTGAACCGCTGCTCATGATGGTCTCCGGCCCAAACCCGCCGGTGGCATGGCACGGCGAACTGAATTGCGTGAACGGCGCAAATCCTTGGCAGGCCCCGCCATATCCGTTGGTGTTGTAGAACCTCGCCAGGTGAATTCCCGCCGTGGCAACATATGATGCGTTGAACTTGAAGTCGCCGAAATCATGATCGACGCCCGCGGTCCAGCTTCCCATGTAGCCATTGGCGAAATTCTTCGCGATGCCGCTGATGTTGAGCAACTGCACATTTCCCGGCGTGAGCGCCTCCAGATCGTTCTGAAACCGCACATAGTCAAATACAGTATTGGCAGGAACATCCTGCGAGCGGCCCGTCGCAAATATCGGTTGCCCCTGAATGTTGTACGCGGTGGGAAGGTTCAGCGGGACGAACGTATTCTGAAAGGAAATTGGCTCTTTCGGTTGCGCGTAAATCGAAGGAGCAAAAACGTACGGAATCGACGCAGTCAGGGCATTGTCCTGCCACAAGTTCGGAATGAGCGTCGTAATCGCCCCGCCAACATGCAGCACGGTATGTGGGCTCACAGCATAGTCCAGCGCCAGTCGCGGCCCCCATCCATTCCAGTCCTGATCGTAAGGCGGCTGCGGATTGATCAGGATCTTCTGCGTGGCTGCCGTATCGCCGTAGGGCACAGTCTTGCCGTCGGGTCCAAGAAAGATCGGGAGCGATGTCCGCTTGGTGGCTTCATGGATGCGGCTGTTCACTTCGTAACGCAGACCGTAGCTCACCGTGAGCTGCGGTGTCGCCTTCCAGGTATCGTCAAAATAAAAGTTGTAGGCCTCTCGCCTGACCCCGGCTTCATTAAACTTGTCGCCGACGGGAGTAATGCTCGCGGCGGCCATAATATTGTAGGAATACGAGGTCGCGGTCAGCAGCCCGGTCAATGAGTCCGGCAGCGGATCGCCTACCTTTATATTGTGTGTGCCGCTCGCCGAAGGAATATTCACCGGCGAGTACGCGGTGCCTCCGCCAAATTCGTACAAACCATTCGGATTCACACCAAAGATGGTGGAGTCTCGATTGGCCCGAATCTCCGTCCCCCACTTGAACGTGTGCGTTCCGCGCACCCAGGCAAAGTCCTGCTTGAGTTGATAGAGATTGCTGTACGAGCCGAAAATCGATCCGGCGGGCTGGAAGTAAGGCTGAAACAGACCGTCAGCAAACGTGATCCCGGGCTGCGTGTGATTGTCGGTGGGGAAAAATGGCGTGCTGCGGATGTAGCTGAGTGAAGTGTCCGAGATAAGATGCGCGGAAATCGCGCGTGTGTAGTGCACTCCGAAGTTGCGTTGGTGATCTAAAAACCGAACCCCAAAGCCAGGATTGATCGCGGTCTGGTCCGGATTGGTCAGCGGGCCCGTCACCTGATTCAAGCTGAATCGCGTCGCCAGCGACGCCTTGTCCGAAAGCTTGTGGTCAACACGAATCGAAAACTGGTCCGTCTGCGTCACCACCTTCGAAGAGGCCGCATAGGTTCGATCGCCAAATGCTCCCGCCGGCTCATTGGGCATGGGATATCCGTTCAGCACCGGCACGATTGCGCCGCTCACCGGCACCGTCAGCGTGTCACCGGGAAAGGTCGTGGTATCGATTCCCTGGCGCTCCGCCAGGCTGGGCACCGGGAGCACTTGCGTCGTGCCCAGCACCTGGCGAAATCCCTGATACTCGCCAAAATAGAAAGTGCGATTGCGCCCGTCATACCCGGGCAGCACAATTGGTCCGCCGTTGGTAAATCCAAATTCGTTGCGCGCAAACGCAGGAATTCTGCGGCCGCTGATCGCCGGTGACGGATCGAAATAATTGCGCGCATCGAACGCGGCATTCCGCACAAACTCGAACAGGCTTCCGTGGATCTGATTCGTCCCCGACTTGGTCACGACATTCGTGTCACTCGCAGCCCCGTGCCCGATTTCCGCGGGCATTACGCCAGAGTTCGACTGTACTTCCTGAATCGCATCGACGTTGAAGTTGGAAAACGTCGCCCCGCCCATCTCCGGATCCGTGGTATCAAATCCGTCGGTCGCGAAGACGGTTGTCACCCCACGCTGCCCGTTAACCGCAAATTGTTGGGTGAAATTGGCGGCTCCGTTAGCGTCAGTCATGGTGCCTGCCGCCAGCAGCAACAATTTGCTGAAGTCGCGCGCGTTCAGGGGCAGACTCGAAACTTCTGCGCTGGAAAGATGCTCGCCGCCGCCGGCCTGCGCAGTGATCCCTGCGCTGGCGGAAACGGTTTGGAGTTCCTGCCCCACCACAGACATCTGCAGCGACATGGTCAGGACGGCCCCGTCTGTGACGAGCAGCGGAAGCGTCGCCTTCCACTCTTTTCCTGAGGTTGTGGCCGAAAGCTCGTAAGGACCCCCGGCAATTTCGCCAAATGCGAACTTGCCGGTTGCCTCAGACGTTGCGGTATAGTCGGGCCCTCCGGCAGTGGGATGAAGTTTAACGACTACCTTGGCCACGGGCTTCCCCGAAGAATCGAGCAAGACGCCATTCCACGATGCGCCGGAAGCAGCACTGACGGTGAGAGAGGCCAACAGAATTGCAAAACAAAACAGAGCCCGGAACCCACTTCTAGAGGAGTTTGACATGAACTGAGGAATTATAGCGGTACGCGCAATCAGCGTCCCCTCCGGTGCTAAACTTTCGCTAGGTGACGCTCAGTGTACGCTCCACAACACCGATGACTCGCCCTTCTCACAGGCTCGCTTTGTCCCTTTGCGCGGCTGCCTTGAGCCTGCTGCTGTGCCCGATCTTGTTTTCTGCCGAGCCCCCCTGGCTCGAAGTCCACTCCACCCACTTCACCGTGATCACCGACGCCGGCGAAAAGAAAGGTCGCGAGGTCGCGCTGCGCTTCGAGCAGATGCGCGCGGTCTTCGCGATGACGCTGGGCAAAGAACGGCTGAATCAATCGGTCCCGCTCACCATCCTCGCTTTCAAGAACGACAAGTCTTACTACCAACTCGCTCCTCTTCGCCAGGGTCAGCCCATCGACGTTCCCGGATTCTTTCTCCCCGGCGACGACCAGGACTTCATCGTTCTCAACCTCTCAGAAGAGGAATCGTGGCGCGCGGTCGCTCACGACTTCGCCGGCATGCTGTTGAATTTCAACTATCCGCCCGCCCAAGGATGGTTCGACGAAGGCCTTGCCGAATATTTCAGCTCAATTCACGTCGACAACAAGACCGCCGAAATCGGCGGTGACCCCGAACTTCGTTCCTCTCTCACGGAAGACTTGCTCGGCAACCAGCGCGAAACGAATCCCGCCAAGTCGCTCACCGAATTACTCGGCGCGCAGGTCTGGCTGCCCCTACCGGACCTGTTCGCGATGAAGCATGACACCTCGACCCGCAACCAGGGCACGCACCACACGCTCTACTACGCTGAGTCCTGGATCGTGATGCACTACCTGCTTCACGAAAAAAAACTGTCCGAAATCGGAGCTTACTTTAACCTCGTCCTGAACCAGCATGTCCCCGTGGAAGACGCCATTCAGCAGGCCTTCGGCATGAGTTCCGCTCAACTGGAACACGCGGTGAAGGATTACTTCCACGCGCAGACCGCGCTGCTCACCACGCTCGACAGCGCCCGGCAGACCAATCGCAACCCTTCAACCGCGGCCAGCCCCGACCAGATGTACCGGTTCCCGGCTCTTGTGGGGCCGGACGACTCGGTCATCACGACCAAGGCCTTGCCCGAAGCGGACGAGCGCGCCCTCTATGCCGAAGTCGAAGTCCGCATTCCCGAACGTCGCGACGTCGGGCTGCAGGCTTTGCACGCACTGGCTTCGGCGCCCACCGCATCCGACAAGAAATTCGAATCGAAGAAAGAAGAGAGGAGGCCGGGCGAGGACCCGGACCTTCTTCCCACCAACGCCATGGGCAGCCCGCTCGCCCACCGGATCCTGGCGTGGGATTACATCCAGCACGGCGAATTCGACGAAGCCACTACCGAGCTCGCCGACGGCATCGCCCTTGATCCGCGCGACATGTGGCTGCGCTATTACATGTCGGTGCTGAAATACCGGGTGGCGCAGGCGAAGCACGCCGACATTCAGGGCTTGCCCAACATGATGCTGGAACTTCGAGCCGTCCTGGAGTGGTATCCGGAAATGGCCGACGCCTACGATCTGCTGGCGGTCGCCCGCAATGAGGGCGGCAGCACGCCCGCCGCCATGCAGGCCGAGCACGCCGCCATCAATCTAAGTCCGCGCAATGAGCTCTATACCTATCATCTGGCGCAGATTTACGTGGCCAGCAAAAAGTGGGACGCCGCGCAGGTACTGCTCGACCGCCTGAACGCCAGCAGCAATCCGCAGATCGTGACCCTGGCTCACGAGCTCACCGAGCGGGCCAGCGGGGAGCGCAAGTACGGCATCCCGCTCGGCGGGACGCAGCAATCCAAACTCGCGCCGCAGAAGTCGCCATTCGATGTGCTTGAGGAAGACGCTGCCAAGCGAGCCGCCGCCGAAAATTCCGCAGCCGCGCCCGGGGACCATCGCCCCGCGAAATTCGTTAAAGGCCGCCTCGACTCAGTGGACTGCACCCAAGCCCCTGCCGCAATTCTGACGGTCACCGCCAACGGTTCCGTGATGAAGTTGCGCGCACCCGACTTCAAGTCGCTAGTCCTGATCGGCGCCGACGATTTCTCCTGCGACTGGCACGACCGCCAGGTCACGGTGAACTACAAGCCCGGCGGACCCACGAACGGCGACGTCGTCTCGCTGGAAGTGCGCTGACGACTGCGGAACTGCACCGCGTCTAGTGTCGTTCCCCAAGGCCTTCCAATGTCTTCGACCGCTTCTCCTGGATCTCTGGGCTGTTGTCCCCGAGAGCAATGGCTCTATCAAACTGCCCCCTCGCTCCTGCCATGTCTGTTAGCTGAAACAGCAATTCACCGAGCACGCGGTGCGACATCGCAACGTTCGGATCGAGGGCCACGGACTTTTCCAGATGGGAGCGCGCCTCCTGCAGTTTTCCTTCTTGCATCTCAAGGATTCCGTTTAGATACAGCACTTCCCCGTTCTGCGGTGCGCTGAGCAAGAGTTCCTCTCCCACCTGCTTCGCCTTTTCCGAGTGGATGGCAACCAGCGTTCGCAAGTAACAAATTTCCGTATTGCGATCGCCGGGATGGGCGGTTAGCGCGAGGCTCAGAACGGAGCTCGCTTGTTCGGGCTGGTCGAGTTGCACGAGTAGATCCGCCAACTCATTGGCAAGTGCGAGCGAATCTGGTGAAGTATTCAACCCGTCCCGCAGAACCCTGACGGCTTCTTCCGGCTTCGCGCTTCTGGCATACGCCAACCCAAGGTTCAGACTCTGCTCTACAGTTCTTTGACCGCGAATGATGGGATTTTCCAGGAGCGCAATCGTTTCGGAACTATTGCCGTCGAGAATAAGGTCTCGCGACAGAGCATCTAAAGCATCCGAAGACTCTGGGTCCATCGCTAATGCGGTACGCCACTCGGCCTCCGCCTTTTCAGTCTGATGCACCTCGTCGAACGCCGCCGCCAGTACTGGGTGGAGCTTCGGGTTCCGCGGGTCGATCTCCTCCGACTCTTGGAGAACGGCGATTGCATCGACCACGTTCCCGGATAGGTATAGGCTGGCCCCAAACATGAAAGCGACGTTGGCGGAATTCGGCTGAATACGGAGTGAGGCAGCAAAAGCATCGGCAGCACATGCGTACTTCTTCTGTTCACCAAACCAGATTCCCAAGTCGGCGAAGGTCTCGGCCGTCGGATGGCCATGGAGACTAGAACGCATCGACTCCGGAGCTATACAAGACTCGCCCCCGCTTAAGGAGCTCGACGCCAACCAGAACCAGAGGATCAAGCCAATGCTAATCCGCATCGCGCCCGAAGTCCTTTCCCGAACGGTCGCGGCTCAGCAGGCTGACCCCACGAATCTGCTGCCGGTCCTCCATTTACTGGGCTCCGTCGGTAACGTGGACCTGGATGTCTTCCATCCCGTCACTCGATATGTTGACGAATTCCGGAAGGTTGACGGCGCGGTTCGCGGCGGTCGTGTTGTCAATCAGGATGGCCGGGCTGTCATTGCCATCGGAGTCAATGTGCGTGAGATACATCTGTGTATAAGGCGTGCGCGCCTTGGACGAGAAAACCAACCAATGCCCGTTGGGTGAGAAGCTATGCCAGGAATTCATGAGCCGGGTATTGGCTCGCATCCGGCGCGCAACTCCACCTTCGAAGGGGACGATATAGAGTTGGCTGTCGGGCCGCATGAGCTGGCCGTTTTTGCACTGCACAAATACGATCCACCGTCCATCCGGCGAAACCTTCGGAAAATTATTGCTCATGCCATTGTGCGAGGCGCCAACGATCGGCTTGGGCGTCCCGCCTTTGCCGCCATTAAATGGAATCTGGTAGAGATCGTACTGAATCGGAGTTTCGTTTGGATCATTCGCGTGCAGCGCCACCTTCTGACCTTTGGAGCGCGGGTCCCTTGCCTCGGCGCGAGCAAACACGATGTATTTGCCGTCAGGACTCCAGACCCCATCCGTCTGCACAAATTGCGGATCATCCGCTCCCGGCAAAGGCTGGCGCTCCCCGGTGGCTCGGCTGTACCACTCCAGGATGCCCCGCGTTGGGTAAAAGACCTGGAGGAAGTGATAGTCCATGAAATTCGTCACATAGTAGCTCTCGAGCAGCTTCAACGATGGCCCAGCGAACGTGCTGACCACGTATTCTCCGTCGGGTGAAACCTGCGACATGAACCCCACTCGAACCTGGCCCACTCGTCCATCCCTGTTCCAGTGCACCAGATCCTTATTTTGTATCGTCATGTGCCGTTGCACCGGAACCGCCGCGTAAAGGCCCTTGTCGTTGGCTGGACCATCGATGTCCATGCCCATCGTCTTGCCATCGGTGGAGAAAGAATGGCAGTTCCCGCAGGTGGGCATGTTTCGCAGAACCGTGTGGCTTTCGGGACGCCGAATATCGCGCAGTCGCCACTGAATCAGGTGGATCGTGGATGGAGCCAAAGGCTCGACGACTCCGTTCGTGCCCTTTGTCGGCATCAGTGGAACGTCGCGGTAAAAAATGGGCGCACCCACAGGGTCCGACGAAGTCGTAATATCAACGGATCCGTGCGATAACGCAGCCGTCCCCTCACGGTAACCGCGAATCGTGATCGTGGCCCCGCGATGAACGCTGTGCGCATGGATCATCGACCACGTGTCTGCATCCGGAGTCCATATCCATGTTGCAGCCTGCTGCGGCGTCAACTTTGGCGGGTCGTCGCGATTCGCCACGCAATCGGGATCGATCGTGCCCATCTGCAAGTGTTCTCCCTTGGACACAAGATGGATCGGCACAGCTTTATCCGCGAACGTGATGTCAATGCTCCAGGAAGTTCCGGCCGCATCGCGCCACAAAAACGTCGGCGGCGTAATCCCAGGTGGGAAGACCGCCCCGTTCTCTGGGTAGTCAATCGAGATCGGCCACAAGATCTCTCGCGGATCCTGCTGTGCACCGCCGACACCTCCAATTCCAGAAGCGTGACTGGAAGAGGGCAAAACCCCATTCAAGAGCAGCACGATGGCTGGCACCATCAAGACCGTCAGGACGGTGAGTCTTCCCTTCGGTCCAATTCGGAAGCTCTCGTCGCGCATAAATTTCTTTCCATTGAGCCTCGATCGAGGCCTCACCGTGTCAACCAAGCCGGGGACGGAGAGGCCGCCACCCGCAACGCGATGCTCTCAAGGATTCCACCGCAGGACTGTGACCCTAATCACAAAGGAGGAATGACACGGAATTCGTCGCAGGAGCTTGCAGATTGCCTCGCACACCTTCGGTCACTGTGGTTCGATCGACAGGATGCGGCTCTTTGCCCCGAACTTATGCCAATTCGCAAACCGCACCACGTTGTGCGCACACTCGAACGCTTCCCCGCTTTCGCAGGTTTCAATTTCGGACTTACCCGGCAGCACAAAGTAACTCCCATCCCCCAATGGCACGTTGGAATAGTCGATCACAGTGCTCGCACGGGAAATGGGAAACGAGTGGGGAATCTCAGCCGTCTCTTTCTCCATTCGCATGAGCTCAAACGTGGACTTATTCAGCCACACCCGCCCGTGATACGCCGGGAATAAGGTAACGCCCCACCCTCCCGGATAGAAAGCGTGCAAGTAGTACAGTTCGTTGTTCGGTTGGTCGACACGAAATTCGAAAACCAGGGACGGGATTGAGTTCAGCTTCACTTCTTTGCTGAAGCGAAACTCCGCGCCGCTCAAGGGCGAGAAAACCATCTGCAGATTCGAGGCAAACTCGCCCATCGACCAACTGCTGTTCAGAGCCTGAGCTTGCGCGGCGGCACCGTTAATCTTGATTCCGCTGTAGCGCTCCTGACCATTTTCGTAGGCGACCGTTGCGGTCACGACGTCCCGATTGGCATGGTTGTACGCGCGCCAGAACCGTTTGGTTTCCAAATCGCAGATCACGTTGGGCATCTTCCGAGGCAGCGACAGTGTGAACCGGCAAAGCTCGGCCAGCGCCGCGGAATACTCCACTCCGTTTGCGATCGCAAGGCAATACGGTTTGATCTCCGCGTCTGGTTCCAAGAACGGGACGTCAGGGCCAGCGCTGGCCGACACGGCTGGCGATGACGGTTGCGCCGGACTCGGTTGCGTAGCGGGAGCGCGGGACACCTCCGCTGATGCATCCTGAGTTTTCGCGCTGGCGCCGACGGCCGGCGCCTGGTACGGCAGATCGACCGATCCTAAATCGCCCGTCAGCGAGTCACGCACGACCCAGCGCAGAGTCCTGGTCCCCGCGGCAGGCTCAAAGTCCACTAGTCTCCGGAGGCCGTCGCGCCTGATCGACTCGAATTCTTCCAAGCTAACGCCATGCTGCGTGGGATATTGAACGTGCTGCAGGGGTTTCCCCTGAGCGTCGAAGGTGCATACGGCGAAGTCAAGGTGCAAGCGGAGGCGCGAACGGTTGCTTTCCATGGAATCGGCCATCAGGCGGTTCCCATCCATCGCCAGCTCATACTTGACGGTCCCGGCAGGGACGGTTTGAATCTCCGCCGTCAGCTTGAGCGAGGTCGCAGTCAACCAGTCGTCACAAGCCGCCTGTTTCAGTTCCATGTCCACGCCGGCCGGCCTCTCGCTGCGCACGGAATAGTATTGGCGATAGGAAAGATGCACGCCGTGAATGGGCGTCGTGACTTCGATTCGATGAAAACCCTCTCTCTGTGACCCCGGTGACAACGAGTACGTGAGTTCGTAGTGGAACAATCCGTCGCGCACGATCCGCTTGAAACACTCGGCCAGGTCCACATCGTCGATGCAGGCTTGACCGCCGGTCTGTCCCGCGAATACTTCTATCGGAACCGTGGCTCCGAAGTAATCCCCATTCGCCTGCACCGGTGCCGACATCGAGCTTCGCAGGCCCGGCCGCGCTGGATATACCGCCACGCGCGCGTTCGCCAAGACATTCATCACAGTCGCAGCCTGGCTGCGGTAGCTCACGGGACTGTCCGCGCGGTTGGCACCCGGGTCGGGCGCAATGCTGAAGGGGAAGGACGACGATACCCAGATCAGGCGCTTTCGTCCGGGATAACCCGCCAGGTGCCGCGCAATTGCGCGAATCGCATCCATCGTTATCTGCACCCGCGACGCCCTGGTATTGGCGTTTTTCGGCATACGATCCCAGGTTCGAATCCACGGCACGGATGCCGGTTGACTCTCTAGTGCGGAACTCTGCTGCGCTGCCGCCAACGTTGCGCCCAAATCCGGCGCTGGCGCGGGTGACTGGAAGGCTCGACTCAGCGTGGCTCGTAACACGTTGCGGTCCGAATCGAAATCCTGCAACATTTCAAGTTGTGTGCCGAGTAGCAAGACCGCAATCGGCACGGCCCTGCAGGTCGCATCCGCGGGAGCCGCCTGAGGCGCGCCCGCAGCCTCGTCGCAGTCGAGGTTCGCCATGCCGGCGACTTGCCCCCTGACAGCTGGAGCAAACAGATCGGAGTTGAGATTGTCGAGCAGCAGAACTATAAGGGGCTCCGCCGCTTCGTCGGCCGCCACGTCTCCGTGCACCTCACGAGGAGCCCGCAGGGATGGTTGCGTTTCCTGCTTGGTCTCTGGGTGAGTTGTGTCCACTGCGCGGAACGATTCAATCTTCTGAGGAACCTGCGTGGCCCATCCGACCTTCTCAACGATCTGGAAGCCGTCCCCCGTCAGGCCTGTAACGGGATGGCCTTGAACGTCGGTCGCAATCACATCCACGAGGACGCCCCGGTTCGACGCCTGCGCTGCACTTGCTCCCGCATCGCTCGATGCCTGGCTCGGCAGCACATTCTTATCCTGGGTCAGCACCGGGGACGTCGCTCCAAACACGAGCAAGAAACACAGACAACACATCACCACGCAACCCGACTTATGGGAATCAGGAAGAGCCCGGCGATGGCAGAAGCTAACAGGAGAACCCGTTCTGCACGGTGTCAAGTGAACATCCTCGCCCGCTGTGGCTGATGAACAGACCATTCTACTCAGAATCAGATTCGCTGCGGCTATGGTGTCACATTGATGGTCGCGGTCGCAGTCTTCGTCAGATGATCAAAGGTGCTGAACTGACTTGCCTCAAACGTGACGTGGTACGTTCCCGGCGCGAGAGGTGCGTGGTAGGTCGCCGAACTCGGAAACTGGGAAACCGAACCAAACGTCACGTGCCCGAACGGACAGGGCGACATTGGTGGCGGCGTGAAGTATCCGCAGTCGTCACTGCCGCCGGCATCTTTTGCTTCCTGAATCCACCACTGCACGATCGGTGCCTGAGAAAATCCGGTGGCGCTGCCTTTCAAAGCCACGGTTCCGCCAACAGTAACACTTGTTTGAGAGGGCGTGACCAGCAAGGTCACCTGGTTGGAAGCAGGCAGTCCGCTGCCACCGCCGCAACCGCTCAGCAGGATTGAACCCATCAGAACGAGGAACAGAGGAATTGCACGGATGGTGTGGAACATCGCAGAGTCTCGTCGGAGAATATGTTACGAGTTTTCGCCGAATATCGCAGTGACGGACGTCACGGCACTCGACGTTAGATCCACGACTGCTCTCCGATCAGGCTGGCCAGAGCGAGGGCTCTACCGTGCGGCAACAATCACTGCGCAGTTGGACAACAACTCTCCCCTATTCCGCGCGCAGCGCCTCCAGTGGGTTGACTGACGCGGCGCCACTATAGAGGTAGTTCATGGTACCGATTGAGCATTCTCTCTGGAATCGTCTGATGGATTTGTTTCCCCCGGGTCCTTGAAGCGAGCTCTCGGTTAACTGTGATTCAGCAGCAGCTGAGGAAAGACTCCCATAGCAATGAGACGAGAGTCGAGTTACTAGCTGTCCGAGCGAAGAATCACTGTTAAATTGTAGTCAACGAGATGAGCGCAAAGAAGTGACTTTGGGGACTCTTGGAGACAGGTACTAGAACTGCACTACAGACAGGCCAGGGATACGTTGGGAGTCGCGCAGATTACCGGTGAGCACCTTGTAGCCGAGTGACAGCGCCGTGACTCCGATCAGTAAGTCTCCGAACGGAATCACTACGGCCTCGGCTCTGCTGCTCTCCGTCGATTTTGCCGGCCAGCAGAGCGGTCTCTTTCATGTACGGATAGACGGTCAAGTCGGCCAGCAGTTCGTTTAGAAACGATTCGCGGCGCAGGCGTATCTCCGGTGTCTGAGCGCGATAGATGCCATGGATGAGTTCGGTCAGGCCGATGGCGGAGAGTGCCGCTTCTTGATCGCCGGTCGCCTTCACTATCTTCTCGATGAGCTGCTCGACCCTGTCACCGCGCCGCTCAGCAGCGATCACCACGCTGGAGTCGAGGATCAGTCCCATGCAGGCGGGTTCAGCGGTTCACGGTGGCTGTTGATCGCCGCTTCAAGATCGCGGGCGAAGTCCTCGTCAAGCGTAGCCGTAGAAGCATGTTCTTTGGCGAGACGAAGAGACTCAGAAAGCAGGCGAACATGCGGTTCGGCGGGACGAACAATCGCCACAGGCAGCTTGCCGCTCTCGATCACGACTTCTGCCCCCTCGCGCACCCGCGCCAGCACGCCCGCGAAATCGCTAGAGGCTTCCGCTTCCGAGATGTGGATCACACGGCCAGCCATGGCGCGATTATACCTTGACTCTTCGTTCCCAATGCCCAGATTTCTGAATGCGTCCGCCGAAAGGATAGTATTTGAAGGTTGACGTCCCCCGATGGGATTGACGACCTGCGTCACGCCACCCTCATCTCGGTTGCTTAGATTTTGGAATAAACCGGTGAACGTCCCGTCTGGAAGCTGTGAAGAAATTGCCTTTTCGGAGAACCTGGAAGGACCGACATCGCTTATTTGAAGTGCTTCGATCTTTCTTCATCACTCGCGTTCACACACTCTGTGCCCCAGTTGAGCCATCCTACGTTGGCATTGCTTGCAGTGTCCGCTTTAGGCCGAACCATCTCGTCAGGTTGTAACTTAGACAGGCCCAAGTCGCTTCCATCGCAACTTTCAGGCGGCCTCGGCAGCGGAACTGCCGCAGGCCGCAGCGCTCTTTAATCCATGCATGCGGGAACTCGGCGATCTGCGAGCGTCGCGCGTAGATTTGTTTTGCTTCCTCGGTCGCCATTTTCTGCTTGAACGCGGTCGTCGCAGATGGCTCTTGCAGTCGCGTGATCGAGCGCCGCCACTCCGGGCGCGCCTGTTGCGGCGCGCACCGATCGCGCAGCGGGCAGTTGGGGCATGCCTTCTTCGGGGCGCGATAAACGTGGGTGCGAACACCGTTGTCGCGATTCATGAGTGCATGGTGGGTGAGCGTTTGTCCGGCCGGACAAGTAAACCTGTCCTGCGCGGCATCGTAAGGAAACGCGCTGGCGAGGAACTCGGAGTGCCGGCCCTGTGCATCGCGCTCTACCGCTCGCCAACTGTCCTGCCAAGACCCGTAGAAGTCCACTCCCTGATCGGCGGCCACCCGCACCGAGGCGTGGTTGGTGTAGTCGCCGTCGGCCACGATCTGTTTGGGCTTGCGTCCCAGCGTAGTTATGCAGCGTTCCAGCGCCGGCTTCATCTGCCGGTAGTCGATGGCATCGGTGGTCGCCTCGACGTTCACCACGATCCCGTGTTGGGTATCGGTCAGTAGTTGCACGTTGTAGCTGGGGACGGTGCCACCTTCGCCGTTGCGCATCACATGCGCCTCGGGATCGCTGCCGGAGGCGCGGGCCACGAACCGGTCGCGCTCGTGTTTCTTCTCCTGCTGCAGGCGCTCGACTTCGCGCACCGCCGCTTCCAGCCGACTGACTCGTTGCCGCGCGGCACGTCGTTGCGCCGCGGCTCGTCGGCTCGCGCTCTTCTCTTCTTCCTCCGCCTGCGCGTTCAGCGCACGCACCTGCTCGCGCGCCAACTCCAGGTGCGCCGCCAGCTTCTCTTTGCGCCGGAAACTGTTGCCGCCCGCGTTCGCCTTGATCTTCGTCCCGTCCAGTGTCACCCGTTCCAGCGTGATCAACCCTTCGGCACTCATCATGCCCAGCACCTGCACGAACAGATCGTCCAGCGCCGCTTTATGATCGGATCGAAAGCCGGACAGCGTCCGGTGGCTGATTGCCTGCAACCCGCAGAGCCACTGGCAGCCCGGCTCGTACTCGCACCGTCGCGCCAACTCACGCGCCGAACTAACCCCACGGCTGTAGGCGTAAATCCACAGGCTGATCAACAACTGCGGATCGGTGTGCTCCCGCCCCGCGCACCCTTCCACTGCCTCAATCTGCGCGTGATAGAGGCTCAGATCTAGGCGGCCGATTAGCTGCCAGATCAGGCGCGCGCTATGATCTTCGTCGATCAACTGTTCGACATCGATGCTGCGCAGCACAAGTTGTTGTCGATTGATCGAGGCAAGTCGCGGTTCAGCTGGCACGCCGTGGTCGCTCACATTCGCAGTCTACCCACGCTGGCTAATTTCGCAATGCCGTTGTTGGATCAGGAGATAATTTCTTCACAGCTTCCTGTCCCCATGTTTTGTTTTGTCCATGTTTTGTCCCCCATGTTTTGTTTTGTCGTCCCCATGTTTTGTCCCCATGTTTTTCCAGGTTTTCATGTTTTCCATGTTTTCGAAAACAATAGGAGCGTCCATCATTTTTCTATTGAATAACAATAGGAAACGCGGCCCAAGAAAAAACCCTCCCGTTGGGGGCGGGAGGGTTCTCGAAGTGTTCGCAGAATTATGCGCGGACCACGTTTGCCGCCTGGAAGCCTTTGGGGCCTTTCAGCAGGTCAAACTCCACGGTCTCACCCTCGTTGAGCGTGCGGTAACCGTTCTCCTGGATGGCGGAGAAGTGCACGAATACATCTTCCCCCGTGGAGCGCTGGATGAATCCATACCCTTTCGCCCCGTTGAACCACTTCACTGTACCTTTCTCTCTCACGGAAAAAACTCCTTTCACCAATCGCTAAAATTATTCTCCGGCTTTCTCGATCGTCGCCCCGGTCGTTTGAAGTCCCCCTCAAAGAAGCCAGTAGAACTTTTAGGTTGCGTTTACGACGTGCAGAAGAAGTACTCCAAAAAAGGAAAAGACTCCTTTAGCCCTCGTCGCGGTGTTCGATCCGCTGCGAGAACTTCCGGAGCCCGACAATTTGGCGCGTTTTCCACTACACCCAACAAACGTCAACCACTGCTGGTCTCACCACTGGACCAATCTCCAGTGTCGAGCAACAGATAATAAGCACTATTAAAACGATTCGCAAGAAGAATTAGAAAGAAATCGTAATATGACTGCGGGTCAATTTCGTTCTTTCCGGATAACTTTAACAGGGATAAAGAAATACTCGGGTAACCACCTCCAGCACTTCGGTTTACACCCTTCTCCGGTGCAATCGGAGCCCTCTGGTACGATGGATCGTCGCGATGCCCAACGCTCCCATTCCGACGGTCGCCGAGCCAAAAACATTGCGCCAGCGCAATGTTCACTCGGTTCCGCGACCTTCTTCGGGACTCGTGCTGGCCACGGTGAAGTATCTGATGCGAACCGATGTGCATACCTTCGCATTCTCGGTCGCCGCCAATTCGATTCTGTCCTTCTTCCCGTTTGTCGTCCTGCTGATGACATTGATCCGCCGGGTCTTTCATTCGCGCGTAATGTATGACGTTGTGCTGGAACTGCTGCGCGACTATCTGCCTGCCGGTCAGGACTTCGTCATCCGCAACTTGAACTCGATGGTCAACTCGCGGCAGCGCGTCCAGGCAGTTTCACTCTTGATTCTGCTGATCACTTCGTCGGGCGTGTTCCTGCCGCTCGAAGTGGCGCTGAACCGCATCTGGCGCTTCGAAAACAACCGCTCGTATCTTGGCAATCAAGTGATCTCGCTCGGTCTGGCATTTGCGTGCGGCGTTCTGGCGCTGCTGTCGATCGCGCTGACGGCGGGTCCGGTGGCGTTCATGGAGTTCCTGCTGCGCGGCTATGGCAGCGGCTTCGTACGCGTCGTGGGATTTCTGATGATGAAGCTGTTCGCGATTGCGGCCAGCATCGCCATCTTCTTTCTGATCTACTGGCTGCTGCCCAACGGGAAGGTTCCGGCGCGGGCGGTGCTGCCCGCGGCCATCATCATGGGACTGCTCTCCGAGGCGCTGAAGTACGCATATATCCTGGCGCTGCCGTGGTTGAACTTTCAGGAAGTGTACGGGCCGTTTGCACTGTCGGTGAGCATGATGTTCTGGGCGTTCCTGTCGGGACTACTGCTGCTGGCGGGCGCCAATCTTTCGGCGGAAGAACATCTGCAGCACTCTCTGTAGCAACGCTACGGCTGCAGGGGGATGGTCGAAAAGGCTACGCCGCGCTTGCGGTTGATGCGGCAGATCACGTTCTCCAAAGCTTTCGGCAGCAGGTTGATTCCCTTGTCGGGCATCAGGACATTCTTCTCGAGGTATTCTTCGGCGCCGGCATCCAGCAAGCGCTGCCGGTTCTTCTCTGACAGACTGCTCAACACGACCACGGGAATCTCCGCGGTGAGCGGATCACTCTTCAGACGCCGCAACACTTCCGGGCCACTCATCCTGGGCAAGATCATGTCAAGCAGGATGAGATCGGGCTGCTGATCGCGCGACATCTGTAGCGCCGTTTCCCCGTCTTCCGCGCAGATCACTTCATATCCGGCTCTGCACAGAACCGATTCATTCTCCCGTCGGATGGGTTTGCTGTCCTCCACTAAGAGAATCTTCACGTTGGCCTTCCTCGTCTTCCAGGTATATCGGCAGCGGCCGCAGCCCGCTTGAGGGTGCGTCGGGAGACAAAAAAGGCCGCCTGCGTTGGCAGACGGCCACTGCTTCTGACAGCTAAAGGCAAACGTTGTTCTATTTCTTCGGCTGTTATTTCTTCTCCTGGGGTTCGATCTTGAGCAGCTCGACTTCGAAGATCAGAGTCGAGCCGGGGCCGATATCGGGGCCTGCGCCACGGTCGCCATAGGCCAGGTCGGCGGGGATGAATAGTTGCCACTTCGATCCCACGGGCATCAACTGCAGCGCTTCGGTCCAGCCCTTGATCACACCGTTCACGGGAAACGCGACGGGCTTCCCGTTTTTGTAGGAGCTGTCGAATTCCTTGCCGTTGATGAGCGTGCCGCGATAGTTGCAAGTGACCGTGTCACTCGGGGTTGGCTTTGGTCCAGTGCCAGCGGTCAGGATCTTGTATTGCAATCCGCTTGGCAGGGTGACGACGCCTTCTTTGCTCTTGTTGGCGGCGAGGAAGGCTTCGCCTTCCTGGCGGGCGGCGGCTCCGGCTTCGTGCGACTTGGCTTCCATCTGGGCGCGGACCTGGGTCTGGAGTTGAGTGAGGGCGGCTTTTTCTTCATCCTCGGTCATGAGGGCCTTGGCGCCGGCGAGAGCGTCCTTCAAGCCGCGAGCGGTAAGGGCCGGGTCCAGGGATGCGCCTACACCTTGGCGTTTGAGATCTCCGCCGATTTTCATGCCCAGGGCATAGCTGGCTTTGTCTTTCTGGGTCTTCAGCGTCACGGTGGTTGCGGGTCTCGAGGTCACGGGTGCCTTCTTCGTCGTGGTGCTGGACGGCGTTTTGGCGGGGGCGGCGGATTGAGGAGTCGAAGCGGCCGGAGTCTGCTGCGCCGGGGCATTGCCCAGAAGCATCATCCCGGCAGCCAATAGTTGGAACACAATGGTGAGCGGTTTTTGCATATAGATGTATTGTCCCATCCAGCGAGAGAGATGGGCAAACCGGGGTGCGCAAGTTGTCATCACGGAAGGCGCGCAACCTGTGAGCGCGGGACGAGAGGTGGGCGAGGCGCGCGGTTCCTGCAGAACTTGCATGATGGGGACCCCGCAATTTTTTCGTCCCTTTCTCTAAAATCCTCATTCTTAATAACTTGCGGAGTGGGGGGCGGATCGAGTCCGCGCAAAATCTTGAGCCGCAAGGACTTATAGCTAAAATCTTCTGGAATAAGGAGTTAGCTGCGCGCTGAAGGCGCTCCGGAGGTCGGTCGTGGCGAACTGGTTGGGAGAGCCCTCGCGCATGTAGCGAGCTTGCGCTGTCTGGAATGCTCGGTCAAGGTTGTACGTCACAAGAATTGGGATTATTGCTGTGGAGGGCTGTGGAAAAAGACAGGATCTGAGATGTCGTACGGAACGTCCAGTCTGTCCACGACGTGCCCTTGTTGGGCGAAACAATTGGGGAACGTCCCGTCTGGAAGCTGTGAAGAAATTGCCTTTTCGGAGAACCTGGAAGGACCGACATCGCTTATTTGAAGTGCTTCGATCTTTCTTCATCACTCGCGTTCACACACTCTGTGCCCCAGTTGAGCCATCCTACGTTGGCATTGCTTGCAGTGTCCGCTTTAGGCCGAACCATCTCGTCAGGTTGTAACTTAGACAGGCCCAAGTCGCTTCCATCGCAACTTTCAGGCGGCCTCGGCAGCGGAACTGCCGCAGGCCGCAGCGCTCTTTAATCCATGCATGCGGGAACTCGGCGATCTGCGAGCGTCGCGCGTAGATTTGTTTTGCTTCCTCGGTCGCCATTTTCTGCTTGAACGCGGTCGTCGCAGATGGCTCTTGCAGTCGCGTGATCGAGCGCCGCCACTCCGGGCGCGCCTGTTGCGGCGCGCACCGATCGCGCAGCGGGCAGTTGGGGCATGCCTTCTTCGGGGCGCGATAAACGTGGGTGCGAACACCGTTGTCGCGATTCATGAGTGCATGGTGGGTGAGCGTTTGTCCGGCCGGACAAGTAAACCTGTCCTGCGCGGCATCGTAAGGAAACGCGCTGGCGAGGAACTCGGAGTGCCGGCCCTGTGCATCGCGCTCTACCGCTCGCCAACTGTCCTGCCAAGACCCGTAGAAGTCCACTCCCTGATCGGCGGCCACCCGCACCGAGGCGTGGTTGGTGTAGTCGCCGTCGGCCACGATCTGTTTGGGCTTGCGTCCCAGCGTAGTTATGCAGCGTTCCAGCGCCGGCTTCATCTGCCGGTAGTCGATGGCATCGGTGGTCGCCTCGACGTTCACCACGATCCCGTGTTGGGTATCGGTCAGTAGTTGCACGTTGTAGCTGGGGACGGTGCCACCTTCGCCGTTGCGCATCACATGCGCCTCGGGATCGCTGCCGGAGGCGCGGGCCACGAACCGGTCGCGCTCGTGTTTCTTCTCCTGCTGCAGGCGCTCGACTTCGCGCACCGCCGCTTCCAGCCGACTGACTCGTTGCCGCGCGGCACGTCGTTGCGCCGCGGCTCGTCGGCTCGCGCTCTTCTCTTCTTCCTCCGCCTGCGCGTTCAGCGCACGCACCTGCTCGCGCGCCAACTCCAGGTGCGCCGCCAGCTTCTCTTTGCGCCGGAAACTGTTGCCGCCCGCGTTCGCCTTGATCTTCGTCCCGTCCAGTGTCACCCGTTCCAGCGTGATCAACCCTTCGGCACTCATCATGCCCAGCACCTGCACGAACAGATCGTCCAGCGCCGCTTTATGATCGGATCGAAAGCCGGACAGCGTCCGGTGGCTGATTGCCTGCAACCCGCAGAGCCACTGGCAGCCCGGCTCGTACTCGCACCGTCGCGCCAACTCACGCGCCGAACTAACCCCACGGCTGTAGGCGTAAATCCACAGGCTGATCAACAACTGCGGATCGGTGTGCTCCCGCCCCGCGCACCCTTCCACTGCCTCAATCTGCGCGTGATAGAGGCTCAGATCTAGGCGGCCGATTAGCTGCCAGATCAGGCGCGCGCTATGATCTTCGTCGATCAACTGTTCGACATCGATGCTGCGCAGCACAAGTTGTTGTCGATTGATCGAGGCAAGTCGCGGTTCAGCTGGCACGCCGTGGTCGCTCACATTCGCAGTCTACCCACGCTGGCTAATTTCGCAATGCCGTTGTTGGATCAGGAGATAATTTCTTCACAGCTTCCTGTCCCCTGGTTTCCCCTTGGTTTCCCGTCTCCTTGGTTTCTCCTGGTTTCCCGGTTCAAACTCCCCACCCTGTCTCGCCCAAGAGCGGGGCAAGACAAGCCAAAGTACATAGGTCCTTCGCTTCGCTCAGGATGACAGCCTGAAGTTATGCCGCGAATTTTCGGGGCACCGCACTAGAAGCCTGGCGGACGCTCTCCTACCACGCCGAACGCGCGTTCCAGGGCAAGGCCTGCATTGACCATCGTGCCTTCTTCGAAGAGACGGCCGATCAGGGTCACGCCGTGGGGGACGCGGCGCGGCGGATTGAACGTGGGCAGGGGATGAGCCTGGTCGGGCGCCCAGTCGCTGCGGGCCTTCGCGACTTCGACGAATCCTGCGCGCAGCACTAAGGCGGGATGGCCGGTGAAGTTGGTGATGGTCAGCATTTCGTCGCGGACCGAGGGCACCAGCAGCAGGTCGACTTGCGAAAACAGTTGCGCCATTTCTTCGGCGACTTTGCGACGGAGACGGTCGGCCTGCACGAAGTCGACGGCGGAGAGAAATCTCGCCTGGCGGAAGATGTTGGGCCAGGCGTCGGGGACCTGGGCTTTGAGTTCGCGCAGTCCTCCGCTCAGCGTTAGCTCTTCAAATGCGGCAGCGCCTTCGGCGAACAGAATGAGGTTCAGCGAGTCGTAGGGCCAGTCGGGAATCGACACCTCCACGGGAACCATTCCAACTTTCCTGACGACGTCTACCGCAGTGCGGTCAACTTCTGTGGCGGGATTCTCCTGCATCCACTTGGGGAAGTAGCCGACGCGCAGGCCTGTGACACTCTTCGCCGCGTCGAAATCGAGATGGCTGGGCACGCTGTCGACATCGCCAGCGTCGGGTCCGGTGATCGCGTGCAGCACGAGCATGGCGTCTTCGACGCTGCGGGTCATGGGACCAAGTTTGTCGAGGGACCAGCAGAGAGTCATCGCACCAGTGCGGGCCACGCGTCCGTAAGTGGGGCGCAATCCGGTGATGCCGCAGCGCATGGATGGACTAATGATGCTGCCTCCGGTTTCGCTGCCGATGCTGAAGCCGACCAATCCCGCGGCGGTGGCGGCGCCTGGGCCGGCGCTCGATCCGGAGGAGCCTTCCTCGAGCAGCCACGGATTCATGGTTTGGCCGCCGAACCAGATGTCGTTGAGCGCGAGCGCACCCAGGCTGAGCTTGGCGACTAGCACTGCGCCGGCTTCGTGCAGACGCTTCACCACGACGGCGTCTTGGGTGGGGACGCGGTTGCGGAATGGCTCTGCGCCGTATGTTGTGGGAATGCCTGCGGTGTCGAGGAGATCTTTACCGCCCCACGGGATGCCGTGCAGCGGTCCGCGATATTTACCGGCGGCGATTTCTTCGTCGGCTTGCTTGGCTTGCTTCAGCGCCAGTTCGCGGGTCAGGGTGATCACGCAGTGCAGCTTGGGATCGAACTGCTGCAGCCGCTTCAAATAAATGTTTGTGAGGCGTTCGGAGGTGAGCTTGCGAGTTTCGATCCAGCGCGAGAGTTGTGTGACGGTCGCAAAGGCGATGTCTTCGTCGCGTGTGGGCAGCGGGCCGGGATCGGTGGAACTGCGAACGAAGCGGTTGTGCTCGGGGCCGGATTTCTGGCCGGGGAGGATCGGATCCCAGCGCGTCGCAGGGGCGATGGATGTGGGCAACGCGAGCTTGCGCGGTCCGGTGCGGCGCTCGTAGAGATAAGCCATCGTCTTGCGCCAGCTGTCGGCGGCTACGGTGCGCTCGGCGGGAGTCATCTCGAACTGGACAAGCTTCTCGGCTTCGGCGAAGGTCGTCGTAGACACTTCGGGGCCGACGGCCGGGCCTGCACCGAAGGCCGGAGGGGCGCCGGGTGGAAGATCAGCAGGATTTTGTTGCGCCGTATTCTGCCCTTGGCTGCGCAGGGCGGCCGCCGCTCCCAGGACTCCCATCGATGTGACCGTTAGAAAGTGCCTGCGCGATTTCGGCATGGATCCTCCGCGGGGTATTGTAGCTGCTATCGCGAGGGCGATTGCCATACGGAACTTCAAAACCTTTCACCACTAAGGACACTAAGGTTCACGAAGGAAAACGGTTCGACGGGCGTGGCGCGCGGGCGGAAGAAGCAACGATGGAGTGTCACAGGAAGACTACCGCTCGGCACTCGCGAAGAAAAGTTCCGGCAGGACATCGGATCTCTGGTGAGTGAGAATCCGAAGGCCTGCCGGAAGTTGCCTTGCTCGAAGATGATCTGCTCTTAGTTTTGCGCGGGATTCGCTGGCTTCTCGGCATGGTCGATGACGAGGACTTGCATGGGGCCCTTCTGCGGCTCCAGCTTCAGGCCCAGCTGCTCCTGAATTGCAGCTAAGAGCGACGAGGCCGAAGCATCGGATACCGGGGCGTTGAATGTGCCACCGCCGCTCGCATCTGTCGTCCAATTCAAGTTGAAGTCGTAGTTGCCGGTGAGGCCGGTCTTATCTACTACGAGCGTGCCAAGTTGGCGGGAGAAATGCGATGCCATGTCCGCGGTAGACATGCCGCGGGCATCCAACCCGGCTTGACCGCCTTCGCGCTTGATGCGGAATGATTTATTCATGGGAAGCCCGTCCGGGCCCTTCACCGGATCGGGATAGCTGCTGGCGGGTTTTGTGGGCTGAAGCTTGGGGCCATCGTCGCCCACAACGAGAGCGTAGGTCGGCAGCTCTCTGGTTTCGGGATGCAGCGACACCTTGAAGCGCTCTGCCAAAGCCGCCTGCAGCAGCTGCTGGTTTCGGATCCTGCTTTGCTCCAGGCTCTGTTCGATACTCTGGCTACTGGGCGACTTGTCATCTTCGATCCTCATGCTACCGGGCGATTTGTCATCCTTCGTACCGATTTCGAGATCGAATGGTGCGGTCTTGATCCAATCCGGACCTCCGATGATCTGGTTGGCCTGGACGCCATAGGCCTCTTGAAGAAGCGCCTGCAAAGTCGCGTTCATCGCGTTGAATCCGGTGGGCGAGTGCATCATTCCCACTCGATGGGCCCCGCCGCCGGCGCCCGATTTGACTATGAGTTCGACGTTGGACTTACTCGCGCCCGGAGTCGCGGTCTGCTCTTGATCCTGCGCCCGCATCTTCGGCGCGTTCACCAGGCCGAACACGAGCGGAAGGGCAAGAGCGAGTATTCCTGCCGTGCTGAGCAGTAGCTTTTTTCCGAAATCCAGTTTCCGTGCGATTTGTTCGGTCATGATGTACACCATCCTCTTTTTGAGATCGGATCCCGTCACGCCAGAGACGCAAGCCAGCGGAGATCCCACGCAGAATTCACAGACTTTCAAAATGCTCTCGGCATAGACGTGGCGTTCGCTGCCGAGTTCCACGACTTCTTCATCGCAGGCGCGCTCGCGCTCTTCGACCATCCGCGATCCCAACCACCAAACGAGCGGATGGAACCAGAAGAGGGCTTCGACCACCATGTGGATGGCGGCGGCCAGATTGTCGCGGCGGCGCACGTGCCATACCTCGTGCGCGAGAATCGCTTCCAGGTGCGCATCTGCTAAGTGCTGCGAGATGCCAGCGGGCCAGATCAGGACTGGGCGGACAATGCCGAAGATTCCCGGCTCCAGAGACGTGTGCGACAACATGATGTCAATGGGCTTACTCATGCCGGCGATGCGCTCCAGACGGCGCAGGGTGACGGCTTCGCGTCCCTCGTGCAATGGTGCTGAATCCCGCAGGGCGGCGGAAATCCGTCGCCAGCGCACGCACCACGCGCAGAGAACAACGACGGATCCGCAGAACCACGCGGCGAGCAACAGGATCGGAAGCCAGTGGGACAGACTCGGTGTGGACGCTGCGGGCGCAGCTTGAGCCATCGCCGGAATCGCGATCGTGGGTTCCGAGAAGGGCTGGCTGATCGCTTCCACGGCAACGTACAAACCGCGCTTCGATGCCGTCGAGGCCTGAGGCGATGCAAGATAGCCGCCGATGCTGACCAGCAGCGAAAACGGAATCAGAAATTTCAGCGATGCCGCCAGCCACAGCCAGTAGCGGGCGCGCGCGTGATTCTTTCGCAGAGTTAAGGTCAACGATCCGGCGACGGCGGCGAACAGCGTCGACTGCCACAGGTGATTGCCCAGGGCGGGAGTGAGGCTGCTCCACATTCCTGATGTGCTGAGCGCGGACAAGTGTGCGGGAATCATTTCGCTTTGTCCTTTCTCTCCAGCTTGCGGAGGGTCCTCTCGGCTTCCTTTACGTCCTCGAGGGTGAGTTGGCCCGATTCGATCAGATGCGCCATGACCGGTTGGGTGCGGCCGCCGAACAGCGCCAGCAGATCGTCGATCAATTTGCGTTGCGCGGAATCGCGAGAGACCGCGGCTTCGAAGATGTGGAAATTACCGACCTTCTTGAGGCGGTGAACGGCTTTCTTGGCCTCCAGGCGATAGACCGTGGTCTGCACGGTCGTGTAGGCGGGTCTGCCGTTTTCGGGAAAGGCTTCTTGAATCTCGCGGATGGAGGCCTCACGGCGGCTCCAGAGGGCTTCCATGATCTGCAGTTCGAGTTTCGCTAGTTTCGGTCCGGGCATTTCATCTCCTACCGACGTATGCATTACTACTACATCTGTAGTTTTTATGTCAAGGGTTATTTCGGGCCAGGCAAAACTCGTCGAGCTGCGTTCGACGGACAGCCGAAGGCGGCTGTCCCCACAGGGATCTCGTTTGACAATCAAAGAATAAAGCGCCGATATGCACAGGGCGGTTGTGACATCTGTCACAGACTTGGTCGCCGGGGTTGGACTAGGCTGATTCGTTTCCTCGGTATCCCTCCGAGCAGATGTCACACCTTGAGGTCTCCCCATGTTTGGGAGAAGTTGCACAGGTCTGCTCGCGGTTTTGGTTCTTGTTCTGGCGCCGGCATTTCTGCTAGGCCAGACGGGACGCCTTGATTCTGCGCCTGAGTTCGCGGTCCATCGAGCGCCGGAAGTCGGCCAGCCGTCGGCTTCGAACGAGCTCCGGCGCCATCTGCCCATAACGCCAGGAACGATCGGCTTCCCCCTGATCGCTCGTGCGGCGAGCACGATATTTTCGGGCACAGTTACTTCCATCGTGCGACGCGCTGCTTCCCGCGGCCAGGCCGTCGAAACAGTTGCCATTACTTTCCACATTGAAAATGCGATTCGCGGGGCCACCCCTGGCGAGAATCTGACCATCTTGCAATGGATCGGTCTGTGATCGGGCGGCCAACGCTACCGGGTCGGTGAGCGAGTACTTCTCTTTTTATATCCACCCAGCAAGCTCGGGCTTACGAGCTGCGTCGCCGGGGACCTGGGGCGTTTCACGATCGATCCCTGGGGGCGCGTTTTGCTTTCGGCACAACATATTTCAGCCTTTCGAACGGATTCCGTCCTGGGTGGGAAGTCGCGGGTACGTATCGGCGACTTCGCCTTGGCGGTGCGGCGGGCCAGTGAGGAGGAGTGAGTGCGATCAGAAGAGGTGACCATGACAACTCGCATGGCATTTGCAGCGCTCTCATTCTTCCTCAGGCTGGCCCTGACGGTGGCGCTGGTTTTCATGTTCGTCTTGGGCTCCCGTGCCGGTGGGCCGAAGTGTGTAGCGGGCACGAGCTATTTTGACGGGACCACCACAGGCCAGCCATTGGTCTGGCCGCTGGGGACGGTCACCTACTATACGGATCAGGGAGATCTGAGTCCGATTCTGCCCAATGCATCGGCTAACAGCTTTGTCGCGGGAGTGTTCGGCCAGTGGACCGCGGTTCAGACGGCGGCTCTGAGCATCACGAGCGGAGGCTCTCTGGCTGAGGATGTGAATGGCACGAATGTCACTCTAAATTCGGACGGCTCGATCTCGATGCCGACCGACATTCAGCCAACGGCGACGGGGACACCGGTCGGAATTGTCTACGACAGCGATGGTTCCGTCACCGACGCGTTGTTGGGAACGGGCGCGGGAGGCTCCAGCCAGTGTTATAGCAACGCGGTCTTCGGAGGGAACGACAATTATGGGTCCATTGCGACTTACCAGCACGCGCTGATCGTGATCAATGCCAGTGCGCGCAACAGGCTTCGCAATTCACCGACGTGGAATACCGCCTGCTGCGGGTGATGGGCGGAGTACTCGGGCTCGGGTGGTCGCAGGTCAATCCCAATGTGCAAACTCGAACGCCGCCGCCCACGTCGGATGATTTCGCCGGATTTCCCCTGATGCACTCCACGGATCCTTTGAATTGCACTCCGATCACGTTGTGTTACCCGAACCCGTATGAACTGGCGATGGATGACGTTGCGGCCATTTCGCGCCTGTACCCGGTCACGCCGGCGAATCAGTCCAGCTTTCCCGGCAAGCGGGTGTTTTCAACGACGACAGCGCGCCTCTACGGTTCCGTGTGGTTCACTGACTCTCACGGGAATCGTACGCAGGCCACGCAAGGAGTGAATGTGGTGGCGCGCTGGATCGATCCGAAAACCGGCTTGCCTTCGCGCAAGTATGCGGCGGCATCGGTGTCGGGGTTTCTGTTCACGGGCAACGACGGCAATCCCATTACCGGCTTCGACGACGCCACGGGAGATCCTTTTGCTGAGTGGGGATCGGATAGTCAGGCGCTGGAAGGTTTTTTCGATCTTTCCGGGCTGCAACTACCCAACGGCGGCACTGCGCAGTACCAACTGAGTGTGGAGGCAATCGATCCAAAATGGTCTGCCAACGTTGGCGCATATTCTCCGGGGCCAGTCGCGCCCTCGGGGAGTGCCCAGCCGATCGTTGTCAGCGTCGCGGCGGGTAGTAATGTGCAGCAGGATATTCTCATGAGTGGCAGCGCTCAACCGTTGCCTCTGCCCGCGTCTGGTTGGAGCACACCGGCGGCATTGCCTCTCGACGGAGATGTGGAAGGCTCTTTGAATAGCTATGGGAGCGTGGCGTACTTTTTGCTCCCGGCGCAAGTGAATCGCACGTTGTCGGTCGCGGTGACCACGCTCGACGATTATGGCAACACGAGCCTGAGCAAAGCTCAACCGGTTATTGGGATGTGGGCGGCCTCGGATCCGCAGGGGACCGCGCCTCCAGCTTTCACGCCATCGCCGTTCAATCAACTCCCGTATGGGTTGACGCGACTGGACGTGCAGGTCGCGAGTTCCACCAACTTCCTGATCGGGATTTCCGACGTGCGGGGAGATGGCCGGCCCGACTACCTCTATCACGCGCATGTGTTGTCCGCGGATTCGGCTACTCCCGCGCGCGTCAGCGTGAATGGCGGGCCGGTCACAGTGCAGGGAGTGGGGTTCGCTCCGCAACTTACCGCCAGGGTGGGGAGCATCGCCGGAACTGCGCTCGCTGTCAGCGCCGGACAGATGATCCTTGCCGCGCCCGCCCATGCGGATGGAACGCAGAGTATTGCGATCAGCGATCCAGTCAGCGGGGCGTCTTCGGTTATGAGCAACGTTCTGACCTATGGCGCCGCGGCCAGCGACACCATCGTTTTGATCGGCGGTATCAATCGACCGACACCAGTTGGAACGCAGGCCGCGAATCCGATGACGGTGCGGGTGCTGGCTGCCGACGGCGTGACTCCAGTGAGCGGTGCAACGATTGGCTGGAGCGCGAGCGGCAGCGTACAACTGTCCGCCTGCGGAGGCGCTCCCTCATGCTTGACTAGCAGCGATCAGAACGGAGTCGCTTCTACGTTGCTCACCCCGTCGGCCGTCGGCGTAGCGACAATTACCGCAACGCTTGCGCCGGGAGTGTATAGCTCTTCGCCGTCGGTCAGCGTGAGCCTCAATGCCACGGAGTCGGCGTCCGATATTGGAGTGCTCTCGCCTTATCTTTGGATTGCCCAAGGAGTCACTGTAGGGGTCCCGCTCACGGCTCGCGTTCTGAGTAACGGTGTGCCTCAGAGCAACGCGACCGTAGACTATACGGTGGTCAGCGGGAACGGAACGCTCAGCGCCGCCAGCGCGAAAACAAGTTCCACGGGCTACGCATCCGTCACTTTGACCGTTAAGCAAATTACGGCCCTGGTACAGGTAACCGCGTGCGTGGGTCCGGGGAACGCTCCGTGCCAGACGTTTTATGCAAACCCGGTGCCGCTGGCCCAACAGAACCTGCAGCCTGTGTCGGGAAGCGGGCAGGTTTCAACCGGACAAGCATTTCAACCAGTCACGGTGCGGGTCACGGATTTTTCTTCGCCACCCAATGCTGTGCTCGGCGCCGGTGTCAGCTTTCAAACCACCGTGCTGCGGGCAGGCGGAACATCGTCTACCGGAGGAGGCGGCGAGACTAACCCTGGCAATCCGGCGATGCCAGTAATCCTGGCGGTGAATCAAAAGTCCACCACCACGGATATCAACGGGTTCGCGAACATTGTGCCTTCAGCAAAGCCACGTTGTGCAGGGGCGCAAGTTTCTCCTCTTGGCGCGTTCCTAATGACGTAGGGGCAGTGGATCATGCAGCCATTTGATATGCGGCCGCAATTGCGCTAATTTGGCCGCAACGATTCATGGCCAATTCTGAGCAACTCGAGCAGCAGCTCCAGCGATGGACCGAGGCCGGCATTCTCAATTCTGAGTCGGCCGGACGCATTCGTGACTTCGAGTCTGCGCACGAATCGTCTGGAGTGCGCTGGCCAGTGATCTTTGCCATCGCCTTCGGCTCGATCATGGTGGCCGCGGGTGTGCTGCTGTTTGTGGCCGCGCACTGGGACGACCTCTCACCGACGCAGCGCTTTCTGCTCGTGCTGACGATGATCGCGGGCTTTCACCTGGCCGGTGGCGCGGTCATGACTCGCCTGCGGCCGCTGGGACTGGCGTTGCAGGCCATTGGCACCGTGGCGCTGGGCGGCGGGATTTATCTGGCCGGGCAGATCTTCAACCTCCAGGAGCATTGGCCGGGCGGCATCCTTCTGTGGGCGATCGGCGCGGTGCTGGCTTGGCTGGTGCTGCGCGACTGGCTGCAGGCCGCGATCAGTGCGCTGCTCATCCCCGCGTGGGTCGCTTCGGAGTGGAGCGTGCGGGCCGGCCCCTACAAGGACATGGATCGCCTGCTCTTTGAGTTTCTCGTCCTGCTGTCGATTACTTACTTGAGCGCGCGGCGCCCGGGGGCAGACTCCTATTTTCGGCGCGCCCTGGTGTGGGTGGGAGGACTGGGCGTGCTTCCCATCTGCGCGGCTCTTGCCATGCTGCGCGAACCCTTTATTCGTCGCACGTCGCAGCCGCTACCGTTTTCCATGAACGCCTTCGGACTGCTGATGGCTTTCGCGCTTCCCTTGCTGGCGGCTTATTTTCTGCGCGGCAAGGTGGCGGTCTGGAACGTGGGCTACGCGGTGTGGGTATATGTAATCGGTCGCCTCGACGATCGCAATCTGATCGAGAACCTGAGCCTCCATTTCTTATGCGCGCTCGCGTCGGTTGGGCTGGTGGTTTGGGGGCTGCAGGAAAATCGCCGCGAGCGCATCAACGTCGGCGTCGCAGGATTTGCCTTCACCGTCATCGCGTTTTATTTCTCGAACGTGATGGGAAAGCTGGATCGTTCGGCCGCTCTCATCGGCTTCGGAGTTCTCTTTTTGCTGGGAGGATGGCAGTTGGAGCGACTGCGCCGAAAACTCGTGGCACGCACTAGAACCGCGAAGGCACCGGCAGGGGGCACGGCGTGAAACCCCTTGCCAAGGCGGCTGTCGTTGCGCTGATTCAGATCCTGATCGTTTCTTCGCTCGGAGCCAAGTTGTTGTACGACCGGCGCACCCGTCCGCAGGCGTGGTTCTTGACGCAGAGATACGATCCAAACCTCCCGATTCGCGGGCGCTACGTCAGTATGCAGATCACGGTGGACGACCCGCGATCGCCGGAGGAACTTTCGAAGCAGTGGACGGGCCAACTGCAACCCGGCGCCCTAAACAATTTCCAACAGTGGTGCGGGTCGATTGTGTTGCGCAACGGAATGCCGACCGCGGAGTTGGACAATAGTCCGGTGTGGGATTGCGCCAACTTGAGCTTCGCCTACTGGCCAGGAAATGGCCCCAGCCGGTTGAGGGTCAACCAGCCGATTTTATTTTTCATCCCCGACACGGCGAAGGACCCGACCGCGCTCCCGCGCGGCGATGACTTGTGGGTGCTGGCCACGATTCCGCGCAAAGGACCGCCGCGGCCGATTGCATTGGGCGTGAAGAAGGCGGGGGAGACGGAGATCCGCCGGCTGAATTTGAATTAAATCGTTCTCTTCGGAATATTGTCATCCTGAGGTCTGGGCTTTTGGAAGACCGAAGGATCGATGCAGTTGCGGCCAGTTGCATAGGTCCTTCGCGCAAAGGACGCGCTCAGGATGACAAGAACGCCAGGTTAACGGTAGGAATGAACCGCGTCCCTTCTTGGGATCGGGGTGTTAGGCTGAACACATGCGGACTCGAAAGCCGGCCCTCCGAATCACCAAGTGGCTGCAAAGAGTACCGAGGCCGGGACCACGAATACCACTCGAGGCGGAATGCACCGCCTGTGCCGATGCGCAGTTCAAAATCAAGCATGACAAGCGTCTGCCTTTTGGCGCGGTCCATCAGCCCCGCTCCGACTGGTACGCGGAGATTTTGCAGCGTGCATTCGATGAGCACGTACAGCTCGTGTACCCGGGCGAAACAGAAAACACTTCATCGGACGAGTAGCATCCTGCCGAACTCAGGCCGAACTCCGTTCGGCGGACAGCCGAGGGCGGCTGTCCCCACATAACCCGCCGCCGGAAGGCGGAAGCCGGAAGCCCGGTTTATTTCGTCCACTGGTCTACCCAATCGTTCACCGTTTTGTACCAGAGCTGTGCGTTCTGCGGCTTTTGGACCCAGTGGCCTTCGTCGGGGAAGTAGAGCATCTTCGAGGGGACGCCCAACATCTGCAGCGTGGTGAAAAGCTGGAAGCCCTCGCTCACGTCGAGGCGGTAGTCGCGCTGGCCGTGGATGACCAGCGTCGGCGTCTTGAAATTCTTGGCGTACTGGTGCGGCGACCACTTCTGGTAGCTGGCGCGATTGTCGTAGGGCGTGCCTTTGAACTCCCAGTTGTTGAACCAGAGTTCTTCGGTCGTCCCCCAGGCGGACTCGGCGTTGAACATGCCGTCATGCGACACCAGGCACTTGAAGCGGTCGGTGTGGCCGAGGATCCAGTTGATGGCGTATCCGCCGTAGCTGGCGCCCAGCGCACACTCGCGCGTCTTATCGATAAATGGATAGGTTTGCTCAGCGTAGTCGAGGCCCTTCATCAGGTCTTCAAACGGAGCGCCACCCCAGTCGCCGTTGATGGCGTCGATGAACTTCTGCCCGTATCCGGTGGAACCGTGGAAGTTGATCATGATGACGACGTATCCGCTGGGCGTCGATGAAGTTGGTGACGCGAACAGTTCGGGATTCCAGCGATAGCTCCAATCGTCTCCCCAGGCGCCTTGAGGGCCGCCGTGGATGAGGAATTTCACGGGATATTTCTTTGAGGCGTCGAAGTTCGGCGGCTTGACGAGGAAGCCTTCGACTTTTTCGCTGTGAGCGCCGGTGAACCAGAAGGACTCTAGCGGTGACATGGCGACCTGGGAGAGAATCGCGTCGTTGAAATGAGTGAGTTGCTGCATTTGGGGGGGCGCGCAGTTAATTGTGGACATCACTCCCTTTCCGGGGACTTCCGCACTCCCGGTCTTGCACTCCCCACCTTTCGTTGAGGCGACATAAATCTCGACCGGTGCCGACGCCGACGCTCGCGTGAATAATAACGATTCACCATTAGGTGTTAAGGTCGCGTCATCGTTGCTGAACCCCATGATCAGTGGTACGTTTCGAGCTCCACCAGTAAGTGGCCACTCCCCAGCGTTACTGGAACTCGACAGATCGATTCGCTCAACAAAGATATTAGAGCCGCCCGCCTGTTCCGCAGCGAAATAGATTTTCTTGGAGTCCGGCGACCATGTGTATGTTCCGACCCATAAAACGTGACCGTATAGGTCTGTCAAATTTTTCTTCTCACCGGTTTTCCGATCGTAGATCACGAGGCGAAATTGATCGCTCTCGTATCCCGGGCGCTGCTGGGCGCGGTAGGCGATGTAGCGGCCATCGGGCGAATAGAGCGGCGACGAGTCGCTGGCGGGATTGTCGGCGGTGATGTTCTTTGCTTGGACAGAGCCGGCCGGGCCGCCGCTGACCGGGACGAGCCACAGATCGTTGTTGGTCGAAGCCGCCGGATTCTTGTCGTGATTCGAGGCGTAGCAAATCTCCTGCCCGTCCGGGGAGAAGGCATAGTCATCCTGCCCGCCGAGGGAGAACACGGGAGCGTCGTAGTCGCCGGGCGTGAGATCGCGAGGAAGCTCAATAATATGAGTGATCGCCATCACTGGGTACGTAACCGCTGGAACTTCACCCACAAAAATGTGGGTGCGCTTTCCCTCTTTGTATGCATTCCAGTGGCGATAGAGCAGCCGATCAAATACCTGCGCCTTCACCTTCGAGTCCTCGGCCTGTTTTAGCTTTCTCGCGTTGCAGTCAGCTTCGTCAACTGGCGCGCCGTCACATTCGGGATAAACGTCCGATGTGAACAGAATATTCTTGCCATCGGGCGACCAGAGTTCTCCGCCCGCTTCGGTCACGATCGAGGTCCACTTGCGGACACCTTCGACAGTGCCCGCCGTGCCATCAAAATTCGCGATCCAAATCTGCGAGCCGCCCTCCTTGTTCGACAGGAACGCGAAGCGTTTGCCATCCGGGGCCCAGCGCGGGCGGTCGGCGTCCTGATCGGCAATAAGGATTCGCTCCGCAGACGAAGAGCCTGCCGAGCTTTGCTCGGCCGGACGGCCGGGGGCGGCCGTCCCCACATGAGCATCTAATGGCACGATCCAGATGTGCGGCGTCTTCGTGTTGGCTTCGAGATCGACGTCGACCACGCTGAAGATCACCCACTTGCCGTCGGGCGAGACCTGGGGATCGCCGACGCGCTTCAGCTTCATCATGTCTTCGAAGGTGAAGGGATGCTTTGCCTGGGCCAGAGCGGGGAGCGTGAAGGCAAGAACGAGAAGGGAGAGAAGAAGACGGCGCATGAAGGCCTCCTGTGGCAAACGGATGAGTGTAGCAGGGGGGAGCGGGCGGGTTCTAGCTGTGAGCTAAACCTCCCTGCCTTGTCATGCTGAGGACTGCGGGGTTTGCAGGGCGAAGGATCTGTGCAGTCGCCGGCCAGTTGCATAGGTCCTTCGTCGGGCAAAAAGCGCCCTCCTCAGGATGACAGGGCTTTCTCGAAAATGACGACGGAGTTGTGCAAAACAATGTTCAGTCGTCACAGACGCCGGGAGGGAGACTCTGGCACTCTGTGGCGAGGAAACCCCACACGTGCGCGAACCGAAAACATATTTCGTCTACATCATGTCGAACCGGTCCAAGACGCTTTACACCGGTGTGACCAACAACCTCGTTCGCAGGGTGCGCGAACACAAGCTGAGGATCGGGTCGTTCTTCTCCGCAAAATACAAACTTGATCGGTTGGTTTATTTTGAGCGCTTCGAGGACATTCACAATGCGATCGAGCGCGAAAAACGAATCAAGGGCTGGTTGCGGATCAAGAAGATTGCGCTGATTGTGTCCGTCAATCCGGCTTGGAGGGACTTGAGCTTGGAATGGTACGAGCGGCATGCGTTTCAGCCGGACGCGGCTCTGTCGGGTGCTCCCCCGAAATTGTCATCCTGAGCCGCGGGGTTTGGCGGCGAAGGATCTGTGCAGTCATCGACTGTTCCGGCGGTGCTGGCAAGTTGCATAGGTCCTTCGGCGGGCAAAAGGCTCCCCCCTCAGGATGACAGTTCCCGTTGGGATGGGAGGGATAGGAAGTAGAGACAAGATCCTGCAACCTCTTTGCCGGTTCAGCATCCAACTGAGTGGCAGAACTGCAGCACCCTTCCCTCCGGCCTCACTGAGCGGAGAGGGGTTGGAGGGTGGGGTTGCCGCGGTGTGCTTGCGTAGAGCCGTAGCCTGCTGCGTCTCTTCTCTGCTCGCTGCGTTTTAGTAGCTGCCTGGCCCACCCGGACCGGGCAGCCGACGTTGCTAGCGACGCCTCTACGAAGCCGAATCCTCTCGCAATCCGTTAAACTGGACATATGAAATCGGTATCCGGTCGTTTGCTTTGCCTGACTTTGCTGGCCTGCGGATTGGCCGGGCTCCCAGCTCTCGCGCAGGAAGGCCCCCTCGACAGCGCTTCGCCCGCGGGCACAACCCCTGAGGACATCATCAAGCGCTTCGCGGCCAAGGAAACGGAATTTGCCAAGGCGCGCGACCAGTACACCTACCGCCAGGATGTGAAGGTGGAGACGCTGGATGGCAGCACCGTCACTGGGGAGTATCACGAAGTTTACGACGTGATGTTCAACGACCAGGGCAAGCGAATTGAGAACGTGGTGTTTGCGCCCCAATCCTCGCTCGAAAATGGCGGACTGTCCATGGACCAGGGGGACTTCGATGATATCCGGCACCGGATGCCGTTTGTGCTGACCGAAACCGACCTGCCGGAATACAACATTTTATATGTGGGCCAGCAGCAGGAAGACGAGATCCATTGTTATGTCTTTGACATTGCGCCGAAGCAGATTGTCGGGAAGAAGCGATATTTTCAAGGACGCATCTGGGTCGATGACCACGACTTCCAGATCGTGAAGACGTACGGCAAGAGCGTGCCCGACGTCCGCAAGAAGCACGGCGACGAGGAGAATCTTTATCCGAAGTTCACGACGTGGCGGCAGCAGATCGACGGCCAATACTGGTTCCCGGTCTTCACGCGCGCCGACGACGAACTGCACTTCAAGCTGCAGGACATCCACATCCGCGAGATCATCAAGTACGAGGACTACAAGCGGTTTGGCGCGAAGTCCACGATTCTGTTCGAAGGCAAGCAAATTCCGAAGAGCGATCAGAAGCCGGATCAGACGCCACAACAGCAGCCGCCGGAACAGAAGAAGCCTCAGTAGACAGGTTTCAAGGTTTCAGGGTTTCAAGGTGACACCGCTCGCTTCCGGCGGAGTGACTCGATCAGTCGGTTTAAGAGACCGAGGACTTGGTAGATCTCTTGCGCCAGCGACTGTTGCTGGTTCTGCTCCAGATATTCCAAATCGAGTGCGATGTCGAGCTGCGGCTACATCTCCAGCAAAGAGCCGCGGGCTTGCCCGAGAAAATGTGAGAACTCACCGGCAGTGAGTCGCCCTTGCCCTTCCGCGATATTCGACGGCACCGAGACAGCAGCCCGCCTGAGCTGAGAAGTCAGTCCGTACGTCTCGCTTTTGGGGAACTGTTCAGTGGATCGATAGACATGAACAGCCAAAGCCTTAGCCTTCTGCCAGACCAGCAATTCACGGTAGGTGCGAGCCACAATCAAGTCTAGGTTTCAAGGTTGCAAAGTTTCAAGGTTTCAAAGTCAAAACACATCCTGGTTTCCCACTTTGAAACCCTGAAACCTTGAAACCTAATAGAACAAATACTTGCGCCACTTATCATCACTCCTGCCCATGAGCCGCATGATGTGACGGCTGGTGTGGAGGTTGAAGGCGCGGGGTTCGCGCATTAGCTTCATGTGGGCTTCGATGGGCGTCTGGTTGCCCTTGCGGCGGTTGCAGCCGTGGCAGCAGGCCACGAGATTCTCCCAGGTGGACGAGCCTCCGCGGGAGCGCGGGATCACGTGATCGAGCGTCAATTCTCCCGAGGGCAGCACGGTCGCGCAATACTGGCAGGTGTTGCGGTCGCGCAGCAGGATGTTCTTGCGAGAGAGCGCACGGCTCTGGTGCGGAATACGGCGGTACTCAAGCAGGCGGATCACCGAGGGCAGCCGCATGGCGACACGAGCCGAATGCAGGAAGTGTCCATTCTCTTCCTCAGTCATGGCAACGCCCTTGAGCACGAGGACCAGGGCACGGCGCGCGGCGCAAACATTGATGGGCTCGTACGAAGCGTTCAGTACGAGAACGGGCGCGAGCAGGGCATGGCCGTCCCCGGGCCGGTGCATGACCGCCGGCGCGAACAGGCCGGCGGCGTGCCGGGATCCTGGGTCGTGATGCTCCGCTCTCAGTGACATGTGCTCATTCCGAGTCGATGTTTCAATGTTTCAACGTTTCAGGGTTTCAAAAACCCATAGCTTCAGGCTCCGACTTTGAGACCTTGAAACTCTGAAACTTTGAAACCTTCTTCCCCGCCTTCAACCGGCTCATCGTCAAAATACTTAGATGCCAATTTCAGCGTGCGCGCCACCGTTGCGACCCATACCTGGCGGGCTCCCGCACGGCGCAGTACGCGCGCGCACTCGGTCGCAGTAGTGCCCGTGGTATAGACATCATCCACGAGAAGGACGTCGCGACCAGTGACATCTGCGGCACGCGACACCGCGAAGGCTCCGCGCAGGTTCTCCCGGCGCTGGTGGCTGGTCAATCCGATCTGCGAATGTGTTTCGCGGGTACGTAACAGAAGATCCAGACCAAGCTGGAGACGGTCCGGCACGGGGTAGGACTTCAGCGCGGCCCGTGCGATCATTTCCGACTGATTGAATTCGCGCTGCCGACGCTTCGACTTGTACAGAGGCACGGGGACCATCAGAATCGGCTGCTGATCATACATGCCACGATCGAACAGGGCCTGTTCAAAGTCAGGCTCGAGTGCTGCCAAGGCGTCGGCCAGCATGCGTCCCAGCACCGTGGCGGCGGGTCGCACCCCGTTGTACTTGAGCAAATGAATCAGCTCGCGCAGGCCGCCCTCATAGCTGCCGTAGGCAACGGCTCGCTCAAAGGGACGGTCGATGCGGCGGCACACGGGACATCGGCGCAGGCCCTCGGGATCGGTCTCCGCATAGGAGGAAAGTACGCGCTCGCCGCAAATGGTGCACATCTTGCCGCGAATCGGCAGAACATTCGCGAGGCAATCGGGGCACACAGGAAGCCGAGAAATATTCAGGAGGGGATCGCCGCAAAGGCGGCAATCGGAAGGAAACAGAACGGAGAAGAGACTCTCGGCAGCTTGGCGAACCCAGCTTGGTTCCGCCTCAACATCGTTAGCCTGGACTCGTCCCAAACCAGACGAAGTCTTTTGCAACGCAATAGAAGGCCCTGACAGTACGGAACTGGCCTGGATAGCCCGGATTCGGTCCTCACTACTGCTGAAGACGGCCTCCTAGTGAGTCCGCGAACACAAAACCGGCGCGGACCATCGTTCTTACGCGCGTTCCTACGACACGAGCAGTATAGCGGCGAAGCCGCCGCTAGGCAACGTTGCGGTTGGACGTAGCCGGGTGCTTTGCCGGCATGATCCTGGGCGTATCGGAAAGCCGGTCGCGCACTTTGGTGAAAATGATCCGGTAATCTCGTCGGAAACATTCTCCGCAGCGCACGGGCTTGAAAAGAAATAGCGGCAGCACGTAGCGTTCCGAAAACGTACGCCGGCGCGACTGGAAACCCACCTCGCTCCCACAGTCGCGGCAACGGTACGGAGGAATCCAAGACTTATCGGGGGAGTCGTTCATACAGCACCTCTGAAATGACGGACGACGAAGGGGCGGAACTAACAGATTGACCCTATTTTACACCCGGGGGAGTCGGGCGCTCAATTCTTTGGGGATGCCAACTTTGATGCGGATTTCACGAGCCCGGCGCGAAAAAGGCCAATGAGGCACCTGATTTTGGGCCAGGCTACACCTGAGCACTCGTCGTCACTGCGAGGCCCACGTGTGTTCCATCTTCGGTGGATGCTGCAAGGTTTGCATGACCACGCAATATTGCTCCGTCTTAGCCTGCAACGCGCTTAACTGCTCCCTGGTTGCCTGAGGGGCGCGGACGTCGAAGATCACTCGAATGCTTTGGAATCCGACGGGCACTTCTTTTGATAGGCCCAGCGTTCCCTGCAGGTCCAGATCGCCCTCGACGGTGACGTCGATGGCTTCGGTCGGGATTCCCATGGCCGCGGCGACCATCTGGCAAGTGATCTGGGCGCAGGCAGCGAGAGCGCCCAAGAGCAGGTCGCCGGAACAGGCGCCAGTGCCCGCTCCGCCAACCCCTTTGTGGGCTTGCGCGTTATAAATGGCGCGTCCCAAGTCGATGGAGCAGGAAATCGGAGCGTCGGTTTGTTTGCCGTGCGCCGTCAGGGTGATTCTGGAACTCGCCGGGTCCTGCCGGTATTGATCTTTCAACGGACGTTGCACCGATCGAATATCCACGAGTTGCCTCCAGAATCTGGGGTATTATAAACGCACCCCAGGGCTTGCCGCCGAGCCGATCGCGGCACAGATCTAAGAATTCAAATACATTCGCGCAGCATCGGGCCAATCGTTTTTGGCATGCCGGTCCCGCGCGTCAGCAAAGTTGATGACCGTGCCGCTCATGCCAGATTCCGTGTCGTCCACTCTGTCGCCGGGAACACGCTTCGGGAGCTACGAGATTCTTCAGCGACTGGGCGCTGGCGGTATGGGCGAGGTGTATCGCGCCAAAGACACTCGCCTCGACCGCGAAGTAGCCATCAAAACGCTTTCGCTGGACCGCCTGTCGCAACCGGAGGCTCTCGCGCGCTTTGAGAAGGAAGCCCGTTCTGCCTGCGCGCTCAATCACCCGAACATTGTCACGATTTATGAACTTGGGCAGATGAACGGGACGCACTACATCGCCATGGAACTGGTGGATGGCGAGACCGTGCGACAGTTGCTTGCCTCCGGAGCGATTCCATTTCGCAAAGCGGTGACGATCGCGGTGCAGATTGCGGAAGCTCTTGCCAAGGCGCACGAGATTGGCATCGTGCATCGTGACTTGAAACCGGAGAACCTGATGGTGACCAGCGGAGGCACCGCCAAGGTACTCGACTTCGGACTGGCGAAACTCGGCACCGTGAGCCGGGGCGAGGTTTCGGAGGCCTCCACCACCGCCATTACCCAAGAAGGCACGGTGATGGGCACCGTCGGCTACATGTCGCCCGAGCAGGCAACCGGTGGTGAAGTTGATTTTCGTTCCGACCAGTTTGCGTTCGGATCCGTGCTGTTCGAAATGGTTACGGGATTCGCCGCGTTCCGAAAATCAAGCCATGCTGAGACGTTGGCGGCGATCCTGCGGGATGAGCCCGAGCGCCTGGGCCCCAGAATGTTGCAAGCCCCAACGCCCTTTGTTTGGATCGTAGAGCGGTGCCTGGCTAAGGATCCGAAGAATCGCTATGCCTCCACCAGCGACCTGGCTCGGGATCTTGCCGCGGTGCGCGACCGGCTGGCCGATTCGCCAGCGCGCCTTTCGGAGCCTCGCCCCAACAATCTGCCCATGCAGCGCACCGCGTTCATCGGACGCGACCGCGAAGAGGCTGCGCTGCGCGAATTGCTGGGCCGCGCGAATGTGCGACTGGTGACTCTTACCGGCCCGGGCGGCATCGGGAAGACGCGTCTCGCTTTGCAGGTCGCGGCCGAGATCGCGGGCGAATTTCGCGGCGGTGTCTGCTTCGTACCTTTGTCGGCCGTTGGGGAGCATGGTTTGATCGCTTCCACGATCGCGCAGGCGTTGGGAGCACGCGAGGTCGCCAACCAGTCTCCGCAGGAAAGCTTGAAAGAATATCTGAGCGCAGTGAACCAGCCGGTGATGCTGCTGCTCGATAACTTTGAGCATCTGATTGGGGCCGCACCGATCATTGCGCAATTGCTCACGATCGGTCCTCAACTCAAGATCGTGGTGACGAGCCAGGCGCCGCTTCATGTGTACGGCGAACATGAATTTCCCGTACCGCCGCTCGCACTGCCCGACCCCAAATCCATGCCGCCGCTGGAAGTTCTCTCGCAGCTTCCGGCGGTTGCGCTCTTTGTCGAGCGGGCAAAAGCGGTAAAGCCCGAGTTCGCGCTGACGAAAGAAAATGCGCCCACGGTTGCAGCGATCTGCGCGCGCCTCGACGGCCTGCCGCTCGCCATCGAACTGGCGGCGGCGCGCATTAAGCTGCTTTCGCCGCCGGCCATGCTGACGCGCCTGGAAAGCCGTCTGAATCTCTTGACCGGAGGCGCCCGCGATCTGCCCAGCCGGCAGCAGACACTTCGCGGCACGGTGGACTGGAGCTACGGCCTGCTGAATCCCGCGGAGCAAACGCTGTTCAGGAGGCTGTCGGTGTTTACTGGCGGCTGCACGCTGGAAGGTGCAGAGGCCGTGTGCGACACCAAGGGCGATCTTGGTCTCGACGTGCTGGACGGCATGGCCTCCATGGTTGACAAGAGCCTGGCGCAACATACGGAGCAGGCTGACACAGAAACGCGTTTCCGAATGCTTTCCACGATCCGCGAATACGCTCTCGAACGCCTTGCCGAAAGCCAGGATGAATCGGCAACGCGGCGCGCCCACGCCGCTTACTATCTCGTGCTCGCCGAAGAAGGCGCGCAAGACGTAATCTCCCATCCGGAGTGGCTTGACCGCTTTGAAGTCGAGCACGATAACTTCCGGTTGGCGCTGGATTATTTGATCAAGACCGGGGACGCGGAGTGGGGACTCCGTCTCGGCGCGGCGCTCTTTCGTTTCTGGGAGACGCGGGAATATCTTACCGAGGGGCGTGATGCCCTCGCGCGGCTTCTTGCGATGGAAGGCGCGGGGACGCGACCGAAACTCCGCGCTCGTCTGCTGTTTGCAGCCGCGGTCCTGGCCGGTGAGCAGGGCGACTACAACTGTGCCCGGCAATTGTTCGAGGAGAGTCTCGACACCTGCGTCGAACTGAAAGATACCCACGGCGTTGCGGTCGCATTGAACGCCCTGGCAGTGAACGCTCGCGATCGTGGGGACTTCCCAGCCGCGGCCTTGCTGTTCGAGCGGTGTGTCGCAATCTGGAAGGATCTCGGCGATTCCGCGGATCTTGCCCGCGCCCTTAGCAACCTGGCCGGCATGATGAAGTTGGAGGGAGACTACGCGCGCGCATATTCCTTGTATGAAGAGTGCCTGGCGATGTTCCGTGAGGCTGGAGACGAAGCAGGAGTAGCCTGGACACTTAACTATCAAGGCGACGTCGCCCGCGAGCGAGCGGACTTCCCTGCCGCGCGCTCATTCTGCGCACAGAGTCTGGCGGCCTTTCGCAAGCTGAATGACGGCTGGGGCATCGCCAGCACGCTCTGCGACCTTGCGTGCCTGAGCTGCGACCAGGGGAACAATGCGGAATCACGCCGCCTGTACGGCGAAAGCATCAAGATGTTTCAGGAGTTGGGCCATAAACGCGGCATCGCAAGGGTTCTGGAATATCTCGCTGCCAACGCGGCGGCGCAATCGAATGCCGAGCAGTCGCTGCACCTGGCGGGAACGGCCGCGGCCCTTCGCCAGCGATTGGGCGTACCGCTCGCGCCCACCGAGGCCCTCCGATTGGAAAAGGCTCTGGAGTTTGCGCGCCGAACCCTGGGCAACGCTGCCGGCACAACGGCGTGGATGGAAGGTTGGTCGATGCCGGTGGAACAAGCAGTACAGGAAGCGCTCGACAACGGCGAGGCGCCGTCGATTTCAGCGTAGGACCTTGATCAACTCAACCGGCTGTTCCGGGATCAATCAGTCGCCGCACTGCCGAGACGCGATTCGCCGGGAACCCTCCGCGACGCGCGTGCTCGCGAACGGTTTCCTCGTCGGGCGCGAGGTACACGCAATAGATCTTGTCGCCAGTGACGTAGGAGTGGAGCCACTTGATTTCCGGCCCCATGTCTTTTAGCACGCCAACCGACTTCTTAGCGACGGCTTGGATCTCCGCATCCGATAAATTCCCCGCACCCGGGATTTCCCTCTCGATCACAAATTGCGGCATGCTCACCTCACAGGACGGTGATGTTAGCAGATCCGTTCGCAGGCGATCCAGGGGCCCCGGGCTGAGCGAAATGTCCGCATTTAGTGTCGAGCCATGCGCAGGTGAACTGGGACCGAACGTATTGGCCCCCACTCGATCCTGCTGCTGAGACAAGCGGGTTATTTGCCAGATAGTGTGAGTTGGTAAGCATTGACGCCAATGCTTCCGTACAAAGCGCCGCCGCGTCCAAAAACGAGCCCGACGTAGGGATTGGTCCCGACAGTATCGTTCGAGTGGAACACATGGAGGGTGTGCTTGGTCCACCCGCCGCTGCTTCGCGAAATCTCATAGATCGTGCCGCAGCCCATCGACTCATATGAGCAGCCGGACGTGGAAGAAGCATCCCCGCCAAAACGGGTCACTCCGTAGAGGTTGCCATTCTTGTCGAGGGTGACGCCGCCTGCCGGGACTGATCCATCACCGCTACCCTGGAACGCATGGAGAGTCGTGAGCGTCCAGGTTTGACCGCTGGGCGGCGGAGCTAGCTCATAGACCGTTCCATTGTTACCGAGAAATCCCGTTGTAGTAATTCCGTACAGATTCCCGACAGGGTCGATGGAGAGATCAGAATTCGGGCTCGTGCCGTCGCTGCCGCCCGTAAAACTGTGGAGGATGGTCTCGGTCCAGGCACCTCCTTTCTTGGACGGAGGAGATAGACGGTACACCGTGCCACAGCTGCAAGCGCCACCACCCAGGTAGGTTGTGCCGTAGAGATTGCCCTTGGCGTCCCGCACGAGGCCGCCCGCCGGACTCAGGCCGTCTCCGCTGTTCTGGCCGAACTGATAGAGGACAGTCTCGGTCCATTCACTGACACTCTGTGTCGGAGGGCTGAGCTCGAAAACCAGTCCGGCACCGCTCACTCCGTCAAATTCAGTAACCCCATAGAGATTGCCCGCAGGATCCTGTACGAGGCGTCCGACTGGCTGCTGGCCGTCTCCCGTGCCTTGAAATTTATGCAGCACGGACTCGGTCCACGAGGCATTGGATTGAAGCGAGAGCTCAAAGATCGTGCCGCATCCCTGGATCAGGGCAAACGAACCGCAGAGATTGTTCCCGCTGCCGGAACCATTTCCCCCGAGGTTGGTGCTGCCGAAAATGTTCCCGCGGTCGTCGAGCGCAACGGGGGCCAGGCTGTTTTCGCCATCGCTCGGAGCGCCTTGAAAGTTGTGCAAATTGGTCGCACTCCAGGTTGCGCCAATGGAGGTGGGCGGAGAAACACGATAGACGGTGCCGCAGGGCACGGTACCACCTCCCAGATCCTGGCACACGCCGGTGCCACCGCCTGCGACCGCGTATAGATCTCCATTCTTATCGACTGCGTATTCGGCGAAGGCGCCTGCTGGACTGGTGAACGTGGCTGTATTGATGACCTTCAGACGCGCACCGGAGGCGAAGGCCATAGTGGCGGCGCACGTCAGCGCCAGGGTTGAGAGCCTGACAAAAGAGCGACGAGGGTTCATGCGCGGTACTCCCTTTTCAGATGACGGTCAGAGATTTAGAACCGGGGCAGAGCCGATGCTCGGGGAGAGCAGCGAGGACTATACCATAAGGCCGGGTTGTCGGGAAAACAGTCACCGAGTGACATCGAGTCATCCAGAGGGGAGCGAAGATTCGGGATGATAAAGTCGTGTCGCGCAGGAAGCTGTATACTTTTTTCTGGCGTACAGGACGCCGCCCGTCCGCGGACAGGACTGAGTCCACCTGAGCGAATTTCGAAATCCAAGGTTCTTACGAACCTCCTTTCGCCCGCCGCAGCGGACCCCGGGCATCACGACAAAGGAGGTCCGTTATGGCCAAACAGTTTCACGATCGTCACTTTCCAGTACGCCCCAACCTCGACCAACTCAAACATCAGGCTAAGGATCTGTTGCGCGCCGTTAAGCAGAGTGATCCGGCCGCGGTGGCAGAATTGCGCAAACATTATCCCAGGCAGGGCACCGAACCAATCGATCCAGCCACGGCCAAGCTCGCCGACGTTCAGGCGGCGCTGGCGCGAGGCTACGGACTCGCAAGCTGGCCGCGGCTGGTCACGGCCTGCCGCATGACCGACGCGATCTGGAGGGGCGATGTCGAAACGGTCCGTTCATTGATATTGAAAGATCCGGGGCTGCTGCACGAAGCCGCGAGGGGCGTGCCCGACAGCAACTGGGGTCCGCCGATGTCGTACGCTGCGAACGTCGGGCAGGACACGATCATAGCGATGCTGCGCGAGATGGGTGCAGAAGATTTGCAACATGCTTTCGACCGTGCCTGCCTGCAAGGCCAGATTGAAACTGCGCGGCGGTTGCATGCGATGGGCGCGCGCGTGCTTCCGGGCATGGTGATGGGCCCCTGCGAAACACTCAATCCCGAAGGCCTCGCACTTCTGTTCGAACTCGGCGCCGAACTTACTGATGAGCACGGTGACCGCCTCGCGCCCATCGCATTACTGCTGCAAACCTATTGCCGCGGCCCGGAGAACAAACATCGGTGCCTTGAGCTCGTCGCGCAGCGAGGCGTCGCTCTTCCTGATACGCCAACCATGGCGATGCATCGCGGCCGCACCGACCTGCTCGAAGAGCACCTGCGCCGCGACTCTCAGTTGTTGAGCCGCACTTTCTCACACGAGGAGATCTATCCCCCCGAGTTGGGATGTCACGCCGACCACTCCCTCGCGCTGCACGGCACGCCGCTGGCGGGGACCACGCTGCTACATATGTGCGTGGATTTCGACGAGATCGAGATCGCGCGCTGGCTCATCGAACGAGGTGCCGACGTGAACGCACGCGCGGAAATCGATGCCGACGGATTCGGGGGCCACACTCCATTGTTTGGCTGTGTGGTGTCGCAGGCATATATCTGCGGCCTGCAGCGCGACGCCGCTTTCGCCCGTTTGCTGCTCGATCACGGCGGCGACCCGAATGCCCGAGCATCGTTGCGCAAGCGCCTGCGTTTCGTCCCCGACGAGTCGATGCACGAGTATCGCGAGGTTACCCCTCTGTCTTGGGGAGAACGCTTTCATGGCCCGGGCTACCCCGGCCACACCTGGGTAAGCAAACCCGCGATGAAGTTGATCGCGGAGCGCGGCGGACGACCGTGATATTTCGAGATTCCCGCGGGCGCTCCACCCAGGTGGTGTGCTCCACCGAGGTGGCGTTTCCTACGACAGGGCCCGGCACGGCGAGTACACTTGTCACGCGGCCTTGCCGCGTGCTAACGTGCGCGGTTCCAGTGATTTGAGTTCATCAAGAAGGCAACGCAGGCGACTCTGCTTCCAGATCACGGCTTAAGAGGATTCCACCTATGAGCACCACAGTGACTGAACTCCCCGCCAAGAAAAAACACACGCCCTATGTTCCCGAAACCATGGAGATGAAGGAGTTCACTTTCCGCGCCCTGCTGATCGGGCTGGTCATGACCGCGATTCTTGGTTCGGCGAACGCGTACCTCGGACTCAAGGCCGGAATGACGATCGCGGCAACCTATCCCGCAGCGGTGATCGGAATGGCGCTGCTGCGGCTGATGAAAGGGTCGCTGCTGGAAGAAAATATCGCGAGAACCGTGGGATCGATCGGCGAGTCGGTGGCGGCGGGCGCCATCTTCACGATCCCGGCGTTTGTGATGGCCGATTTGTGGCCCGCGCTCACGCCCAGCTTCAGCTCTCCGGAATATTGGAAATCGGTTGCGCTGATGATGATCGGCGGCACGCTGGGCATCCTGTTCGTGACTCTGTTGCGCCGTGTAATGGTCGAGGACCCCGATCTTCCCTACCCTGAGTCGGTGGCCGCATCGGAAATTCACAAAGCAGGCCAGCAGGGATCGACCGCAGCGAAGATTCTTTTCGCCAACATGGGATTCGGCGGCTTCATGTATCTGCTGGGTGCGATTAACATATTCAATCCCAACAACACATTCCCGGTAACCATCGGCAACCTCGGCAAGAAGCTGTTGCTGCGCACCAGCACGAATCCGAACGTGGCCACAACCATCACGGGCGGCACAACGTTGTTTACCGCTCCCGATGTCAGCCCCGCGTATCTCGGTGTGGGTTACATCATCGGACCACGGCTCGCCGCGCTGAATTTTGCTGGTGGCGTGCTCGCCTGGGGACTACTGGTTCCGCTTCTAACCTTCACGATCGGTCCATACATCCAAGCGACGCAACCGGCGGATCAACCGATTTCATGGACCTTGCTTGCAGGGGCAATCTACTTTTCCATCGTGCGTCCGATCGCGGTCGGCGGCATGCTCGTAGGCGCTTCCTACACGCTGTTCAAGATGCGCAAGCAACTGGCGCTCGGCATGGGCCGGGCTGTCTCCGATCTGAAGAAGTCGGCGACGGTGCAGGCCGCGACCAACCGCACGGAGCGCGATCTGCCCTCCAAGGCGATCTTCGCGGGCGTAGGCGTCGTGTTCATCGCCATGATTCTGCTCTATCACTACTTCATTAGCGGCGCGGGAACGCTTTCCAGTTCGCAGGTGCTTTCTGGTTCGCTTGTGGCGGCAGGTGTCATGATTATCGTCGGATTCTTTTTTGCCGCCGTCTCCGGCAACCTGGTCGGCATGATCGGGTCATCCAATAATCCCGTCTCGGGGCTTACGCTTTGCACGCTGGTGATTGCTGCGCTGCTGATGGTCGCGATGGGCGTGAAAGGAACCGGTGGCGTGGCGGCGGTGCTGGGCGTCGCCGCGGTGGTCTGCGTCTCGTCCGCGGTGGCCGGTGAAATGTTGCAGGACTTGAAAGTTGGATACATCCTGGGCGGCACGCCTTCAAAGATGCAGATTGGGGATCTGTTCGGCATCGTAGTAGCGTCGCTTGTTCTCTTCTTCCCGATCGCCATTCTCGCCAAGGCTTACCACTTCGGCAGTTCGGCCCTTCCGGCTCCGCAGGCTGGGTTGATGGCCATGCTCTCGAAAGGAATCGTCGGCGGCGATATGGCGTGGCCGCTGGTGATCGTCGGCATCCTGCTTGGCCTGGGAATGATCATGATCGAGGTGAAAAGCGTAATGCTGTTCGCAGTCGGCATGTACCTGCCGCTGGGAACGACGTTCGCGATCTTCGTAGGCGGCATCATGCGATGGATCACCGATACGTTGCGCGACCGCCGCGACTTCAACGACGCACAGAAAGCGCGTGTGGATAATGCAGGCGTGCTGACAGCCTCGGGCATGATTGCCGGCGAGGCTTTATGTGGTTTAGTCATTGCCGGACTGGTGGGATCGGGCCATGACGTCACTCTGTTCAAGTGGACGCCACCATTCCTGCTCGCGCTGGGGGCGCTCGCCGTGCTGGCGATTGTCATGATCCGCTTGCCGCTGGCGAGTTGCGGCCGTCCGGAAGATCCAGCGCCACCGACCGCGATTATGTAAAAGCGTGAACCACGAAGGGCACCCTTCGGCTTCGCTCAGGGCAAGCTCCGTCACCCGAAAAGAATTCGAGGCTTCCTCCTTCGTGGTACTTCGTGCCCTTAGTGGTTCAGGGTCCTTATGTCGATTTCTGCAAACATTGCAGCGGTGCACGAGAAACTGGCAGAAGCCGCACGCCGAGCGGGCCGGCGTCCTGAAGAGATTGCGCTGATGGCGGTCAGCAAGACTCATCCTCCCGAGCGCATTCGCGAAGCCTATGCCGCCGGAATGCGCTTGTTTGGAGAAAACCGCGTGCAGGAGTTTGCCGGGAAAGCGGCGGCGCTCGTCGATCTTGCCGGGGCCGAGTGGCACATGATCGGGCATCTGCAAACCAACAAAACGAGCAAGGCAGCGGAACTGTTCGGCGCAGTCGACTCGATCGATTCTGTAAAGCTCGCCGAGAAACTCGATGCCGCCGCGCGAAGCCTGGGCAAGAAACTGAGCGTGCTGATCGAGATCAACGTCGGCGGCGAAGCCGCAAAAAGCGGCGTGGCGCCGGACTCGCCGGATCTGGAGGACTTGCTATTGGCTGCGCCCCGGTTCGAGACCCTTGAGTTCCGAGGACTGATGACGGTTCCTCCGTTCACCGACGATCTTGAAGGCGCACGGCCGTATTTCCGCAAGCTGCGGAAAATACGTGACTCGATCGCGGCTCGCAAGCTGTCAGCAATTTGGATGCACGTGCTCTCCATGGGCATGTCGCACGATTTCGGTGTCGCGATTGAAGAAGGGTCCACATGCGTGCGCGTCGGCACGGCGATTTTTGGAGAGCGCCCAAAACATTAACCACAGAGGACACAGAGGGTACCGAGGAGGGCTGGCCATTCGGGTGATTGACTATGCGTTGGCGTGGGTTCTGTTTGTATTCGCACTTGTCTCGATCGTGATGATCGAAATCCGGCATCCAGCAGGAGCTGTCCTCGATACGCCGTTTCTATGGATTTTAGTGGCTATGTTGAACCTGCTGCGCCTTCGCAACGGCTACGATGTCGAGAGCCTGAAAGCCTTTTGCATTGGAGCAAACCTTATCGCGCTGGTGGCGGAAGTTGTGCGCTTCAAGATGTTTGGGCCGCTGATGTTGATCCAGGCAATTCCAATCCTCGGTGAAACAATCTTCTCGGTGGCGGGAAAAAACGATGCCAGCTATTCGTGAGGATGCTTCTGGCGCCTCCATTCAGGTGCGAGTTCACCCCCGCGCGAAGAAGAACGCCATCACCGGCGAACTGGGCGACGCGTTGAAGGTCTCTCTGACCACGCCTCCGGTAGACGGCCGGGCCAACGAGGCCTGCATCGAATTTTTCGCGAAACTTTTGAAGGTGCCGCGATCTTCCATTACCATTGCCTCCGGCCAGACCAGCCGGAATAAAGTGATACGCGTGGCGGGCATTTCCGCCGCCGCGTTGCGCAACCGAATTGGACAGTAGCGGCGCGGACGCCATATAACCTTTAGGAGCCACTTTGTCCTTCTCGCAACGTTTCGAAAAAATCCGCACCGGGTTCGAACGCCCCTTCTGGATCGCCAACATCACCGAGATTTTCGAGCGCCTCGCCTACTACGGCGCGTTCGCCTCGCTGGCCTTGTATCTGCAGGAGAAGCTGAATTTCTCGACCGAGCAGACGGGCACGCTGACCGGCATCTTCGGCGGCATGGTGTGGTTCCTCGCGATCTTCGGCGGAGCCGCCGCCGATCGACTGGGATTCCGACGCGCCCTCTCCGTGGCCTACCTCATTCTGGGTGCTTCGTATTTTCTGATCGGTTCCATTAGCGCTTCATGGCTGGCGCCGGTGCGCAATGTGGTGCCGCTCGGGCTGTTTGTTGGCATCATCCTGATTCTTCCCGCGCTCGGCGTATCGCTGGTTAAGCCGTGCGTCGTCGGCACGACGGCCCGCGCTTCGAAAGAAAATGTCCGGTCCATCGGCTATTCGATTTATTACACCATGGTCAACATCGGTGGCGCCACCGGACCTTTTTTTGCATCTTGGGCTCATCGGCATCTGGGAGTCGAAAACGTTTATCGGGTCGTGGCACTCGGCGTCTTTGCCATGTTTTTTGTGGTTTTGTTATTCTTCCGCGAGCCCCGCAAGGCGGGCGATGCGCCCCCACCTTCCATCGCAACAGTCGCGCGAAATTTCTGCATTGTGCTGGGAAATTACCGGTTGGTGCTGCCGGCTCTTGCCGTGGCTCTGATGCTGCGGATTGCGCTTTGGACGAAGCCGGAATGGTCCGTCCCATGGTGGATCTGGATCGCCTTTCTGGTGGTCATGTTGGCGGGCATCAGCCGCTTCATGTGGTTCCTCGTCATCTTCACCGGATACTGGATCGTCTTCTGGCAGCAATACATCAGTCTGCCCGGCTTCATTCACGGCTACATCAATGCGCATGCGGATGTTGAGATGATTCTGGTCGTCGATGGACTGACCGTCATCTGTCTAACCCTCGCGGTCAATTTCCTGACGCGCAAGATTCCCGCCTTTGCCGCTGTCATTCTGGGCACGGTCATCACATCCTTATCGTGGTTGATCCTCGCCTTCCGGCCTACCATCTGGGGCGCGATCTTCTCGCTGTTCTTCCTCGCGATCGGCGAAATCATACAGGCGCCCCGCTACTACGAATACATCTCGCGGCTCGCGCCGCCGGAGCAGCAGGGGACGTACATGGGATTTGCCTTCGTCCCGATCGGCATCGGATCGCTGATCGGCGGGCCGTTTGGCGGATTCCTGCTGCATCATTTCGGCGAGGTCCGACACCAGCCGGCAATGATCTGGCTCTGGATCACGGGCATCGGACTGGCAACCGCAGCGGCGCTGTGGGTGTATGACAAGTTTGTGAGAACCGCCGGAGCGGCGGCGGTGCCTGCAGCGCAATCGTGATTCGGAATCACCGTCCATGCCGAAGGCGAACGACAGTCCATCCCGAGTGACAGCGCAAATCCGACGGGCGCTCAAGAGCGGCGGCTCAGCGGAGCATGCCGCCGGGGTACAGTGGTTCTTCAAAGAAGAGATCCAATCGCACGGCTGGTACACGGCTGCGCTGCGAAAAGCCGTCCGGGAGTGCCGCCGCTAGCTAGATTTTGCGCGAGCGCGACTTCGATTTTCTAGTGAGAGTGGCCGACAAACTATTCTCCGGCCGGGTGCTCGAAGAAAACGTTGCTGCCGTATTTCTTCTCGAAACGCTGGATGCACACTTCAGCGATGGTGAGTTTCGCTTGTTCGAGTCGTGGCTGGACCGTATCAGCAGCTGGGCCGATCACGATGGCTTGGTTCACAATTTGATTGGCCCCATGGTGGCGGCGACGCCCGCACGCTTCAAGGATGTTTTCCGCTGGGCGAAGTCGCCGAAGCGCTGGCACCGGCGCGCTGCCTGCGTGGCGCTGATTCGCGGGACGCGGGCGAAAATGCTCTTCCCTCAGATTGTGAAGGTTTCCGATTTTCTGCTCGCAGACAAGGACGACATGGTGCAGAAGGGACTCGGCTGGCTCCTTCGGGAGACGGCGAAATACGATCCGAAGCGCACGGTCCCGTATTTGATGAAGATTCGCGGACGCGCCCCGCGGCTGGTGCTGCGAACGGCCTGCGAAACACTGCCGGATATTGTGCGTGCACGAATCCTGGGAGCGTAGCCATGCTTCTTTTTGTGCCGTCCCTCCGGGACTTATGTTTCTGTCTCTCGCTGTGACCCAGCGCTGAAGCGCTGGGCTAATTTGTGTCGCCGCTCCGCGGCTGGATCTGACGGTCTACTGCCTGAAGATATTTCACCAGCGTCCGATATACTACGCATTGGACAGAGTGCTGCACCACGGAATTAGAAATGGCTCCAGCTTGCCGGGGCCATTTTCTTTTTGCACTGAATTGTGAATTAGGTCGATTCGCAAAGATTCAGAAATAGCTCAGCCACGCGTCGCTGCGGCGCTGCTTCAATCCCGCAAACCATCGGCACAGCGGATACAGCGTCAACAACACACCGGCCCATATCAGGTAGACAATGGGCAGCGAGTATCCCCAGCCCGGCGGCTGAGTGACGGGGAACTGGCCCATGGTCGGCGATTCGAACAGCCAATGGACTTGCCCGTAGCGGGCGTAGCATACCGCAATGGCGATCAGATGGATGAGCGGGATGTGCAGCAGGTAGTAGAACATTGGCACCTTGCCGATGATCAGCGCGGGCCGCAGCCAGCGCGGCGTGCCGGGGTCGACCGCCCAAAGGAAAAGCATCGCTGGGCCGAGTGTCATCAGCAGGTAGAGGAGCGACGGCGGATACTTCGTCGTGTTCAGAAATGAGAGCACCGTGAACGCCGCGGATCTCTGCGTTGACCAGCGCAGCGGGTCGCCATAAACGTTGATCGCGCGCAAGATGACAAATCCCGTGCTCAGACCTATCCCCAGTCGCAGCAAGAATGGCCTGCGCCGTTCCGCCGGCCATCGATAGATCTGGCCGAGTCCGTAGCCGGCTGCAGTCACGCCAATCCATGGAATGAGCGGATACCCGACGAATACTGTGTGCGTCGGCGTATTCACCAGAAAATTGGGCGAGTGCAGGATGGTCCAAAGCCAATTGGAAGACTGTACGGAGTCGAACAGGTTGTGGGTCGCGATCATTAAGATTCCGAACGCCGCGACAACCGGCGTCGGCAGAAACACCAGGGCCGACAGCACGATCATCGCCCAGCCCAGCGCCCACAACACGATAATGAATACCACGTGATAATCGAAGTTGAACTGCCATCCCAGGCAACGGGAGACGGCCAATTCCAGAAAGATCAACCACAGTCCGCGCGTGAACAGGAACCGCGACAGCTCACTCTTCGACTTCTTGCGCAGCGAGAGATAAGCTCCGGTGCCGGTCAGCAGGAAGAAAACGGGCGCGCAGAAATGCGTGATCCAGCGAGTGAAGAACAACGGGATCGTCGTCGTGGCCGGGTCGGTGGGATTCAGGCCAGAGTTGCCGAAGAAATCCCGCGTATGGTCGAGCGCCATCAGAATCATGATGACGCCGCGTACCACGTCGATCGACTCAATGCGGACGCGCTGGGCCGGCTTGATGGGGACGGATTCGGCGATCGCAGCCATCTGGCGGAGTTTATCAAAACCGCGTCCCGCGATTCGCCCAAATCCTTGCTCTTGTTTACAATAGAGGTTTGCCCATGGACCTTGCTGCCATCCAGTCTGCACTGCGCGAACGCAACATTGACGCGTGGCTTTTCTACGACCACCACCATCGCGATCCCATCGCCTACCGCGTGCTTGGGCTGCCCACGAGCCTGATGGTAACCCGGCGCTGGTTCTACCTGATCCCCGCCGAAGGCGAGCCCGTCAAGCTGGTCCACAAGATTGAAGCTGGACATCTCGATTCCCTGCCGGGTAAGAAGTATCAGTATTCCGGCTGGCAGGAGTTGTTCGACCAGCTGAAATCGATTCTCGCAAAGCACCGCGACCTGGCCATGCAGTATTCGCCGAACAACAGCGTGTTCACAATTTCGCTGGTCGATGGTGGCACGATCGACCTCCTGCGCGGCCTCGGCAAGAATGTAGTTAGCTCCGCGGATCTGGTGGCGCAGTTTGAATCCACGTGGAGCGAAGAACAGATCCAGTCGCACTTCGCCGCGCGCGACAGCATCGATTCCATCGTGGCGGCGGCATTTCAAGAGGTCGGCAAGCGCGTCCGCAACGGTGGTACCAAGGAGCACGAAATTCAGCAGTGGTTCATGGAAGCTTTTGCGCGCGAGAATCTGCTGACCGACGATCCGCCGATCGTGGCCGTCAACGCCAATGCGGGCAACCCGCACTATGAGCCGCACGCCAGCCATCCGGTACCGATTCGCGAGGGCGACCTGCTGCTGCTTGATGTTTGGGGCAAGAAGAGCACGCCCAATGCGGTTTACTACGACATCACATGGATGGGATTCGTGGGCAGCGCGCCCTCGGGAAAAATGCAGGAAGTTTTCCAGGTGGTGCGCGACGCGCGCGACGCCGGCGTGAAGACCGTTCTCGACGCGATCAACGGTGGACGCCGCATCGCCGGATGGGAAGTGGATCGCGCCACCCGCGGACACATCAAGAAAGCCGGCTACGGCGATTATTTTATTCACCGCACAGGACATTCCATTGGCACCGACGTCCATTCCAATGGGGCCAACATGGACGATCTGGAGATTCACGACGAGCGGCAGATTCTGCCGAACTCCTGCTTCTCCATCGAACCCGGAATCTACTTGCCCGAGTTCGGCGTGCGCAGCGAAGTGAACGTGCTGGTGCGGGCAAAATCGGCCGAAGTGACCGGGAAAATTCAACGCGAGATTGTGAACATCTGATGGCAAATTCCACTACAGACAAAACAAGGCCGGCTCAGCAGGAACAGGTGAACATGATGTCGGTGCTTGCGCCGGCTGTGGGCTGGCTGATTCCCGGGGCCGGACACATGATCCAGAAACGCTGGATTCGCGGCTTGCTCTTGTTCGTGTCGATCGTGACGTTGTTCGTGCTCGGACTCGCGATGCAGGGCCGCATTTACAAAGCGAACGGCGGCGACATTCTCGACATCCTCGGATTCATTGGCGACGTGGGCGCGGGCGCCCTCTATATCGTGACGATGGCTGCCGACTGGGGCCAGGGCGCCATCGCATTCGCCACGGCGGACTATGGGACGAAATTCATGATCGTCGCGGGACTACTGAACTTTATCGCCGTCGCCGACGCCTATCACATCGCCATCGGGAAGAAACAATAATGCAGCTATCCGCTATCAGCTCTCAGCTGTCAGTCAAAACTCTTACTCGGAGTTCGGCGCAGTGACCATCACACTCCATCATTTCAGCGCGGCGGCAGTCTTCGCCTTGTTCGCCTCGATCGTTTTCGGCATTACCCACCGCGAGACCACGCGTGAAATGGTGAAGTATGGGCTCTATTGCTTCGCCATGTTTCTCGGCGGTGTGCTGGTGGCTGGCTGGGCGATGTGGGTATTGCGAAGATAGCTGCTAGCTTCTAGCTCCTGGCCTCTAGCTTGAGTCCATTCTCTCGGCATTCTCAACCACGATTTCAAACACTGCCAACGGCATCGGTGGCAATAGGCTAGAGGCTAGGAGCTATCAGTTTCTAGCCTTCCCATACAAACGCGTCAAAGATCCTCTTCGACTCAAAATTCAGGCGCCGGTAAAGCGCAACGGCCCCTGCATTCGCCTCCGTCACCGTGAGCGAGAGCAGTACGAAGTTTCTCTTACGGAGACTGCTCTCCGTGGCCGCCAGCAGAGACTCACCAATTCCGCGCGAGCGATACTCCGGCAACACGCACACCTGCGTGACGTGGCCGACATTGTTTCGCACGCGCGAGCACAGGATCACGCCGATCAGACTCTTCGCCTTGCGATCCAGGGCCACGAACGACGACTCGGCGTCGAACACTCCGCATCCCGGGAAGCGCACGATGTTGTTGAGGAAGCGCAGCGATCCGCTGAGCGTGTGGTATTGATCGTTGATTTGAGCGTCAACGTGGCCGCGATACGCCGCGGTGATCACGGCAGCAGTGGGCTGGTAATCACCCTCGGTCCAGGGGCGGATCTCAACATCGGGATGCGTCGCTACCTTCTCGGCCATAGCTTTCCCCAACGTCAGAGTCATGAAAAGGCGCGGATGCCGCTGGAATCCTGTCTCGAGAAACGGGCGCGACACTGCGTTGGCTTCGTGAGCCAGAAGCTGTGCCTCCACGCGATGAATCCCCGGGGACTGCTGCAGTGTCTCGATCACATGGGTGAGCAGCTTCAATTCAACCTCGCGGGCATTGGGAAGCCGCGTGCCATTGATGACGTAGAGGTCGCCAATCACTCCCTTGCTGCCTTCGTATACAAAAAAGGAGTAGCCAAAGACGCGGCCGCGATCGACGGCGGCATATCCTGGCAGGATCTTCGCGTCGACGTAGCGAAGAATCATTTCCGCCGAGCCGGAGTAATCCCACGAGAGCAGGCGTGACCAGACTTGCGTCTCATCCTCGAGCAGAGGACGAAGGTCTACGGAAGAAAAATGCCTGAGGTCGAGAATCTCCAAAGGGCTCCCGCCGCGGCATTCCGCCCGGGGTCAGCGGCAAATCTCGCGGCAAAATTTCGAGTGTAGTTGGTTCGCCCGGCAGAGGCAAACCAGGCGAACACAGGGTGGCAACACCAGGTTGTGGTCGTCGGTCTTTAGTGCGGATGTGCGATCATCTCGCGCTTTCGCGCAAACTGCGAGCGGCCATCGCCAGGCGTGTCTGGTCAATCGAAGCCAACGCCACAGCATCCGCGGCACTCAAAGACTGGCGCACGCGGACTCCTGCGCCAGATGCGGCAAAGTGGGACCCCGGGTGGTTGGGGTTGTATCTCTGTGTTCAGCGTCACGGTAGCCAGTGATGAAGGTCACCCAAGCATATGGTTCAGAAATTGGCACCATCCCCCGCGACCTCCGGGAGGTCGCAAACCATGCGCCTACAGCGTGTTGCGCGACTTTTCGCTCCAAAAGCCGCTCGTGCCTGACCTCACCGCCCTCTGTGATGCTGATCACACCGCATAACACTGCGCTCATCGCATAATCACATCCTGCTTTATTGAATTCCCGGAGTGATTGTCACTCTTTTGGCTGGGGGATCTCGTGGCAAAAGGACGTGTTTCGATCGTCGTGGAGCGCTGCAAGGCCTGTGGCTTCTGCGTGGAGTTTTGTCCCACGCACGTGCTCGCGCTCTCTTCCGCATTCAATTCGAAGGGCTACCATCCACCGCACGTGGTTCATCCCGAAAAGTGCAGCGGCTGCGATCTCTGCGGCATGTACTGCCCCGACTTCGCCATCAACGGAACCAAGATCCAGGAAAAAGCCAAGCAGGCGAGCGGAGGTGAGAAATGAAAGCGGATCCCCACGGTGTTCTAACCGGAACGCACTTTCTCGACGGCGACCACGCCTGCTGTGAAGGCGCGTTGGCTGCGGGAGCAAGATTCGCGGCAGGCTATCCGATCACGCCCTCGACCGAAGTGGTCGAGCGCTTCGCGGCCCGCGTGCCTACGGTAGGTGGAACCTTTATCCAGATGGAAGACGAACTCGCCGCCTCGATCGCGCTGCAGGGCGGAGTCTGGGGCGGAGCGAAAGCGTTCACCGTAACTTCCGGCCCCGGTTTCTCGTTGATGATGGAACATATCGGCTACGCCGCCATGACGGAAACGCCCTGCGTATTCGTCGACGTGCAACGCGGCGGACCTTCGACCGGACTTCCCACGCTTCCCGCCCAAGCCGACATGATGCAGGCGCGCTGGGGATCGCACGGAGATTACGAGATCATCGCGCTCTGCCCGAATTCGCCGCAGGAGTGCTTCGACCTGACCATCAAGGCATTTAACTTCGCAGAGGAATTTCGCGTCCCGGTGATGTTCATGATGGACGAGGTGGTGGGACACATGACGGAAAAGGTCGTCATTCCTCCCGCCGATCAGATCGAAGTCACGCCACGCAAGCACACCAAGAAGTCCGTCGAAGACTACTTGCCCTACGGCACAAACGGCGACATGGTTCCAGAGATGGCGCATGCCGGCGATGGCTACAAGTTCCACGTCACGGGATTGACCCACGACGAACGCGGTTATCCGAATATGACGCCACAGGTCCAGGACCAACTCGTGCGTCGCCTGCAAAACAAGATTCGCTCGGCGGCCGACCGGATCTGTTTGTTTGAGGAAGACCAACTCGATGACGCCGATGTGGTGGTGGTTTCGTACGGCATCACGTCACGCGTGTCGCAACGCGCGATCGACGCGGCTCGCGACAACGGGTTGAAAGTCGGCAAGCTGCGCCTCATCACGGCCTGGCCTTTCCCCGAAAAGAAGATTGCGGACTTGGCCGCGCACATCAAAGCGTTCGTCGTACCCGAACTCAATCTGGGGCAGATGGTGCGCGAGGTGCAGCGCGCGGCCGACGGGAAAGCCAAGACCTACGCCGTATCGCATGCTGGCGGCGGAGTGCACAATCCCGACGAAATCCTGAACGCGATCGTGGAGGCAAGCCGATGCTGAACATTCTCAACAATAAGCTCGACAACACGCCCGACGACACGGTCAATCCCGTAGAACAATTTCTGCGCAGCGACCGCATGCCGCATATCTGGTGCCCGGGCTGCGGCATCGGAACCACGGTGAATTCGTTCGCTCATGCTCTGATCGAATCGAAGATCGATCTCCAGACGCTGGCGCTGGTCTCCGGCATCGGCTGCACCGGGCGCGTCGCGGGTTACGTGAAACTCGATTCCTTTCATACTACCCACGGGCGCGCGATCCCGTTTGCGACTGGCCTGAAGCTGGCGAACCCTAAACTGAATGTCGTGGTCTACTCCGGTGACGGCGATCTGTCGGCGATCGGCGGCAATCACCTGATCCACGCCGCGCGGCGCAATATCGACCTCAAGGTCATCTGCGTGAACAATCTGATCTATGCGATGACGGGCGGACAGACTGCGCCGACCACGCCCGGTCACGCCACTACTTCGACAAATCCCTACGGAACGTTCGAGCCGGCATTCAACCTGCCGCATCTGGTCGAAGCTGCCGGCGCCGTATATGTCGCGCGCTGGACAACCTTCCATGTCCGGCAGCTGGCGCGATCGATCAGCGAGGCCTTCCAGAAGAAGGGCTTCTCGTTCATCGAAGTGATTTCGCCCTGCCCCACGCTCTATCAACGCCGCAACAAAATGGGCGACGGCCTCGACACGATGAAGTTCTACAAAGAAAAGAGCAAAGTGAAGCACGGCGCGCCGACCAGCGAAGTCGGTCTCACGCTCAACGGAGAGATCGCCGTCGGCAAGTTCGTGGACCGCGACCGTCCCGACTACCAAACCATGATGCGCGCGCAGTACGTCGACACGCTGGGCGAGCGCTACATCCAAGAGCCAGAAACGGAGTGCGTATGCGGTTAACCGAGATTCGCGTGGCAGGCTTCGGAGGCCAGGGAGTCATTCTCTCAGCCATTCTATTGGGCAAGGCGGCGTCGATTTACGAAAACGGGTTCGCCACCATGACGCAGAACTTCGGTCCGGAAGCTCGTGGCGGCGCGTGCAGCGCCCAGCTCGTTCTCTCCGACGAACCAGTGCTGTATCCCTATGTGACCCGGCCAGACATCATGGTCGTCATGTCGCAGGAAGCCTACAACCGCTTCGCGCCAGAACTGAAGCCGGAGGGCATCCTAATCATTGAAGAGGATCTGGTGCGGGTCTCCAATATCAACTCCGACAAGAAGGTCTACAGTATTCCGGCAACCCGCATTGCCGAAGAACTCGGCAAACGCATGGTGTTGAACTCGGTGATGGTCGGATTCTTTACGGCAGTCACAAAGCTTCTGACTCCGGATGCCGTGCGCAAGGCAGTGGCCGACTCAGTGCCGCTGAGCTTTCGCGAGCTCAATCTGCAGGCCTTCGAAAAAGGATTCGAGTATGGCAACAAAGAACTGGCTGCGGCGCCGCCCAGACAGGGGCTGGAAGAACTGGCGTATTCGAGCGAATAGCATCCTGCCACGAGGTCCCGCTGATTTGTCGTTCTGAGCAAGGCGAAAGATCGCTGCATTCCCCGTCGTCGCTCTAGTGTCTAGGAGTCCATAGATCCTTCGGCTCGCCAAGAACGCGTGCCTCAGGACGACTAGGATTTATCTTTCCTGAGCAGCTCCCGCAGCAGACACCCAGTAATAATCCACGTTCTGTGGCGCGTAATTTCCGAGGAACAGCACCCGTCTTCCTGCCGTTTGTACTGCGACATTCACCTTCCACGCTGCCGGAGCGACCAGCAGATGTTCTCCTGCCGGAGCGCCTCCGGCTTCATAGCGCGCAGTTGTCTGATTGCGATAAAACGTCAGCCCGTACTCCAACTCGCGGGGAACGCCATACACTGCGAGCGGAATCTGATGCGTCTCCACGGCTGCCAACTCGAATGCCAACGGCCGCGCCGAGAGGGTCTGATCAACCGAAACCGACCCGACCTTCAATACCGCCGCCACTGACAGCACAACTGGAATCAACGTCACAAAACGGAGCATGCGCAAATGCGAGCGACTCGCCAGTGTCATGGCGATGGCAGCACAGAGCGCAAACGCTATGCCAAGTGCGACAAGCATGGGCCGCCCTGCAGGCAGCCGGTGCTGCGTGATGACATAAGCGATCAGCACTGAAGGCACGATGGGCGATGCCGCGACGAGAGCGTGCAGGATCACCAGCCCTTTGGGGACGGGATCTTCTTCCCGCGCAAGATGCCGGCGGAGGTAATCCGCGAGCAGAACTGCTGCGGCGGGAATTGAAGGAAGGATGTAGCCGGGAAGCTTCGATTGCGAGAGCGAGAAGAACACAATTGGCACCACAAGCCAGGAACAAGTGAACAGTCTGAACTGAAACTCAAAATCCGGCTCAGCGGAAACGGACTTTCGCTCCGCCCACCAGATCCACACCGATTCCACGAATGCCGCGATCACGAACACTGTCCACGGTACGAACGCTAACGCGGTGACCGGAAGGTAATACCAGAACGGCTGGCGATGGTGATAGAGATCGCTGGAGAAGCGCGCCAGATTGTGTTGCAGAATGAATTCGCGAAAAAACTGCGGATTTCTCATCTGCACCGCGAAGTACCAGGGCAATGCGATGGCGCAGAATAGGAAAATCCCCGGTAACCACAGAGTTCTCAGAACCAGCCGGAGTTCGCGTGCGGCCAGCGCAAACCCTACAATGACGGCCGAAGCGAGAAAGGGTGCGACCGGCCCTTTGGCCAGCGTGCCCAGCGCCATGCAGACGTAGAACAACGCAAGATAGATTCGCCGCCCGCTCTCGCGCCATGCCCACCAAGCGAGCATCCCGATGCTGAAAGTCGCGGCCAGCGCCATGTCCATCGAAGCGGCATGGGCATACCCGATCACTCCTGCACAGGAAGCCGTGATCAGCGCCGCATCGACTTCGACTCCACGCCGGAATCGCCGGAAGAAAAGATAAACAGCGACGACGAGCAGCGTTGCGTCAATCGCTCCCGGAAGCCGCGCCGCCACATCGCTCACACCAAACACGGAATACGCCAGCATCGCCTGCCAGTAATATAGCGGCGGCTTCTCCAGCCAGGCGTGTCCGCCGAGAACCGGTGTGATCCAGTCGCGGCGTTCGAGCATCTCGCGCGCTACCTGCGCGTATCGGGGCTCGTCGGCACCGATCAGGCCGAACTGCCCCATCCCGTAGAAAAATAAAAACGCGCAGAAGCCTGCGATCAACAGCACGTCGGTGCGGATGCGAGTAGTCATGGAAAAATGATTTCAGATTGGAGATCTCAGATTGAAGATTGAAAAGCGTCGCAGGCGTTGTCTGCAATCTGCGATCACAAATCTAAAATCTGCAATGGATTTCTATTGTACGGAAGGTCCACGGCGAAGTTGGAACAGAACCTGGCGCACGGCCTCGGCCAGAGGCCCGTCGACCGAGCATCCGCTGGCGCACTCGTGGCCTCCGCCGCCGAAACTTTCGGCCACGTGCGCGACGTCCAGCTTTCCTTTGCTGCGCAGGCTCACGCGATATCGTCCCTCGGGCATCTCGCGGAAAAACGCCGCCACCTCGACGCCGCCGATAGAGAGAACGTAATTGACTAATCCTTCGCAGTCTTCCTCAATCGCGCCGCTGCGTTCCATTTGCTTCTGGGTCACCCACGCGTAGCCGATGTGCCCTTCGACGCTGAGACTGCGCAGAGCCTCGCCGAGCAGCCGGATCTTGCCGACCGAGTGCGCAAAATAAATTCCGCGGGCGCAATGCGCCGGATCGGCTCCCGCCAGCACCAGTTCGCGTGCCAAAGCGAACGTATTCTCATTCGTTCCCTGAAACATAAACGAGCCAGTGTCGGTCATCAGCGCTGTGTAAAGACAGGTCGCAATCTCGGGAGAGAATTTCACGCCCGCTTCGCGAGCCAGCCGGAAAACCATTTCCGCAGTTGCTACCGCATGGGGATCAATCCAGTTGACGTGCGCGAACGGACGCCCGCTGACATGGTGGTCAATGCTGATCAGGACTCGATCCTCCAGTCCCTCAAGCCGAGTCCGATGAATGCTGTCACACTCCAGAATGATCGCCGCCTCGTAGTTGCCGGCAATGCGACTGGACTGCAGTACCTGGTCGGCGAACGGAAGAGACCGATAGATGCGCGGGACGCCATCGTGCAGCACCACATCGGCATGCTTGCCCATGGCACGCAACACCTGGCAGCAGGCCAACGCGGATCCGATTGCGTCGCCGTCCGGACGCGCGTGCGAGGTCAGCACGAATCGCTCGTGCTGTCCGATCTGCCGGAGAACGTCTTCGACGCCGCTATGCCTTTTTTCCACCGGATGCCTTGCCTGTCTTACTCCTCTTCTTCGCCCGCGCCAGCAATTCCTCGACTCGCGCCTTCTCCTGTTCCGCGCGATCCAGCCGGAAATACAACTCCGGAGCGCGTCTCAGGTGCAACCGTTCCACCAGTTCATGCCGAATATATTCCTTCGCGGCTTCCAATCCTTCCAGACTCTGGTCCGCATCCTCGTCGCTACCCTCGACGTTGACCCAGACCTGTGCCGACCGGCCATCGTCGGCGATGTGAACCGCAGTCACGCTCACCAACCCAATCCGTGGATCGGCCAGCTCACCTTCGACGAGCGTTTCAATCTCTTCGCGCAGAGCTTCGCCAACCCGCCCGCGATGATATTTGAGCCCGCGCTTCTCCACGATTCCAGCACCTCAGGTAAAACGCATGAGAATATCAGAAAATTGGCCTCAAGTGTGTGGCTGTAGAGCTATTGTGACCGACTTTTTCGGCAGATGTGTAAGTACGGAGGTAACAATGTGTTACGGGATGTTAATTGCGAGGCACAGCCATTGGTCGGGAGCTGCTCTCGCTCCATCGGTACTGTGGAGTACACAGAAACTTGCGGGAAACCTTTGCGGCTAGAAATAGTCCACGAACGAATCGGCGATCTCCGCGCCGTGGTTGTTGGCGATACGCGTGGCTGCGCGCTCCACGTTCTTCATCAGCCCGTCAAGATAGTCGCGTGAACTGGAGATGCTCACTACGCCGATGGTAGCGCGGTTCCAGAGTTCTGCCGCATCGAGTTCGGCAACGGAAATATTGAAACTGGTGCGCAGCCGATCTTTCAAACTGCGCACGACCTGTCGCCTATCTTTGATCGACTGCGCCGCTTCGATGTGGAGTTCGAGGGTAAGGAAAGCAATCATTGCGGCCGTTCGTCGCTGGTCGTTAGTCGTTAGCAAGACCGATTGGTTCACGGTTCCTATCCTACGACCAACGACCAACAACTTTAACGACGGTTTTACACCATTGCTTCTGCTGCAATCTTCTCTGTAGCGAACGCCTCGATCACATCGCGCGCCTTGATGTCGCCATAGTTCGCGATCGAGATGCCGCATTCCATGCCGTTGGTGACTTCCTTGGCATCGTCCTTGAAGCGCCGCAGCGATCCGACTTTGCCCTTGAACACGACCACATTGTCGCGCAGCAAGCGCACTTCGGAGTTGTTCTTGATCACGCCATCGGTTACGCGGCAACCGGCAATCGTTCCCACCTTCGGGATGCGGAAGGTTTCGAGCACCTCGGCGCGGCCCTGGTAGGTTTCCTTGATCGTCGGCTCAAGCAATCCGGTCATGGCGCGCTTGATCTCGTCCTGCAATTCGTAAATGATCGAGTGCAGGCGGATGTCGACTTCTTCCTGCTCGGCCAGTTCTTGCGCCTTGCGCTCCGGACGCACGTTGAAGCCGATGATGATGGCATTCGACGCCGAGGCCAGCAGCACGTCGGTTTCGGTGATGGCGCCCACGCCCGAACGCAGCAACCGCAGCCGGACTTTCTCGTTCGAAAGTCGTGAAAGCAGATCGCTGAGTACTTCCACCGAGCCCTGCACATCGCCCTTCAGGATGATGTTCAGTTCCTTGGTGCCAGCGCTCTTGATCTGCTCGGCGAGTCCTTCCAGCGATACGCGAGAACTCTTGGCCAGAGCGGCTTCGCGGGCTTTCTGCTCGCGGTATTCGGATATGCCTCGTGCCTTGTCGCGATCGGCAACGACGACGAACTGATCCCCAGCCTGCGGCAAACCTTCGAGGCCCAGAATTTCGACGGGCGTTGACGGAGGCGCAGACTGCAGCGCCGCCCCACGATCGTCAAACATGGCGCGAACTTTGCCGAACACGTTGCCCACGACGAAGTTGTCGCCGGCGACGAGCGTGCCGTTCTGCACCAACACGGTGGCTACGGGCCCGCGGCCGCGATCGAGTTTCGCTTCGAGAACGACGCCCGTCGCTGCACGCTCCGGAGTCGCCTTCAACTCCGCGAGATCCGCGACCAGGCAAATCATTTCCATCAGCAGGTTCAGGTTCGTTTTCTTCTTTGCCGAAACATCGACGAATACGGTTTTACCGCCCCACTCTTCCGGAACCAGCCCACGATCCGCGAGCTGTTTCTTCACGCGGTCAGGCATAGCATCAGGCTTGTCGACCTTATTCACGGCAACGATGATCGGAACTTCGGCAGCGTGCGCGTGATCGATGGCTTCCACGGTCTGTGGCATGACGCCGTCATCGGCAGCGACAACCAGCACCACGATGTCGGTGGCCTTCGCGCCGCGCGACCGCATGCGGGTAAACGCTTCGTGACCCGGCGTGTCGAGGAACACAATCTCTCGCCCGAAGGCTGGAGATTCCCTGTCGGTGATACGAACCTTGTAGGCACCGATGTGCTGCGTGATGCCTCCCGCTTCGCCCTCGGCAACACTGGTCAGGCGAATCGAGTCGAGCAGCGTGGTCTTGCCATGGTCGACGTGACCCATGATCGTGACCACCGGCGGACGGGGCGTAACTTCGATTGCGGAATCCTCCCCGCCCCCAGCTGCCGCATCAATGTCTTTCGAAGCCTGCTCTTCGAACGTGATCACGTTCGTCTCGGCTCCGAAGAAGCGCGCCATTTCGCTCGCCAGTTCGGCGTCGAGCGTCTGGTTCACGGTCGCGAAGACGCCGCGTCCGAGCAAGCGAGAGATCACATCCTTAACACGGATATCGAGCTTCTCCGCCAGATCTTTAACGCTGATGCCTTCCGTGATTGTGATATTGCGCGTGATCGGCATCGGCTCATTCGACACCACCATGCGCGGCGGTGGCGTGTAGCCCTTCATCGGGCCTTCTTTTACGCCACGCGGAACGTAGCGCTGGCCAGGCCTGCGCGCGGGTGCACCCGGACGCGCACCGGGACGTGCTGGTCCCGGAGGCGGAAGCCCCGGACCCACGCCGAGCGGACGCGCACCTGCCGGAGCCGTACGCGTGGGATGCATGGGACGACGCTCACCCGGACGCAACGGCCGCGGGGGACCTCCGCCTGGAACCATCGGACGCGGGCGCTGAAAGATTGGCTGTCCCGGCACGGGACGCCCGGGCACGGGACGCATCGTCCCTGCGGGCGCACCGGCCTGTGCGACGGGTGCCACCGGACGCGGTGGCGGAGCTTTGTACACCGGGCGCGGTCCGGTCTGCGGAACGATCATGCGCGGCGCTGGCGGCTGTGGCGGCCCAGTAACCACTGGCGCAGAGGGACGCGGCGGTGCCGCTGGAACTTGAGGCGCGGCCGACACCGTGACCGCAGGTGCAGCTGGCGGAGGTGGCGCAACCACTGCCGCCGGAGCGGGCGGCGTCGCGGGACGCGGCGGGGCCGGAGCAGGAGGCGCGGCGGTGACCACGCTCGGAGTGGCGGCAGAAATCACGGGCGCGGACGGCTTCTCCGCTGGCGGCGCAACCACTTCGGGACGAGCAGCCGGGGCAGGCGCTTTCGCTGCCGGAATTACAGGCGGGGCGGGAGGCGCGGCCGGCCTTGGCGTTGGAACCGCAACTACAGGCTTCGCGGCGACCGGAGGCGCGGCCGGACGAGCCGGAGGCGCCACTGCTTCCTTCTGCTGTGTGATGGCTTTCAGCACGTCTCCCGGGCGGGAGATGTGCGACAAATCGATCTTGGTCTTGATTTCTTCTTCGCCGCGCAGTGGACGCGCGGACCGGGCAGACGGCGTCTGCGCTTCGGACGAGCCGCGGAGGTGCACCCGCACCTTTTCTGCTTCATGCTCCTCGAGCGAACTGGAATGCGTCTTCTTCTCAGTCACCCCGACGAGAGGTAGCGCGTCGAGAATGGCTTTGCTTTTAACTTCCAGCTCCCT
>CAVPVE010000028.1:0-436637 GCA_963709025.1 uncultured Acidobacteriaceae bacterium
GTGCAAGACTGGTTAGGGCGTGACCCCGGTAACTTGTGGGGGGAACCTGTGGAATCCTACGATGGAGCAGATTATGACTCTATCGGCTCTCTTAGTGTGCGTTGACGAGGCAGCAGCTCAGGTGCTGCGCCGGGTGCTGGAAGAACTCAGTATTCGGGTCGAACCTTGTCCAGACTTTGCGCGAGCGGCTATACGGCTGGCGCAAGAACGTTTCGACCTGGTGATCGTCGACGGAAAGTCCAATGCCGAGGTGGTCGCGCTGTTGCGCGATAGCCGCACCTCGCGACTGAAGGATGCCACGCTGGCGGTTGCCGTCGTGGCCGGGCAAGAGAGCATCCGCGAACTGTTCTCGCTGGGCGTCAATTTCGTTTTGTATAAACCGGTGGGCTATGACCGCGCATTGAGCAGTTTGCGAGCGGCGCGCGAAGTGATGCGCAAGGAGAAGCGGAAGAATGCCCGCGCTACCGTGCATGCGCAAGCAACCGCAGACTATGCGAACATCGAGCAGGAGAAGGCGACGCTAGTCGATCTGGCGCAAGATGGGATGTGCGTGAGATTCGGGAAGAAACTTCCTCCCGTCAGCAAGGTGTATTTTCAGTTCACATTGCCGGGACAGAGATCGAATATTCGCTTGTCAGGGCAGGTAGTCTGGCAGGATTGGAGCGGCCGGGCTGGATTTCAGTTTATGGATGTACCCAAGGCCTCGCGTCGCCTGCTGACCGATTATCTCTCAGTCCACGTGCCGAATCATGCGATGGGACAGCAGTTTCCGAACGTTACGGTGGAGATGGAAGAGCCACTGCAACTGGCGACTGTATCGGTAGCCGAGCAAACTCATGGCAAGCCGACGACGCAGGAGTCCTCACGCTATTCTGCTGGTCAGCCTGAGCCCTTAGGATCGTCCGATGCTGATAACCGGCGCACCCAGTCGCGGTATGCGTGCCGGTTGGGGGCGGAGGTTTACCGCACCGGAATTCCTGTGCCGCATCATTGCTGCCTGACCGATCTCAGTTCGGGCGGCTGCTACCTGGAAGGGGCGATGTCATTCCCGCAAGGTTCGTCGGTTGAGATTGTGGTCCGGACCTACGAACTAAAATTGCAGGTGCGGGGAACCGTACAGGCATCTCATCCCGGATACGGGTTGGGTGTGGCTTTTGAGTTGAAGACCCGAGATGAACAAGCGAACGTGAAGAAGCTAACCGACTTTGTCGCGTCGACTACAGAACCATCCTAGCCGCTTGTTTTCCGGAACTGATTCCACCGCTTATTCCGACCGGACTCGTATTTCGAGATCACGAACCAGCGGTTTCTTCGGCGACGGCCCTCTTGAAATAGTCCAGCGACTTACGCAAGCCGGTTTCCAGATCAATCTTGGGCTCCCATTGCAGCAACTGCCGTGCTTTGGTGATGTCGGGCCGACGCTGTTTGGGATCATCTTGCGGTAGAGCTTCGTAACGGATCTGGCTCTTCGATCCTGTGACCTTCAAAACCATCTGGGCGCAGTCCATGATCGTGAATTCGTTGGGATTTCCGATATTGACTGGGAGATGTTCGTCCGATTTAGAGAGCCGCAGGAAACCATCGATTTCATCGCTCACGTAGCAGAAACTGCGAGTCTGCCGACCATCGCCGTAGACTGTCAGCGGTTCTCCGCGCAAGGCTTGTTTCATGAAATTCGAGACCACACGGCCGTCGTTCAACTGCAGGCGCGGGCCATAGGTGTTGAAGATGCGGACGATGTGCGTGTCCACCTTGTGATAGCGGTGATATGCCATGGTGACGGCTTCGGTGAAGCGCTTCGCTTCGTCGTAGACGGAACGCGGGCCGATCGGATTGACGTGTCCCCAGTAGGTTTCCTTCTGCGGGTGCTCCAGCGGATCGCCGTAGCATTCGGAAGTCGATGACACGAGGTACTTGGCGCCATACTTGCGCGCAACTTCCAGCGCGTGAAACGTACCCAGAGAGCCGACCTTCAGCGTGGGGATGCCGTGGGCCATGTAATCGACGGGGCTGGCCGGGCTGGCGAAGTGGAAGACATAGTCGACGGGGCCCACATCGAATGGTTCGCAAATGTCTTTTTCGACCAATTCGAACCGGGACTCATTTCGCAGATGAGCCAGGTTGGCGCGGCGGCCCGTGAGAAAATTATCGACTACCACAACGCTCCAGCCTTCGGCGAGAAGAGCGTCGCAAAGGTGGGATCCCAAGAAACCGGCGCCTCCGGTGACGACCGCACGTCCTGCGCTCATGCCTTCTTGCCGTTCTTCAGGACCGGGGCCGCCACGCCGTCGGGATGAGCCGCGATGCGGCCGACGCTGTAATACGTGAACCCTTGTGCAGCCATGATTCCGGGATCGTACAAGTTCCGGCCGTCGATCACAATTGGATAGTTGAGTTCCTGGCGCAGGCGGTGGAGATCGAGATTGGCGAATTCATCCCACTCGGTGAGGATCAGCAACGCATCGGCGCCGTGTGCGGCCCCGTAGGCAGAGTCGGCGAACGTGACGCCGGATGGCAGCACCTCGCGGGCGCGTTCCATCGCGGCAGGATCGTACGCCGTGATCTTGCTGCCTTCCTGCAGAAGAGCCTGCACCAGAAAGAGCGCGGGTGATTCGCGGATATCGTCGGTGCCGCCCTTGAAGGCGAGGCCGAGCACGCCGAGCTTTTTCCCGCGCAGCGTCCAGAGCGCGCTGTGCACCTTGCGCAGAAAGCGCTGGCGCTGATCTTCGTTGATACGCATCACCTCATCGAGCAACCGAAAATCGTAGCCGCTCTCGCGCGCTACGGCGCGAAACGCCATTACGTCTTTGGGGAAACAGGACCCGCCATAGCCGATGCCCGGGTTCAGGAAGCGCGGACCAATCCGCGAATCGGTTCCGACGCCGTGGACCACCTGGTTCACATCGGCGCCGACGGATTCGCACACCGAGGCCACGGCGTTGATGAAGGAGATCTTCATGGCGAGGTAAGCGTTCGATGCGTGCTTGATCAATTCCGCGCTCTTGGTGCTGGTCACGATCACCGGAGGGGGCGTGGAAGCGCGATCCAGTTGGGGGATGGCGTCGGGCTGCTGGTAGTAGGTGCCCTTGGCCAGAGGCGCGTACACTTCGCGCAACACTTCGGCCGCGCGATCACTATCGCAACCGATCACAATGCGATCGGGAAAGAGGAAGTCGGTGACGGCCGTGCCTTCGCGCAAGAACTCGGGATTGGATGCAACGTCGAACATCGCAGGGTCGCTGCCATTACGCAGAATGATCTTGCGCACCCACTCGCTGGTATAGACGGGCACCGTACTCTTTTCGACGACGACCTTGTAGCCGTTGATGCCGCCCGAGATTTCGCGGGCCACGGATTCGACGTAGGACAAATCCGCTTCTCCACTTTCTGTGGGTGGAGTGCCTACGGCCACAAAAATGACCGAACTGACCGCGACGGCTTCCTTCAGGTCATCGGAAAAAGTTAGCCGCTGCCCCCGGTGACGGCCGAGAAGTTCCGGCAGAAAATTTTCGTGGATCGGCACTTGGCCCTCGCGCAGCGCCGCCAGTTTCTCTTGATCGTTATCCACCAAGATCACCTCGTGACCGAGGTCGGCGAAACAAGCGCCTGCCACCAATCCGACGTATCCAGAACCTACAACCGCAATCCGCATCGGCATATTCCTCACGAGGATCGAACCATAGTATCGGGTGTTTCAGGAACGCGCTGCCCTTCAATGGTTCGTTCTGATTTTACAAATTCTGGAGTCCTCTTTGCGCGTTTACACTGGAAAACATGCGTTAGTCGCGGATACATCGCCAAATCGGGAATCGCCTGTTTTCCTCGTCCGGGTCCTGGTTTTGAATGGGGGAACATTTCGTCAGGCCGGTTTCATATTGACATCTGCATGGATTCGCGCCAGACTCCGCATAATGAAGGAAGGCCAGTATGCATGAGTGCCCGGCCTTCTTATGACATGCCACTCTATGCCGCAGCCGGAAACCCACGAACCGCCACCACCATCGGATCAGAAATCATCCAGCGAAGCGGGCGGTTCGATCTCTGCTCAATCTGAGAGTGACTTGACGGAAGTAGTCCGAACCCTGGCGGCCCACGGCGGCGGGGCAGTGTCGTTCGATTTGGCTCTGGATCTGGTTCTCAACGAAGTCGTCGAACAGGCGCGGTTATCGACCGGAGCGAGCGGAGCGGCCATCGCGCTGGCGCGAGCGGGCGAGATGGAGTGTCGCGCCACAACGGGTTCCGACGCTCCCGAATTAGGTTCCCGGTTGGAGACCACGTCGGGTCTGTCGGGAGCGTGCCTGCAGAGTGGAAAAATGCAAGTCTGCGGGGACACTGAAACCGACCCGCGCGTGAATGCCGAGGCCTGCCGGAGCTTGGGTGTGAGATCGATTTTGGTGTTACCGCTGGCCGACGGAAAGGAACCGTTTGGCATTCTGGAAGTTTTCTCGCCCCGGCCCGTCGCATTTGGAGATCGAGACATAAATACGCTCCAGATCTTGGCGCGACGCGTTGTGGAGAACAAAAGGCGAGCCGAGGATGTGGCCGCCGCGGTGCCAAAAGTCGAAGCGCAACCCGATGTCTTGGCCGACGCACCGAAGGCTGCGGCGGATGAGGATAAACGCTGGCTGGCCGATGCCGCGAATTTGATGGAGGAGGGAACGCCGAGACGAAGTGAAATCTGGACGTCCATTCTCAGCGTTCTAGTGATTTTGGTTGCGGTGCTGTTGGGACTGGCGCTCGGATGGCGAGCGGGCATCGGTCGGAGTGGGCCAGGAACCGGGCCGCCGCGAGCGGGACTTGCCCCGACAACAAATGCTCAGCGCGTTCCAGGTACCACTGCAGAGCCGAAGACCGCGCCGGTGGCCGACGTGGCGACGGGGATACAATCGAGTTCCGTACCCCCGATCAAATCTGCGAGCGCTGCAACGTCTGCGCCGCCGGATGGTGGGCTGCAGGTCACTCAAAATGGCAAGGTGATCTACAGATTGCCGCCCGTTGGGGAGGATGGGGCTACCAGCCAGCATGCCCCGGGGCAAGCCTCAGACAAGCTTTCGGCATCGCGACTGATTCATCGAGTGGAGCCCGTGTATCCGCCGGAAGCAAGAGCTCAACAGATTCAAGGTGCCGTGACCTTGGATGTACAAATTGGAGCCGAGGGAACAGTCCACAACGTCGATGTTGTGGAAGGGAATCCCCTTCTGGCCGAAGCGGCGGTGCAGGCCCTGCGTCAGTGGAAGTATCGGCCTTACACTTTGGACGGACATCCCGTGGAGATGCAGACGCGAATTACCATCCGGTTCACGCTCCCGCCCAACTAGAATCCGGGCGCTGAAACATCTCACAACAAATGTCTGCCGATTGGTGTTCAGCGCCAATGTAAATGGGTGTTCGGACCTCATCGAAGACGTCCACCTAAAGGACGAAGGTTCTTGGTCAAATTGATGAGGACATGGGACGCAACCGGCCCAGTCTGCCCAGGCGCTAGAGTCTTTCTTCTCTATTGAAAATAAGCCATTTGGCCATATACAAGTCTTTCGTCACCAACACTTTCTTCCCATTGCAGGAACTTGCAGGAGTCGATAAATTGGCTCCACTTGATGTTCAATTGCGCCGAAGTTTTCGGCGATTCACTAGTTGTATAGACCCCCCCCTAACGATTCAGCAAGCGAATGGGTTCTCGCTTGTCCAGGTTTCAAATCAACGCAAAGCTCGCGTCCGTGGGATTTTTGTCGAAGCCACGAATGTGACTGAGAGGGCGGAGCCATGAACGGAGATGCGCGAATGGCTGTGATCGATGTGGCCGTTGGAGGCACCACGGTCGTGGATCAGACGCGCTGGTACGCCGTTCGAACCCGTTCCCGCCACGAAAAGTTGGTCGCCCGTCAGTTGGAAAATCAGGGCATCCAGTCCTTCCTTCCTGTAATCACCAAAATTAGCAATTGGAGTGACCGCCGCAAGGAAGTCGAGCTTCCTCTATTTTCCGGATATGCGTTTGTTCGCTTGGACCATGCATCTGGCGATCGAGTACGCGTGCTACAGACCCAGGGCGTGGTCAATTTTGTAGGAGTGCAGGGCTCCGGCATACCCATCCCCGATCAGGAAATCGAAAACATCAACATTCTTCTGGCAAGCAAAGTGACGTATCAGGAACGACCGTATCTGCATGTGGGGCAGCGGGTGCGGGTTTGCGGCGGGGCGCTCGACGGTGTCGAAGGCCTGCTGGCGGCAGAGAACAGCGATCGCAGTCTGGTGATCTCGGTAGGGTTGATCCAGAGATCAATCAGCGTGCGAGTGGCTGGCTACAACGTAGAACCTGTTTAGCATTTTCTCCCTTTCTTCGGAATTGAGTTCAAACCAAGATCAAAGGCTGTTACGAGGTGGACTTTATGAACGAGACGCAAATGAAAGCCAGCAAGACCGACCCACAGCAGGTAACGGCCAAGGCATTGCGGAACGACAATGGCGCGGCCGACCAGTCGCAGGGAAATCCGCCGTCGCTGCGGAGCCTCCGCGTGGAAGCTGAGATTTATGCCATCAGCCGAACCCTGGAGTACACGGGCTGGAACCGCAGACGAGCGGCGCAACTGCTGTCCATCAGCTATCGCGGGATTCTATACAAGATCCGCCAGCACAATCTGACGCCGCGTCCGCGCGCGCAGCAGGAGCCGGTGGGCGAGATTCTGAAGGCAGAATCGCAAGGTTGAGTTTGGCGGCCACGGACTGCGTCTGTTCGCGATATGGATTTGACTGCGCAACAGACGGCTCGTCTCGTCGGGGTTTCTGCCCGTCAAGATTCATCCCCAGTCGGCATCGGGGTGTTGTTTTATCCAGTTGGAGGATTCGCAATGATGAAGCGTTTCGTGTCAACCACACGATTATCTGCGGTGCTTTTGGCTGTTAGCGCAATTTGCGCGGCGCAGACCGACAAGACTGCGGCTGCAAACCTGGCTTCTACACCGGCGTCGACCACTACTGTCGCAGCCGCCACCAAGCCAAGCACTCCGGAATTTCAGCAACGCAACGCACGCTACCGGATCCAGGCGGGAGATACGTTCGACCTCACATTCGACTTGAGCCCGGAGTTCAACCAGTTGGCGGTTGCGGTGCAGCCCGATGGGTTTGTCACGCTGCACGGAGTTGGAGACCTGAAAGTTGCCGGCCAAACAGTTCCGGAGCTGACGGACACGCTGCGCACGGCCTACGCGAAGATTCTCAACGATCCTGCGATCTCGGTAGTGCTGAAGGATTTCGAGAAGCCCTACTTCGTCGCGGGCGGACAAGTGGCCAAGCCGGGAAAGTACGACATGCACGGGCAGGTCACGCTCACGCAGGCGATCGAGATCGCCGGAGGCTTCCAGTCGAGCGCCAAACACTCGCAAGTCATGCTGTTTCGACGGATCGATGACCAATGGACTGAGGCGAAGCTGATCGATGTCAAGAAAATGGAGAAGAACGGAAACCTGCGGGAAGATCCGTTCCTCCATCCCGGAGACATGGTGATCGTCCCCAAGAACACCATGTCGAAGATCGACCGATATATTCCGAATATGAGCATGGGTGCCTATCTTCCCCTGACGATTCCGTAGGGGCCCGGAATGGCTCGTGGTATGCGTCCGGATTACGAAAGAATCTAACGGAGACTATATGAATGAGATGAGCAGCCAGGGGCACCGGCCCCATTCGTTTACCGCGCGAGATGTGGTCGCGATCGGCTTCCGCCACCAGCGACTGCTGGTTCTGTGTTTCGTGGGAGTGGTGCTGGGCGTGAGCTTATCCGCCCTGGTCCTGCCCACCAAGTACAGGGCGGAGACCAAGCTTCTGGTAAAGCGGGAACGCGTGGATCCCGTGGTTTCGCCGGAACAAAATGCGCCCATGACCTTTCACGACACGGTCAGCGAGGAAGAAATCAACTCTGAGGTCGAGCTGATTCAGAGCCCGGACGTGCTGCAAAAGGTGGTGGTGACTTGCGGTCTCGATAAGAAGAAGTTCCTGTCGAGCCTGCTGCATCCTGGCCAGACGCCGCAGAACCGGATCGACAAGGCAGTCATGGACTTGCGTTCGGACCTTCAGTTGGAAGTGATCAAGAAGACCAACGTCATCAGCATCGCGTACGAGTCGCACGATCCGCGGGTTGCGCAGCAGGTGTTAAGCACGCTCGACGACGCCTACCTCGAGAAGCACCTGGACGTTCATCATCCGTCGGGGCAGTTCCAGTTCTTCGACGAGCAGGCCGAACAGTACAAGAAAGACATGATGGCGGCCGAAGGCCAGCTCAAGGGATTCGCTGATAAGCAAGGCGGCGTGGCGCCGACCACGATGCGAGATATGACGCTGCAGAAACTGGCTGACTTCAACGGTTCTCTGGAAACGACTCGCGCCTCAATGGCGGAGACGGAACGGCGGATTGCGGACCTCGAAAGCCAGATCCATTCGACTCCGACTCGCATGACCACGCAAGTTAAGTCGGGAGACAATGCCCAGGTTTTGCAAAATCTGAAAGCGACCCTGCTCACCCTCGAAATGAAGCGCACCGAGTTGCTGACGAAGTACCAGCCCACTTATCCGCTGGTGCAGGAAGTTGACAAGCAACTGTTGGACACTCGGCTCGCGCTGGCGAAAGAAGAAACTTCCCCCGTCAAAGAAGAAACCACTGACCAGAATCCGACCTATGCCTGGGTCAACTCAGAACTGGCTAAAGCCAAGGCTGACCTGAGCGGGTTCAAGGCGCGCGAGACGGCTCTCACTGCCATCGTGAATGTGTACATGGCCCAGGCGCGTCAATTAGAGCAGGAGGGAATTCTGCAAGGCGACCTGATGCGGACGGAGAAGGCCGACGAAGCGAACTACCTTCTCTATACAAAGAAGAAAGAGGAGGCGCGGATCGAGGATGCGCTCGACCGGACCCGCCTCTTGAATGTATCGGTGGCGCAGCGTCCGCTGCTTCCGAGTTTGCCGACGCGGTCTCCGTGGGTGTTCGCGTTGGTGGCCTGTCTGCTGGGAGTGGCCGTGAGCCTCGGAGTCGTGTTTGCGATCGACTACGCGGACCAGTCGTTCCGTACGCCCTCCGAAGTGATGTCGGAATTGCGGATCCCGGTACTGGCTGCGGTTCCGATCCACAGGACCGCTGGCCTGTATGCGGCCAACGGAAACGGAAACGGCAACGGGAATGGGAACGGGAATGGCCTTGGTGAAGTCAGCTATGACCAGACCGGTACCGACAGCCACATCATCCAGGAGCGAGGGTAGGATCGATGTTTCTAGACTTTTTCGGCCTTCGAGAACAGCCTTTCGGCGTCACTCCGGATCCGAGATATCTATATCTTGGTCCGGCACACCGGGAAGCTCTGGCATCTCTCTACTACGGGATCGAGGCGAATCGGGGATTCCTGTCGCTGATTGCGCGACCGGGAATGGGCAAGACCACGCTCCTGTTTCACTTGTTGGCAAAGTTTGATCACACGGCCCGCACCGCGTTCTTGTTTCAAACCCAGTGCAACTCGAGGGAGTTCATGCGATTTCTGCTGGCTGAAATCGGCATTGAAACCGAATCGCAGGATTTTGTCCGGATGCACGAACAGTTCAACCGCTGCCTGGTGCAGGAAGCGCGAGCGGGAAAGCGCTTCATCATTGTCATTGACGAAGCGCAGAACCTGGACGCAACGGTGTTAGAGACGGTGCGGTTGCTCTCTGATTTCGAAACGCCACAAGCGAAGTTGCTGCAGATCATCCTGGTCGGGCAGCCTGGGCTGGCGGATAAGCTGGCCAGTCCTTCGCTGGTTCAGTTGCGGCAACGCATCACCTCGGTGAGCGGATTGAGTCCTCTCACTCGCGAAGAGATCGGCCGCTTCATGGATCACCGGTTGCAAGTGGCCGGCTATCGAGGCGCGCGATTGTTCTCTCCCGAGGCGCAGGAGTTGATTGCGCAGGTGAGCGAGGGAATCCCGCGGCAGATCAACAACTACTGCTTCCACTCGCTTTCATTGGCCTGCGCGATGCGGAAGAAGGTCGTGGACGTGAACATGGTTCGGGAAGTAACCCACGACCTCGACATCCACCGTTTTGTTTCCGAGGTGGGGTCGTCGTCTCACCGGTACGCATCCGGCAACGGTAACGGATCGAATGCGGATCCGTTCCAGCCGGTGGAGGAATTGACGGGAGTGGCCCGGGAGTATGCCGGTCCGACCCCAACCGTGGACGCGGGCGTAAAGGACTACTTGAGTCCGGCGGAAGCGATTGAGCACATGAAAGATGTAGCGCGGTTATTGCATAACTGGCGAAACGGTTCGGGCCGCCCGAACCGGCAGTCAGCCTAGCCGCCACGTAGCGGCGTCAGTAGGAATGGCAGGGCACCAGCAGAATAGAGGTTACGGGACCTTATGAGCAGAAATTTTGAATTAATGCAAAACCTCGGCAAGGAACGGGAAGTGTTCCAAGCCCCCACGGAAACGACCACAGTTGAAGAACCCGTCAATGTCAACCCAGCGCAGCCCGTTGAGTTGCAGCCACTCCAGTTGAAGATGGAAGACGGCCAGCGCGACGAGATCTTCAAGCTCGTGCAACGCGTGTTTCTGATGCCGGGGGAGAAGTCCCGCGTGGTCGTGGTGTCGGGCATGGAATCCGGCAACGGCTGCAGTTGGATTTGTGCTCGCATGGCAGAGGTGCTGGCGGCCCAGACCTCTGGAACCGTATGTGTCGTCGACGCGAACCTGCGCGCTCCGGGCCTGCACCGGGAATTCGGAGTGTCCAATCACTTCGGTCTAACCGATGCTCTGCAGGTGACCGACCCCATTCGAAGATTTGTCACATCCCTGTCTCGTCCCAACCTGTGGCTGCTGAGTTGCGGCGCGGAAGTGGAAGGAATGCAGGCGCTCCTCGGATCTGATCGGATGCGTGCGTTGCTGCCGGAACTCCAGCGAGAGTTCGATTACGTTCTGATCGACGCACCGCCCATGGGTTCGGGAGGCGATAGCCTCATGCTGGGACGCAATGCGGAAGGCGTGGTTCTAGTGCTCCGCGCCAATTCTTCGCGGCGCGAAACCGCACGCAAGGCGGTCCGCAACCTCGAGAACGCCAACGTGAAAGTCCTTGGCGCGGTGCTCAATCACCGTACATTCCCGGTTCCAGAAGCGATCTATCGGAAGCTGTAGAGATCACTGCCGCGATCAAAGAGACCGAACATGTTCGAAACCTTAAGAGCAGACTTGAGCCGGGCGATGCGGGAAACCCGCGACGATCCTGACTGGAAGCCAACCTGGCGCAACAAAGTTAACGTCGCAATTCGCCACGCGACCTGGCCGGTCATCGCCTACCGCTACGGGCATTGGACGCTGGGCGTTCGCATTCCGGTGATTGGTCAGTTGTTGCGGCTCAGCGGGTTGATTTTTCGTAAGTGGACTGAGTTATTTACCAGCGTACACATCGATGTTCATGCGAAGATCGGCCCGGGTTTTGTAATTCACTCCGTGTACGCGATCAACCTGGGGAAGACCACGATCGGTGAAAATTTCACGATCGCCACCGGCTGCCTGATCTCTCACGCTTGCCGGGGCATCGGCGACAACGTCTATTTCGGCCCCGGGGCCAAACTCGTGGGCGACGCGAAGATCGGCAGCAACGTGGTCATCGCGGCCAACAGCCTGGTGCTCACCGACGTTCGTTCCAACATGATGGTGATGGGAGTTCCGGCGCGCATCAAACTGCCGGGTGGACGTCCACAAAGATTCGTGAAGAAGACGGCAGTAGCGACCGTTCCAGCGCCGTCAGCAGGCGCAACACCGGTTGCATCGGCTCCGGCGGCAGCGAAATCAGCCCCCGGTCAGTCACCCGCTTCTGTATCGGCATAACAAAGCTCAAGGGTACTTGGGCCAGAACGACAGACTAGGAGAACGACAACCTTGGACTTTGCATGGAGCGAGGAGCAGGCGGCCTTTCGTAAGGAGGTGCTGCGTTTTGCCCGCGAGGAACTGAAGGACGACGTCATCGCGCGCGACCATAACGAGGAATTCTCGCGAATGCTGTGGGAGAAATGCGCGAAGTTTGGCATTCAGGGACTACCGATCCCCACCGAGTACGGAGGGGGCGGCGCAGATATTCTGACCACGGTGTGTGCCCTCGAAGCCCTGGGTTATGGATGCCACGATAACGGGCTGTTGTTCTCCATCAATGCGCACATGTGGAGCTCCGAAATTCCCATCTGGAATTTTGGGACCGAGGAGCAGAAGCGAAAGTACCTTCCCGGTCTGGTGAGTGGCGGTCTCGGCCTGCATGCCATGACCGAGCCGGGGTCCGGCTCCGATGCTTACAGTCTCAAGACCCGCGCCGAGCGCAAAGGCGACCGCTACATTCTCAACGGCTCGAAGACCTTCAGCAGCAACGCTCCTAACGCCGACGTCACTATCGTTTTTGCGAATCTTGATCCTAGCCGTGGTCCGAACGGCGTTACCGCATTCTTGGTTGATAAGGGAACTCCTGGTTTTACCGTCGGCCGCAAGCTGCACAAAATGGGATTGCGGACGTCGCCCATGGCGGAAATCGCGCTGCAAGATTGCGAAATTCCGGTCGAGAACTTGCTCGGCAAGGAATTCGGCGGGCAGGCGGTGTTCACATCGTCGATGGAGTGGGAACGGATCTGCATCCTCGCCAGCCATCTCGGCGCAATGCAGCGGATCATGGAAACCTGCGTGAAGTACGCCAAAGAGCGCAAGCAATTCGGAGAGCCAATTGGGAAGTTTCCGGCGATCGCCAACAAGATTGCCGACATGGATGTGCGGCTGGAGACCGGGCGGCTAGCGTTGTACAAGGCGGCATGGTTGAAGAGCCAGGGCCGGCATCCGCTGCGCGAAGCTTCCATCGCAAAGCTGTATGTCAGCGAGGCCTGCGTGAAGAGTTGCCTCGACGCGATTCAGCTGCACGGTGGTTATGGCTACATGACGGAGTATGAACTGGAACGCGAACTGCGCGACGCAATCGCCGGCACGATCTATTCGGGAACGTCGGAAGTTCACCGTGTGATCATCGCAAACATGCAGGGTCTCTAACGTTTTGGTCGTTGTTTCATCCCCCACACTAAATCCAATTGGGCAGGGTTTTCGATCATGGCATATGTACTGCAGCAATTGTTGAGCAAGAGCGCAAAGGCTTATCCAGAGAAGCCGGCGGTGTGGGCTCGTGGCAAGAGCATTACCTATCGTGAACTGGACGAGCGGTCGAATCAGTTGGCGCATTTGCTGCGCAAGCAGGGAATCAACAAGGGCGACCGCGTCGGACTGTTTTTTCCCAAGAGCGTGGAATCCATTATCAGCATGCTCGGCGTGCTGAAGGCGGGTGGCGTTTACGTGCCGCTCGATCCGCAGGCCCCGGCGGACCGCGTCGGTTACATCATCGGGAACTGCGGCGTTCGGGTTCTGATCACGAACAACGAGAAGCGTCTGGCTCTGGCTCCTGAAACGCTAAGCACTCTGGAGTGCTGCATTCTGACCGAGGGAGCTGCGGACGGTGACAACCTCATCGAGTGGACCCGGCTTTCAGAATTTCCGGCATCGCATGCACCTGAAGTGAGCCTAATCGAAACCGATCTGGCGTACATCCTTTACACTTCAGGTTCCACGGGACGGCCTAAGGGCGTGATGTTGTCGCACCAGAACGCTTTGACGTTCGTGGAATGGTGCGCCGACGAGTTTCAGGTTCGCAGTGTAGACCGGCTCTCGAACCATGCCCCGTTGCACTTCGACCTCTCGGTGTTCGACGTATACAACACTCTCGAGGCCGGCGCGACTGTTTATCTCATCACCGAAGATCTGGCGGTGTTCCCGACCAGCCTGGCCAACTTCATCGAGGCCCATGGAATTACGATCTGGTATTCGGTACCTTCGGCTCTGATGCTTCTTCTGCTGCACGGGCGGCTGACTGCGGACAAGCTGAAGAGCCTGCGCATCATTCTGTTTGCCGGCGAAGTCTTCCCGATGAAGTATCTTCGACAGCTCGCGGAAGTGTCGCGGAACACCGAACTCTACAATCTCTACGGTCCCACCGAAACCAACGTCTGCACTTACTACAAGGTTGAGCGCGAGCGCTTGGACCACCTGGAAAAGCTGCCCATCGGAATTGCGTGCGCCAACACCGAAACGTTTTCTGTGACTCCGGAAGGCCAGTTGGCAGCGAAGGGCGAGGCCGGCGAGTTGTACGTCCGCGGTCCGGCCGTTACATATGGCTATTGGGCAGACGACGAGAAGACGCGGAAGATGGTGGTGCCCAATCATTTCCAGGAACACTTTGAAGAGAAGATGTACCGCACCGGCGATATCGTGACCGTCGGCGACGACGGCAACTATTACTTTCAGGGCCGGCGGGACAGCATGATCAAGAGCCGTGGCTACCGCATCGAGTTAGGCGAAATTGAAAGCGCGCTGCTGAGCCATCCCGGAGTCCGTGAAGCTGCGGTGCTTGCGGTTCCCGACGAAATCATTGGCAACCGCATTCGCGCCGTTGTCGCCCTTCACATTTCGGGCTCGCTGGGCGTTCTGGACCTGCAGCAGTACTGCGCGTCGCGGGTTCCGAAGTACATGATTCCGGAATTGATTGATCTCTATGAGGAGTTGCCAAAGACCTCCACAGGGAAGATCGATCGAGTCAAGTTAGCGGCAGTGCCTGCTGGCGTGCGTTAGCTGGTGAAAAGCCGCAAAGGCACCCGAAGTTTAGTTGTTGCTTCAGAACCACCTAAATTCACTGCAATTGGGAGAACGAAAATGATCGAGTCGGCAGAAGTGAAGGACCGGATTCGCGAATACGTACTCGAGGAATTCGCCAAGACCAAGGGCATCAATCAGATCACCGACCAGGAAGTCCTGACCAAGAACGGCATCATCGATTCCATGGGCATTTTTCGCCTGGTGGCATTTCTCGAAGAGACCTTTAATGTGCGCGTGGGCGACGAGGAAATCACTCACGACAATCTCGAGAGCATTGACGCTATCGAGCGCCTCGTGATCGCCAAATCGAAGAAATAATCGCTGAGACCCTGATCGCGGGGCGGGCATCGTCGCGGTGCCCGCATTCCGCGCAGCTATCGAGCTACCTCCTTCCCCCTGGGTTCGCGCAAGCCTTGCACCTATCTCCACAGGATCTCTTATGCACCTAGGTCGCAGAGTATTTACCGGCGTTTTCAAGCTGTTTGATTTGCTCTTGATGGTTCTGTCCTTTGCAGTTTCCACCCTTCCTCAATTCCATCGGGTCGGGCGGTTCACACTGGCAGAGTTCTTCGAGTTGAAGATCAAGCTCGGGAACTTGATCCTGTTCGTCAGTTTTCTTCTCATCTGGCATATCCTTTTCAGTTTGTTTGGGCTCTACGGCTCGAAACGTCTGACGAGTCGGTGGGATGAGATCCGAGACATCACCCGGGCGACAACGCTGGGAACCCTTGTCGTCGCCGTGTTTGGTGTGGCCTTTCGCATATGGGCAGTGAATCGCATCTTCCTCGTGCTATTCCTGCTTTTGACTACATCTAGCGTGGTGCTCTCGCGCATGATCATTCGAGAGACCCTGGCTTACGCGCGCCGGCACGGCAAGAATCTGCGCAACATGCTCGTTATCGGAACGAATGCGCGCGCGCTGGAACTGGTGCAGCGAATCCAACGGAAACCCGAACTGGGCTACCGGATCTTGGGTTTCGCAGACGAGGAGTGGCTCGGGTTAGAAGAATTCAAAAAACAGGGACACGTGTTAGTGTCCGACCTCGATGCCTTGCCATCCTATGTGCGGCGCAATATTGTCGATGAAGTTGTCCTGGCATTGCCCATTCGCTCGTTCCACGGCTTCGCATCACAGATCGCGGCAACGTGCGAACAGCAGGGCATTATCGTGCGGTTCCTCCCGAACATTTTCGATCTGAAAGAAACGCGTCAGCGGGCTGACGAGTTCGATGGCGATCCGCTCATCAGCCATGAAAGCACGATCACCGATTTCTGGGGACTGGCAGCCAAACGTGCGATCGATATCGTCGTATCGTTTGTCGCTATTACTCTGCTTTCGCCTGTGATGCTCCTGGCCGCGCTCCTGGTGAAGTTGACTTCGCCAGGCCCGATTTTCTTCGTGCAAAAACGTCTGGGCCTGAACAAGAGGATGTTCCACATCTTCAAGTTCCGCACAATGGTAGTGGACGCCGAGCAGCTTCTTAAGGATATCGAGCATCGGAATGAGGCGAACGGCCCGGTTTTTAAAATCAAGAAAGACCCACGCATCACTCTGGTCGGCTCTTTCCTCCGCAAGACGAGCGTCGACGAGCTTCCACAGCTCTTCAACGTTCTCAAGGGCGAGATGAGCTTGGTCGGCCCGCGACCGCTGCAGGTGCGGGATTATGAACTCTTCGAAACCTACTGCCAGGACTGGCAACGCAAGCGCTTCAGCGTGCGTCCCGGAATCACTTGTCTCTGGCAGATCATGGGACGAAGTTCCACGACCTTCGAAAAGTGGATGGAACTCGATCTTCAATACATCCGCACGTGGTCTCTGTGGCTGGACCTGGAAATTCTAGCCAAGACTGTTCCTGCTGTCCTCCGAGGATCTGGGGCCGCGTAAGAAGGTTTTCAGCGTCTAAAAGCCTTATGCCATCCGTCAATTCGTCCATTTCGGTAGCTGAAATCCGAGGCGCTACGGAACTGCTTTTGCAGCCTCGCGCCTGTGTCCACGAATTCGTGGCGCAGCGAGCGGCTGACCATCCAAATGCGATCGCCGTGTCCAGCAGGCACGAAGAGCTGTCCTATGCCGAACTGAACCGGCGCGCCAACCAGTTGGCAAATCATCTCCGATCGGTTGGAGTGGAACGCAACGTCGTGGTCGGTCTCTATCTGGATCGTTCTCCAGAGATGGTCATTGCGGCGCTAGCGATTCTCAAAGCAGGCGGGGCGTATCTGCCCCTCGATCCGATCCATCCAGTGGAGCGGCTTGCGTTCATGCTGCGGGATGCCAGCACCACCATCGTCATCAGCGTGAAGCGTTTGGCCGAAGGATTTCCATCGAGCGAGTGGCGAGTCATAACGGTCGACGGTGACGCCGAGAAGATCGCGGCCCAGCCAGATACTCCGCTGGAAAGCGGCGTGGGATGCGATGACCTGGCTTACATCATCTACACATCCGGATCGACCGGCCAGCCCAAGGGTGTGGAACTGATTCACGGAGGATTGTCGAATTTGGTTTGCTGGCATCAACGAGCTTTCCAAGTCACGTCGGCGGACCGCGCCAGCGCACAGTCGACCTTGGGATTTGACGCGGCCGTGTGGGAGATGTGGTCGTATCTATCCTGCGGGGCCAGCCTACATCTGGCCGAGGAGTCGGTTCGAAACGATGCTACCGCCCTACGCGACTGGATCGTCGCCCGGCATATCACTATTTCGTTTGCGGCGACGGTGATGGCGGAAAGACTGCTGCGGCTGGAATGGCCGACAGAGACCGTCCTGCGATTTCTCCTGACTGGCGCCGATACTTTGAAGGCGTATCCGTCGGCACGCTTGCCGTTTGTGCTGGTGAACAACTACGGTCCGACCGAGTGCACGGTAGTCAGTACTTCGGGCGTCGTGCCAGCAGGAATTGCCGCAAGCCACTTGACGAATCAGGCACCATCCATTGGCCGCGCAATCGATGGAGTTGAGATCTACATTCTGGACGAGCATCGTCATCCGGTGACTGAAGGCGTCGGCGAAATTTATATCGGAGGCGCTGGCGTGGGTCGCGGCTACAGGAACCGCACCAACTTGACGGCGGAACGCTTTGTTCCGAATCCCTTTAGCAGTGTGCCCGGCGCGCGTATCTACCGTACCGGGGATCTTGCGCGATGGCTGCCCGATGGCGAAATCGCATTTCTCGGACGAGTGGATGAGCAGGTGAAAGTCCGCGGTTATCGCGTCGAGCCGACTGAAGTCTCCACCGTGTTGGGCCAGCACCCCGCGGTGCAGGCCAATGTGGTCATCGCCACAGAAGATGTGCCGGGAGAAAAACAGCTCGTTGCATTTTTGGTCTTGTCTCCGGGCGCTACCGTAAACGCGACGGCGTTGCGCGACTACCTGCGGCAACGCGTGCCCGACTACATGGTGCCGGCTGCGTTTGTAGCGATTCCCAGCCTGCCGGTTAACGAGCAGGGAAAAGTCAACCGAACGGCATTACCCAGCGTAAACGGAAACCGGCTCACGGACGAAGCATACGTCGAGCCCAGAACGCTGGTCGAAGAAGAGCTCGTGAAAATTATCGCTCCATTGTTGAAGGTCGACCGCGTAGGCGTGAACGACAACTTCTTTCTCCTTGGCGGGCACTCTCTGCTCGGAACGCAGGTGATAGCCAGAGTCAGTGAAACCTTCGGCGTCGAGTTGACCCTGCTGAGATTATTCGATCATCCTACCGTGGCGGAAATGTCCGCGGAAATCGAGGCTCTGATCATGGCGAAGGTTGAGAGCGAGGCCAAGACCGGACAAACAGGAGAACACGGCGCCCGTGTCTAGCCCCAACATATCCACACGGCTGGACGGCGGGGACAAGGCGATGAGCCTGTACCACCTGCTCGACCCGGAGGTGCTGGCCAATCCTTATCCGCTGTTTCACCGCATGCGTTCGGAGGATCCCGTGCACTGGGATCCGTTTCTGCATGCGTGGGTAGTGACCCGTTACGACGATGTGCTGGAAGTGCTGCTCTCTTTTTCCGCCGACCGCACGCCCACTCCCGAGCAACTCGACAAGATGGGGCTGTCCTCTTTGAATCCCATTGCCAGTGTCATGGTGAAGCAGATGCTCTTTCTGGATGCCTCTGCGCACTCGCGACTGCGCGGATTATCGTCCAAAGCCTTTACCCCGGCGAGAGTGGAACAGCTGCGCGGGCACATTCAGGACATCACCAAGAACCTTCTGGATGGCTTCCAGGGGAAAAATGAAATCGATGTCATTGCAGAGCTGGCCGAGCCGCTACCGGCAATTGTGACCGCTGAAATGCTCGGTGTGCCGACCAGCGATCATGGGCAGCTGAAGCGGTGGTCGGCGGACTTTGCCGAGATGCTGGGGAACTTTCAGCACAACCCAGGTGGGTATCCCAAGGTTCTGCAGGCCGTTGCCGGAATGACCGAATACTTCCGCGACGCCATTCGTCAACAGCGCGAGCATCCGCGCGAGGGACTGATCCACTCGCTGTTAACCGCTGAAATTGATGGCGACCGGTTGACCGAAGAGGAAGTGATTGCAAATTGCATCGTCACCATGGTGGGTGGGCAGGAGACGACCACTAATCTCATTGGGAACGGCGTGCTGACGTTGCTTCGTAATCCCGGGGAAATGGAACGGCTGCGGAACGATCGATGGTTGATCCCATCGGCGGTCGAAGAAATGCTGCGCTACGAAAGCCCTAGTCAGCATACGGCGCGCATGTGTCCATCAGACCGCGAAATGGGCGGTAAGCGAATTCAGAAGCGCCAAGCGGTAATTGCCGTGATGGCTGCGGCGAATCGAGATCCCGGCCGGTTCCCCGATCCAGATCGCTTCGATATTACTCGCAAGGATAATCGTCATTTGGCGTTCGGTTATGCGGCGCATTTCTGCTTCGGCGCTCCGCTGGCGCGTGTCGAAGGACAGGTTGTGCTGGAGGCGTTCTTGCGTCGCTTTGCGAAAGTGACGCTGGCGCCAGAACCGCTCGAGTGGCGGTCGAATCTCGGTTTGCGCGGACTGAAGGCGTTGAAGGTGAAGGTGGGGGAGCAGACGCCAACTGAGGCGTTGGGCTCTTCGCAGCACGAGTCGACCTCGGCTGCTAAATCGAGGGCCGAGTCGGGGTGCCCGTATGAAGTGCAAGAGCCGAACGACAAACAGGCACTGATCAAGAAGTATCTCCAGTCGAGGATGTCTCACAAGGCGGAGAGCGCGTCGGTTATTCCTCGCCGCCAGGAATCAGGTCCGGCGCCTCTTTCGTTCGCGCAAGAACAGATTTGGCTGCACTGCCAGTTTGCCAAGGATTTATACAACGAGTCGGTGACGGTCTATCGCCGCGGACCTTTGGATATCCCCGTATTGCGCCGCAGTCTGGCAGAGATTATCCGGCGTCAAGAAGCCTGGCGGACGACGTTCAAGGTGATCGACGGGCATCCGGTTCAGATCGTCGGCGCACCGTACGAGCTGAATCTTGAGGTTTTTGATCTGCGTCCTCTAGCGGCGGATCAGAGGGAAGTCGAAGCGCTCAGGTTAGGCGGTGAGCACGCGAGAATTCCGTTCGATATGGAGCGCGGACCTCTGCTGCGGGCCATGCTCGTGCAGTTCGGCGACGAAGAGTACCGCCTCTACCTGTTTCTGCACCACATCATCTTTGACGGCTTCTCGGTGTACAACGTTTTCCTGCCGGAACTGGCTACGGTCTACAAGTCGTTGCTTGCGGGGAAGGCGTCTCCGCTCGGTGATTTACAACTGCAATACCCCGACTTCGCGCAGTGGCAGCGCACGTCGCTCGATGAAGCGCAGCTCAAGGAATCGCGTGCGTACTGGTCGAGCCAATTAGATGGCGAGATTCCAGTGCTGGAGTTACCAACCGATCATCCGCGGCCGGCGCTGCAGAGTTTCCGCGGTGCGATGCACCGGTTTGCCCTTCCGAAAAGCCTCTCCGACAGCTTGCACCAGCTAGCAAATCGCGAACACACCAGTTTCTTCACCACGATTCTGGCCTGCTTTGTCGCTTTGCTGCGACGCTACAGCTCGCAGGAAGACTTCGTCGTCGGTACAGTGACATCAGGCCGCAAGCATACGGAACTGGAATCGCTGCTCGGTTGTTTTCAGAATCCGCTGGCGCTGCGGCTGAAGCTGGCAGGCGATCCCTCGTTTCTCGAGTTGCTTACCCATACACGGGAAGTGACTCTGAGCGCATTGTCGCACGGTAACGCCCCGTTTGAGAGGTTGGTGGAAGAGCTTTCAGTGCGGCGCGATACCAGTCGGAATCCTGTATTCTCGGTGATGTTTTCGCTGGTGCCTCCGACTCCATCGTTCGAGTCCGGATGGGATCTGACCCAACTCGATCTCGAAATCGGCACCGCGAAGTTCGATCTTGATTTGGAATTGGACGACCGGGCGACCGGCCTGCAGGGCCGGTTCGTGTACTGCACCGACTTGTTTGATGCCGCAACCATCGCGCGCATGGCAGGACATTTCCAAACAATGCTGGAAGCGATTGTTGCGGACCCGGAACAGAAGCTGTCGCGGTTGCCCCTGTTGTCGGCAGCGGAACGAGAGCAGTTCGCAGAGTGGAACCACACGGAAACTCAATATCCCAGCGAGCTCTGCATGCACGAGTTGGTGGAGACGCAAGCGGCACGCATGCCAAGTGCAATCGCAGTTGAGCACGGCAGTCTCTCGCTGACCTATCGCGAACTCAACCAGCGCGCCAATCAGTTGGCGCATTTTCTTCGGAAGCGCGGAATTGGTCCCGAATCGAAGGTCGGAATCTGTCTGCGTCGTTCATTAGAACTGCCGGTCGCACTGCTGGCGGTACTCAAGGCCGGGGCGGCCTGCGTGCCGCTCGATCCCGCTTATCCGAAAGAGCGTCTGACGTACATGCTGGAGGACTCGCAGACTGCGCTGGTCCTGACGCAGGCTGGGCTTCTCGCCGAGGTTACAGACTTCGACGCGGAAGTCGTGAATCTCGATGCTGATTGGAACGCATTTGCCGGAGAGCACCGCGACACCGTTCGGAGCGGGGCGAAGCCGGAAAATCTGGCATACGTGATTTATACCTCCGGCTCAACGGGCCAGCCTCGCGGAGTGTTGTTGACGCACGGTGGGCTGGTCAACCATAACATCGCTGCGACGCAACTTTTCGGACTCGCTCCTGCAGATCGGATGGCGCAATTCGCATCGATCTCCTTCGACATCGCAATCGAAGAAATCATTCCGACATGGCTTGCAGGCGGGACGCTGGTGGTTCGCGAAGAAGATGCTTCGCTAGCCGTGGGAGACTTCCTGCGCTGGGTCGGCGAGAAGCGCGTCACCACGCTCGACCTGCCCACAGCCTACTGGCACGAACTGGTCCGCGAGCTCGCGGAGTCGGTGCTGAGTTTGCCGAAGAGTCTGCGAATTGTAATCGTGGGTGGAGAAAAGGCGTCCGCTGCCGCATTGGCGACATGGCGTAAATTGGCTGGTTCCCGCGTGCGCTGGGTCAATACGTACGGTCCAACCGAAACCAGCGTGATCGTCACGTCGTATGAGCCCAAGGCGTCGGAGGAACTTCCGGCCGTGCTGCCGATCGGGCGCCCTATCGCGAACACGCGAATCTATATTCTCGGCAAGAATCTACAACCCCTGCCGGTGGGGATTGCAGGCGATCTGTACGTGTCGGGCCCTGGTCTGGCGCGCGGCTATCTGAATCGCCCAGAGATCACGGCCGAGAAATTTGTTCCCGATCCGTTTCGCCAAGAGCCGGGGGCGCGCATGTATAAGACTGGAGACCTGGCGCGTTATCTGGAGAGTGGCGAAATTGAATTTGCAGGACGCACCGATGATCAAGTGAAGATTCGCGGGTATCGCGTTGAGTTGGGAGAGATCGAAGCGGTATTGGGATCGCATGCCGGAGTTCGTGAAGTTGTCGTCGTGGCGCGCGAGACTGCGTCGGGAGAGAAGAGCCTGGTGGCGTACGTGGTGCCCTCGCGCGAGCAGGTTCCAACGGCCAGCGAGCTGCGTGCGTATCTGAAGCAGAAGCTTCCGCATTACATGGTGCCGGCTGCGTTCGTTCTTTTGGAGGCGATGCCAAAAACGCCCAACGGCAAGGTGGACAAGCGTGGCATGCCTGCTCCGCAGCAATCAGATTTTGCCGAGACGCAGGAGTATGTCGCGCCGACTGACGAACTCGAGACTCAGCTGACTAAGATCTGGGAGACAGTTCTCGATAAGACGCCGATCGGCATTCGGGACAACTTCTTTGAACTAGGGGGACACTCGCTGCTGGCTGCGCGGCTCATGCATCGCATCGAGCAGTCACTCGGACAGCGCCTTCCGCTGGCGGCACTATTGCAGGCGCCTACGGTAGAGCAACTTTCTGGCCTGCTGCGGCAGGAGAAATGGTCAAGCTCGTGGTCCTCGCTGGTGGCGATTCAAGCCGAGGGTTCGCGGCCTCCGTTCTTCTGTGTGCATGGAGTCGGAGGCAATGTAGTTGGCTTTCGGGATCTGGCGCGGCATCTTGGCCCGGATCAACCCTTCTATGCTTTGCAGCCGCAGGGCCTCGACGGCAAGCGCGAATGCCTGACCAGCATTCCGGAGATGGCAGAACGCTACATTCGGGAAATCAAGCGAGTTCAGCCCGAAGGCCCTTACCGGATCGGCGGCTACTCGTTCGGTGGGCTAGTCGCCTACGAGATGGCGCAGCAACTAGAAGCACAGGGCGAAGAGATGGCTTTGCTGGCCTTGTTCGACACGTATCCGGGGAAGATGGAATCGCGCGGATCGCAATTGAAGAATCTGTTTTCGCTGCCACTTATGGAGCAAGCCAGCTTTGTTCTGAAGAAGGGCAGCTTCGTGATCATGACGTTGCGAAAGCGTCTCGAACTGCGGATGTTACCGCCGGCCTTGCGCAACGTGAGACAAGCCTGCGCTAAAGCGGCCGCGAACTACGACGTTCAGCCTTATAGCGGCCGAGTGACGCTGTTTCGCGTGCGTGAAAAATCGGTGGGCAGTCTGAATGATCCTTACGCGATCTGGTGGCGAGTGACGGCCGGAGTGGATCTGCGCGAAATCAGCGGCGATCACTTGAGTCTTTTGAAGGAACCTCAAGTTCGATTTCTGGGCGAAGAACTGGGCGACTGTCTAGCTCAGTCCGCCACCGAGCGTTCTCTCGTTGCAGCGGGCGTTTAGCTGATTTAGACCGAGAACAACATAGGTCAGGAATTCATAGAAAAGAGTTTCCGCAATCATAATGAGTTCATCCGATACAGAACAATTGCTCGATCCAGCCTACGTGGAAGACGCGGCGGTAGCCGCTCAGTCGGAGGAAGGCGAAGAGGTTGAGAGCGGTGGCCTCGCTCGTAAGCTTGCTCGCTGGGTCACAAAGGGCGGCCTGGCGATTTTGGATCAGGGCCTGATCTCAGGATCGAACTTCCTGATTGGAATCTTGCTGGCACGCTGGCTGGTGCCGGCTCAGTACGGCGCATTCTCGCTCGCCTTCTCGGTCTTTCTGTTGCTCTCGTATGTGTACCACTCGCTGCTATCGGAGCCGCAGGGAGTGTTCAGTGGATCGGCATATCGCCACTGCCTGCGTGGATATCTCAAGGCGCTACTCGGGATTCAGGCGATCCTCACGGTGTTTGGTCTGCTCCTGCTGGGTGGTTCGGCGGCAGTTGTTTACAGCCTGGGGAAAGCGGACGGCCTACCGGGAGCGCTGGCCGGCGTTGCGATCGCGTCGCCATGCATTTTGTTCTTCTGGCTGCTGCGGCGCGCGTACTACATGAACCTGGCACCGGCGCGTGCTGCAATCGGCGCTTTCATCTATTGCGTGCTGGTGACGGGCGGCTTGTTTGTGGCCTACAAGCGGTCGCTGGTTTCGCCCTTCTCCGCATACCTGCTGATGGCGATCGGTGCCCTGGGTACAGGATTCTTCCTGCTGTCACAGGTGAATAAAGTTCTTCCGCCCGATACGGAAAAAGCGCCTACAGCCGGTCAGGCCTGGCACAAGCACTGGGAATACGGACGCTGGGCGCTTGCTGTTTCAGTCGTGACCTGGATTCCGTATTACATGTATTACCCTCTGGTAAGCGCGTTTTCCGGCATGGCACAGGCAGGGCAACTGCGGGCGCTCATGAATCTTTCGCTCCCCATGGAGCAGAGCTATACGGCCCTCTCGATCCTCTTTCTCCCGTATGCAGCGCGGGTCTGCCGCGAAAAGGGCATACCGAGCTCCGGTCCGCTGGTGCGGCGCATCACGCTGCTGTTTGTGGTGGGCGCCGTGGCGTACTGGGCGGTGCTGATCCCGTTCAAGGGTCTCGTATTCCATGTGCTCTATGGCGGCAAGTACACCGAAGTGGAGCACTTCATTCCGTACGTGGCGTTAGGCACAACCCTGTGGGCTGCGGCGTTTGGCCCCGCGATTCTGTTGCGTGCCATCGAGTCTCCGGACTCTATCTTTTATGCCCGGATCGTGGCCAGCGTTTTGTCCCTCGTTATCGGAGTTCCCGCCACGCGCGCGTTTGGTTTGTGGGGAGTGGTTGGCAGCATCATCATCGCCAACCTCGCGGCGTTCTTGATCTCGATGTACATTCTGCACCGCAAGTCGCACCCGATTTCGATACCGAACCCGGTTCTCCAAGGGGAAAGCTAGATATGAATACTCTCAAGAAACTTCGTTACAAGGCCTCCCGCACCAAGCTTCGCCTTCCCAAGGCCTGGTGGGAACATCGCGGTCTCAATGAGAACGATGTGATGTTCGCGTCGTTCGAGCGCTCCGGCAACACCTGGCTGCGCTTCGTTCTGATGGAAATTCTCACTAAAGACAACGCCGGATTCCTGAACGTAAATCAGATCCTGCCCGAGATGGGCACCCACCGCGAGTCGAAGCCTGTGTTGCCCAACGGTGGCCGTTTCATCAAGACTCACGAACAGTATCGTCCGGAATACAAGCGCGCTATCTACCTTATGCGCGACTTGCGCGACGTGATGCTCTCCAACTGGGCGCGCGACAAGGAAATGGGTTTCTCGCAGTACTTCGACAACGGCAAAGACATGGACGGCTATGTGGAATCCTTCCTTCAAGGAAGAGTCACGCGCTTCGGTTCGTGGCAATCGCATGTCGATTCCTGGATGAACTGTCCCCTGGCGAAGAATCGAAATCTATTAGTCGTGCGCTACGAAGACCTCCGCAAGGATACTGAAACCGGACTGATGGAGATGCTCGAGTTCCTGGGAATTAGGGGTGATCGTGACGTCGTGCGCCGCGCCGTGGAGAACAATTCTCTACGAGCCATGCGCGAGAAAGAAGACAAAGCCAAGAAATCCGGAGCGACTTTGGGCAAGGGAACTCTGCTGCGCAAGCACCGCGTCGACCGCGAGGATGCACGATTCGTGCGCAGCGGTTCGGTTGGCGGCTGGCGCGAGAAGTTGAGCCCGGCGCAGATTGAAATGGTTACGAAGCACGCCGGAGAAGCCCTCGCGCGGGCCGGATATCTCGTGGGATCTGCGGCCGAAAGTCAATCGGAAGAATTGGTGGCATCGCAGGCCCGAAGGTAACCACTGTTTTGATGACTGAAGTCATGAAGCAATTGGGCTCGATTCTGGCGATGATGCTGCTACTTGTCTCCCTGGCAGCGTCCCAAAAAACGGATGCCACACCTCAAAAGGAGACCCTGCGCCACGCTGCCGAACCGATGGGGTTCTGGGTTGGGACAACGATTCAAGGAAGGATGTGGAATCACGATCCGGCCTATAAGCCGGTGATGGGGCGGGAGTTCAATGCGGCGGTTTCGATTGTGTTCCCCCATCTGACCGAACCGCAGCGCGGCCATTTTGATTTCGATGCGATGGACGAAGCGATGAGCTTCGCCAAACAGCATCAGATGAAACTCATGGGACACTGCCTGATCTACCGCAACATGCAGACTGCTCCCTGGCTCAACTTCAAAAGCGAAACGTGCGGCGGATGGCCGGCAAAAGAACTGGATCAGATTATGAAAGAGCACATCCAGACCGTCGTGCGGCATGGTGGAGATTCTTACTACGCTTGGGAAGTAGTGAACGAGCCCACGAATCCGACGCATAACGGTTGCTGGTCAAGAATTCTGGGAGATGAGCAATACATTGTGAAGGCATTTCAGTACGCACGGGAGGCCAATCCCAACGCCTTGCTGATTCTCAATGACACGTTCGGGCATGGCGGAATCGACAAGGATCGCGCGGATGAATTCTTTGCCCTGGTGAGCCGTCTCAAAGTCGCTGGAGCGCCGATCGATGCCGTCGGAACCGAGATGCACTGGCAGATGCCCGAGTTGCGGCCTTCGTATCTCGAAGAATTCAAGTCGTTCCTGGAAAGTGCGCGCAAGTCCGGAGTGAAAGTGCATATCACCGAGATGGATCTTTACCAGGGCCCGACGGATTCTCCGGAAGTTTTTGCCAAGCAGAAAGAGATCTATTACAACGTGGTCCACACCTGCCTGAAGGATTCGAATTGCATCGGCTTCATGACATGGGGCATCGCAGACCGTTACAGCTTTCTGCGCAGTTCTGAAGATCTGCCCAATGCCAAGCAGACGCTGTTCGACGACAACTACGGGAAGAAGCCAGCCTATTACGGCGTGCTGGAAGCTTTGAAAGAGGGACGATGAGTTACAGCGTTCTAGAGCGACCGACCATTGAGACAAGCGGGGAACCGGGCGGGCCCGAAGTCCGGAACCGCAATCCCGTATGGCTCATCCTGCTATTCGCACTGGTCGGCCTGTCGATCTCGGTCGGGGTTTCGATGCTCGCGGGCTCGTCGCCGTATGGAGTCTTAATCGTTGCCGCGATCATAGCTTTGGCCATCCCCCTGCTGATTCTGATGATCAAAGCGGCTCCGGAAGCGTTGGCGAGTGCGAGAGAACTCGCGCAGAACTGGACCTGGTGGCATCCGCTCTGGTTTTTCATTTTCTTTAGCATGCTGGTCTTCCGAATTCGCGACGTCAGCGAGGCGAAAGCAAATCCGTTGGACGCCTACGCCATGCTCCGAATTCTCCCTGAAGCCTTCGTATCCCTGACCCTCATCGTTCGGTTGATTCTGAAAAAGCCCAACTGGCTGGGCGCTCTGTTCCGGGGCATCCCGGGCGCGATGGCGATTTACTGCCTGGTGTGCTTCACGACGACTGCCTGGTCGGTGAATGCTTCGTGGACTGCGTATAAGTCACTTGAATTCCTGGCGGACGTTTCTCTGCTGGCGGCCATTGTGGCGAGCGCAGAGGGGTTTTTTACCTACAAGAACCTCGTGGACTGGACGTTCACGTTTTATGGTCTTTCTCTGCTCGGGGTGTGGAGCAATCTTCCGATCTGGCCCACGGAGGCGATGGATGGTGGCCGCTTAACGGGCGTGGTTCCGGTGGAAGCGTCCAATAGCGTCGGCACGTCTGGCGCTGTACTGGCAATCGTGGCGCTGTGCCGGCTGATGCCGGTATTTGGAGAAGTCAAGAATCGTGCCTGGTACATGCTGCTTCTCATTTTCGGGCTGGTCTCGATGGTGCTGTCGAAAACCAGAAACTCAGAAGCGGCCTTTATCTTTGCGATAGCGTTGATTGTGCTTCTGTCGCAGCGCCTGCGCAAGATCGCGATCTGGGGCAGCGTGCTTTTGGCTACTCTCGTCGCGGTAGCGATTCTTATGAATGACCGCCTGTTGGGTTATGCCTGGGACCTGATTCTCAGCGTGGCCGAGCGCGATCAGTCCGACGCTGCCATTGGTTCGCTGAGCGGCCGCACGGCTTGGTGGGCCTACGGAATGCAGCAGTTGATGCATCACCCGTTCACAGGGTTGGGCGCGTATGCCGCTGGGCGTTTTGCCGTCCTGGGCAAGTTGGGTGTCGGTTCCGCTGCCATGATGCACAGTGACTGGATTGAAATTCTCATCGGAACCAGCTTCTGGGGCCTGATCCCATTTGCTGGCGCTCTGCTGGCGGCATGGTGGTTCTTGTACCGCTGCATTCGAAGCGACGTTTTCTCCCCCGATCAGCGCCAACTCGCACTCGAGCTTTTCGCATTATTGGGCATGCTCACCATGCATTCCTTCTTCAACGATGAGTTGAGCTGGCACTGTCCGCTGCTGTTCTTTGCCATTCTGGGGTATGCCGAGTGGGTGCGGACGCACCAGAAGGCGCAGTTCAGTTACGCATTGGAGCGACGACCGCTGTAGGTGACAAACGTATTCGATCGACGAAGTGCTGCAACACGACTTTCAGTATCTGCAAATCAAAACAAATCAACTTTACTTTGGGGGAGTAACGCAAATGGCAAACAAGTCTCGGATTCTGGTAACGGGTGCGGGTGGATTCATTGGTCATCATCTGGTCAAACGGCTGAAGGCTGATGGTCATTGGGTGCGTGGGGTCGACGTGAAATATCCCGAGTACGAAACCTCAGCCGCGGATGATTTTCAGATTTTGGACCTGCGCGTGTGGGAAAACTGCCTGATGGCCACGCAGAATATCGATCAGGTCTACAACCTCGCGGCCGATATGGGCGGCATCGGCTACATCACGTCTTTCCTGGCCGATATCTCGAAGAACAACATCCTGATCAACGCGCACATGCTCGAAGCCGCCAAGCAGAACGATGTGAAACGTTACCTGTTCTCGTCGTCGGCTTGCGTCTACGCGCAGTCCAAGCAGAAGAACGCCGAAGTAACTCCCCTGAAGGAAGAAGATGCGTATCCGGCCGATCCGGAGCCGGGCTATGGTTGGGAAAAGCTGTTTGCGGAAGAACTTTGCCGCTACTACTACCACGACTATAAGTTCGAAACGCGCATCGTGCGCTTCCACAACGTCTACGGCCCGCTCGGTACCTACGATGGCGGCAAGGAGAAGTCTCCGGCTGCGATCTCGCGCAAAGTTGCGAAGGCCGTCGATGGTGGTTCGATCGAGATCTGGGGCGATGGCGACCAGACCCGTTCTTACATGTACGTGGATGATTGCGTCGAAGGTCTGATCCGGTTGATGGCTTCCGACCATCGCGAGGCGCTCAACTTGGGCACCGATGAGATGGTGAGCATCAATCACCTGGTCGACATGATCTGCGGCATCGCGGGCAAAACCCTCACCAAGCAGCACGATCTCACTAAACCGCAGGGCGTCCGCGGACGCAACAGCGACAACACCCTGCTCCGGAAAGTCCTGGGATGGGAGCCCGGAACACCATTGGAGAAGGGCCTCGCCATCACCTACAAGTGGATTGAGGGCGAAGTGAAGAAGAAAGAAGTGGGCGAGTTGGCCGAAGTTACGGGCGACTAGTTACTTCTGGGCAATCAGGGCACGGCAATGGCAAACGTATCGGCTGACAGCTTCGTGAAGATCCTGGGCGTGAAGGTCCATGCCACAAGCATGGACCGCACGCTTTCCCGTCTGGAAAGCGCTATCACGAACGGAGAGAAAGGCTACGTCTGCGTCACAGGCGTTCACGGGGTCATGGAATCGCAAATGGATCCCGACCTCAAGCACATCCTCAACGGCGCTCTTCTGAACCTTCCAGATGGTCGCCCTACCGTGTGGGTGGGATGGCTGCGCGGCTTGTTTCAGATGCGCCAGGTGACGGGTCCCACCATGATGCTGCAACTCTGTGCGCTCTCGCCGCAGCGAGGCTACACGCATTTCTTTTACGGCGGGAACGAAGGAGTTGTCGATCAGCTGAAAGATGCCCTCACTCAACGTTACCCCGGGCTCAATGTCGTCGGCACCTACACTCCTCCTTTTCGTCCTCTCACTGCGGACGAGGAGGCAGATCTCATTCGCAAAGTGGCAGAACTGAAGCCGGATTTCTTCTGGGTGGGATTGAGCACGCCCAAGCAGGAACGTTTTATGGATCAGTACGTCTCCAGGCTCGACACCAAGATCTTGCTGGGCGTGGGAGCGGCCTTCGACATTCACACCGGACGCATCAAAGACGCACCGTACTGGATGAAGGTGACGGGCGTGCAATGGATGCATCGCATTTGGCAGGATCCCAAGCGCCTCTGGAAGCGTTATTTAGTCAACAATCCGAAATTCGTTTACCGCATCACCCTGGAATTGCTCGGCATCAGGAAGCAACAGGAAGTCTAGAAACACGGTACAGTTGCAGGAGCGGCAAATTCGAAACGCTGAGTCGTGGCACTGAATTTGCAAGCATCATGAACCTCAAGCATGAAAGTTCTTCTCGTCCACAGTGCGTACCAGCAGTTTGGAGGCGAAGACTCAGTAGTCCGTGCCGAGACGGAATTGCTCGAGAAACACGGAGACGAGGTTTGCCACTACACGCGCCACAACGACGAGGTTAAGCGGTTTAACCTCGTGCAGAAGGCAGCGTTCTTCCCGCAGACGGTTTATTCCTGGAAAACTAGCAGCGAGATCGGCGATGTTGTCCGCCGATTCAAGCCAGACGTGGCTTTCATTCACAATGTCTACCCGCTGATTTCCCCCTCGGCGTATCACAAGCTTCATGCGTTGCGAGTTCCGACTGTGCAGGTGTTGCACAACTTTCGCCTGCACTGCCCGAACGGATTGTTCTACACACAAGGACACATCTGCGAAGCGTGCAAGGGTGGCAATTATCTGAATGCAGTCAGTAAACGTTGCTACAAAGACAGTTATACCTTCAGCGCTTTGTACGCGCTTACGCTGGGCTTGAATCGGTTGGGCGGAGTCATCGACAAGATCTCCGGATTTATCTGCCTGACGGAGTTTTTCAAACTCAAGATGCAGGAAGCCGGAGTTCCTGAGTCGAAGCTGTTTGTCAGGCCGAATTTTGTTTATGCTCCATCGCTGCCTGCCGGGGAAACACCCGGCAACGGTTATGCGCTGTTCATGGGCCGGCTGTCCCCTGAAAAAGGCTGCTGGACGCTGATTCGCGCGTTTGAACAGTTGCCGCAAGTGCCCTTGAAGGTCATGGGAACCGGGCCGATGGAGCAGGAGTTGCGGAACTATATCCGTGAAAAGAATATTCGCAATATCGAACTACTGGGCTTTAGGAGCGGAACAGAGAAGTGGGACATCCTGCGCAATGCTTTGTGCGTAGTGATGCCCTCGGAGTGGTATGAGAATTTCCCGGTGACGGCGCTGGAAGCGTACATGGCGTGCAAGCCCATCGTCGCGGCGCGCCTGGGTGGATTGCCTTACATCGTAGAAGAGGGTAAGTCGGGTTTGTTGTTTGAGGCGGGCAACGTCGGGGAGGTGGCCCAGAGAATTCAATTCCTGACAGATCGACCCGCCGAGGCCGAGCGCATGGGCCAATACGGGCGGCGCTTGACGGAAACGAAATACGGACCGGAGCAGGGCTACCGCAGTCTGATGAATATTTTCTCGCAAGTCCAGGCGGCATAAGTGTTGTCCATGACGATCGAAAATCAGAAGTCTGAGCCCCAGAAATCAGAGGCGATGAGCGCGGGCCCTGTTTTTGTCGTTGGAATGTGGCGCTCCGGGACGTCGCTGCTCTACGCGCTTCTGAATCAACATCCGCAGATCGGGCTGATGTATGAATCCGATCTGCCGTTGCTGCATTCGCTCTTTCTGCTACCTCACAAGAGTTCGTGGTGGTTGAACAAGGTGGATTCGTGGAACGGGGCGTTAACCCGCCACAAAATTGACTCTGCCGCGATTCCGGAAAACATCAGCGATTTGCCCGGTGCATTCGGTGCCGTTGCCCAACAGTACGCGAAGCAGAATGGCGCGACGGTCTGGGGATGCAAGTCGCCGAGCTATTACGACTGCATGACTGAGCTTGCCAACTGGTTCCCGCGCGCGAAGTTCATCGTCATCTGGCGCGATCCAGCGGACGTTTGCCGGAGCATCGTTCGCGCAGCGGAAAAGTCTCCATGGTTCGCGCGTCCGGGCATGGATCTTCGTGCGCTGCTCGGCTATCGCCGGATGAAGAGAGAAGCAGACGAGTTAGTGCGCCGCGGAGCTGCGATTCACCAGTTGCAGTATGACGATCTGGTGCGCGATCCCGAAGCCGCGTTGACTGCGATCTGTGCATTCATCGGCGTGCCCTTCGATGCGAGGATGACTTCTCTCGAGGGCGCAGACCGCTCCGCTATCTACAACGGCGAGCACCATTCGATGGTGAAAAGTTCGAGCATTGAAGCCAAGCGTAATCGCCCTGAGGTTCTCTCCCCGGCACTGAAACGCAAGGTTGAGCGCTACGTCGTCTTCTGGAGACAACAGTCTGGCGGCGCTTGGCCAATCAATGCTGCAGTCAGTGATGGAACGAAGCCGGCTTCCTGGCTCGAACGAGTGGCGGATCGCACTCGGCACGGAGCGTTGCGAGCCTTCGATTGCGCCGTTCCTTTCGTTTATTCCTTGGTCCCCATTTCGGTCTGGCAAAGATATCGCCAAGTGAAGTCCCGGTACCAGCGGATTGCAGCCAAGCCAGCGAGAAGTGAAGTAGTGTCGTAGAAAAATCCTGCAAGATGCTCATTCTGAAATAGATAGATCGGCCTTGGATCCGGCAGATTGGAACTCTATATGCAACCTCAACGCCCAGTATTCATCCTCGCAAATTCCAGTAAGGGGTTCTACGCCTTGAATCTACGTGGCAAGTTGGTCGCAGTCCTTGCGTGCCTGGTCCCGCTGCTGTGCGGCTACGGATTTGGCCAAACGCTGAGCACTTTTCCCGGGATGAACACGGTGCAGAACCATATCAACTCGACGGCCGCGCCTGACGTCACGATCGCCGTGGGCACCCTCGAGTACTGCGAGCATGTGAACAGCGGCTACCAGTGCTGGTACAAGAGCACGAATCAACCAGTCAAGTTCATGGGGAACACGAACGTTAAGTCCGACGCGGGGCCTTGGAGCCAGAACAGCAACAATTCCGGCAACACGGCGCATTGTCCAACCGCGTATAGTCCTAACTCCCAGATTCTGCATGACAACGTCTACAACCTGTGGATCATGGAGAAGCGCATCACTGCTCCGAGCAACGGCCATAACTACATGTGCGTGGCCATCAGCAACGTGGAAGACCTCGGCTCGACTTCTCCTGCCTTCGCCTGGTTTGCTTTCGAATACGACCTCGACAATGTGATTCCCAAGAACACGCAGGGCAATTACTACTATCCGGATTATCCGCAGACCGGATTGTGGCAGACCTCGACCAGCACGACTCCGCCATACCCGGCCGCAACCGATCAGGCTCTGTGGATCACGTACGACCTGCAAGACCCGAACAATGGCTCGACGATCATGGCGCCACTGGTGTGTGCGGTGGACTTGGCGGGGTTGCGCTCCAGCACGATTAGTCCTTGGGTGAACAATTCGAAGTCCCCGGCGTGCGCCGTGGCTCATTCGCTGACGACCTTCAACCCGCGGCGCAGTTGGGTTCCGGCGAATAACTCGGACACGACTCCGCCCATTGCAGCTGACGGCGAAATGTTTACCTACATGATTGAACCGCCCAAGGACGGCGTGAGTTACCTGACGGATCCGAACCACACGCAGGGCGTGGAGCAATGGACGATCAACTGGAGCGCCACGACTCCCACGCCGACTTTTGTCGCGAGTTGGGATCTTCCCTCGACGCAAGCGGGTGGCGACCAGCTAGGATGCTTCATCGCCAGAAACTATTACGACACAGTCTGCGTGCCGCAACCCTCGACAGCGGCGACCGGCATCACCATCGATTCGGTAGCCGACCGCATGCAGCAGTTTTTTCATTACACGTCGAAGGGCGGACAGGGAAGTATTTGGACCTCGGCTCACGCCATTGCGGTGGTTCCGAGCGCGGGTACTCCTGGCCAGACCGAGGCCGACATCCGCGTTCTTCAACGGAACGCATCATCGCCGAACTCAGTGTATGTTTCGGCGGACTATCCGATCCTTGATCCCGTGGACTCCAATGCGTATGTGTTTCTCCCCAGCATCGTGCGCGACAAAAGCGGCAACCTGCAGGGCATCCTGGGAGTGTCGGGCAGCGGAGTCAACGAGCATCCGGCGCTGGACAGCCTGACATTTAATCCGGGAACGCGGCAAGCGGGGACATGGGGATACGTCACGAGTCCGATCACCGATGGCGACGCGGAAGATACTGACACGCTGAATTACCGCTGGGGTGATTGGTATAGTGGAGTTCTCGACCCCAGCGATTCGTGCACTGTATGGGTCGCGGGAGAATACCTGCCACAGAACCGGACCACCGAGCCGAACTGGTATACGGAAATGGCGAAGCTGCCGCCGATCGGCACCTGCGCTGGCGGGCCGGTATTGCTCTCCAATGTTGCCTTCAGCTTTGGAAATCAGCAGGTCGAAGTGAAGAGCGCGCCGTTGGTCGAAACCATTACCAACAACCAGACAGTTGCACTGAACATCAGCGGGATTTCTGCAGGCGGCGACTTCACTCAGACCAATACGTGCCAATCCGCGGTAGCTCCTGGCGGATCTTGCACGATCGACGTGTATGTCACGCCGTCGACGACGGGTACGCGGACGGGTACGTTGACCATCACAGATGATGCCAGCAGCAGTCCGCATAGCGTCGCACTCAGCGGAATCGGCTCTGCCTCCGCGATCTCGATCTCTCCAACTTTTTTGACGTTCGGTAGTCAAGTCCTGAACACGGTTAGCGCCGGACAGAAGGTCACCGTTTCGAATACCGGCTTCGTGAATATCACTGTCAATTCGGTGCAATCGAGCGGAGGGTTCACGGAGACCGACAACTGTTCAGGCCAAACGCTCACGCCGGGACAAGGCTGCACGATCACGGCGAGCTTTGCTCCGGTCGCGACGGGAGCATTGACCGGCACGATCACCATCAACGACACAACGTCTGGCGCGCCACATCTGGTTAGCATGACGGGAACAGGGCTGATCCCGGTAACGCTGTCGGCAAACATATCATTCCCGGCGACGAATGTAGGCAGCTCGAGCATCCCGGAGAACATGTCGTTGACCAATAACGGGTCCCAGACGCTCAACTTCACCTACTCGACGAGCGGCGACTTCTCGGCGGTCGGCAGCAGCACGAGTCCGTGCACGGGGACGCTGGCGCCGAAGGCGAAGTGCAACTTCTCTGTGACGTTTACACCGACCTTTAACGGCCAGGTGAAGGGCGCGCTGACCATCAGCTTCAATGGGACGGTCGCCGAGGGAGGGTTGACGGGAACGGGCCAGAATGGGCCCGCTGTGCCGCTGACTTTTACTCCGACGAATCTGAGCTTTGGGAACGTGGTTCTGACCTTCACGAGTTCCAAGGCGGTCACCATCAAGAACGTAAGCACGGCGACGGTAATTCTCAGCAGCGTCACGGGAAGCGGGTACTTCACCGCGACGCCGAGCGGCACGACGCCCTGCGGAGGAGCGCTACTGGCTGGCAAGTCATGCACGATCACGGTGACCTACAAACCGCTGGTGGCGGGCGGCAATATCGGTGGCATCACGGTAGTCGACAATTCCGCTGTCGGTACGCAGGTGCAGAATGCGGCGGGCACGGGAATTCTTCCCGTGACGGTGTCTCCCACGAAGATCAGTTTTGGAACGGTAGCCGTGGGAACGACCAGTTCGGTGCAGGTCGTGACCGTCACGAACTACATGAAGACGGCGGTGCCGATCAACAGCCTTGTGGCCAGCGGCGACTTCATCTACACCTCCGGCGGAGGAATTCCGTGCGGAGCGACCATTCCCGCGAACAGCATTTGCACGCTGGGAGTGGAGTTCAGTCCCACGGTGACGGGCGCCATCAGCGGCGACCTGACTTTGAGTGATTCTGCCGTTTCTTCGCCCGAAGTCGTCAGCCTCACAGGTACGGGACAGTAAGGTTTCGGTCATCACGAGACGGCTGCGCGGAAGCGAACCGACTCCGCGCAGCGCCGACTTCTATTTCTGTTTTTCTTCTTTCTCTGCATCACCGCCCTGGTGACTCTCAGCAGAGATCTTCCTGATCAGATCGAGCACGGGCCGCTGACCCTTCATCAGTTGCGGTTCAAGTTCGGGGATCGTCACCCAACGCGGCGATCCTTCCCAGGAATCTCTTACCTCTCCACTGGCTTCGACCTCGAAGACTGAGACGTGACACGGCACCTCCGCGGTGCTGTGGAAGCGCATTCTCAGTTCCTCGCCAGTGACGCGCAATCCTGTTTCTTCCAGAACTTCGCGATGCAGTGTGTCGATTTCTGCTTCGTTCCTGCCTGAGATTCCTCCGGGCAGCGAGAATCCGCGTCCATCGTTACGCTGAATGACCAGGAAGGTAGGGCCGCGGCGGATGATCGCGATGGATGCGCGCAGCGATCCGAATACGGGAAACCAGCGGTAGAGGGCGAAGCAGGTGCGAGCGACGATCCAGAACAGACGGCGTTTCAAGGTCTGGAGCGGAATTGGCAAGGGAAAAGTCTAGCACGCGAATTCAGGGATAGTCGTTCGGGACATCGAAAAGCGGCAGCTACTCCATTTTTTAGCCTCCCTCCGTGGTACTTTTAGCGCCGGGGGGCCTCAATGCTTTGGTTCTACGAATCTTTCTTTCCCGTGCTCTGGATCGCTTTTGTCCTCTACTGGCAGATCAAGGCTGCGGATACCAAAGCCACCCAGCGTCTCGAGCCCGCAGCCTCGCGCATCTTCCGCGTCCTCATCTTTCTGATCGCGATCGTTTTACTCTCGATCCCTCGCATCCCGCTGCCCTGGCTTTATGTCCAGCTCTGGCCGCAGGGTTATTTGCCATTCTGGCTGGGAGCCGCCATCACCGTCGCCGGCCTTCTCTTCGCCGTCTGGGCACGCGAGCACCTCGGCCGCAACTGGAGCCGCTCCGTCACCATCAAGCAGGACCACGAGCTGATCACCACAGGTCCCTATGCCGTAGTGCGTCACCCTATCTACACCGGCATGCTGGCCGGGTTTCTTGGTATGGCGATTGCCATCTCCCAGGTCCGCGGCTTCATCGTTTTCGTCCTCATCTTCCTCGTGTTCTGGGTCAAGTTCCGCATGGAGGAGAAATGGATGCGCTCCCAGTTTGGCGAGACCTATGCCACCTATGCCCGAAAGACCGCCGCCCTGGTGCCCTACATCCTCTGATCGCCTGCACCCCGAAAACGCCGGGGTGCCCCATTTCTCGCGCGTTCTTTGCGCGAGAAGTGGGGATTTTGGACAGAGCGGATCCGAACGAGCGGGGGACGGTAGCCCAGCCTTTTGATCTCGCTGGATGCCCCACCCGTGGCGGCAGGTGGCCCATTCAAGCCCGGTTTCGGCTTGAGTGGGACGCTTCGAGCGCCGCTCTCAATCCCATTCTGGAACGGGTGGCCCACTCAAGGCTTCTTTTGCCTTGAGTGGGGAAGTCCGGGGCCCTACGCTGATGTCATGCCTTGGGGCCTTACGCGTTATCAGTACACCGGGCTAAGCCATTTCGTAACCTTCTGTTGTTATCACCGCCATTCGCTCTTTACATCCGACGCGAGCCGGCGAGTCCTTGAGAGCGCGCTCGAGCGCGTGCGCCGCAGCTTCCGCCTCCGCGTCTATGGATATGTCGTGATGCCTGAGCACATCCACCTTCTCGTTAGCGAGCCGGAGCGGAACACCTTAGCGGACGCCCTGAAGTCGCTGAAGCAGGGGGTGGCAAGGCGTTTGATCGGCGACGCCGATCATTTCTGGCAAAAGCGCTACTACGATTTCAACGTTCGCAATCGTGCGCAATTTGTAGAGAAATTGCACTACATTCATTGGAACCCGGTGGAAAAGGGATTGTGCGAGCGCCCCGAAGACTGGCCGTGGAGCAGCTTTCTCCATCACGCAACGGGCGGCGAGGGACGAGTTGAAATCGAGTCCGAATGGACCGCACGCCAGCGCGAGCGGGCAGCAGGAAGACTGTCCAGCCGTCGAACTGCCCCACTCAAGCCAAAATCAGGCTTGAGTGGGCCACCCGCCTCTGATCGCCCGCACCCCGAAACGCCGGGTGCCCCATTTCTCGCGCGTTCTTTGCGCGAGAAGTGGGGATTTTGGACAGAGCGGATCCAAACGAGCGGGGACGGTGGCCCAGCCTTTTTGATCTCGCTGGATGCCCCACCCGTGGCGGTTTCACGGCTGGGCTGCGATGCGCCACGGGATCAGGAGAGTTTGCGGAGGTGAAGCTCTGCTTTTCGGATCTCATTGACTAGAACCGGGCCCCGTTCGGCGGGTGGCCCACCTTCAATGATCTTTGCGTACACCATCCCCACTGCGGTCGCCTCATTTCCCGCGTTCTTCGCGAGAAAGCCTGCCCTCTGATCCTTTGACACTCTCCCCATCCTTGTCATCCTGAGGAGCGCGCACAGCGCTCCGAGGGACCTTACGGCCGCGTGCCCTCTCGATGCAGTCGACAAGGCCCCCAAACCCCAGTCCCCGGGTGCAGAATTCTCGCGTTCTCTGCGAAAAAGCCTGCCCTCTAATCTTTTGACACTCTCCCCACCCTTGTCATCCTGAGGAGCGCGCTCAGCGCTCCGAGGGACCCTACGACCGCATGCACCCTCGATGCAGTCGACAAGGCCCACCCAAAACCCTAGCCGCCGAGTGCCCCATCCTTGCGTTTCTTTTTGCAAGGGTGGGACGCGACGCGGCCGGCAGCTAGTGCTAAGTCTCTATTCTGCAATATTTTGCGTGCAAGTCCTGCAAAATCAATATTTTGCAGTCCAGAAAACTGGGCTCTAGTCAACAACTCCTGCAGATCCAATATTTTACAGGCTTCGCCTAAAAAAATAACGAGACGTTGCAGTCACACGTAAGCCCAATGTTTCGAATACTTTACCCGTAAAATATTGACCCACATAGACTTTCCCGCGATTTTCCCCTAACCCGATGATTCCAATAGACCCGGGGGAGGGGGGTACCTAGGACAGACAGCCGGTCGGGACGAGCTGGCATCAGATGGCTACAGTTTCAACTCGCGGACTGCGTCTCCGGCGCCGCTGAGGTCGGCGAGCCGCATCTCGGAGTACTTGCGAGATAGGATCACGCCCGGCGCGCCCGCGCGAAAAGCCGCCAGCACTGCTTCCTTCACGCTTTGCGGCGTGCACTTGCTGTGATTGAGTTCGGTCGGGATATCGATGTCGATGCCAGGCCAGATCAGGGTTTTCGTGCCAGCAACACCCTCGAGCGCGCGTTTCGTTTCGCGGGATACATAATCCGCCGAAAGCCCGGTGTGAGGAATCTGATCGTAGCTGCGCTCCTGGAATCCCATCACGGCGTAATTGAAATCGAGCAGGCTCTGCTTTGATAGATCCCCATAAAGGGTCGATCCGGCATTGTCCACATAGAGGGCCATCCGCTCGCCGCCGCAGTTGTTGTACATCACGACCTTGATGAAGTCCGAATAATTCGAGAGTTCGTGGAGGTCCTGCTCGGCGCGATAGATCGGATTGAAGGAATTGTTGTGCCAGATGTGCCAACCCACCGGCACGGCCGGCTTGGCGGTCTTCACGGTCTCGTAGATCGCCGTGTAGGTCTCGCGAAGGCTGTCGGTCCAGAGCATTTCCCATGCGACTAGCTCGGGATAACGCAATAACAGCCGCCAGAATTGAACGTAATAGCCGTCCACGGGGCGTTTGCCGCTGCGCGCCGAGCGAACGAATTTTTCCAACTCGAGGAATCCCTGCCGGGCGCGCTCCGGGTTGATGCCTCGTTCTTTCGCTTTGCTCTGACAGAACTGGCAAAAACAAGTGACCTCGCCGGGATCGACTGGCGGACTGTCGTGCGTCGCCCCAAGGCTGTCACAGAGCGCGCCTTGCCGCTCCGATCCCCACATGATTCCGTCGATGTCATAAGAGCGGGCGTAGTCCTCGACCAGGCCGGTAAGGAAATTTCGGTAGTCGGGATTGTTGACGCACAGCGTCTCGGCGTTTCGCCCGTGCAGATCCCGCTCCTGCACTCTCTCGATGCCCGGGAGGTCGGTGCGGAATACATCCTCAAGCCAGCAGATCACTTTCATGCCGCGCTTTTTGGCCGCAGGCAGCACTTCCGCCAGGATATCCAAGCCGCCATGGTCGGGCGCGCGCATGTCCTTCAGAACCGTGTTCTTGTAGAACTGGGCGTGAGGGATGGCGAAGTTTCCGCCGTGAAAATTGAGGTCGTACTCCTGCTTACCGTGATCGGGCAGAGGTTGTCCCGGAATCTGTCGTCCTGCGATACCGCGACCGTACGTGAAGACCGCAAGGAACAGCGTATTCACGCAGCCGCGTTCCTGAAGAACATCGAGAACTCTCTCGGTGCCTTCATCCACAAACGAGATGGCTCCGACCTGGATGCCGACCATTTTGGAGGAGATGGCAGCATGACCTGAATTAGGGAGGGCCAAGGCCGCGCCGGCTCCGGCGGAGATCTTCAGGAACTCGCGACGATTCACGTCCAGTTTCAACATGGACCACTCCTATTTTCTTTGGTAGCAGCCGATGTCTATCTTGCCGGAACTGACGCGCGGAGAGCCATCCAGGTCCAGTTCTCCCACCGGTAGCCCGTCAGTGATACCCGCAGCGATCGCGGGAGAATCTGCTTGCAGGTGAAAGTCCTTCGCGGCAGTGTCAACAAAATGCGGATCCAGAAAGCGCGAATGACGATCATTCTCCGAGGACTCAAGATATTGATCGAACCCGGTGATCGTAGCGGAGGCTCCAGCCCAGACGCTTGCCTTCGCTCCAGAGGCGCAGTAATACAGGTTGTGCTCAAGCAAGGCGGGCGGCTGCTTTTTGTCGACTTGAGTCTTGGTCACCGTGAAAAGGCAGCGCGGCCCTGCATAGACGATGTTGTTCGCAAAAATATTGTCGGCCATGTTCCATTGCATCTGAAACTCGCCGGAGCCTGTTCCGGACGTATCGTTTTCATAGAGCGTATTGTTGACCACCGTGGCGTGATCGGTATGCCCTCGCTCCGGCGCATAGCCTCCGATGGAGACCCCAGCAGTGTGGCAGTGATAGACGAGGTTATTCCGGGCGGTGATGTAGCTGGTCGCGCGGTCTTTGTGCTCGCTGGCCAGTTCGATTCCAAAGTCCACATCATGCATGACGTTCTGTTCGATCAGGATTCTGGTGCCGCCATCGACGTAAATGCCGTCAGACGATTCGTCGTTGCGGTAAGCCGGATTGCCGCGCGACGTGATGTTGTAAACCAAATTGCCGCTGACTACCCCGTCGCGGGCCTGGTCGACGGCAGGGTCAGGAGCCGTCCGCTCGAAACCGATAACGTCGATCCCGATGTTGTTGTTGTCGTGGACAACATTGTGCGTGATGCGGAAGTTTGTGACGTTCCCGTTCACGACTAACGATTCGCTCGAACCCGTTTTGAGGTGATGCACCTCATTGCCGTCGATGATTAAGTCGGTGATCGGAGCCTTGGCATCGGTACCGTATACCGCGATGCCAAACCCGTTGCCGCCGCTACCCGGAGCGTCACGGCCTTCAAAATTGTTCTCAATGTGATGAACGTTGTTCTTCAGCAGTTCGATATGCGAGCCGGCGCCGATCACGCTGATGCCCAGCGGGGAGAGCCGATGTTCGGCGGTGCGGTAGTTGCGAATCTCGAAACCTTCGATCCTTACATAGCTCTGGTTCTGAATCGTAAGTATGCCGCTTCGGGCAGAGGGCGTGAGATGCTCCGCGTCGAGGACGGCGGTTTCGCCAGGATAGCTCCTAAAGGTAATAAAGCCATCGGACGCGTTGCCGGATGCGTGGATGCTCACCAACTCCTCGTAGATTCCACCTCGAACGTAGACGGTACTGCCCGCCCGCGCTGTATCAGCGGCATGTTGAATGGTGCGCCAAGGCGAAGTTTGACTGCCGGGATTCGAATTATTCCCGGTCGTCGCCACATAGAAGGAGGAGTTGGGCTGGCCAAACGCTCCGGATACGCAAGCAAGAAATAATAAGAAGAGGATTGAGAACTTCATGCTCATTGCTCCCCAGGCGACTGTTGTCGCCTGACGAAAAGGAATTCGATCGTTTGCTTCAGTAAAGTCAGTGCCGCGGAGAATCACGCCTCTAGACCAACGGCTGATCAGGCCGGTAATTGTGGCGCAGCGTCAATGAGCCATCCGAATTCACCTTCTGCCGGCACGCCCACCGGACTGGATAACGCACGCCCTTGACTTCGAGCTCCGCTTTGAGTCGCAGACCCTGCCATTGGACGCCTGCAGGCAGCATCGACATCGCCTGATGAACGCCGATCGGTTTCGGATACCCAGGGTCGATGCAGCCGGATACGTTGATCTTCTTGTCCTCGCTAAGAACGCTGAGGCGAAGCACCCCCGGAACAGGCGTGATTCCGTCGTTTGCGAGTCCGATCACCAAACCAGAAACTCCGTCGCGCTGGAAGGTCCAGATGAAAGAGGGACGGATGCGGTAGCCGATTTTGCGGGCCATGTCGTCGATGGGGCCGGGGAATTTCTCGTAGTAGCTCAATAGATTGCCGGCAGACAGATTGTGCCAATTCCAAAGTGACAGGTAATTGACCCCGACATCGGCAGCGTGGGAAATGATTTGCTCGTTGTAGGTCAATCCATCTTCGTCGATCTGAAGTTGCTTGGCGTCGCCGGTGGTGAAGCCAACCTCACAGATCGCGGCGGTCCAGGGTGGACGGTAGCTGAGTGCCTCGATCTGCGTGTTCTCAATGAAGATGGTGTCGGTACGCAGCCAGTTGCCGGTGCGGATCGTGCGATCCAGCAGGTCGGCGTTGCCGACGTTGCTGAAGTCGGGCTGGGTGTTGGTGGCCAAGGGGACTTTGGTCCAAAGTTGAAGCTGCAACTCGAACATGGACTCCCAAGTTTGTTCAGCGACTAACTGACTGGGGAAGGGATTGCCCTCGAATGGCCAGGTATGGCCCTCGCCCCAAAAGCCGTACATCATGGTGTCCACGAACTCGACCTGCGGGTGACCGTTGAATTCAGCGGCAAGCAACTCATTCAATTCGCGAAACGCTGCTTGATACGCGGGGTGATCGTAACGCGGCACGCGATTATCTTTCTTGTAGCGCATTTCCGCCGGGTTGCCCTTCCATTCCCCTTTGAGCTTTACGTAGGGGACCTGGTTGAGGAGAAAGTCCGGCATACCGGGATCGGGAACGTCGGGATTCTCTAACTGAACTCGGAAGCCGATGCGCTTGTCGTAGCGGCGAGCCAGATCGAACGTAATCTTCCACGACTCGGGAAGGTCAAGGCGGCCGGGCCGTTTCTGGACATCACGCCAATTGGGACGGATGTAGATCTTCTGCGCGAAGGGCAGTTTGATCAGATCTTCGAGGGTTCGTTCCAACGTTTGACCGGGGACATGAGGTAGTCCCGTGTCGTCAGAGACATAAACAACCAGGCCCATACCGTAGTTGCTCACGATGTCCTTGGAGGGCGAGGTGACCATCGAGACATCGCTGTCGGGGACAACCGCGCCGGGACCGTACTGTGGGAACGGGCCCTGATAGAGCCGGTCGGGAACGGCAGGCCCCGTTCCCCAATCGTATTTGTCCCAGTTATGTTCCGGAATGGAGGCGTGGGCACGAGCCTTGTACAGACCGACCGTGAGTCCTGTTGCGCTGGCGGACTTCAGAAAAGTGCGTCGATCCATGAGCGCTCCCGCGTGGCCGAGGTGCAGCAACTAGCCTGACGATACCGAGATAGTACACCAGAATCGAAATAACACGAAAGGGTAAGAAATCATTCGTAAGGACAGAAGCGGAACGGTTCAGGGAGGTTCATCAGGGGGAGCGGCGGTTAGTGCAGCACCACCGGCTTGATGCCCACAGGAACGACGCGGCCCGAGATGGAGATGGGGGCGTTTGCGGTGGTCATGTCCTGATACTGCGACCACTGCGAGTCGACAGTCTGGTTCGCGGCGGTGCAGAAGCCACTTGCACAACTCTGCGATGAATCCCACATGATCAGATACTGTGTCCCCGCCTTATTGATGGTGCAGGAATACACGCTGCCGGAGGCTGCGCACGGAGTGGTCAGAGTGGAGTCGGCAAGCCAGTTGTAGGTCTGCTGGTAAGCGGTCTGCACGGCGGCAGGTTGAGTGGTCAGGTAGGTCCAGTCATACCATGCGATGCCCGACACATCGAGCGACCATGTCATTAAATAGAAGCGGGGCATAAAAGAGGCGGCCATATCGGGGTCCGTGTAGGCGCCGGTGAAGCCGGCTTGGGCGTAGGACGCTTCACCATCCCACAGAGGCTTGGCAAGTTCGGCCGACTGCAGAATGCCGTGAACATTGGCTACGTAAGTTTGCATAGCGGTCTCAGGAGTGCAGGGAACGGGCGACGGACAATGGTTGCCGGTGGCGTTGCCGGGTTTCATATGGAAGTTGACGATGTCGATCGCGGTGGCGATTGCGTTGGGCGGATTCGGACAGGGCAACTGGTATCCCGCAGGCGAAGCGTTGCAGTACAGCTGGTTCTGCGCATAGTTCAGATTGGACGCACTATCGGCGTGTCCGGAGGCCATGACGATCTGCGCCGTAGGATCGATCGGGGTGACGGTGCAGGGAGTGGCTGTGCCGTTGCCGCTCTCGTGGATCACGCCGTGCCCCGTGATGATGCAGTTTGCGTCTTCCGTGAGACGGGCGAGTTGGGCGAAACTGCCCGACCAGTAGAACGTGGCATCGGGCTCATTCCAGATTTCCCAGTATTTGATGTGAGCGTGCGTCTGCAGGTACGTGGGGTTGTTGGCGTGAGTTGCGATTGCAGTGATCCATGCCTTCCAGATGGCGTTGGTTCCAGTGCCATCGGCGTTCAAATCGATGGGCGCATCGCATTCGCCGGCGCCTCCGCCAGAGGTGGCTGTGGTGTAGTGGCACGAAGTGTCTGACGGTTTCGAACTGGCCCACGGTGGAGTGCGGGCCAGCGTGTACATTCCTTCCATTACACCGCTGGTGTAGGCCTGAGCCAGTACTGAATCGAGGTTCGTGAAGTCATACACGCCGGATGCGGTGTTGATGGATGGCCACTGCAGCGGCGGGGAATCCCAGAAACGCTGCATGCCGTAGGTCACCGTGGGATAATCCCGCACCGATGTGTTGGTCGAAGTGAATCCAAACAACGTCGACGGCGCTGTCTTGCCGATGACGATTGCGCTGACTGACAACGCCAGAGGCTGAGTGGCCGTTTGTCTCGCCGAAGAAGAATCCATTACCTGGACGGTGATGCTGAATTGCCCGACCTGATTCGTGGTGCCGGAGAGCAGGCCGCTACTTTGCAGGGAGAGGCCCGAAGGGAGCGTTCCAGAGACCACGCTCCAGGCATACGGGGTTGTTCCGCCAGTGGCCTTCAAAGTCGCGGAATAGTTCGTGCCCGTGGTGGCGCCGGATAACGATGATGTTGTGACGGCGAGTGCAGGAGCCACTACCGGCGCAATGGTGATCACGGTCTTGCCTGATCTGGTGGAATCAGCGCTGCTAGTAGCCGTCACTGTGGCGCTGGTGCTGCTGGTGACGGCCGGAGCCTGGTAGAAACCGCTCGCGTTGATGGTTCCGGGAGAAGCGGACCAAGTGACTCCCACGTTGTATGTGTTGGTGACGAGGGCTGTGAATTGCGCCGTACCGGAAGACGATACGGTCGCGTTCGCTGGAGAGACGGTCACCGTAATCGTGCCCGCGGCGGAGACGGGGATCTGGAACGATTGAGCTCCGTGCATGCCGGTGGCATCGGTGGCCTGCACCGCAAAGCTATAGACGCCGGTTTTTGCGGGAGTTCCGGAGATGCTGCCGGTGGATTGGCTGAGAACCAGGCCCGAGGGCAAGGACCCAGATGCGAGACTGAAGAGGTAAGGCGCTTTCCCTCCGCTGACGCTGACTGTTCCGTGGTAAGGCACGCCCACGTCGGCCGGTGACAGGTTGGCAGAGACCTGTGGGTTGCCACTGCTTCCAGAACCGGCTGAACTCGCCGCGTTACAGGCGGTCAAGCAGGAAAGGCAGAGCAATAGGGCGGAAATTCCCAGGAATTGAACCCATGCGGGCTGCTGGCGGTTCCGAGCCGGGGGACGTGCTTCGGGCGTCATGGTTGTTACCTCGAATGGAGGGTCGACCGGACGCTTCTACTAGAAACGTCCTCGAGTTAACAGTAAGCAGGCGCGGAAGGCGGGCACAGATACCCAAGGGCCAAGGCCAGGGCGTGACCAGAAGTACATGCGGGAAGGGGCTTCGCGTCGCGGCGAAAGGGCAAATTACGTGCGGAGAGTAACCTGGCTAGCGCCGGACGATGCGTACGGGCGAATCCGTGGAGGCCGGAAGCGTAGCGGCCGCGGTTTCCTTTTTCGAGGGGGCAGCGTCGTCGGTTGCGGCCCCGGCGGCGTGATTGCCCAATGCGTAGAGAACGACTTCGACCCGGCTGGAGACACCGAGTTTGTCGAAGATGCGGAAGAGATAGTTCTTCACGGTGTGTTCGCGGAGACTCAAGCGCTGTGCGATTTCCCGGTTACTGAGACCCTCAGCCACGCAACGCACGACGTCAATTTCCCGTGCGGAGAGCAGAGCATCACCACTGGCGCTGAGGAATTTCATGGGGACGGGTTCCGCCATGGATTCCAACAGAAATTGAAGTTCGACACTATTGGCCCAGATCTGGCCTTCGTGCACGCAACGAATGGATTTGGGCAGCAGCTTGAGCGATTCGGTACGGCAGAACACACCTCGCGCACCGGCGCGGAATGCTTCGATCACGGGCGTACGTTCGGAGGAATCCAGAAGCATGATGACCCGAGTGCTGGGGGATGTGGAACAGATCTCGCGGCTCAAGGCGAATCCACCGCGGCTGTCGGCGCCCTGGCGCGCGCTGATGAGGGCGATCTGCGAGCGCTCGCGTTTGAGCACGGCCAGGATCTCGGCCTCTTTGGATGCCGGGCTGGCCACATTGAATTGGCCATCGCGCCCGAGCGTCTCCACCAGCAACTGGGTGTTCATCGACGTGTTGTCAGCGGCTAGGACGCGGATTCGGTCTTGCTGAGGAAAGCTTGTCAATTGAGCCATGATCGGAGAGCCTGCAACCAAAAAAACGTTAGGGAGTCCTTCATCTCCCAGCGCTTCTGTAGCTGTAAGACAACGGTTTGATCAGGTGTTGAGGGGGGTACCGACGCAAAAACCTAAGTTACAAGCCGGGAGTCTCTAGACCCATTTAGTTCGTCCCGTCTTCAGGCGAAAGCTTCTCGTGACAAGGTATTAGGGTGGGCAATCCCGGTAAATGGCACTTTAGGGCCATTACTCAGACGGTTACCCCGAACCGCATATTACCAAGAGATTACCCTCCAGTCGAGAGCTCGAGTATGGTGTGCAAAATTCTTCACGGAGACGATCCTCTCATTGACTGCGATTTGGCGCTGTACTACGGTACCGTGAGTAGAAGTGCGAGCACCTCGCGGGAAGCTCACCCCCCTTACATCTTCCTAGCAGCATAGACCGCTGAAAAGCGGCTCAACGGAACGAACTCGGTGACGAAGGTTGGAGACCCATGCCCAGATTCGACAATTGCCCTAGCCAAGACCCCTCGGAAAACAAGTCCCGTCGACACGTGCCTTACTATCTCGCGTTGGCGCTTTTGCTGGCAGTGTCCGCAGCGGTGTTGATGACGCGGCCGGTCGTGGTCCATGGTTCGTCGCTGGCGGTCGACCCCGGCCCGCGCCCTCTTCCTGCCGACGCTGGCAACTTCTATTCGAATCTGACAAAGAATCAGAGTGCGATCACGCAACGGTTGACCCAGATTTTTACAGAGGTCAACTTCGTTGCGGGCGGACCGCTCGTGAAAACCGTTGGACTGGGCCCGCGATTCAATTCCAATTCATGCAATAGCTGCCATGCGTATCCCGCGGTCGGGGGATCGAGCCCGCCGAATAATCCACTCTTCGGCATCTACCAGTTACAGGGCGCTACGAACACGATGCCGTATTTCATAACGCCCACAGGTCCGGTGATAGTGGCACGGTTCCCGTACAAGTCGGACGGCGTGACGCCCGATGGCGGCGTGCACCAGATGTTCACCATTTCGAATCGCACTGACGCTCCCGGGTGTACGAGCATGGTGCAACCGAATTTCACCCAGGCGCAGCAGAACAACGACATTATTTTCCGCCAGGTGACTCCGACGTTCGGCACAGGATTGATGGAACTGATTCAGGACAGCGACATCATTGCCAATATGAATGCCAACAAGACATTCAAGCAGTCGTTGGGAATCTCGGGGCATCCGCAATACAGCGATGATGACGGCACGATCACGCGCTTCGGCTGGAAGGCGCAGAACAAATCGCTGCTCTATTTTTCCGGCGAGGCGTATACGGTGGAGGAAGGCGTGAGCGATGAAGCGTTCCCCAGCGAGAACGACGAGTCGATTCCGAGTTGCCTGCCGCCATTCCCGGTGCCGCCGGGAACCAACAAGACCAAAGGCGTTCCCGACGACCGCATGGACTCCGGCGAAACTCCAAAACTGCCGGTAAACTTCCCGAGCGATCTGGAGCGCTTCTCGTTGTTCATGCGCTTCCTTGCGCCGCCAACACCGGTGCCGCCGAATTCTTCGACCAGCAACGGACTGGCGAAGTTCAACACCATCGGTTGCAATATGTGCCATACGAACTCGTTTACCACGCCGAAGTCTTCGATCGGGGCTTTGAGCAACGTGCAGGCGTTCCTGTTCTCCGACCTACTGGTTCACGACATGGGACCGGGCAATGCGGATAACGTCACTCAGGGTAGTGCCACGGGCGATCAATTCCGTACTGCACCTTTGTGGGGAATCGGCCAGAGATACTTCTTCATGCACGATGGCCACACTCAGGACATCGTTCAGGCGATTGAAGACCACCGGAGTTTTGGCAATGGCACCTATCCGGATTCAGAAGCGAACCAGGTCATCAATAACTTCGATGACATGTTGCCCAAGGATCAGCAGGATTTGGTGAACTTCCTGCGCTCGCTGTGAGTTTTCGGAACACGACCAAGATCAAGGGGAATTCTATGTCATTGTCAAAAGAGACGAATCCAATGCAGGCGCAATCGCATGAGGGGAAGTGGATCCGCATAGTACTTCCGATGGTATTGCTGCTGGCGGTATGCACGGCAGCGACCGCTTATTTTCCGAAGGGCGCGAAGGCATCGAAACCGACTCCGCCTTCGTCGTTGCGGACGAATGCTGGTCTGCCTCCGGCCGTGACGGCGACGGATCCGGGTCCACGGCCGCTGCCCGCGAACGCTGGCGGTTTCCTGGGAACCTTGAGTTCCAACGAGCAGCAGATTGAACCGAGCCTCACGACGGAATTCAACCGCACGCACGACGTCATTGTGACCTCTCCGACCGACGGTGGACTGGGGCCTCGATTCAACTCGAATTCGTGCGCGAGTTGCCACGCGTATCCCGCCGTCGGTGGGTCGAGCCCGCCATCCAATCCATTGTTCGCCGTGTACAACTACAACGGCGCGAGCAACACGATGCCTTCATTCATTAGTTCGAACGGGCCGATCCTCGAAGCACGGTTCATCAATCAGCCGGGCACGACGATCCCGGATGGCACAGTGCACCAATTGTTCACCATTACGGGCCGCAGCGACGCTGCCGGATGCAAAATTTCACAACCCGACTTCGTGACCGCGGCTTCGCAGGGCAATCTCGCGCTCCGTCAGGTGATTCCGACCTATGGAGACGGTCTGATCGAAGTGATCCGCAACATCGACATCATCAACAATATGAATTCGAACCTGACCAAGAAAGCCGGGCTGGGCATCAGCGGTCACCCCAATTACAGCGGGAATGATGGCAGCATCCAGCGCTTTGGCTGGAAGGCGCAGGTACGATCGACGTTGTTGATGGCGGCTAACCAGATGAACGTGGAGATGGGAGTCACCAACGAGACGTTCCCCAACGAAATCGACCAGACGCCGGGATGCGTGCTGAATCCGGTGCCAGAGACGGTTTCGAACTTCACGCCGGGAATTCTCACAGAAATGTTCCCGGGCGATCCGGAGCGCGCCGAGTACTTTACGCAGTGGATGTCGCCGCCGACGCCCGGACAGCAGAACAATTCCACCACCAACGGGAAGACGCAGTTCACCAACGCAGGTTGCGTCTACTGCCATACCACTTCGTTCACGACGCCGGCGACCTCGCGCCCGGCTCTAGGCAACATCAAAATCAATCTTTATTCCGATCTTCTAGTGCACCACATGGGGCCGGGCCTGGCCGATGGATTGCAGCAAGGTGGCGCGGGTCCCGATGAGTTCAGGACTTCACCGCTGTGGGGTATTGGACAGCGCCTGTGGTTCCTGCACGACGGACGCACCAACAACATCGTCACGGCGATTGAAGATCACTACAGCCTGGGGAACGGTTCGTACCCGGCGTCGGAAGCGAATCAGAGCGTGACGAACTTCAACAATCTGAGTCCGAAGAACCAGCAGGATCTGGTGAATTTCCTGCGGTCGTTATAGTCGGAAAGATTCTGGCAGCAGTAGCGAGTTGCGATACCTGGGGCGCCGCGAATCGAAACTGGTTGCGGCGCCCTGATCTGTTGTGCGGTAAATCGTGGGCGATTACCGAGCTAGTGAGATCCCACGCTTTTGGCGCGGCGACGGGCCTCTCCCGCCATGGTGGTTCGCCCTTGTGCTTCGTACAGGTCCGCGAGTCCCAGCCAAAGCTTGCCATCGCCCGGAGCCAACTTCACGGCCTCTTCCTGAAAACTGACAGCTTGTGGCAAGTCTCCCAGTTGATACCACGCCTTCGCACGGCCGGTCGCGATGAGGGAGTTGAAGCTCGCTCCTAAAGATTGTCCTGCAGCGCCGAAGGGGCTTGTAGCCACAGCTTTGTCTAGAGCCGCCAGCGCCGTTTGGGGCTGGTGCATTTGCAAGTCAGCCTGGCCCAACATCATCCACATCTCGTGGGGACGGTCAGAAGCCTCCGCGGATTGGCGAAAAACTTCGGCGGCCTCCGCATATCGCTTCTGCGCCATGTAGAAGAGGCCAAAGTCGAACCAGGCCTCGTCGGTCGGTTCGAGACGAACGCTGTCGCGAAATTCTATTTCGGCTTCCGCGGGTCGTCCGGTCTGCTGAAGGACCAGTGCGCGGAAAAGGTGAACTGTGCCGTTGTCGGGGGAGATTGACTCGGCGCGGTCAAGGGCAGCGAGGGCCTCGGCGTAGCGTTCGAGACTGTAGAGAACGCCGCCCGCATTAGCCCATGAGTTGAATTGTTCAGCTCGGGCTCTGTGGGACAGAGCTCTGGACGACGGGGCGGAACTCGAGTCCGAGGGCAGGCCAATGGGAGCCTTGTCGCAATCGATCTGTAGACGGTCGATGAGCGAGGCGGTTTCCGGTGTATGCCGCACGAAGATGGCGGAGACTTCGTCCAGATAGACGGGGCGCCATGTCTGGCTTCGGCAAAAGGAATGGAGTTGGGGGAAGAGCGTCACGCCCTGATAGCGTCCGAGCGGAACGATGATGGTGTTGATCCCGTGAATCTCGGCTTCCTGCAGCCAAGCGGTTGATTCTGGCGGCTCCACGCCCAGATCGTAAGCGCGAAAGAAAAGACGCGGTCCGAAGGGCAGAGCGCGGCCGTCGATGTAGTCGCGGTAGGCCGGGAACAGGCGCCAGGTCAGATAGCCTCCGAGACTGTAGGTGTTGAAGACGTTGGCGGGCAATTGTTCGCGCTGCAGGAAATCTACCGCGCGCTCGGGATACCACCAGGAGAGTCCGGTTCCAAACGATGTGCGCTGGATGGATCGCATGTAGTACCGATTGGAAAAGAGATCGCTTGCGCGGGCCGCAGCCAGGGCAGTAAGAAAGATTGTCAGGAGCAGGGTGGCGGCGGTGACAAGAAATTGGGTGCGGTTTGAGGGGGAAGGAGCACGATCACGCGATGCGTTTTCGGCGGCAGGCTTCGGCGCCAGGAGTTCGTCGAGCATCGTGCCTCCGACCACCACTGCGACACAGGCAAACAGGGCTTGAAGACGGACGTGCTGGACGGCGAGAGATGTGGAGGCAATTAGGAATACGGCCGCTCCCCATTGCTTTTTCCAGACGGCGATGATGGCGCTGATGAGAGCGACCAACATCAGCCACCAGAAGCAACTTTGGGGATCGCGCCAGTCGAGTGCCTGATGCAGACTGGCGAAGGAGAGGCGAACGCTCCCCCATTCGGCGATCCACGAGGTGTGGAGACTCTGGGCGCGCTGTTGCCTGAGCAGCGCCAGGTATAGAAAAGGGCCCCAGGGATTCACGAGAGTGGCGGCGGCGGTCAGCGCCAGCCAGGGCCACGCGCTTTGCAAGCGAGCGAGTGCGATTTTCCTTTTGGGAGGAAAGGGCAGGTCGAGAATCTCGAGGACAACATATGCGGCGCAGATTGCGGGGCCGGCGACAAATCCCAAGTGCAGGTTAACCCACAGCACCATGAGGATGGGCAGGAGCCACACTGCGGATCTTCCGTTGCGATAGTGCTGCCACAGCAGGCTGAGGAAGGCAGCGAAGAGAATTGTCGTGAACAGTTCGGCGCGGGGTTGTGTGCGGTTTGCGATGAGAGGAACCGCGATAACAGCGAGCCCGGAACTGATCAGACCCGCTCGCCGAAGCAGGAGCGCGACCGTTCCCGCGCAGGCGAGCGCTCCGATCCAGGAAAGGAATGCGTATCCGCCCGCGAGATAGGCGAGGTAGAAGGCGATTCCCGACAGAACGGGATAGATCCAAGGCTGACCCGAGGCCGTGTAGGAAAAGACATCGGTTGAGAAGACATGTCGATGCTGGACTACCCAGCGGCCGGTGGCGAGTTGCCATCCCAGATCGAATTCCTGGAGCGTGTGCAGACCGGCTAGGAACGCATAGGAGAGCGCGACGATGGCGAGAGCAGCGCTGGAGAGTTGAACAGCCTTGTAGCCAGATGCGGGCTCGGGTCGAGAGCTGTTCTCAGGTGGACGAGTGGCCATTCGGCAGGGAAGTCATCCCATGCAAGCATGAAAGTCCGCTTAGGCCGCCAGTTGTAGAGCTCGGCGAAGGCGAGACTCGAGAATGATACAACACTGCGGAAGCCGTGAAGCGCACGTGCGGGCATCGCGCGCGCCTCAGGGTCAAATCACTTTTGCCCGTTCGCCCTCGAGAGTATGAAGATGTGATCGTCGGGAAGTGATTCGATCTGACTATCGCCACCAAAGACCACCAGACAGTTGAATGTTGAACTGTACGCTGCGGAGTGGAAGAATCGCTCGGGCGCAGTGCCCGTTACTTTCTCGGCGGTCCATGCCGGAGTTCCTCCGATGCCGTTAGGAAAGGTGAGGATCCACGAGTCATAGAGGAAGCGAGTACCGTTGATTGCGTTGATCCCTCCGTACATAATCATCCGGTTATTGGTCGCATCGTAAACCGTCGTCTGGCCGGTTCTTCCGTTTGGAGCGGTTCCGGACGCGGCAAGTTGCTGCCAGAGGGGCGTGCCGCCCTGTCCGTTGGCGTTGGAGAGGGTCCAGACATCGGCAAAGCCGCTTCCGCCGGTGTCGCCAGCATAAACAGTCAGGACATTATTAACTGAATCATAAATCGCGCTGCTATTTTCACGCGCGGCTGGCGGTGTGCCGGACGGAGAAAGTTGCGACCATGCTGGTGTTCCGCCTTCGCCGTTTGCGTTGCTCAGCACCCATACGTCTGAGAGATAACCGGAAGCGCAATTCGTTCCCCCGAAAATGATTGCTGTATTCTGCGCCGGATCGTAGACGGCGGCCTGGTTCATGCGAGCAGGCGGCAGTGTTCCCGAAGCAGTCATGCTGATCCAATCTGGCGTGCCGTGAGCGGAATTGGCGTCGTCGAGAATCCACAGATCATTCAGACAACTGGTCGAACTGGTGGCACCGCCAAAAATGATCATACGGTTGCTGCTCGAGTCATAGAGGCCACTATGCCCAAAGCGCGCGGCGGGTGCTGCTCCCGAGGGGAAAATCTGCACCCAACTCGTGGGCACCAGTGACGCTTGACCGGATGAGACGATCGAGGGTTCCGACCAGACGTCGTTTAGGGCGCCCGACGTTCCGGAAGTCTGCCCGCCAAAGACGATCAGTTGATCGGTGACGGAATCGTAAACGGCGCTCTGGTGGTTTCGCGGGGCGGGACCATCCTGCGACCAACTGGAACCGGACTGCAATCCGTTGGCCTTTGTAAGTACAAAAACGTGATCGTCCGTAAACGTTTTGGGAAGCTGGCTGTCGCCGCCGAAGATCACCATTTCATTCGAGGTCGAATCGTAGATCGCGGTGTGGCTGGCGCGATACGGAGCCGAGTCGGTTGAGGTGAGCTGCGTCCAGGCGGGATTACCAGCGACTCCGTTTGCGTCGCTGAGAATCCATGTGTCATTTTGGACGGCGGTCGACCCGGCGACTCCGCCGTGGACGATCATCCGATTATCTGCTGAATCGTAGACGGCGGTATGGCCACTGCGCGGATTCGGCGCTGTTCCGGTTGGAGCTAACTGCGTCCACGTGGGCGTTCCCTTGACGTTTGCAAAGGTCCAGACATCGTTGAAGACGGCCCTCGCGGCTCCTGCGCCACCAAAGACCGTCATGACGCGATTCACGGAATCGTAGACCGCGGTGCTTTGCGAACGCGCGCTGGGCCCGGTGCCGACTGGCTTGGATTGAGTCCACTTCGGCGTGCCCACGGATCCGTCGGCGTTACTCAAGATCCAGACGTCGTTGTAAAAGTTCCCAGCGCAATCGGTCCCGCCGAACACGATCATGGTGTTTGACGTGGAATCATATATCGATGCTTGGCCCTCACGGACGGGTGGCAAGGTTCCGGTGGGGCTGAGTTTAATCCAGGCGGCCGTTCCGCCCACGGAGTTGGCGTGTGACAGTACCCATAGGTCGTTCGTGCAAGGCCCAGGAAATCCCGTGCCGCCGCCAAAAATGATCAAGCGATTAGAGGTGGGATTGTAAGCGGCAGAGTGGCCGAAGCGAGCGCTCGGAACCGTGCCAGTGGTCGTGACCGAGACCCAGTTCAGATTGCTGGCGGCCGGTCCTGGGGCTTCAAAGACATTCTTCACGGTCCAGACGTCGTGGAAGTCGACATTGGTCGGTGCATGCTGTCCGCCAAACATGATCATTTGTTTGGTGGAGGGATCGTACACTGCGGATGCCTGGCTGCGCGTGCCGGGGCCGTAGCGGTTCCACTTTTGCGCAGCTGCAGAAGACGTCAGGAGCATGCTCAAGGTCAGCAACAAAAGGGCCGTGTACAGAGAATTGGAACGGGTCAAGTGGAGGCTCCGAAAGGGGCACAGCACGGGCTGGCTCCGGATATTCAAGTAGGGCGTTGCGGGGGATACGGCAACTCTACACGTAATGCTTACGCAGCATAGGACTGCGGCTCAACAGCGTCAAGATGCAAATTCCTTCATCTTGACAGTGCGTGCAGCGTCGGACAGACTGAACTGCCCTCGGTTCGCCAGTTGAGAGCCAGGCGCGGCTGTGCCTAGACGGCGGGCCAGAATTAGGTGCTCTCAGCTCGCGACAGTTTCAAGGCAGGAGCCGTCCTACACCATGCGGTTTTGGGGAACCCTAGCATCTGTGAATCTTCCGCTGGTGCTCTGCGTTGCTTTCCTCATTCCTCATCCCATCTTGCTCGCACAGACATGGACTCAATATGGCCCGCCAGCGCGCTTTTCGCATACAGCCGTGTTCGATCCAGTGTCGAAGCAGATGATTGTGTTCGGAGGGCAGGACAGCGCCACGAAGTCAGACCTCAACGATTTGTGGCTCGTTGATACCAGCACGACGAAGTTTGTGACCTCGACGAGTCTGGTGCCCAGCGGATCGGCGCCTGCGGGCAGATTCGGGCACGTAGCAACCTACGATGCGAACACCAACCGCATGACAGTCTTCGGCGGAGGTACAGGGACGCCCGGGCCGTGCATGAACGATGTTTGGATTCTCGACGGAGCGAACGGTCAGAGCGGATCGCCGGCTTGGCTTTCCATCGCGCCTTCCGGTACATCGCCGGCGGCGAGACTGCATCCCACAGGCGTATATGATCCGACCACGAATTCGCTGATCGTGTTTGGCGGGAACAATTGTTCCACCGGATATTTCAATGACGTGTGGGTGTTGAGCGACGCGAACGGCGGAAGCGGAACACCGACGTGGCAGCACCTGTCGCCGAGCGGTACGCCTCCGGCGGCGCGAGAGAACGCGAGCGCTGTCTACGACGCTACGAATAATGTCGTGACTGTATATGGCGGGGACGCCGGGTCGGCAAATTTTGGAGATGTCTGGGTGCTCTCTCATGCCAATGGCACCGGTGGAACTCCAGCGTGGACGCAGCTTGCACCCACAGGGACAGCTCCCAGCGGCCGGTCGGGGCATACTGCCGTTTACGACAGCGCGAATGATCGCATGATTGTGTTCGGTGGATTTCATCTTTCGAGCGCCCTATCCGACAGTTTTGTATTGACGTTTGCGAACGGAATCGGCGGGACGCCCGCGTGGACGAAAATCGCGACCAAGGGAACCGCTCCAGCGGTGGGCTTTCATAGTGCCGTGTATGACTCCAGAGTGAACGATATGTACGTCTTCGCGGGATCGAGTAGCGAGGCCAAACTCGCTGGAGACGACCATGCTTTCACCCTAAGCAGTGCGAACGGCATGGGAACAAGTTCGTGGACGCGCGGGGGCCCCCCGGCGCGATATTCGCAGGCGATGTTCTATGACTCGGTTACCAACAGCGTGTTTGTCCTCGACGGCCAGCACGCGCAGACCAATACCAACTTCGACGACTACTGGCAGACCACCGGAGTCAATGATTCTTCCAACATCAATTGGATCCCGATTAACGTTGGGGGAAAGCATCCCAAGGCGCGATGGGGTCACAGCGTGCAGTACGACAGCGTGAACAATCGTTTGATGGTGTTTGGGGGAGGGACAGGGTTTCCGGCACCTTGCGTCAACGATTACTGGGTAATGACCAGCGCCAACAATACGGGCGGCAAGCCGACGTGGGTTGCGGAGACTCCTACCGGTACCATGCCAGGAATTCGCACGCGCCATAATGCGTCCTATGATCCGGTTACGAACCGGTTGATCGTCTTCGGCGGATTTGATGGTGTCGCCAAGTACTACAACGACGTATGGGTTCTGGGCAACGCGAACACCGTGACCGGCACACCGGCCTGGAGCAAGTTGACTCCGCGCGGAACGCCTCCAAGCGCACGGCAAAGTAGTTCGGCGATTTACAACTCAGCCACCAACACTCTGACGATCTATGGCGGGGACGCGGGAAGCGCCCCGTTTGGCGATATTTGGATTCTCTCGAACGCGAACGGCACGGGCGGCACGCCGCAATGGCGGCAGGCGGTTCCTTCGAGTGGCGGGCCAACCGCCCGCTCCGGGCACACGGCGATCTACGACGTGACCAACGATCTGATGACGATTTACGGAGGGTATGACGGGACAAATCTGCTGAGCGATACGTGGGTGCTCTCGGATCCGAACGGACAGAGCAAGCTTCCTCAATGGACCGAAATCACTCCTCAGACCACGGCGCCGGCGCGCCGCTTTTCCAGTGCGGTATATGACTCAGTCCACAATCAAATGAATGTTTTCGGGGGAGTGTTCACCCTGCCGTCGCTCCCGGACGATCATCTATTCTCTTTGACGAACGCGAACGGACAACCATGAAGCAACTCAGCTTTCTCTTACTTGTTTTTCTAGGCGGCGCCACAGTTCTGGACGCTCAAGTGTGGACCCTTGCCGGTCCGTCATCCCGCCATTCGCATTCCGCTGTGTTCGATCCGACCACCGCGCAAATGATCATTTTTGGGGGTCAGTCAACAGCCACCAAAACCGATCTCAACGACGTGTGGCTGGGCGTGAGCACGTCCCAACAGAACGATCGTTTCACACAAGTGGTCCCGACTGGAACGCTTCCACCAGGCCGATATGGCCACGTCGCGACGTATGACCCCAACAGCAATCGCATGACGATTTTTGGCGGAGCACAAGGGATGCCTTCGCCGTGTTCCAACGATGCCTGGATCTTGAATGATGCGAACGGAAGCGGGAGTTCGTCCTGGTTCGAGCTTAGCCCAACGGGAACGCTGCCGCCGGCCCGTGTTTATCATACGGCGGTTTACGATCCCACCACAGATTCGATGATCGTGTTTGGCGGTAATAATTGCTCGACTGGATACTTCAACGATGTTTGGGTACTCAGCAGCGCGAATGGCGAGGGCGGGACACCTTCGTGGACGAAGTTAACGCCCTCCGGCACGCCGCCCGCAGCGCGGGAGAGCGCCAGTGCGGTCTACGACTCCGTCAACAACATCATGACCCTGTACGGAGGGGATAGTGGAGGCTCCGGGTTAGGAGATGTTTGGGTGCTGTCGCATGCGAACGGCACGGGCGGAACACCCGTGTGGTCCAGGTTGTCTCCGACCGGTACTCCTCCGGGCACCCGAACCGGTCAAACCGCCACGTATGATCCCACCACCGATCGCATGACGATATTTGGTGGGGTCAATAATGGGCTGACTCTCTCAGACTCCTGGGTGCTGATCTCGGCGAATGGCATTGGAACGCCAAGTTGGACGCCGATCAAAACCTCGGGTACGTCTCCGAGTGTTGCGTATCACAGCGCAGTCTACGATCCGAACCTCAACAATATGTATGTTTTTGCCGGCACGAGTAGCGCGGATAAGCTCTCCACAAATTCGCATGCCTTCACGTTGTTTGGCGCGAACAACGTTACGAAGACGGGCAGTCGATGGATTCTCGGCGGGCCTGCAGTGCGTTATTCGGCCGCCGCGTTCTACGACGGTGGCACCAACAGCCTGTTTGTCCTGGGTGGCCAGCACGCGAAGACGAACCTGGATTTTGGGGACTACTGGCAGGCCTCGAACGTAGTCGGTTCTTCCAACCTGAAGTGGACAGTCCTCAATCCCACCGGTAGCCGTCCCTCGCCGCGTTTTGGTCACACTGGCTTGTTCGACAGTGCGAGCGACAGAATGATGGTCTTCGGTGGGGCCACGGGATATCCGGCACCTTGCGTGAACGATTACCACGTGTTGCAACACGCTAACGCCCAAGGTGGAACGATGACATGGTCGTTGTTGAAGCCGTCAGGCACGCTGCCTGCGGTGCGTACATTGCATTCGTCTGTATATGATTCCGCGACGAACACAATCATCATTTTCGGGGGATACAACTGCCAGGCCACCTACTATAACGATGCCTGGGTCCTGAAGAATGCCAACGATGTGACTGGGACTCCGAGTTGGACCCAGCTCGCACCTACGGGAGGAGGTCCGAGCGCGCGGGAAAGCAGCAGCACTGTCTACGATGCCTCGGCGAATGTCTTGATTGTGTTTGGAGGCGACGCGGGCAAAGGCGTCTATTTCGGGGATATCTGGGTTTTGTCGAATGCCAACGGCACGGGAGGGGTTCCTAAGTGGACGCAGATCACTCCCTCGAATCACGGGCCAATGGCACGGTCCGGGCACTCAGCGACCTACGATTCGGTTAACGATCGCATGACGATTTATGGCGGTTACAGTGGGGGCGCCATTCTGAGCGATGTCTGGATTCTGTCGGGTGCGAGTGGGCACAACGGTATTTCCACCTGGAGCCAAAGCGTTGCCGGGCAACCGAGACGTTTCCCCAGTTCGTTGTACGATTCGACAGTGAACGAGATGGTTACCTTCGGCGGACAGAGCAACACCAACCCGCTGAATCCGTCGGCGGATATTTATACGTTAAGTGACGCGAATGGTGTGCAGTAGATTCCCGTGATTCACCAGCGCCTCAGATTGAACAGAACAGAAAAGGAGCGGCCCAAGTATGGGCCGCTCTTTATTTTCTTAGTGCCCGATTCGCGGTAGAGGTCTTACTCCAGAAGGACCGGCTTATAGCCAACCGGTGCTGCGCCCCCGGAGATTGAGTGCTGCGCGCCTTCAAGGTCTGTCCAAGTCGAGTACGTGCTGACCGGAACAGGCTGATTCACGCTTGTACACGAGGTGTTGCAGCTTGCACTCAGGCTCATATCCCACATGATCGTGAAGGGCTTTCCCGCTGAAGTCGTGCCCGAGCAGGAATAAATCGAGCCAACAGGCGTGGTACAGCCACCGCTTAACGTCGAACCGCTCAACCATCCGGCGGTAACGTCATAAGCGAGGCCAGCGTTGGTTCCCTGCAGTTGCCCCTGCCCGGAGTCCCAGGCGTACCAGCCCGAGAGGAGAATCGGGGGATTCGTCACCGAGGCCCGGAGCACATAGGAAATGGACGCGTACGCGGCCTGCAAGTCGACAGTGGGTGCGTCGGCCGATCCGAGATAGCCGTTTTCGTCGTCGAAGAATTTTGTGGGCAGACTGTCGCGCTGAATTTCCCCCACCGCCGCGGTGTACGCGGCGACGAACGATGTGGGATTGTTAGTCGGCGATCCTCTGCCGTGGAAATTGGTGATATCGAACGTCATCTTGCCGGTCACCGTTTGCGCGGCCACGCTTGGACAGTTGGCAGGATACCCGTTTGCCCCGGGCACCAACGCCGGAGCGCTTATCACGGTTGTGGAATAAAGGTTCATCCATCCTCCCACGCTCGAGGAAAACTCGTGGAACGATGGGCTGAGCACCGTTGCCTTGGGATCGGCGCAATGGACGATGTTGTAGAGATCCCATCCCATCCGGATCATGCGCGGGATGCTGCCCGTGCAAGTCGCGGGCGATTGATTGGTTGGGGTGGCGTCCGAGCACCAAAAGTTCGGGGAGTCCGCTTCATTCCAAACTTCGTAGTAGGCGATCTTGCCGGCGTAACGGTTGGTGAGAGCCGCGATGAAGGTCTGAAACTGGAGATCGGTTCCTGTTCCATCCGAGTTCAGATCGGAGGGAGGAGTGCATGAAAAATCGAGGGAGCCATCACCCGGGGCGCATTGCTCTCCGCCGCCAAAGCCAGAGGTGGTCGGTCCCGGCAGACAGGGACCCGGATCGGGTTGCCCCGGGCAGGCGGAAGCCCATATCGGAGTGTTGCCCAGCGTGTAGATGACGCTCATCGCGCAGCGGCTATTCATGGCGAGAGTGTTGACGGTTTGGTCCATCTTGTCCCATACGTACACGCCGGGCGCAGTTTCGATATTCGCCCACTTCATTCCGCTGTCCCAGATTCTTAATGTCGTCACGGCGGCCACATTCCCAAGCGAATCCGTCGGACACCATCCTGCTGGATTACTGGCGATCTTGTTGAAGTCGGCGGCGAACAACATGTCGTTGACGGTGCGACTGCCACCGCCGCCACCACCTCCACCGCCTCCTCCACCGGTATTGAGCGAGTTCGTGCTGCTGCCTCCACAAGCAATGAGGCCGGCCAGCACAAGAAGAGGGAAGATCAGGCGTAGAAATTTCAGGAACGGGTTGGAGCTCGATTCAGGGGAAGGGCTCATAGTCGTCGTCCGATTTGCGCTAGTTTTATTCAGAAGCAGGCCCCAGGCCAATGTTGAGATAAAACCCCGGCGCGAGAGAAAAGTTTCGCCAAATTTAGGCGCTCGATCCGGATGGTTTCCCTTCCCTGATATGGTGTGACCCTGTCAACATCTTCGAATCGTTGGGGTGGTTTTTGCATGTGTCTTTTCGAGGACAGGATCAGCAGCAGCCGAGGCAGGTAATGGCGACGATTGATCAAGCTGATATTCGCGGGTCGGAACCGCATAATCATGATCCGTTCGGGAGCTGCCTCTGACTAAGTGCGCGAATCCGGCTAGGCCTGTCGCATAGGGAAGCCGAGGATTCTCCTTCGTGCTTGCTCCGGCTGCGGCTGACCCTGTCCTCGAATTGGAGAGCGTTGTTCATGGGTTGAATCGTTTTTGCTTTTTCCTTATTTGGAAAGTCTTTGCTTTTGTTCTTTCGGTTCCCCTCATGCCGCCAGTTGTTGTTTGCAGGACGCTTCGGCCTTGATCCCGATGACCCAGATGAAGCCCAACAGCTCGCGTGCGACTGCCGTCATGGTCTTTCTCTGCTCCTTGCCTCGAGCCATCAGCGTCAGGTAGCGCTTGTGCAGGCGGTTCTGTGCTTTCCATGCAATCTCGGTAATTTCTGCCGGAAGTCCTTCCTGTCGCTTGCGCAACCGGGCTCCGATGGCAGGCCGGTGGCGATAGCTCCAGGCCGATTCGACCACGATGCGTCTGAGGTGCGCGTTACCTGACTTGGTAATGCAGCCTCTTCGAATACGCTCGCCGCTGGAGTCTTCGCTGGGAAAGGCTCCGCTATACCCCATCAGATCCCGCGCACGCTCGAAGCGGGAGGTGATGTTGCCCAGCTCGACAGCAATCGTGACTGCCGAGATATGCGCAATGCCTGTAAACCGCGAACCACATCCTGCATCGGCACCGGAGCCAGCTGAATCACTTCCACAATCGACTGCTCCAACCGTTTGACTCGTTCTTCCATGTGCTGAACTTCGTTCAGACAATCGAGCAACGTGGCCTCCTGCGCCGGATGGGTGTAGCGCACCTGCTGGACCCACTCCACGTAACGTTCCGTCCACGCCTTCACTCCACAGAGGACGCTGGCCCGTACGGAGCAGGAACTTGGTCAGCCGATGCTTCGCGCGCAGCTGATCCTGCTTGGCTGCCTCCCGTTGCCGGACAAGATCGCGTAAGGCTTCCGATGCCTCATCCGGCACCCACACTGCGGTCAGATCGCCGGAGCGGTGACTCCGTGCCAGCTTCAAAGCGTCCCGCCGGTCGGTCTTTACCTTGTCCCCGGGCTTTTTCGGAACCAGCGACGGCGCCACCACATCGCACTTGACTCCCAACTGCATCAGCTGCCAGTAAAGTACGAACCCCGTCGGGCCGGCTTCATAGCAGGCCCGCAGATGCTCGACCGGTCCAAGTTTCCTGATCAACTTGCGGATCGACTCTTCGCGGTTGGCAATCGTTCCCAGGCTGCGAACCTCTCCATCCGCCTCTGCTACTGCCACGGTTATCGTTTCGGCATGGACATCCAAACCCAAAAATCGTAACTTCTCTATCATGACCGGTTCCCTCCGCTTGTGGCTCTGGACTAAAGTTCTTCAAACAAACTCAGCCTAACCCACGACCAGCGCATCGAGCCGGTCACACCATAATGACTAAGCACCAGAAATACTAAGCCTTTAGAGTCGGAAAAACGATGCCGAGGGAGATTCGGATTCCAGCGACAATCCGCTCCAAACGAAAGACCCATATGCAAGTTCCTTCATCTTGACAGCATAGTTGAAGGCAGCGAAACTGGCACTCACGTCTCGGTTTTGCCCGATCCCCCGCCTGCCGAGCGATCACTTTAGCGACCTATAGAGGGCTCCGCCTGACTCTCATCAAAACGACTCAAACTGAGGGAGATACTCCGTGAATACGTGCCGACAGCCCGCCGCGACCACCGTGCGTGAGGGAAGCGCCTCACTTCGCCGCAACAGCGTATTGACCTTCACCGTGATTGCGATGGTGGTGTTGGCTTTGGGCGCTTCGGACGCCCTGGCGCAGAATGCCCTGCCTTTGATTAACGCTCCCCTGGTGCCCGGACAGAAGGCGCCCGGATCGGCTGCTTTCACTTTGACAGTAAACGGCACGGGTTTTGTTTCTGGCGCGACAGTGAACTGGAACGGCAATGCCCGCACGACGACCTTCGTGAGCAGTTCACGGGTGACAGCTTCGATCACTGCAACCGACGTTGCGACGGCTGGGACCGCGAATGTAACCGTAACCAATCCCGCTCCGGGCGGCGGCGTATCGAACGCAGCGCATTTCCAGATTGTGAAGGCTGGGTATACGGTCGCATTTGGCAAGCTGGATTACTCAACTGATCTGACTCCGCAGGATATTGCGGCCGCGGATTTCAACGGTGACGGTAAGGTCGACTTGGCAGTCGCAACCGGCAATAACAGCGTCTCGGTTTTGTTGGGCGTTGGGGATGGAACGTTCCCGACGCACGTGGAATATCCGGTCCCGGGGCACCCCAGTTCAATCGTCACCGGCGATTTCAATGGAGACGGCAAAATTGACATCGCGACCGTCGATCCGTATCAAAGCGAAATCTCGATCCTGTTGGGGAACGGTGACGGCACATTCCAGGGCCATCAGGAGTACTTGACGGGCAACCATCCGGTGGCGATCGCCACGGCTGACCTGAACGGTGACGGCAAGCTGGACCTCGTAGTCGTCGATTTCAACGACAACAAGGTTGCGATTCTGCTGGGCAACGGCGACGGCACCGTCAAGGCTCACGTGGATTATGCGACCGGCAACGGTCCTTCCGCTGTGGCGATTGGGGACTTCAATAGCGATGGCAAGCTCGATCTCGCGGTCGCCGACAATACCGATACCACTGTCGCCATTTTGCTGGGCAACGGCGACGGCAGTTTCCAGGGACCGATTCCGTTTCCGACGGCAACAGCACCTAATAGCGTGGTCACGGGTGATTTCAATAATGACGGCAAACTGGATCTGGCGGTGGGCACGTCGAACAAGCAGGTTTCCATTCTCCTCGGCAACGGTGACGGAACTTTTCAGAACCACAAGGAGTACGCAATCGGCGCGAATGCCGTAATCGTGGCCGCCCCTGACCTTAGCGGAGACGGCAAGCTGGATCTGGTGACCGCAAACTACAACGACAATACGGTTTCGAGTCTGATCGGGAACGGAGACGGTACGTTTAAGGGACAGTCGGTTTATCCCACCGCTGCCGGACCCTCAGGAGTCGCCATCGGCGATTTTAACGGAAATGGCAAGCTCGACATCGCGGTGGCTGCGTCCACGGCAAACAAGGTTTCCGTCTTGACCGATAACCTGATCTCGCTGACCCCCAGCGTGATGGCTTACGGCACGCAAACTTCCGGTCCTGCTTATGCCGTGACCAAGACCACAACGCTGAAGAACGGCGGCACGACGGCATACACGGTGGGCACGATCACGTTCGTCGGGGCCTTCGCCACGGACTTCACGCAGACCAACACATGCGGCACGTCCGTAGCCGCCGGAAAGACCTGCACCATTTCCGTGACGTTCACGCCGACGGCGTCGGAAGCGGCCAACGCCCAAATGACGATCACCGCGTCGAACGGCAGCGTGATCGCGGTCCAGATGATTGGGAACGGGAACATTCCGATTTATCTGGCGCCCCGCACCATGAATTTCACCACATATCAGCTTATCGGTACGAAGAGTGCGGGCAAGACGGATACGTTTACCAACAAGAGCGGCGTGAATATTTACTTCACCCTTATCGATCTGGAAGGCGTCAACCAGAACGAGTTCAGCTTTACGAGCACCTGTGCGGGCGGAGGTCCCCCGTTTAACTACAGCGTGCCGTTGTTGCCTGGGGCCAGCTGTAGTTCGACTGTTTATTTCAGTCCGACACAATCGGGCGGAGCCAATACCACGCAGGTCTACTACGGGAACTTCACGCTGAAGAAACAGGGCCTGCTGATCAGCGGGAACGCGACCGCCGTAAAGGTTACACCGACGACCTTGAGTTTCGGAAACGTGACGGTTGGCATGACCAGCACGGCAAAGACGGTTACCTTCCAGAACGCCGGCTCGACCGCGATGCCCATCAGCAGTGTCAGTTGGAGCGGCCAGAATGACTTCGCCGAGACCAATACCTGCGGAAGCAGCGTTGCAGCCAACTCCTCCTGTACGTTCAGCGTTACTTGTACTCCGAGCGGGATTGGCACTTTCACGGCGACGATGAGCATCGGCGATCCAGATCCGACCGGGCCGCAGAAGGTTACGGCCACGTGTACGGGCGACTAGTTCGGCTGAAACCATAAGCATGGCGGGCTTTGGAGAACTCTCCAAGGCCCGTTTCATTTTTGGCGAAGGCAAATCGGTGACGCGCACAGTGCGGCCGCTCGAATCATCGTAGGTTGCGGGCACAAACCGCGTGCCGGACGCAGACGCTCCTAAGGGCGGTAAATCCAGGTTTTAGCCGTGCTGACCCCTTTCGAGTCATACCCTCCGAAGATGCGTGTTGTGCCGTCCATCAACTGCACCGCGGCAGAAGAATAGCGGGGCGTATCGAGACGTCCATCGGGAGTGCGAAACGAGCCGGTTTTCGGGTCGTAAATCTCAGCCGATTCTGCTCCACCCACGACCAGGACTCGGCCATCCAGCAGGGCAGTGGAACTGGGAAGGTTAAAGCGCGGGTCAGTGAGATTTCCAGTCGGCGAAAAGGAATTCGTCGCAGGATTGTAGACTTCCGCCGAGGCCAGAGCGGAATGCTTCGATCCAGTGCCCGCAGCGATCAAGACCGCGCCCTTAGGGAGGAGAGCGGCGGTATGGCCGGAGCGGGATTCGCGCAGATTCGAGGTGGGCGAGAAGCGATTCGTCTTGGGGTCGAAGATTTCTGCGGTCGCGAGCGCCGCGTGATGGATGCTGGTTCCACCGGCAATAAGAACGCGTCCATCGGAGAGCAGCGTCGCAGTGTGGTTGGCGCGCGGCCACAACATCTTCGCCACGAGAGTCCATTTGCCGGTGAGAACGTCGTAGAACTCGGCCGAGGCCAGAGGTTGGTCTCCGTCCTCGCCTCCAGTCACAAGAATGCGGCCATCGCGCAGCGGCGTCGCTGCCGCGTGCGCGCGGGGAGCGTGCATGCTTCCACGCGGAGTGAACTTGCCGGTTTCGAAATCGTAGTCCTCACTGCTGGAGAGTGAAACGCCATTCTGGTTCACACCCCCAGCGATCAGGATCTTGCCGTCCGAGAGAGGGGCTGCTACGTGCCCTTCGCGCGGCACAGTCATCTTGGCCGCCCGCGAGAACTTCTCTGAGGTCGGATCGTAGATCTCTGTCGTGGCCAGCACCAGACCATGATCTTGCTTGCCGCCAGCGATGAGTACTCGGAAGTCGGGCAGGAAGGTTGCCGTGTGATCGCCGCGCGCTATGGTCATGTCGCGGCCTGCGATGAGCTTCCCGAGGGGCAGGCTGGGTTTCTTGGACAGATCTTCTTGTGCAGCAGTGCATGCCACGAAAACTGAAAGCAGTAAAACTGCCTGGAAAAATTTCACCATTTGTCAGTACTAGGCTCCGTTGAATCGATCTGTATCCCTGTGAATGCCAAAAGCTATAGCTAAGCGGAAAAGTCTTCGCTCCAGCCTGCCCAAATATTAAGTCGAAGTCCCGGAATATTTCGAGATGTGGTTGATTTTATCGCGCCGTGCTGCGCGCGCTGTTGTGAGAGTTGGCACCGGGTTTGCCTGGATGAGAATAGCGCAGGCGCAAGCGGAAGCCCTTGGTCCTCCGCATCGGGTGAAGCAAGGCCGTAATCTCCCTGCTGAAGACGACGCCCGTTGTTTGCTAGCTCACGACAAGTTGCACCGTTACCGTGCGAGTCATGCTGCCGCTGTTCGCAAGCACCGTGATCGAATACGTGCCAGGGGCGGTCTTAGATCCGGCCGTTACCGTCAAAGTCGAGGTTCCAGAGACTTTGATAGTGCCTGCGCTCAAAGTGGCGGACAAACCACGCACCTCAGAGATTCCGTCCAGGGTCAACGTCACCGTTCCACTGAAGTTGAGAGGAGTTAGCGTTAAGTTATAGGTCGCCGCACTGCCGCCGGGGGTTACTGTGAGGGAGGCGTGATCCACGAAGAACCAGAAGTCGGTACCGACCGGTTGCAAGTTGCAGGCTGCTCCAGTATTGCTGCCAGGAGTCTTGAAACTGGAAGAGGCGTCCGTGACGGTGTCGCTCTTCCAACCGGAGAAATCCGTCTTGGAATTCTTTTTCGGAGTGGGCACCTCGAAAGGAGTAGTGGAATTGTAAGCGTTCCACCACGTGTTGCCGGAAGAGATGAGAGTGTTCTGGAAAGTGGTCCAGTCCCCATCGACAAGATAGCTATCCTGAAACACCTGCTGGGTGCTGTTCGTGCCCTCGATGATGTTGGAAGTATTGGTGAAATTCTGCGTGACTAGGTTCTTGGTAACGCCAGTCTCCCAGTTGGCAACCTCGATGCCGCCAGCTTGCCCGATCACCATGATCTGAGCCGTAAGGTTATTCAAGACCGTGCTCTTGGTCAACGAAACGGCTTCCGAGTTGCGGAGGACCACGCCGCCGACTCCAGTCGTAGAGGTCTGATTGCAGACGTAGCTGCCACTGATCGAGATCGGTCCTTCATCCTTCTCCAGGAAGATTCCCGTCATCTGATTGCCGGTTGAATTGATGCCGCTACTGCTGATGTTGGCATTGTCGGTGTCCCAGTGAATGCCATAGCTCTGGTTGAACGTTGTCGTCAGGTTCTTGACGGTATCGACGTGAGCCAAAGAAGAGTGGAGTCCGGCGGTGTTGCAAGCATAGTAGCCGGCCTGGGCGCCGCGCCAGTTGTTATACGAGGTGGTATCGGACTGCCAGAGCCCGTATTTGGTTTTTGATTCCTGGAAGCCGCTGTCGCCATTGTGCTGGGCCAGGCTGTTCTGCACCGTGAAATAGGTAGTCGGATAGGAGATATTCAGGCCTTGGCCGTTATTCCACTGAAAGATGTCCGAGTCGAACAGAATATTTGTTGACGCTCCCGAAACAAACACCGCGGGTGTGAAGTGACAGCTATTGGCATACTGAAAAGTCAAGCCACGGACCACGATGTTCGACTTGTTGGAAATCTTCAAGATGATCGGGTTCGTCGCAACGTCCACGATCGCAGATCCCATATTCGTTCCCGCAGTTGGCCAAACGTAGATCAGCGCAGCCGCTTCATCGACATAAAACGTGCCCTGCACCATCTGCGCGAACGACAAAACCTGTGTGAGCAGCTTGCCGTTCACGGCGACCAGTTCCTGTCGCATCATGATTTCCTGCTGAGTGGGGCAGATTGCGATGGAGGCACAGGTTCCCCAGTTGTTGTTCCAACTGTTTGTATAGATGCTCGGATTGGTCTGATATTTCGCCCAGCCGGTGTAGAGTGTCGCGCCGCTCACAATGACAGTTCCATTGGTAGCGGCTTGGATGGTGACGGGAAGGCTGGTGTCTTTGCTGCTATGACTTAGAGTAATACTCTCGCGGTAGGTGCCGGGATTGATGATGATTCGGGAACCAACCGAGTTGTGATTGTTGGTCATCGCCACGGACGTGGCCGCGCCAATGGTTTTCAGAGGGCTGGTCTTGGAACCCGAATTCGTGTCGGATCCGGTTGTGCCATCGACGTAAATAAATGCTGTTTCGAGACTTTCATTGACGTTCGCTTGGCCCACAGCAAAGTGAGAGAGAAAAAGGATAACGGCGAGGCCGCAGAGAGCGGGTCTGGATCGTCGCATAATAAAGGCACTGCCTCCCTGTGACGGTAGGACTCGGAAACCGCAGTTTCGGCCAAAGAGGTGAAACCGGAGCGTCTGACTCACACAATGCTTACCGACCGAGGCAAGCACCGGGACGTGCGAATGAGACCACAGCGAACGAAGCGGCAGTGCGAACAGCATAGCGGAAGGGTGCGCAAGTTGAAATAAGGCGAACGCCTTAAACAGGAGTCGAAAGTACATGTCCCGGCAACGAATGTCGGGAGTCTCTCGGCTGTGGGTTCAGCAATTCGAGGAGCGACATAAACCGCGCCCGGCATGCTAGACCTCAGCCTGGAGCTGCGGTTAGGAGCGTTCGTGAGTCGGCCTGCTCAGTTGACAGTTTCGGTGAACTGAGCCGCTGGCAGAGTCGAGTAGGTCGCCGTGATGTGGACTGTTCCCGTGTTTGGCGGCGTTGTGTATGTGACTGACGCTTGCCCGTGATTATTCGTGATCGGGGCTGTCGTGGAGAACGTTCCTCCGGCCCCGTTGTCGGTGAAAGTCACGGTGAGTCCGGGGATTCCATTCAAATATTGATCGGTAATAGAAACGACGAGGGCCTTCGGCAACTTAGTGTTCACATGAGCAGTCTGATTATTTCCCTGAACGATGCTCATTGCTGTTGCTGGACCGGCGTTCGCTTGTTCCGCAGCCGTAATTTTGACCGAGCCGACTGAGGCCGTGACGGTGAGGGATTTGGCCACCGTGGGAAGCGTGTAAGAGGTGGAGGCTTGCCCAGTCGAATCCGTGATCGCAGGGTTTGGAGAGAAGCTGCCGCCGGTGCTGTCCGTGAAAGCTACGCTCGCCCCGTGAACCAGATTTCCCGCCGCATCTTTGGCACGAATGACGATGGGAAGAGGCAGAGTGGTCCCGACTGTCCCCACTTGCTTCGAGCCCGAAACTACGGACAAGGCGGCCACGGGCCCCACGTTATCTTGTTCGGTGAAAATGGCAGAAGAATATCCCGGACTGGATACGGTGAGAGTGAGAGTCTGGGGAAGATTCGGAAGCTTGTACGTGCTGGACGCCTGGCCGTTACCGTCGGTGACCGCAGTGGGATTGCTGAACGTGCCTTTCTTGCCACCGTCGCCAAAGGTTACGGTTACACCAGGAAGCGGAGCACCTGTGTAAGGGTTGAGGGCCTTCACCATAATTGGAATGGGCAGGGTAGTGCCTGCGTACCCTGTCTGTCCGCCGCCCGTAACCGGATTGACCTCCGGAAATAAACCGTAGGAAACCAGTTGCGTCTGGGTACCGGCATACACCTTGCCATTCGCAACAATCGGAGTCGCAGAGTGTCCGATGTTCCCCAGGCTGTCGCGCCCACCTGCAGCCATGCCGGAATCGTAGAGCAGAACGAGGTGAACCGCATCGAACGCGGACATCAGTTGAACGCCCTTCACGCTCCGCACTACCCACACGATGCCATTGTTGGCTCCATTCGCCGAAACTACCGGAAACCCAATGTTCGTAAGCTTTACGTTCGTTTGTGCGACGGGCGTGGTCGAGAGCGCGCTTTTCCCGCTACTGACGCTCAAGGAATAGGCCCGCAGATAGTCCTGATGGGCCAGAAAATAGACCGTATTGTTCCAGTAGACCGGGCTGCCGAACAATTCCCCGCTCAGTGCCGCCGGAAGGTACTGGGGAATCTGGTCGTTGTTGGTTGGGTTGTACAAGCCCAGATTGTCGCGGTTGACGAGATAGATGTCGGCGTCTTTGCCCGACGTGACGAGCAGATTGGGAGTGTTGCTGCCCGCCTGAGTGGGAAGAAGCGTAACTCCGCCGGAGCCAAGATCGGTGTCGGTAGCCGCCATGTTGGCCTGGTCGAAAGGCGTGAAGTAGTCCGCGACAGAAAGAGTGTTGGTGCCGAGGGAAACCTTGAGAATGCTATCTCCGAAGTCCTGGGTGCTGAAGTTGAAGCTGCCATTTGCCGTCGAGAAAAATACATTGCCGGCGCTGTCTGCCGCTGGACCTGCGCCTCCCTGCCAAATGGAACTGCCGTAGCTGTTATCGGGCTCCGTGGTCATCTGCGCGATTTGCTCCAAGTTCGAGGCGCCGTAGGCGAATAACCAGCCGCGCGCATTGAAGTCGCATCCGTTCGAGCCGAAGCCGAGGTATAACGTGCCATTGGAAAGAAGCAATCCGGGGCGCTGGATTTGATTCAGGGGCGTAAAGGCCAGGGTGCCGATTTGACCGGTGATCTGTACCGGGCCGCCGAGCTTCTCGAGGCCGGTGGTGACCTCCAGCGCGTGCAACCGGTACACGTAGGTATAGTGCCCGGAAACGATCTCCTGGGTTTTCGCCGTCACATACAGAGTTCGAGAGGTCGGATCGATCACGGGAGTGCTGACGATGCCCAGCTCGTCGAAGCCGGTCACGTTATTGCAACCCTCGGCCTGCGCGGGGACGGTTGTGATTCCTGATGCCGGGTTGATGAAGCTGGTTTGCCAGAGTTGGACGCCGGTATCGGCGTCGATGGCAGAAACGCTGTCATGCTGAGTGGCAACAAAGACTACGTTATGAGCGGCACCATTCACCGTCAGAGCGGACATGTAGAGCGGCTGCGCCTGCACGTATCCATCGACATTGAAGGCGAAGAGCTTTCCAAACATGTTGGAATTCACATTCGTTGTCGTGAGCAATGTCTCGCTAATGTTTTGGCCTGTACGCGAGTTGTCCATCTTATTCGTGAGCACGTTGACCTGGGCACCGGCTTGCGGCAGGACGGCGAGCCCGGCTGCAGCCAACATCGCGACGACAAGAATGCTCACTTTTGCGAGACGGTCAGAACGCATGCGTGCCCCTTTTCATGAATGCCACGGAAACAAACTTCAATGCAGAATTGACCTCGCTCAGAACCGTTTCGAATCACGAACAGGGAAGCAGTCCGCTTTTGCAACAGGAAGTCCTCCGGCGTATAGCGCTTTCCCGGTCTTGAGCGATTGCCGACAACGAAGGGGGGATGATGGCGCGTATTACTTCGGGCAGAATCGTTAGTTTATTTTTGGGCCCACCGGAGGCGATGTCAATGATGAAAGTTCTTGCACACTGGAGCTTTCTTCAGTTTTGCCGCGCAGAGTCTTTCGTCTCCTAGGCCTGTCTTTCGACTCATGCTAGCCTCATTGCAAGCAAGAACTCCCCTCCGTTCACTCGTCAACGGTGATTCCAACTAAATCGGGAAAACACTTATGAACTTCAAGGCCCCAATTCTGGCAGTTCTTGTCCTCATCGCACCTTTTGCGGTTCAGAGCCAAACCGTTTCGTCTTTTGAGGGCATCGACGCCTCGCAAGTCTCCAGCCCGGGCTATGATATCGATCCCAACGGCGCAGTCGGCACGAAGCAATACATGGAATGGGTGAATACGTTCTATCAGGCCTATGACAAGACCTCGTTCGCGCCGGTGTGGGCGAGTCCGCAGAACGGGGACACGCCGTGGCGGAACAACAATATGACGAATTGCTATGGCGCCGGCGGGGGCGACGGCATTATCACGTTCGACCGCATGGCATCGCGCTGGGTGATTGCGCGGCGCGGCACGCCTGCCAGCAATACGTACTACTACTGCGTAGCCATCTCGAATACGGATGATCTGAGTTCCTCGACGCTGGCCTGGTTCACGTACCAGTTTTCGCTCAACTCGGTGCTTGGAACCAACTCCCACGGGAATGTGTATTGGCCCGACTGGCCGAAATTCGGTACGTGGATCGACGGCTACTACGTGAGTTTTGTCCTCCAGGACACAAATAACCAATATACGAACATTGGCGTGGTCGCCTGCGCGCTCGACCGAGCGAAGATGCTGACTGGCGGAACTGCGCGCGCCATGCAGTGTTTCAGCGATCCCAGTCCGATTCCCACGAACGGGACTCTGTATCTGAAGCACAGCCTGATTCCTTCCGATGTGGAGGGGACGACGTCCCCGCTGAGCGGAAGCCACGAGTATTTTCTGAGTATCCAGAATCCTCCCAACGACGGTAAGACCACAAGTTCGACCAAACTGAATCTGTGGAGTTTCCATGTGAATTGGACGACTCCGACGCTGTCCGCCTTCGGCAAGTCGCAGGTTACCGTTCCCAGCTACGAGCCAGGATGCTACGACGTTGCACAAGTGGCGAACACGTTTTGTGTGAATGAGCCTTCGAGCAGCCGAACCGGCGTTTACGTGGATTCGGTGGGCGACCGCCTGATGCCGCGCCTGGCCTACCGGAATTTTGGAACCTATCAATCATTTCTGATCAGCCACACTGTGCAGATGACAGCGGGGACGAATCAGCAGACGGGTATCCGCTGGTACGAACTGCGCGGGGCCGGAACCCCGACGCTGTATCAGAGCGGCACTGTGAATAACGGAGCGAGTCTTTACCGCTTCATGCCCAGCATCGCTCAGGACAAAGTGGGCAACGCGGCAGCAGGATACAGTGTCTCGAGCAGCACGGTTGAACCGGGCATCCGGGCAGCCTACTGGAGCCTTCCCAGCAAGACCACGCCGGTTGAGATCGGCCTGCAGAACGGAATCGGCGACGAAGAAAACTCCAGCCACTGGGGTGACTACACCAGCATGACGGTCGATCCCGTGGACGGCTGCACGTTCTGGTACGTGAACCAGTACTACAAAGTAAGCGAAACCGGAAGCATGATCGACTGGGACACACGGATCTCGAACTTCAAGCTGTCGAACTGCCACTGAGAGCATTAAGACATGCTTCAAATGACAAGGCCCTCCGACCATAAATGGGCTTCGTTCGTCTTATCACTAGTGGCAATAGGCGATGATGTCGTTTGCGATTTGGGTTGCGCCGGCAGCGTAACTGGGAATGTCGTGCTGCACGCCCGGGAGGCATTGATACAGAGGAGAAGGCGACGAGGACGATGGCTGAACTAATCCTTCGAAGATCGTGGCCTGCGGGACTGCATTGCTCGTGTCGTCGTTCCCGAGCAACATCTTGAAGCTGGTGTTGGGAATGTTGACCGTGTGTTTTGCTCCAGCGTACAAAATGCTGTCCGAGAGAAACAGCACTTGCGCATTCGGTCCCGGGTTTCCGTTGCGCGCGTCGCTGCAAGGAGTCGGCGTGTTCGCGCCCGGGCTCTGGTAGGCTTCGTCGATAATGCTCGCGTCGCCCAATTCGTAACAGAGATTCGGGTTATTGTCGGAAGCCGTACAGACATTTCCTTGAGAGCTCGAACTGCATGGGCTGCAGCCCTGGTCGATCCGTGACATGACCGGGCCACTGGTGGGCTCGATCATCGCCAACTCGGAGCTCAATCCATAGTTGTACGCAGCATAAACAAGGGCGGCGGATCCGCCGCTGTTTCCCGTGGCGCACATAGGAGCGCTGGTGGCGGACGTAGCGTTTGGGTTGATGAGCGTCGGGTGGTTGTAGACCCAATCGGCGACCGTCGCATACCGACAGGCCAACCGACGAACTCCACCCGGCCCGGTTAGCCAACCCCGAGGCGTCGCGCCGCTATCAAACGGCGCACCAAACGATATCTGGACTGTGTTAAAGCCGCCGGTCAAAAGAGATGTGATCACGTTGCTTCCATCGACGTACCCTCCGGCGTTGGGATCGTCATAAAGACCGCTGCCGCCCGTGCCCGTTCCCAAAAGGACGGTTCCTGTGGACGCTCCAGTGGGGTTGTTCACTTTTAAATATGCGGAGAAGTCCGCAACTCCGGGGCAAGAAATTGCCAGTTGATAACAGGTTCCTCCGCTCAGGGAGCCGGCGCAACTTCCCAGCTGAGAGGAACTGCGAACCGATCCGAGAGGGTCCGTCGCTTGCACGGTCACGGTCGTGGAGTTCGTCGAACTCGGACTGGCTTGAGCCGCAGCGGTGATGGTGACGATGGCAGGATTCGGGACGTCATTCGGTGCGATGTAGAGCCCCGTAGTCGCGTCGATCGCGCCCGCGCTTGCGGTCCAACTGACATTCTGGTTTGAAGATCCGCTCACGGTGGCCACGTATTGCCAATTGGCTCCGACGCCGAGGGTGCTCGGGGGCGCTCCGGTGATGCTGACTGTTACTTGTTGCTGAGAGTTACTGCCCGAAGAAGACCCTCCGCATCCTGCCAGCGAGAGAAGGCCCATTAGAATGACAACTTGACACCAGATTCGTTTTTTAGGATTCCACACGAGGGTACCCTGCTTGCAAAATAGAAACGGGAATACGAGCGACGGAGAAAAGTGGCGGCAGTGAAGTTATGTTGCCACCCGGAAACTAGCCTGTCAAATCAACTGCAATCCGCCCCGAACGGCAAAGAACTTCTGCCCATCCTCAGCATGAAATACAGGCTTGCGAGTCTTCGTTAATGCACGGTGCACTTAGAGGTTATGTCACTCAGGATTTGAGCCGCGCCACCCGTGACCGGCGTATTATCTGCGGCAATTGCTTGGCCTGCAGTCGGCACGCATGTCGGCGCGGGTGGCTGTGGGCCGACTCCTCCCCACCATGCGTAGCCTTGAGGCAACGCAGCGGTGCCGGTGTCCAAGGTCCCGAATACCACGTTTACATTGGTGGGTGGATTGGGAATCGGAAATTTGGGGTTGACGCCCGGGTCATCTTCGACGCTGTCGGAAAGGAAGCGACTAAAGTTTGTGTCGTCCGCGTTGATCCCGTTTGTGCAGAGGGTAGGCGTGCTTTGGCCCGCAACCTGGTAGGCCGCATCGATGAGCGAAGCGTCGATGTCCGATCCGCCAGACGAGAGGGAGTAACACATATTCACGCCGGCTGCATGCGTACAGGGGTCTGATCCAACATATTGCCCGCCACAAACATTGCAACCCCAGTGGAGGAGCGTCATTGCAGGCCCGCTCGTGTGCTCGATGAGGGAGAACTCCGAGGCCAACCCGTACTCGGTTACCGCGTAGCCGAGAGCGCCCGATCCTTCCCTGTGTCCCGTGGCGCACATGGGTGCGCTCTTATTGGAGTTGTGGATGTTCTTGTAGATCCAGTCCGCCGCGGTCGCGTACCGGCAAGCCAGCCGGCGTACTCCGCCTGGCCCTTGCAGCCACCCATTTGTGCTCGCGGTGGAGTCGAACGATCCGCCATATGAAACTTGTACCGTCGTGTAGCCCGCGTTAAACACGCCTTGCACGATGGTCTCGCCGCCATTCACGGCACCGACGATGAAACTCGGCTCGTTGTCATAGAGCGTGTTACCACCGCTTCCGGTTCCGAAGATTACGGTGCCGACAGGACTAGTCGGCGTGTTCACCTTGAGGTAGACGTTGTAGCCTGCGACCGCGTCGCAAGATACCTTGAGTTGGTAGCAGGTCGCGCCGGAGAGCCCACCGGCGAAGGTGGGACATGAAATTTGAGCTGCGGCGGCGGTGGAGGGCGCAACGGTCCCAAGTGGATCATTGGCAAGCACTGTCATTGTTGCCGTTCCAGGGGTTGCCGTTGGATCGATTGCCGGGGCGGCGGAGATGCTGTCGGTCACTTGTGTGACACCGGCTGCGAATCCGGGTGCGTAATACAGACCCAAATTGTTTATGTCGAACTTGCCCCCGGTTTGGCCCGTAGGACACGTGGGGCAACTCGCATTCCAAATGACATTTTGATTAGTCGAGCCGTTCACCGTGGCTGTGAACTGGCGATTCGCGCCTTGCCCAATAGTATCGGTGGAGGGAGTAACGGTAACTGTCACATGCACATTTGCGAGGGTCGATCCGGTTGCTGCTGAATCCGCTGCTGAGACTGCGGTGATTGTAACTTGCCATGGAGACGCAACGAGGTTCGCCGGAGCGGTGTATAGGCCCGACGAACTGATGGTGCCTACGGTTGAGTTGCCTCCTTCGACGCCATTTGCCTGCCAATTCGTGACTGCCGTGTTGCTCGTCCCGGTTACCGTTGCCGTGAACTGCTTAGTTCCATTGACTGGAATCGATACGCCTGAGCCAGGTGAAAGGGTGACGACGATTGCCGGAATCGTTGCGGTCGCCGCAGCCGATGCCCCCACATCGGCCGCCGCCGTGGCGGTGATCGTTGCCGTAGTTGTATTTGAGGGCGCAGCCGTTGGGGCAGTGTAGACCGCAGCGGAGCCGGTCGGCGTGTCGGTCGCTGTGATCGTACCTACTGTGGAGCTGCCGTTCAGGATGCCGTCTACGCTCCAGTTCACAGCAACGTTTGTGGTTCCCGTCACGGTGGCAGTGAATGACTGAGTTGTCCCGGCATCAACAGTGGTGGTCATGGGCGAAAGCGCTATCGCTACAGTCGATTTCGTGATCGTGACCGTCGATGCCGCCGAGGCCGTACCATTAGCCACCGCCGCCGCTGTCACCGAGACCGTGGGCGGGGTCGGTACCGTTGTCGGCGCCGTATAAACCACAGTGTTGGTGCCGGAAGTGGCGGGGGTAAGGGTGCCCAAAGTCGAATTTCCGTTCTGAACTCCATTTACATACCAGGTTACGGCAGTCTCAGAGGGACCGGTTACGGTGGCACTGAAATTCTGGGTGTTCCCTCCCGACACAGCGGCGGTCGCGGGTGTCACGGTCACGGTCGTCTGCTCGCTGCTGCCCCCTCCGTTGCCGGGCGCGTGGGCAATGCACCCCGCCAATGGGAACACGACGGCAACGACGACCAAACACGGGACTACGGAAGACAGGAATTTTCGCACAGGACCCTCGGATCGAGAAAAAGCCATAGAGAATGTAAGGGGAGGAGACGCGAAGTGTACTCCGTGACGGTCATGTTGTCACGCTCAGTCCAAGACTGTCAAATAAATCCTCGATCCAGTCGAATCCCGCAGCGACACCATTGCATGCTGATTCTGCCGCGAGTTTTTTTACCCACTAGGCAAAAGCCGGTGCGATTCTTTGCTGAGAAGTAAAGTCTCTTTGCTTATCCCCCCGAAAACAGTCGCTTACCACACCCAGGGCTGCTAGATTACCGGCACGTTACCCTCTGGCTCGATGGTTCCGCCCCCTATTCGAGGCCGATAGTGACGACGACTGTGCAAAAAGTTTCATGCTTGGCGAACAGGGGGACTTTTGATTAAATAGGGACACACAGCGCGACGGTAAAAAGTAGCGTTCCCCCTCTCTAACAATTCTGTAACATTCTTGCCTCTCCTCCGCACGAGTTGGGTGTTGTTTGGAAAGGCAACTGTGTTGTTCAGATTCCGGTTGAGACCACAAACCAATCCGACAGAAATGATTCAATTCCGAGCAAACATCTTGGGGAGAAGACAGCAGATATGAACTCATCCGTGCCCGATTTTGAGGTAGGAATCATTGGAGGCGGCCCTGCGGGTTCGAGCATGGCGGCGTACCTGGCCAAAGCTGGTGTGAGCTGCGTGGTATTTGAGCGTGAGTTGATGCCGCGCGAGCACGTGGGAGAGTCGCTGGTGCCATCGTCGACTCGAGTATTTAAAGAACTCGATTTCCTGCCCAAGATGGAAGAGGCAAAGTTTCCTCACAAGTTCGGCGCCGCCTGGACTGCAGCCTCGGATGCGAAGGTCTACAACATGGATTTCGGCGGGGTTTCGGCCGACTGCCACGTGGATATCCGCTTCTCGGAACGCGAGCAGGCTGGGGTTGGCCAGAATTACACCTACCACGTGGACCGGGGCAAGTTCGATCTGATGCTGCTGCAGCACGCAAACCAGTTTGGCGCGAAAGTGTACGAAGGCATTCACGTGAACGGGGTTGATTTCACCGATCCGAATTGCGCCGCAGTGAAGTACAAGATGGGCAAGCGGGATATGAGCACCACCTGCCGGATCGTGGTGGATGCCTCGGGCCGCAAGACTCTGGTCGGCAACCAACTGAAGTGGCGCATCCAGGACAACGTGTTTGACCAGTATGCCATTCACACCTGGTTCGATGGTTATGATCGCCGCTGCATGGCGTCGAACAAGCAGACCCAGGGCGACTTCATTTTTATTCACTTCCTTCCGATCACCAATACCTGGGTCTGGCAGATTCCCATCAGCGAAACCGTCACCAGCATCGGCGTGGTCACCCAGAAGAAGAACTTTGCGGGAAGCAAAGAGTCACGCGAGAAGTTCTTCTGGGAGTGCATCAAGAGCCGTCCTGAGCTGTACGAGGGCTTAAGGGCTCAGGGTTCGCAGCAGATTAAGCCGTTCAAGGATGAGGGCGACTACAGCTACGCCATGAAGCAACTGGCGGGCGACCGCGTGGTGCTGGTCGGTGACGCGGGACGATTTGTCGATCCCATCTTCTCTACTGGAGTGAGCATCGCTCTGAATTGCTCGCGCTTCGCGCACAAAGACATTCTGAAGTCGCTGGAGACGGGCAACTTCAGCCGTGAGTCGTTCGCGGAGTACGAGACTACGCTCAAGCGCGGAACCAAGAACTGGTACAACTTCATCACGGTGTACTACCGATTGAACGTTCTATTCACGGCGTTCGTACAGGATCCGCGCTACCGCCTCGATGTGCTGAAGCTGCTTCAAGGAGACGTCTACGATGACGCCGAGCCGGCAGTGCTGACTCGCATGCGCAACATCGTTCGGCAGGTGGAAAAGGATCCCAACCATGCTCTGCACGGATTCCTGGGTGATCTAACTGCCGATGCGTTTGTGGAAGCCTCGGCCTAGGCAGAAACAGCTAGCGAACACACTGGGAGAAAGCAGCGATATGAATCATTCAGTCCCCGATTTCGAGGTAGGAATTATTGGTGGTGGGCCCGCTGGATCGAGCATGGCGTGTTACCTGGCGAAAGCCGGGGTCAAGTGCGTCGTGTTTGAGCGCGAGTTGTTTCCGCGCCCGCATGTGGGCGAGTCGCTCGTTCCATCTTCGACTCGCGTCTTCAAAGATCTCGACTTCCTCCCGCAGATGGAGGAGGCGAAGTTTCCGCACAAGTTTGGCGCGGTCTGGACCACCAATGATGAGAATCCCGGCTACGTGCACGACCTCGAGGGATTGGCGCCGGACTATAACGTCGATATCCGGTTCGAGGAACGTAAGCAGGAAGGCATGGAGGACCGGAACTATACCTACCACGTCGATCGCGGCAAGTTCGACCTGATGCTGTTAAAGCACGCGCAGAAACTCGGCGCGACTGTCTATGACGGGGTCAAGGTTGGACGTGTCGACTTCGGGCCCGAGCATCCGGAGGTTTATTTCAACATTGGGCCGAAGGAAATGAGCGTCAGCTGCAAGATGGTGGTCGATTGCAGCGGCCGGCAGACGTTCCTGGGAAATCAGCTGAAGCTGAAAATCAAAGACACAGTATTCGACCAGTATGCCATTCACTCCTGGTTCGATGGCTACGACCGGAAGGTGTTCGCGAAGCGCGATACGAATCTGGACTACATCTACATTCACTTCCTGCCGATTTCGAACACGTGGATCTGGCAGATCCCGATCTCGGACTCAGTCACCAGCCTCGGCGTCGTCACGCAGAAAAAGAATTTCGCCAAGTCGAAGGAAGATCGCGAGAAGTTTTTCTGGGAGACAGTCGGGAGCCGGCCTCTGATCGCAGAAACTCTGCGGAAGTCCGATCGCATTCGTCCTTTCAAGGAAGAAGGCGATTACAGCTACGCCATGAAGCAACTGGCTGGTGACCGCTTCATGCTGGTGGGAGATGCGGGACGCTTCGTCGATCCGATCTTTTCAACCGGTGTGAGCATTGCGCTCAACAGCTCCCGATTCGCGCACAAGGACATTCTCTCAGCTATTGAGAAGAACGATTTCTCTCGCACGCAATTCGCCGACTACGAAACAAAGCTTCGCCGTGGAACCAAGAACTGGTACGAATTCATCTCAGTCTACTACCGGTTGAATGTGCTGTTTACCTACTTCATCAGCGACAAGAAGTACCGGTTGGACGTTCTGAAGCTTCTTCAGGGAGATGTGTATGACGAGGAAGCGCCCGAAGTGCTGACCAAGATGAAGCAGATGGTTTCGAAGGTCGAGCAGAACGAGAAGCACCCGTGGCACAAGTTGCTGGGGGATTTGACCTCCGACGCGTTCCGCCCGCAGCAGGTGTAGGCGTCAATTCGTAGCGAAACATCAAGGGAGTCCGATCATTATTTCGGACTTCCTTCGTTTTCGGTGTAATCTGTCCCGCGGAAATCTGGTTCCCCGGGGTTCCAGAGTGAGAGTACGATGTCGCATACGAGCCGCAATTTCGTCGTGGCGTACATTCTTCTCGTCGGGCTGCCATTGCTTGGTCTCGCGGGAGTGCTAAGGCAGGCCGCAGATTGGTCGCGCCGATTTCGGTGGATGGCATCTGGAAGATCGAGGGCGACACCGCTCGCCTGACTGCTCAACCTTGCGCGAAGTTCCTTTCTTCTCTTTCCAATACTTCTTTCGTGATCTCACAATCGGGCAGGGGCTTGGTGGTTAGCTTCGATAACGCCTCGAAGACTGTGGCTTCGGGCATGATTGATGGCAAGAGCATTAAGGCATCTGTGGCCCTGCGAGATTCTTCGAGCGACATCGCGTGCCGCGATCAAGCGCTGTTGCTGGCCGCGACGGTCGATCCGGCGTCCGAGCCCAGGGTGTTGATCGGCCTACTGTCGGTGAATGGCTGTGTGTCGTGTGCCCCGGTGGAATTCAAGGCGGCGAGGCTGCCACGAGTCGTGAGCGGCGGGGCGCACTGATGCCGAATCTCTTTACCCTCGTCCTGCAGATTGCTGTGGTTCTCGCTGTTTGTCGTCTCGTCGGGGAGCTATTCCGCAAGGTTCAGCAGCCGCGCGTAGTGGGTGAAATGTTTGCGGGCATCATGCTGGGGCCGTCACTTCTCGGCTGGATTGCGCCGCATACCTCGGCGTACTTGTTTCCCGCCTCCAGCCTCGGTTTCTTGAACGCATTAAGCCAGGTCGGCGTCGTTGTCTTCATGTTCCTCGTAGGGTTAGGAATTAATCCGAGAGAGCTCAAGAAGCAGGGACACGCCGCCGTCCTGACCAGTCACGTCAGTATTACGGCGCCGTTTGTGCTGGCTGCGTTTCTTGCGCTGTACCTCTACCCGCGGCTGTCGGATGACAGCGTCAGCTTTACCAACTTCGCCTTGTTCATGGGAGCGGCCATGAGCATCACAGCCTTTCCGGTGCTGGCCCGGATTCTCGCAGAACGAAATATGTTGGGCAGCCGTTTGGGCACCGTCGCCATTGCTTGTGCGGCGGTTGATGATGTCACGGGCTGGTGCATTCTTGCCTACATCGTGGTGCTGATCCGATCTGCACACTCGTCCACATCGATTTGGATCACGGTCGGTGGGATCGTCGTCTTTGGTCTGATCATGATCTACGGCGTCCGGCGCTTGTTGCGCGGCTACGAGCGCGTCTACAAAGAGAAGGGAGCACTCAGCGAGAACCTGATGGCGCTGATGTTGCTTCTCGTTCTGGTTTCCGCTCTGTGCACCGAATACCTCGGCATTCATCTGCTCTTTGGCGCGTTTCTGATGGGCGCCATCATGCCCAAGCAAAGACATTTTGTGAGATACGTCCTCGACCGGTTTGAGACCATCACGGTCACGCTGTTACTGCCTCTGTTTTTCGCTTTTACCGGACTGCGCACCAATATCGGCCTGGTCAAAGGGCCGGAGATGTGGATGTACTGCGGGCTCATCATTTTGGTCGCGACGGTGGGCAAGTTGGGTGGTTCGACGCTGGCATCCTGGCTCACGGGTATTCCTCTGAGAGAAGCTGCTGGACTTGGCACGCTGATGAATACGCGGGGCCTGATGGAGTTGGTGATTCTGAACATCGGCCTCGATATCGGCGTGATCTCGCCCGCGCTGTTTTCCATGATGGTGATTATGGCGCTGGTGACGACCTTTATGACGACGCCCGTGCTGGCGCTCATTTGTCCGAAGGAGTTTCTAGCTAAAGAACCGGAAACCGTGGTGGCAAGGCCCGCCACCCCACCCATCAGTCTGAACGACGGCGAAAGCCAAGTCGCATGAAAATCGAGATGCTTGACTGCGCGGAAGAGTTGATTCGACCGCGCACATGAATCCTGCGTTCTCGCCTGGAACTTGCGAGACGATCGAATCGGAGGATCGAATGATGCGTGGTGTAATGCGCCGAGTTGTTTTCTGTCTGGCCAACGTCCTTTTCACCGGCGGGATTTTCCTTCTTGCCGCCTCCGCGCAGATTACCTCTACCCCGAACTCTCTGACATTTGCGAGTACATACCTCGGGATGAGCACCACGACCAAAACGATTACGATCAAAAACACGGGGACGGCCAGCACTACGATTACGGCCATTGCCTCAAATTGTCCGGAGTTCAAGCTGGCATCAGGACAAACGCCGTTTACTCTCGCGCCCGGCAAGACCACGACCTATTCCATGTACTTTGCCCCGGATGCGGCGAAGACATTTCATTGCGATTACACCCTGACGCAACAGACCGGCAACCCCCTGCAGGTGCCTTTGACGGGAACGGGTCTTTTATCGCAGGCAGTCGTGAGTTCGAGTCCAACTTCGCTGAACTTTCCCGATCAGCCTGAGGGAACTGGGAGCGGGACGCAGTTGATCACGATTTCCAACACAGGAACTGGTGCCGTCAAGTTGCAGGGAATTACGATCACGCCCCCAACCTTCGCCATTGTTCCGGTAAGTCTGCCCATTACCATTAATGCGGGCGCCAGCAAGACGATCAGCGTTGGCTACAGTCCGACGCTGGCGACATCGGAGACCGGAGTGATCGCTTTCACTTTCGATCAGGTTCCAACGCAGGTGGTTGATTTGAGCGGAAACGGTTCGGTAGCGACATCTCTGACACTCCTGAATATAACCACGCTGCCCGTGGCGACGCAGGGTGCCTCCTATCAAGCAACCCTCCGAGCCGCTGCGGGAACTCCGCCTTACACATTCAGCCTGAAGCCGGGATCGACCATGCCTACGGGCCTTACGCTTTCGAGCGCTGGCTTGATCAGCGGAACCATCGCTTCCACCGTAACGACTGGCAACTATACGTTTACAGCCGGAGTCAAGGACTCGGCGAAGTTCAACGTCACGAAGTTGTTCACCCTGACGGTAGCGAAAACGACTGGCGCGGTGTGCAACAACATTTCCTACGACGTTCCGAAGACGACGACACCCATCGTTCCCATTACTGACCTGGGGACCGGGATCTATCAGGGTGAGGAGGGTGGGCTTTATCCCAGTGGCAGCAATACCCGCCCGGCGTCGCATGACTCGGATGGCGTCGGATTTGCCAAGGCCATCGTGCCGCTCGACGCCAACGGCAACTACAGTCCGACGGGAAAAGACGTGATGCTGGCCCTGGGAGAATCCACCGCGCTCGATGAATTCGCGGAGTTCCTGGCACTGGCGCGAACTGATCCTGCGATTAATCCTAACCTGGTATTCGTGTCGGGCGCGCAAGGCGGCGCCACGCCGAACCTGTTGTCGTCGACCAGTTCGCCGTACTGGAATACGATCCTCAACAATTACCTGCCCGATCAGGGAGTCACGGCGCAGCAGGTCGTCGCAGTGTGGATTGAAGACACCAACGGCATCGCGAAAGGGACGTTCCCCGGTGACATGACCCAGATGCAGGGGAACTATGAAACCGAGATGAACAACGTTCACACGTTCTTCCCGAACGCGAAGCTGGTCTACTTTTCCAGCCGGATTTATGCAGGGTACTCGAATGGCGTGGAAAAAATTGATCCTGAGCCCTACGCCTACGAAGCTGGCTTTGCCGTAAAGAACGCAATTACCGACCAACTGAATGGCGCCGCAAACCTGAACTACAACCCCGCGCTCGGAGCGGTCAAGGCTCCGTGGATGTCGTGGGGACCATATTACTGGGCCAATGGATTGCTCGGCCGCAATGACGGATTTGTATGGACGTGCCAGGACCTGCAATCCGACGGAACGCATCCCTCATTTCCTGCGGGAGACCTGAAGGTGGCGGGACAGATTCTAAATTTCTTCAAGACCGACGACACGACCACTCCGTGGTTCCTGCATCCGTAACTGTTTGAATTGCGCTGGTTTTCTTGACGATCCCATCGCAAACAGAGTCCGAATCTGGATCTGGTCACACCCGGGATTTTGTTCCTGAGGAGCCTGCTTTGGTACTGCAGTTGCGTGTGTAGCGCGGCTAAAGCCGCATCCGGCGTGCTACACTCGTTCCACTTGAACTGGAGTGCCAGCCGATTCTGGGCGGCTCCAGAATTCCTGTTTTCGAGGAATGTATGAAACCAGCCATCGAGACGCCGAGTGGTGTCTCTACCGATCCTTACAGCAAGACCGTGTGTTGCCTGCGCTGCGAGCAAACACTTCAGAGATATCAACTGATGAAGGCCAGCCTGGCTCCAGGTAATTCCAGCCACGCGATCCTGTCGTGCCCGCGCTGCGGGCATGTCGAGTTCGTTGTTGAGTCGAGCCCACTGCTCCAGAGCCTGGAAATGATTTCGGTCGATACTGGCGACGGCGACTAGAATGGCGTGAAATCCTCGACGTTTTCGAACCGGGTCCTCGACGGCTGTTACTGCTCCACCATCCCAAGGCTCCGTCACTGAGCGCGTTTGCGTGATCGGCTGTGTCCTATGCGCGTCCTTCTAATCGGCGGAAACGGTTTCATCGGCCGGTTCGTCGCCGCCACATTAAAGCAGCAAGGGCACACCGTTGCGGTGTTTCATCGCGGCACGACGGCCGCGCCCGCCGGGGTCGATGAAATCCGGGGTGACCATAACCAGCTGAACGCCAGTGCTCCGGAGCTGAAACGCTTTGCTCCCGACGTAGTCATTGATCTGGTTCTCAGTTCGGGTCCACAGGCCGAAGCGCTGATGACCGTGTTTCGGGGCGTGATCCGGCGTGTTGTCATGCTGAGTAGCATGGACGTCTACCGCGCGGTAGGCATTTCGCAGGGCACGGAAGATGGTCCGCTGCAGGCAGTGCCCCTCACGGAAGACTCGGAGCTGCGCCGCAGTCTGTATCCCTACCCACCTGCAGTCTTGCAGGTGATGCGTAAGATTTTCTCCTGGGCGACGGACGATTACGACAAAATCCCGGCAGAGCGCGTCGTGATGAACGACGAACTTCCTGGCACGGTGCTCCGGTTGCCCATGGTGTACGGTCCCGGCGATCCGCTGCATCGGTTTCACCCGGTGGTGAAGCGCGTCGCCGACGGGCGGCGCCACATCATCTTTCCCGAACCTCTGGCCGCTTGGCACTCGCCGCGAGGCTATGTGGAGAACGTGGCCGCGGCCATCGCGCTCGCTGCTGCAGACGATCGCGCAGCGGGACGCATCTATAACGTGTGTGAGGAACCATCATTCAGCGAACTGGAATGGGCGAGGAAGATCGCCAACGAGATGCGGTGGGAGGGGAAGTTCGTTGTGCTGCCGGTGGAGCGTACGCCGAGCCACCTGCTGAAGCCCGGCAACCCGGCGCAGCATTGGACAGCGAGCTCAGCGCGTATCCGCAAGGAACTGGGATACGAAGAGCCAGTCCCGATCGATGAGGCGATCCGGCGAACGATAGTATGGCAGCGGGAAAATGCCCCGGAGGTCGAGTGCCTGGCGAAGTTCGATTATGCGGCGGAAGACGCAGCCGTTTCCCACAACCCTTAAAACAGTTTTGTCATCCTGAGCGAAGCGAAGGACCTATGTACTCGCCGGCTGGTTACACAGGTCCTTCGCTTCGCTCAGGATGACAGCCGTGTAGACGTTGACAGCGCGCAGGAATGCACTAGAACGGAATGTCGTCGTCCGTGATCGGGCCGCTTGCAGCGGGCTCGGGCTCCGGAGTGCGCTGATCGAAGTTGTTGCTGCCTGCGGAAGATGAAGATCCACGCGAACTTCCGGCGAAATCGCCACCGCCACCCTCGCCGCGTCCACCGAGCAGAATCAAGTCGCTGGCTACGACCTCGGTCATGTATTTCTTCTGGCCGGACGTCTTGTCGTCCCAGGAGCGGGTCTGCAGGCGTCCCTCAATGTAGACTTTCCCGCCCTTCTTCAGATACTCCCCCGCAATCTCGGCCAGGCGCTGCCAGAGCACGACGTTGTGCCACTCGGTGCGATCCTGCCACTCGCCGGCCTTGTCTTTAAAGCGCTCGTTGGTGGCGATAGTCAGCTTGGCCACGGGCGTGCCCTGCGGCGTGTATTTGATTTCTGGATCCTTCCCTAAATTTCCGATCAGTTGAACCCGGTTCAGACTCTTGCCAGCCATATCAGTGCTCCTTTGCAGGGGTTCACTATAGCAGAATCGACCCGGTGGGAATCGTGCTGCCTATCACAAAGCGTTGCCGCGGGTGTCATTTTGGGTCGCGATTCTCCGATCTCAGAGGCCAATATTCGCGAGGAAGTAAGGTTCAAAAGGGGTGAAGTTTCAGGTTATAATTCCGCGCATGCCTCCTGCACCCGGCGCTACCAAAGCCGTTGGGATGGTTCCCGACGAACTCAAGTTTGAACCGAAGTCCAAAGGCCTCGCCACCCCGCGCAAGAAGAAACCGAAGGAATTGGCGGTCATCACCGAGTGCTGCACCGGATGCGCCGGCTCACCCGCCTGCGTCGAATATTGCCCGGTCGAAGACTGCATGTTCTGGGTGCCCGACGAAGACCATCCGCCGTTCGGCCGCATTCAGATCGACCCCATCCTCTGCATCGGCTGCAAGAAATGTCTCAGCAAAGGCCCCGACGGCTGCTTCCTCGACGGCTGTCCATGGGACGCCATCGTTATGGTCGACACGGTCGAAGTGGAAAAAGAAGTCGGACCGATGGCGATCTGAAGGGGGCTCTCGGCGTTTGGCTGTTAGTCAATTAAAACGATGAATTGTCATCCTGAGGGCCGCGTTTCTTGCGGCCCGAAGGACCTGTGCAATTCTGTCTGCCTCACCTCTGCTACCAGCGAGTGCATGGATCCTTCGGCCCACAAAATGCGTGGGTCTCAGGATGACAAGTCTTGATCCGCCCAGCAGCACGAAAGGGGTCCACGCCGACTGGGTCTAACACGTAGGAACAAATCGTCCCAAAGGCGGCGTATTTCCCGATGCTACGCCTGGCACGATTTTCGTCCTTAGTGTTGATTCCTGCTCTGGATTGCTTTTTCAGTCTCCTGTGCCTGCCGACGCACATCGTTCGAAATGTCGGGCAGATCGCGTTCGTAGGGACGGATCGCCGCCAGATCATCGATCTGCCCTACCAGATATAAGGCGCGGAGCGCTTCCCACACCTGCTCGGTGCTGGGATCGACCACAGCTACTTCCGAGCCAGCAGTGACATTCGCACCCGGCTGAGCAACCGAGCGGATGCGTCCTGGAATCGGCGAGCGAATCTCAACTGGCACCGACGAGCCCGAAAGGGCCAGTTTGGCAAGGAGTCCACCTTGATGAATGGCAGTGCCCGGACGGTCGGAGTCGACGATGCGCCCATCGACTGGAGCACTGAGCTGAGCGGGTTGGAGCAGAGCAACGATCTGCGGGCGGCCGGTTGCATCCCCGAACCGTACTAACGACAAGGCCGCATTTCCGCGGACCATCGGCGAAGGGTCGGACAGCATCTTCAGCAGCGCCTCGTGAAAACCTGTGCCTGAGGGGTCGAGCCCCATCACCCAGGCGTCGGTATTGCGCACTTCTTCCACCGGATCGCTCGCCAGCCGGATCAGGTCGGGATACCACTGCTTTGCCGCAGGATCGGGCGCCGGTTTGCCGGCCTTGTCTTGACGGCCCATGCGATCGCCCATCTGTACGAGCGCGTGCTGAATGTGCCGCGGCTTCTTGTCGTCGTGCAAGTACTCGGTCAACTGCGTGTCGGAAAGATGGCGCCCGAACCAGGTGTTCCACCAGAACAGAAAAGGCATCAGCACAATGAGCCATCCGGTGGCGAAGAGCAGAATCTTCTGGGTGCGCGACATGCCGCGCTTGGGCTTTGGTGCCGCAGCGCCATTGGGAGTAGGAGTTGGAGAGGACGTTTCTGAGTAAACCGACATGGAATCCCGGGAATGAACTATAGCAGAATCTGCCTACTCTACATCTGCGTCGAGTACACGTTCTTGCTCCAGATAGTGTGACATGGCGTACTGCGCCAGAAGCGGTGTCTGGAGCCGGATTTCGGCTCCGATCCATTCGCCCTTACCATGCGGAGCATCGGGCGCATGGTTGCACCCTCCGCCACTGCCGAATTGCGGGCCGAAGGCCGCACTCTGAATCTGATCAAACTGCTGAATCCCCCGCCACGCGGCATCGCCAACTGTGCCGGAGACATCAATTTTGAGCTTCAGGACGGACATAAGAATCGATTTCACCACAGAGGACACAAAGAAACATCGCGGATCCAGACGCAACCTAAGAGCAGTTTCTATTCAGCTTTCCTCTGTGTCCTCCGTGTCCTCTGTGGTGAATCCTAGCTGTGTGGAAACCACTGGTACAGCATGAAATACACGATCACGCCCGTAACGGACACGTACATCCAAAGGGGCCATGTCCAGCGGGCGATCGCGCGATGCTGCGGATATCGGGCCTTGAGTCCGCGGCTCAACGTGATGATTGCGAGAGGCACGATGACGATGGCCAGCGTGACGTGCGAAATCAGGATCGCAAAATAGACAGGCCGAGCCCACCCTTCGCCGAGAAACCGGATGTTCCCGACCTCAAAGTGGAAGAACAGATAGCATCCCAGAAACAGTGCCGACGCAACTACGGCGGCGATCATGCAGGCGCGATGGGCAGCCATGCGGCCGCGCGCAATCAGGATGCGTCCGGAGAGCAGCAGCACGGCGCTGGTTCCGTTCAGTGAGGCGTTGAGGGCAGGGAAGAAGGCGTATTGCTCGGCGATCACGCAGCGGGCCTCATGCTACAGAAGATTTGGTACGGCGGTTTGCCATCAGGAATGCCAGTCCAAACATGACCAGCGAAAACAGAAGCAAAGTTGCCATGGCGGACGGCAGCGGAAACGTGGTCTCTGCACCGGGATAGAGGAGTCCGCGGAGGGCTTCCACTCCATACGTGAGCGGGTTCAGGCGCATGATGACGCGAATCCATCCCGATGCTCCCTCCAGAGGGAACAGTGCGCCCGACAAGAGCCAGAGCGGAATCAGGAACAGGTTCACGATGCCATGAAAGGCTTGCGAGGAATCCATGGGCCATGCGATTGCGAATCCTAGCGCAGTCAATGCGAAGGACACTAAGAAAACCACTACGGCGGCGAGCAGCACCTGCACTAATCCCAAGTGAACTCCGGCGAAAGGCGCGAAGATCAAAAAGATCATGCCTTGGACGGCCGAGAGGGTGGTGCCACCCAACACTTTCCCAAGCACGATCGCGGTGCGCGGCACCGGAGCGACCAATACGGAAAGCAGGAAGCCTTCCTTGCGGTCTTCGATCACCGACATCATGGTGAAAATCGAAGTGAACAGCACGATCATGATCAGCGCGCCGGGATAAAAATAATCGAGATAATGCTGCTGGCCGGGTCCGCCACCGGAGCGAAACGACGTCCCGAATCCCGAGCCAATGACCAGCCAGAACACCAGCGGTGACGCCAATACGCCGACCACGCGCGCGGGCTGGCGGTAGAAGCGCACGATTTCCCGCCACCACAGCGTGAATGCAGGCAGCATGACACCAGCGGATGCAGGTGCCATCGGTCGCGCCAAGGTTGTTGCCTGAGTCGCCATTCTCTAACTCGCTTTCGCCGCAGGGGTCTTAGCGGGCGGGTCTGCCTTCTTGCCAAGCATCCCGCGGTCGCGCATCTCCCAGAATGCGTTCAGCAGGAAGCATGCCGAGAGGGTGAGCAGGATCAGGGTCATGAACAGGCCATCCACCGTGGCAGAGAATGGATACAGGACGATCATGCCATTTACAAAAATCCATACGACGCCCACCAAGGGCAGCACGCCGAGCACCAGAGAAAGCACCAGGATCATGGGACGCAAGCTACCTCCTCTTTTTCTTTGAGTTTTTCTTGTCTGTTTCTGCAGAACTTGCTTCGCGCTCTTCACTCCAGAATTTGTGGCCGGTGCGGTGGATGAACACATCCTCCAGCGCCGGCTTGCTCACGGAAATGGCTTGAATCTCGCCAGGAAAAGCTTCAACCACGTCGGGAACGAAGCGGTGGCCGCCCTCGCGTTCAATTCTTACCTGGTTGCCCATCAGAGTCGCTTCTACGTGGAATCGCGCCTGGATATGCTCGGCCAGCAATCCGGCATCATGCGCGGCGTCGAGCAGGATCACGTCGCCGCCGATTTCGCTCTTCAATTCCGTGGGCGTTCCTAACGCTACCAGATTGCCTTCATTCAAGATGGCGAGGCGGTCGCAGCGCTCGGCCTCTTCCATCAGATGCGTCGTAACCAGCACGGAAACATGCTCTTCATCGCGCAGCATCTGCAGGTACTGCCAAAGATCGCGGCGAGCCCCAGGATCGAGTCCGGTAGTAGGCTCATCGAGCAACAACACTCCAGGATGATGCAGTAGGCCCTTGGCCAGTTCAATACGCCGCTGCATTCCGCCGGAAAATGTTTCCACGCGTTCTTTCGCACGGTCCGCCAGCCCGACTCTGTCCAGGATTTCGCCGATGCGCTGTTTCAGCGCCGATCCCCGCAGGCCGTACAGATGTCCCTGATGCCATAGGTTTTCGTAAGCAGTTAATTTGGGGTCGACACTTTGCGCCTGAAACACGACCCCAATCTGCCGCCTCAAACTCGCGGGATCCTGTGTCGCGTCGCATCCCATGACGACTGCGCGGCCGCCGGTCGGGATCATCAAGGTCGACAGAATACGGAATAGCGTTGTCTTCCCGCTACCATTGGGCCCGAGCAGCCCAAACAACTCGGCTGGCCGCACGTCGAAGGAAATTCCATTCAGAGCGGTGCGGCTTTCGTAGCGGTGCACCAGATTTTGAACGGAAATCACAGGCGCGGCTGCTTGCTCTTGTTCCGGACCGGGTTCAGCGAGCGCAGAGACTTTCGAGACCAAAGGCTACTCCGGGGACTGCATCCAGTTTACGACATCACGCTGAACTATTGTGGCTGGGAACAAACAACGACTCGTCAAACACTTGCAAACTGGCGAGAAGTTGCACCTCGCCCTGTCTTCAGTTGGCAAAAAACTATGCCGCCGAGGCATCGTGTTGGGCTTCCGGCACCCTTTCTTCGAACGCAACCGGAACGTGCCTCCACACTTGGATTGCCAGGACCACCGTAGTCGCGAGTAGAAGCGCTCCCACCGCTACATGTGCGACGGTTGCGAGCACCATGGGCAACTCCGGCTGCACCGCGTCTCGTCCCCATGACACACGAGTCAGGAATGCCGTAAAGCCGAGGCACAGCTGGGCAATGACCAGAGACAGCATCAGAATCGCCGGCTTGCGAACCGCCTCGATTTGTGGATAAACCGTCAGGGCCCGGACCGATGTCCACGCCAGCACGGCGGAGACAACCACGGCATGCACGACATGAGGCCACCAGCTCAAACCGTGGTGCCGGAACATCGCTCCCAGGATCAGCTGCACATACAACACGAAAATGGAAAGCAGAGTCAGCGTGAACAAACTCGGGCGCCGCTGGTCGAACTCCACGCGAGGCTGTTCTTCCACCCATTTCCGGCCGGTGAATAATGCCATCGCCACCGCGATGCAGAAAAATGTCTGGGCCAGCGCCGCATGGGCTGACGAAATCGGAGGAGGCAGAAAGAACAGGACGGTCAAGCCGCCGAGAACGCCTTGCGCAATCACGGTCCCGACCGCGGCAAGACTCAGGAATCGCATCCAGCGACGTTTTTCCGTGCGCCAGGTCCAGACCGCGAGGATAACTGTCAACAGCCCCGCGCCCTGCGCGATCATGCGGTGTGTGTGTTCGAATCTCACACCGCCGACGAGTTTCGGGATCTTGTACCAGGAACCAAAAGAGGTCGGCCAGTCTGGCACGGAGAGCCCGGCATCGTTACTGGTGACCAGCGCGCCCGCGATGATCAAGAAAAAAGTCCAGCAGGCAAGGATGACCGCGAGCCTGTGATGCCCGCGATTGTAGGTTGTCGCGATGGCTTTCAGAGTAGTGCCCCTTGGGTCAGGAGGTCTCCGAAGGAAGCGGGACCGCCTTTGGCTTTGGAGGGCAGAGCAGGTCGCACGGTGAGAACAACCTGCTCTGTCCAACCCGGTATTTTACCACCGGCGCCTTTACTCGGCGGCTGGTTTGAAGCTCTGGTCTACGGTCTTGGTTTCTTTGGCCGCGACCGTAACCTTCTGATCCTGTTCTCCCAGCTTCTCCTGCACGAACGCGATCGTGTAATCGCCCGGCGGCAGGCCCTTAATCTCGTATTTCCCAGCCTTGTCGGTTACAGCATAGAACGGGCTCTTGACTACGTTGATGTACATCTTCATCCACGGGTGCTGGTTGCACTTTACCGGCAGCATGATTTCTTCACGCGCGAAATTCTTTTCGATCGCCGGAGAAGAGGGTGGCTGCGATTCGTTCCATTCCCGGTTGTCCTTGGGAGTGGGGTGGATGTTGTGGGTCGTGGGATCATCGTTGTTAATCCGGACGGTCTGGCCGGCCATCACGCCCAACACGTGGGGATGGTATTGGCAGCCCTTTTGGTCAAGAACGACTGGATCCTTCGGAATATCGAATGTGCGGTTTCCGAGTCCGTCTTTGACGTAAACGAAAACGTTAGCGAGATCGCCCCCGTTGACAACTTCATTCTCGGCCTCGTTCGTACCTTTGCAGCCCGGATCCTGGCTCATGTCGATTTTGGAGGGCTTGGGAGCCGTGCCGTCAAACTTTACGGTTCCATTGATGGTGGCTACCGTTGCCGGATCGATCGGCGTGGCCGGCTGCGCCGGGGCTGCCGACTCCGCAGGAGCGTTGCTCGATTGCTCCGTATTCTCCTTCTTGCTGCAACCTGCCAGGATGAGAAGCGCGCATAGTGCCAGCGCGCTGAGTGTCAGTCTTGTCCAACCTGTCTTCCAATTCATGATGTCGCCCTTTCTTGAAGTGTAGGGCCGGCGACTCGCCGGCGGTCGCGCGGGACGTCTGGCCCGCGCCGTAAGCAGCTAACGAAATGCAAGAGCACTCACCAAACCGCACATTCTAACGAATGCCAACTGGCTAACGCGAACCAGCTGTGCGAATCAGTTAACGAGAACCACCGCTCACCGTAGGATGCGATTCCACGGCTGCCTGTTTACGGCTGGTCGAGGGCTGGATCGCCGCCTTGGCTCGCGGCATCGATGCCGCTACCCGCCGTTGTTCTTCCGCAGTCAGTTGGAAGATGTAATCGGTCAGCAGTTTTCGGTGATCTCCCGTATATCCATTAAACGTCGGCGGAGTCGGTCCAGCAAAGACGTACTGCGTGCCCTGCTGCTTAAACAAGCCGGATGGCATCGACGTGCCCGGGCTGACGGCCTGAGGATCGGTGATCCAGCGTTCAACCCAGTCCGGTTTCAGCCGCTCTTTCGCCAGCAGGAAATTCGGAGCGGTCGCGATCTTGTCATGCGCCGGATCGCCCGTGGCATGGCACTTCAGGCAAGGCGCCGCCGTGCTCGAGAACAAGCTTCGTGCCATGTCCGTCTCTTTCGCCGTGAGCGTCGGCACCTCTTCCGGAATGTAGGGAAGCGGTTGCTGCGACAAGGCCTCAAAGAAGCGCACCAGTTTCCGCAGTTCGTTATCGGAGAACGAGAACGTGGGCATCCGCACTTTCAGATACGGGCGCACGCCGTTGCGGTTCGTGTCGGTGGTGCTCAGCGCCGGATTCGACAGGAACTTGCGCAGCCACTCGGGATCGACGCGTGCGCCTTCGGTGAGTAACTTCGGAGGCAGTTGCTCCTGCACATCCTGATACTGCTTTAGGCCCATCAGAATCGTGCGCTGGCCGGGGATGAACTGGTGGCATCCCATGCAGTTGTATTTCTTGACGATCCACCAGCCTTCTTGAATGTCATGCCGCGCATCACCCGGCTTGTATTGATAACTCTGGGGCAGGGAAGTCTCTTGGCTCCCCAGCAGGAATGTCGTGAGGTCGAGAACCTGATCCTTGGTGAGGTGCAGGTTTGGCATGCGCAGAGCTTCGGTCTCGCTCTTGACTTTGCCTTGATCGTAAATGTTCGGCTCCGCGAGTTTGTGCTCGAAGAATCCCTTGTGGTCATACCAAGGAGCAGTTGCCGGACCGTCGGGCAGGCGCGCGAGGTCTGCTTTGTCTTTGATCGGTTCAGCATCTTTCCCTCCGCGCTGCGCGACTTCGGTGAACAGCGCAAAGTCGAGACGCTCGATCGGCTTACTGCCTTCGAAGGTGAGTTCTGTGCCGATGCGGCCTTCATCTTCCATACCCGATATTTCGTGGCATCCGCCGCAACCATAGAACCGAACCCACTTCTTGCCTTCCTCCTTTAGAGTCGGATCGTCCATGAACGGCGCAGCCGCGTAGGAAGACGGGTCCTGCTTCTTCTGCGTCATCAAATACGTGGCAATGTCTTCCGCGTCTTCCGGACTCAGCCGCAGGCTGGGCATCACCGTCATGTTCTGCACTTGCAGTTCGTGGCCGTCGTTCGGACACTTGCTGTGATCGAGGTCGAAAACGTAAGGTAGTCCCTTCTTGGCGTAATCTTCGAGACCAATGTCTTTTTTCTCGTACGGGCAGTACGGGCGCGTACGCTGCCGCGCATTGTGAATCCAGCGCACGAGGTAGTCGTAGTTTGCCTTCTCGCCGACGCGGGTCAGGTTTGCCGCGAACGTTCCCCCCTGCATCTGATCGCCTTCGCCGATCGAGTGGCAGGCCAGGCATCCTCGTTCTTCAAACAACTCTTTCCCGTGAGCGGCGTTTCCGGGCTTGTGCTTGGGGAGTTCGTCAGTGAATCCGGATTGCCAGATGTACGCCGAGATGGCCTGAATCTGATGATCGGTCAGGCGGAAATTCGGCATTTTAGTCGTCGGCCGGAAGTCGGATGGCTTCTTCAGCCAGACCGGAATCCAGTTCTTGTTCAGCTTGAGCCGGACATCTTTCAGGTTCGGTCCGACCTTCTTCTGGTCCTGCATCAGGCTATGCGATTGAAAATCCAGTTGCTGTAAACGCGCATCGAGCTTGCTGTTGGCCACTTTGAGGTCGACGGCTTTCGTATTCAGCGCGTTCGCTTCGGCGTTTGATTCAGAGGCGTCGGCCTGCTTCATCAGGTCTGCAGAATTCTTTACGTTCTCTTTCTTCTGTGTTTCGATCTGCTTGATCTGCTGTCCGATGGAGTTCAGATCTTCGGGCTCTTTGTCGTAGCCCTCATAGCGATGGCAGCCCATGCAGCCCCGTTGCCGGAACAAATCCTTGCCATTGTTGATGGTGTTGAACTGGAGGTCGCCGCTTACCAGCACCATGTCGGCGGAGTGGCAGCTCTGGCAACCCGCCTGCGAATTTTCCTTGGGATAGAGCGGCCACAGCCAGTGCTCATAATTTCCGTGCGCCTTCTCGACACTCGTGGTGGCGCGGCCGTTGCCCTGGTGACAGGGCGAGCAGCCAAACTTCTCGGGATCGTGAATCGAGAGCAGTTCCGGCTCGGGATGGCTGACAAACGCATTGGCATATTCATCCGGCCGCTTCGCGCCTTTGGCCGTCATCGCCGCGGCCGTGACCCTCAGCGGCTCGCGCGTATTCATGTGGCACGATTCGCAACGGTCGACGATATTGGCGTCGGCCACATTGATCTGTACGATCGCCGGATCCCATTCCGTCGCCCGTTTCTTCAGGCCCTGAATCTGCTGCGGAGTCAAGTCGACCATGTGATCCGAGATGTACTCGTCCATCTTGGCTTTGGCCGCAGTCACCGGCTTCAGAACATCGCCGAGTTCGAGGCTGAGCTTGGTCCGCTCGTCGCGGATCTCGTTATATTTCTCCTCCAATTGCGGGAACGTAAATTTCTGCCTGGTGTGGTCAGGAAATTCGACTGTCGCCTGCTCCGCCTTGTAGGAATCGATTTCCTTCTGTTTGCTGGCTTTCGACGAAGCGCTGGTGCTGGTTTCCAGTTCGTAGGTAAGAGCGTTTACGTAGGCCCGGCGGTCCGTGAAGACGCTCTGGACCGCTAGCAAGCGCGCGCTAGCGTCGTCGAGCTTTTTGCGAGCCTCGTCCCCTTGCGGTTTCGACGCTTGATAGGACTTCTCGTATTCTTGCTTCAGAGCGGCGTACTGCGGATCCTGCTCGACCGATTGCTCTGACTTCGAGGATTTGGACGTAGCCGTGTTCAGAAAGGCGCTGTAGCGATCCTTCCATTGATCCTGGAAGGCCTTCCACGGGCGCTGTCCCCATGCTTCGTCGTACAGAGCCCAGAACAACGTACCTATCAGAATCACCGTCGCGATCAAATAGTGGATCGCGTACGATTTTCCAGTGATCGGATCCTGCTCGGGAATCGGTTTTTCAGGCACCAGTTCCTCCGACATCAGTCGTTGGTCGATAGTCGTTGGTCGTTGGCTAACTTCGCGACGGTCTCGGGTCTTGGCCAGCGATGAACGACCAACGACCAGCGACCGTTCTCACACGTTAAACCACGGCGTAATCCACACATACTTGATGTGCCACAAAAGCCGCAGAGCCATCTTCAGCGGCAAGGCCAGCATGGTCAGCCACAGAAATGCCATCAGTGAAAATTGCAGCAGGCTCATCCGCTGGAAATCCTTCGGCATTTTTCGGCGGAACAGCGAGTACACCGCGCCGCCGCCGATCAGATAAAACCCACCCACCACGATGGCGCCAAAAACTGCCTTTGCCATGTTGGACGTGAGTCCGAAGATATCCGGCAGATCCCGGTTCACCTCATAAATCAAGCGATTGTGATCCCACGTTTGCCCGGGCCAGAACCATTGCCAGCCGGGCCCGCGGATGAATGTGCCAATGATGATCATCGCGACCCATAGAATCACGAAGCCGAACATGAACGTGGAAATCGAGAACTTACGCTGCTTCCAGGTGTAATACCCACTGCCTAGCGGGTTCGTATCGATGTAAGGAATCACCATCAGCCCGACGATGATCATTGTCGGCATGACGACACCTGCAATCCACGGATCAAAGTAGACCAGCATCTCTTGCAGTCCGAGGAAGTACCACGGAGCTTTAGCAGGATTCATCGTGAGGTTGGGATTCGCGGGTTCTTCCAGCGGTGCATTCAGGGTGATGGACCACACCATCAGGATGATCGTGATGATGATGGCGGCGAGAAACTCAATGCGCAGCAGAAAAGGCCAGACGTGGACTTCTTTGGCCCATCCGGGCTTGAAAGGCCAGGTCTTGCGATGGTGGGTCTTGGCCATCGCCGGGTCGCCTTCGAGTTGTTCGATCAACTGGTCGTTGGCCCGCGCCTGTTTCACTGCCAGATAAATGTAGAACGCGAGCAGCGGAATCAAGCCCACGATCGGCACGTTGTCGGGCGCCGAGCAAATCTCCCAAAGTTGTCGCCAGTCCATAGCTTCTCCACGACCGGATGCTTCTGAATCATCTGGGGACGGCCGCCTTCGGCCGTCCGTCGAGGACAGCTCGACTCTGTTACTCTCCCGCTGCTTTCGGGCCGCGCCGCGGTTTGTCCGCTTCCGCCTCCAGCATCACCGGAGCCGGACCCGAAATTCCGCCATCTTTTCGCACGCGCCAGAAATGCACAATCATCAGCACCGACGCCACGATCGGAATTCCTATGCAATGCCAGATGTAAGACCGCAACAACGCATTCGCGTCGACGATCGATCCGCCCAGCAATCCGAAGCGCACATCGTTATAGGGCGTCATACCGAGCATTGAGCCGAACGGCCCTTCATGCCCCAAGAGTGGCGTGGCGCGGGCCATGTTCGTGCCTACCGTGACGGCCCAGAAACCCAACTGATCGTCCGGTAGCAGATATCCTGTGAACGACAGCAGTAGCGTGAACACCAGCAGCAGTACGCCGATATTCCAGTTGAACTCGCGCGGCTTCTTGTACGACCCCGTCAGGAATACACGAAACATGTGCAGCCACACGCCAATCACCATCAGGTGAGCGGCCCAGCGATGCATGTTGCGCAATATCTTGCCGAAGGGAACGTCGTGCTCCAGATAGAGCACATCGCGGAACGCCTGCACCTTGGTGGGATGGTAATAGAACATCAGCAGCACGCCGGTGTAAGTCAGGATAATGAACAGGTAAAACGTGATCCCACCCATGCCCCACGTGTAGCTGTAGCGCACCGCATCGCGATTGATCTTCGCCGGGTGCAGATGCAGGAACACGTTCGAGAGCACGCCCAGTGCCCGGTTTCGCGGCGTGTCATCGTGCTTGTGGCGGAAGATCGACGTATAGACCTGCGTCTTCGTCGGATCCTTCAGCCCCTCGATCTGCTCCTTCGTCTTGGTGGGGATATCGGTTTTGAGGGCCTGAATATCCTCTTTGACGCCGGTCGAGACCCGTTCCACCAGTCCGACTTTCCCGTTTTTCCCGTTGCCGCCGTTCGGATTGTTTTCGTCAGCCATAAGAGTTCTTCTTCGTAGCGCCGGCGTCCCGCCGGTTGTCGCGAGGGCGTCTCGCCCTCGCATGCCTGTCAATTACACGCCCGTCAAAAACGCTCCCGGGTCATTAAAGTGTGTGGGCTGTCCCTTGGGCCACTGATAAAGGCGCGAAGTATCCACGATGATCTGTCCATCGGGCGCCAGTTCGATTTTCGCGCGATCCATCGGCCGCGGCGCCGGTCCTTCGAAGTTGATCCCTTCGCTGTCGTAGCCGCTGCCGTGGCACGGACACTTGAATTTGTTTTCGCTGGGTTTCCAGTCAGGTGTGCAGCCCAGGTGCGTACACCGCGCATAGATGACGAACAGCCGATCCGGCGTGCGATCAACCCAGATTCTATATTTCTGCTGGAACTTGGTGTCGACCCCGAGGGCGAATTCTGACGGGTAGCCAATCTTGAAAACGGAGTTTGGCTCAAACAGAGTGCGCGGCAGAAAGAAGCGGAAGAACGCGAGAAACCACGCCATCAGGAATCCCGTCACCATCGTCCAAACGAAGCGGCGACGGTGGCGGTCGATCTCCGTGGACGGGGCAGTACCCGCTACCCCGGCAGCTGCCGCCGCCTTCGAGGTTCCCACGGCCGGTGTGCCCACGTATTTCGTGGCATCCTGGGCCCCCGCCGCGGGCTTCGCGACAGGTTTCGCTACGTCGGGATTCGGATTGACCTTCCCGGTCTCCTCCGCCATGAACTCCCTCCTGTAACTCGATGACTACGGCCTTAATCCAGACCAGCGGCCGCCGCGTACTGCGGCTCGGCCAACGTCCTCCCGGAACTGCGAATCGGAATCAGGCTATGACCGGCCTGGTCCAAAGCCTCCTGCACGATCTGGCTTAGAGCACTGATGAACCTTGCGGAATCGTTTAATCCTGCGCTCATTTCAAACTGCTCAATCCCCAGCCGGTGTGCTTCCTCTCGGGCCTCGTGATCGATTTCGCCGAGAGTCTCCACGTGATCGGAAACGAAGGCGACCGGCACCACACACATCTCGCGGACGCGCTCGTCCGCCAATCTCTTTAAGGTTTGATGCAGGGAAGGCTGCAGCCAGCGGCTCGCGCCCACCTTGCTCTGGTAGCAAAGGCGCTGCGGATTGGTCCAGCCACCGCGCTCGGTCAGCAGGCACACCGTGTCCTCGATCTGCCGCTGGTAGGGATCGCCTTTTTCAATCACGGACATCGGTATGCTGTGCGCGCTGAAGACAATTTCCGGCCGAGAAGGCTCAGGGAAGCGGGACAGGGCCTCGTTCACCTTTTCCACGACCGCGTCTAAATACATCGTATTACGATAGAAAGTCTCCACGCAACGGACCGGTATATCGCCCTGGAAGAGCCGCCGCCATTCGTTCAGGCTCGAACCGGTCGTGGTTGAGGAATACTGAGGGTACAACGGCAGGAGAGCCACTTCGTCGCACTGCGCAGCGTGCAGTTGCGCGATCGCCTCGCGAGTGAACGGATGCCAGTACCGCATGGCTACGAAACAGAGAGCGTCAATGCCCTGACTACGAAGTTCAGTCTCGAGGGCCCGAGCCTGCCGCTCCGTGTGACGCCGGATGGGTGAGCCTCCGCCGATGGTGGCATAGTGATGCTGCACCTTGCGGGCGCGAGTGGTCGAGATGAGCTTGGCCAGAGGTTTACGTCCGATGCGGGCAAAAGGGAAGTCGATAATATCCGGGTCGCAGAAGAGGTTGTACAAAAAAGGTTCGATCGCTTCCAGCGTGTCGGGTCCACCGAGCTGAAAGAGAACTATCCCCACACGCCGTTTTGTGCGCGTCATTTTCCCCAGAATCCCCAGAACGCCAAGGACTGTACTCCGAACCGAGCGCGCGAGTCAATGGCGCAGTTGCAAATTTTCCACAGGACAAGGCGAATCGCGGAGACAGCATTGAAAAATTCCTAGTCTGCATGCAATGTGATCTGTATGCCAGAATTGCCAGACATAACAGCCTACATCAGCGCGCTCGAGACTCGCGTCGTGGGCCAGCCTCTGCAGCATGTGCGCTTGTCGAGTCCTTTCTTGCTGCGGACGGTTCAGCCGCCGGTGGCGAGTGCCGAAGGGCGAGTTGTGGAGAAACTCAGCCGTGTCGGCAAGCGTATCGCGTTGGGCGTCGAGGGCGATCTCTGGCTGGTGTTGCATCTGATGATTGCTGGCCGGCTGCATTGGCGCACAGCCGACGCCAAACTCGCAGGTCGCCAAAGTCTGGCTGCCTTCGACTTTCCGAACGGTTCCCTGATTCTCACGGAAGCTGGCAGTAAGCGCCGAGCGGCGCTCCATCTGGTCAGCGGCGAGGAGGGGCTGAGTTCTCTCGACGCCGGAGGGATCGACGTTTTCGCTTCAGATCTGGATGCGTTTCGCGCAGTGATGACGGCTGAAAATCACACCCTAAAGCGCGCCTTGACTGATCCCCGTTTACTCAGTGGCATCGGCAACGCATACTCCGACGAGATCCTGCACGCGGCGCAACTCTCGCCGATCATGCTCACCAACAAACTTTCGCCGGACGAATGGGAGAGATTGTTTGCCGCGACTCGGCAGACGCTTCAACTCTGGATCACTCGTCTGGGTGCTGAAGCGAAGGAGAGCTTTCCGGAAAAAGTCACGGCATTCCGAAAAGAAATGGCAGCCCACGGGCGTTACGGACTTCCTTGCCCGAGGTGTGGAGATAAGATTCTGCGGATTCGCCACGCCGACAAGGAGACCAACTATTGCGCGCGCTGTCAGACCGGTGGAAAGGTTCTGGCCGACCGGAGCCTGTCTCGCCTATTGGGATCGGACTGGCCCCGCACCCTAGAAGAACTGGAAGCTCTGAAACGCCGCTGAGATCGCACTATAGCTGAAAGCTAGACCCGCGCCGGTTCGGCCGTGCTGCTCTGCATTTCCTCAATGACTGCGTCGGCAAATTCCGACGTCCCAGACTTTCCTCCGATATCCCGAGTCAGTTTTTCCGGATGTCGGTACACCCGCTCCAGTGCGTTCCGAATCTGCGTGGACGCGGCGTGCTCGCCGAGGTGCCGCACCATCAGCAGCGCCGAGCGCAGCAGTGCCGTCGGGTTGGCCAGGTTCTTGCCCGCGATGTCAGGCGCGGAGCCGTGGACGGCTTCAAATACGGCGCAATCGTCTCCCAGGTTGGCGCTGGGTACGAATCCCAGTCCGCCGACAAACGCCGCGCACAAATCCGAAAGAATGTCTCCGTACAGATTTTCCATCACCAGCATGTCGTACTGGTAGGGATTCATCACCAGTTGCATGCAGGTGTTGTCAACAATGTGTTCGCCGTAGGTGATTTCGGGATAGTCTTTTGCTACGTTCCGCGTGCTGCGCAAGAATAGCCCGTCGGACAGCTTCATGATGTTCGCTTTGTGAATACAGTGAATTTTCTTGCGGTTATTCTTGCGCGCGTATTCGAAGGCAAACTTGGCGATCCGCGTCGACGCTTTTTCGGTGATGATCTTCAGACTCTCCACCACTCCGGGCACCACTTCGTGCTCCAGGCCCGAATAGAGTCCCTCGGTGTTTTCGCGCACAATGATCAGATCGACATCGGGATAGCGCGTCGGAATATGCGGCAGATTGCGGATCGGCCGAAAGTTGGCATAGAGTTCGAATTTCTTCCGCAGCGCGACATTAATGCTGGGAAAGCCGCCACCAATTGGCGTTGTGACCGGACCCTTCAATCCCACTTTGGTCCGCTCCAGAGATTCGATCAAATCCTTGGGGATATACTCGCCCGATTTTTCGTACGCCTCCGCACCCACGGCAAAGGTTTCCCAATCAAACTTCACCCCGGTTGCTTCCAGGATGCGCACCGTGGCGTTCATCACTTCGGGACCGATCCCGTCTCCGGGGATCAGCGTTACTTTATGACTCATGAGTGCTTCATCCTCAAAGGGTAGCCAATTACGCGGGCTTCACTTTCACCAGATCCTTCAACTCATTCATGAACTCTTTCACATCCTTGAAATCCAGATACACGGAAGCAAACCGCACATAAGCGACCTTGTCGTAGCGCCGCAGCCGGTTCATGATCAACTCGCCCAGTTCGCTGGTCTTGCGCTCGCGCTCCGCCGACTCAATCACGAACGACTCCGCCTCATTCACAATCTGTTCCAGTTTGCTGATGGGTACGGGACGTTTTTCGCAGGCCCGCAGTAATCCGTTGAGTACCTTCTGGCGATCGAATTTTTCCCGGCGTCCGTCTTTTTTCACCACCATGTAGGGAATTTCATCGATGCGTTCGTAGGTGGTGAACCGCTTGCCGCACTTGAGGCACTCGCGCCTCCGCCGGATGGACTCCGCTTCCTTGCTCTCGCGCGAGTCGACGACCTTGTCATTCGCAAATCCGCAAAAAGGACATTTCATGGCGCTTGATAAATTCAGCCGATGCCGCGGGCTGATCCCCAAAATTGTAACAGTTGAAAATGGATCGCGAAGGGAAGACGAAGCTTGCCCAGTGCCGAGGCAAGCACCTGCGAGGCTCTGCGGCGGTGCTCAACGTGAAACTGGCGCTCCCACCCCCTGCGGTGAGAGCGCCAGTTTTCCCCCATGCCTTCCCGGTAACGGAAGGCTTGAAGCCTGCGGTCCCAACCATGGGCGGAAAGCCTTCCGCCTGTCCCGGACCTGCTTAGAAGTTGACGCACCCTGGGCCGTGCTTTGTCATAACGGTGTCTCCATTTTGTAAAAAATCGCCATGGCCGCGGTCCATAAGATGCCCATGGTAACAGAAGCCTTAAAGGGTGCTGCTGCTATCATGAAGATTCCCCCCGACTATCTTGCGCAACCTTCTCCACCTCGGAATCGCCCTGCTGGCGCTGCCGCTGTTCGGCCAGAGCAACACGGGAGAACTTCGCCTCAAAGTTTCCGATCCAGAGGGTCTCGGCGTGAAGACCACCGTCGAGTTGATGAGTGAGGCCAACGAATACCACAACACGCTGGTCACCGACGACGCCGGCACGCTCGTAGCCAGGCGGCTTCGCTATGGCTTGTATCGCGTCGAGATCCATCAGGCGGGATTCGCCGATGCTTCCGCATCCGTCGAGATTCGGTCCGCCATTCCTACCGAATATTCGGTCCGGCTGAGCTTGGCGCCGGTGACCGATTCCGTCACCGTCCAGGACTCCGACACTCTCATTGACCCCTATCGCGCGGGTTCGGCCAATGAAATCGGCGCGCAGGCCATCCAGACTCGAACCACGTCACTTCCGGGGCGTTCTCTGCAGGATCTGGTGAATTCTCAGCCGGGATGGCTCTACGAAGGGAATGCTGTCCTCCATCCCCGCGGCTCCGAGTATCAGACCCAATTTGTGGTCGACGGAATCCCTCTCACCGATAACCGCTCCCCCAGTTTCGGCCCCGAAATTGAAGCGGATGATGCCGATTCGCTCAATGTGTATACCGCAGGAATCCCTGCCGAATTCGGGCGGAAGATGGGCGGCGTCATCGAAGTCAACACCCTCAAAGATACCCAGGCCGGGCTCCACGGGCAGACGGTGCTCTCAGGGGGCAGTTTCGATACTGCCGGCGCATTCGCTCAGGCACAGTATGTGTGGAAGGGAAATACCCTCGGCGGCAGCGCTGCCGGCAGCATGACCGGCCACTATCTGAACCCTGTCGTTCCTGAAAATTTCACCAACAACGGAACTACGGGAGATTTTTCCGTCAACTACGAGCGCGATTTCACGACCCGGGACCGACTCGGACTCATCGTCCGCCACGGCCTGTCGCGCTACGAGATTCCGAACGAACAGGTCCAGCAAGCCGCCGGTCAGCGCCAAAATGGCGATAACTTCGAAACCATGGGCATCGTTTCCTATCAGCACGTTTTCTCTTCGAACGTGCTGGGCAGCCTTCGTGGAATGGTCAGGGACAATTCCGATGACCTCACTTCCAATCCCGAGTCCACTCCCGTCATTGTCTTCCTCCACAATCACTTTACCGAGGGCTACTTCAACGGTTCTGTCTCGATCCATCACGGACGCCAGGAGTTCAAGGCCGGTCTCGAATCCGACGCGATGTTCCTGCACGAAGACTTCAGCGACATTGTTACCGATCCCAGCCAGTTTGACCCGGGGACGCCTCAGACCTTCGCTTTCACCGGAAACCGTCCCGACCTGGAGCAGTCCGCTTACGTGCAGGACCTCATTCGTCTCCGCAACTGGACACTGAGCGTGGGGCTCCGCTGGGATCACTATCAGCTGCTGGTCAACCAGAACGCTGTCAGTCCGCGTCTTGCGCTGGCTCGCTACTTCCCCTCGGTCGGGCTCGTGATCCACGCTTCCTACGATCACGTCTTCCAGACGCCATCTTCCGACAATCTCTTGCTTTCGAGTTCTGCGCAGGTGATTTCGCTGAATCCCAGTGTGTTGCGTCTGCCGGTCGAGCCCTCTCATGGCAACTACTTCGAGGTTGGGGGCACAAAGAGCCTTTTCGGCCAACTCCGTTTCGATGCCAACTATTTCCGGCGATACGTCAACAACTACGCTGACGACGACCAGATTCTCAGCACCGCCGTCAGTTTTCCCATCGCCTTCGAGAAGGCTGTCATCTACGGAGCTGAGGCAAAAGTGGAGATCCCGAAGTGGGGGCGCTTCTCAGGCCTTGCCACCTACTCCTATATCGTCGGCAACGCATGGTTCCCTGTGACCGGCGGCCTTTTCCTCGGCGATGATGCCACCAACGCAACCACCCAGCTCACGGGCCACTTTCCCGATTCGCAGGATCAGCGAAACAGCGTGCGGATTCGCCTCCGCTATCAGCTGATTTCGCGCATGTGGATTGCGGGCTCGGCGGAGTATGGCAGCGGACTGCCCTTCGACTTTACCGGAACTTATCAGGAGGCGCTGGCTCAGTACGGTCAAGCTCTGGTCGACCGGATCAATTTCGATCGTAGCCGGGTGAAGCCGTCCCTTGCCGTGGGCGCCTCCCTTGGCGCGGACGTCTGGAAGAATGACAAGGTGTCCATGCGCCTTCAGGCCGATTTTATGAATCTCAACAATCGCCTGAACGTCATCGACTTCGGCGGCCTTTTCTCGGGCAATGCCATCGCCCCGCCCCGCAGTTACGCCTTACGCCTGCAAACTTCCTTCTAGAATTGCAACCTTATTGCTTCCCAGAGAATTGGATCGTCCGCCAAGGCTTCTTGGCAGCGAGCATTGTTACACGACAAAGTACTTCGCTCCCGGATGGTGCACGACAATTGCCGAAGTAGACTGCTCCGGCTCGAGCAAGAACCCCGACGTGAGCCGCACGCCCACGTTCTCCTCCGGTTTCAGCAGGGCGAACAGCTTGGTCTGATCTTCCAGGTTCGGGCACGCCGGGTACCCAAACGAATACCGCGACCCGCGATACTTCTGATGAAACAGATCGCGAATCTCCGCCGAGTCCTCTCCGGCAATTCCCAACTCCTCGCGCATCTTTTTGTGATGAAATTCGGCAAGAGCCTCGGCGGTTTCGACGCTGAGTCCGTGGAGATATAGATATTTCGTGTACTCTCCCCCCTCGAACAGCCGCTGGGTCTCGACGCTTGCCTTAGGGCCAATCGTGACGAGCGAGAGTCCAATCACATCCATCTTTCCAGATGATTTGGGTGCGAAGAAGTCCGAGATGGCAAGCCGACGCCCTTCGCGCTGCCGTGGGAATGTGAAGCGTAACAGTTCGTGTGGGACCGGGTCTTTGACCCGGTCAGGCCGAGCGGAGCTCGGCTGCCCCTCTGCGGAATACACAACCACGTCGTTTCCGTCGGCCTGGGCAGGGAAGTAGCCATACACAACCTTGGGTTCGAACAATCCCGACCCAATTACCTCATCTTCCAGTTTGTGCAGAATCGGCCGGAACTTCTCGTCGACGAGCCGCACATAATCTGACTGCGACGCCGTCTTCAACTGCCACTGATTCTTGAACAGTGCCGTCTCGTTGATGTAGGGGAAGAGCTCGCGCAAATCGTAATCCTTGCGCACGCGCACGCCCCAGAACGGCGGCGCCGGAATATTCGGAGCATCTACTACTACCGGACTCCGCTCCGCAAACACCGGTCCCGTCTCTTCATCAACGGCAGCGGCTTTGGCGTACTCCTTTACAGTTTTGCCCTCGGTGAGCCGCGTCTGTTTCGCGCCGTTTTCGGTGGCGAGGTCTTCCATGATGTGCAGCCCCGCGAACGCATCGTCGGCGTAGAAGACCGCGTTGGCATACTCCCGGCGCAGGTCGTCCTCCACATACTTGCGGGTCAGCGCAGCGCCACCGCAGATGACCGGAAACGCCAGCTTCTGCCGCTCCAGATCCTGGATGACATACTTCATCTCGAGCGTCGACTTCACCAGCAGTCCGCTCAGCCCGATCGCGTCGGCCTGATGCTCCTGCGCCGACCGGATGATCGTGTCTCCAGGCTGCTTGATGCCGAGGTTGACGACCTTGAATCCGTTATTCGACAGAATAATGTCGACCAGATTTTTCCCGATATCGTGAACATCGCCCTTCACCGTCGCGAGTACGATCGTGCCTTTCTGTTGCGACCCGGATTTCTTCTCCATCTTTGGCTCAAGATAGGCGACCGCGGCCTTCATCACTCCAGCCGAATCGAGCACAGAAGGCAACTGCATCTTGCGCGCGCCGAACAGGTCGCCGACCGTCTTCATTCCGTCCAGCAGGACCGTGTTGATCAGTTCCAGGGGAGAATAGTTCGCGGCGAGCGCCTCCTCCAGCAGCTCCTCTAGTGTTTTCTTGTGCGCGCCGTCTCCGACTGTCTTTTCGCCGTTGATAATCGCAAACTTCAGCTTGTCCTCGACCGATAGTGTGTCGAGATGCGCAGTGGTCGAGGCGGCCGGCTTTCCCTTCATGCCAGCGAAGTGCGCCATGTACTTCTGCAGCGGATCGCCGTCAGAATTGGCATCGCGATGGATCAGCTTGCGCGCCAGTTCTACTTCTTCCTGCGGAATCTTGTACAACGGATAAATCTTGGTGTAGTTCACGATGGCCATGTCGAGCCCGTTATCCACTGCCTCATGCATGAAGACCGAGTTCAGCACCCGCCTCGGATACGCGTCCAGCCCGAAGGAAATATTGCTCACTCCCAGAATCGTCTTCACCGAGGGCAGTTCCTTCTTAATCCGTCTCACTGCCTCGATCGTCTCCATGCCTGCGGTACGATATTCTTCCTGCCCCGTCGAAATCGGCAGGGTGAGTGCATCGAAAATCAAATCGGTGCCGTCAAGGCCGTACTTCTTGGTGGCCAGATCATAGATGCGGTGCGCGATCGCAACTTTCTTGTCGGCGGTGAGCGCCATGCCGTCTTCGTCGATGGTCAATGCAATGACTGCGGCACCATACCTCTTGGCCATCGGTAGTACTTTCGACGTCCGTTTCTCGCCATCTTCCAGATTGATTGAATTGATGATGGCGCGTCCCGGAATGCGTTTAAGTGCTTCTTCGACCACGTCGGCTTCCGTCGAATCCACCAGAACCGGCGCCGGAACGCGCGTAGCGATCTTTTCCAGAATCGACGTGATGTATCCCTTCTCGTCCTCACCGACGATCGCGACGCACAAATCGAGCATGTGCGATCCATCGTTCACCAATCGCTTGGCGAGTCCAAGAATCTCGTCGTACTTCTTACCCTGCACCAGTTTGCGGAAATGCTCGACCCGCGTCGTGGTGTTCATCTCCTCGGCGACAATGAGGGGCTTGGGTTCCAGATCGAGCGGGACGGTTGTATAGGCGCTCGAGGCCGCGCCCGCGCGCTTCACGTCACGCTTGGCAGGTTCTACGCCGGAAACCGCGTCCACCACGGCCTTCAGATGTTCCGGAGTCGTTCCGCAGCAGCCGCCCACGATGCGGACGCCGTAGTCCACGACAAAGTGCTTGTGATACTCCGCCAGATCTTCCGGCGAGAGTTTGTAAACCGCGTGTCCCCCTACGTTTTGAGGGAGACCCGCATTCGGAAGGACCGAGACTTCCTTTGTCGAATTCAGCCCGAGATAGCGGACCGCATCGTTCATTTCCTTAGGTCCGGTCGCGCAGTTCAACCCGATGGCATCGACTTCAAAGGGCTCAAGCGCGGTGAGCGCGGCACCGATCTCAGTACCGAGCAGCATGGTCCCAGACTCTTGCAGCGTGACCTGCACCTGCACGGGCAGTCGCTTGCCCGCCTTCCGCATGGCTTCCAGTACACCGATGGTGGCGATCTTAACTTGCAGCAAATCCTGAGCTGTCTCGATGAGCAGCACGTCGACCCCGCCTTCAATCAGTGCGGCGGCCTGCTCCTCATAGGACGCGACCATGGCGTCGAAGCTGATGTGGCCCAGCGACGGTAGCTTTGTGGTCGGACCCATTGAGCCAGCGACGAAGCGGGGCCGGTCTTTCGTCGAGAACTGCTGCGCCACTTCCTTGGCAAGCTGCGCGGCCTTTACGTTGATCTCGTGAACGCGATCGCGCAGCTCGAACTCCCCGAGCACGATTCCGCTGCCGCCAAACGTGTTAGTCTCAACAATGTCGCAGCCCACGCGAAAAAAGTCCGCGTGAATGTCGCGGATAATATCGGGACGGCTCAACACCAGCACTTCGCTGCAATTCTCCTTGCCCCAGTAATCGTCAAGGGTAGGATTGCGCTTCTGGATGTTGGTCCCCATCGCGCCGTCATAGACGACGACGCGTTCCTTTACGGTCTGTAAAAAGTCAGCCATTGGTAGCTTCTAGCTCCTAGCACTTAGCTTCTAGCTCTCGATCTGTCTGTTGAAATCCGTGTTCATCCGCGCGGATCCGTGGCAAAAAAGTTCCACATGCACGAACGCCGGTCTCGAGGACCGGCGTGGCTTGCACTCGAAACTCTTCTCGAAGTCAGCTCCCCGGTACCATTTGCACCGGCGCCCCACCGTCCACGTCGGCCTGGTTGAATACCACGTTGGCTCCCATGTGTGCTGGCCGGGGGGCCAGCATTTGCTCCTTGCGGTAGACCAGGTTGCTGGCATTGAAGGTCGCCAGCTCAAATCCATGCCCGTGGGTGATCGCGTCCGTGGGACACGCTTCCACGCAATACCCGCAGAAAATGCAGCGGTTGTAATCGATGTTGTAAACCTTGGCGTAGCGCTCGGCGCCACTCACACGTTTCTCGGCTGTGTTCTCGGCCGCCTCGATGTAAATGCAGTTCGAAGGACACGCGGCGGCGCAGAGAAAGCAGGCCACGCATTTCTCCAGTCCGTTTTCGTCGCGCTGGAGCACGTGAGCGCCGCGGAATCGGGCCTCAATGCGCGCGCCGCGCAGCGGGCCTTTGCCGTCGGGATAGTTCTCGACGGTTGTGGGCTGGAACATCTCCATAAAGGTGATGCTCATGCCTTTGGCTATGGCTGCAATGTTTTTCAGAACCGGCATGTCGATATTCAGTATACCGAAAGAGGTGCGAATGCGTCGCGAGGAGAGCCGCCAAATGGCGATTAGAGCGGTCGAGCTGCGCTCGCTGGACAGCCGATGGCTGCTGTTCCCACGTTGAGGATATTACTTCTTTGGCGGCGCTGACGGCGGATGCTCCGGCACCGGAACCGCGCTTTCCATCCACGCCGTATACCAGAGATTCAGCAGCATCTGCGATCCGGCGGCGAGACGGTGAGTGGTGAAATCGAAGGCTGCCGGAGTTCCTTTATCCGTAAAGCCACCGGCCTTCTCCAGCGCGTAGACGTTGTCTACCATCCCATTCGACTGTCGGAGATAGGCCACGTAGCGCGCGAACGGATCGTCGAGCCGCTCGGGACTCTTCACCAGTCCGGAGAAATCTTTCTCCGTGATGTTCGCTGCGACGTATGCGGTCTCAAACTGGCTGTGGATGGTGTGCTGCGTGGTATACCCGTTAGGGTTCGGGCCAACCCATCCGTTGTACTGGATGGTGGTGTGCAACGGTTGGGATCCATCAGCGACATAATGCCCCAGCCAACCCGCATAAAAGATGATTGCTTGCTGCACCGCCTGCGTCGGCTGATGTGCCGCCAGCCTCTGCCGATATTCGCGAAACGCAGCCTTCAGCCGCCCGTAGACTTCCATCGTGATGTACGGCTGCAGTCCGACACGCTCCGGAAGATAGTCGTCCGGATGATCTGTGGTTGCCGCACGCTTCTCGTAGAGCTTGCGATAAAACTCGTAGCGGCCGGGCGGAAGCGGATCGAGCCACGAGACTCGTTCGAGGTCGATGAAATGATCGGGCTCCTGCGCGTTCTTCAGAGCAAACTCCGAAGGACTGCGCCAGCGATCGGGCTCCGGCCCAAGATAAGCGATCTCCACGACAGCGCGGCGCAGAAAGCGCGGCATCGTTGCCGGAATCTTCTGGGCAGCCACACGGTTGATGGCCGTATGTCCGTCGTTGCCCCACGCGAAAGACGCCGGGCTCTGCAAAAGGACAAGGGCTGTCAGCCCCAGGCCGACCAGCCCCCGTCCAAATCGCCGAGTTTTCACTTCACCCTGCAGAAGTCAGTTGCTCCTCTCGCCTTCAAATCAGAACGCCAAGTGCAGCGCGAGCTGCAGGAAGCGTGGGCTGCCGATCGTGTGCTGGATCACGCCCAGGCTACCCGAGGGGGGAATCGATGGCGGACCCACGTAATTGGGAAAGAAGTCCACGTCGTTGTTGGGAGTGTCGAAGTCGGCATGGTTGAAAATATTGAACGCATCGGCTTCAAACCTCAGCTGGTAGCGCTCTTTGAATAGGAACGTCTTGGCCAGGCTCATGTCGAAGCGTACCTGGAATGGGCCTCGGAAACTGTTTCGGCCTGTACTTCCATACAAGGATTCGAATTCGTCGCACCCGCTAGCGTCGCAGGCCGGAACGCCGCTGCTCCCCGGAGCCACGAACTGGGGTAAGAAATCAGCCGAGTTGAGCTTGCAAAGTTGCGCCGCAACTCCCGCGGGGCAATTAGCGCCCCTCGCTGCTTCCTTGGCAGTTACGCCAGGCAGCAGCGGGACAATGGGGTTGCCAATGTAGTTGCTGGTGCCGTAGTACAGACTCGCCACCGAGCCCGAATAGTCATAGACGCTGAAGGGCTGCCCGCTTTGCGCCACAGTCTGACCACCAATGGTCCAGCCATTCGCCACGTACCCCCACGCCCCGCTTTCCACGAACTTCGGAATCGTATAGCTGTAGTTGACCAGAAAAACATGAGTCTGATCGAAATCCGAGGAGGCATAGTTGGCTCGAGGAGTCAGCGGATTGTTCCCGGTGAAAAACAACCCCAGGCCACTCTGCTCGTCAAGGGCATGAGACCAGGTGTACGACGAGGTGAATTGCAGGCCGTTGGACAGGCGCTTGTGAACCTGGAGTTGCAATGCGTTGAAGTTCGAGATGCCCTCCGCCCTGTACGACACCGAGTTCATGTCGTAGCCGGGATAAGGTACGCGAATCGGCGCATTGCCCGCGAATTCGTTCGTGTAGATGGGCTCGCTATCCAGAAACAGCGGGGTGGTACCTCCGTAGGAACTGGTCTGTCCGTTGACCACATTCGTCGGTGTGGCGATGAGCGGTTGGTTGAAGGGGATGGGTAGCACTAAATGGGTACCGTGGTTGCCGACGTAACCGACCTCGAAGATCCAGTTGTTGCTTGCCTGAAATTGCACGTCGAGTGTCCAGTTCTGCGTATAGGGTAGCTTGTTGTTGATATCGTAACCGCCGAACAGGAAAGGGCCGTAAAGATTGCCTGTCGGCCAGCATCCCGGAAAACCGCAAGCAGTCTGCTGAAGGTTTGGCAGGTAGGAGAGGAAGGCTGCTGCTGTGGCTGGCGGCGGTGGTGGCAGAGTCGTGCCGAACGGCTGATCAAGCGTAGCACCCTGAGCGACGGAGATCGGTTGGACAAACGGAGGAGCCAGCGTGACGCCGAATGGGCCGTTAAATCCGGACCCCGCGCTCGGGGACAAGTAGCTGAAGAATTCGCCGCGGTCGAAGTACATACCGTAGCCGGCGCGCACGGTGAGCTTCGATGTTGGCGCCCACGCGATGCCGATGCGGGGCGCGAAGCCCCATTGATGGTTTTTCATCAGAGAATTGCTGGCTCCTGGCGTGGCGCCAGTCTTGTTGTTCCCGGCGATCAATAGACCCGAGCTGGTTATTACGTCAGTCCCCGTGTCGCAACTGCCGTACTTGTACCAAGTCAAAGCCGGGTCCGCCGGAACCCCACCGACGGTGCATTGCGTGTAGCTATATTTCGAAGGATCAAAATCGGTAAGCAGTCCGTATTTCTCCGTGAGCGGCCCGTCGATGTCCCAACGCAACCCGGCGGTTACCGTGAGGTTTTTCCTCATCTTGAAGTTGTCGTTAATGTAGGTGCCGAGCGTATTGGAGCGGTAGTAACGGTGAGCCGAGCCAACGAACTCATTGCCGCCGTGCAAGCTGCCTTCTACAAAGTCAATGAAGGTCTGGGAGTACAGCGTATCGGTATTTGTGTTGTTATTGAGTATGTTGAGCTGGGTGTGGTCCCACGTTGTCCCCACACTCAAGACATGCTTGCCTTTCACCCAACTCGCGGAGGTGCCGTACTCCCATTGATTCTGAAACATGCCACCATCCCCAAAGCTGGTGCTGGGGCCAAACTCCAAACCGTTACCGAGCGTAGGGTCCGATGTAGAAATGCTGAGATCCGGGAAAGTCGCAGCTCCGGGCAGGCTAATCCCTACCGAACTTGCGGTGAAGTCTTTTGTTGTATTTGCATAAGCTCGCAGGCGGGTGAATCCCACATGCTGTTCCCAAGTGAGGTTGGGAGACAGCACGACGGAGTTCGAGAGCGAAAATACCTGACTGCCCGCGGAAAGCTGTTGTGCAAATCCGAGCAGCGAACCGACCGCGCCAAAAGGATTGTTGGTGGGATTGCTCTGAATGTAATATCTCGCGGCCAGACGATCCTTGGCGTTTATCACATAATCGATGCCGACGATCCCTTGGTTGACGCGGGCTTGCGTATTGGGGCCTTGCACGACGGCATCGTAGCCTAGCGTTTTGGCATTCGCCGGAGTGTACTGTGCGCTTGGCATTAGATACTGCCCATTGGGAAGCTTGGCATTCAGGATCTGCGACGCTGCGCTATTGATCTGACTCGCAGTAATGGTTTGGCCGGTGGTGCTGGCGTAGGTCGCCTGAATCATGTTCACAATGCCCTGCGGACTTCGGTCATCCGTCAGATACAGGGGCACCGTCACATCTTTGGTGGAAGCCTCCGCATCGGCAATGTGCACTCCCTGATAGGACCCAAAGTAGAACAACTTATCTTTGATAATCGCGCCGCCGATGGTCCCGCCAAACGCATTTCGATTCACGAAAGGACGAGGCAAGTAAGGCCGGTTGGTCACAGGGTTGATGCCGGCAGCATTGTAGAAGTACGGCGCGGCATTCATATCGCTGTTCTGCCACTGTTCCCACAGGGAACCATGCACCGCGTTCGCGCCAGACTTAGTCAGTACGCTAATATGCGCGCCGCTGTTGTTGCCCTGTGTGGCGTCGTACTGTGAGGAGTTGACGGCAATCTCCTGGATGGCATCCGGCGGCGGAGTGGGAAGAGCCTGGCCTATCCCCCATACACAGATGTGCTGGTTTGAATGGTTCCGCCCGCGCCGAAGTTCTCACCGGTGTTGAGCACGAAGCGGTTTTCCCCTACCTGGCTGGTGGAATTGCCGTTAAAGAGATTGTTGGTGCTCACGCCGTTCAACGAAAAGCTATTGCTGGTATCCCGGTTCCCGTTCGCGAAGATGGCCTGATTGCCAAGGCCCGTGTTGGCGCCTCCTCCGCCCAGGAAGTCCGCATGAACGCCCGGGCTGAGAATTGCCAGTTGCGTGAAGCTGCCGGTGCCCAGCGGTGTCGTTTCGATGGTCTGAGTATCGACGACATAGCCGATCGTCGTGTCCACCTGGTTCATCAATGGCACGGCGGTCACTTCCACCGTGGCGCTGATCGAGCCCACCACCAAGGTCGTATCGACCGTTGTCGTACGGTTGCCGGACACCAGGATTTTCGTGTGGGTTTCCGTTTTGAAGCCGTCCTTCGTGACGATGACCCGGTAGGTTCCGGCGGGAAGATCCGGAATCACGAAAGAGCCATTCTTGGTATGAGCCACGACTTCGAGGTTGGTCGCGAGATTGACTGCTTTCACACTGGCGTCGGACACAACGGCTCCCGACGGATCCGTCACTGTTCCGGTGATCGCGCCCCAGGTCTGTTGGGCTGACGCGAAGGTAGTCAAGAACGCCAGCGCCACGACAACAATTAGAACGGCGCGCAAGGACTTCGAAGGAGACACGAAGACACCGAGGCAGGGGACACGCACGGTAGAACCTCCTGTGATGGGGAGCCCTTATAACAGAGCGACTTCCCGAGGTTCAAGGTTTCCAGTGTAAAAGTCTGTCAAGATTCGATGAATTATTCTTCAGGCTCGCAGCAAGAATTCTTCTGGTCGTTCGGTCAACAACCGCAGCTTACGCTGCTGCTGTTCAGGGGGCGTTATTCTTTGATCATGAGGCAGAGGAAGGACGCATCTCCCCAGGGTGGAATCGGCCTGTGTGCAGATTGCCGGTTCATGCGATTGATCCAATCCGATCGTGGATCCACGTTCTATCTGTGTGAACGCTCCCTCACCGACGCGAGCTTTCCCAGGTACCCGCGATTACCCGTTCTGCAATGCGCTGGATATGAGCGGCTGAGTGCGGACGCCGAGCCAGAGGCGTGACAGTGGTCACTGCTGGGTGAGGGACTTTCCTGCAGTATTGTCTCGTGTTCATCGCGGTGTTCGGCCTCACCCCGGCGTGGAGCGTACGAACGTTGTTTGGACTTGGGCATTGAGAGAAGATGTCTGCACACAGGACAAAGACGATCCCAGAGAATGCGTTTGCTGGTCAGGCCACGCGCCCTACCGAGAGAGAATTGGCTGACGTGCCGGGTCAGAGCCACCTCCTCTGGCAGGATCTCGTGGCCGATCTCATGCGCGATCTGAAACTGGATGGCGATGAGTGGAACTGTTACTCCGTCAAGGCGGGCTGGTCGCTCCGGTTACAAAAGAAGAAACGCAACATCGTGTACCTTGGGCCCCGCACAGGTTGGTTTCTGGCGTCATTTATTCTGGGAGAGAAGGCTGTAACGGCTACTCGCAAGGTCGAAGGCCCCGCGCGCATCATGAAAATAATCGACGAAGCCAAGCGCTACCCAGAGGGAACTGCGGTCCGCATCGAAGTGCGCGATGTTGCGGATGCCGACATCGTGAAAATACTGGCGAAGATCAAGGTTGAGAACTGAGCGGCCGAACGACACGCCGGGACAAGATCACTCCAATCCCAGTTCCTTTGCCAGCGCCTTCCACTTGCCGTCGACCAGGGCGTTCGTCTTCGCGTCCATCACAATCTCATCCGGCCAGGGACGCGTGAAGCCTTCGCTGGCCCACTTACGCGTGGCGTCGATTCCCATCTTCGATCCATAGTTAGGCAAGCGCGCGGCATGGTCGAGGGAATCTACTGGGCCCAGCATGAATTGAATGTCGCGCTCGGGATCAATGTGATTGAGGGCTTTCAGCGTGACGTCAGCGAGGTCCTGCACGTCGACATCCTCGTCCACCACAATAATGCATTTGGTAAACATTGCCTGTCCCAGCGACCAGACCGCATTCATTACTTTGCGGGCCTGTCCGGGATAGGACTTCTTGATCGAGACAATCATCAGATTGTGAAACACACCTTCGACGGGCAGGTTGATGTCGACCAACTCCGGGATCGTCAGCTTCATCAATGGCAAAAAGATGCGCTCGACCGCCTTGCCCATGTAGGCGTCTTCCTGCGGAGGTTTCCCCACAATGGTGGTTGCGTAGATCGGATCCTTCCGGTGCGTGATGCACGAAACGTGAAAGACAGGGTACAGATCTTCGAGTGAGTAAAAGCCCGTGTGATCGCCGAAGGGGCCCTCACTGCGAAGTTCGTCGAGATGCACGTGGCCCTCGAGCACGATTTCGCTGTTGGCGGGCACTTCAAGGTCGACGGTCTCGCACTTCACCAGGTCCACCGGGGCTCCGCGCAGAAAGCCGGCGATCAGATATTCTTCGATTTCGGGCGGCGCGGGAACGATCGCAGAAAAAGTCACCGCCGGTTCGGTGCCGATAGCAACCGCAACCTCCATCTTCCCGGACGGGCGTTCGCCTTCGGGGACCACCGACCCACCCGACGAGCGCGCCATGATGTCAACTGCCGCCGCCTTTCCTCCCACGGCGGCCCGCATGCGTTCGCGCGCGTGCTCGGCGGCGACTTTCTGCCGTTGCCAGTGCATTCCAGTCGTGCGTTCGTCGTAGACCTGCATCCGGTACATGCCAAGGTTGCGTTTTCCTGACTTGGGGTCGCGCGTAGTGACACAAGGCAGCGTGATAAATCGCCCCGCATCTTTCGGCCAGCACTGCAGAATTGGAAAATCGAGCAACGAAAAATTGTCACGTTGAATGACTTCCTTGCAAGGCCCGGTGGGCACCGTGCGCGGGAAAAACTTGCCCGCCTCCGTCAACAAGGGAAGCATTTTCAACTTGTCGAGAAACCCCTGCGGAGACTTCCCATCCATAAACATGCGGATTCGCGCGGCGATCTCGTCGAAGGAATTGACGCCGAGCGCCAGCTTCATGCGGGCGTCGGAGCCGAACTGATTGATCAGAACTTGCGATCCGGAATGGCCCTTCAGATTCTGAAATAGCAGCGCCGGACCGCCAGCGGCGCCCTTGGCATCACGACTCTTCGACACACGGTCGGTGATCTCGGCAATCTCAAGAATGGGGTCAACTTCGGTCTGGATGCGCTTGAGTTGGCCCGCGCGATCAAGCGCTGCGATCCATTGGCGAAGGTCGTCGAAGGGCAAAGGATTCCTCTCTACGTGACCGACGATTATAAGGGATTCAGGAAACCGGAAAACTTTTTTGCCACGGATTCACGCGGATCAATCCTTGTCATCCTGAGCGGCGTTCTCTTGCCGCGAAGGACCTATGCAATTTTGCCGGTGCCAGTAGATTGCACTGGTCCTTATATTTTGCTCTGGATGACAAACGACGAATTGCCTTATTTCCTTTGTTCGAGCTTCACGCTTGCCGTGACCGGCTGCCCGTCCCGCAGGACTTTCACTTCGACCACGTCTCCCACCTTGCTCCGGCGAAGAGCATCGGTGAAGTCGTACAGATTCTTGATCGGTTTGTCCCCGAATTGGATCATGATGTCTCCCGCTTTCAGTCCCGCCTTGGCCGCCGGAGAATTGGGTTTGACGTCGGAAAACTTCACGCCATTTTCCGTTTGGCCAAAGTCGGGAATCGATCCAAAGTAAGGACCGTAGCCACCACCTCCGCCGCCTGCGGCCGGCTTGTCTTCAGCAACCACTTGAAATGCAGGAGGATCGGTCGCGTTCGCTAATTGCACCGCAACGTTCTCGACCATATCGAGCAGGCGCGCAGCCGACGGAGCGTTGATCTTGTCCCATGTGTCGGAAGGCTTGTGATAGTCGGCGTGCAGCCCGGAAAAAAAGAATAGCGACGGAATCTTCTTGGTCACGAACGAGGTGTGATCGCTCGAGGAATAGCCGCTGGCAGAGTATTCGATCTTAAATGGCGCGTCTTTCTGCGCCTGTTCGAGCACTGTCTTGAACGTCGAGCCCGTGCCCACTCCGCCGATATACACCTTGTCATCTTTAATGCGGCCGATCATGTCCATGTTGATCATGGCCACAGCCTTGGCTAATGGACGGGTCGGATTCTGCACCCACGCCGCGGAGCCCAGTAGCCCCAGTTCTTCCCCGGCATAGTTCATGAAAAGGATGCTGCGCTTCAATTGTCCGCGTTGCGGAGCCAGCAGGCGCGCCAGTTCAAGCACTCCGGCGGTGCCGCTGGCGTTGTCGTCCGCTCCAGGGTGGATCTGACCAATCTGCGACGGGGCAAGAGAATCAAAATTGCCGCGTCCCAGATGATCGTAGTGCGCCCCGATGATCACATATTCGTCGCTCTGGCCGGGCAGCCACGCGAGAACATTGTTGACGGTGGCGCGGGTGGTCTCGACGTCGATGTGGAGAGACAAGTGCAGCGTATCGGGGAAGGCGAAGGAAGCGGGCTTCGTACTCGAGTTGATCTGCGCTTGTACGTCTTTCAAGGACTTTCCGGCGGACTCGAACCAGGATTCTGCGACCGCGTTCTTCACCTGCACCATGACCAAGCCGACATTCTCCGGGCCGCTCACGCTGCCGAATCGCGTCAGCAGATCCTCCTCGCCATCGCCAAGTTTTCCATTCAATACGACGATGGCTTTGGCTCCGTGATTGCGAGCATTGATGGCCTTCGCGATGAGTTGCGAGTGCTGCGTCAAGCCATGGTTGCCGCTCTTTTCGGCGAAGCCTGAGGGTTCGTAGCGCAGGACGACGACGATCTTGTCCATCACCTCGAGGCCGGCATAGTCGTCATAGCGGAACTCATCCGCGGTTACGCCATAGCCCGCGAACACCAGCGGGGCCGCGGCCTCTCCGGAGGCAGAAAAACTGAACGGAACGAAGTCCTGATTGATTCTCAGATTGCTCTTGGAGTCGCCCTGCACGGTGACATGGTTGTCGGACTTGAGGCGCGCACCGGTAATCACAGTGAACGGCTGGGTGTAGCCGTTCACCCCGGCGGGTGGAATTCCAAATTCCTTGTAGCGTTTCTCAATCAGATGTTGAGCGCGCGTCAGACCTTTGGTGCCGGCGCCTCGGCCTTCCATCTCCGGCGAAGCCAGCGACTTGATGTCATCCAGATATCGAGTCGGATCGGCCTGCTGGAGCGGAGTGGACGCGGCGATGAGAACTACGGCCGCGCTGACGATGAGCAGGAAACGGGAACTGCGTAGACGAGTGCGCATAGGGCCCTTCTGTGAACCGAAAATCGTAGGTGGTCGCGCCGAGCGTGTCAATCACGCCCCATCAACTGCGAAGAGTTTCCGGATAGAGCGTCCTTCGGCAGTCCGGACAGATTCCGTGAGTGAAGTCGGCTTCGGTGTGGTTGCGAATGTACGCCTCGAGGTGATGCCACGCGCCTTCTTTGTCCCGGATCTTTCGGCAGGAGGCGCAGATCGGCAACAGTCCACTTAACGTCCTGACGCTGCCCAACGCCTCCTGGAGTTCCTTGATCAGGCGTTCACGCTCGGCCTCAGCCGTCCTGCGCTCGGAGATGTCGCGGATGATCATGCAGGTGCGGGCCTCCCCTTGCGGGCTCTGGAAGACTACCGAAGAGATCTCCACGGGGAAGAAACTGCCATCTTTTCGCCTTGCTCGCAGTTCTCCGTGCGCCCTGCCCGTACGTTGCCTCTCCGCCACCAGACCGGCGACCCGCGGATCGGAAGGATCCACGAGTCCTTGACGCCCTTCCTGCAGAATCTCCTCTTTGGTTCGTCCCAGAATGTGGCATGCGGCCGGATTGGCATCGAGAATCGCACCGTCCGGCACAGTCAACATCAAGCCATCAAGACCGTTTTGAAAAAGTAAGCGGTATAGAGTCTCGCTCGAAGCAATTTCCTGCAAAGATGCCCCCGTAGTTTTTTCGAATGCCATGAGTCCGGTTTCGCGGATAATCCCGGGTTCCGAGCGCCGCGGGAGATTTGCTGAGAGTTGACGAAATTGTAAGGGAGATCGCTGACGACAGCAATGATGGAGGTTCAGTGCGCTGGCCCCGCGTTCTTACTTGGTAAGTTCGAACACAGTGTCTTCAACCTGCTTCCATGCTTGCGTGCGCGGATCAATCACGTCGAAGTGTCCCGCGCTGGGAATTTCGAGCAGATGAACCTCTTCCTTCGCCTTCCCGGATCGTTTCTGTTTGGCCGAAACGTAGCCACGGCTGAAGTCGGGGGGAACCTCGTCATCCATGCCCCCGTGAATCAGCCACTGCCGCGCTTGAGGAATGGAGAGTTCGGCGGGATCGGCTTCGCGGTAATGGTCGGGAACCTCCGCGGGGGTGCCGCGAAGGAACTCAACCACTGCGTCATTGCTCAAGTGAAGTTGGTGCGCGCGGCGTAAGTCCACAACCCCGGCTAACGAGACGACGCGAGTGACTCCGGGCTCGTGTGCCGCCAGGCACAGCGCGAGTTGGCCTCCGGCAGAGTGACCCATCACAACAACCCGGCTAGAGTCCAGGTGGTGCCGCTGGGCATTTTGCAGAAGGAATTGATATGCGGAGCGGATATCGGCAAACGTCCCCGGCCACGCCCCGCCTTCATTCCCCACCCGCCGAAATTCGAGATTCGCAGTCGCCAGTCCCCGCCCAGTCAGCGCGGCGCAGAAGTGCCCAGCATGATCGAGATTGTATTTCGCGCGCCAGTAGCCGCCATGAATATTAATGACGAGGGGATACGACGTCTTGCCCTTTACCTTCGGCCTGGGCAAACGCAGATCCAGAAACTGGTTTGGGTCCGATCCATAGGCGAGGCGCGCGTCGGCGGGAGGCGCCGCTAAAGTGAGGATATCGTCAGACATGGTTCGAGAAATAATTCTAATCGCCGACGAAATTATTCGTACCGCAGGGCTTCGATCGGATCCAGGTTCGCGGCGCGCATCGCCGGAACCATTCCGCTGATCACCCCAACGACCGCAAGAATCGAAGTGGCCACCAGCAGAATCATGGGCGAGACGATCAACCGGATGTCGGCGGCCTCAGCGTGCGACGCCATCGCACTGTAGAAAGTAATGCGACCCGCCGCGATTGATACTGCATAAGACAGCAGAATTCCAAGCATCCCTCCAGCCGCCGTAATCACCATCGCCTCCGACAGGAATTGAAACAGGATGTGATGCCGTCGCGCCCCCAGTGCCTTTTCCACGCCAATCTCACGAGTACGTTGCGTCACCGATACCAGCATGATGTTCATCAGGCCCACGCCGCCTATGCCCAGCGTGACCGTCCCGATGAAGGCCAGTAGAACTTTCAGGGCGAGCGTGATGATGCCGAATTGTTGCAGTTGCTTTTGGGCATCGAACACGAACAGGGCGCGGTGGTCGTCGGATTTGAAGTTGTGGGCCGTAGCGAGGGTTCCCCGGATCGTCGTCTCTAGTTTGTCGTGGTCGAGGCCCGTGGAATCCATCCAGATCCCGTCGAGATAGTGATTGTCCTTCAGGACGTCCATGGAATTATAGGGAATATACACGACGCGGTTGTTGTCGTTGTCCCCCTCTTGCATGCGAGGCGCTCCCACTCCGATCACCTCGAACGTCACGCCATCGATGCGAATGGACTCACCCACCGCCGGCATGCCCGAAAAAAGCTTGTCCTTCGCTTCCGATGCAATGACGGCATAGAGGCCGTGCTGCATATCGTCGGCGTCGTCGAGGAATCGCCCTTCCGCGATGTCGAGATTCCAGATGGCCTGAATGGACGGGTCGAGACCCATCACGGGAAAAGTAAAAGAGCGGTTGTTATTCTGAACCGTGGAGTCCTTCTGCAGCATGCGAACGACATGTCGGCTCAATGGAATATTGTTGCGCAGCAATTCGATGTCGTCATTGGTGAATCGCACCGTGACGCCCGCTTTGTTCCCTCCGGCCTGCTGCGAGGTACGTCCGGGAAATATTCCCACGGCAGTTGCGCCAAAGCTCTCAAAGATCGTTTCGATGGCCTTCCCGAAGCCGTTCCCATAGGAGAGCAGCAGCACCACCGTAGCAATGCCCCACGCCATTCCCGCCATGGTGAGCAGAGTGCGGCGCAGGTCGTGGCGCATCGCCGAGTAGGCTTGTTTTAAAAGGTCGCGGTGCATGCTATTCCTTGCGGAGCGCCTCCACCGGTTCGAGCAGAGCAGCGCGCCGAGCGGGATAGAGTCCTGCGGCGACTCCCGCGAACCCGAGAGAAATCACTGCCAGAGCTGCCGTGGAAGCGACCAGTTTGGGCGGATCGAATCCGTCACCCAGATTGAATCTAGACAAGAATGCCATCAGCCCGGCAGCGCCTCCAATACCGATGCCTCCGCTCAGCATGGTCAAGAATGCACCTTCCACGAAAAACTGGAACATGATGCTGGCATTCGTGGCGCCGACCGCTTTGCGCAACCCGATTTCCCGGGTGCGGTCCGCGACTGCGACCAGCATGATATTGATGATGCCGATCGCCCCCAGGGCGAGCGTGACCAGTCCCACACTGCCCAGGAACATGTTCATCGCGTCAAAGATCTTGCCAATCTGGTCGACCGTCTTGATTGTGTCCCATTCGTCGAACGAGTCAGGATTCTTCGGGTCAAACCCATGATTGCGGGCGATAATCCTGTGGACTTCCTGCCGCGCGGTCTCGTGCACCGCTCGCGACCGGGGTTGGTAGTTGATGAAAGAGATCACATTCGTGCCGACCCCAGCATTCAGAGGACGGAAATAGTCCTGCATTGTGTGAAACGGGACAAAGCTCTGCAGATTCTGGTTCACGTTGTCGCCGTGGCCGATCTGCTTCAGCGTCCCAATCACTTCAAACCGAATTCCGTTGAGGAGCACGGTGGCGCCCACAGAAGGGCGTCCCATAAACAGCGTTCGGCGCGCCTCATCGCCCAAGACGATCACAGGACGCTTCTCGAGATCGTCCATCTCGTTCAGCCAGCGGCCCTCATTCAATGGCAAGTAGCGGATCTGGTTGAACATCGCGGGAACACCCATGATCGGGCCGCTGGCCTGGTAGAAATCGCTCACCGCCCGAATATCACTGCGCCGAATAACCGGAGCAGCGGCACCCACGCTGGGACATTCGCGGAGAATGTCTTCGTAATCGCGGTAGTCGAGATAGTACTGGCGCAGAGCGGTGAAACTTCCTTGCATTACCGGCGCCCGGCCCGACCAGATGAACATCACGTTTTCGCCCAGAGAATCAAATTGCTTACGGTTCCCAGCCCGAAACCCCTCGCCCAGGCCGACTAGCAACAGCAGGGAACCAACTCCCCATGCAATGCCGAACATAGTGAGAAACGAGCGCAGTTTATGCGCCCAGAGGGCCCGAAAGGTCTGCCCGATGATGTCGATGATGTGGCGCACAGTATTTTTCCATTATACGGGGCTTGCTCGGAATGCCCGATCCTGCGGCCGTCTCCGCCGTCAGTCTTCTCCTCCTCGTATGCCTTGGGGACGCTTTTCTCCGACCAAACGGTTGCTCTGAGGTCCAGGGACCGAAGTCCGCGGCCGGCCCTTCGATTTTGGTTTCGAATCGTGCGCGACTTGGTTATTCTCTAGCGGGATGACGACTCTTGCCCTGAGCGAACTGCTGGGCGCCACGGTGTATGACCCGTCTGGCGCGTCCGGACGCGTGCGCGAAGTGACGCTCGCTCCGCAAGAAGACCGTTCTCGCATCTCCTCGCTCATCGTGAAGACCAAGTCGGGGAACCGGGTTCTGGCGCTTGCCGCCGTCTCGGCGATCAACGGCGGGATTCAGGCGACCACCGAGGCGGCTCAGTGGCCCGCCGTGAACGGGACTGAAGGACTGTTTCTGCTGGAACGTGACTTGCTTGACCAGCAGGTGATCGACATCAACGGACGCAAAGTGGTTCGCGTCAATGATGTCGATCTGCAGGTCGATGCGCCCAAGGACAAGAACGCGGCCACGCATCCTGTGCTGCGCGTCCAATCAGTCGATGTCGGAGCGCGAGGGGCCGTCCGCCGCCTGCTGCGCGGTGTGGCGCCCAAGAACGCTTTGCACGCGCTGCTCGCGAGGATCCCTCCCCGCAGCATTCCGTGGAATTTCATTGACGTGATTGAGACTGACCCTGCGCGCCGGGTGAAGTTAAAGATTTCGCACGACGGCCTGGCGAAGCTCCATCCGGCTGATATCGCTGACATCGTGGAAGATCTGGCGCCCGATGAACGGCAGGCGGTGTTCCAGACGCTGGATGAGGGAGTGGCCGCGGAAGCCCTGGAAGAGGTCGAACCCAAGGTTCAGAAGGCAATCGTCGAGTCTCTGGATTCGGGCAGGGCCGCCGACATTGTCGAAGAGATGGATCCCGACGCGGCTGCCGACCTGCTAGGCGATCTCCCGGAGGAGCGCAGCGAACAGATCCTGGTGCAGATGGAGCCGGAAGCTCAGCAGGACGTCGTCGAACTGCTCGAGCACCGCGAGGAAACCGCAGCTGGCCGCATGACCACCGAATTCCTTGCCCTGCCGGTTCAGGCGACCGTGCAGAACGCCATCGATTCGCTGCGCGAATTTGAGGGTGGAGTCGAGGTGGTCAGCACGATCTACCTGGTCGATTCTCACGGAACCCTGGTCGGTGCGGTTCCTCTCGCGAGGCTGGTTCTCGCGCCCACGTCGACTCCCATGTTGTCGCTGACGCAGGAACCGCTCGTCCTCGCTCACGAAGGCGTTGAGGAGAACGAAGTCGCAGAGCTCTTCGATAAGTACAACCTGCAGACGCTCCCCGTGGTCGACGAGCACAACAAACTCAGCGGCGTCATCACCTCCGACGACGTGATCAGCATGTTACGAGCGAAGCTCTAGCGCAGGAATCGTCGTTCCAAGTTCATTAGAATGCAAGAACTCCTCAACCCATTGCGAAACGCAGCTCGCAAAAATGATGAAACTTGGCGCGGCGTCATCCTTGTAGCTTGGCTGATCCTGCTCTGCCCGATCTGGATGTCGGCGCAGAACGCCATGGCTTGTCACCCGATGGACACTCGGGATGCCCTCGCTCCGGAAAAGCTGTCTCCGCCTCAGAAACTAACTGGCATCGGAAACTCCCATATCCGTATTTCGTCCACTCCCGAAGCGCAAATATGGTTCGACCAGGGCATGAACTTACTTCACGACTTTTGGGACTACGAATCCCTGCGCGCTTTCGAGCAGAGTGTGCGCATCGATCCGCAGTGTGCGATGTGCTATTGGGGCATCTACCACGCAGAGATCTTTGCCCACAGCAACTCGAAATACTACGCGACCCAGGCGTTGACGAAGGCCGTCAGTCTCAAAAGTCATGCTAGCAAGGCGGAGCGCCTGTATATCGAAGCCGGCGCCGCTGCTGCCGCCGCCGAGAAATCTTCGGCGTCCGAGAAGAAGGGAAAGGGCCGTCAGGAGTCCGAGGAGCGTCGCCTCTACCGCAAGCTGGTCAAGGACAATCCTCACGACATGCAGGCCAAAATCTTTCTGGCAGACGCGCTCAGAGATGGCTACGACGAGAATGGCCAGCCGCGGCCAGGTCAAAAAGAAGCTTTGGCGATTCTGCAAAGCGTCTTAAAGGAAGATCCTGACAGCTCTGCAGCGAATCATTATTGGATTCACGCCGTCGAAGCCAGCCCGCATCCGGAGCAGGCGCTGCATAGCGCTGAAATTCTCGGAAGTCTTGCGCCCACCTCCGGACACATGGTTCACATGCCGGGACACATCTTCTACCGCACGGGCGACTACGCCAGTGCGAAGAAGTCTTTCGCGGCCTCCATGAAGGCCGATGAGCAGTACATGCAATCGCAGCACGTGCAAGTGGATGACGACTGGAACTACGTGCATAACCTGATGTACTCCATTGCGAATCTTCTGGAAGCCGGCGAATTCGCAGAAGCCACCGTGCTTTCAGCGAAGCTTAAGGATGCGCGAGGTGAACTGGAAAACACGCTGTACCCGTGGTCGCCGCGCGATGCGATGTCACGCCTCGACCCTCGCCTCCCGGTCGCGCTGCGGGCTGCGGATTGGTCCACAGTTATCGCGCTCTTGAAGTCCAGAAATGCTCCAGCAACTCTTCCCAATCTGCAGTTTCTTGCGCGTGCGTTAATGCAGTTCGCTCTAGGCATGCAGGCGCTCGATCAGCACGATTTGTCGCGCGCAGAGGAGTCGTCGGCACAATTCGATGCCGAACTATGGCGGACTTCCAATCGCCTGAAAGACGAAGAGGCATCTCAGGCTAAAGACAAGAAGAAGACCGCGGATGCATCCCCTCCCAAACTGCAGGTGATGCCTGACGCTTTGCCCGACCCGCTGCTAGATAACTTGTCCATCATGTCCCTTGAACTGAGCGCTGGGCTCCTCATGGAAAAGAAGCTCGGCGAGGAAGCAAAGAAGCTCTACGCCCAAGCCGCGCGGGAAGAGAAGGCCTTGGGATACCGCGAGCCCCCCGCCTACATTCGTCCGGTTGGCGAAACCGAGGCTGCCGCACTTCTAGCGGCTTCGGACTGGGTTGGCGCGAAGATAGCGTACAAAGAAGCACTCGTCGAGCGGCCGCGCTCGGGTTTTCCGCTGTACGGCATTGCCACCGCAAGCGAGCGGGCGGGCGACGTGCTATCGGCCACGACGGAATACGCAGACTTGTTGTCGGCCTGGAAGTCTGCCGATTCCGATCTTCCGCAACTCGCCCACGCGCGCTCCTACCTCGCTTCTCATAACGGGTCCGCTGCCGGGAAGTAGCCTGCTCTAACCCGCACCAACTCCGCCATCTTTAATTTCACCTGCGCTGCACTTTTCGTTTGGTCAGACTCGCCGCATACGTTTATCCTGTGGCGTCGTTCGTGGCCTCAATCCGCTCCATCCATATGTCAGCGACAAGTGCGCATGAAGTTCCTGAAACGTTCGAAAACCCGGATCCTGTTGTTCCTTGCCGTCGTTGGGCCGGGTTTTATCACCGCCAACGTCGATAACGACGCCGGCGGCATCCTGACCTATTCGCAGGCCGGGGCTCAATTCGGACATCTTCTCCTCTGGACCATGATCCCGATTACGCTGTCGTTGATCGTGGTGCAGGAGATGTGCGCCCGGATGGGCGCCGTCACCGGCAAGGGTTTGAGCGACCTGATCCGCGAAGAATTCGGGCTGCGCATCACGTTCCTCATGATGCTCGGCATCCTCATCACCAACTTCGGCAATATTGTCACGGAGTTCATCGGCATCGCCACCAGTCTCGAACTCTTTGGCCTGCCTCGGTTGGCAACCGTGCCCGTGTGCGGCGTCATCGTCTGGCTGATTGTGGTGAAGGGCCAATACAAGACCGTGGAGAAGGTCTTCCTCGCCGCCTCGTTTTTTTACATAACCTACATCGTCGCAGGTGTTCTGGCTCATCCCGCATGGAAAGATGCCACGATCGCGACCTTCAAGCCGCCCGCCCTGAAAGCCTTTCGCGAGCAGGCTTATCTTTATATGGTCATCGGCGTAGTCGGGACTACGATCGCGCCCTGGATGCAGTTCTACCTGCAGTCGTCGATCGTTGAGAAAGGCGTGACCAGGCGTGGATTCAAAGCATCGCGTCTCGATGTGGTGACCGGTTGCATCTTTACCGATGTGGTGGCGTGGTTCATCATCGTGGCCTGCGCCGCAACGCTCTACGTTCACGGATTTCGCGACATTAAATATGCCGCCGACGCCGCTCAAGCTCTGAAGCCTCTGGCCGGGGATTACGCCTATATCCTCTTTGCGGTCGGTCTCTTCAACGCATCTTTGTTCGCGGCGTCGATTTTGCCCCTCTCCACCGCGTATACGGTTTGCGAAGGCCTGGGGTTTGAGTCCGGTGTCGGGATGAAATTCGGCGAAGCGCCCGCTTTTTACTGGCTGTACACCTTGCTGATTATTGCCGGAGGCGCGGTCGTCCTGATCCCTGGCCTGCCGCTCGTTAAGATTGCCGTGCTGTCGCAGGTCGTCAACGGCGTTGTCCTGCCTTTTGTCCTGATCTTCATGCTGCTGTTGATCAACAAAAAGGAGTTGATGGGCGAGTATGTGAACACGCGCTTGTTTAATCTGGTCGCGTGGAGCACGACGATCGTGATGATTGGTCTTACCGTGGCGTGGTTCTGGACGCTGCGCTCGGGCTAGAGTAATTTTCCGTCAGCCAACTCCCGCACCAGCGTCAGGTCGGCTTCCAGGAAGTCGTACTTTGGCAAGTCCTTGGGTTCGGCCCACTGCATGTCGCGGAAAATGCGGTTCTCGAGTTCTCGTTCGAACTCGCGCACGATAAAGAAGCGTAGTTCCACCATCCCGCCGTTAGGATATTCGTGGCGAATTCGCCGGACTTCGTCTCCAACTTTCGCCAGGATTCCGAGTTCTTCTTCCAGTTCCCGGCGCAGCGCATCGCGAGGCTGCTCGCCTTCTTCGATCTTTCCCCCAGGGAACTCCCATTTCAGCGGCATAGTCTGGTGGCGCGTGCGCTGGCACACCAACAGCTTGCCTTCTTTGACGATAAGGCCTGCGACGACGCGCTTCATATCTCAGAAACACCGGACTGAGGCACACTGGCGGCCTGCAACGCGCTCGCCACAGGATCCACGCAACTCGTGAAGGTAAAGGCGAAGGCCGCGACGCCCTCGGAGCATCGCAACTCGAGTTCGTGCTCGCCGAATTCGTGGTTGTCGACCAGTGCATACATGCGAGCTGAATCCACCACGATGTAGCTCTGTTCGCTTCCGTTGGCGCTGGACCGGAAACGAATGTCCGGGGTCGCCTGCATCCGAGTTAACGGCTTGCCGTCCTGCAGAACGATTACCTCAGCCGTTGCCGCGTGCGGAGAAGCCATGACCAAGTTTACGGCGGACGCATCGTATTTCAATCGCAAACTATGGGGTCCAGATTCCACCGCCTCGAAGTACTCAGCGGTCGACGCCCAGCGGCCGTTCCCGTAGAAGAAATTCTCTTCCATGGTTCCCGCGAAATCATAGTCGGCAATCTGATCTTCCTTGAACCCGCCTTGGTTGCCGATCCGCCCTCGACGGTTTCCCAGGTAGAGTTCGCCGGATGCGCGATAACAGACCGCGCCCACGTGATCCTCTTCTCGCACGGGCTCCATCAACGCGGGCAGAGAAATATTGGGATCAATCTCTCGCAACAGTTCCTGGATCACCTGCTCGCACTCCCCGTAACCGCCCTCACCGAAGTGACCGAAGCGCAGGTATCCATCTTTGTCGAGCAGGTACTTGGTCGGCCAGTAGCGATTGGCGAATGCTTTCCAGATCTCGCGGTCGCTGTCGATGACGATGGGATAGGTGAGCCCGAATTCCCGGATCCCGCGCTCAACATTCGACTCGTATTGCGCAAAAGTAAACTCCGGGGTGTGCACTCCGATCACGGTCAGGCCCTTGTCCTTGTAGCGCTCGTGCCAAGCCTGGAGATACGGCAGCGTCCGAATGCAGTTGACGCAGGTGTAATCCCAGAAGTCGACCAGCACCACGCGCCCCCGCAACTGCCGGAAGCTCAGTGGCGTTGAATTTAGCCAGACCCGCCCGATCTCAGGCGCGCGTACCTTGCCCTTTTCGACTCTCATTCGCTGGCTTTCATAAATGTCGCTTATTGCCCGGAGGCTTCCAATTTCTTACCGATGAGCATGGCGCAATGCTGTACCAGATCCTGATGCTCGATCGTGAACGCGGCCGGGAAGTGGCTATCGATATCCAACTCGCCCACGACTTTACCATGCACAAATACGGGGACCACGATCTCAGACTTGGTTTCAAGCGAACACGCCAGATAGCGCGGATCCTTGCTCACATCGTCGATCACGACCGTTTGTCCGCTCGATGCGGCCGCGCCGCAGATGCCCTGATTCAGCGGAATGCGCGTATGCGGCGTCATGGCGCCTTCGAAAGCGCCTAGCACCAGCATCGGCGGCTGCGCTCCCGGCTCCAGCATGTAGAAGCCTACCCAGTTATATTTCAGCATCCGTTCGTGCAGCAGTTTCACCATCGACTGCATGAGTTCCTGCGCAGAGGGGGCTGCCTGCGCCAACGCAGTGAGTTCGAGCCGGATTTCTTCGATTCTGCGAGTTACGTGCATAACTGAAATCTTAACTCACCCCGCGAAAGTTTCAGGCCTTTACCCGGGAACCGCAGTAATCCTGCCGGATTCCTTTGGTGTCAGGAAACAATTCGGGATGGATCGCGAAAGCCAGCGCCTCCAACCCGTGCAGCAAAGTCGGCGCGGGAGTGTTGAGAAATTCATCCCGAATGCAGAACACGCGGCCAGAGAGCGCCGCCGAGGTCTGCTGCCAGTTCCGATCCACAACGATCTTTTCCAGCGGGACGCGATCTCCCGCACCACACCACGCCGCGATCATAACTTGCGGATCGAGCTCACGAATCTCCTCCGCCGAGATCTGTCGCCCCGGAATGCCCAGGGACTCGCCCCCGGCGGCCTCGGCCAGTTCCGCGACCCACCGCTGTGAAGCAATCACGGGCTTACCCCACTCCTCACACCACACTCTCAGTCGATCGCTTTTACTGGTTCGAGTGCGAACCTGGTCAATTCGGCTCTGCATCGCCGAGATGACTCGTTCACCGCGATCCGTCGCACCCACCGCGCCCGCGATCGTTGCGATGTCGGTGTAGATATCCGCCAGAGTCTTCGGGGCCAAGCCAAGAAACCGAGCACCCGCCCTCAGAATTTCGCTGACTGCCTTTTCTTGATAAGGAACCGCCGCAATCACCAGATCGGGCCGCGCGGCGACGATCTGTTCGGTATCGGCGGTCCACGAGTCGGCAAGAATCAATCGCGAACCGTCAGAGACCTCAGGCACGACGTCGGCGCAATACCGCGTGCACGCAACCACGCGCCCAAGTTCGCCAACCGCATTGAGAATGGCGGTCGCGCTTGGCTGCAGGCATGCAATGCGACGCGGATGATGGGAGCCAGGCATAGCCGAGTCTAGGGTTTGAGTTGGCGCAGCGCCGCGGCAAGCGTGTCCAATGCCAGTTGGGCAGCGTGGGTCGAAGCCTGCGGCAGGCCACCTACAGCAGCGATCAACGTTTCTCGGTGCAGCGATCGAGTTTCGTCGAGGGTCTGCCCCGCCACCAATTCTGTCAAAGCCGACGCGCAGGCCATCGACGGCACGCACCCTTGCGCCTTGAATCGAATTTCCGCGATGCGACCGGAATTCATTCTCAAACTGAGGCGAAGCACGTCCCCGCATGCCGGGTTTTCGATCTGCGCGATCGCGTCAGCATCCGTTACTTCGCCCGTGTTCCGCGGATGCTGGAAGTGATCGAGTAATTGCGCCGAGTACATACCATCTCGATTGTAAATGCCTCGCGGTTGGGGTTGTCGCGTTGGATTACCGCTGGATTCCATCGGGAAAGTAGATGGTCCAGCCACGCTGGCGGGCGGCCGCTTCAAGATCGGGATTCGGGTTCACTGCGAAGCCGTACTTGGCGATGGCCAGCATTTCCGCATCCCATCGCGAGTTGCCAAACGCCGCGTCGATCTCTTTCTTCACGACTTCGCGCAGCGCCTTGGGTTTGCCCGGCCCCGATGGGACTCGAACCAGTCGGTCCCTAATCACTCCGTTCTCCAGCTCGACCTTCGTCGCGAGGATGCGGTCTTCTGCTATGCCGAACGCCTTCATGCCCGCCCGAATCACCCATTCATTCGAAGACGACACTGCCCAGATCTCACAACCACGCTCATGCAGACGCTTCACCAACTCTTGCATCTCGGTAAATATCTTGCCGGGGAACGCGTGCGCCATGAAATCGGCCGCGGCCTTCATCATCGTGGTCTCGGTGATTCCTTTGTGCATCGTGACCATCTCGCCGCACATATCGTCTTCGCTCACCCGGCCGGCTTTGTATTCGACGTAGCGGGCGCGCATCGCCTTCGCAATCTCGTTAGTCACCACGCCCTGCTTGATCTCCCAGTCGAAGAAGCGTTCCCCAGCATCGCCCGACCACAGCGTGCCGTCGCAATCAAATGCCGCCACGCGTGGTTCCAGCCGCAGAACCGATTCGAGAAATTCATGCTTGGTAGGATTTAGCGCGCGCGCCCCGGAAGTTTCCATGCCCTTCGACGATAACGTGCGGAAACCGAAATGCGCAAACCCGCGGGTATCTGAGTTGGCAATTAAGTGCGAAGCCACGGTTAATGCGCCCGGCAAGGCTCCCAAATGAGTATGCCGAGGAAAAACCGCGTGCTGCGCCGCCGAGTTTCATCCCGCCGCGCATTGCCGTTGCCTAAGCACCTTGATTGCGGTTGCGTCGTCGTGGAAGAGCGGCCCTTGAAGGGCCGCGTAAAGCATGCCAAAACGGTCAGGGCTTTCAGCCCCCGTGGACTAAAGCCGCGTAATCCTCCGGAGTGTTGATGTTCAGGGCCACAAACGGATCACCCACCTCGACATATTGAATGCGATCCTGATATCGATGCTCGATCTCGCGCGCACTGGCAGTCGGCAGCGCTTGCAAAAAGGCTTCAATCAGCTCTCGGCCCACAAGATAAGGATGCCCGTGCTTACCCTCGAACTCCGGAATCACCGCCCACACATCCTGCGGAGCGGATTCGAACGCGTCTCGCAGCCGTTGAATGGTTTCGGATCCGACAGGCGGCCGGTCCACGAGCGTGATGATGGCAGCATCCCGGCCATGATTGAGCACATCCTGTGATCCGACCTGCAGGGAACTGAACTGTCCCCGGCTGGGGTCAGGATTGACGATCACCGACGCCCCACTGGCGTACGCAATCGGAGTCACGGTCGATTCGTTCTTGCCAGCTATGACCACAACGTAGTCCGTGGTGAGCAGCAGGGAGCGAATCGCCGCCGAGAGGAACGTGTTTTTGGACGGTGGTTGTCCTTCGACCTGCGGCGGCCAGGGCAGCAGCGCTTTGTCCGTGCCCATGCGCGAGGATTCCCCTGCGGCCAAAATGACTCCGGCAAAACTAGGGGAACGCACCATGTTGCGGAAGATAGCAGAAAGTCGTAGGAAAGTCAGTGAGCGGAGATATTACGGAGATATTACGAGTGGTCGCCCTCGTCGATGGCCTCGTCAACTGCTTCTGTGCCAGAGGCCGCCGCAGATTCCTCCCGCGATCCCTTGAACCAGCTCAGATGCGGTAGGGCAGAGTTGGCATGCCGCCGCACCGCAATTAACTCGGCCGTAATCGCAACCGCAATCTCCTCTGGCGTGATGGCCCCAATGTCGAGGCCCACCGGCGCGTGAACGCGGTCGAACAGATGCGCGGGCAGGCCCTCTTTCTGCAGCGTCTTGAAGATTTCGATCACCTTGCGCTTCGACCCGATCATCCCCACGTAACGCGCCTGCGTCTGTACCGCCCAGCGCAGAATCCGCATGTCGTCGCGATGTCCGCGGGTCACGATTACGATGTAGGACGACTCGTTTGGATCGAGTTTCTGCATCGCCTCGTCAAAATCGAGCGCATGAAGTTCGTGAGCAGCAGGGAAGCGTTCCTTCGTCGCGTAAGAAGACCGGTCATCGGTCACTGTCACATCGAATCCGGCCCTCTCCGCCGTCTGGCAAAGGCTTAGTGCTACATGACCTGCCCCGAAAATATAAAGTAATGCTGGAGGCAGCACCGGCTCCACGAAAACCTCGAGCGTGCCGCCGCAGACCAGGCCTGTGTCATACTTCGGATCCTGGTTCAAGTCGAACTTTAAGGTTCGCGGCTTCTCCGATTCCATGACTTCGCGCGCCGCCTGCCAGACATCGGCCTCCACGCATCCGCCGCCAATCGTGCCTACAATCGAGCCGTCATCGCGCACCAGCATCTTCGCGGTCTTGAATGACGGTATCGACCCGCGCACATTGACGATCGTGGCCATGGCACCGCGCCGTCCACTGCGGCGAAGCTCGACGATCTGTTCGTAGATATCCATTCAGTGCCTGTCTGATGATTATCAATCGGTTAACAATGGGAGTCAAACCAGAACAGCAATCGGGGTGGCCTTCGATTGGGGTATCCTGCCAAACGTCGAGGAGTTCGCCAATGATACGAATCCTGAGGTCCGGTACTTCGTTTCGCAAGGGATTCGCGATCTTAGTTCTTGTTTTGGTTGGGTGCTCCTGCCAACGGAGGATTCCGCCGGAGTTCGAATACTCTCCGGGCTACATGACGGAGGAACATCCCGCCGTCACCGTGCAGGCCCTCAGCGGATTGGTCACCGACGCCACGGGGGTGCCCATCGAACATGTGCTGGTGGAGCGAATGACGCCGGATTTCAAGACGCGCATCGATGCAAGACTGACTGATTCAGCGGGTCGGTTTCGCTTCCGGCGGATGAGTACGGGCATGTACCATCTGCGGTTTCGATATCGCGCTTTCGACGACTACCTGGTTTCGGTGCAAGTGTCGTCGAAAGCAGATCACGACTCTCTGAACGTGGAGTTAGTGGTTAGCAAGTGAAGAGATTAACATCTGCTTGACTTCGCGAAGAGGAGCAGCAATCCCATGAAAGCCGTCCGCATCCATCAATTCGGTGGTCCTGAGGTCCTGACCTACGAAGACATCCCCGCCCCGCAACTCCGCAAAGATCACGTGCTCGTTCGCGTCAAGGCCTGTTCGCTCAACCACCTCGACATCTGGGTCCGCAAAGGATTGCCCGGGGTGAAATTGCCCCACATCCTCGGCAGCGACATCGCAGGTGAGATCGCCGCAATCGGCGAGTACGTCACCGGAATCACCGCTGGCCAGCGCGTCATAGTCGCTCCCATGCACTTCTGTGGACATTGCCCGAAGTGCCTCGCAGGCCTGCAAAACCACTGCCGCGAGTTCACGGTTCTCGGCAATGCGGTCGACGGCGGCAACTGCGAGTTGATCGCCGTGCCCTGGGCCAGCGTCATCGCCATCCCCGGTTCTCTCGATTTCAATCAGGCAGCCAGCGTTCCGCTCGTATTTGTGACTGCATGGCATATACTGGTCGGTCTCGCGAACGTGCGTCCCGGTCAGACGGTCCTGGTGCTGGGCGCAAGTTCCGGCGTGGGCATCGCCGCCATCCAGATCGCGAAGTTATTTCACTGCCGCGTCATCACCACCGCGGGCGACGAGGAGAAACTTGAAAAAGCACGCGCGCTCGGCGCTGATTTCGGAATCAATCACTACAAGCAGAAAATCTCCGAAGAAGTCCGCAAGATCACGAACAAAGAAGGCGCCGACATCGTCGTTGAACACGTCGGCCTCGCCACCTGGGACGAGAGCCTGCGATCGCTCAAGAGCGGCGGCACCCTAGTCACCTGCGGCGCCACCACCGGACCCGCCGTGGGCCTCGATCTCCGTCATCTGTTCGCGCGCCAGTTGAGACTGCTGGGCTCCTACATGGGGACGATGGCCGAACTGCACGAAGTTCTAGGCCACATATTCGCGGGCCGTCTGAAGCCCGTATTAGACCGAACTTTCCCGCTCAGTGAACTCCGAGCCGCGCATGAGTATCTAGAGAAGAGTCAAATGTTCGGCAAAGTGGTGGTGAATCCGTAAAGATTCCGTTCGCACTTGCACCCGGCGATTGTCATGCGCAGAGCTCAGAGTAGTACAATCGGCGCCTGTGTTCTTTAAGATCATCGGGCGTGTTTCGGATATTCAAACCATCGCCTCGGGCAAGGGCATCAGGGAGCGCCGACGATTGTCGAAAGTTTACGGTGGCCGTCGCTGGAGAAAACTCAAGGGAACCGCGGCAGTGCAGTTCGCTGATGGTACGATATGCCATGCCGAGGTGCACTGGTACGAAGCCCACGGCGTCGGCGCAAAAGAGTTTAAGATCAAGCGCATACTGGGAATTCAATGAAGCGTCCTGAGCCTCGATTTGTCGTTTGTGTGAAGAACAAGGACTACGCCACCTCACTCGAACTGCGGAAGCTTTATCAAGTCGTTTCGGACGCAGCTGCGGCCAAACTCGGCCAGATCAGAGTGATTGACGAGTCGGGGGAAGACTATCTCTATCCGGAAGAATACTTCGTCGCGGTGCAGCTACCCCAGGCCGCTGAGAGGGCTGTGCGGCGGGCGGCGGCTGCAAAATAGCTGCCGTTCTACCTCTGGTGCAATCCAATTAGTTTAGAATATTTCTATGGCTCGCGAACTGAACTTCGGACCCTACGTCGACGTCGAAAACGGCACCAAGACCGTCAAAGACCTCACCTTCGGCAATCCCACGCCTGAGATGGTGGTCCTGACCACGCTCGACCAGGCCGTCAACTGGATGCGCAAGAGTTCCATCTGGCCCATGACCTTCGGCTTGGCCTGCTGCGCCATTGAAATGATGTCGATGGGCGCCGCGCGCTTTGACATCGCCCGCTTCGGCGCCGAGGTCTTCCGCCCCTCGCCGCGGCAAAGCGATCTCATGATCATCGCGGGCCGGGTCTCGAACAAGATGGCTCCCGTCATCCGCCAGTTGTGGGAACAGATGCCCGAACCCAAGTGGGTCATCTCCATGGGCGCCTGCGCCACTTCAGGCGGAGTCTTCCAGAACTACGCGCTGGTGCAGAGCGTGAACCAGGTCATCCCCGTCGACATCTATGTCCCGGGCTGCCCCCCACGTCCCGAACAATTGATCTACGCCATCACGCTGCTGCAGGAAAAAATCCAGAAAGAGCGCGGCACCATCAAGAAGGCTTTGAACATCGTCTAGGAACTTGTGCTGGAAGGTGTGACGGAAGCGCTGCCCTCGTCTCTCTGCGTCGCGCCGTCCTCTCGGGCCCGAGATCACGGCAACTTGAAGATAATCGTGATTCGCTTCTGGACCTCGATGGGTTTTCCGTCGAGCGTTGATGGACTGTAACGCCAATGCTGGACGGCCGTGATGGCGGCGGACGCAAGCAGCGCCGGTCCGCTGATGACCTTGATATCGTGGACCGAACCATCCTCGGCGACGGTGGCGTCAAGGGTCACCAACCCCGCAAGTCGCTGGATTCGCGCCTCGGCCGGGTACACCGGATTCACCTTCTCGATCAGATTTGCTTCGATGACGCCCGTCGAAACCTTAGCCCCAAACGCGGGCAAAGCCGCCGGAGCCGAGCTCAGCCCCGCAAGATTCTCCGCAGTAGTAGATGGCGTTACTTCGACCGTGGGAGCCGCCTCACTGACCGAACTCGCACCCTCGGAATCCACGGCCGCTTTCACTGGAACCGCCTCCATCGTGCCCATGGCAGGACTGGTACCGGGGTTTGACGAACGAGGTCCGGTCATTTCTGGATCAATCTCGGCAGCATTTTGCAGCATGTCCTTCGTCCTCGTTGAGTCCAACGGCTGACTGACGATGGCCGCGTTGGGTTTCAGCGCTACGACGCGAGGCGCGGTGCCGCCTGAAGTTTCCTCGGGACGGTTGGGGGACGATACCGGCGTTTCACTGGCTGCAATTTCGTTCGCGGAGTCCCGCCAACTCCACCAAGCCACCGTCCCGACGAGGAGCAACGCGACGACCACAACCGCCGGAATCCAATAGCTCCGTTTCGGGGAACATTCGCCGGAGAACTTGGCGGCACCAGTTTGTTCCTCGACATCCGGAGAAGTGGATGGTTGCGTCGCAACGCTCGGAGCAGCGAAGAGCGCCGACAGTCTGCCTGCCGCATTTACGGAAGGCGCAGCCGGCTTCGGAACTCGGCCTTCGCGATCGTAAGCGATCTCTGCGATCTCAGCCAACGCTCGCAGCGTATCGATTTGTTCGGAGCCGAAGGCATACCCGCGAGTCGAGAAGGCCTCCATGACTCCGACAATCCCCATGGCTCCGCGTAAGGGCACAACCACAATCGAGCGCACTCCCAGTTGAAAGCAGGCTTCAAAGTCTACGCGCGGGTCGGTGGCGGCGTCGTTGCATACCAGGATGCTCGCACTGCGCAAGCACTCGCCGGAGATCCCTGACTCGACATCCAGCGGCGACCCCAGCTCGGGAGCGATTTCCCCGCTTCGTGCCCGGCATTGAATCACGCCGTTGGTTCGCAAGGCCAGCGCCGCTCCGTGCGCGCCCGTCAGCACCCGCGCTGCATCGGCAATCGCCCGCAGGATCGACTCTGTGGAACGCGTGCCCCCGTCGACTGCCTGCCGCAGCACTTCCACGAGCGCAACCGGGTCGGAAGCCTGCGGTGGCTCCAACTGCCCGCGGCGTAGCGAAACAGGCAGTGCTTCAACGTTGGTTACAGATGAGGTTGAGAAGACCGGAAGCGGCGAATTGTCCATGGCACGGCCCTAGCGATCGGAGTTGGCCAGTGTAGACGAAGCCGCGAGTGGCAACGAGTCTGTCGCAAAATCAGGGAGCTGTCAATCCCCGGAAGGGCCTCCGAACGCCGCGCCGCACGCCGTCTTTAGAAAGGCTTCCGACCGAGGTGAGGACTCCGGTTGAGTCCCAACCAAATGTCCTTTTGGGGTTGCGCGCCGCGCTATAATGACCGCAAGTGACCCTCGGGTGGTTTATGCAGCGTCTTCACGTCGCGTCCCTCTTGTTCCTTCCCGTTTTTCTGTGTGCCGTCTCTGTCAGCGGACAAGACACTGATTCCACAAAGTCTCCAGACCAAGCGCCGGCCCCGGCAGCGACTGCCCAAACGCCGAGGTATTCCACGCCCGCGCCGCCTATTCCTGCCGATGCTCCCCGCATGTCGAAGCAGACGCGGATCGAGATCATCCGCGACTTCGAGACTCAAATCGTCTACGCGCGCACCTTCTTTCCCATGGGGACCAAGGGAATTAAGTTGAAAGACGGGGTAGCCTCACCGAACGGGGCGGAGTTGCAGCAAGCCTTGACCATCTATGGACCTGCGGTGAAGCCCGGAGATCCCGCCCACATTTCCTACGTCCACATTAAAGACGACCACATTCATTTCGACATCAATGGCGGGCCGATTCATCGCAAGAAGTGGTACGAGCATATCCAGGTCGAAGGCGCCAATGGGACCCCGGTGCAGACGGGTCCGGATCAGGCGGCGCAGAATCCCCACGGTACCTATCTTGATGTCTACTTCGACAAATATGTTCCGGAAATGACGGCCCGGCAATTGCGCGACCTGCTCTATCCCGTGCTCGATTTCAATGCCCGCAACAAAGAGGAAGCCTATCTCGATACGGTGCCTCCGAAGGTGAAAGCGGCGATTCAGGCGCACCAGGTTTTAGTGGGAATGAATACCGAGATGGTGCTGCACGCCAAAGGCAAGGCTCCCAAGAAGGTACGCGAGCGAGATGGTGAGACGGAATACGAGGAATGGATCTACGGCGACCCGCCGCAGGATGTCGAGTTCGTTCGTATCGTGGGCGACGAAGTTGTGCGCCTCGAAATTATGAAAGTTGGCGGCCAGAAGATCGTGCGCACCGAAAAAGAAGTCATCATCGAGAAGCCCGACAAGGATACCGAAGCGAAGAAAGACCAGGACCGTTCCCCGAATGCCCCCAGCCTTCGCCGTCCCGGAGAAGACTCGGACAACGCCCCGAAGCCCTCCGACGGAATCTCCCCGGTCCCGGTCGCGACGCCACCTGATGTTCAGCAGCCGGGAGGCCAAGGCCCCGGAGACTTGGTTGCGGGCCACCGATAGAAATGGAAATTTTATTTCATCGCTACGACCGCCGCATCGGCAAACGAGAAGGCCAGCGAGACATTGGGATACTCCTGGCCGTCCACTTCCACGTAAGGATAAACAAAGTAGTTCAGCGGCTTGCCGTCCTGCGGAGGATTCAGACGCAGATCGCGCCCCATGCTGTACTGAACCCGGTTCACGTCGTGCGATCCGAAGAAGTAGTCGCGTTTTTCCGGATGCTTCCACGCCTCGGAGATGTCGACCGGAATCCATCCTTTGCCATCGACGTAGAAATCGGACCAGCAGTGATAGCCCGCGATCTCCGCTGAATGTTTATCCGGCGGCAGCGGAAATCCGATCCCGAAGCGGGCGGGAATGCCCTGGGACCGCGCCATCGCGATGAACAGAGAATGGAAGTCGGTGCAGTTGCCTTTTTTGGCATCGCAGGCGTAGAGCACGTCGCCATGTCCCCAGCCGGTGCCCGTCTTGTCGTACTTCATGGTTGTGAAGACGTAATCGTAGATGGCGCGAGCCTTGTCGAGCGGCTGCGTCTTGCCCTCCGTCACCTTGGCCGCGAGGTCGGCAGGCAGGCCGGTGATTGGGACCAGCACGTCGGGCTGCAAATCTTCCTGCCGTTCTTTCTTTGGCAAGGCGGTCGCGGTCAGGTGCGGAGCAGAGCCTAGCCCCACGCGCTCATGGCGCACCACGTCATATTCCACCTCGAAGTGCAGTTCTGACTGGGGAGAACTGCCGGTCTCCGCGAAGTAAATCTCGTTGCCAAATCTCGACTCCCTTGTCTTCTTCAGCGGCAGGTCGCCCTTCGCGGCGACGATCTTTACTTCCTGATACGCATCCGATTGGGCGGCGGGAATCCATATGCGAACCTTCTTGCCTGCGGGCAGATTCTTTACCGTAAAGCCGTAATGAAACGTGAAGTGGCGCGAGTCTTGAGCCACCGAGACCAGAGTGAGAGCAAACAGCAGAGACCACAAGATACAGAGCTTGCGCAGCATAGGCGCTCCTTCTACGTCCTCAACTGAGAACTGAGAATTGAGAACTGGTTTGGGAAACGACACACGGGCGTCTTAGAGGTAACGCCGTCAAGTAAAGCCGCGCTGCGGGATGCGCATAGGCAAAAAGATGCGGGATAAGATCACCGCGATGCGGTATTTTAGCGCAAAGACTCTGTGGAAAAGGACTACCAGATGACAAAGCGCGAACCGGCTCTCCTCTACGTTAGAATGCCAGCGTGCCCACCGCCATCCAGTGCCGCGATCTGCGCAAGACATACGACGGCAAAGTCGAAGCCGTGCGCGGCTTGAATCTCGAAATCCAGACCGGCGAGTGCTTCGGCCTGCTGGGGCCGAACGGAGCGGGGAAGACCACGACCATCGAAATCCTCGAAGGCCTGCTGGCGCCAACTTCGGGACAAGTCTCAATCCTCGGACACACGTGGCGCGAGAATGAGCGCGAAATGCGCGAGTGGCTCGGCATCTCCCTGCAGGAGACGCGCCTGTCGGAAAAGCTAACCGTCCGCGAGACCATCGAACTCTTTGCCAGCTTCTACCGCCAGCCGCGCTCGTCGAACGAAGTCCTCGACCAACTCCAACTCACCGAAAAGGCCGATTCCTGGGTGGGCAAACTTTCCGGTGGACAGCGCCAACGTCTGGCAGTGGCCACGGCACTGGTGTGCAATCCCAAGATTCTGTTTCTCGACGAACCGACGACTGGCCTCGATCCCCAAAGCCGCCGCCAGCTATGGGACATCATTCGCGCCTTTCAGCGCGACGGCGGCACCGTTCTGCTCACCACCCATTACATGGACGAAGCTGAGCGCCTCTGCGACCGCCTCGCCATCGTCGATCACGGCCAGATCATCGCCGAAGGCTCGCCCGCCGATCTGATCGAACGCCTCGGCGGACATCATGTCGTAGAGTTCTCAGTCAGTGGCAGCTCCGATGGCGCAGCGTTGCAGGCCTGGAACGGCCTGCCCAGCGTCGAATCGGTTCGCGAGGACGACGGCCTGGTTGCTCTGAACGTCAAGCAGCCGCATCTCACGATTCCCGCGCTGCTCGATGCGATCGACAAGCAGGGAAGTCAGCTGCAGCATCTGACCACGCGCCAGGCCAGCCTGGAAGATGTTTTTGTGCGATTAACCGGGCGCCATTTGCGCGAAGAATAATGCAGAGAAAAATGGCAGGCGACCAGCAGCAAGCGACAGAGGGAGAGCGATGAATCGAGGACTCCGACTTCCAGCCGTGACACTGCTGTTATTCGCCGTGTCCTCCCTCTCTGGTCAGACGGCAGAGCCCGCCGCAACTTTCCCTGCGTTTGAGCAATGGAAGGCCGCGGTTCTCGACGGCAACGCAACCGCACTCAAGGCGCTTTATAGCACCGATCCCGCGGCGCAGATTTTCATCGGCACCACGCGAAGCACCGTCGACGCCGACATCAATTTCTGGCTCGCCCTGAAGCCGCGCTCCATGCGAACCGAAGTGGTTCGGAACGAACCGCGCCACGGGCACATCAGTTACATTTTTCGCGCCGAGATTGTATCCGGCCTGCCCAACGGCCAAACTGTCACCCTCACCAATGACCAGTCGTGGCAGCAGCAGGGAGATCAGTGGCGCCTGATTTCTGTGGAGCGCACCGACGCACCACATCTTAAGCAACCGTCGGACATGAAAAAGAACCTCTATCCCGCTGATGCCGACGCCCATGCTGAGATCAAGAAGGCCGAGGAGAGAGCCGCATCCAGCAATAAGCGCTTGTTGCTGGTCTTCGGCGCGAACTGGTGTTTCGATTGCCACGTCCTCGATCTCGCCTTCCAGCGTCCCGATCTGGCGCCCGTTCTCGCAGCCAATTACGAAGGAGTGCACGTAGACCTCGGGCCTGAGGAGGAGAAGAACGCCGATCTGGTGCAGCAATACCAGATCCCGCTGAACAAGGGCGTCCCCGCATTAGCGGTCGCCGAGAGCGATGGCAGACTTGTGGTCAGCCAGAAGAATGGTGAATTCGAAGATGCCCGCGCCCTAACGCCGGAAGTCTTGCTGGATTTTCTGAACAAGTGGAAACCACCGGCCCGGTAACTTGTCTTTTATATCGCTATGAGCATTGCCCAAGAAGCACCGGTGACCAAAACGCGAACGCCGCCACACTCTCCGCCCCCACGGAACGGACGCTGGGCCGGCTACAGCCATCTTCTGATGGCCCGCATGCTCGAACTGAAGCGCGAGCCCGAGGTCGTCTTCTGGGTATTCGTCTTCCCCCTGCTGCTGGCACTCGGCCTGGGCATTGCTTTCCGCAACAAGCCCGCGGATGCCGTCCGCGTCGCGATCGTTGCGGGTGCCGGATCAGACGACGCGCAGTCGCTCCTGGCGCGTTCGCCCCAGCATGATCTTTTCAAAACGCAGACCCTACCTGCCGACGAAGCGCGAAAAGGATTTCGCCTCGGCAAGTTCGATCTCGTCATCGAACCCGACGGCAAGGGCAGCCTCGAATATCGGTACGACCCCGCGCGCCCCGAGAGCGTACTCGCCAGAACCGAGGTCAACGACGCCCTGCAATCCGCTGCCGGACGTAAAGATGTCGTAGCCACGAAGGGCGTCACTTCTTCCGAGCCCGGTTCGCGCTACATCGACTTCCTGATCCCCGGCCTCCTCGGCATGAACCTGATGAACTCCGGCATGTGGGGCATCGGCTTCGCGTTGGTCGACATGCGCCAGCGCAAACTCCTCAAGCGCTTCGTGGGCACGCCCATGCGCCGCGGCGATTTCCTGCTCGCGATCATGACCAGCCGCCTGCTGCTCATGGTCATCGAGATCGGCCTGCTCCTGGTCTTCGGCGTCATCTTCTTCCACATGCGCGTCCTCGGGTCGGTATTCTCGATCGCTCTTCTCGGTGGCCTGGGATCGCTCACTTTCGGCGGCATCGGCCTGCTCACCGCCAGCCGCGCGCAGAAGATCGAGAGCATCAGCGGGCTCATCAACCTGGTCATGATGCCCATGTGGATCTTCTCCGGCGTCTTCTTCTCTTACGAACGATTCCCCGCGGTCATTCATCCCTTGATCAAAGCCTTGCCCCTCACCGCACTCAACGACGCATTGCGGGCCAGCATTCTGGAGGGCACGCCGCTCCTGCAACAGTGGCCGCGGCTATTGATTCTGGCGCTGTGGGGCGGAATCTCATTTGTGCTCGCGCTGAAGTGGTTCCGCTGGACTTAGTCGATCGGGCTCGACTGTTAGAAAATACAAACAGCCGCGATCGAGAACAGGCTTGCCATGATATCGGTCTTCGTCGGAACCAGCCTCGACGGCTTTATTGCGCGCCTGGATGGCACATTCGACTTTCTGCCGCCCGACGGCGGCGAACCTCATGGCTACGACGAATTTATCGCCAGCATCGACGCGATCGTCATCGGGCGCAAGACTTTCGAGACCGTTCTAACCCTCGGTCCTTGGCCCTATGGCGAAAAGCGTGTAGTGGTGTTGAGCAGCCGGCCTGTCGATTTATCCGCCGTCAGCGGTGGTGTCGTCGAACAGATGGCCGGCCCCCCGGCCCAGATCGTCGCGCGACTCGCCGCCACCGGCGCCCGGAGTCTATACATCGATGGTGGAATCACGATTCAAGAATTCTTGCGCGCAGGTTTGATCCAACGTCTCGTGATTACTCGCGTCCCGGTGCTGATCGGACAAGGAATTCCTCTCTTCGGCAGTGTGACCTGCGACATCCGCCTCCGTCACGTGGCTACTCGCCAATATCCCAGCGGCCTCGTGAGCAGTGAATATCTGGTCGCGACCTAGAACGTAGATCTATTCGCAGATGGCTACCGGTTCGTCGCAAGCGCCAGATCCCGCATCTGGTTTAGATATCCCACATAAATCGGAATCGGAATGTCAGGCGAATCGCCGTCATTCAGAAAATGTTCAAGCCGGATCTCCCTCGGGATCGACGCGATCACCTCACGAAACCGCGCCATCTGCAGGTATTTCACCTTCCAGATTTCCAGCATCAGCGAGCGGAACTCTTCGCTGATAAACCCCATCTTGCGTTCGCCCAGATATATGCCGTCAAAGTGCCGCTCCGCCAGGGTGGCACGCAAGGTATCGTCCGGAGCAGAGAAGATGTAGACCAGATGAAACAGGTCGGCCAAGTCGCCCCAAAGTACCTTTTCTTCGAACGCACTAAAGCGGAATGGAGTTCCACGCCGCCTCTGAACCATGCGGGCATGATCGCCGGCGTGCAGGTCATGTCCCACTAACTCATTTTGAAACCAACCCAACCGCTCTGGCATGAGGTTGTGCCGCAGGAACTCCACCGCATAGGCGTTGGGCAAATACAAATTCGGATCGCCATCCAGACGCGCCAGCCATTGGCTCCAGTCCCTGTGCTGGAGAACGGCGAGCAACTCCTTCAGTTGTGTCACCGTGACATCCGGATGATATTTCACCGACTGCCAGAAATGTTCGGTCGAATCGTAAGTCGCGCCGTAGAGTTGAATGCCTTCTTCAATGGGATACCAATTCGATAAGACACGAGCCGGAATCGACGGTGCAGCACTCCAGCAATTGATCGCATGTTTCCACTTTTCCTGCACCGCGAGAAACGCTTCAGCGTAACCCGCGGGCACCGGTTCCTTCACGCGCGCGAGTGCCTGCTCTAATTCTCCTCTGGTGTGAGTGATCAACGCTTCCAGCGGACGCTCGTCCGCCATCGAGATAATTCGGCTCTCGACGCCGCGCCGTAACAGTTCTCGGGCCAGCGCCTCTCGCTGAACCTTCCCGAATTCGCTGCGCCCTTGCCAGCGCTGTGTCTGTGAGTCGATGTAAGGGAACAATTCTGCCAGCGTCTGGAACTCAATGAATCCGTGCACTGCAAAAGGGATGGGCCGTCCGTCCTTCAGGATCACCGTAGAAGGTGTGACGATGGCCTGCAGAGAAACCTGTTCGGCGGTCGACGACGCGCTCAAGACTAGAGGAAGAAGGACGAGCAGCATCCAGGCCGGAGATGGAGAGCGTCCAGGAAGTCGCATTTCGCTGGGATTCTCGATCAGATTCCGCTTACGACCTCGCCCGTAAGTGTTTTGGGGAAGGTTGCGAACGAGGCCGTCGGCGGTGTTTGCGAAAATGACTGCGGTTAGGCTTTGACTAGCTTGGCGGCTTGCTTCCGCACTTTCGCCCAGCGTAGTCGTTGCGCGTCGGCGATCCGCTTGCGGGCTTCTTTGCTCAAGGTACGTCCTGTCCTCTTGAGCGATTTCCCGCCGGCGTGCCCCAGCGCATCCAACGCCTTCCCCACTCTCTCCATCTCTTTTTGGAGACGGGAGTATTCGTTCCGCAGGGAAGAGACTACCTTATTCAGGTTTGTCATTTATTACCCCCTCATAAGTAGAGGCTAACATGGGAATGGAAAGAGTAGTGGAAGATTAGAAGACGAAGAGTAGAAAAGTATGCACCCTATTGTGTCGCGAACGACAGCCACAGCATCCCCTGAACCCTGCTCCAGTCGTCCGTTGCCCGGTCAAACACCACTTCGCGCCGGGCATCCGAGTACCGCGGATCGATCAGCCGAAACCGCAGAATCGTATCCATCACTCCACCGTTCGCATCGTAATCTTCCCGGTAAGTCACTCCATAACAGACATACAGATGAGCGTTCCATCCCACCAGCACAGCATGCTTCTCCCGGAGCGTAGCGATTAACAGTGCGCCATGGACTGCCTGCGCGTCCAGATAAGTCGCCGTGACCGTGATCGGACGGCCGTCGCTCAACAAATGCCGTCCCTGCAACTTCGCAGCTACGTCTTTGAGCGACAACGGGTCGGCCTACTCCTCGCTATCCTCGAGTGCGGAGTCTTTCCCACAACACACGCCCTTGTTGTTGACCAAGATATCGAGCGAGGTCAGCAGTACATCGCCCGGATCGTGAGAGCGCGCCATCAGCGCCCGTAAGCCCGGAACTCGAACCTCCCGTTCAGTGGAGTAAGCCTGTCCGTACGCAACGCCGCCCGCAAGCAGCGCGACGAACAAGTGCGTAATTAAACGATATGCGGATGGATGGGAACCAAGAACGGTCACCTGCGGACCCTCCTTCTGCGGTCGCACTCGCTGCTGATCTTATCCCGAACAGGCGCCCGATGATCCGATGCTCGACAGGAATCGCGGCGCCTGCCGGGCCTTGGTGGCTTGCTCGAACGAGTATGCCAACTTAATCAGAGTGGGTTCGCTCCATGCCCGGCCAAAGAACGATATGCCCACCGGAAGTCCAAATACAAAACCCGCGGTCACATTGATATTGGGATAACCCGCCACCGCCGCGGCATTCGAACTGCCTCCCGAAAAATGATCTCCGGTGACCAGATCAGTCAGCCACGCCGGCCCACCAGTCGGTGCCACGATCGCATCCAGCCGATGCTTATCCATCAACGCGTCGATCCCCTCAACGCCGGCTAACTGATGATTTTTCGCCACAGCATCCAGATACTCCTTCTCGATCAAGGGTCCTTTCGCCTGCGCTTTCACAAATAAGTCCTGCCCAAAGTAGGGCATTTCTTTCTCTCGATTGCGGTGGTTGAAATCAATGACGTCTTGAAGCGTGTGCACCGGCGTGTCTGGGCCCCGCCGTGCCAGGTACGCGTTGAGGTCAGCCTTTAACTCATACAACAAGACCAGCAACTCGCTGTCGTCGAACTTGCCAAAAGTCTCAATATCTGCGGGATCGACCAGCGTCGCTCCCTGCTGCTTGATCACCGACAGTGACTGCTCCATCAGTGCGTCGACGGCCTCGCTGAATCCAAAATACTTGCGCGCCACCCCGATCCGCGCACCCTTAAACCCATTGGGATCGCAGTACTGCGCATAGTCGGCTTGCGATCTCCCGGCGCTAGCCGCCGTTGCCGCATCCTCCGGATCGACCCCGGTCAGCGCCCCCAGCAGAATTGCCGCATCGCGCACGGTTCGGCACATCGGACCGGCGCCGTCCTGGCTATGAGAAATCGGAATGATGCCGCTGCGGCTGACCAATCCCACCGTCGGTTTGATCCCGGCCAGCCCATTCGGCGACGACGGACAAACAATCGACCCATCGGTTTCTGTCCCCATTCCACCCGTAGCAAGGTTTGCCGAGATGCCCGCGCCGGTGCCCGAACTCGATCCGCACGCATTGCGATCCAGCGCGTATGGATTCTTCGTTAACCCACCGCGCCCGCTCCATCCGCTGACCGAGTGACTGGACCGCATATTCGCCCACTCGCTGAGATTGGTTTTACCCAGAATGACCGCGCCCGACTCCCGCAACTTCTGCGCCACAAACGAATCTTTGGCCGGCTTCGACCCGACCAGCGCCAGCGACCCGGCCGTAGTCATCATCTTGTCGGCGGTATCGATGTTGTCCTTGATCAGCACCGGAATCCCATGCAATGGTCCTCGTGGCCCCTTCGCCTTGCGCTCCTGATCGAGCGCATCGGCAATTGAGAGCGCATCCGGATTGAGTTCAATGATCGCGTTAATCGCGGGGCCGCGCTTGTCTTTCCGCGGAGCATCGACCTCCTCAATGCGCTCAAGATATTGTTCAACCAGCGATCGCGCCGTATACTCGCCGGACTTCATTCCATCCTGCAGTTCCGGGATCGTAATCTCCTCCAGTTCGAAGGCCTTTACTTCAGGAGTCGCCGATTCGCTCGTAAAAGAATTCGCTCGGCCTGCGCTAAGAGCAGGGAACAGGGCGGCGGCACTCCCGGTAGTCAGCGCAGCTTGCAGGAATTTGCGGCGCGAAGCGGCAGAGTCTGAAGTTGGCATAGTCTCCTGAAGTCGAACCAGAATTGAACCACAGGCCGACCATTAAAACACGAAGGATAGAAGGAGTTCACGAGCCGGGGATAGCGGAAAGAGCTAACACGAGGAGACGAGTATCAAGCAGCCGTCCTGCGTAAGATTTTCCTTAGTGATCCTTAGTGTCCTTGGTGGTCAAGATTTTCCGAGCAGTAGTCGGTTGTTACCCCCGATGGAGGATGATAAGCTAAGGTCGTTCCCCGGCGAGCGGGAGTAGTTCAGCGGTAGAACGCCAGCTTCCCAAGCTGGATGTCACGGGTTCGATCCCCGTCTCCCGCTCCATTGTTCCAGTTGTTACCGCAAAAAGCCGGGACGTTCAGCGAAACGGCGAGGCGGCATCTGCGCCTCCCCTGCTACCATGGCAGCATGTTCAATTTTGGAAAGCCGAAAACCGCGGGCGATTGGATCGTTCACATCGCAGGCGCCATCGTCGCGTTATTACTTGTCTGGTGGATGCTTCGGATGTACGTACTCTAACTGCGCTCAAAACCTTCGGGCTGGTCAAGGCGCGAAATCGACCCGGTTTACCCCAGTTGTCCGCCGTCGCATAATCAAGACCACGCAAGAAGGAGAGACCACAATGCGATTTGCATCCGTTGGCATTCCTTTGCTTCTAGTGTCGCTGCTCGCAGGAGAACAATCCAACAAACGAACTTTCAGTGACTGCGATCAGAACGCGAAAACGCAAGCCGATTTGACCCAGTGTGCTGGAAGTGACCTCAAGATTGTGGACGACGAACTCAACGCGACGTACCAGCAGCTTCTAAAAAAAGCCGCAGCGAATCCAATCGCCGTCAGGAAAATCAAGACGGCTCAGAGAGCGTGGGTGGCCTTCCGTGATGCCCAGATGGCAGCGTTTTATCCAGCCGAGGACAAGCAAGGAGAATACGGCACCGTCTTCCCGATGTGTGCGGACCTGCTTCTTGCCGACTTGACCCGCCAACGCGTAAAGATGCTTAAAGAAATGCTCGATCCGGTCGAAGGCGACGTGTGCGCAAGCGGATCCACCCGATAAACGGATGCGAATGGAAACCAGAGCAAACTTACTGCGTGCTCTGGAACTCCATGTTCTCGTCCACTGAAAGCTGCGCAGGCGTGCCTGCAAGGTTCTCTCCGGAACGCGAGGCTACGACGCGAAAACTGCCCGAGCTCACCTCAACCGCATAGCTGTAAGGCGGCCTCTGCCGCGCCACCGTGATGTAGTTCGTCGAAATCAGATCGTCGAGCGATGCATACTTGCCTTCGGTGGCAAAGTATCGCCGCTCGGCCGAGGCGATGGTCATCAGATCGCTCTTCACGCCTGTGATGTTGATGGCGCCCTGCGGCGTGCTGGCCCCGGCTTCCGCGGACGTCCCTTGGATCTGCTTGGAGTAGATATACATTCCAATCGCCATCACGATGATGACGCTGAGAAAACCGAACATGCGACCCATAAGCCCCCTCCGCAGAAGCGATTTCACCGCGAAAGCGCGCTTCTTTCAAGTAACCGGAGGGCCGTGACCTGCCTGAATCCGCCGCAAGGCGCTGATTCTGTTTGGCCGGAGACCTGAATCCCGGGCGCTGCCGCTGCCGTGAGTCCGCTCTCCCACCATCGCATCCCCGCAAACTTTGGATACGTTACCTCCGTGCCACCCACAGTCGAGCCATTTTCAACTCCGCCTTCTTGCCGCAAACTACTCAGCATGGCAGCCGAATCCAACACCCGCAAAGACAGCCTGAGAGTCGAGAAGCTCTTGTACTTCGTCCTGGCCCTCTGCGTCGCGGTGCTCGTCTACGTCCTGGCCGCCAAGCCCTCCTAAAGCCAGACTCTTCCGCTTCAACCTCAACGCGAAATCGCCCTTCCGCGCTCGCTTCAGCCGTCGTCGTGGGGCGATGAGCTCGCTGCTCTCGCCGCTGTCATTTCTGACAGTACCCCAAGTCCCTGCTCCCTCTTATCGTCAGTGCAACGCTCGTCAATCCGTTTCTCCAGTTACATGTCTGTGGGCTACGTCGCAACCTCGACCAACGAGGTCGAAAAAGGAGAACCGACTCATGTATTTCACTGATGATTCGCTGCTGCCTGAGAATCAGGCGCCGTTGATGATCACCGCCGCCCCCTATGGTCCGGTCTGGTTGCCGGGCGACTGCACTCCCGAACAAAAACTTCCAGTCACTTGGGACGAGCAGGTGCAAGCGGCGGTCGACTGTTATAACGCTGGCGCAACCCTCCTGCATATCCATGTGCGGGATCCAAAGACCGGACACATCTCCAAAAACTTCAATGAGTACAACGATCAGGTCGGACGTCTGCGCAATGCCGTTCCAAAAATGGTCCTCCAACTCGGCGGCTCGATCTCGTTTGCCCCTGAGCCGGGCGAGGAAGCGAAATTCCAGAACTACGATTCTCGTCACAAGCTGGCCGAAATCGATCCCAAGCCGGATCAGGTGACGGTGGCCTGTGGCTCCACCCTCTACGATCTGACGGCGCTTCATCCGCCCGATGATGCCTTTCAGGGAACGCGCGTCGCCAATCCGGCCATGATCCATGCGATGGCCAACCTTGTCGCCGACTCGACGCCGGACTTCTATCTGGAAAATATCAAGCGCATGGTCGCCCACGGGATTCAGCCCTACTTCGCTCTACCTCATGTGCATGGTCTCGAACTGGTGGAGCGCCTCATTCGCAAGGGCTACTACATGGGACCGATGAACGGCTTCTTCAGCATCGGCGGAGGTGGCGTGTGCGGGGCGAATCCGTTCGACCTGATGGAGCTAATTCGTCGCACACCGCACGGCTCATTCTTCACCTACCAGACGACATTTCGTCTGAGCCACCCAGTTGCTGCGATCTGCATCGCTCTCGGGCAACACACCCGCGCCGGCATCGAAGACAATTTGTGGAACACCACCAAGGGCGTGCGCATGACGACGATCCAAATGATCGAGCGCCATGTGCGTATGGCGAACGAATTGGGTCGCCCCATCGCTTCTGCGGAACAAGCCCGCCAGATGTTGAAGATCGGCGTTACTTACAAATCCACCGCCGAAACGCTCGCCAACCTCGGCCTGCCACCTAACCGTCGACCCGGCAACATGGGGTTTATGGTGCATGAAACGGACGGAATGTATCATCCGGCGGCGCAAGGCGGATGCGGACACATCCACGCTGGCGAATGGGAGAAGGATCTGGAAGTTCCCATTACCGTGAAGGTCGCCTAAAAGAGGCCGGACCTGCTCCATCAATCACGAGCAGGACCCCGTCTTTTCTTGTGGGCAGCCATTTGCCCGGATGTCGGCCTCATTAAATTCCGCGACGTCCCGCTTTCGCAGGCGGCTCCCTTGCGGAGTGATTTCTGAGCTGTGTCTTCGTTGGAGGGTAATCATGAGCAACAAAACGAAGGAATATCAGGAGGCCCCGCACGCTGTGAATGATCCGCCAGGGCCTTGGGACTCAGCCTTGGACGTGCTGCGCGAATGGGATCCGCAGTGGGCCGAACTCTGCTTCAAGATGAGCACCAATCCATGGACCCATTCTGTTCTGCCTCTCAAGTTTATCGAGTTAGTTAGCGTCAGCCTGAATGCCGCCTGCACGAATCTCAACTCGGACGGAACCCGGCACCACATTCGGGCCGCTCTCGAAGCCGGCGCGACTCGCGAGGAGATTTTGTTCGCCCTCAAGTGCGGATCGGTCCTTTCCATTCACTGCTGCAGCCAGGCCGCCCCCATTGTTCTGGAAGAAGCAAAAGCTGCCAACGTGCAGTTGGCTCCGCGAGCCAACACCGAGCCGACCCCGGCCTGCGATGCGATGCGGAAGATGGGACAGTGGAATACGGCGTGGGATCCATTCTTCGCACTCGATCCGGTGTTCACCGACGAATTCATGGCGATGGGAGGCGGCATTTATAAGAGTGGACTGATGTCGCCCAAGGAGGTCGAACTCCTCAGCATCGCCCTCGATGCTTCGGTCACGCACATGTATGCACCAGGCACGCGCCGCCACATCCAAAACGCGCTCCAGGCCGGCGCGACCATGGAAGAGATAATGGAAGTGCTGAAGCTCTGCGTCGTGCAGGGAGTGCAGACTTTCAATCTCGGCCTGCCGATCCTGGCGGAGGAACTGGAACGCCATTCCTCAAACGAAAAGGCGGCGTGACTTATGGCGAACTATATCGAGGTCGCGAATCTGGAGCAGCTTCCTCCCGGACGAGGCACAACGGTCTCGATCGAAGGCAAAGAAATTGCACTCTTCAACGTGGATGGCACCGTCTACGCCATCGACGATGCTTGTCTTCACCACGGAGTATCGCTCGGACTTTCGAAGCTCGAGGGCAATATCATCACCTGTCGGGGACATGGCTGGAAATACGATGTCACCACCGGAAGCACGCACCCTGTGCCCGGAATAGGGGTCGCCGCCTACCCGGTGAAAGTTGTCGAGGGGAAAATTTTGGTCGCCGTCGACGAAACATTGAAGCCGGCTACTTGACGAAGAGCGCGGGCTTTTCCAAATTTAGCGGCAGCGTGCCGGCGGTGTTTGTCCGCAGCTCCTAGCTAGGCCGTCGGGAATGAGATTCCCCAGAAATTCAGCGCGCGCTCGTCCTTTTCGACAAACTCGATTCCATACGTGCGGTTTCCTGCCACTGCGCTGATGTGCGAAACCACGCGCGCGGTCACTTCCGCTCCACGCTGATTCTTCACGACGACCACGGACCCCACCGGCAGATCCCGATTTAGCTGAACCACCGCCCCGTGCTTATTCAGGTTGGTCGCTTTGGCTGGCATCGTAAACGGAGTCTTTTTTTGATCGTGGCCCGACAATCCCACCGAGGCGTGCAGCGCCATCCGGTTACTGCGCCGTTTGGAGACAGGATTCCGATGCAAGGCTGCCGACGAAGCAGACGCTGTGCTGTGCACTACTCTGGAAGAGGATCGAATGGCATTGCCCTCCCGTTTGGATCTGCACGAGATTAGAGGATCGCCCGTCGCGCCGCAAAGTACGCCGGTTACCACCCGCTGGTGACCCTCGATTCCCTGGCCAAGCTTCTGATCCAGTTGGCCTTGCTTGACGAGTGCGATACCAGCGCTTGATCGTGGCGGATTTTCGCCTCGCGCTCGAAGCCGCATTTCATGTTGGACTCACCCGCAAAGGCGCGTATAACACCTTAATGACGTCTTCGCGCTCGACGGTCATTGACTGGCGTTCGCCGGTTGGGTTTGCTTGGGGGCGTTATCTTCCTCGTCAGCCGAAGAATCTGATTGCAGACGCGCCTCTGAAATCATGAAAGAACAATCCTGGTCGAATTTTGGAATCGCTTCCAGATTGCCTTCAGGGCCTACCTGGCCGGCCGTCCTGATGGGAATCGTCGTGATCAAGGCGGTTCTGTCACTCGCCGTGACGCCCGGTACTATCGTCGTTTCCTACAGCGGCGTCAGCTATTTCCTTCTGCTGGTTCTTGCGACCGGCTTCGCCATCCGCAACGCGGCCCACAACACGATGGGAAGGAGGTCCTTCTGGGTTTTATTCGCAATCGGCCTTGCCCTCTGGACGCTCGACCAATGGGTGATTGTCTACTACGAACTGATTCTGCACGTTGGGGTACCCGACAATTCGATTGCTGATCTCGTGTTGTTTCTGCATATCGCGCCCTTGATCGCGGCGGTGGCCGCTCTTCCGCACAGGAATGCTGACACCCGGCAGTACCGGATTATCCTGAATTTTCTTTTCATATTGTTTTTCTGGAGCTTTCTTTACGGGTACTTAATCTTTCCATACCAGTACTTATCCTCGAATTCATCGTCCAGCTACGCTCCCCGCTTTGACATTCTTTACCTGGCTGAAAATCTGACGCTGGTTCTAGCGTCGGCCGTACTGTCTGTTCGCGCGCATCAGCCCTGGAAGTCCATCTATCTGCATCTGTTGGGCGCATCCTCCCTGTACACCTTAAGCTCCTTGCTGGCGAACCTCGCGGCGGATTCGGGAGGCTACCTCAACGGCAAGCTCTATGGTCTGGGGCTGACCGCCTCCGTCTGCTGGTTTGTGTGGATCCCGCTCAGGGCATGGCAGATCCGGGATACTGAAGCAGGGTCAATCCGATCCGACGGCGGAGACGGCTCCCAAGCTTCAGCCTGGGCGATGATCGTGGTCGTAATGATCTCGATCCCGATTGCGTGGGAGTTGCTGAGGCGCGACAGCCCGGCGAGTGTGCGCACCTTACGCCTGCTTGTAGCCATCGCGGCGATTGTCCTACTGGCCAGTGCCGCCTACATCCGAGAGTATCTGGCGAAACACGAGCTCGCCTTACGTGTCGTGATGGCCAACGACCGGCTCCGCCTGGCATTGGAAGCGGGCCGATCCGTAGGCTGGGATTGGGACATCAAGAGCGGACGCGATGCCTGGTTCGGCGACCTGCAAACCATGTTTGGAATCCCATCCAGCAGCTATGTCGGGCGGGTCGAAGATTTCCATAATCGCGTTCACCCGGACGATCGCCGACGAGTAGCGACAGAGGTTCGTGCAGCCATGCAAAGCCACGAACCGTATGCCGCGGAGTTCCGCGTTGTGCGTCCGGACGGCAGCGAACGCTGGGTCGCCTCAAAAGGCAAATTCTATTACTCCAAGGATGGAACTCCGGAACGGATGCTGGGCATGGCGCTCGACATCACCGAGCGCAAGCAGACCGAAGAAGTGCTGCAACTGCGCGAGGCAGAACTCCGGGAAGCCCAGCGTCTGGCACAGGTGGGAAGCTGGCAATGGGATCCCGCCACTGATACCGTCCAGTGGTCGGAAGAGCTGTACCGCATCGCTGGGCGCGACCTCCGCCTGCCGGCTGTCAGCTTTCAGGACCATCACAAGCTCTACACTCCGGAGACTTGGGAGAAGCTGCGCCAAGCCGTGGAAGAAGCATTGCGAACCGGCGCTCCCTACCAACTCGACCTGGAGATGGTCCGCGAGGATGGGGCCAGGAGATGGATCAAAGCCCGCGGCGAGGTGCAGCGCGACAGCGCCGGCCGCATCGTCCGCCTGCGGGGCACTGCCCAGGACATCACCGAGAGCAAGCAAATCGCCGACGCACTAGCCAGCATGAACCGCCGGGTGATCGAGGCAGAGGAGCGCGAACGCTATCGCATCTCCATGGATCTGCACGAGGATATTGGGCAGCGCCTTGCTCTAGTCGCGATTCAGATGCAAGAACTGCAGACCAACACTCCGGATCAGCCTGCCGGCCTGCTCCACCGCATGGGCGAGGTAGGGAAGCAGATCGTGAACGTTTTGGGCGACGTCAAGGCCTCGGCTCACGAATTGCACTCTCCCCGCCTGGAATACGTTGACATCGCAACCGTCATACGATGTTTCTGCAACGAGTTTGGGGAGCGCAAGGGAGCCGAGATTCATTTCCGGAGCCATGGCCAGCCTGGCCCCATGCCGCATGAGGTTTCTCTCTGTCTCTTCCGTGTGCTGCAGGAAGCCTTGTACAACGGGATGGAACACAGCGGAACGCGGCGGTTCGTCGTGCAATTGCGGGAATCCCAGAACGAAGTGCATCTTTCGGTGAGCGACTCCGGGATCGGTTTTGACGTAGCAGCGGCCCGCACCGGGAAAGGCCTCGGTCTGATTCGAATGGAACAGCGCCTGAATCTGGTTGGCGGAGCATTCTCGATTGACTCGAGTCCGCATGGTGGTGGTGCCACGATCCACGCCCGCGTGCCTCTCGGTTTGCGATCCAATTCTCTGCGTGCCGCTGGGTAAGCAAAGCCCCGCCCACATTTCCGCGCTTCAACGAGGCTGAAGTCCGCGGAATTTTGCTGAGTTCTGTCTCTTTGCTTCTTCTTCGCGGTCCATTGTGTGGTGCCGAAACCGCACTTGCGAGCTCTTCCTGCCATTCATCTGCCGTGGTTACTTTGGGTTAGCCAAAACGCGAAAACCGTGATTGAGATCACGAAGAACCGTGATGAGCGCCATTTGCCCTGCCGATAGCTTAGAAGAAGATGTCCGTGGAGAAAGCGGAGATGTGACCGCTCAGGGCACATCCCATGGACACGACCGGCTGGAAAGAAGTCGAGCCAGGGTAAGGCACGGAGGTTGCGATGAGCACAATCGAGGTCCACGAACCAGAAGTACAGGCAAGCAAGGAAGTTAAGCCAGGTCGCGGGACGGCCGCCATCCTGCAGGGGAAAGATCTGGTACTCGGACCAGCGTTGCCGCCGCGTCCTATATTTTCCGACAGCCTGCTCGAATTTGGCGTACAGCGCAAGCGCAAGTTCTTCGCCACGAGCACCTCATTTCTTATCAATTGCCTGGTGATCATGCTGATGCTGGCTGTTCCTTTGATGTTTACCGAGGAGTTGCCCCGGGCGCAATTGCTCACCTTCCTCGTGGCGCCGCCGCCGCCGCCGCCCCCGCCGCCGGCGGCCGCCGAAGTGCACGTGGTCAAGCAGATCCAGACCGATCTGCTGAACAACGGCACATTGCGCACCCCGACGAAGATTCCACAGAAGATTCAGATGATTAAGGAAGAGGAGGCGCCGCCGCCGATGGCTTCCAACGGTGGAGTCGTGGGAGGAGTTCCGGGAGGGATCCCGGGTGGACAATTGGGAGGCGTGATTGGCAGCGTGATCAGTTCCTCGAACAGCCTGTCGGCCGTTCCCAAGTTCGTGCCGGCGACCCCGACGCGCATCCGCATCTCGGGTGGCGTGACCAAGGGCCTGCTGATCCAACGCACGGAACCAACGTATCCGACTCTGGCTCGCGCTGCGCGTGTGCAGGGCGACGTGATCCTCAGCGCGGTCATCGACACTAACGGACAAATCACGAACCTGCAGCTGGTCAGCGGTCACCCCATGCTGGTGCCGGCGGCCCTCGCGGCCGTCAAGCAGTGGCGCTACAAGCCGTACCTTTTGAACGGGCAACCGGTAGAGGTCGAGACCACGATCACCGTGATCTTCACCCTCTCCTCTTGAGGTGGGGACGGCGCCCTCTGGGAGCGCCAGGAGTCTAAATATGGCGGCAGAATATACTTATCGCGTTTCGGCCTGGTGGACTTCAGGCCGCACTGGACTGGCCAAGTGCGAGTCCTCCCCTAACACGATCCACTTCTCCGAGGCTGCTGAATTAGGAGGCCTGCAGGGCCGTTGGACTCCCGAACAACTGCTGCTCTGCTCGCTTGCCGGATGCTTCACGACCACGTTTCATGAAATCGCCCGTGCCGCCAAGTTCGACTTTACGGACCTCGAAGTCGAAATGGAGGGCGTCGTCCGCCGCAGCCGGACCACCGGGTGCAATTTTAACGAGATCCTGATCCGCCCCAGACTGACCGTGCAGTTCGAAGAGCAACGCGAGGCGGGATTGAACCTGCTGCGCAAAACCAAAGCCGTGTGCATGATTTCGCGCGCCATCACCGTCCCCCAGACCATGGAACCCTCCGTTGAAACCGGCAAGGTTCCGGTCGAGGGCTGGAGTAATGAAGACGCTGTTGTGAAACTCGGGGTCTGAACGGCCTTTTGGGTCGAGCGCCCTGCAACGGGCGAGGGGGTGCATATGATGTTCTCTTACAGACTGGTGCGTTTGATCGAAACCCATGCCGATGCGCTCGCCGCGGGACTGGAAGAACGAGTCGCCGGCAGCAATCAGGTCACCCATTTCTCCGACATCTCCGCGCATGAGTTGAGAGAGCGCGTCTACGAAATCTACCGCCACCTGGGCGAGTGGCTTCTGGGCAAAAACGAATTGGATATCGAACAGCGCTATCGCGAGATCGGCTCGCGCCGCGCGCAACAAAAGGTTCCACTCAGCGAGGTCGTGCAGGCAATCGTGCTCACCAAGGAGAATCTCTGGGAGTTCCTCAAGAGCGAAGCCGTGATGGACCGCGCCATCGAAATCATGGGGGAACTGGAGTTGCTGCAAATGCTTGAGATGTTTTTTGATCGGGCGATTTATTATGCCGCTGTGGGGTACGAAGAAGAAGTTGCCCGGACCACGCACCACGCCGGTGCGCTGAGGGCTAGCTAGGGGAGCTACCAACATGTCGATGTCGTGGGAAATGGAATACAAGAAGCGGCTAAGATTGGCCGACGACGCGCTGCAGTGCGTGCAGTCGGGGATGCGCGTCTACATCCAGCCCGGCTGTGCCGAGCCCGAAACTCTGGTCGAGGCGCTCATGCGCCGCGGACCAGAAGTTTATAACGTCGAAATCGTTCACATGATGACTATGGGGTGCGCGCCCTACGTCGCACCCGAAATGGCGGGACACTTCCGGCACAATGCCGTATTCATCGGCGCCAACGTGCGCGATGCCATCAACGACGGCCGCGCCGACTATACTCCGATTTACCTCTCTGAAATTGAAGGGCTGTTTGAGAGCGGCGCCATGCCGATCGATGTAGCCCTGATCGAAGTCTCTCCGCCGGATTCCCACGGATTCTGCAGTTTTGGCGTCGGCGTCGACACGACTTTGACCGCCGCGAAGTGCGCCAAGCATGTGGTGGCGCAAATCAACGATAACGTGCCGCGCACATACGGCGACAGCTTCATTCACGTCAACGACATCGACGTCTTCGTCGAGTCGTCGCGTCCGCTGTGTGCGCTGAAGCGCCCGGTCGTGACCGACCTGCAGATTGCCATCGCGCGCGACGTGGCCGGCCTGATCGAAGATGGAGCGGTCCTGCAAACCGGCATTGGCGGAATTCCGGACGCGGTCTTGCCCCTGCTCATGGATCGCAAAGATCTCGCCGTACACAGCGAGCTGGTCTCCGACGGCGTGATTCCGCTGATTGAAGCCGGAGTGCTCACCGGGGCGCGCAAGAACTTCAAGCCGCGCAAGATCATCCTTGGATTTGCCCTGGGCACCAAGCGCCTGTTCGAGTTCGTCGACAACAATCCCATCTTCGAATTTCATCCCACGGCCTACACCAACGATCCCGGCCTGATTGCCCGCAACGACAACATGGTGGCGATCAATTCGGCGGTGCAGATCGATCTGACCGGGCAGGTTTGCTCGGACTCGATTGGCAACCAGTTCTACAGCGGCATCGGCGGGCAGGTGGATTTTCTGCGCGGAGCGACGCGCTCCAAAGGCGGCAAGCCGATCATCGCGATTTCATCGACCGCGAAGCAGGGAACCATTTCCCGAATCGTCCCCATGCTCGATCCGGGGGCGGGAGTCGTCACCTCGCGGGGCTTGGTCCGCTACGTCGTGACGGAGTATGGCGTGGCGTACCTGCACGGCAAGACGATTCGCGAACGGGCTAAGTCGCTGATAGAGATAGCCCATCCCGACTTCCGCGCCGAGCTTTACGAATACTGCGAGAAGACCAAGTGGGCGCAGTCTCCGCAGCAGTCCCAAACAGCCGTATCGAGGTGACGACCTATGGCAGGTTCAGCACGCGGCAATATCACGATCGACATCGAGGAGTGCAAAGGATGCGGGCTGTGTGTGGAATCCTGCCCGCCGAAATGCCTGGAGTTGGCTCCTGAACTAAGTTCCTATGGCGTTCATCCGGCGCGCTACACCGGCCACGATTGCACCGGATGCGGCATCTGCTTCTACTGCTGCCCTGAGCCCGGGGCCATCGTCGTTTATCGCCTGGTCCCGCCGCCCAAAGTGGCTGCCTCGCAAGTTCAGCCAGGAGGCGAACATGCGGCAACTGTGTAAAGGAAACGTTGCAGTCATCAAGGGCGCCGTGCTCGCCGGATGCCGCGCCTATTACGGCTACCCCATCACGCCGGCGAGCGAAGTCGCCGAAGCCGCGGCACTTTATTTTCCTGAAATCGGCGGCACGTTTGTCCAGGCGGAAAGCGAGACGGCTTCCATCAACATGGTGTACGGCTCGGCCTCTGCGGGCGAGCGTGTCATGACCGCATCCTCCGGTCCCGGACTGAGCCTGATGCAGGAAGGCATCTCCTACCTTGCCGGCGCGGAGTTGCCCTGCGTGATCGTGGACGTCATGCGCGGAGGTCCCGGTCTCGGCAACATCGCTCCCGAGCAGAGCGACTACTTCGCCATGGTCAAGGGCGGAGGGCACGGCAACTATCGCAACCTGGTGGTTGCTCCAGCGTCGGTGCAGGAGATGGCGGACCTGACGATTCTTGCCTTCGACCTTGCCGATCGCTACCGCAATCCGGCAATCGTGTTGACCGATGGATTCGTCGGCCAGATGATGGAGCCGCTCGACCTCGAATACCGCGAAATCTGGGCCCCGCAAAAGCCCTGGGCCGTGAAGGGAACTGCAGGGACGCGCAAGAACATGATCAGCTCGATCTTTCTCGAATCCGATGACCTGGAAGAGCACCAGCGCCGCATGGAAGCGAAATACATGCGGGCGAAGCAGACCGAAACGCGCTGCGAAGAGTACCGCACGGAAGATGCCGAACTGATCGTCGTCGGCTACGGCATCGTGTCGCGTGTATTGCGGTCGGCCGTCGACGAAGCGCGCAAGCAGGGAATCAAAGTCGGATTATTCCGGCCGATCACTTTGTGGCCGTTCCCCTCGACGCAACTGCTGGCGACCGCGCTGCGCGCGGAAAAACTTCTCGTGGTGGAATTGAGCAACGGGCAGATGGTGGACGACGTCCGCCTGACTCTCGAAGGCAAACGCCCGATCGAGTTTTACGGACGCGTGGGCGGCAACGTGCCCTCGGTCGAAGAGTTGTTAACCAAGATGGAAGAGCAGATGCCAGCGGCAGTGTGAAAAAGCGGCTTCCGCTTTCCGGCGTCCGGCTTCCGGAAGCCGAGAGCCGGAAGCCAAGAGCCGTAAAAGAGGATCTCACAATGGCGGACCATGTAGTCCAGGAACAACCGAAGGTGAGCACCGATAAGTACGAGGTCGTGCACCAGAAGTCGGAAGCGTTCTATCCGCTGTACGAACGTAAAAGCGACCTGCAGCACCAGACCCACTACTGTCCCGGATGCGGCCATGGCGTGGCGCATAAGCTCATCGCAGAAGCGCTCGAAGATTTAGGTGTGCAGAACGACACCATCCTGGTCAGCCCCGTGGGTTGCTCGGTTTTCGCCTACTACTATTTCGATGTGGGCAACGTGCAAGTCGCCCACGGCCGCGCTCCCGCCGCCGCCACTGGCCTGAAGCGAGCGTGCCCCGACAAGATCGTGATCGCGTATCAGGGAGACGGCGACCTGGCCGCGATCGGCACGGCAGAGATCGTGCATGCGGCGAATCGCGGGGAAAAGATCAGCGTCTTCTTCGTCAACAATGCGATCTACGGCATGACTGGCGGGCAGATGGCGCCCACCACGCTGGTCGGCCAGCGCAGCACAACTTCTCCGTGGGGCCGCCGGCCGGTAAACGAAGGTTTCCCCTTGCATATGGCCGAGATGCTCTCCTCGCTCGAAGCTCCGGTCTACATTGAGAGGGTCGCGCTGTCGGACAACAAGAACATCATGAAAGCGCGGCGGGCCGTGCGCAAAGCGCTCGAGTTGCAACGCGCCGGGGCCGGCTTTACCTTCGTCGAGATTCTTTCTCCCTGTCCCACGATCTGGGGCAAGGATCCGGTGGAAGCGCGGAAGTGGATTGCCGAGAAGATGATTCCGAACTTCCCGCTGAATGTATTTCGCGACCGCGCCATTGAGATTCCAAACAACAATATTCCGCCGCACAAGACTGTGGCCGAACTGGTGGAAGGCGAGCGCAAAGCAGCTGGCGATGGACCCGCACCGAAGAAGCAGCATCACTTCCGCGACCTCGGCATCAAGATCGCGGGCTTCGGAGGACAAGGCGTGCTGCTGCTCGGCCAACTTCTGGCCGAGATGGGCATGCGCGAAGGACTGGAAGTCAGCTGGCTGCCCTCCTATGGTCCAGAGATGCGTTCGGGAAGCGCGCACTGCCACATCTGTCTTTCGAAAGATCGCATTGGCTCTCCGGTGATCTCGCGGCCTGACGTTCTGGTTGCGATGAATGAGATCTCGCTGCGCAAGTTCTACGCCCAGGTTGCGCCGGGCGGCACGATCATTTACGGCCGCGAGCGTCTACCCGATGATCTCAGCATCCCGCAGGCGCAAGTGGTTTGCATTCCGGCTTCCGAGATTGCCGACAAGCTAGGCTCGGCCAAAGTCGCCAACGTTGTGATGATGGGGGCGCTGCTGGAAGAGACTGAATGCCTGTCTCCAACGACGGCGATGCAAGTGCTGGAAAAGAAAGTCAAGAATCCGGCGCTGCTCGAACTGGATCGCAAGGCACTCGACGCCGGCAGAGTCTACATCGACCACACGGTGGCGATCGGCGCAGTGACGCAAGCCGATGGGTTTGCACAGTAAACGCTGCAGTTGTCTGTAAGTTGTTGATCTTATCTGTAAGTTATTGACGATTCGTGTAAGTCGTTGAAATGTCGTAGAACCGATCTGCCGTGCCGCAGGACGCATTGCGTTTCTGCGCCTGAGGATTTCCCCGTCTCACTCCCCGATCGTCGAAATTAGGCCCGTTGCCGGCTCGGGAAATGGCATCCTGCGGAGTCGGCCAACCTCGTTTTGCCAGCGCACTCGTTCAGGCGTTCTTGCCTTCTGTCGGTAAGTCTATGAAATTATCTCCAAGTTATTGATGTTGTCCGTAAGTGACTGAAAAACTCCAAAAGTGAACACCCTATGTGATTTGAATCACAAAAAGAGGTGACAGGGGGCATACCGGAGAACGCACTTAGGGTTGATCTTTGAAACATAGGTGTGGGAGGTGTTCCATGACCCCTATGGAAGAACTATACGGAACAATGCTCGAACCGCGATCGCTGAGCGCTATCGCGGTGAAGAATGTATTGTTTGCCACCGATTTTTCATCAACCTCCGAATCGGCTTTTCCCTACGCCGTGGCGATCTGCCGGAGGTTTGGAGCTACGATGCATGCCGCTCATGTGCTTTCCGACGCCAGCCTGCTAATGATGACCGGTGGCGTGGATTACGTCAGCATGAGCACGATCTACGAAGACGCGCATACCGAGGCCAGAGTCAAACTCGACCAGATTTGCGCGCGCGCCGATGGAATTACGCACCATAACTACGTCCGTCACGGGCAGGTCTGGAAGAGCCTGGCTGGAATTGTCGACGAGAACAAGATTGATCTGATCGTGGTGGGAACTCACGGTCGCTCGGGTCTGGGCAAACTGCTGCTGGGTTCGGTGGCGGAGGACATTCTGCGGCACGCATGCTGCCCCGTGCTGACGGTGGGGCCGAGAGTCTCAGGACGCGCCAAACTACCGGCATTTCCAACCCACGGGCGCGATCTGGCTCCGGTTGAATTGGAGTTGCAGCAGATCGTGTTCGCGACCGATTTTGCGCAGTACTCGCAGTACGCGGCGCAGGAGGCAGTCGCGCTGGCCGAGGAATTCCGCTCGCGGCTCACACTGCTGCACGTGATCGAGGACTATTCGCACCTGGGAACGCGTCCCGATCTGATGGAAGACAGCATTGGCCGTCTGAAATCGCTGATTCCAAGCAACCATGCTCTGCAATACGCACCGGAAACCGTACTGGAGTTTGGATCGGCAGCGGACTGCATCCTGAAGGTCGCGTCCGATCGTGAGGCCGACATGATCGTGCTGGGAGCGCGCGCCTCCGGACAGGGCGGCACGACGCATCTGCCCTGGTCGACGGCGCACCATGTGATTGCGCAGGCCCATTGTCCGGTGCTGACGCTCCGGTCGTGAAGCTTGGGGCAGGCGAGACCATCGAACCGTTTTTCGAAATGAAAGTGATTCCAATGGCGCTTTTCGATTCGACATCATCGAAGAGCAGGTCGACGTGTGTGCGAAGGATCTTTTTGGGGAACGCGAACCGAAATGAAACAGCTGCACGAAATATTTGTGGACCGAGTTGTTTGCACAACCCGCGCCGGAACTAGAATCGGTTTTTGTTTCACGGTCGCGATGATCAACGTTCTGTCTGACTGCGATTGAGAACTTATATGCATTCCTATGTTGCCAAGCCCACTCCGCCCAATCAGGACAAGCGCTGGAAGTTGGTCGATGCCACGATTCGGCGTCAGGGCCAGCAGCAGCGCGGACTGATTGAGACCCTGCACACGGTACAAGAGGCGTTCGGATATCTCGACGAGCAAGCGCTGCGCTATGTTGCCATGTCGTTGCGCGTGCCGCTCAGCCGTGCCTATGGCGTCGCCACCTTCTACCATTTCTTCACGCTGAAGCCCGCGGGCGAGCACACCTGCGTCATCTGCATGGGAACGGCGTGCTACATCAAGGGATCGCAGCAGTTGCTCGATACGGTGCAGAACGAACTGGGAATTCGTCCCGGGGAGACCACGGGCGACAAGAGAGTGTCGCTGCTGACGGCGCGCTGCCTGGGATCCTGTGGACTCGCTCCGGCGGTCGTCTACGACCAGGAAGTTGCGGGTAAGGTCGGGACCGCGGCCGTCCGCGAACACCTGAAGAAATGGACTCACGCATGACGCCCGAGGAACTCGATCAAATCGCCGAAACCGAACGCGAGGCGCAGAGCCAGTTCACCCAGCGCGTGAACGTGTGCGTCGCCGCTGGATGTCTCTCCTGCCAGAGTCAAGGTGTAAAAGACGCGCTCGACCAGGAAGTGACGCGCCGCGGCACCAAGGACCACTGCCAGATCAAGGGCGTGGGCTGCATGGGTCTGTGTTCGGAAGGTCCACTGGTGTCGACCAGCAACGGCGTGCTCTACAAGAAAGTCGAAGCCGGGGATGGCGCTGCGATTCTCGATGGTCTCGATGGGGAACCGGTGGCGCGCCTGCTCTGTCCGACCGACGTTCCGTTCTTCCAGCGGCAGCAGAAGATCGTGCTGGAGAATTCCGGCGTCATCGATCCCGACCGCGTGGAAGATTACGTGGCCGCGAACGGGTACACGGCGCTGATCAAAGCTCTAACGGAAATGACGTCGCGCGAAGTCATTGAGCAGGTGACCAAGAGCGGCTTGCGCGGCCGCGGGGGCGCGGGATATCCCACGGGGCTGAAGTGGAGCACGGTTTCGAAATCCGTAGGCACGCAGAAGTATGTCATCTGCAATGCCGACGAAGGCGATCCGGGAGCGTTCATGGACCGCAGCGTGCTAGAGAGCGATCCGCACCGCGTGCTCGAAGGCATGTTGATTGCCGCGTATGCCGTGGGTGCGTCGGAAGGCTACATCTATGTGCGGGCGGAGTACCCGTTGGCCATCAAGCGACTGCGCAACGCCGTTCGGCAGGCGGAGCGAATGGGATTGCTGGGCTCCAATATCTGCGGCACGCGCTTCAGTTTTCGCATGGACCTGCGGTTGGGCGCCGGCGCTTTCGTATGCGGCGAAGAGACGGCATTGATCGCTTCGGTGGAAGGCAAGCGTGGGACGCCCCGTCCGCGGCCGCCGTATCCGGCCATGGAAGGGCTCTTCGGGGAGCCGACCCTCATCAATAACGTAGAGACGTTTGCCAATATTGCGCCCATCATCCGCAATGGCGGGGAGTGGTATGCCGGCATCGGCACGGAAAAGAGCAAAGGCACGAAGGTCTTCGCCCTGGCCGGGCGCGTGGAAAACACCGGCCTGGTCGAAGTTCCGATGGGAATTTCGTTGCGCGAGATGGTCTTTGAAATCGGCGGCGGGATTCCGGAGGGGCGCAAGTTCAAAGCGGTGCAGACGGGCGGGCCTTCGGGCGGCTGCCTGCCGTCCGATTGCCTTGATATGCCCGTGGATTACGAATCGCTGGCCCGCGCGGGGTCGATCATGGGTTCGGGCGGCATGATCGTGATGGACGAAAGTTCCTGCATGGTCGACGTGGCCAAGTACTTCATGGACTTCTGCATGACCGAGTCGTGCGGCAAGTGCATCCCGTGCCGGGTCGGAACGTATCAGATGCACCGCATCCTCTCGGCCATCGCGAACATGAGCGCTACGCCGCAGGACATGAAGATGCTGGAAGAGTTGTGCGATCTGCTGAAGCACACCAGCCTGTGCGGCTTGGGACAGTCGGCGCCGAATCCGGTGGTGAGCACCCTGCGCTCGTTCGCCGAGGAGTACCGGGCCCATATTGAAGATCACAAGTGCCCGGCTGGCGTCTGTGGCGCCCAGCCGGTGGGAGAAAACGCATGAGCCCCGTCGCCCCCGTAAAAACCCTGAGAATCGATGGCCGCGATCTGAGCGGACGCCAGGAAGAAACCATCCTCGACGTGGCCCGGCAGAATGGCATCTTCATCCCGCGCTTGTGCGAGATGGATGGCCTCTCCGACGTGGGCGCGTGCCGCTTGTGCCTGGTCGAGATCAAGGGACAGAATAAACTGCTGCCCGCCTGCGTCACCGTGGTCGAGGAAGGCATGGAGGTCACCACCGACTCCGAGCGGCTGCAGGGATACCGGCGGATGATTCTGGAATTGCTGTTTACCGAGCGCAACCACGTGTGCTCGGTTTGCGTCTCGAACGGCCACTGCGAGATGCAGATGCTGGCGCAGCGGTTGGGCATCACTCACGTGCACTTTCCTTATCGATATCCCAAGGAGGAGGTGGACGCATCGCACGACCGCTTCGTCATCGACCACAACCGCTGCATTCTGTGTACTCGTTGCGTGCGCGTGTGCGACGAGATCGAAGGCGCGCATACCTGGGACATCATGGGGCGCGGCATCGACGCCAAAGTCATCACCGATTTGAACGAATCGTGGGGATCGTCGGAAACCTGCACCAGTTGCGGCAAGTGCGTGCATGTGTGTCCCACGGGGGCGCTGTTTGAAAAAGGACGCTCGGTCGCCGAAATGCTGAAGCGGCGCCAGTTCTTGCCCTACCTGACCATGATGCGGGAAGAGAACGAATGAAGTTCAAAATCTTGAACCACGAAGGACACGAAGGTTCACGGAGGACTTCGTTTACCGACTTTCCTTCGTTGACCTGCGCGTCTTTCGTGGTAAATGAATTCATATCCTATGAGTAAGAAGAAGCTTGCTACCGTATGGCTCGATGGCTGCTCCGGTTGCCATATGTCGTTTCTCGATATGGACGAGCGGCTGCTGACCGTGGCCGGGCTCGCCGATCTGGTGTACAGCCCGCTGGTGGACGCCAAGGAATTTCCCGCCGACGTCGATGTGACCCTGGTTGAGGGCGCGGTAAGCACCGAGGGGGACCTCCACAAGATCAAGATCGTGCGCGAGCGGACCAAGATATTGGTGTCGCTGGGCGACTGCGCGGTCACGGCGAATGTGCCGGGCATGCGCAATTCGTTTGGCGTGAAGGCGGTCTGTGATCGGGCGTATCGCGAGAATGTGACGTTCGACCCGGGAATCCCGGACCAGGTGGTGCCGGCGCTGCTGGAGAATTCGCGCCCGATCCATGAATTCGTCGCTGTGGATGTGTTTGTTCCGGGATGTCCACCGTCAGCTGACACGATTTATTACGTGGTGTCGGAGCTGCTGGAAGGGCGTACGCCGGATGTGAGCTTGAAGACTCGGTTCGGGGCGTAAGTAGCTACGAGCTTCGAGCTTCGATCCAGGAGCTAAGAGCTTTGGATCTACAAGAAACCAAATTAACGGGGAACTGAGAGCCGAGAACCGATCACTGAGGGCGGAAGAGCTCGCAACTCGTAGCTCATCGCTCGTAGCTCGAAACTCGAAGCGAAAGAGGAGAATTCGTGAAGCAGGGCAGCAGCATCGTCATCGATCCGGTAACACGCATCGAAGGCCATTCCAAGATCACGCTCCATTTGAACGAAGACGGACGGGTCGAGGAAGCCCGCTTTCACGTCACCCAGTTCCGTGGCTTCGAGAAGCTGTGCGAAGGGCGGCCATTTTACGAGATGCCGTCGCTGATGGCGCGCATTTGCGGGATATGCCCGGTGAGCCATTTGATTGCGTCGGCCAAGGCTTGCGACCAGTTGCTGGCGGTGCGGATTCCTCCTACGGCGGACAAGCTGCGCCGCATTTTCGGGCTCGCGCAGGTCACGCAGTCGCATGCCCTCAGCCTGTTTCATCTTTCGTCGCCTGACTTGCTGATGGGGATGGATGCCGATCCTACAACCAGCAACATCTTTGGGGTGGCGGAAAAGAATCCCGAGCTGGCGCTGGACGGCATTCGGCTGCGCCAGTTTGGGCAGAAGATCATCGAGCGGCTGGGAGGGAAGCGAATCCATCCCGCATGGGTGGTGCCTGGCGGCGTGAGTGAGCCGCTGACGGAAGCGAACCGCGACGCCATTCTGTTCGCGCTGCCGGATGCACTGGCCATCGCAGAGCGCACGTTGGAGTGGTTCAAGAGCGTGACGGAGAAGTTTCGCGAAGAGATTTCGGTGTTTGGAAACTTTCCTACGCTGTTTATGGGGATCGTCAAGAAGGACAACGGGCTCACTTTTTACGACGGCAACCTGCGCGTGGTGGATGCCTCGGGCCATATCGTCGCGCAGCAGGTCGATCCGGCGGAGTACGCGAGCTACATCGGCGAGAAGGTCGAGCCCTGGAGCTATCTCAAGTCGTCCTACTACAAGCCCAAGGGATTTCCCGACGGCATTTATCGCGTGGGGCCGCTGGCGCGGCTGAATGTGGCCGACCGCTGCGGCACTCCGCGGGCCGATCAGGAGTTGGCCGAGTTTCACGAATTGCAGCGCACGGCGGTTTTGAGTTCCTTCCACTATCACCATGCGCGGCTGATCGAGATCCTGTACTGCATTGAGCGGCTGGAACAGTTGTTGAACGATCCCGAGATTCTGTCGAAGCATGTGCGGGCGGTGGCCCGGCCCAACGCGCTCGAAGGCGTGGGCGCGGCGGAAGCACCGCGAGGGACGTTATTTCACCACTACAAGATCGATGACCAGGGATTGATCCGCTGGGTGAACCTGATCATCGCCACTGGACAGAACAATCTGGCGATGAATCGCAGCGTGTTGCAGGTAGCCAAGCATTATGTTCACGGCAACCGCCTGACGCCGGGGATGTTGAACCGTGTCGAAGCGGTGATCCGGTGCTACGACCCGTGCCTGAGTTGTTCAACGCATGCGTTCGGAGAGATGATGCTGCGGATTCAGCTACTCAGTCCGGAAGGCGAGGTGCTGGACGAAGTGGCACGAGCTTGATGGATGCGACGTAGCCAAGCTGCTCCTCTGGCGACGCGGACATGACCGCACGAAGAACGTCCTGTCATCCTGGTTGGGATAGAGCTCCGACGCGCCGGCTGTAGGTGGAGGGTTACCAAGCCCGCTCTTTCGATTGCGAGTTGGGTTCTCATTTCCACCGTAGCTACGTTTTCGGAGGCCCCCCTATAATGCCGGACGGCCGAATTTCCCAGGTCCGGTTTGAAGTCTTGGTCTCTCGTCCGTGAGCCTTCCCATTCGCAACGAGGTTCAAGCGCTGGTTCGCATACGCCCCGACTATGAATGGTTTGCTCGCAGCTTAGTTCCATCTCATGCGTCGGCTTATGCCGGCTCTGAGTCCGACCACCACGCTGCCGATGGAACCACCAAGTACCCAGAGTCTCTTTGCCCGATCTTGGCGTTACCTTGATCAGGGAGACGTGTACCGCCTCCTGCGAGGACACTACTCCCCGGTCTTAGCTCTTACAGACTCATTCGTCGATCCCACTCGCTCTCCTCTCCTTCGGCCTAAGCCTCGTTCGAGGAGTCTCTGCAGGTTGCGACCAGCCCCTGCTGCTGGCGGGACCTTCCCGACGTTATCTCTGAGAATCCTTCCCTGCGTGCCTGGGCCCCTGTCACGGCGGTCCCGTGGAGTGCATCTGCCTGTTTCTTCCTCCACGTCATCGGCCTTCCCCCGTACACTATCGAGGTCGGCTTCCCGCGTTAACCCGTCAAAACGATTTCATGACGGATCCCCTTTTCGAGACTGCAGCCATTTCGTTATGTTCAGGCCCTCAGGTTTGCTCGCCTCCCCGATCGTTCCTGCCGCTGCAGCTTATTTGCCGCAGGGCAGCCGAGGCTTTTACGTCCGAGCTGAGCATGCTTCGTTGCCTCCGCATGCATCGGATATGCTAACCACCCGCCCAGGCAATTGGTGGTGTGGGGACTTACACCCCACTAGATTCTCAGCCTTGTCGGCTGCTCCAGTGTAGCGAAGGATTTCTGCATTGTGCCGGCGTTGGCAGACTGCATAGGTTCTTCGCTTCGCTCAGAATGACAAACATCGGGTCCCGTCTCCATCGCGCTACACTTTCCACATGCGCCGCATCTTGATCATCGCGTACGGAAATCCGCTGCGCTGCGACGATGGGCTGGCGTGGCGTGCGGCCGATGAATTCGAGCGCAAGCTCTCCACTTCTGAGGTCGAGATCCTTCGCGTGCATCAGCTCACGCCGGAGTTGGCCGAAACCGTCTGCCGATGCGATGCCGTGATTTTTGTGGACGCAGCCGCTGCCGATGGGGGAAACGGCCTGCCCGGAGAAATCCGCTCCGCCGAAATTGACCTGACTCGGGAGGCTCCCCGCTTTTCGCACCAACTTTCTCCGGGAGCTGTGCTGGCGCTGGCTCGGCAACTCTATGGAGCGGCCCCGCGCGCATTTTCGGCGACGCTTACGGGGCAGTGTTTTGATCACGGGGAAGCGCTCTCGGCGGTGGTTGAGAGTGCCATCCCCTTGCTGGTGGCGCGGATCGTAGCGCTGGTTGAGTCCGCGTAATCGAGAGGGTCCCTTCCTCCACTATCCAGCAAGGCTTAGAATCAGGGCAGCGGCTATGCCCCTATGAAGACGGTTGTGGCACATCCCGTGGCAAAACCCGCGCTGCAACGCCTCCGGATCACGCTGCGCGGAGCGGTGCAGGGCGTGGGCTTTCGCCCTTTTGTGTATCGGCTCGCCACCGAGATGGGGCTCACCGGATGGGTGCTGAATTCCTCCGCCGGCCTCGTCGTGGAAGTGGAGGGACCTACCGAGCAACTCAATCTCTTTGAGCAAAGGCTCGAGCAGGGGCGGCCGAAGGCTTCCATGGTGACGGCGCGCGAATTTGCCTGGCTGGCCGCCGAGGGATCGACCCGCTTCGAGATTCTGGCGAGCGACCACGACTCCGGCAAGACGGTCAACGTGCTGCCGGACCTGGCGACCTGCAATGACTGCCGGGAGGAGTTGTTCGATCCGGAGAATCGCCGCTTTGAATATCCTTTCACCAACTGCACGAACTGCGGACCGCGGTACACGATTGTCGTCGATATTCCGTATGACCGGCCCAACACAACCATGCGCGATTTCGTGCTTTGCCCGCGGTGCCGCGAGGAGTATGAGAATCCCGCGAACCGCCGCTTCCACGCCCAACCGAACGCGTGTCCGGTGTGCGGGCCTAAGCTCAGTGGCACGATCGAAGATGCGGTAGAAGCGCTCCGGCAGGGTGAAATCGTTGCGCTCAAGGGCATCGGAGGATTCCAGCTTCTGGCGGACGCGCGCAATACCGACGCGGTGGCGCGGCTGCGGCAGCGCAAGCATCGCGAAGAAAAACCGTTTGCAGTGATGATGCCGTCGCTAGAGATGGCCCGGACGTATTGCGAGATCTCGCCGGCAGAGGTGGACCTACTCGAGTCACAAGCGGCGCCCATCGTCTTGTTGCAGCCGAAGCCAGGAACTGACATCGCTGCGAATGTGGCCCACTGCTCTCCTTATCTTGGCGTGATGTTACCTTACTCACCGCTGCATCATCTGCTGATGGAGGAGTGCCGCTTTCCGTTGATTGCGACCAGCGGGAACCGCAGCGACGAGCCCATCGCGACCGGGAATGATGAGGCCGAAGCCCGCCTGAAGGATATCGCCGATCATTTCCTGATGCACAACCGGCCAATCGTGCGAGCGTGCGACGATTCGGTGGTGCGGCTGACGCGCGGGCGCGCGGGAATCCTGCGCCGAGCGCGCGGTTATGCTCCGCTGGGCATTCGCGTCGCGCACAGCCTGCCGCCGGTGCTCGCGGTCGGGGGACATCTCAAGAACACGGTTGCCATCGCGGTCGGGCAGGACGTGTTTCTGAGCCAGCATATCGGTGATCTCGAAACGCTCGAAGCTCGCGGGGCATTCGAGAAGGCGATCGACGATCTATGCCGCCTGTACAGCTTCAAGCCGGAGGCCGTCGCGTGCGATCTGCATCCCGACTATGCTTCGACCCACTGGGCGGAGAAGTCTGGGTTGCCCCTGATCCGCGTGCAGCACCATCAGGCGCACGTAGCGGCCTGCGCGGCGGAGAACAACGTCGCCGGACCGTACCTCGGAGTCTCTTGGGACGGCACGGGATATGGACTCGACGGCGCCATCTGGGGCGGCGAATTCTTTCATGTGGAAAATCAGCACGTGGAAGCGAAGCATTACGAGCGGATCGCTCACCTGCGCTCGTTCGGACTGCCGGGCGGCGATGCCGCGGTGCGCGAGGGTTGGCGTTCGGCCGCGAGTCTGCTGTTTGAGGTGTTCGGCTCGGAGTCAACCGCACCTGATAACGGCGCCCCAGGGCAAGAGAAAGCCCGATTGGATGAAGCGAAGGTCCGCTATATGCTCGAGCGCGGGATCCATGTCGTTCCTACGACAAGCGTAGGCCGGCTATTCGATGCCGTCGCCTGCATCGCCGGTGTCGCAAGGCAGAATCGATTTGAGGGCCAGGCCGCCATGCTCCTCGAAAATCAAATCGGCGCTTTGCGGACGCAAGAGGCGTATGCTCTAGCGGGTGGGGACTGGGGCCCTTTGATTGCGGCTGTGATGGCGGACAAGATCGCGGGCGTGCTTGTGCCCCGCATCGCGGCACGGTTCCACAACGCGCTAGTGCAATGGATTCTGGACGTCGCCGCTTCGTTGAAGCTCAAGCAGATCGTGTTGAGCGGTGGAGTGTTTCAGAACCGGTATTTGACGGAACGGGCGGCTGGAATGCTCGAGTCGCGCGGGTTTCAGGTGTACACGCACCAGCGGGTTCCGCCGAATGATGGTGGTATTGCGCTGGGGCAAGCGGTGATGAGCACGTAAAGTGGAAGAGCGGCGCTTAGCGCTGCGGTGTAGCGCTTAGGAGATCATCCAATGTGTCTTGCGGTTCCAGGACGGGTAGTTGAAATCATGGACGACGGTGACATTGCATTTCGTCGCGGCAAGGTCGACTTCGGCGGCATTCGAAAGGAGATCAACATGGCCTACGTCCCTGAAGCCGAGGTCGGAAAATATGTGCTCGTCCACGTGGGCTTCGCCATCAGCGTGATTGATGAGGAGGAAGCGAAGCGCGTCTTCCAGTACCTCGAAGAACTCGGTGGACTTCAGGAGGAGCTCGGTGAAATTCCTCAGTGAATATCGCGATCAGAAGGCCGCCGAACAACTGGCACAACAGATCTGGAAGAAAGTAACGCGGCCGTGGACGGTCATGGAGATCTGCGGGGGCCAGACCCACACTATCGTCAAGAGCGGGCTGGAAGACTTGCTGCCGCGGGATATCACGCTGGTGCACGGGCCCGGATGCCCGGTGTGCGTCACGCCCATTGAACTGATCGACAAAGCCGTAGCCATTGCGCACCGGCCAGAAGTGATTTTCTGTTCTTTCGGGGACATGCTGCGCGTGCCGGGCTCCGCGATGAGCTTGTTCGATGCCAAGGCGGAGGGCGCGGATGTGCGCATTGTGTATTCGCCGCTCGACGCGGTGAAGTTGGCGAGGACCAATCCTGAGCGGCAGGTCGTCTTCTTTGCGGTAGGCTTTGAAACTACTGCGCCCGCGAATGCGATGGCGGCGTGGCAGGCGGATCACGATCACATCGACAACTTTTCGCTGCTCGTGTCTCATGTGCTCGTTCCTCCTGCAATGGAGGCGCTGCTGTCGTCGTCGAACTGCGTGGTGCAGGGATTCCTGGCGGCCGGCCACGTGTGCACGGTGATGGGATACGAAGAGTACTTTCCGATTGCGGAGAAGTACAAAGTTCCGATCGTGGTGACAGGTTTCGAGCCGCTGGATATTCTCGACGGTATTCTCATGACCGTGAGCCAACTGGAAGAAGGGCGCCACGAGGTGGAGAATCAGTACGCGCGGGCCACGCGGCGGGAAGGGAATCGTCCGGCGCAGGAACGGATCATCGAAGTGTTCGAGGTGGTGAACCGGCAATGGCGCGGGCTGGGCGAGATCCCTTTGAGTGGATTCCAGTTGCGCGGACGCTTCCAGAAGTATGACGCCAACCGGCGCTTCCCGTTCACGGGCACTCCCGCGCAAGAGTCGCCGGAGTGCATCAGCGGGTTGATTCTGCAGGGCATCAAGAAGCCGCACGAGTGTCCGGCGTTTGCGGTGAAGTGCACGCCGGAAAATCCGCTGGGTGCGCCGATGGTATCTTCTGAGGGCGCGTGCGCGGCTTACTATCACTATGGCAGACGCCAAAACAATGACCGAGTTCAACCTGAGTTGTCCAGTACCCCGAGTCGCTGACGATCGCATCGTCCTAGCGCACGGCGGCGGCGGACGGCTGACCCACCAACTCATTGAGAAGATTTTTATGCCCGCGTTCGGCAATCCTATGCTCGAACAGCGGCACGACGGCGCGGTGCTGGCGGTCAACGGCTCGCGGCTCGCCTTTACCACTGATTCGTTTGTGGTGCGGCCGCTGATTTTTCCTGGCGGGACGATCGGCGATCTCGCGGTTTACGGCACGGTCAACGATCTGGCGATGTGCGGTGCGCGACCTTTGTATCTGAGCGCGGGATTCATTCTCGAAGAAGGCCTAGCCATGGATACGCTACGTACTGTGGTAGCGTCGATGCAGGAGGCGGCGACGAAGGCCGGTGTACAGCTCGTGACGGGCGACACCAAGGTTGTCGACAAAGGTAAGGGGGATGGCATTTTCGTTAACACCTCTGGGATTGGATTGATCGAAGCGAATGTGAAGGGGACTATTGGCCCGGCGTCGGTTCAAGTTGGCGACGCAGTCATCGTCAGCGGCGATCTGGGAAGGCATGGAGTCGCGATTCTTTCGGTGCGCGAGGGATTCGAATTTGAATCGCCGATTCTGAGCGATACTGCCGCGGTCTGGCCTGCGGTTGAAGCGTTGCTGAATTCTGGCATCGAAGTGCATTGCCTGCGCGACTTGACGCGAGGCGGCCTGGCCACGACTTTGAACGAGATCGCTTCGGATCGAAATATCTGTATCAAGCTGGAAGAGACTCTTATTCCGGTGCAGGAGACGGTGCAGAGCGCCTGCGAGATTCTAGGGCTCGATCCGCTCTACGTGGCGAACGAGGGCCGCTTCGCAGTGTTTGTTCCCGGCGCGCAGGCGGATGCAGCGCTCGAAATCATGAAGAAAGTTTCGGTCTCGGAAGACTCGGTCCGCATTGGGAAAGTGGAAGAGACTCCCGGCTGCACGGTCGTGCTGCAAAGTCGTATCGGCGGTAACCGTGTCGTCGATATGCTGAGTGGGGAACAGTTACCGAGGATTTGCTGAAGCGTCTGCGTCAAAACCAACCACTCTGTCATCCTGAGCGGCGGACTTTGCCGCGAAGGATCTATGCAATCTGCTTGCGCCGGCAAACTGCATAGATCCTTCGGCGCCAAAAGCGGCGCTTCAGGATGACAGTCTGCGGAAGCCGGAAGACGAACAGCGAAAGCTGAACAGCGGAAGCCGAACGGCGAATTGATCCTCAGCCCTCCCACGGATTGACCAGCCTTACGCTGCATCCTTCGAAAACATAGGGGTTGCGCGTGGCCAGCGTCGCCGCGTGGACTCGCGCGATCGCCGCGATCTGCGCGTCGACTCCGGAAATCGGTTTGCCTTGCCGGCGGCGCGAGGCCGCAATCTGCGAGAGAGCACTCGCGGCTCTGTCCTCGAAGGTCAGAACGCGATCCGCGAATACGTCGCCAAACATCTTTTCAGCGCCCGCCCGAACTACATCGCGGCGTCTGCCTGACGAGATGAGTTCGATGCCATAAAGAATCTCGGCCATCGAGATGGCGGTGACGTGCAGATCTTCGGCAGCCTGGCTGCCGAACCAGCGTAGAACCATCCGTTCGGGCGCCGGGCGCATCAGTTCGGATACGACATTGGTATCGAGAATGATCATCGCACTTCAAAGTTTGCGCCGAGGGAGCCGGCGCCATTTCAGATTGCAGATTTTAGATTGCAGATTGAGCGCGGCAGTGACGGAGATCTTCGATCCGTAATCTGCAATCTACAATCTACAATCCGCAATCTACAATCACGCCCTTACTCCTTCTCAGCGAGCCAATCTGGATCGGGGATAAGCTCCCGTGGAAGGCGTTCCAGTTCCACTCCTCCAATCGGACCGAAGATCTCGCGAATGCGCTCGGCAAGGTTAGTTTTTTTCTTGGCGGTCTGAGCCAGCGCACTCTTCAGGATTTGGCGGGCTTCCTGCTCCATGGAGCGTCCATTCATCGCCGCCCGAATCTTGAGCTTGCGTTTCGTATGGGCCTCCAGATTCCTGATGGTGATACTAGCCATGACATCAATGATAGCAGTGCGATCATTGATTGCATAGTGCGCGTAAAACTACTCTAAAGCTCAAGACATGATCCTTGAGGTACCCGGGAGTTATCCTTGTATGTCGCTTATCTAAATGATTCCATTGCGCTTACATAAGAGTGATGGCAATCACCCCTGCCCGTGAGAATTATCACTGCGGCGTCCTATTAGAAGCCGAGAATGAAGAACGGCATTATGTCTATGTTGTACCTACGGAGGTAGGACCATGTCTGTGTTGACACACCCTGGAGTCAAGGCTCCCGGGGACTACATTGAATCCACGATGATCAGTGTGAAGGCCAAGAATCCCGCCGAGCCTGAGTTCCATCAGGCCGTGGCCGAAGTGTTCGATTCTCTCCGGTTAGTGCTCGCGAAGCATCCCGAATATCAATCCGCACGATTGCTGGAAAGAATTGTCGAACCAGAGCGCGTCATTATGTTCCGCGTGCCGTGGTTCGATGATCTGGGCAACATTCAAGTGAACCGCGGTTTCCGCATCGAGATGAACAGCGCCATCGGCCCCTACAAGGGCGGACTCCGCTTCCATCCGTCGGTCAACCTCGGCATCCTGAAGTTCCTGGCGTTTGAACAGGTCTTCAAGAATTCGCTCACCACGCTGCCCATGGGCGGCGGCAAGGGCGGATCGGATTTCGATCCCAAGGGCAAGAGTGACAACGAAGTGATGCGTTTCTGCCAGAGCTTCATGACCGAACTGCAGCGCCACATCGGCCCCGACACCGACGTCCCGGCCGGCGACATTGGCGTGGGCGGCCGCGAGATCGGCTTCCTGTTTGGCCAGTACAAGCGGCTGCGCAATGAATTCACCGGCGTGCTCACGGGCAAGGGCCTGGGCTGGGGTGGATCGCTGATTCGTCCCGAAGCCACCGGCTATGGCTGCGTGTACTTCGCTGCTGAAATGCTGAAGAGCAAGAAGGATTCGTTCGACGGCAAGCTCTGCCTGGTTTCAGGCAGCGGCAACGTCTCGCAATACACCCTCGAGAAACTGCTCGATCTGGGCGCGAAGCCGGTGACCGTGTCGGATTCCAACGGCGTGATCTACGACCCGGACGGAATCGATCGCGAGAAGCTGGCGTTCATCATCGAACTGAAGAACGTGAAGCGTGGACGCATCCGGGACTATGCTGATCACTACAAGAAAGCGATCTTCATGCCCACGGACATCAAGCTGGAGCACAACCCGCTGTGGAACATCAAAGCGGATTGCGCGTTCCCGAGCGCCACGCAAAACGAGATCACCGCGAAAGATGCGGCGAACCTGTTGAAGAACGGCATCAAGCTGGTGGCCGAAGGCGCGAACATGCCAAGCACGCTCGACGCGACCAAGATGTTCCTCGATGCCAAGATCCTGTACGGACCAGCCAAGGCTGCCAATGCGGGCGGCGTGGCGACGTCTGGCCTCGAAATGTCCCAGAACAGCGCACGGCTGAGCTGGACCCGCGAGGAAGTGGACGACCGTCTGCACAAGATCATGATCGCTATCCACCGGAACTGCTTCGAAACGGCCGAGAAATACGGCACGCCGGGCAACCTGGTGAACGGCGCCAACATCGGCGGCTTCCTGAAAGTAGCCAACGCGATGCTGGATCAGGGCCTTGTCTAAGAACACGTAGCGTCGGACGCATTCGTCCGTCCGAAATAAAGTGAAGTTGAAACGGGTGCCCCATCTTTGCCGTGCTCTTTGCGGCAAAGATGGGGATTTTTGACGTTCAGGATCCATCTTGATTGTCTGGCCCCGGAAGCTGTCCAGGTAAGAAGTGCCTTAAGATGTACCATCTGTGGTACACTTGAGAGGTGATGTGGAACCGTCTCAGGAAAGGGAAGGCAAGCGAATCCCGGCAATCTTCTTCCGGACGGAAGCCGGCGGTGAGCCGGTGCGTGACTGGCTAAAAGGCCTTTCATCGGACGACCGGAAGCGCATTGGCGCGGAATCAAGACTGTCGAGTTTGGCTGGCCGATCGGTATGCCAGTTTGCAGGCCACTAGGTAGCGCCATTTACGAAGTTCGCACGACCCTGTCGCAGAACCGGATTGCTCGGGTGCTTTTCTACATCGACAAGAAGGAGTGCATGGTACTGCTTCACGGTTTCATTAAGAAAACCCGCAAGACGCCGGATGAGGACTTGGAACTGGCCGGGACCAATAAGAATAAGCATCAAAGGGGAATGCAGTGAACGTCAAAAAGACCAGAAAGAAAATGGACCACAGCGGCTCGACCTTCGACAGCTTCCTCGAAACCGATGGAATCCGGGAGGAAGTCGAAGCAATTGCTATTAAGCGAGTGCTAGCCTGGCAACTCGAGCAGGCCATGAGAAAGCAGAGAAAGACGAAAAAGGCCATGGCCGCGCAGTTGCGCACAAGCAGATCACAACTGGATCGCCTTCTCGATCCGCAAAATGCCGCGGTCACTCTCGACACGATGAGTCGCGTGGCGAGGGTGCTGGGCAAACGCCTGGTCGTTCGGGTTGAGGATGTAGTGCGAAAACGGCAGCAGATGGCCGTCTGACTCGTCGCGCATGTTTTGAGGACACGTTCGATTATGAGATGGAAGTGGACACTCATCCTGTCGTTTGGCAATCTGCTGTTGGCTGTAGGAATGTCAACGGTTGGTCTGCGGGAGTACGAGAGATTCCACGTCACACACCCTGGAGCGTTCTACCACGGCAACATATATTACGAGCCTGCGCCGCAGTTGCTGAGCTACTGTCTCAACGCCCCTCCATTTGCCGTCTCTAACGTATTTCTGAACTTTGTCATGATCCATCACATCCTCCCCCAGAGTTGGTTGGACGTACATTGTTTTTACTTCGTCAGATATGAGTTTTACGTTGGATTGTTTCTGTTTTGGTGGTGGGTTGGCTGGCAGGTCGACATGAAGCTAGCATCACGAAATAGCGGACGAGCGTGGAGGATTGTCGAATCGTCGCTCGGAATTGTCCTCGCCCTTTTGTTGCTCGCCGACGGCAGCATCGGAGCATGGAATGATCACGCAATTCAAGCAATCGCCTGGGCAATGGTAGCTTGGGGCGCTATTCTCCTCTATTACTTCCTCCTGCGCTTCCGGCCGTTTATCGTGAGACCTGCACAGCAGGAAAGCTGATCCCCACACTTCATGGCTACGCCAATTCGTGCGCATAAAACGCGAGGGGATGAACTGACGATGTGTGCCTACGGAACCGCCTTCTCCCCTCTCGCCGCTGCGAAGCCGTAGCCCTCATCCATTGCCCGCCGGAACTTCTCCCGCTCCTCCGGACTCATGTTCCGGCAGCGTCCGCGCCATCGGCGCCCGCCGTGCCGGCCCGGGCCGCCGTGGTGCAGGCCGCCGAACAGAATGCGGCACAGAGCCAGCAGACCCAAGGCCTGCCAGAAGCCGAGCGTCCGCCAGCCGAACAGCGGCGGCAGCAGCCAGTTCCACAGGTGCATCACCACTTCGCCGCCCACGAAGAGGAATAGCGGAATCGCTATAATCGCGAATGGGACAATCCAAAACCATCTTTTTCTCATGGTTACTTCTCCTTCGCTGAAACTCGCTGCGTACCCCGGCGAGATCCCTTTCACCGCGGTTGTCGAAAATCCCCACTTCTCGCGCAAAGAACGCGCGAGACATGGGGTACCGGCTTGGGATGACGCCGCATTGGGAATTTCGTCGCACCACAAACCTCATTCCGTAAACTCGTCGTAGAGCCGCTGCAACCGCTCCCGCAGATGCAGCACCGCATAGCGTTTGCGCGAGAGCAGTGTATTTACGCTCACTCCGGTCTCCGCCGACAGTTCTTTGAAACTGCGTCCGTCGAACTCGTGCGCGACAAAGACCTCGCGCTGCTCTTTTGGAAGCTCGGCCACGGCCCGCTGCAGCTCACTGAGTAGCACGTTGCGCGCATAAAGCGCCTCCGGTCCGGCATCGGGAGAAGGCAGCAGGTCTTCGAACTGCAGTGACTCGTCTTCGTCTTCCTGTCGCGCCGACTCGATCTCGCTGAAGTTCTCGGGTTCCTTCTTGCGAAACAGATCCGTAATGCGGTTCCGCGCCACGCGAAACAGCCAGCCGGTTACGTGTTCGATCGGCATCAGGAGCCGGTTCGCCTCGACCAGCCGATAGAAGACGTCCTGCAGAATGTCCTCCGCATCGAGTGGATCGGGCACACGCCGGCGAATGAAGTTGCGCAGCCGCGACTGCTCGCGCTTGACCACGTCGGAGATGCGCTGGTCCAGTTCGAGTGCCATCCGGTTGAGGCTCGGTTCGAGGCTCGCCGCTTCGTTCATCTACTTTTGTAGACGAATGAGGGGGCGCGGATATTGTATGGTTTCGTGCAGAACTGTCGAGCTCCGCTCGACTGGACAGCCGAGGGCGGCTGTCCCCACATGAGTCTCTCTATGCCTGCGAGTATGATTACCTGTTAAAGAGTCCCGCCATGATCGTCCGGTCTATCGCCGAGCCCATCCTCGATGCCGAAGAGCGCTTTGAAGGCTTCGAGAACCTGATGCCGTTTCGCGTCCAGAATATTCTTCTGGTCTCGAGCCTCTACGACTCGTTCATTCTGCGGGAAGACGGACGGCTCAACGAATTACTCATCGACGAATCGCTGGAACTGAATCTGCGGCAGATCCCCGGGATCACACATGTTTCCAGCTGCGCTGAGGCGGTCGATCTCGCGAGCTCCAATCCGCAGTTCAATCTGATCGTGACCAACCTCGCCGTGGGCGACATGGATGCGGCGCAACTCGCCCGCGAAGTCCGGCGCAAGGGTCTCGACGTGCCCGTGGTCGTGCTCGGCTACGACTATCGCGAGATCAAGAACTTTGTCGCTCGGAATCCCGTTACCGATATTGACCGCGTCTTCTTGTGGCAGGGAACGGCCCGCATCCTGATTGCGATTGTGAAGTACGTCGAAGACAAGCGCAACGTGCTGCACGACACGCGCGCCATGGGCGTTCCCGTGCTGCTGGTGGTGGAAGACAATATCCGTTACTACTCGTCGTTCTTGCCGGTGATTTATACGGAGATCATCAAGCAGTCGCGGCGCGTGATTCAGGAAGGGATCAACGTTGCGCACAAGTTGGTGCGGATGCAGGCGCGGCCGAAGATTTTACTCGCGTCCAATTTTGAAGAGGCGGCACAACTTGTGCAGCAGTATCGCGACTACATTTTTGGCCTGGTGTCGGATGTGGAATTCCCGTGGGAGGGCAAGCTTAGTCCGGAGGCGGGATTCGAACTGGCGCGCATGGTGAAGAGCCTGACGCCCGACGTGCCCGTGGTGCTGCAGACCAGTCGCACCGAGTTCCGTCCGCGCGCGCATGCCGAAGGGTATTCGTTCCTGAGGAAGCGCTCGCCCACGCTGCTGAAAGATTTGCGACGAATCCTTACGGATAACTTCGGCTTTGGCGACTTTGTTTTTCGCATGCCCGACCAGCGGGAAGTCGGGCGTGCCAAAGACTTAAACGAACTGGAAGAGACGCTGCAATCACTGCCCGCTGACAGCCTGATGTACCACGCTCAGCGCAACCACTTCTCGCACTGGCTGATGGCGCGGACAGAATTTGCGCTTGCCGCCAAGCTGAGGCCGCGCAAAGTGTCCGACTTCAACGGACCCGAGCACCTGCGCGGCGATCTGATCGAGTCGATCAACGACTACCGCCGGGAACAGAACGAAGTACTGATTGGGGACTTCAGGCCCGATACATTCAAGCCGTCAGACTCCGGTTTCCTGAGGATTGGTTCCGGATCGCTCGGGGGGAAAGCGCGAGGGTTGGCTTTCGTGCGGCATCTGTTGCGCACGCGCCGCATTACGCGGCGCTTTCCGGGTGTGCGCATTTCGGTTCCACCCGCGGTAGTGATCGCCACGGACATGTTCGATCTGTTTCTTGCGGAGAACAACCTTGGCGATTTTGCGCTGCATTGCGACGACGACAGCGAGATCCAACAGCGCTTCCTGGATGCCGCGCTGCCCGTGCCGTTGCGAGAGGACTTGAAGGCATTTCTTGCCGAGGTGGATTATCCGCTGGCGGTGCGCTCGTCGAGCCTGCTGGAAGACTCGCAATACCAGCCGTTCACCGGTGTCTACGAGACGTTCATGCTGGGCAATCGGCAGGCCTCGCCGCAGGCTCGTCTCGACGATTTATCGGAGGCGATCAAGCGGGTTTATGCGTCAACCTTCAGCCAGCATGCGAAAGCATATGTGCGGGCTACGCCATACCGTCTGGAAGAAGAAAAGATGGCGGTGATTCTGCAGCAGGTGGTGGGTACGGCGCACGGAACGCGCTTCTATCCTGACTTCTCGGGCGTGGTGCGGTCGCATAATTTCTATCCTGTCGAGCCGATGACGTTTGCTGACGGGATCGCCGCTGTGGCACTTGGACTCGGGCGCACGGTCGTCGATGGCGGCAAGTGCCTGAGTTTCTGTCCGCGCTATCCGCGCAATCTGCTGCAGTTCTCGTCGGTGGAAGACATTCTGGCGAACACACAGACCGAGTTCTGCGCACTAGAATTGGATGGGGTCCCCCAGGGCGGTGGCGCCGGCCACCTGCGGGAGGCGCGATTCGGCCTTGACGTGGCAGAGAAGGACGGCACTCTGCACTCGGTTGCCTCGACGTATTCTGCCGACAATCACGCGGTCTACGACGGGCTGAGCCGTCCCGGAGCGCGCGTGGTGACGTTCGCGCCGATGCTCAAGCACGGCATCTTCCCGCTGGCGGCGATTCTGGAGTTGCTGGTGCGCGCCGGAGAAGAGGCGCTGGGAAATCCCGTGGAGATCGAATTCGCGGTGCGTCTGCCCCGCGCCGAAGAACCGGCGGAGTTTGGATTCCTGCAGATTCGCCCGCTGACTCTGGCTCGGGATCATCAGGATCTCACCATCGGCGAGGTGGATTCGTCGCAACTGATTTGCAATAGTTCGAAAGTGCTGGGAAACGGCCGCATCGAGAATCTGCACGACATTGTGGTCGTCGATTCTCAACGCTTCGAGCGCAGCCGGAGCCAGGAAGTCGCGCGGGCGGTCGCGCACTTTAATGCCACGCTGAGCGCGGGGAATCGTCCGTACCTGCTGATCGGCGTCGGGCGCTGGGGATCGAACGACCCGTGGCTGGGAATTCCCGTGGAGTGGGACGAGATCTCGGGTGCCCGCGTCATTGTGGAGGCCGGCTTTCACGACTTCCGCGTGACGCCATCGCAGGGGAGCCACTTCTTTCAAAACCTGACTGCGTTCCAGGTCGGATATTTCACCGTCAATCCGGACGCGGGCGAGGGATCGGTCGATTGGCAGTGGCTGGCCGAGCAGAGCGCGATCGAGGAACAAGGGTGCGTGCGCCATTTGCAATTCGCACAGCCTCTGCACGTAGTGATGAACAGCAGGAGCAGCCAGGGCGTGATCTTCAAACCGGAAAAGGAATTAGAGCGCGACGATTTCCGGATCGCTAGCGGATCACGTGGATTCGGACGCCCAGCTTCAGGTTCTTCCATGACCGATCCGCAGTGTAGACCGGCGCTTGCAATAGCAACCCGAGGGCGAGACAGGCACGGTCTCCCAAAGACAGGCCAAGCGCTCGAGTCTCGGAGATCATGCTGCCTGCAGCTTTCGCGTGATACGCGGTGAAGGGGATTACTTCTTCGATGGGGCTGAGGGCAGCCGCCCATGCGGTCTCTGGGCTTAGGCCGCGATCAACGAGTTTGCTTTGAACCTCGGCAAGGTTGACTGTGCTACTGGCAGCGGTGTTCAACAGTTGGGGAGTGAGTTTGTCAGCGCCTGGTTCGCCGTTGAGTATAGCTAGCAGAGCAGATGCATCGAGCACGATCCTACTCACGTTTGGCGGCCTCGCGTCGTTCCGCGATGAACTCATCGACAAGAGAAACGCCGGGCTTGACGTACTTTCGTACATGTCGCTGTGCCCGCTCGATGCGGCGTTTCATGGTCGTGATTCGCAGTTCGTCCTCTTCCAGGCTCAAGATAACCTCGTCCCCTGGATTGATTCCGAGCGCCTTACGAAAAGCTGCGGGGATGACAACGCGGCCATTTTCGTTGATCCGCAACCTGGCTTCTGTGTTCATCGTCCACCTCGTTCGTGTGACATAATCCAATAATATGTCACATTATATCATGTATGACAAATGACTGGCAGAATGACAGATATGCCGCACATCGTTCTGTGATCCAAATCACAGCTTGCTTCGAGCCCTCCGAACACAATTATGTAGGTCGAGAAGACCGCATTTCTTACATGGGGGCCATGTGTTCAAAATCGTCCACGCAGAATTCCTTGCGCCCGGAGTCAAACGCTTTGTGATTGAAGCGCCTCGGATCGCCCGTAAACAAAGGCCGGGACAGTTCGTCATCCTTCGCATCTACGAAGAGGGCGAACGGATTCCGGTCACCATTGAGAACTCTGATCCGGAGCGCGGGACGGTCAACATCGTGGTGCAATCGGCCGGGAAGACGACGCAGTTACTGAATTCGCTGAACACCGGCGATCACATTCTCGATGTAGTCGGGCCGCTCGGGAAGCCCTCCGAAATTGCGAACTATGGAACCGTTGTCGTAGTCGGTGGGGGAGTTGGCACGGCGATGGCGTATCCCACGGCCTCTGCACTCAAGCGGGCGGGGAATCGGGTGATTTCCATCGTGGGTGCACGCAACAAAGAGTTGGTGATCCTCGAGGCGGAGATGCGCGCGGTGAGCGATTCGCTCATGATCACCACCGACGATGGCAGCTACGCCGACAAGGGCTTTGTCACCGACAAGCTGCGCCAGTTGATCGAGAACGGAACGCGCATCGACCTGGTCGTGGCTGTGGGCCCGATCGTGATGATGAGGGCGATCGCGGAGATGACGCGCAAAGAAAACATCCACACGGTTGTTAGTTTGAACCCGATCATGATCGATGGCACGGGAATGTGCGGTGGTTGCCGTGTTCTGATCGATGGCAAGAGCGAGTTTGCCTGCGTCGACGGGCCGGAGTTCGACGCGCATCGAGTGGATTTCGCCGTGCTGGTGCAGCGCAATTCGATGTACCGCGACGCGGAGCAGCGCTCGCTGGCGGAATTCCATCGGTGCAGGACGGAAGTGCCAGCCCGAGATGTGGAAGGCGCGGTTGCTGCAGTTCCCGCCGGACGGCAAGGAGAACAACGATGAGTTCCACGGTGAAGAAGTCAGTCAATCCCTTGCCGATGAAAGAGCGCATGAAGGTTCCGCGCCAACTGATGCCGGAACAGGCCGCTGAGGAGCGCGCCCACAACTTCAGCGAAGTAAATCTGGGCTACAGTCCGGAACTGGCGCAGCAAGAGGCGCTGCGCTGCCTGGAATGCGCCAAGCCGACCTGCACCGACAACTGCCCCGTCGGCGTGAAGGTGAAGGAATTTGTAGAGAAGATTGTGATTGGCGACTTTCTTGGTGCTGCCGCCAAGATTCGCGAAGACAATGTGTTGCCTGCTGTGACTGGGCGCGTGTGTCCGCAGGAGGATCACTGCGAAGGCAAGTGCCTGCTGTCGAAGAAGGTGAAGCCGCTCGGGATCGGCTATCTGGAGCGCTTCGTCGCCGATTATGAAAAACGCATGGGGACGCACGTCGTGCCGAACGTTCCGCCGACCGGGAAGAAAGTGGCTGTGGTCGGCAGCGGGCCTTCGGGGCTTACGGTGGCTGGCGATCTCATCCAGAAGGGTCACAAGGTGCGCGTATTCGAGGCGCTGCATGAATTGGGTGGCGTCCTGGTTTACGGCATTCCTGAATTCCGATTGCCGAAGCAGATTATCCGCGAACAGCTGGATTACATGCGCGAGATGGGCGTGGAGTTCGAGACCGATGTAGTAGTCGGACGTACCGTGACCATCGATGAGCTGATCGGGGAAGAAGGCTACGACGCGGTCTATATTGGCACGGGCGCCGGGCTGCCGCAGTTCATGAACATTCCCGGTGAGCATTTCAACGGAGTCTATTCGGCGAATGAATTTCTGACGCGTATCAACTTGATGAAAGCTTACAAGTTTCCGACGTACGACGAACCCATGCTCGATCTTCAGGGAAGAGACGTGGCCGTGATTGGTGGTGGCAACACGGCGCTGGATGCGATTCGGTCGGCCTTGCGCCTGGGCGCGAGAAAGGCCTATGTGATCTATCGCCGCAGCGATGCGGAGATGCCGGCTCGTGCAGAAGAAGTTCACCACGCGCGCCAGGAAGGGATTGACTTCCAGATGCTGACGGCTCCGGTGGAGTTCGTTTCTGACGGAAAAGGCTGGCTCACGGCGGCGCGCTGCGTTCGGATGGAACTTGGCGAACCGGATGCTTCGGGCCGGCGCCGTCCTGTGCCCATGCAGGGATCGGAGTTCGATTTGCCGCTGTCGGTTGCCATTATTGCGATTGGAACGAGCGCGAATCCGATTGTGCAGAGCACTACGCCGGGACTGGGAACGAACAAACGCGGATACATTCAGGCCAGCGAGGAAACGCAGCGCACGACGCGCAAGGGAGTGTTCGCTGGTGGAGATATCGTGACTGGGAGCGCTACCGTGATTCTGGCGATGGGTGCCGGGCGCCGGGCCGCGAAATCCATTCACGAGTATCTGACGAACGGCGAGTGGTGAGGAAAGGCAGGTTTCAAGGTTTCAAGGACAGAAACAAACCTGTGCACCTTGGATCGTTGCGATTTTGAGATATTGCGTTATTCAAAGCTGACTTCGATGTAGGTGTCGGTGCGCCACCAGACCAACGGGAGCCGTGCCATCCAGTATTTGCGGTTGATCGCCTGACGCGCTCGAGCTTGTTCGTCGGGCGGGAGAATTCGCGCTCTCGCGGGAAACTCCGGTCCGGTCACCTTTCCACGAATGGTGCAGGGCGCCACGCGCACTTGCGGATTATTACGAATCCGCTTGGTCTTTCCCATGTCGCTGCGGGTCATCACGTAGAGCTTGCCGTTGTCCTCGCCAAACCAGACGGGGGTTGCGACTCCGGCGCCGGTTTTGCGGAAGGTGGTCAGGGAAATATATTTGTGAGCTTGAATGGGTGAGGGAATCGAGCTAGGCCGATCGGGAGTCACACTCGGGGTCTCCATAGGATTATTGAAATCACGGACACGCACGGGCTTACCGGCTTCGAGCGTGTACTCAGCTCCCATGATTACATCACGAAAGTCTCTCCCGAGTTCCCTGATCTGTTGATCGAGGAGCCTCAGATTACCGCGAGAGCTGAAAGCTACGCAGCGCAAGAGGCGTGGGCTTGCAGGTTCGCCGGTGTGAATCTCAGCGGACCGAAGTCTGGTCCGGGCCAGTTCTCTTCCTGGCTCGTTGAAATGGAGCGAAACCCAGCGCACAACGTCGTCCGGAAGTTCCATCTCATTCACCTTCGCGCCGATGCTGATTATTGCAGACCTTTTCGTCGCGAACTATTCCATGAAGCCCACGGTCTGGACCAGGTGACTCCAGGTCTTTCAACTCCTGTCGTTTCTGGTACGCAACGCCGCTCTGCCAATTGCTCCGATCACGTCGAATGTGTTACAAGCCTGAACATGCGTAAATGGATGAAAGATCGATTACAGCGCCGCAAGAAGAAAGCTCCGGAGCAGGGAAGTCAGGCGGCGCCTCCGCCACTGCAGCCAGCTTATTTCGATGCGGAGCAAGTTCCGAGTGCACCGGCAGAGCCTATTCAAGTCGAATCCGGGTATCCCGAGTCGAGTTCGCATGAGCCTGAGGCTCCAGTGGCCTCTGAATCCGAGTTTGAAGCACAACCTGCGCGAGAAGAGGCGGTAAGCGCGGCCGGGCGGCCGCGGCCACCCGCGAGTGGAGATGGCCAGCGCGGTCGCGGTCGCCGCCGGCGTGGTGGACGCGGTCGCGGTGGGCGCGGTCGTGAACAAGCCGTGGCACAGGCGTTCACTCCTGCCGCCGCGAAGGGGATCGTCCCCGATTTGCCGGGGACTGAAGAAATCGCGCCAGAAGCGCCAGAAGAAGGAGCGCTGGAAGCGGGTGAACCTGAGGCCGAGGCCCTGCCGCCGGCGCCTCGCGTTCCGGCGGCCGTGCCTGCAGCGTCGGCGCGTCCACCGAAAGGCATTGTCGTTCTGGCGATCGGGCTGCCCGGTTCGGGGAAGAGTTCATGGTTCAAGCGGCATAACGTGGTCCCACTCTCCAGCGACATGGTCCGATCGCTTCTGTTTGATGATGTGCGCGAACAGCGCTTTCAGGATCTGGTGTTTTCCAATCTGCGATCCATGCTCAAGGCACGGCTCATCGCCAAGCGTCCTATGAATTATGTGGACGCCACGAACCTGACACCGCAGGAGCGCCAGCACTGGATCAAACTGGCCAAGGATTACAACTACGAAGTGCATGCCGTATTCTTCGATGTTCCACTGGAAGTCTGCATCGAGCGCCATCAGCGTCGGGATCGGGTCGTGCCCGAGGACATCATGCGCCGCATGGCTGCCAAGTTGAAGGCGCCCGCATTCGATGAAGGATTCGCGAAGATCACGGTGGTCCGTGTGAAGAAAAAAGAATGATCTCTTAGGGCTCTCCTTCGGCTAGTTTTCGGATCGTCTCATCCGGCGTTTCTCTGTCTCCTGGGATCGTGTAGGTGATGGTCTGTTGATTTGCGCTGTGCATCAATTCCTCAATTTCTTCAGGACGCATCGGCATCCCGATACCTGCTCCCAGCAGAAGCGGCAGACATAACATCAGCATGCGCATGCGGCGCCTGATAGACATGACACCCTCCCGGCGGACACCTGGGCCGCAGCGCAAAGAACGCGTTCTGCAGCCCGGGGCACCACCCTTTGCTTATGAATTGGGTTTTGCCTGGGCTACTTCAGATCAGCGAATAAGCGACCGGAGGCGGTCGCGAGGCAACAACGGGTAAGCACGCGAGGGTAGGGATTCCGCTTTCGTCCGGTTGCGGCTCGGACCAAACGATAGAGACCGCGCCGACGACGAATAAGAGTGGAACGAGAATGGCCCAGAACAGGCCGGCAGAAACTGGCGTGAATGCGGCCAGCAAAACAGCCACGAGACAAAAGCACGCGAACAGCTTGCGCAAGGAGATCATCGAGATCAGTCGAACGCTTCCATTTTATACCCGATGGGCTTTTCACCCCTTCAAGTGCGGTAGCAACTCTTTGAACGCAGCCGACGAAGACGACCGCATCAATTCATAAATCATCATCTCGGTCGAGGAGATCACCGCGCCCGCCGCGCGCATGCGTTCGAGGCCAATCTTCCAGTTCCACTCGGTGCGCGAACTGACCGCATCGGATGCCACATGAACCAGGTATCCCTCGCGTAAAGCTCCCAGTGCGGTCTGCGCGACGCAGATGTGGCTTTCCATCCCGCAGAGCAAGAGAGTGTTGCGCTTGCCGGGGAGGCTCTTGAGCACGCTGCAAAATGAGTCGCTGCCGAAGCAGGAAAACAATGTCTTGTCGACTGCCTCCGTCTCCGGCAGCAGGGAAGCGATCTCGGGGATCGTTGCTCCGAGTCCCTTGGCATACTGGGTGCTGACCAGCGCAGGAATTTTCAAAATCGCGGCCGCGCGGATCAAAAGTTGCGAGTTGCGCACGAGTTGCTCTTTCTGAAAAATTGGCGGGAGCAGTTTTTCCTGGATGTCGATTACAACCAGCGCGCACTGCTCGGCCTCGAGGGGACGGCGGGCGATCTCGGCGTAGTCCGCGGCGGGGTGAATGGAATCGAGAGTGGTAGCCATGGCTGCTCCTGGCAGGAAAAATCGCGTCATCCGATTCTACCGCTTCAAGAGAATCGGATACGGGGGAGGAAGGCTGCTCGCGTGTGAATGTCAGCATGGCCGTTGTGATTCTGGTTTCGGTTGACCCCGGCTCGCTCTGAACCATAAAATGAAAGTGCGCTTGCGAGCTTCGGCCGCGAGCGAGAGTTTGCCCCCTCGTTCAACGGCTAGGACACCTGCCTCTGGAGCAGGTTATCGGGGTTCGAATCCCTGGGGGGCAGCCAAACTTAGTGGTATCCCGCGACCCGAAGACCTTTCAGAAGCTGAAACCCAGCGCTAGAACCTCAGTGGGAGTGGTCCACCCGAAATTGAATACGTTGGTGGTGAAGGTCATTTTCTTGTAGGTGACGCCCGCCAGTACTCCGCGCTGGACGTCGAGGCCGGTCTGATACACGCGGGTTCTTTGCGATACGAGGCCTACCTGCAACCAATGCAGCGGTGAGTAGGTGAATTGATTCCAGGTGTAAAAGAAGTTGCCGTTGTGATTCTGGAAGGCGAAGATGTACTCCAGCGAGGCATAAAGCTGCAGGCGCTTATAGCTAAGGGTGATCTCACCGCCCGGAGCCATTCCGTTCAGGTCGCCAAAGACCGCTCCCAGCATCGGAGTAGCGTCGAGGGTCAGCTTTTTCCCTACGCTGAAATTGTAGCCAGCCCAAAGCGATGCAGTCTTCAGAGCCTCGCTATTGTAGCGAGCTTCCAGGTGCAGCCAGTCATGGTCGGCAGTAAAGTCGGGCGATACGTAGGATTGGTTGTGAGGCACAAGGAAGGCACTGGTGGTGAGTGAGTATGCCCAGGGGTTCGGAGGGGTCTTTGAGGAATCGGAGGGCTCGGTGCCGCCCGCTGCCTGAGCTAAAACAGGAGTCGCGAACAGAGCTACTGCGACGAGTGCCGCGAGATGTTGTGTGAAAGTCATTCACGCGTCGTGATCCCGGCAAGCGTCGCGGTGCGTGAGGGTGCGCGGGCTCAAGCAGGACTACTGCTCAGCCCCAGCGGACTGAGGGGCGCTTTCGGCGGAATCTGTGGTGCTGGCCAGCCGGCTCGGCTGCAAGGCGAGCAGTTGCTGCAGAAGGGCGAGATCGCTCTCGACGTCGGCGCGCGCCGTTTTTCGGACGGCGGCCGATTTCAGTTCTTCACGCAGGCGCGCCTTCACAAGACCCGCGGTAAATTCGGAACGGGCGGGAATGTCCAGAATGTTGGAGCGCGCAATTCCCACGGATGTGACTTCACTTCCATCGCTTACCTGCAGGATCAGCCCTCCCGCGGCATCGAGAGCGGGCCGGGCTGTGGCGCTTAATGTCGTCCATTGATGTTCATCGCTGTCTGCCGATGAGGAGCTGCGGAGAAGGTCGTCCATTTGATCCTGAAACATGCGCCGGTCCGTGCTGGTCATGGGAGCACTCAGCTGCCGTTGAGCATCGAGGACCAGTGCGTTCTTTCCCGGGTTGAAATGCCAGTGTTGCACGTATATCGCAACTGCGGTGCCGGCGGCGTAGGGGTGGACCAAAAAGATCGGCCACATGTATTTCTTGGCGGTCAGCATGACCTCGAAGACACCTTTGATCCGCTTGGAGCGCGGTATGCTTCCGGGGACTTGGGGAACAACGAACTTCGATCCCTGCAAGTCGGAATGTCGGCTGGTGTACTTGGTAAACGTTCTGGCCAGCTGTTTTGGGGTGGTGACGCCCAAGTCTCCGACAATGCTGCGATGCACGGAATGGGGATAGTAAACGCTGATGACGTTGCGCGCAAAGTCGGCACAGTTTGCGGTGACCAGGTTCCAGTGCTGATGGTTTGAGCGGTCGTTGAGCACGGCGATCAGCTTCGCATCCTGCTCTGGGCTGGTCTCGATCTCGAAGGTATAGATGGTGCGGAGGTAGGCCGCTCCGATCAACTCATACCAGTCGCCACCGGGGGTGGCGCCACCGGGAAGATCGGGAATGATCGATTCCAGGTGATTTCGCCGGTAATGGTCGCGTAGGAACGCAACCAGCTTTCTGTCGGATAAGAGCGGAATGTCTTCCGGCCTCTCTACGGCATACAAATAAGGGAGCAGGGGAATGGCCATCCAGTCGTAGCCGCCGATGCCGCGATAGCGACTAAGGACGACTCCGGTTTCGCCAGGGGCACAAGGGCGAAGAAGAACGGGTGTGGTGGCGCAGACGCCGCTGAGGTAGACGGCAGCATGACCTGTTCCGGCCCACTTGCCGTCTTGACCGTAAGGCTCTCCTACGAGCAGAGTTGCCCCGGTCGCCGCCCGTGCCATAGAGCACAGGCAGAAAAGGAGAAAGCAGCTCAAAATCCTCAATCTCACACAGCCTCGGGGTTTGCCTGCGCCGTTTTTGAAGAGGAGGCATCCTGGTCTGGATTTCCTCCTGGTCTGGATTTCCCCTCTTCTAACACGAGGTTAGGCTATCCGATATAAATAAGTAACTGTCAAAATGCACAGGTTATATGACTAGTGTACCCAAGGGATACACGGTCTGTTAAAACAACTTTCATGGATAATTTGACTGAGGCGCAGTGAATTCGTCACTTGATCCAGGAACCAGCACGTTCATTCAAAAGAAGACATTCTGAACGCGGGTGGGGAACGTTGACAGGCGGGCAGCTGTTACTAGTGACAGGTGCGCGAGCAGGCTGCTCATAGTGAAATCGTAAGCTGGAAAGGTTAGGCCCAGGAAGTGGTTCATGCAGCAAAAGCAGGTCCATCCAAGATGTCGTTGCGCCGAAGCGTCAGGGAGCTGGTGCTTCGAGCCACTGGCTTGATCGGGCTGAGCCTCACTGTGCTGTCCTGCGGCTTTCCGGTCGCCGTGGCGGCGCAAGCTCCTCCGGTTCCGGTGGTCGATGCGGGAGGGGCTAGCGCCCAGGAAGCCCAGAAAACAGCTGCGGCCGAGGGCGCGCAGCCGGATCAGCAGCCTTTGGGGTACATCCATGGCACCGTGCTGGACCAGGTGGGCGGGATTTCCCCCGACGCTACTGTCCGATTGACGCGGGGAGACCAATCGCAAGTGCGAGAGATGTTGTCGGGCGATAATGGGCAGTTCCTCTTTTCCAATCTCCCGGCTGGGCCCTTCGAAATCACCGTTTCGGCTGAAGGTTTCGAGACGCAAAAGGTCTCGGGAGTTCTGCTGCCCGGGCAGGCGTACCTCGTGCCGGTAATCAGGTTACCGGTGGCAGGGGGGATCACCGAAGTTCGAGTGGCCGTAGAACTCACGCAGGTCGAAGTAGCGCAGGATCAGATTAAAGAGCAAGAGAAACAACGGGTTCTCGGTTTCATTCCAAACTACTTCGTCAGCTACGTCCCGGATGCTGCGCCCCTGGTCGCGAAGCAGAAGTTCGAGTTGGCCTGGAAGTCGACGATCGATCCCTTTACCTTTGTTGGAGTGGCTGCGCTGGCGGGAGTGCAGCAGGCGACAGACGACTTCGATGGATACGGGCAAGGCATGGAAGGTTATGCGAAACGCTTCGGAGCAGACTACGCTGACGTTCTTACCGGTACCTACATTGGAAGCGCGATCTTGCCCACTCTGTTGAAGCAGGATCCGCGCTACTTCTATAAGGGAACTGGCAGTCCTCGGTCACGGTTTTTCTACGCGGTCGCCAATACCGTGATTTGCAAGGGCGACAACAAGCGCTGGCAGCCGAATTACTCTGGAATTGGGGGAAGCTTTGCAACCGGCGCGATCTCGTATCTATACTATCCGGCTGCCGATCGCGATTTATCGAACCTCGTCCTGCAAAATTCGCTGATCAGGATGGGGGAAACAGCCCTGGCGAATGTGTTGCAGGAATTTGTTGTAAAGAGACTTACGCCGCACCTTCAAAAGCACCCTCCCGAGAGCCCGCCTCCCGCTCAACCTTGAAAGTGCTGTTCGCGAAGTTTGGCGTTTTCCATTCTGCCCCATATACTTCCTCGACTTGGTTTCTGCTCTTGCGACCGGGGGCGCCGGAGTACGGATGAATCATTCCCACAGAGAGAACGACCAACAGCTTCAGCGGGGACTGACGCTTGGACCCACGATTTCTCTAGTCGTGGGTGCAGTCATCGGCACAGGAGTCTTTCTCAAGGCTGCCGTGATGGCGCAGACTGTGGGATCGCCGAGCCTTGTGCTCTGGGCCTGGGGACTGGCGGGACTGCTCTCGATGGCAGGCGCGCTCACCTATGCGGAGTTGGGCGCGCTTCTGCCACACGCGGGTGGCGAATATGTTTACCTCCTGGAAGCCTATGGTGAAGGTCCAGCGTTTCTCTTTGGCTGGATGAGATTCGTGATGGGATCCGCCGGATCGATTGCCAGCCTGGCCGTGGGCTTTGCCACATTCCTCGCCGCCATCCTCCCGATTAATCACGTTTGGGTCGAATATCCATACCATGCGTTCGGCCAGTCGCTGGTATGGCGATTTGGAACACAACAGGCTTTAGCACTGGGCGTGATCATCCTGCTCTCGGCGTTGAACTGCGGACGTGTGGTGCTGGGTGGGCAAGTGCAACTGTGGCTGACGATTTTGAAAGTCGCCGGAATCGCGATTCTGGTAGGAGGGATATTGTTCTTCTCGCGGGCGGGAGGACTGGCGAATCTGGCGCGTCCGACAGGAGCCAGGCCATGGTCTGGGTTCGCGGCGTTCGGGACTGCGATGCTCGCGGCACTGTGGGCCTACGAAGGTTGGAATCAAATGCCCATGTGCGCCGGAGAAGTGCAGAATCCGACGCGCAATGTGCCACGGGGTCTGATCATTGGCACAGGGCTGGTTGTTTTAATTTACTGCGTGGCGAACTTCTCGTATTTTTACGCCCTGCCGTTTTCCGAAGTATTGATCTCGAATTCGACTACTTATCCAGACGCGCTGCCGGTCGCCGCTAAGGCCGCGACGACTTTTCTAGCCCGCTACGGGGCCACATTTATTTCGCTGGTTTTTGTGATGTCTACGTTGGGCGCGCTGAACGGGACGATTCTTTCCTCGGCGCGGGTGCCCTACGCCATGGCGCGCGACCGCTTGTTCTTTGCTTCCTTCGGTCGGGTGAGCGGCGCGACCCATGTCCCGGTATTCTCGATTGTGCTGCAAGGAGTGTGGGCGAGTTTGCTGGCGATCTCCGGAACCTATGATCAGCTTACCGATTGTGTGGTCTTCGCATCGTGGATCTTCTACGCGCTGGTTACAACTTCAGTCTTTGCGCTCCGGCGGAAAATGCCCGGCGTCGAGCGCCCCTACAAGACGCTGGCGTATCCCTTCCTTCCGCTGGTCTTCGTGATGGTCGCTATTTGGCTGGTGTGGAATACGATTCACACGCGACCGCTCGAGTCGACCGTGGGCTTGGGCCTGATTGCGACGGGTCTGCCGCTGTACTTCTACTTTCGTAAGTCTCGAGCAGGAGAAGCCCCGTCGGCTGGATCGAGCGGGTAATCACTTCGTGCGGCCCTTGCGGGCCTTCTTCTTCGAACCCGACTTCCTGGTGCTGGATTGTTTCTGCGGAGCGTAGGCCACGCAATCCACTTCGATCAACATTCCGGGCAATTGCCGTAAGTCACTTCCGACGGTCGTGCGCACAGGGTAGGGAGCGGAAAACCGGCGGGCGTACACCGCGTTGTAGCGCGAAAACAAAGCGGTATCGCTGAGATGAACCGTTACTTTGATGACGTCGGCAAGGGAAGCGCGGTCGGCGGCGAGAACAGATTCCATGTTGCTGATGACTTGTTCGGTCTGCTCTTCGATCGTATCGCCTGCTAGTTTGCCGGTTTTGGCATCGACCGGGCCGGTTCCGGTCACGAAGATGAAGTCTCCTGCGCGCCAGCCTTGAGAGTATGCGCCCTGGGGCGCAGCACCCTTCGTAGTTTGGATTACGTATTTCGCCATGATGCCTCCCGATCGGTAAGACGTTATGTCCTGAGGCCTCGCGCGCGGACGGGCCAAACGACTTCGACCCGTTCGCCCCAGAAGCCCAGAATCTCGTCATTTAAATTCGCGCAAGTGCAGGCGTGATAGGGGTAGAAGCGGATTTTCTCTCCGAGCTTTATGTTCTCGTCCGCGCGGGCCATGCCGTGTTCTTCATTGAGCCGTTCCACATAGATTCGACGGTCCACGGCCCGCGCAATCGTAGCAGGAGCCGCGCGGCCGCTGCCGACGCCGCCCGCGTCCCCACTGAATGTCTTTGTGCCACCATCGATGGTGACACGGCCGCTCCCGTTGGTGCTTGCCACCGTGCACAGGACCGACAGCGCTAGCTGATCTTCGCTGGCGATGTTATGGTCCAGTTGCATCAGATCGTTGAAAACATAATTACCCGCTCGTATTTCCGTGACTCCGGCAACCTGGGCGACCCATTTGCCGGTCGGAGTGCTTCCAGCCGCGATCTCGCCGACCTCGATGCCGCTCGCCCTGAGTCGGTTTGCAACTTCTACCAGCAGTTGCCCCTCACCATGTCCGGCATCTTTCGGGTTCGGTGCTCCTGGAAAACTTCCGGAGCGATAGGTTGTAATGCCTGCTAAATGCAATCCCGGCAGCGATTTTATTGCGGTGGCCAGATGCGCGATGGCAACCTGGTCTTCGGCAGGAACTCCTCCGCGGTGGAGTCCGCTGTCAATATCGATGTGGATATGGATGGTGGTACCGGCCTCGGATGCAGCCTTTGACAACCCTTGAGCCGCTTCGGCGGAGTCGCAGTTCACCGTCAGCCTCCGAATGCGCGACGCGAGCGCGGCCAGCCGCTTCCACTTCACCTCACCGACCACGGGATACGCAATGCAGATATCTTCGACTCCCGCATCGGCGAAGGGCTCCGCCTCGCTCACCTTGGCGCAAACGATTCCACGGGCTCCGGCAGCGATCTGCATACGCGCGATTTCGGGGATCTTGTGGGTTTTAATGTGCGCTCGAAACTGGACCCCGCACTGGTTCGCATGCGCTTGCCATTCGCGGATGTTCCTCTCCAAGCGGTCGAGATCAATCAACGTTGTGGGAGTGTCTAGATCGAAGATCGAAACGCCTTGCTTCAAGTGAGAGGAAGCCACCGCAGTTCTCCGAGTTCGTGATTTGGCGTTTCCTAGCATACCGTCTTACTCCGCCTCGCGGAATCCCTTGTGCGGCTCTTTGATTCCCAGCTCTTTGATCCCCACTAGCGGGCAGGCTCCTGATCCGTTACCATCTCACTCCGAGGATTCAGTTTCGGCAGTCTACCGCATGCGAACCAACCGCAACCGCTACCGCTCTGCTCTCGTTACGCTAGCGCTTCTGACCGCCCTGTGGGTTCCAGGCGTCCTCGCCAACAGCACGCAAACCATCGTGGTCCCGGTGGCCAACATGTATTCCGGGCCGAGCGACCAGAGCGACGTGGTCTCTCAGGCGATTTATGGCAGCAACGTGACGCTGCTGACCGCTCGCGGCGAGTGGTGCAGGATTCAAACTGCCGATCATTACAAAGGATGGGTGCCGAGCCGGCAGTTGCGCCTGGTACAGACCGGCGCCGGGTATGCCACGGCCGGGGTGGTGGTGCAAGTCGAGAGTCTATTCGCCAACCTCTATCGCGAGCCCGACGTGACCAAGCACAAGCCTGTCATCACAATTCCCTTCGAATCGCGCCTGGAAGTGATTGACGATACGAGCGACGAGAAAAAGCCAGCCGGAAAAGGGACTCCCGAGGATTGGTTGCAGGTTCGCCTTCCGGACAAGCGCAGCGCGTGGATCCAATCGAGCGACGTCGTTACGGATCCCATGCCGTTGTCGATTCCCGAATCCATCGCACTCGCGAAGCGCTTCCTGGGGATTCCGTATTTATGGGGCGGCACGTCGAGCTTTGGATTCGACTGCTCCGGTTTCACGCAGATGCTGGTGCGGGCTCGCGGCTTCAATATGCCCCGCGATGCCGATAAACAAGCAGAGTGGACTGGCGTGGTCGCCGTGGAGCGCAAAGACCTGCAGCCCGGGGACCTGCTTTTTTTCGGCGCGTCGGTTCGCAAGATAGATCACGCCGGGATGTATATCGGCGATGGGCAATTCATTCAGGACACAACGACTGGGCATCCGGTAGTGCAGATCAGTCGTCTCGACGACGAACCTTGGAGTCATCTTCTCGTGGCCAGCCGGAGAGCGAAGTGATTCCTTTCCTCTTGAACTATTTCGTCCCATTGCCGCGGGCGCGGATCAGACAACTCTTGGACAAAGCGCGCCACACGAACCAGCCGGAATCCAGATGCCTCCAACCCTCGACGCGCTCCTGACGGGCCTAGAAGCCGCGAAGAACAGCTTCGGACGGGGTGCAACCTCCCGCACGCAGACTCTTGTCGGTCAACTGGCGCGCCATGAATTTCGCGACGCCAGATCATTGATTCGATTTCATGAGGCCCTGCTGTTTCTACGAGCCTTTCCTGCGTCGCCGAGAGTCGTCGCCCTGGCGGAAAAACTTCTGGACGGATTCCACGAGAGAGTCGAGAAGCTCCGCACATTCGGAGCCGACATGTCGGTGTTCGATGACTTTGACACTTCCGGCATCTCCGGAACAACAATGCAAGACACGCTCAACTTCGATGCCGCACGCTGGCTGGCGCGCAGGATTCCGCGCGTGGTTGAGATCGCGTGGGACGACTATGAGGAAGAACGCGCGATGGGCTCAACCTGGCCGCGGTTCATTCCTCTGCTCTCGGAAGATGCCGATGTGGAAGCGAACATTCCTTGGCGCCGCTGGCTCGACGCTGCCAGGGGACGTGAGCGGGATCTGGAATGGCTAATTCGCCGCTTCGAACAGCTGCCCATCTCCGCCCGCGCGCGTGCTGAATTGTACGATTCATTACGGCTTCCGTTGCTGTGGCGTCTCGAGAATCTAAAGTTGTCGCGCACCCGCAACTGGACGCGCCCGAAACAGTTCTATTTTCACAGCACTCCGCTGCTCGTCCGGAGCCAGATTTCGTTGGCGCACGAACTCGCTCAACCTGCTCCGCGCCTGGTGAAGCTCTCGCGACACGATGGCGAGACTGTCATGGATACAATTCGCGCGGTGATGGCGGTGCGTTATCGCGAACTGTACGGGACGACGCTCGGCGATCCCGTGTCTGTGGTGCGCATTACGCTCGGCCGCGGAGTCGTCATGTATTTCTGGAATCTTCCGGCTGATCGACGGTTGCCGTTGCGCGCGTATGTTGCGGGATTCACGCTGAAGAACGGCGTGCCCATCAACTACATCGAAGCGATCGGACTGTGCGAATGGATCGAGGTGGGCTTCAATACCTTTTACACCTACCGGCAGGGCGAAACCGCGTGGATCTACGCGCAGGCGCTGCGTTGCCTGTGTGCGTTCACTGGCGCGACGACGATTTCTATCTACCCCTACCAGATCGGGCAAAACAATGACGAAGGGCTCGACTCCGGCGCTTTCTGGTTCTATCGTAAGCTGGGATTTCGCTCGGGCAACAGAAGTCTGGAGTTGCTCGCGAGACGGGAAGAACAGAAGATCGCGGCGAATCCACAATACCGCACGCGAAAGAAAACTCTGAAGCGACTGGCGGAAGCACATCTGTTCTATGAACTCGATCAATCTGATTCTGCAGGGGCGTCCGCTCCCGGACCATGGGATACGTTCTCGACGCGCAATCTGGGCCTACGGGTCAACCGGCGGATGGCGCGTGAGTTTGCGGGAGACAGCCAGCGCGTCCGAAGCACGTCGATGGCAGCGGTGAGCCGCGCATTGGAAGTCAACATGGTGCGCTGGAGTGCGGCGGAGCGCGAGGCTTTTGAAAACTGGTCGCTCGTGCTGGCGCTGATTCCGCGGTTGAGTGAGTGGAGGCTGTCGGAAAAGAAGGACATGCTTAAGATTATTCGCGCGCAGGCTGGGGGGAATGAGATGAGCTATCTACGACTCACGCGCGAACACATGAGGCTGCGCGATGAGCTACTGCGATTAGGGTCGAAGGGGTAGGTTCGGGTCGAGTCTAATTTGCTTTCCCGTCGCGCTTTTTTAGAAAGATTGTCTATTTTATTTGTCGTTAAGGTCCTCGACGAGTGCCGCTTGACGCTGATTACCAAAATCACTACAACCGGTCTGAGGCACAGCCAGTGACAGAGGAGGCTCCGCAACAGGGCTCAGGTCCGGAATTGCCGTCGCACCCCATCCTGCTTTATGACGGCGTTTGTGGGCTGTGCAACAGGATGGTGCAGTTCATTTTGCGTCGGGATCGAGCAGGATTATTTCGATTCGCCTCACTCCAGAGTGCTCTGGCTGCGACCATTCTCGTGCGGCATGGAGCCGATGCTGGGGATCTCGACACTGTGTACGTCGTCGTGAATTACGAACTGGCTGACGAGTTTTTGTTGTCTCGGTCGGATGCTGTTTTGTTTATTCTCCAGCACCTGGGAGCTGCCGAGCTTCGCTCGGCCCGTCCGGGTCTGAGACCCGGACCCACACAAGCAACACCGACACCAATATCAACACCACCCGGATCTCTATTCTGGCGGGTGGCGGGGCGTGTCCTGCGGATGACTCCCCAGTCGCTTCGCGATTGGGGATACGGCGTCGTAGCGCGCAACCGGTATCGCATGTTTGGGCGATACGATACCTGCCCCGTTCCCACCGAAGGCACCCGTTCGCGCTTTCTCGCTTAGTCCCGACGCTTGGCTTCCGACTCGATGGCGATTTCATGATCCAGGATCAAATGGATCAGTTCGTCCATTTGAGTTTCTGTGACCGTTGGGTTCATGCAGGTGAATTTAAGAGCCTGGCGGCTGTGGACTCGCGTGTGACCGATGACTGCGAGTCCAGAATCAAAGAGGCGCTGGCTAATAGCGGCGTTGATCGTGTCCGAATCGGCGGATGGCCGAGAGGGGATATAGCGAAAGACGACCGTGCTCAGTTGCGGTTCAGACAAGAGTTCGAGTTGCTGCGTGTTGCGTATCGTGCTTGCAGCGTGCCGCGCTAGTTCGACCGTGCGGTCGATCATGGCGGCAAGTTTGGCGCGGCCCAGACTCTGAAACGAAATCCACAACTTCAGCGCGTCGAAGCGCCGGGTGGTGAGCAGGGAAGTTGTTACCAGGTTGGGGATGCCTTGGTCTTCATGATCCTCGGGGTTGAGGTAATCGGCGTTTTGTTTGATGGAGTCAAAGTGGCGCGAGTTCCGGAGAAGAAACGCACTGCACGGGATCGGTTGCCAGAGGAGCTTGTGAAAGTCGATGCCGATGGAGTCGGCGGCTTCGATGCCAGTGAGCTTATCGCGATGCTGAGCGGAGAAGAGCAGCGCGCCGCCATAAGCAGCGTCCACATGAAGCCATGCGCCCGCTGTTTGGGCGAGAGAGGCGAGTTCTGATAAGGGATCAATAGAGCCGAAGTCGGTTGTGCCAGCAGTGGCGACGATGGCCAAGGGAAGCAGGCCTGCGGCCTGAGCGGAATGGAAAGCATCCCGCAGCGCCGGTAGGCTTATGCGGAAGTTCTGATCCACGGCAACGCGAACGACGGCGTCGGTTCCAAGACCGAGCTGCGAAGCGGCCTTCTCCACCGTGAAGTGCGCAACTTCAGAACAGAAAATGCGCAGGCGGCGAGCTTCGGGAGGAAGGCCTGACTTCTGCGCAGACCAGTTCCAGTGTTTCTGAAGAAATGTGTCGCGCGCCAGCAGCAGGGCCATGTAGTTGGACTGGGAGCCGCCGGTGGTGACTGTTCCGTCGGAAGCAGGGGGCAATCCGGCCTGTGCGCACAGCCAACCAATCATCTTCTGCTCGATGACGGTAGCGATCGGCGCCTGATCGAAGGAGTCCATCGACTGGTTGAGCGTGCTGATCACAACCTCAGCAGCCAAAGCAGCTAACAAGGGCGGGCAATGCAGGTGCGCGGCAGTGCGGGGATGGTTGACGACGATTGAGTTGGAGACAACCGCGCGGAGAGTGGCTGCGATCTGCTCGGGAGCGAACCCAGCGTCAGGAAGAAAATCGCTGCCAACCAGCGCGGCGAGAGCGGCGGCATTCTTCCCGGAATAAGGAGCCTTCGGCAGAGCTTCATGGACGATCTGCGCGGCTTGTGAGACGAGCCTCTGGTACCGGTCTTCGCTTTCCTGCGCGGGAGCCAAGAACTCAGATTCGAACAAGCGCGCCGTCCTGGATGCAGCCTAGGGTTTGCGCAAGCCCATAATGAGGGCCACGACGCCGCCAGCAAGAAGAACGATGCCGGCAGTGGGAGGCAGTCTGTCGCTGCTCTCGGTCTGGACACTGATTCTGGCGTCGCCAAGCTTCACACCATGGTTCTCGCGGTGTGGCACTGGGACGACCAACGCCAGCACTCCCAGTACGAGCAACAGAATTCCGACGAGCGGTAGAGCCTTCATAGGGGAAGCTCCGACTAACGAGTTGGGCGCTTGAGTGCGAGCAGCCAACGGCTGCGATTCGACTGTGATCCTATCATCAAGAGGCTCACAGGGTTCAAGTTGGCCAGAGCGGAAAACGGCGAGCCATCGGGCCTTTGCGTTATGATTGCGGGTGCTTGTATTTGTCCATCCAGCGACGACCGCAACCTCAGGCCAGGTATTCAGGCCCACCTCGTAAAATATTCCGCGCAAAGGGATCGCTCACAGATGAAGACTGACAAATTAGCCAAGGCGTATCGGGTTGAAAACGGCAAGGATTTCCGGCTGAAAGATTTCGATCCGGCAGACACGGGGCACTGGCACTCGAAAGAAAGCGCGGCCGAGGCTTTGCAGGAAGGCATTGCGCGGACAGCGGAACTTCAAGACAAGCTTTACGCGCAGAATAGCTGGGCGCTGCTGTTGATTTTTCAGGCAATGGACGCGGCCGGGAAAGACGGCATCATCAAACATGTGATGTCGGGAATCAATCCGCAGGGTTGTCAGGTGCATTCCTTCAAGGCACCGTCCGAGGTCGAACTGCAGCACGATTTTCTGTGGCGCACCACGGAATCCTTGCCGGAGCGTGGCCACATCGGCATCTTCAACCGGTCTTATTACGAAGAGGTGCTGGTGGTGCGGGTTCACCCGGAGATTCTCAAGAGCCAGAAAACTCCGCCGTCATTGGTGGGCAAGAATATTTGGGAGGAGCGTTTCGAGGACATCCGGGGCTTTGAGCGTCACATGGCGCGGAGCGGGACCGTGATCCGCAAGTTTTTCCTGAACCTTTCCAAGAAAGAGCAAAAGAGCCGCTTTCTGAAGCGCCTGGAGGAGCCCGAGAAGAACTGGAAGTTCTCGGCGGCGGACATTCGGGAGCGCAAATGCTGGGATGATTATCAGAAGGCTTACGAAGAGATGATCAGCAATACTGCGTCGGAGCATGCACCGTGGTACATTGTGCCTGCCGACGATAAGTGGTTTACCCGCCTCGTCGTGTCGGCTGTGGTGGTCGATACGCTGGAATCCCTGAAACTGTCATATCCGAAAGTGGCCCCATCAAAGCTCAAGGAGTTGGAAGCCGCCAAGAAGATTCTGGTGTCCAAGAAATGACCGCGCGCGCCTGTGGGGCGTGACTCCAGGGCAGGATCGCTGCGGAGAGTGCCCGGTGCACTTTGCAGGCGGCCCCGTCTCGATTACCATAGCCCAATTGTCCACTTCTTCCCGGAGATAACTTGAATATGGGCCCATACAAGTCTCGTGCGAACGTGTCGATCTTCGCTCGGCTGATTCCCGTAGTGCTATTCGCAATGGCGATTGTTCCAGCCTACTCGCAGGCAAAACCCGAACGGCAATCCAAAGCTTCGAAGCCGTCGCCGGCAGCGCAGACCGCAAAGCCGGCAGTTCCGGCTGCTAGCGATTCCGACGCCGACGAAGGCTCCAAGCCTGAGGAAAAGGCCTTTAAAGGGATGAAGTACCGCATGATCGGTCCATTTCGCGGTGGCCGGTCACTGACGGCTGCGGGAATCCCCGGGGATCCGACGACCTACTATTTTGGAGCGACCGGCGGCGGAGTCTGGAAGTCGACCGATGGCGCGATGACATGGTCGCCGGTCTTTGACAAAGAGGGAACGTCCGCCATCGGAAGCATCGCAGTGGCCAGTTCCAATCACAATATTCTGTATGTAGGAACGGGTGAGGCCTGCATTCGTGGCAATATCTCTCATGGCGATGGTGTCTACAAGTCACTGGACGGCGGCAAGACTTGGAAGAATGTAGGACTGAAGGATTCGCGAGCCATTGGCAAGGTCATCATTAATCCGACGAATCCCGACATCGCATTCGTGGCAGCGCTGGGGCACCCCTACGGGCCCAACACGGAGCGCGGCATTTTCCGCACGACCGACGGCGGCAAGACTTGGGAGAAGGTTCTCTACAAAGACGAGAACACCGGCGGCATCGATGTGGCGTTTGATCCACACAATCCTAACATTCTTTTTGCGGCGCTCTGGCAGGCTCGGCGCACTTCGTGGAGCATGTCGAGCGGAGGCCCGGGCAGCGGCCTCTACCGCTCCAGCGATGGCGGCACGACCTGGAAGCACATCGAGGAACACGGTCTACCTAAGGGACCATACGGGAAGATTGGCGTGGCTGTGGCGGCGAACTCGGATCGCGTGTACGCACTGATCGAGGCGCACAATCCGGATGGCGGCCTCTATCGCTCGGATGACGGGGGCGAGTCGTGGCAACTGGTGAACCCTGATCACAGTTTGTGGCAGCGTCCCTGGTACTACATGCACGTGATCGCGGATCCGCGGGACGAGAACGTTCTCTACATCACGAATGTGGAGTCGTATAAATCGACCGACGGCGGGCATCTGTTCAACAAGATCAGGGTGCCGCACGGCGATAACCACGGGCTCTGGATCGATCCGCAGAATACGCGCCGGATGATTGCTTCCAACGACGGCGGCGTGACGGTAACGCTGGATGGCGGTAAGACGTGGAGTCTCCAGGACAACCAGCCGACCGCGCAGTTCTATCACGTCATCACCGACTCGGCGACGCCGTATCGCGTGTACGGTCCGCAGCAAGATAGCGGTACGGTGGCCATCGTCAGCCGCAGCGACGACGGATCGATCAGCCACAGTGACTGGTACGACGTGGGTGGCGGCGAAGCTGGCTATATTGCGCCGGATCCCCGCGATCCGAATGTTGTTTACGCGGCGGATTATCAGGGAAACATTACGCGCTACGATCGCCACATCGGGCAGGTGAAGGCGATCACCGAGCAGCCTGAGCTTTCCGACGCGCACGGGGCCGCGAATCTGGAGCATCGCTTCCAGTGGACCGCACCGGTAATGCTTTCCCCGCACGATCCCAACACGCTGTACCACGCCGGGGAACGGCTGTTTAAAACCACCGACGGCGGTGTGCACTGGCAGGCCATCAGTCCGGACCTGACGCGCAACGATAAAGAGAAGCAGAAAGTGTCGGGCGGAGACATAACCATCGATGACTCGGGCACAGAATATTACGACACAATTTTTGCGCTGGCGGAGTCGCCGCTCAAGAAAGGATTGCTCTGGGTTGGTACCGATGACGGCCTGATTCAGCTCACACAGGATGAAGGCAAGACCTGGACCAACGTCACTCCGAAGGAGATGCCGGAGTGGGCGCGTGTCAGCCAGATTGATGCTTCCGCGCATGATGCCGGATCTGCCTATGTCGCTGTCGATCGCCACCAGTTTGACGATCTTCGTCCCTACATTTACAAAACCAGCGATTATGGCAAGAGCTGGACGAAGGTGACCCAGGGAATTCCCGACACGGAATTTGTGCGAGTGGTGCGGGAAGACCCGAAAAAACGAGGACTGCTCTATGCTGGAACGGAAACAGGAATCTACATCTCGTTCAACGACGGAGCGAACTGGCGCCCATTCAAGCTGAATCTGCCCACGACACCGGTGCATGATCTGGTGATCAAAGACAATGATCTGGTCGTCGCCACTCATGGGCGGGCGTTCTGGATTCTCGACGATCTTTCTCCGCTGCGGCAGTACAGCGACGACATCGCGCAGAAAGAGGCGTTCCTGTATACGCCTGGGACGGCATACCGCATTCAGGCTGGCGCGGGAGGGGAGCGGCATCCTTCCAAGCGGACGGGGCAGAATCCTCCGGCCGGCGCCGTGATGTATTACTTCTTGAAAGACGCGCCGAAGGCTGACAGCGAAGCGAAGATCGAGATTCTGGATGCTTCCGGTAAAGTGATTCGCAAATATTCAAGCGCGGAATACAACACGCTGGAAGAACCACCGGACCCGGACGACAAGAAGCCGGAGAAGGAACTGAAACCGGAAGCGGGACTGAACCGGTTCGTATGGGATCTGCGCTACGAGGAGGCGCATCGCGTTCCGGGCTACTATTTGTGGGAATACGAGGGCGGAGCGCGGGGACCGGTGGCCGTGCCGGGCCGCTACCAAGTCCGGTTGACGGTGGGAGCCCAGACTCAAACGGCGGCGTTCGAACTCAAATTGGATCCACGAGTGCAGGTCAGCCAGGCTGATCTGGAGCAGCAATTCAATCTGCTGTTGCAGACACGCGACGAACTGAGCCGCGTCTATGACACCGTCAATCAGATCCAGGACGTTCGTGCGCAGTTGTCTGGACTGAAACGCCGTCTGCCGGAAAACGCCAGCACGAAGACGATTGTGAGCGCGGCCGATGACCTGGAGAAGAAGCTGGTTGCGGTGCGCGAAGAGCTGGTTAACCTGACCATCAGCGCGAACGAGGACTCGCTGGCATATCCTCCGCAGCTGGACGCGAAGCTGGCCTACCTGGCGATGGATGCGAGCACGGCTGATTCGGCGCCAACGGAGGCGGAACAGAAGCAGTTTGAGAAGCTGAAGCGGCAGAGCGGGGAACTGATTGGACGTTGGGAGGATCTGCAGCGCCGCGATCTGGCCGCCTTTCAGAAGCTCACGGCGGAAGGCAGCCTGTCGACTGTAGTGGTGCCGCCGCCCGGGCGCGCCACGGATGAGGCGACTCCGGCGCACTAATCCTAGTTAACCCAACCGCGTAATTTGCACGGGCTGGAGCATGGCAAGAATAATTGCCGTGTTTCCAGCCTGTTGTCTTTCCGAGTTACTCGTATTACTTCCGTGCCACTTTGATGGCACTGTTGTGCCTTGTTCGACGAAAGGCCTGTTGCTATTGTGCCGATAGAGGTTGCAGTTGGTTCCTCCCCTGAGGATCAACGAGGTGATGATTCCAATTGGGGGTTGTCTATGCGAAAGATGCATCTGCTCTATGCGGCGCTTGGCTTCGCGGTGGCCCGTTGGATCTTCAAGCGGCAAGCGGTAGTCGACCCAGTCACACGGTTCCGGTCGCAGGGACTTCTGTAGAACGGCTTTCTCCGGGCTTGGGCGTGCGCCCCGTTGCGCCTCCATTTCGTCAGCGCGCGCCCATTGCTTCCTTCCTACTCCCTGAAGTAACAGTTACCAAAGTTTGCCCGTATCGTCCCGGTTTCTTCGATTCTCCATACAATTAGCTCAGGGCCTCGCATCGCGAGCGCTCTGAGCTCTCATGTTCCGGCTGCGAAAAACTCGCCTGATCCTCCTAGTCTCCGTGCTGCTGGCGGCGCTGATCCCTGTGCATCTGGCCGCGCAGGATGATCCGAATGGAGATCCGAACGACGCCCCCCTGGGAGACGTGGCTCGTACCTTGCGCAAGAAGACGCCGTCGTCGCAGGGCGTGATCGATGACGACAATTTAACGAAGGTGATGGATCAGGCGGAAAGTCGCCACTCGCCGGGCTCCGCTCTGAGATTTCTGATGGCGGGAGATCGCAAAGGCTTCCAAGTCAGCGCGCCAGACGTGACCTGCAGTCTTGCGTTCACGGCGAACGTGAAATCGTTGCTTTCTAACCAGTACGCGCAGATGGAAGTTCCGTCCGACGAGCTCTCCAAACTAGAGGGACCGGCCACGATTGAAGGCGACGCGTTGATCGTCGCTCTCTATAACCGGACGGACTGGCACATCAGCGAAGTTGCGGTGGCTCTGACGGTCATCAAGAAACACAACGCTTTCGAGGAGATGTCCATCGGCGATACGGAGTTGGAGGTGCGGCCTGAAAAGAAGCCCGACGCGACCGTCCTCTACCGGATGCGGGCAGCGGCGCCGCCGTGGGAGACGACGGTCTTCAATGCGACACTCAAAACGCAGATTGCTGCTGACGAGGAGTGGCATTGGGCCATCGTGCAGGCGAGAGGGTATCCTCCACAGACCTATGTGCCACCGGTGCCGCAGACAGCGGCCGAAGGCGGCGGCTCGACATCCGTCCAAGCGATCTCGGACCAGTCGACCGCAACGAAGCCCACATTATCGCCGGCCGTAGTTGAGCCGCAGAATGCGCCGAAGATTTCGCCCTCGCAAAATCCGTAGTAGAGATTGAATTCTCTCGACGCGGAGCCACTTACTTCACAAATTGTCCATTCTGTACTTCGTATTCGATGCGGAAAGGCTTCTGGGTTTTGCGGTCCTGCCAGCCTGCTTGTGCGATCAGGCTGTTGGCTTGCGCGAGGCGTTCGGAGGGCAGAGGATGGGAGCGGAAATATCCCTGCAGGGGTTTGGGGAAACTCGACCTGCGTCGCTTGAAACAACTCGCAACAGAAGCGACCGTGTGCGTGGAGTTCGAGTATCCCCGCTGGAGAGCATGTTAGACTAGCCACAAATTCCAGCAACCAAGGATATCCATGAAATTCGGCGTCATCATTTTCCCGGGTTCGAATTGCGATCACGATGCCTTCTGGACAATTCAACACGTCGCCAAGCAACCGGTTACGTTCCTGTGGCACGAATCGCACGATCTGGAGAACTGCGATGCGATCATTGTGCCCGGTGGGTTCGCTTATGGCGACTACCTGCGAACCGGGGCGATCGCCAAGTTTTCGCCGGTCATGGGGGCGGTTCGCAAGTTCGCCGACGGCGGCGGGTTGGTGCTCGGCATCTGTAATGGTTTTCAGATCCTCTGCGAGTCGGGCTTGCTGCCGGGCGCGTTAATGCGCAACGTTGGCCTTAAGTACGTTTGCAAGTCGGTACAGGTGCGGGTCGACAACGCCGAAACGCCGTTTACCAATGCGTGTGCGAAAGGGGAAGTGTTGACCATCCCGATCGGCCACATGGAGGGTAACTATTTTTGCGATCCGGCAACTCTCGAAGAGTTGCACCGCGGCAACCGTGTCGTATTCCGGTATTCCTCGCCGGGCGGCGAAATCACCGCTGCCGCCAATCCCAACGGTTCTTTGGATAACATCGCGGGCATCTGCAGCCCTGGCGGCAATGTGGTTGGCATGATGCCTCATCCCGAGCGCTCGGCCGAGCCCGAACTCGGAGGTATTGACGGCATAAAGATATTCCAGTCCATGGTCGGTGCGATGGCTCAACGATAGTTGACCGCAAGCCAAGTCATCGTCGAAAGAATTTTCTTGGCGATCGACAGACTTCCGGTATATTGTTTCTCCTTCTTCCCCTGCAGTCGGGTCCCCAAAACCTTGGTTGTGTTTTCAGAAAGCACACGCGGGGAGGCGTGTCTCTCATGACACCGAAGCAAATTCTAGATTCCTTTTCCGAAACACTGATGCGGGATGAACGGATTTTGAGCGCGCAAGAACGAGCGCTGGTAGCGAGCCTGCTGCAGCACGCCAGAACCGCTACCAGCGAAAACTCGGAGATGCAAGCAGCAGTCAGGGCGGTGATTGCGTCAGCAGTAGGTGAAACCGTCGCTCAGCGCGCGTTCGCGGTGCTCGGAGGAAGCATCGTCGAACGCACCCTGGAGAGCAGCGCATTGCCACAGGGCGACTCTACGGGTGTGCGGGCCGCCGAAATCTACCCGGGGCCGAGGCCGCCACTCGGTCCACAGACTCCGAGCGAGTCGGTGCATGCCATGTCAGAACCCGATCCTCCCTCGGCCTCGCCGAAAGATCCGCAGCCGCCCAGTGTTCGAGCACCGCGTAAGGAACCCCACAGGCCCGCGCATAAAGAACCGCAGCCGCCAGGGTCTCCAATGCGCACGCCGGGTGCTCCCTCGTCCCCAGGAGAGCCGGATCCGCCGTCACACGGCCCGGGGCCTGGTGTTCGAGCGCCCCAGGAGCCTCTCCGGTCGGTGCCAACGACTCCGAGAGATCCACAACCTCCGAGCGCCGTTCGAACCGCGGTCATTTCTGAAACGGGCGTGGCGGTTGCGGACAGGACTGCGGTTTTGCCGGCACGATGTGTGGTTCTGGACGAATTCCTGGCAGCGCAAGAACTTGAGGAACTCACGCGCTTCGCGCTGGAACACGAAACTGACTTCGACGCGAGCGAAGTGGTTGCTCCGAATGCAGACAGCGGTGTCGTCAATTACGAGCACCGGCGCTCCCGGGTTCTGATGGACCTGGGGCAACACCAGGACGTGATGTTGGAACGCATCAAGTCCGTTTTGCCGCAAGTCCTGGACGAACTCGGCATGGAGCCATTCACGATTGCCGGAGTGGAGATGCAGGCCACGGCCAGCAACCATGGAGACTTTTTCCACTTCCACAGCGACAACGGCAGCGACCGGGTCGCATCGCGTTATCTGACGTTCGTCTACTTCTTCCACTGCGAGCCTCGGCAGTTCGAAGGTGGGGAACTGCGCATTCACGACGCACGTCTGCAGGATGGCGTGTACAAAAGCGATGGCAGCTACCAGTCGATCATCCCCGGGCAGAACCAGATCGTGTTTTTCCCGTGCGAACTGTTGCACGAGATTACACCGCTGCATTGCGCGTCGCAGGAGTTCGCCGACAGCCGCTTCACCCTGAACGGATGGCTACGTCGATAAACAATCCGGCCTGGCTGGAATGGATGGCAACCCTGATGGGAGGAGTGTCGCGGAGTTCCCATACCGCGACACTTCCTCCGGATCGGTTCCATTGCCTGTTGGATGAGTTGCCCCTGCACTTGATTCCCCAGGGCTTCCTGGGGTCTGCGCAGCTTCGCGAAATTGCGCAGCGGAACTTGTACTTCAATCCTGAGTGTCTGTTGTGCTCTGACGGCGAGGTGCCGGAAGAACTTGCGTCGCGGCAGGATCTACTGTCGGGATTCGCTCTGCAGGGAACCATCGCTTGGGTGCGGCAGCCAGAGACGGGAAGCCTGCTCCCGTTCTGGCTCGGACCGCAGTTGGAGGAGATGGTGGGAAGGCTTCGTCCTGGGGAAGTCGCGTCCCCGAGCGCTCTAGTGGGACTGCGGCGGGTCTTGGCCGGAGCGCGAATCTTGCTTCCGGAAGATGGGATTGACCGAGGCCTCTCTTCGAGTGAAATCTCGCGGCGCAAAGTGGTGATGGAGAAAGCGGGTTGCCTATTTCGCGAGAAGGGTTACGCGCCACTCTCGGGGTTGATCCACCCATTCCATGTCGCCGCGCTGCGCCGGTATTATCGGTACTTGATTCGCACGGGTGCGATCAAGCTTGGTGACGGCCAGAGCCCCCGACGCTATGTGGCCTACAACGAGCCCGTGGCCCGCTTTTTCCACCACCAAATTGCCGCCACCCTAAGCGCGGTGGCTGGCGAGCGCATCAAGCCATCGTATGTGTATCTCGCGTCGTATCTCAGCGGAGCGGAACTGAAGAAGCACACGGACCGTCCGCAGTGCGAGTTCAGCGTAACCCTCTGCCTGGATTTCTCTCCCGAACCGGAGCTAGCGACTCCATGGCCGATCCGCCTCGACACTCCGGCGAGCACGGTCGCGGTCTATCAGGCTCTAGGAGACGGTCTCGCTTACCGCGGGACCCGGCTGCCTCACTATCGCCACGTTCTGGGAGAAGGGCAGACGTCGACTTCGATCTTCTTCCATTATGTTTCGGCAGATTTTTCGGGATCTCTGGATTGAGGGATGTCCCGGCCCCTAGTGCAAGCCTGTGATGATGTTTAGAACGGACAACGCCTGATTGTAGCTATACAGGAAGCGTGAGCCATCGCGGCTGATCACGACAGGGGCGACCGTCACCACGCCCGCAGGCTCTCCTGGCGTCAGTTCCTGGACGACGGTTCGCTTCCCCGTGGCGATCTCGACTTTATAGATTTTGGCGGGTAGTTCGCCCATCTGGTAGCCGTAAAAGACGGAGCCATCTTGCGACCACTGCACGGGATGGAAGCCGGGCTGCAGCGCGAGAGGCCGAGCGGGGCCGCCTCCGACCGGGTAAATTGCAACGGCGGAATTTTCTCCGATGCCGACGACAAATCGGCTGTCCGGTGACGATGGGCCGCACAGAATCCCCTCCGGAGTTACGGCTTTGGGTTTCCCGCCGGCCAGGTCTACCACGTAGCATCGGGTCAAATGGCCTGCCTCATTGGCATTGGCGATGAGCCTTTGTCCATCGGCCAGGAAGCGAGCTCCCCCGTTGTGAATATGTTCCAGTTGGCTGACGTCGACGGAGCGAGGTTGGCCAGCGCCGATCGGCAGCAGCGTAACCTTCGTGGGTTCGCCGGTGGAGACTGAGATTGCCCATTTTCCGTCCGGCGACAATCCGCCGGCACTGCCGTCGCCCAGACGAACCGGAAGCGTGCCGTCCAACCTTCGCATAGCAACAGCGTATCCCGAACCCGCGACCTCGCTGGAATCCTCAAACAGAACAAATTGACCGTCATGCGAAATATCCTTGGCGACATTCCAGTCGTGCCAGGAGAGCTCTACATCCCGTTTGCCTCCCAGAGTTCCGAATGCCATTGCCAGGCGCTTGGAGGTCAACGAGACCAGGACGCGTCCATCGGAGGCAATATCCTCCAAGGTGAGCCCTACCGGTAGATCCAATAGCGTTCGAAGTTTACCGGACAGGGTCACGGCCATCAGGTTCAGGTTGTTGCCTCTCTCAATGGCAGTGAACCAGACTTCCTTTCCGTCGGGGCGCCACGCAACTCCACGCTCCGATGTCCATCCGATCGAGAGCGTACGGACATGGCCTTCCAGATCGACCACGCAGACGGATCCGCGATTGTCCCAAAGGGCCGGGTGATCCATGAATGCGATCTGATCACCCTGCGGAGAGAAACGAATGTTGCTGATCCATCCGCTAGTCTGATAAAGCACCTTGCCGATCGGATATTCCAGGCGGCTGTAGGCGTCGACGTAATGCACGACCGCCAGTTCTCCGGTAGGTCCCCAGTCTGCCCAGCGCACATCTGCCAGTACTTCACGAGGAGATCCTCCAGCTAGAGGCGCACGAGCCATCATCCCGTTGATCGGTTCCATTTGCCCGTTGTGAGTGCCGTTCACGACCACGGCGAGTTCGTTGCCTCGTGAAACCGCCAGAAGATTCGCATCGCCCAAATTCAGCGGCTGGGTCAGAAGAGTTTCACCCACGGTGGAGAAGAGCTGAACCGGCTTGCCATTCCATGCGGCGCCGTACACGATGGATCGGCCGTCAGGCGAGAAGCGAGCCGCATACACCGTCCCAGCCTCGAACGTTAGGCGCTGGTAGGACGGGGGCGCGGCCGGCATACGCAAAAGCTGTGTGGCCACCAGAAGCGCAGTCGCCAGTCCCAGAATCGCCGCGACAGCCCAAGGCAGCATGGACCTGGTTCGAGTCACCCGCCTGGAGTAGGGAAGCTGCGTGCCGGGGGAAGATCCGGAAAGCGTCTGCAGCGCGAAAACCAGATCCTTGGCCGACTGGAAGCGATTCTCCGGATCTTTCTCCAGGCAATGCTTGACGATGTCCTGATACCCGGGCGGGACCGCAGCCTCGTCCAGATGGGAACTCGCCGGTTCCTCGCGCAGGACAGCGGTCATGGTGTCAACTTCAGTCTCGCCGTGAAACGCCCGGCATCCCGACATCATTTCGTAGAGAATCGCACCGAAGCTGAAGATATCGCTGCGGTGATCCACGGGTTTGCCCCGCAGTTGTTCCGGAGACATGTAGGCCACCGTGCCAACGACGGCTCCATGCTTCGTCACGGTGGTCAGGCTCTCAATGGCGCGGTCGTCCCCCACGGGGGCCTGGAGCTTGGCCACACCGAAGTCCAGAATCTTGATTCGTCCCTCATTCGTGAGAAACAGATTCTCGGGCTTGAGATCGCGGTGGACGATCAGCCGGTCGTGCGCGGCAGTGAGGCCCTGGGCGATCTGTAGAGCATAGTCTGCGGCCTCACGCGTCGGGATCGTGCCTTCGGACAATCGCCGGCCCAGAGTCTTCCCCTCCAGCAACTCCGACACAATGTAGGGCGTGCTGCCTTCGAAGCCGACGTCATAAATGGCGAGTATGTTGGGATGGTTCAGCGCGGCGGCAGCCCGAGCTTCCTGCTCGAAGCGACGGAGATGATCGGGGTTATCGCCCGACGCGGGCCGAATCAGCTTCAGCGCTACGTCGCGCCCCAGTCTCTCGTCGCGCGCGCGAAAGACTTCGCCCATCGCTCCCGAACCGATCTTTTCGACGAGGCGGTAATGCCCGAACAACTGGCCATCCATGGTTCGATCCCTAGAGCGCTGAGCAGGTCTTCCTGTGACATCGCATGTTAGGTGGGTGGGGGGATGCAGTCAAGACCACAGAACGGAACCGGGAAAGTTAGAGGATCTGGAAGGGAACCAAATCCGCTACAGTCCGGCCCGGTGTCCGTGCTATAATCCCAGTTCGCCTGCATACGAACCGAGGCAAATCCTGTGATCTCCTCTGAAGGCGAATCCTGCGCCATCCATAGCTCTTTAAAGAAGATATTTAGACACGAGGTCTAACCATGTCCGGCCATTCTAAATGGGCCACAATTAAGCACAAAAAGGGCGCGCTCGATGCCAAGCGCGGCAAGATCTTCACCCGTCTCATCAAGGAGATCAGCATTGCCGCAAAGAACGGCGGCGGCGATCCTGACTCCAATCCCCGCCTCCGCGGCGCCATCCTCGCGGCCAAGGCCGAGAATATGCCGGCCGACAACATCAAGCGGGCCATCCAGCGGGGCACGGGCGAGTTGCCCGGAGCCACCTACGAGGAATTCTCGCTCGAGGGCTACGGACCAGGCGGCGCGGCAGTCTTGCTCGACATCAACACCGACAATCGCAACCGTACGGTGAGCGAAATCCGTCACGTCTTCGGCAAAAACGGTGGCAACATGGCGGAAGCCGGCGCCGTTTCCTGGATGTTCCACAAGAAAGGCGACATCATCATTCCTAAAGCCGCCGCTAAAGAGGACGATCTGATGAACATCGTTCTTGAGTCCGGCGGTGAAGATTTGAATGATGACGGCGATAACTGGGAAATCCTGACCGAGACCTCTGCCTATGAAGCCGTTCTGGAAGCAGTGAAGAGGGCCGGCATCGAGCCGGTATCGGCCAGCGTGGCCATGATTCCGCAAAACTACATCAAGCTGGAAGGCGCTGCGGCCAACACCATGATCCGCCTGATGGAAGCCTTCGAAGAGCACGATGACGTGCAAAACGTGCATTCGAACTTCGATATCGATCAGAAAACTCTGGAAGAAGTTGCCGGGTAGTTCGCAGCCAGTGAAAATCGGTGAGCCGCCCACTGTCGGGCGGTTTTTTATTCTTGCCTGATTGATTTGTTGTGGTCGAGGCATTCCACGGACCGAAGTTTTCAACACGTTCGTGGAAAACGCTGTGGAAAAGAACCGAAGTACCTTCGTAAGTGATTCACCATGGAGGCGCTTCAACACTTTGCACTACTGCAAGTGCTGGCACTTTCGTGGTAGGACTCGCGAGCAAAATATTTCTTGAAAGTCAGACTCGACAAACTCCTCGTCGATCGAGGCTTGGCCGCTTCGCGCGAGCGGGCGCAGGCTCTCGTTCTTGCCGGCAAGGTTCTGGTCGACGATCAGAAAGTGGAGAAAGCGGGTGCGCAGGTTCCTGCCGAGTGTGTCATCCGCCTGCTCGGCGAAGATCTCAGGTACGTCAGCCGCGGCGGACTGAAACTGGAACGCGCCCTGGATCACTGGAATATTGCCGTGGCGGGAAAAATCTGTCTCGACGTCGGCGCTTCAACCGGTGGATTCTCGGATTGCCTGCTGCAGCGCGGTGCCATCCAAGTCATCGCCGTTGACACCGGGTACGGCCAGATGGACTTCAAACTACGCCAGGATGCGCGCGTACGACTGCTGGAGAAGACCAACGCCCGCTACCTGAAACGCGAAGACCTCGGCGTAACGGTGGATTTCATCGCGATGGACGTTTCGTTCATCTCCGCCACTCTAGTTCTTCCAGCCGTCATCGCCGCCGCATTTCCGGAATCTCCTGAGGAACGCCGGGGACGGCAGCTCGTTGTATTGGTGAAGCCTCAGTTCGAAGCTGGCAGGGAACATGTAGGCAAGGGTGGCATCGTGCGCGACGAAGCAGCACAACTCGCGTCCGTCGAAAAAGTTAGAACTACGGTGGGGAACCTGGCTGCGGTGCAGACCGAAACCATCGAATCGCCCATCCTCGGCGCCGAAGGCAATCGCGAGTTCCTACTCTATGCCTCGTTCTAGTCCTCCCTGTTCGCAGTGTCCTCTGTGGTGAACTCCCGGAATTTCTGTACAATCTCCTTTGCCCTATGGCCAGTCCGCAAGCGACCCTGAAAACCGCCGCCATCATCGCCCGGCCTGATCGGCCGGCAGTCGCACAGATTCTTCCCGGTCTGTTCACCTGGCTCACCGAGCATGGCTACAAAGTCATCGTGGACGAGGAAACGGCAGACTACGCCGCCGGTCAGGAAGTCGTTCCGCGGGTGGAAATGTCCTCGAAGCCGCTGGATCTCGTAATCGTGCTCGGCGGCGATGGAACCTTGTTGTCAGCCGCGAGAGTCACGGCCGCGGTCGATGTTCCTCTGCTAGGCGTCAACCTTGGGTCGCTTGGATTCCTCACAGAAGTTCCCTTGCCATCGCTCTACACGATGCTGGAAGCGATCGCCCAGGGACGCGCTGCGGTCGAACATCGCTCGCTGATGCAGGTCCAGTTGCTGCGAGAGGATTCAGTGCGCGGAAGCTATCTGGTTTTCAATGATGCGGTAGTCAACAAGACCGCCCTTGCCCGCCTCAATACATACGAGCTTCACATCGATAAGGCCTTCGTTGCGAGCTACCGCGCCGATGGCATGATCGTAGCCACGCCGACGGGCTCAACAGCGTATTCCTTGTCGGCAGGCGGGCCCGTGCTCATGCCGACCGTCAACGCCTTCGTGATTACGCCGGTCGCCCCGCATTCCCTGACGCACCGTCCTCTGGTCGTACCGGATTCGGTAGAGGTCGAGATCCTGCTGCGCAGCGAAGAGGAAGTGGCCTACTTGAGTCTCGACGGACAACCGGGCCTCGACCTGCGCGATGGCGACCGGGTCCGCTGCCGCCGCTCCGAGCATCATGTGAATTTGTTTCGCACCGGTGCCGACTTCTTTCACGTGCTGCGAACGAAGTTGAAGTGGGGAGAACGACAGGAGTGAGTACCTGGCAAAACGCCAGCAGAGGAAATCTATCGCTCCGCGCGCAGCAGGTCTGACACCTTTTCTCGCCGTCGGATGACTTTGGCCGACTTGCCTGCAACCAGCACTTCCGCCGGACGCGGACGCGTGTTGTAGTTCGACGCCAGCACCATGCCATACGCGCCTGCATCCAGAATCGCAAGCAGCCCACCCTCTTCGACCGTGGGCATTTCGCGGTCACGCGCGAAGAAGTCTCCCGTCTCACACACCGGGCCAACGATATCGGTCACTTCGGAATTGGCTGCCGCGTTCACGCTTTGGATCACCGGAGTGATTTCGTGATGGGCGCCGTAGAGTGCGGGCCGGATCAAGTCATTCATCGCGGCGTCCACCACCAGAAAGCGCTTGCCGTCATTTTGTTTTCGGTAGATCACCGAGGTGAGCAGAATGCCGGCGGGGCCTACGATCGATCGCCCGGGTTCGAGTAACAGGCGAACTTCCAGGCCGCGCAAGGGAGTTGCCAGCGCTCGTGCATACGCGGCCACGTCTGCGGAGAATCCAAGCGCACTGGGTTTTTCGTAAGCAATCCCTAACCCTCCGCCCGCGTCGATATAGTCGATCCTGTGGCCATCTTCGCGTAACTCGCGCACCAGGTCCGCGACCCTCGCCATCGCCTCGCCGAAGGGCGAAACGTCCGTGATCTGCGAGCCGATATGAACACTGACCCCGCGAACGGTGAGATACTGAGCCCCCGAAGCCTGGGCATATAACGACCGGGCTTCCCGGACGGGCACTCCAAATTTGTGCTTGCGCAAGCCGGTAGAAATGTAAGGATGCGTCTCGGCTGCCACGTCTGGATTCACACGCAGCGCCACTGGAGCCGTCTTGCGCAGTCGCCCGGCGCACTCCGCCAAGGCCCACAATTCCGACTCGCTCTCAACGTTGAAGAGCATGATTCCGGCCTTCAATGCCGCGGTCAGCTCTTCCCGCGTTTTGCCCACGCCGGAGAACACAACTTTCTTGGCCGCTTTGCGGTCTGCCGAGAGCACGCGTTCCAGTTCTCCGCCAGAGACTACGTCGAACCCGCACCCTTTTCGTGCCAGCATTCGCAGGACGCTCAGGTTTGAGTTCGCTTTGACCGAATAGCAGATCGTATGCAGCTGGTCGCGAAAGGCGGCGTCAAACGCCTCGTAGCGGTCGCTAATCATCGCTGCCGAGTAAACGTAAAGGGGCGTGCCGAGTTGTTCGGCCAATTTCCGTAAAGAAACGCCCTCGCAGTGCAGGACGTACGATCCGCCCTGTCGTGAGATCCCATTCTTGATCTCGCGATAGGCAAATCCCGGGGGACGCACAGCTGGGGGCTGACGGCGGGAGCTCATTTCTTTTTATGTGGGGCGTGCGCGCTGCCGTGCACCCGGATGGCGACGACTGTCTGGTCATCGAAGGTTTCCACACCAGCGGAGTGTTCGGCCGCGGCCTTGAAGAGGGAATCCACGACACAGCTCGCCGACTTTGAGGCGCACTCGGCCACAATCTTCTCGACCCGGCCACGTCCGAAAAGTTCACCCTTGCGGTTGCGCGCGTCAAGAATGCCGTCGCTGAAGAACACGAACATATCGCCGGGCTTCATGCGGAACTCGAACTCGTCGTAGTCCGCTTCGTCGAACAGGCCGAGGGGCAACCCGGTCGCCTCGATCACTTCATTCTTTCCGCCGTGCACAAAAATCGGGCGAGGAAGTCCGGAGTTCGCCACCGTCAGCGTGCGTTGCTCGTCGTCCCAGACGGCGTAAATGATCGAGACAAACTGCGCCTCGATTCTGCGCTCGGCCAGCGAGAGATTCACGGCCGAGAGCATCTCCGCCGACCCAGGTTCAATCGGGGCATGCGAGCGGATGATTCCGCTTACCAGTGCAGCGTAGATGGCCGCCGGCGCGCCTTTACCGCTGACGTCCCCAATCGCAATGCCAAGCCGCGACATGGAATATGGAATGAAATCGTACAAGTCGCCGCCGATAGCTCTAGCTGGAACGAACTTCGCCGCTACATCCAGATGCGCCATCTTCGGACTGCTCTGGGGCAGCAAGCGTCCTTGCAACTCTCGCGCCAGGGCGAGATCGCGCTCCAACCGGCGCTCCTGCCTCTCTATCTCTTCGTAGAGCCGCGCATTTTCGAGAGCAATCGCGATCTGCGCAGCCAGAGTCGTCATGGTGCGCTGATGCTCTTCGGTAAAGAATCCCCGGCGCGTATGCTCCAGATCGAGGACGCCAATAGCTTTGCCTTTATAGACGAGCGGAACCGCCAGTTCAGACCGCGTTTCAGGATTTGCCTCAACGTAGCGCGAATCCTTTGTTACATCGGGCACGAGCACAGCTCGTTGGCTCGCCGCCGCGAGGCCCACCAAACCACGGCCCAGCGGGATTTCGTGCTTCAGGTGGATGTTCTCATTGAAGCGCAGAGAGAATCGATGCTGCAGTTTCTCTCCGGCAGAATCCAGCAGAAGGATGCTGAACATCTGGTAGTCGATAAGGCGCCGCACCAGTTCCGCGATCCGGCCCAGCAACTCGTCCAGGTTCAGAATTGAAGTCAATTCACGCGCAATTTCGTTCAGGAGCAATAGAATGCGCGCTTGCTTCGTTGTGCGCGTGTAGAGCTGCGCGTTTTCGATGCCGGCGGCCATGCGTGACGCCACGAGCGTCAGCACGCGGACATGTTCTTCGTTGAAGTAGCCGGGCTCGCGCGCCTCGATGTCGATGACCCCGATCACCCGGTTCTTGGTGATCAGGGGTACAGCGAGCTCCGAGTGTACGTTCGGAACCGCTTCGATGTAGCGCGGATCTTTGGTCACGTCGTCAATCAGGACGGCCTGCCGCAGTTGCGCCGCCTGCCCGGTCACGCCCTCGCCCACTTTGATCCGGCTGCGCTCGGCGAATTCCGGCGGATACCCGACTTGAAAACGGAAGCGTAGTTCCTGCGTTTTCTCGTTGAGCAGCAGAATGGCAAAAATCTCGTAATCAATGACCTTGCGCACGACTTCGGCGACCCGGCGCACAGTCGTGTCGAGATCGAGCGATGTGGCTAGAACATCCGCCACATCGAGCAGCAGCGACTCGACCGGCAAGCGATCCGGCTTGGAAAGGACTGAACTCATTCGTTCGTATGATAGCAGCCGCGTTCCTCGTAGCTCTCGAGCATAAAGGAACGTCGCCGCGAAAGGCGCGTTGTAACTGCACTCCGCCGCCCTGCTTGCGCCGGCTTACTCTCTGGGTACGACGCAGATGTCCGGGAGATTGCGGTATTTCTCCGCGTAGTCGAGCCCATACCCGACCACAAATTCATCGGGAATCTTGAACCCGACGTAATCGCCCTCCAAGGGAAGTTTGCGTCGCGACGGCTTGTCGAGCAGCGCCGCAACCTTCAGCGATCGCGGCTGCCGCGCCAGCAGCATCTTTTTTAAATAAGTCATCGTCAATCCCGTATCGAGGATGTCCTCCACCAGAATGATGTTCTTGTCCTTGATGGATTGATCGACATCCTTTAGCAGTCGGACTTCTCCCGTAGAATCCCAGCCGCTCTTCAATTCGTTGGCTGGGCTAGGCCTGTTCCCATAACTCGAAACCCCAATGAAATCAAACGTAGAATCGAGCGAAACCTGCCGAGCCAGATCCGCCAGGAAAATCGCTGCGCCCTTGAGCACGCCAACGAAAATGATGGACTGGCCGATGAAGTCTTTCGTCACCTCTCTGCCCAGTTCTCCCACACGCTTAGCGATGTCCTGCCGCGAAATCAGCACCTTGAGTTCTGCCATGGCGTTTGATAATAAACCATCTCCAGTTAAACTAGGTGAGCCGATTAATAGAAAACGAGCTCTCCTGGCACAATGCCGCGCGCGAGTGGCCGGGAGCGGGAAACTCGCAGCCAGGAGCGATAGCAGCATGAATCTGAAAGGCGTCAAACTCACGTGGTTGGGCCATTCAACCTTCCGCATCGAAACTCCCGCCGGAAAAACAATCTTTATTGACCCTTGGATCATGGGCAATCCCAAGTGCCTAGAGGCCGACAAGAAAGTGAAGAAGGCCGACGTCCTGCTCTGTACGCACGGCCACGGAGACCACATCGGCGACGCTGTCGAAGTCGTCAAGCAGCACAACCCGCTCGTCGTCGGAATCTATGAACTCTGTCTGTGGATGGCTAAAAAGGGCGCGAAGCAGATTTCTCCCATGAATAAAGGGGGATCGCAGACAGTCGGCGATATCAAAGTCACCATGGTCCATGCCGATCATTCCTGCGGCATCCAGGATGGCGACGAAATCGTTTACGGCGGCGAGGCCTGCGGGTACGTGATCGAGTTCGCCAACGGCGTGAAGCTATACCACGCCGGCGACACTAACGTTTTCGGCGACATGGCAATCATCCGAGAGCTTTACGCGCCGGAAATTGCCATGATTCCGATGGGCGACCTCTTCACGATGGGACCGCGCGAGGCAGCGTACGCCATCAATCTGCTGAAGCCGAAGACGGTCATCCCCATGCACTTTGGAACTTTCCCCGCGCTCACTGGAACGCCCAACGCCTTGCAGAAACTGGTGCCGAACGTCGAAATATACGAGATGAAGCCGGGCGTCACCATCGGTGGTTAAACTATCAACTATTGGGACTATCGCATCGAAAGGGAAGCGCGTGACTAAGGCGAACGTATCTCAAGCCAAGAAGAAGGACTCTGCCGCCAGCTGGCGCCACTACAACTTCACCACCGCGGGTCCGGTCGACGACTATCTCTACTCCATGCTGCCCAAGCGCGACGAAGTGCTGGCTGAGATGGAGGACTACGCGACCGAGCATAACGTGCCCATCGTCGGCCCAGCCGTGGCGCGGGTCCTGCAGCAACTGGCGATGATGATCAATGCCCGCAGCGTTTTTGAATTGGGCTCGGCGATCGGGTACTCGACCATCTGGTGGGCTCAAGCGGTGGGCGATAAAGGCCGCGTGATTTACACCGATGGCGATTCCAAGAACGCAGAGCGCGCTCGTGGCTACTTCCAGCGCGCCGGAGTCTCCAACCGCATCACGCTGCACACTGGGGATGCCTTGGAGTTCCTCTCGGAGCAGAAGCAGGAGTTCGACATCATCTTCAACGACGTGGACAAGGAAGATTATCCCCGCGTGTTGCGCTTAGTCGCGCCGCGCTTGCGCAAGGGCGGGCTGTTCATTACCGACAACGTTCTGTGGAGCGGACGCGTCGCCGAAAAGAATCCAACCGATGCCAGCACCAAGGCCATCCTCGAATTCAATCGGAAACTCTACGACGCGAAAGAGTTCTATACCACGCTGTTGCCCATTCGGGATGGTCTTGCGGTCGCACTTAAGAAATAAAGCCGGCCCGCTTCTAGCATCGCGATTCCCGTCTGCGACGGACGCCCGACTCCGCTTACCGATTCGCCGCGTTTTTAACGCACCCTTAACATCCCTTCACTATAGTGTCGCAATTCCATCGGACTTCAATTCTGCACGTTAGAGCTGTCATAAAGGACCGCCATGGCCACCGCATCCAACTGTTCTTGATGCCAAAATCCGCCGTTCTCCCGGCAAGATCGGCATGCTGATGTTCGGGATTGTGCTGATCATTGGTTTCGCCTATGCCGGATCGCAGCTGCTGGGCGATCTTTCCACACTGCACAACGAATCGGTGCTGCCCTATGTGCTGCTCGGTGTCGCGCTCCTTGTGGCGCTCGGTTTTGAGTTCGTGAACGGCTTTCACGATACCGCGAATGCAGTGGCGACGGTCATTTACACCCACTCGCTGGAACCTCACGTCGCGGTGGTATGGTCGGGTTTCTGGAATTTTCTGGGAGTGATGGCTTAGTCCGGATTAGTCGCATTCACCATCGTTTCTTTGTTGCCGGTGGAGTTGATTTTGCAGGTGGGCAGCAAGGCCGGATTTGCCATGGTCTTCGCGCTGCTTGTCTCCGCGATCATCTGGAATCTGGGGACTTGGTACTTCGGCCTACCAGCTTCCAGTTCGCATACGCTGATCGGTTCGGTCATCGGCGTAGGTATCGCCAACCAACTGATGGCGGGCAGGACTGGCACTTCGGGCGTGGACTGGGGACAAGCCGCCAACATCGGCAAATCGTTGCTGCTCTCCCCCATCGTCGGATTCGGCGTCGCGGCCCTTCTGCTGCTTGCGGCCAAGGCGCTTATTAAGGATCCGAAACTCTATAGCGCCCCAGAAGGCGAAGCTCCGCCGCCCTTCTACATTCGCTGCCTGCTGATTCTTACGTGCACCGGCGTCAGCTTTTTCCACGGGTCGAACGACGGCCAGAAGGGCATGGGGCTGATCATGCTCATCCTGATCGGAACTGTGCCTACCGCCTATGCCCTGAACCACGCCGTGACCTACCAGCAATCGCAGGACTTTATCGCGGTGTCGCAACAGGCTGGTCAAGTGCTCGACCACTATGTCGAACCGGGCGCCGTCATTGGAGATGCTCGCGACGACGTGACCGAATACATCCGCACCAAGCAGTTCACCGCCAACACCATGCTTGCGATGCGAACGCTGGTCAATGACATCGGCAACGAGACGAGCCTCTACCGGGAACTAAAAAATGTTCCCAACGACCGGGTTCGTAACTTCCGCAATGATCTTTACCTGGTAAGTGAAGCTCTGCGCCTCACGGCCAAGAGCGGCCAGCCTAAGTTCGCTCCAGCCGATGCTGCTGTCCTCGCCAACTACAAGAAACACGTGGACCACTCGACTCGCTTCATCCCCACATGGGTGAAGGTTGCGGTGGCGATGGCTTTGGGCTTGGGAACGATGGTCGGCTGGAAGCGGATTGTAGTGACCGTGGGCGAGAAGATCGGGAAAGAACACCTGACCTACGCACAGGGAGCTGCCGCGGAAATCACCGCCATGGCGACGATCGGCGCGGCGGACGGATTCGGCTTGCCAGTCAGCACTACGCATGTGCTTTCTTCGGGAGTCGCGGGCACCATGGCAGCCAACCATTCCGGCATTCAACTCAGCACGGTGCGCAACCTGGCCTTGGCATGGATACTCACGCTCCCGGTCGCGATGTGTTTGTCAGGATCCCTGTTCTGGCTGTTCAGGAGGATCTTCTAAAGTCGATATCCGATTAGCCGGGTCCCGCTCACTTCGCCGCCAGCGGTTGGAGCATTTCGACGTCGATGGTGATGGTGATCTCGTCTCCCACGACGCCGGGAGCGGCCGACACTCCAAAGTCCTGCCGAGTGATTTTGGTCGTCGCCGAAGCGCCCATGCGCTGGCCCGCTCTGGCGTCGGCAATTGGCCCTGACGGTCCATCCACGTCAAGCGTGACTTCTTTGGTTACGCCGTGAAGGGTCAAGTCGCCCGTGATCAGCAGTTTCCCTGGACCGACCACTTTTGTCGACTTGGAATGAAACGTGATAGCGGGATACTTCTGCGCGTCTAGGAAGTGGGGGCTCTTAATATCGTTATCGCGCATTTCGACGCGCGTGTCCACGGAGCTCGTGTCGATCGTTACGTCGAGAGAGTCCTTGGATGGATCTGCGGGATCATGCTTCACCGTCCCGCTCACGCTGGTGAAGGCGCCACGTACCGTCGATACGCCGAGGTGTCGGACGGCGAACTGAGCGGCGGTGTGTTTGGGATCAATCTGCCAGGTTCCGGCTTGTGCTGCGGCTGTAGTTGCTATCGCCAGTGCGGTAATGAGGGCAAATACAAAACGACGCATGCGTGAAAGTCTCCTCTGAAAATAATGAAGGTTGAGTAATGCTAAATGGATTTGACCGGAACCGCCAACAGGTCCTCGACCAGGCCGACTTCTTTTTGCAGGAAGGGTTCCGCGTGGCTCACACCCCCAAGCGCGCCGTAAAAGCGTGCCATCGATTCCACGCGGGCCCGAATCTCGGCTTGAGCCGGGAACAAGTCCTTGCCTGCTTCCTGATCGCTGAACTGCGATTTGTACGCCAGGATCGAAGCGAACTTTCCCTCAAACTGCTCGCCAATGTCCACGACAAACGAAGGCCGAATGTCGTAGTAGAGCGTCGCGTAAATAATCTTGAAGGGACGATGTGGCGCGAGAGATGCGGCGCCGGAAGAGGCTGACGGCTGAAAGCTGAGATCCAGCTTGGCCAATCCCGCCAGGAAGCAAGCCTCGTATCCCAGCACCGAAGCGGTGTAATGATCCGGATGCCGCCCCTTCCAGTAGGGCAGAATGATTACCCGCGGCCGGGTCTCCCGAATCACGGTGGCGACCTTCAACCGGTTCTCGTAAGTGTTCTCCACGCGCCCGTCGGGAATGTCGAGCGCCCTCCGCCAGCTCACTCCGAGAATCCTGGCCGCGTCGTCAGCTTCGCGTGCGCGATCTTCCGCCGTTCCCCGCGTCCCCATCTCGCCTCGTGTTAGGTCCAGGAAGCCAGTGCGCTGTCCGCGCTGCGCGGCCTTCAGGAGAGTGCCGCCGCAAGTCTGCTCTACATCGTCGCGGTGCGCGGCAATGGCCAGGACATCGAGAGAGGGACTCAAGGGGGTGGATGACATGTCAGTCGAGACTGCCTTGCTCCAGCACCACGTTCTCGCGCACGATCAGCCGATGCGCAGCCATTTCCTTCAGCGTGGGCAGCACGCGGTTCACGTGCTCATCGGTGTCGACGAAGATGATGATCACCGGAAGCTTACCCCCGGCCTCGACTAGATGAGAGGTTTCGACTCGCTGCCGCCCTAGAAATCCTGCGACGCAGTGGATCGCCGTCGCCGCGTAGACGTTTTCCTTGCGCAGGTAGTTAAGGATATCCATGTGTAGGGGCCGGTGATGCCACTGGTCCGCTTCGTTGAGATAGATCGTGACCTGTACAGCCATCGCGTTCGTCATTTTACAGCACCCGCGCCAGCGCCATGCCGGCGAGTGCGCCGCCGAGGCACAGTAGGTTGTTGCTGAGGACATTGGTCAGCATCAAAGCCCATTGACCTTGTTCGAAGTACGACATGGATTCGAATGCATAGCTTGAAAACGTTGTGAACGATCCGCAGAACCCCACCACCACCAGCAACCTCCAGCGTGGGTCCACCAACACGCGCTCGGAGGTCCATATGACAAAGAAACCCACGATAAAGCTGCCTACAATGTTGATGGCGAGGGTTCCGTAAGGGAAGACGGGGCCAAATTCCCGGGCAGCCAGACGGCTCAGCAAGTAGCGGAGGTTGGCGCCGACAATGGCAGCGACGGATATAGCGAGGAAATCCTTCACGATGGAGCTCCCTACAAAAAGAGTCAGATTCTGTAGGAGTTATCAGCCTGCCGTTTGCTGCAAGCGGTTATGGCGAACTCCATCGCCGTCTCTAATTTTTACCACAGACGACGCTGAAGAGCACAATGACCGAAGGTCTAAGGTCCAAGGTCGGATGTCTGACGCCTGCTTTATTTCTTTCGCTCCACCAGAAACCGTGCCAACTCCTTCAGAGTCTCCGCCGCCTCCCCAAAGCTTTCCAGTTCAGCGAACGCGTCATTCACGAGAGCATCCGCCCGGCGTACCGACGCTTCAATCCCAAACAGTGCAGGGTACGTCGCTTTCTCCGAGGCCGTATCTTTTCCAGCAGTCTTCCCCAGCTGCTCCGAAGTCTGCGTTACATCGAGCACGTCGTCCACAATCTGAAAGGCCAGGCCAATCGCCAATCCAAAGGCGCGCAGCTTCGCAACCTGATTGTCCTTCGCTCCAGCGTAGAGTCCTCCACTCACCAGACTCGCCGTGATCAGGGCAGCCGTCTTCGAGCGGTGAATGTATTCCAACATCTCCGCTGTTGGCCGTATGTGTTCCGACTCAAGGTCCACGACCTGCCCGCCGATCATGCCGTCGATGGTTCCGGTGTCGTGGGCGATCTCTTCAATAATCCGCACACGCGCTTCCGCCGGGCACTTCAACCGCGCCAGCACTTCGTACGCCTGCGTCTGCAAGGCATCTCCAGCCAAAATGGCGATGGCCTCGCCAAACACCTTGTGGCAGGTCGGACGCCCGCGCCGCAGGTCGTCATTATCGAGCGCCGGCAAATCGTCATGGATCAGCGAATAGGTGTGCAGCATCTCCAGCGCCGCGCCCAGTTCTTCAATGCGCGGCGGCAGCGATCCCGCCACCATGCGTCCCGCCTCCATGCAGAGCACCGGCCGCAGGCGCTTGCCACCGGCAAATACGCTGTGCCGCATCGCTTTATGAATCGACTGCGGATGCTGCGTCTCCAGCGGTATGAGCCGGTCGAGCGCAGCATCGGCGAGTTGCCGTCCTTGTTCGAGGGTTTCCTTGAGCATGAAGGAGTGAGTATAACAAGGCGGCGCGGGTGCAAACGCTGCGCGCACACGTGCCGAAGCCCACAAATGAGAGAGGACGCCCGCAGGCGTCCTCAATGCACACGATGAATCTAGGCTGCTGCGGTGCGCGAGGGTGCCATGTTTCGCAGCACCGAGGTCAATACATTCCCCACGTCATCGGCAGCGCAAACATCACTGGCGCCGGCCTCGAGCGCCGCCATCCACATTTCTTCGTCAGGAATGCGATGCGTGCACACAATGGGTAAGGCAGGAAAATCCCGATGCAGACTCTCGACATCGGTCAGAAGCCAGTGTTCGATGTTGAGAACCACGGCCTCGGGCCGGTTGCGAGTAACGTTGTCCCGCAATTCCTCGCGGGAGCGGATTACATGAACTGAAAAGTGAGGGCGGAGCCCACCAGCCAGAGTCCTCGCCACTTTTGGATCATTCTCAAGAACAATTACGCTTTGTGTCATCATTCCCCCGATCTTCAACCGTCGTCAACGGCGGACGTCGACATTGGACTAGGGCTGCGGGGTGGCTGGGAAAACCACTGCACCACAGACATCGAAAGCTCTCGAATCGCGGCCAGAAATCCGCACGCCTCACCGCCGTGCTGGTGACTGTTCTGTCAGCGCTTCAAATGGTTCAGCCTGAAGCTTCCCGTTCTTTTTCAGCAGAATTTCGACCTTTCCTTCCGCCTGCTCCAGTTCCTTGCGGCAGGAGGAGGAAAGCTGCATGCCTTCTTCAAACAGTGTGAGAGACTTCTCCAAAGGGACTTCTCCCTTTTCCAGTTCCTGAACAATTTTCTCCAGTCGCTGGAGGCACTCTTCAAACTTGGCCAACGGTTTTTCGCTCCGTCCTTTATTTATTGTAATGCAACTATTTTGAGCGTGTGTCCAGTCTTTTTGATGAGAAGGATCAATAAAAATGGACGCTTCCGTTCCGCTCCGGGAAACAGTTCGAAAGCCGGAAATCTGCAATATCGTTATGCTGTCGAGCTGAATCGATTCACTACCCCGACTGGACCGTCGGAAGGAACTCCAGCAGATTGTGCGTACGGATGCCTAGGTGGTCGCTTTAGAACCTGGGTCTTTTCCCAGGGCCTCAAGAACATCGACGGCCGAACTGTATCGCCCTTGCGGCGCGCTGATTTGCGCTCCCTGCGCCATCTGCTTGGCAGCAATCAGCATTTCGCGCGCGATCGCCACACCCTCCGCCCTTGCCAATTCCGGAGTCTGCGCCCGTGCCATGCGCTCCAGAATCGAGTCCGGCACCGAGACCCTCAACTCATTCTTCATGAACTCCGCATTGCGCACGCTTACCAGCGGCCATATTCCGGCCACCACCGGAATGCGACAGTGCTCAATACGCTTCAAGAAGTTCTCCAGCAGACGCAGATCGAACACAGGCTGAGTTACCGCATATTCGGCTCCGGCCTCGACCTTGTACTCGAAACGCCGAATCTCTTCGTCCATGTCGCTGAGGCCTGGGTTGGCTCCGACGCCGATGACAAATCCCGTGCCGGTTCCAATCGGATTTCCTCCCAGATCAAGCCCCCGATTCAAGTTGCGCACAATGTTGACCAGACCAATCGCGTCCACATCGAACACGGCGGTCGCATCGGGATAGTTCCCCATCTTAGGCGGATCGCCCGTAATGCAGATCAGGTTCTTGATTCCGACCGCCGCCGCTCCCAGCAGGTCACTCTGGATGCACAGCACATTCCGATCGCGGCAGGTGTAATGCAGGATCGCATCGATGCCGACTTCCCGCTGAATGAGCAGTGACAGCGCCTGGTTGCTCATGCGCGCCGAGGCACGGGGGCTATCCGGGATATTCACTGCGTCCACGCCTACGGACTTCACAAACTGCGCACCTTCGATTTCCTTGCGGACGTCGATCCCCTTGGGCGGCACGATCTCGACCATGGTTACGAATTCGCCGCGAGCCAGTCGAGCGCCCAGTAGCGATCGGTTCTCCAGCGGTACTGCCGGCACGGCGAGGGGCATGGCCTGGCTGCCCACCACGTGAGCGGCCGCCGTCTTTCCTCTCGCCTCACCTACACGGAGCGCCGACTTCATGACGCGGATATGCTCCGGCGTCGTCCCGCAGCAACCGCCGACGAGCCGTACTCCAGCAGCGACAAACTTCCGCGCGTAGCTGGCCATATATTCCGGTGAGCACAAATAAATATTCCGGCCGTCCACTGATCGCGGAATGCCTGCGTTCGGCTGCGCCGCCAGGGGCAGGGAAGTCGCCGCGCGCACTCGCTCCATCGCGTCGAGCATCGCGACCGGACCCACGCTGCAGTTGCAGCCAATTACATCCGCTCCCCACTCCTCGAGCTTCGACACAAATGTCTGCGGATCGGAGCCATCGAGGCAGTTGCCATCCTCGTCAATCGTTACTTGCGCCACCAGCGGGATGGATTTACTCACATCCCGGGCGGCCAGCATCGCCTGGTGAATCTCTTCCAGATATCCAAATGTTTCCAGAATCAATAAGTCGACCCCGCCTTCCACCAGCGCTTCGATCTGCTGGCGAAAAGCTTCGCGAGCCTCCTGGAACGAAGTCTTCCCCAGGGGCTCAATTCTGGTGCCCAGTGGGCCAACCGATGCACCGACCCATACATCGAAGCTTTTGGCGGCTTCTCGTGCCAGACGGGCGCCGGCATGATTGATGTCGCGAACCTTATCCGCCAAGCTGTGTCGTCCCAGGCGGAAAGAGTTGGCACCGAAAGTATTGGTTTCAATAATCTCGGCTCCAGCCTGCAGGTATTCGTGGTGAATCCCACGAATCAGGTCGGGCTGGGAAAGATTCAGTTCATCGTAAGACCGGTTGATGAAGATGCCTTTAGCATAGAGCAGAGTCCCCATAGCGCCGTCGCAGAGTACCGGGGACTGCTTGATCCGTGCAAGAAAGTCAGCTGCCATATAGTTTCTGAGAATACAGGATCAGCGACGATTCGTGCACCTCGGTTACTTCGCGAACAGGCATGGGAAAATCGCACAAGCATGTCGGTCGAATCTCGAAAGCTCCGCAGGAGTATGAGTTCGGGGTCTGTTATAATCCAGCATTTCGCAATTAAATATCCCTTTTTCATGTCGTTAGGAGCCTGTCGTTTGAAGAAACGCATCCTCGTACTGGTCGTCGGTTTGTGGGCCATCTTGAACTTTTCTTCCTGCGGGGGCAGCAGCAAGCCGAAGGATCCGCCTAGCGGTCTGCCCGACCGCGTCCTGGCCTCGCAAGGGGTCACTGCGACGTTCAGCAGAGGCGGCCTGGTAATCCTCAACGCCTATAACGACACGATACCGGGTCTCGCCCCCCTTAGCGGCGGAAACTCCCCAGGCCTGATGGCGGTTTCTCCCACCCGCAACATTGCGGCCACCTTCGATTCCAGCAGCAACAATGTCTACGCGGTGAACACCTTTACGGAATCGAGTATTGGAAACGTGCGCCTTCCCGGGCCTACCGCAAGCATGGCCTTTCCGACCGCCCAACCAATCGGATATGCCGCGATTCCAACGGCTACTGTCACCGGATATTCCTTCATAGGCGCGGTGGATATATTGAATTTCGTCACGTCGCAACTCACCACGATTCCCATCCCCAACGCTCAAACCGTGATCTCCAACTCTACCGGTACCCAGCTTCTCGTCTTCAGCAATGATTCCGACTCGATCACGGTGCTGAATCCCGCGAATGCGCTACCCCCGGTCGATCAGAGTTGCGCTTCCGCTCCCAACTCAGTCTGCACAGTGGTCCCGGGCTTCGACCGTCCTGTATGGGCCGTGGTCAGCGGGAACACTGCCTATATCATGAATTGCGGTGCCGAGTGCGGCGGCGTCCAGGCCAGTGTGCAAACCTTGGATCTGGGTTCTCTCACCGTGGGCCCTCCGGTCTATGTGAATGGCGCTACCGTCGCGCTACTGAGTGGTTCCCAGCTCTACGTTGCAGGAAACGGCACCCCCACTGGACCTCTCTGCAAGTCCATCCCGAGCGCTGCCCCAACCCGCGCAACCTACTGCGGGACCCTCGATATCATCGACCTGAATACGATGACCGATCCGTACTACAACAACCCCAGCGCTGAGATCGCGATCCCTGACGGCTTTCATTGGCGGATCGATATGACGACCAACGGCCAGGTATTCGTCGGATCGCAACATTGCACCAACATCGGCAACGTCAATAATCCCGTCGGGGAGGTGCGCGGGTGTCTGGCCATCTACCGCACCAGCAACAATTCTGTGCTCTTCCCTCCGGACAACGGCGACGTAAACGGCCTGCAAGGATTCACCACCCGTGACGTCGAGTATGTTGCCGAAGGTGGAAACCTGCGGGTCTACGACACTCTTACCGATGTGTTGTTGATTAACGACTTCCTGCCCGAGGGAAATATCAACATCGTGGGCTACGTGGGCGACATCAAGGCGATCGATTTCTTCTAGTAACGGAATTTCGTCGCTTTCCGGCAAAGAGTCTTCGTCTGCGATCGCCGAGCCCGGAAGCCATGCGTGGCAACTGGACTCGGTCCCAGTTCAACTCCCCATCGCTTGACGGCGCTAGACATCTCGCCTAGCTTCTTGATGTGCGACCCGAAAATCAAGGATCGGCCAGGAGGAGAGTCTTGCGGAGGATGATGTTTGCCCTCATTCTCTGTTCCTCCTCATGTCTGCAGGCGCAGAAGATCGCGTGGAAAGGTCACGAGTGGATCGTAACCGGAGGAGGGATGGCTGGCGTTGCCCCAGGCAGCCGAACCAATGTCACTGTCGACAGTCGCGGATACCTGCACCTCCGAATCCTCCATCGTGGCGGAAAATGGACCGCATCCGAAATGTTCACAGCCGATAGCTTGGGTTTTGGGACGTACCAGTGGGTAGTTCAGGGCAACGTTCACAAAATGGACAAATCCACGGTGCTCGGGTTGTTCACCTACGGGCCGGCGCACCACGTCGGCGTTGACGGAGAAAACGAAATTGATATCGAATTCTCTCAGTGGAACGGCACTTGCGGCGGTTGCAACGCTGATTTTACTGTGTATCCCTCGACGGGAAACCGCAAGCCAGATGGGTCTTCAAGTTGGGAGGATAACTTCCAGATCGCCGGTGCATCTCTTACCACGGCAAGGATGGAGTGGCGCTCGAGCGGAATCGTTTTCACGATCATGAAGGGCGTTCATCCCATCGGGACTACCGCGAACGTGATCAGGACCAGGACCTATGCCTCCAATGCAGTCGACGTTCCGCAAGCTGCTGCTGCCGTGGGCATCAATTTCTGGTGCTTTCAAAAGACACCTTCCCAGGATCAGTCGGTAGTGATTCGGGATTTTCAATTCGTGGGTCAGTGAAGTACAGAGTGAAAGCAGCGGCAAGCGAGTTGCCGATTCGCGTCGGCTACCAACGCGAACAGCGAGCCGCTCACTTTTATTTGAATGGCTCCAGCACCAACCGGTGCGTCTTCGTGGCCTCCACGGCCTTCGCACTGAACGGCAGAGTGAACGTCGTTCCTTCATACCACGCCTTCCATTGATCCATGTAGTAAGGGCTGAGGAAATTTCCTCCCTGCCCGGTCACGGTGTTCAGCGTCGACTCATCCAGTTCAGCCATATTCGCCGTGAAACGCTCGGACGGCCCATGGTATGGCGTCACGGCCTTCACCGTGTATCCGCTTCCGGATTGCTCCTGCACTCCGGGTCCCGACCAGTGTTTGATCACCGGAATCTTGCCCAGGATCGGATGCTGGATGTCGACCGCATTGAAGCCGCCCCAGCGCCACGAAGCGAGATCCTTCGGCGCCTGCGGATGGTTGACTGCTGCCTCGACCGCGGACGTCAGCAGTTCGTCATAATTGGGATACTGGTCGGGCAGCCAGCGCTTCGGCCTGTGGAGCAGGATGTTCTCCATCCACACTGACCTTTGCAGCCACGAATAGGTCTTCCAGTCGATGACGTTCTTCTCGGTTTCTTTATAGAGCTCGGAGTCGGCCTCCTTGCGAGATTCAGGGGGCGCCGCTCCCAATTTTGGTTCGAGAAGCAGGCGGCGCAATTCGCCGATTGAATTTTCCGCGATGGTAGGCGCCGCCGAGGTCGCCAGCATCCGTCCATCCCAGCTGCGCATCAGATCGGCGGCCTGCTTGGCGCGCGCGGAGGGCTTCGCGGCGTGATCTACGGCGTAAACCAGGCGCTCTGCGGCGAACAGCGTTGCTTCCGATTGAATGTCGGTCTGCAGCGCGAGCATGTCCGCGGCCGAGAACTGCCGTCCCGACTCCAGCACGTGATAGATGCGCGCCGTGCGCCACGGAGCCTCCCACTCCATGCTGATCGAATTCGGATAACCGTCGGGTGTGATTCGTCCGTTCGCGGTGGCAATGATTCCAGACGGCGGATTGTAGACGCTCGGCAGCTTTTCAAACGGTATGTACGAAATCCATTCGTGCGCGTTGTCGGCGCCGCTGACCGGAAGGCTGCCGTCTCCCGCCGCGCGGATCGGAACCTTGCCGGTCGCATGATATCCAATATTTCCGTCCACGTCGGCGTAGACCACGTTTTGCCCCGGCGCGTCCAGATGAGAAAAGGCTCGCTGGAACTCATCCCAGTTCTGCGCCGTATTTACGTCAAAGAACGGGATGTGCAACCCGTCATAGAGTGTCCAACGCAGCGCCAGGGAGCGTGTTTCCCCAGGAACCAGTTCCGTGATGACCGGTCCGTGCCGCGTGATCCTCACATCCACGTTCACATCTGGCTGGCCCTTGACGTGAATGACTTCCGCGCGATGCTCCGGTTGCATCCATCCACTCGGCGTCTGGTACGCACCTTCTTGGTTGAAATTCTCGATGAACACATCGGTCACCGTAGGACCGACGTTGGTGAAGCCCCAAGCAATCCGCTGATTGTGTCCCACAATCACGTATGGCATTCCCGGCAGCGTCACGCCGGCAACATCGAGAGTCCCGGAGCGCAGGTGCGCTTCGTACCAGAGGTTCGGCATCTGGTGGCCAAGGTGCATGTCGTTCGACAGCAGCGGCTTTCCCGTCACCGTGTGCGCCCCGGAGACAACCCAGTCGTTCGATCCATTCACCGGTAACTCTTCGCTTATTGAGGATTCGTTTGTCGACGACCCAATCGACCAGGGCTCGATCGGCAAGGCTTCCGGGCTCTTTGAGAAATCTGCTTTTGGGTGGCGCAGCGCTTTAAGGCCTGCGATCAGACCATTCTCTTCGGGAAGGGCTCTAGCCCCTGAGGCCGCGCCCCGCCAGCCTTCCGGCGCAGTTAACGGAAATGTCTGGGTAACCGAATTGTCGGGAGAGTCGTCGTCGTCCTCGTCATCGGATCCGCCCGTATCCGGTTCTGTCAGATCCTCCCGCATCACGGTTGGCGGACGGTCGTGCCACGAACGGTTCACATACAAATCCGCGGTCAACTCCGGCCCGAGCTTGGCGAGAATCTTTTCGCGAGCGAGTGCGTCGAAAAAATAGTGATAGTTCAGGTCCTTCACCATCGAGTTGGCAATGACGGCGGAGTCCTCGGGTTGCCACGGCCTCGGAGCGTAATGCAGAATTTGAAACTCGATCGGCAGCCGATCGCCATGCGTCCCGATGTACGCGTTGACTCCGCGCGCATAGGATTCGTAGAAAATGCGATCCCGAGGGCTGGCTATCTCCATCGCCTTCCTCGCCGCTACGCGTAGGCCCAGAATCCTTTGTTCGCGGTCCAGTTTCAGCAGGCCTTCGCCGAGAATCTCCGAGAGTTCGCCACTGCCGTAGCGCCGCATCACGTCCATCTGCCAAAGCCGGTCCTGCGCTGTGATGTACCCCTGGGCAAAGAAAAGATCCTCGAGGCTCTTCGCGTCAATCGTGGGAACGCCGTGACCGTCCCGAGTGACCGTCACGGAAGCCGAGACCCCGCTGACCTGAAGTCGTCCATCGAGTTGGGGCAGGGCAGCTTGCGCGATGTAGTAGGCATAAGCCACCATGCCCGCCACCAGCACAATCACGGCCAGCAGAAGCCACAACAAAATACGGAAAATGGGCGAACGGCGCGACTTGGGTGGGCTGATCTCGACCAAAGTGCTCATGAGGAATCTCTGATTGTATTCCACACCCAGCGGCGCCGCCCGGCGCTGAAAATGAATTTCATTTTCAAGATGCCGGATGGTATCCTGACCATGTTCGCAGACTCCGTTCCACCCAACCATGCTCCAGAAGCGCATCGATGATCAACCCACCATCTCCCGCCAGATGGTCCGCGAGGCCCAGGAAATCCTTCACAAGCACCTGAAGGGCGTCGGCCTCAAGCAAACCGCTCAGCGCGACACGATTCTCCGCACCTTCCTCGAAACCCGAGACCATCTCTCCACGGACGAACTTCACCGTCTGGTGCAAAAGAAAGATGCCCGTATCGGCTACACCACGGTCTACCGAACTCTGAAGCTGCTGGCGGAGTGCGGCTTGGCCAGCGAGGTTGCTTTCCACGACGGCATTGCCCGCTACGAGCACCAGTACAACCGTCGAAGCCATCACCATATGGTCTGCACGGACTGCGGCAGTTCCGTCGAGTTCTTTTCCCAGGAAGTCGGCCAGATCGAGCAGGAGATCGGGCGCCGTTACCACTACCTCACTACACGGCATACGTTCCAGATCTACGGCGTCTGCGAGGATTGCCGTAAGAAGAACCACGCGCCTCGCGCGGTCTAAGAAATCGCTTCCAGCTATTTGCCGCCCGCCTCGCCATTTGATATGGTGCCCCACAATGGATCCGACCACCGTCCCCGTGACATCGTGTCCCGAATGCGCTGCGCAAATGCCTGAGTCCGCGGCGTTTTGCCCGGGGTGCGGCCGTCCCATGCAGGGGGAGCCGCGCGCGGGCGGGACGGTCGGTGTTCTTCCCGAAAATGTGGGGGGGGCGCTGGCATATTTCACCTTCATTCCGGCGATCGTTTTCCTGGTACTTGACCCTTATAAGAAAAACCGTTTCCTGCGCTTCCATTCTCTCCAGTGCCTGCTGCTCTGGGGCGCGGCTATTCTCATCGGAACCGCCCTGAAGCTCGCGAGCGTGGTTCTGTTCATCGTCCCCGTGCTTGGCCCCCTGTTGGTGCTAGTGGTCGCTGTGGTGGTCGTACTCGCGATCATGGTGATCTGGCTGGTGCTTGTCGTGAAAGCGTTTCAGGGAGAGATGTTCCAACTGCCCATGCTCGGCGAGTTCGCCGCGCAGTACGCTGGTTCGATCTAGCCGGCGCGGGCCCTCCTCACACATAGAAATTGCTTTCTGCTGATTTTCCTGATACTTTGCCGCCGACGCCGCTTGGGGCATCAACCTGAAGACTGGTCTGGTCGGCCCATCCGCGATCCGAGGAGGAAACTTTTATGGCTTTCTGCAACATGTGCGGCGCACAGATCGCCGACGGTGCAACCGCTTGTGCAGCCTGTGCAGGCCGAGCCTCAGCCGCGCCTGCTTCAACCATAGCGTCCACAGGGGGTATGCCGGACAACATTGCAGGAATGATCGCTTATGTCACTGTCGTCCCAGCGATCATCTTTCTTGTGATGGAGCCCTACAACAAGAGTCGTTTCGTGCGCTTTCATTCGTTTCAATGTCTGTTTTTTGCGGTGGCATGGACGGTTCTGTGGATCGGGCTCAACATCGTTGCTCACATTCCGATATTGGGATGGCTGACCATCCTGATCTGGCCTCTCGTCGGCCTCGCAGGGCTGATCATCTGGGTCATCCTTCTCCTCAAGGCCAATCAGGGGCAGATGTTCAAACTGCCCGTGATCGGCGACCTGGCGGAAAAGCAAGCGAATGCGATGTAGGAATCGCAAAGCCAGCAACCACGAAGGACACGAAGTCACACGAAGGAATTGCCCTGCAAAGCCAGATCCTTCGTGATACTTCGTGTCCTTCGTGGTGACAGCTTTCTACCTCCAGCGCCAAGATGACCCAGTCCTCGCAAACACCGCCCTTGACTTTCTTCCTGTAAGCTGTCAATCCTATTAGCTTTTACCCTCGTCCCAATTCCATGCCAGTAGCGTGGTTTTCGGCCGGCGGGAATTCTGTTGGCCGATTGGGGAATTCATTGCGCGTAAGGGTCTTTTATCACGACAAATGCTTTGACGGAGCTTCTTCCGCCGCGTTGTTCTCCCGCTTCTATCGCGAACGCATCCGCGGCGACGCCGAGTTCGAGTTCACCGGACTGGTTCACCGTGCCGGGGCGTTGTTTGACGAAAACCAGTTCGACGGCGACGAGAACGCCATCGTCGACTTCAAGTATTCCAGTTCGCCCAAAATCACCTGGTGGTTCGACCACCACGAGAGCGCTTTCCTCTCGCCGGCCGACGCCGAACACTTCGAGCAGGACCAGAGCAACCGCAAGTTCTACGATCCCGATTTCAAGTCCTGCACCAGTTTCATCGCTATGATCGCGCAGCAGCGCTTCGGCTTCGATCCGTCCTCCGTAGCCGATCTAGTGCATTGGACCGACATCATCGATGGCGCCCTCTACCCAGACGCCAAGACCGCCGTCGAGATGGAAGCGCCCGCCATGAAGCTGACCATGGTCATCGAATCGGCCCCCGACCACGGCTTCGTTCCCAACCTGATTCCGCTGCTAGCCACAAAATCGTTGGCCGACATTCTGAAAGAGCCCTTCGTCGCGCCTCTGCTTCCTCCTCTGCTCAAGCGCCACGAGTTGTCCATCGGCATCCTCGAACAGCGCACCGAGTGCAAGGACGCCACCATTTTCTTCGACGTCACCGATCATGATCTCGAGGGTTACAACAAGTTCATCCCCTACTACCTGCACCCGGAATCGGTCTACAGCGTGGGGTTGAGCAAAAGCAGTTTTCGCGTGAAGGTTTCGGTGGGGTCGAACCCATGGGCTCCGCAGGAGCCCGAAGTGAACCTGGCCCGCATCTGCGAACGCTACGGCGGCGGAGGTCACGCCCGCGTGGGCGCCATCTCATTCAACGTGAACCAGCATGCCGCCGCCATCAAGGCGTCGCAGGAAATCGTAGCCGAACTGCGAGCCGCGATTCGCGAGAAGAAAGCCTGAAGAAGAAGGGCGGCCCCCCTCCTTGTCCTTGCGTCTTTGCAGGGGCAGGGCGGGGATGTTGATCTTCGGGCCGCATTCTTGTCGGTCTATCCCAGAAATCAAAATCCCCACCCTGTCGCAACCACGCGACTAGAATGGGGCACCTCGATTGAATTGCATAACGTTGCTTACTGCACCGGAGTTCCGTTAGCAATACATGTCGCCGGATTCCCGTCGCTCGCCGAACGAATCACGCCCGACTGATCGGCGCAGAAAGCTTTCCGTCCATAACTGCTGCCGTTCGGCGAGGCGGTCAGATGAAAGCTGGAAGCTGGTAACCCCCGGCATCCGGAGAGCGAAAATACGTAGCCGTAGCGCTTCCCGCTGGCCAGTCCACTGTTGATCAGCATGGCCTGATGCTCGTTCGGCGTGCCGCCTCCGAAACCATCCAGATCCGAGAGCGTGCAGCTATACCCAACCGCGGGATAGCTGCTGGCATACGTGACTTCGGCCGTAAGAATCGTTCGCATGGCCGCGATCACCATCGCGTCGCTGCCTCCGGCCTGCACCGTAACTTCAGGTCGTGAAGAGAACGTCCCCGTTGCGTTGGCCGTCCCGGCATGCGGCGTCATTTTCTCGGTGATGGTCTTCAGAAACTCCGGGTCCGCCAGCGGCAGGTGAAGCGTCACGGAGATCTCATTCAGCGTCCAGGCCTGTTCCTCCAGTTTCATCGAGAAAGTGATCTGCGGCATGAAGGGACCTTTCTGCGCCACTCCGTTCTTGTAAGTCTGAAATGACACCTCGATGTCGTCCTGATCTCCGCGCAGCGCGTCATTCTCCACGGTGGTTTCGAACTTTTCGCCCGTCTGTGGATTCTCGCCACTCAGCAGCACCGTCCCGGTTTCAAACGTCTGTATGTTTTTCCCTTGGGTCTGCAGTTGGTTTGCCATCGTCGCATATTGCTGCAGCGAAGCCAGCGCGCCCGACTTCTCCAGCGCAGCGCGCGTGGCGGCCGGCAGATGTTTTACGAGGGTTCCGGCCGTCTTGCTGAAGAACATTTCGATCAGCGCCTGGCGCGCAGTTTGCGGAGCCGCCTGCGGAGCACCCGTGGTCGTGCCAGCCCACGAATTGCTGAGGGAAAGCGCTGCGACAGCCAAATAGAGCACGAGTCTTCGCATAATTCATCTCCTGCCAGATCGTTGCATCCTTTCGGCGTACGCTCCAGTTACCGAGGTAAGAACCGCCCCCGCACTATCAACCGCAGGGAAGTCCTGTATCCGTGGTCCTCCTCGTGGTACCCTGCCTTGAGAGCCTGCCCGCCTTCATGCGTCAGCCTGGAACCAAGCCAGATTCCCATCGCGCCCAGCGTCGCGTGCTCCAGGCCGTAGCCATGTTCGAGTTTTTGAAGGGCAGCTTTGTGGTCGTGATGGGATTGTGCGCCCTTGCCCTTGTGCACAAGGATGTCTGGCTGTATGCCGAGAGTCTCCTGGCCCTGTTGCACATCAGCACCGATCGCCGCTCGGCCCAGCTGTTCCTCGACTTTGCCGATAACGTAACCGATGCGCGCCTCTGGGCGGCTGCCCGCATCGCCTTTGCCTACGCCGCATTGCGCTTCACCGAAGCTTACGGCCTGTGGAAGGCCCGCCACTGGGCCGAGTGGGTCGCTTTGGTTTCCGGGGCGCTGCTGCTGCCGCTCGAGATCCGCGAGCTCATGCGCGGCATCACCCTGGTACGCAGCGCGATGCTGATCGGCAACCTGGCGGTCGTGATCTACATGCTCTATGTCATCCGCGACAACCGTCGCGAGCGCCGTGCGGCCGCCATGAGAGCCGAAGGCTGAAACCCGCGCCAGAAGCTGGATTCGAGCTAAATTGCTCTGGCATTTGTCACGCTTTCGGTCCATAATCGTGGCTGCAATCGAGTGGTGTCCCGGAGGCCCGTATGCGTCTCGCCAGTCTTTTCTGTTTAACGCTTGTTCTGGTAGGAATCAGCGCCGCACAAGATACAAATTTTTCTGTCGGCCCGCAGTATCTGATGAACTATGGTTCGCCACAGTTCGCCACTCCCATTGCAACACCTTCACTTTCGCTGGAAGCTCCTCTACCCGGAATTCCAAACCTGCCCGAAGTCGGACCAGTTGTTCGCGATCAGCCTTACCTCGGCAATCCCGAACTTGAGCACCAGGCGAATCTGTTCCCGGTCTACTACGGTTACCAGATGATCAGCGTGGTTGAGCTCACCTCTGCCGAACTTCCTCGGGAGTTGCCAGCCAGCATCACTGACGTCGGAGTGATTGGAATGACCACTGCGGATTCGCTTCGCGAGCGCGGATACGGAGTCCCCATCGGCTACGCAGCTTCCTTCTGGAAGGCGCGCACGCCGCACGCCAAGCGCATCTACACCAACGCCGACATCGAGCGGATTCACCAGAACTAGATCCATGTGGCGCGGGCTCCTCGCCCGCGAGAACTCACATGTCTTTTGTGAGAAACCGGCGACCCTCCGCGTCATCGACCTGCGCGTGATAGCCTGAACCCATCTCATTCGCATAGGGAGTTCATGCCAGACGCCAATCCTTCTCCGATCGACCTGCAGGCCGCTGCAAAAGAAATTATGCAGCGCTACGGTTTTGAGCCGGATTTTCCTCCCCAGGTTCCGCAGCAACTCGCCGACCTGAAAGCCCATCCGCCACAGATCACCCCTCAATCCGATATCCGCGACCTGCGCCATCTACTCTGGTCCTCCATCGATAACGACACCTCACGCGACCTCGACCAGATCGAAGTGGCCGAACGGGCTGCGAATGGCGATGTGAAAATCATGATAGGCATTGCGGACGTAGATGCCTTCGTCCCCAAGCAAACGCCGATCGATCAACATGCCGCGAAAGAAACTACAACGGTCTACGCCGGAATCCGAAACTTCCCGATGTTCCCCGAAGAGCTTTCTACCGGGAAAACTTCGCTGCTCGAAAGTCAGGATTGCCTTAGCGTGGTGACCGAATTCATCGTCGATTCCTCGGGAATCTTGAAGTCGTCGAGCGTCTATCGCGCGGTCGTTCGCAACCAGGCCCAGCTGCAATACAACAGCCTTGGCGCCTGGCTGGAAGGGAAGTCGCCAGCACCGCCCAAGGTTCTGGCTTCCAGTGATTTGCAGGCGCAATTGAAACTGCAGGATGAAGTCGCTCAGAAATTGAAGAGTCAGCGCGTCCAGAACGGCGCACTCGATCTGCAGACCGACGAAGTCCATCCCCTGATCCTGAACGATCAAGTGGTCGACGTCGTGAAGCAGCAGAAGAACCATGCCACCGATCTGATTGAAGACTTCATGATCGCCGCCAACGGCGTGATCGCTCGTTTCCTCGAGAGCGTGTCATCTCTGCGCCGCATCGTGCGGACTCCCGAACGCTGGGACCGCATCGTCCAGCTGGCCGCGACCAAAGGCGAGAAGCTCCCCGTGCAGCCGGACTCCAAAGCGCTCAACGATTTCCTGCTTCGTCGCAAGGCCGCCGATCCCGATCACTTCGCGGACGTTTCGTTGATCGTGATCAAGCTCATCGGGCCCGGAGAGTACGTTCTGGAGCGCCCCGGTGAACCTGCTCCCGGACACTTCGGTCTCGCGGTTCAGGACTACACGCACTCGACTGCTCCCAATCGCCGGTTCGCCGACGTTGTCACCCAACGCCTGATCAAGGCTCTGCTCGCCGGGCTGAAGAATCCGTACTCCGACGACGAACTGACCGCCGTCGCCGCCAACTGCACGCAGAAAGAAAACGCTGCCAAGAAAGTGGAGCGTGAAATGGGGAAGCGGCTGGCGGCGGTTGCCATGCAGCACCGTATCGGCGAAGTCTTCGACGCCATCGTCACCGGCGTGACCGATCACGGAACTTTCGTTCGCGTCCTGCAGCCGCACATTGAAGGACTGCTCGCGCAAGGTCAGCAGGGACTCGATGTGGGCGACAGGCTTCGCGCCAAGCTCATCCGCACCGATGTACAAAAGGGATACATCGATTTCGCCCGCGCATGAATCCCGACATCACATCTCGTGCCAACTCCACGTTGAGGCACCACCAGAACTAATAGCCGCCCCGAAAGCCGCAGTCTAAGCTGCTAATAGCCGTTTGTGTGGAAAATCACGGGGCCTCTCGTTGTCCAGATGGCGACATTTCGTTTGCCTATCGATGATCGTAATTCTGCCGGTGTCGCTGCTTTCGCAGGATACAGCTGCCATACTGCGCAGCAACGGCGTCGGCGTCATGGTGAACAAGTATCCCGCTCCTGCCTCCATCGCTGTGTTCGACCACGACCTCATCGAGACCCAGAAGAATGCCAAGGCCCGCATTGAAGCCAGAGGTTCCACGGCGGACATCCATGCCGACTCCATCGTGCAGTTCGACGGAAACGAACTGGTTCTCGATCACGGCAGCGTATCGGTGAACACTTCTCGTGGAATGCGGGTGAGGATAGGCTGTTTGACCGTCACGCCCGTGAATCAGGACGAGTGGACGCAGTATGACGTTATCGACGTCGATGGGAAGGTGACGGTTTCGGCGCTGAAGGACGACGTCTATATCGATGCCCACTCAAACAATCCCAAGGATGCGAAGCAATCGGGACACTCCGACCGCGCCATTGTTAGAGAAAGGGAACAGAAGTCAAGGGAAGAGAAGTGTGGAGCAGCCGACCTTAAAACTCCCGGCGCCATCGCCGGACGAGGCGCAATCATGAACTCGCCATGGGCGATCGGCGCAGGCGTCGCGGGAGTCGGCGCAGCCCTGTGCTTTGGCCTTTTGTGCCAGGGAGACGATCCCATCAGCCCGACAAAACCGTAGCCAAGATGCGATTACTCTTGAGAAAGATCGCCGACCACAAGTTCAAAAAACACGAAGCCGGCCATTCATTGCATCTCTGTGCCTGAGGGTCTCCGGGGGAACCGCCCTCCGTTATTCGGTGACCACTGCCTTTACCAGGTTGCGCGGATGGTCGACGTCGTATCCCTTATTCACCGCGACGTGATAGGCGAAGAGTTGCAACGGAATGACTTCAACGATCGGCAATAACAGCTCAGGCGCCGCGGGAACGTAGAACACCTGGTCCGCAATGGCACCGACTTCGTTGTCACCTTCGGTCGCCACCGCAACCAGTGGTCCGCGCCGCGATCGCACTTCTTTCATGACTTCCAGCGTCCGGCGATAGCGCAGCAACGAGTCGGGATCATGGTGGTCGCAAGTGGCCAGCACGACGACGGGCAGCTTTTCGTCGACCAGAGCGTTGGGTCCGTGCTTGAGTTCGCCTGCGGGATATCCTTCGGCGTGGGCGTAGGAAATTTCCTTCAGCTTGAGCGCGCCTTCCCGGGCTATGGCGTAATGCACGCCGCGGCCCAGATAGAGAAACTTCTCGGCCTTGAAGTGCACTGTGCCGAATTTCTCAGCGAGGTTGTCCCAGATCGCGAGATTCTTATCAATCGCGTCAGGAAGCCGCATCAGCCGCTGCAGATACGAGCGAGTCACTTCCGAAGTCATGCGCCCGCGCTTGCGGGCCAGGAACAATGCCATCAGATAGAGGATCGTAAGTTGCGTCGTGAAGCTCTTGGTCGCCGGAATCGATAGTTCCGGCCCTGCGCCGGAGATCAGCGCGGCTCCGGCTTCGCGCACAATCGTTGTATCCGGAACATTGGAGATTGCAATGGTCTTCACGCCGCGCGTCAGCGCCTCGCGTTGCGCCGCAATGGTGTCGGCGGTCTCGCCGGACTGCGTAATGACCATGACGATAGGATCGACAGCAGCGTGCGTCGAGCGGTAGCAATATTCGCTGGCGTACTCCACATCGACGGCCACTCCCGAGAGATCTTCGATCATGATCTCGCCCGCCAGGCCCGCATGCCGGCTCGACCCGCTGGCAGCGATGATCAGCTTTTCGAACGTGAGCAGCGCGCTCTCGATGGCGTCGAGTTCGCCGGGAAAGATGATGTCGTTCTTGAGGTGCTTCGCGACCGTCTTCGCGATGGCCGCAGGCTGCTCGTAGATCTCACGCAGCATCGCGTGGGAATGCTTCTGGTTTGTGGCTCTGTTTTCTTTTTTGGCAGGAGTCATGGGGACGTACGCTGAGACTAAATCATCCTTCATGGAACGGGCAAACCGATCCCCGCTTCAGGCGCCCCGTGTCTCGCGCTGTTGGCGAGACGCGGGGACTTTCGCAAAAGATGGCAGGCACTACTTTTTCACCGCGGCGCCTTCGAAATGCGCTTCAATCTCTTCCAGCGTTTTACCCTTCGTTTCCGGCAGGAACCAAATCGCGGTGACGAAATAAATCACCGTGCAAGCAGCGAATCCGAAAAACATGGTCGAATACCCATACTTGCCAACCGTCGGCAAGAACACCGCCGCAATGGCCGTGGAGACCGCCTGGTTGAGTAAGAGCGCGATGCTCATTCCGTTGGAGCGAATCCGCGTCGGCATCAATTCCGAGAGCGCCAGCCAGACGCAAACTCCAGGCCCAATCGCGAAGAATGCCATGAAGACGAACAGAGTGATGGCGACCATCCAGCCGTTACTTGCCGACGGGACAGGAGTAATGAGCGCGTTCTCGATCTTCAAGGGCGCCGTGCGCGCAGCATCAAGATTGCCAAACGGGTTCGAGAAAAATGCGACCACCTTATTTGCAGGTACGCAGCCATCGCGCGTGATTTCGATGGGCTTCGCCGCCAGATCATCGGAGCGCACCGCCGCACTCGCCGCCCGGAAGTCCCCGCAGGAATAGATCACAACGAGCGATGTTGCCCGTCCCGCCACGCGATTGTCGCCGCTCAGCCGATTCGCCGAGTCGGAGTCGTAGTGCAGAGTCAGCTTCTGGTCAGCAGTGACCATGGCCTGGACGGAAGCTTTCGCATCTACGCGCTGCTTCTCGGTGCGAAGGAAGATAGCCGCCGTGCAGATGAGCGAAACAATGATTCCGGCCGTGCCAATCCCAAGCAGGAACTTGCGGCCTTTGCGATCCACTAGCGCGACGCCGATGGCGGTTACGGTGAAGTTCACGCAGGTAAATAGGACGTAGCCCAAGTGGGCGTAGAAATCCGAGAGTCCGCTCTGCAATAAAATGTTGGCATTGTAAGCGATGATCGAGTTGATGCCGGTGGCCTGATTGCAGGCGAGGATGATGCAGGCCAGCACAAACGGAATCACGTATTTGCGCCGTAGTAGAGAGTCCGTGCCCTTTGTGCCGGCAGCAGATTTGGCCTTTTCAGCGACGGCTACTTCCTGCATTTCCTTGAGTTCGAGATCGGCTTGCCCTGTCGTGCGAGAACGCAGCAGGGAAGCATACGCAGCATCTTTCCTGCCGCGGCGGAATAGCCATCGAGGAGACTCTCCCAGCATCAAGCTGCCAATCACAAACAGAATCCCCGGAGGCAATGAAACCCAGAAAATGCCGCGCCACGCCGAGTCTTTGAAGTTGTAGGCCTCCTGCAAGTCGCCGGTCTTCACAATTTGAGCGAGGCGCAGACTGAAGAAGAAGCCAACCAACGCCGCAATCGCAATTCCCAGGGTTAACAGCCACTGGAAGATGCCGGTGCCCTTGCCCCGGTTCGCAGCGGTCAGACACTCTGCCAAGTACAGGGGAACGACCACACCGATCAGCCCCGCGCTCACGCCCTGCAGCAGGCGCCCGAAAACTAGCGGTCCATACCCGTGCGCCAGGGCAATCATCGGGATGCTGATGACAAACATCACCCCGCTCAGTGCCATCAGCGATTTGCGCCCCATCCAGTCCGCCAGCAGTCCGGCAAACAACGTAGAGATGACACTGCCCAGCAAAACCGCGGCGACAACGATAGACAGTTGCCCGGAATTCAGGCCTGAGGTCGCCTCCAAATAAGGCAGCGCTCCGGCGATGATGCCGACGTCGACGCCATAGAGCAGGCCACCAAGGCCGGCCACAATGAGGAGAAAACGGTTGTAAAAGATCTTCTTGTCGTCGAGCGGAGGGCCGATTGCGGTCTCAGCAGTCATAGATTCGTGGTCACCTGGATGTGGCGGAAGCTGATCAACTGGCTGTTCTTTGAAGGACCCTGAATTGTAGCGTAGGATCCAGCGCAACCCGTCAATTTCGTTCCCATGACAGCCGCCGGGACGGCGACTCTACCTTCTGGCTTCCTTGTCGATCGGCAGGCTGAACGAGAAGACCGAGCCGCTGCCAAGCTGGCTGACAACGCCGATCGTCCCGCCGTGAGCCTCGACGATCACTTTGGCGATGGCCAGCCCCATGCCTGTCCCCGGAGCGGTGTAGCGTTGGTGCTGGCCGCGATAGAACTTCTCGAAGATCAACGACTGCTCGAATGAATCGATCCCAGGTCCGCGATCGGCGACACTGGTCACGAGACTATCTCCCTTCACCTCGCTGGTCACTTTGATCGGAACTCCCGGGTCGGAATACTTGCCTGCGTTTTCCAATAAGTGCATAAGAACTTCTCGAATTCGCTGCACGTCCATCGGCACCTTGGGCAAGTCGGATGCCAGGGTGACTTCCACCGGATGCTTTTCAAGCGACGCTTTGGCGTCTTCCATCGCCGGCCGGAGCGCATCTGAGATGGTGTGCGGCTGCAGGTCGAGCTTGAACATCCCCGAGTCGAGTTGCGCCATCTCCGAGGCTTCGCCCACCAGGCGATTCAGCCGGTCGCTCTCTTCGTCGATGACGGTGAGGAGTTCTCGTCTGCCTTGATCGTCGAGCGCGGCGCCCGAGAGCAGAGTCGTTATGCTGGCCTTGATGGAAGTCAGGGGCGTGCGAAATTCATGGGTCACTGAATCAAGCAACGCTGTGCGAAGGCGCTCATGTTCCTGTTCGGCGCGGTTCTTGCTGAGGCCTTCGAGCGCTCGGGCGCGCTCAATCGCCAGTCCTGCCAGACTTCCCAGGGCGTCGAGCGTTTCCCGGGACAGTTCATCTCCGGTGACGCCAAGGGCTCCAACCGTGCGCATGCCCAGGCGGAGAGGCACATACGAGACTCCACCTTGCGTGATGGGCTCTCCGCGCAGGAGCGTGGATCGCAGCACGCTTTCTTCGAATTTTGCGTCGAGTGATGAACGATAGACGGTAGGGTGGTCGGCCGCCATAACTACGACGCTACCGACGGAAAAGGTTTCCTGCACATATTTCGGCAGCGCGTTCAGCAGTTCGAGCACATTTTCCGATGCCAGCAGCCGCTGGCTCAGCGCAAAAAGGCGCTCCACTTCGCGGCGCCGTTGCTGCGCTCCCTCCGCTTCGCTGCGCGCGCGTTCCGCCAGATTGCTGGCCACGAGCGCGGTCACCAGAAAGGCGAACAGCGCTACCCAGTTCTGCGGGTCGGCAATGGTGAACGTTCCAACCGGAGGCAGAAAGAAAAAATTGAAGGCCGCAGTGGCTCCTACCGCCATCACTACCGCGTAGCGCAAGCCCCAATAAGCGGAGGTCAGCAGTACCGTGACCAGAAACATCAGCGCCACGGTAGTGTGATTGACGTGTAGTTTAAAATCGACGGCCGTAATGACCGCGATTGCCACGACCACAAAAAGATAGCGTACGGCTTGCGTGCCGGACCTGACTTTCACACCCGCATTGTACGATGGACGTGACAATTCCGCCGGGTCGAAAGACAATAGCTGCGATGACCAAGACACCCGAGGAGTGGCTGAATGAATGTTCGCCGGAGAAGCCGCGGGGAATTTTTAAGCTGTTTCTCGGCTACGCTCCCGGCGTGGGCAAGACCTACAGCATGTTGAGCGAGGCCATTCGCCGCGCCAGTCGCGGGGAAGACGTGGTCGTTGGCGTGGTGGAGAGTCATGGTCGCAAAGCTACGGCGGAACTGGCCGGCAAGCTTGACCGCATCCCTCCTCGCAGACTCGAATACAAAGGCACAACGTTTGAAGAGATGGATGTGGACGCGATCCTGGCGCGGAAGCCCTCAGTAGTTGTCGTCGACGAACTTGCCCACACCAACATCGAGGGCAGCAAGCACGCCAAGCGCTACGAAGACGTGATGGAACTGCTGGAGGCCAAAATCGATGTGCTCTCAACCATGAACGTGCAGCATGTCGAGAGCGTTGGACCCACGGTGCAGCAGATCACCGGCGTCCAGGTTCGAGAAACCGTTCCCGACTGGGTGATGCAGCGCGTGGATGAAATTGTTCTGGCCGACCTCACGCCTCAAGCTTTGCAGAAGCGTATGGAGCGCGGTGACATTTATCCCGTAGATCGCGCTCAGCGTGCTTTGTCCCATTTCTTCCGTCCCGGCAACCTGATCGCGTTGCGCGAACTTGCCCTGCGGCAGGTGACGGGAGTCGTCGACCGCAGCCTCGATGCTTTTCTTGACAAAGACACCACGCAGCCGGCGCACACCGTGCGGGAACGTATCGGCGTCTGTGTGAGTTCGAATCCAGCCGCCCAATACTTGATTGCGCGCGGCTCACGCATGGCGCAGGCGATGGGTGGGGAGTTTTACGTTTTCTACGTCGACGTCGGCCGCGATACCCGTCCTGAAGATCAGAAGACCCTGGCGGAAAACATCCGCTTCGCCGAGAACCTGGGCGCTAAGGTGGTCCGCGCATCCAGTCGGAGCATTGCCGACGGCGTCGCCCAACTGGTCCGCGAGCATCACATCACGCAGGTCATTTTCGGCCGCTCAGCGCGCACGGGATGGCAACGATATCTCTACTTGTCGGCCATCCAACGCTTTCTTCGCGACTCGCCATCGGTCGATGTCCACATCGTGACCCAGGAGGCCCGTTGATGGCCGACCGCCCGCACATTCTTGTAGTCGATGACGAACCACAGATTACGCGCGTGCTGCGCACCAGCCTCTCGGCCCAAGGCTATGACATTCGTATCGCCAACAGCGGGGAAATGGCGCTGGAGATCATGAAAGACTGGTCGCCCAATCTGATCATCACCGATCTCTCGATGCCTTCGGTCGATGGCATCCAGTTGTGCCGCACGGTGCGCGCCACTTCTCAGGTCCCGATTGTCGTGCTCTCAGTGCGCGACAAGGAACAGCAGAAAGTGGAAGCGCTCGACGCCGGCGCCGACGACTACGTCACCAAACCATTCGGCATGAACGAACTCCTGGCTCGAGTACGAGCGAATCTCCGCCGCGTCCCTCTGGACGGGGATCAAGAAGATCCGGTGATCGAGATCGGCGATTTCCGCATCGACACTGCAGCTCATAAGGTGACGGTCCGCCGCCGTGAAGTGCGCCTCACTCCAAAAGAGTTTGACTTGCTCGTCTTCCTGGCGCGCCGTCCCGGCAAGGTCGTCAATCACCGCACTCTGCTGGGTGCGATTTGGGGCGGACAGAGTACCGAGCAAGTGGAATATCTGCGCGTGTTCGTGGGCCAATTGCGCAAGAAACTGGAACCCGACACTTCCTCGCCCCGCTACATCGTTACCGAACCGTGGGTCGGATATCGCTTCGAACCCGGCGAATAAGATCCCGGCCGCAGGTAGCGCCGGCGTCTCGCACCTCGCATCCTCGTACGAGAGACAGCGCCACGACTCGTGCGGCTTGACATAGTGACGCTCAGCACTCCTCTTACGAACATTCTACGAACCATTTATTCAATCTTTACGCCTTTCATCATCAAATCGTTCGAGGGCAGATGAACCGCACATCGCAGTTCACCGAGCCGGAAGAAAGGTTGAGGAATCTAATGTCGACGATTCAGGAAGTCTCCGCCGAGCACCTTGCAAAGCTGTTCCATCATTATCGGGAAGCCTTGGCTCATGACTGCGGCGCCCATGGCACCAAGGAAGAAAAATCTACCTGGGAGCGCACTCCCCAGGACGAACGCAAACTGATGGTGGCCGCGGCCCGCTTGACGCTGCTCGATCTGTCTACAGCGGTCGCGCAACCGGAGCCTGGTCGCAAGTACTACGCCATCCCAGGTGAGGCAGAGTGGGGATGTTGAGAGGCGCTCAACCGGACTCTTCCGGAGTCCCGCACCAGAGAGTTCTCCTTACGAATTCTTTATGAAGTCTTGACTCCGCTCTTACGCCGGGGGTTGTCCAATGAATGTCGGGAGCCTTGGGACGAATGGGAATCCGGTGTGGTGATGCGAATAGCGCTGGCAATTCTGTGCTTCGCCGGGGTGCTGTTTTGGCTTCGCTTCCTGGTGGCTCTGCTCAACGAGGTAAGGTTTGCACCACGAAGGGCGGCTGGAGTACGGCAGCGCGGAATACTTGTCAGGATGAGTCCCCAGGTGCAGAAGCAAAAAGGCGCTCCCCCAACTGACCGGAGGATCGCTCATTGATTCCGGAGCAGCATCCCGGCTGAGGAAATATCTATGCAAGACGTTCTTTGGATCGCGGTAACGATCGCCTTCTTCGCATTATCCATTGCCTACGTAGAGTTCTGCGATCGTATGAAGTAGGAGAAAGCCATGGATACGCAATCAATCATCATGCTGATCATCAGCGCGCTCGTCACCGTATACCTGTTCTACGCGCTGCTGCGTCCGGAGAAATTCTGAAATGACCCGCAACGGATGGCTGCAGATCCTGGTATTCCTGGGACTTATTTTTGCCGTCACCAAGCCGCTCGGCGTCTTTATGACGCGCGTGTTCTCCCGCGAGCGCACTTTCCTCGATCCAGTGCTTCGGCCCATCGAGCGCCTGCTTTATCGCGTCACTGGCGTCGATGAATCGCACGAAATGCGCTGGACGGAATACGCCACGACCATGCTGGTCTTCAGCGCGACGTCGATGCTCGTCCTCTACCTGATCCAGCGGATTCAGGGAATGCTGCCCTTCAACCCGCAGCATTTCGGAGCTGTTACTCCGGAGCATCTGGCCTTCAACACCGCCGCGTCGTTCACCACGAACACGAACTGGCAGGCCTATTCCGGCGAGACGACCATGAGCTATTTCACCCAAATGGCCGGGCTCGCGTTTCACAACTTTGCCTCGGCGGCGACAGGCATCGTGCTGGCGATTGCTTTCATCCGCGGCATCGCGCGCCGCCAGATGAACACTCTAGGTAATTTCTGGGTCGACTTCGTGCGCTGCTGTCTCTGGGTGCTGCTGCCCATGTGCGTGGTGGGCTCGCTGTTTCTGGTTTCGCAAGGAGTCGTGCAGAATCTGAAACCCTACGACACCGTGAAACTCGTCGAACCGCAGCAGGTCCAACGCGTCGGTGCAGACGGCAAAGGCGTCGTCGATGCCAGCGGCAAGCCCGTGATGGACACGGTTACTACTCAAACCATCGCGCAAGGGCCAGTAGCCTCGCAGGAAATCATCAAGGAATGGGGTACCAACGGCGGCGGATTCTTCAACGCGAACAGCTCGCATCCGTTCGAGAATCCTACGCCCATTACCAATCTGTTCGAGATGTTCTCCATCTTCGCGATCGGCGCAGGACTTACCTACACTCTGGGCCGCATGACCGGTGCTCCCGCCCACGGATGGGCCGTCTGGTCGGCGATGGCAATTTTGTTTCTCTGTGGTGTTACCGTCGCGTACTGGGCAGAGGCCAAGGGAAATCCACTCTATCCCGCGACCGTCGCGCAGCATTCCTCGACCCTGCAGCCGGGTGGCAACATGGAGGGCAAGGAAACGCGCTTTGGCATTGCCAACTCAGCGCTCTTCGCGACTGTTACCACCGATGCCAGTTGCGGCGCCATCAATGGCTGGCATGATTCGTTCACCCCGTTAGGCGGCATGGTCCCGCTCGTCAACATCATGCTGAGCGAAGTGATCTTCGGCGGCGTCGGCTCGGGCATGTACGGGATCCTGATCTATGTCGTTTTGGCCGTCTTCATCGCGGGCCTCATGGTCGGCCGTACGCCCGAATATCTGGGAAAGAAAATCGAAGCCTACGACGTGAAGATGGCGATGCTGGTCTCGCTGGTTTTTCCGTTGATCATTCTTTCGCTGGCTGGAATCTCGGTGGTCAAGGGCTTCGGGACGTCAAGCATCTTGAATCCCGGCCCACACGGCCTCAGCGAGATTCTCTACGCCTTTGTTTCGTCCGCCGGCAACAATGGCTCCGCCTTCGCAGGTCTCACGCCCAACACCCCCTGGTACGATGCGGCCACGGGCATCACCACGCTTCTGGGCCGCTTCTTCATGATCATCCCCATGCTGGCGATCGCCGGGAACCTGGCGCAGAAGAAATATGTGCCACCCTCGGTGGGGACGTTCCCGGTCACGACGCCGTTGTTCACGCTGCTGCTGATCAGCGTCATCCTGATTCTCGGAGCCCTCACTTTCTTCCCAGCTCTGAGTTTAGGGCCAATTCTCGAGCACCTTTTGATGAACGTCGGAAAGACTTTCTAGAAACCTATGGCAAGCCATCACAAATCGATTTGGGATGTGAATCTCGTTCGCAGCGCCACCTGGAGTTCGCTGCTCAAGCTGAGTCCGCGCAACATGATGGGGAACCCCGTCATGTTTGTGGTCGAAATCGGCAGCGTGATCACGACCGCGCTCCTGATTCTCCATCCACACCAGGACTTCCGCTTCAATCTGCAGATAACCTTATGGCTGTGGTTCACGGTCCTGTTTGCCAACTTCGCGGAAGCCATGGCCGAGGGCCGCGGCAAAGCGCAGGCGGAAACCCTGCGGAAGGCACGCTCAGAAACCGTCGCGAAGCGCATTACTTCCGATGGCAAAATCGAAGAGATTCCAAGTGCGAAGCTGCGCGCTGGCGATCTGGTGTCGGTCGTCGCCGGTGAACTCATCCCCGGCGATGGAGAGATCATCGAAGGCGTCGCCTCCGTCGATGAATCGGCCATCACCGGCGAATCGGCTCCGGTCATCCGAGAAGCCGGCGGCGACCGCTCTGCCGTTACCGGCGGCACGCGCGTTCTTAGCGACTTCATCAAGGTAAGGATCACCTCGAACCCCGGCGAGACCTTTCTCGACCGCATGATCGCGCTGGTCGAAGGCGCCTCGCGGCAGAAGACTCCCAATGAGATTGCGTTGAACATTCTGCTCGCGGGACTCACGATCATCTTCTTGCTGGCCGTCGTGACGCTGCAGCCGTTCGCAATCTACTCGGGATCGCCGCAGACCGTCTTTGTTTTGGTCTCGTTGCTCGTGTGCCTGATTCCCACCACGATCGGCGGCTTGCTCTCGGCAATCGGCATTGCTGGCATGGACCGTCTGGTCCAGCACAACGTTCTCGCCATGTCGGGCCGAGCGGTCGAGGCTGCCGGCGACGTGAACACGTTATTGCTCGACAAAACTGGAACGATCACCTTCGGCAATCGCCAAGCCACAGAGTTCCTTCCGGCCCCAGGAGTGTCCGAAGCCGAAATGGCCGACGCCGCACAACTCTCCTCGCTCGCCGACGAGACTCCGGAGGGCCGCTCCATCGTTGTGCTAGCCAAGGAGAGGTACAAGCTCCGGGGACGCGACTTCGCTGCCCATGAAGCGCAATTCATTCCGTTCACCGCGCAAACGAGAATGTCAGGCGTCAATCTCGATGGCCGTGAAATCCGCAAGGGCGCCTCCGAATCCATTGCTCGCCACCTCGAGCAAAACAACGGCAATATGCCTCCGGAAGTGCGCGCCTCCGTCGAGCGCATTGCGTCGTCCGGCGGCACGCCTCTCGTAGTCTCAGAGAATCGCCGCGCCATGGGCGTCATTCACCTGAAAGACGTGGTCAAAGGCGGGATCCGCGATCGCTTCGCTCAACTGCGTGCCATGGGCATTCGCACCGTGATGATCACTGGAGACAATCCTCTCACCGCCGCCGCGATTGCCCGCGAAGCTGGAGTCGACGACTTCCTCGCCCAAGCCACGCCTGAGGACAAGCTGAAACTCATCCGCACCGAGCAAGCCGGCGGCAAGCTCGTGGCCATGACCGGCGACGGCACGAACGACGCCCCCGCGCTGGCCCAGGCTGACGTCGGCGTTGCCATGAACACCGGCACGCAGGCCGCCAAGGAAGCCGGGAACATGGTCGATCTCGACTCCAATCCCACCAAGCTCATCGAGGTCGTAGAAATCGGAAAGCAATTGCTGATGACGCGTGGTGCGTTAACCACATTCTCCATCGCGAACGATGTCGCCAAGTATTTCGCGATCATCCCCGCCATGTTCGCCGTGACTTTCCCGGTGTTGAACGCGCTGAACATCATGCATCTCAAAACGCCGCAATCGGCGGTGCTGTCGGCGGTCATCTTCAACGCGCTGATCATCATCGCGCTGATTCCATTGGCGCTGCGTGGCGTGAAATACCGCGCCATGAACGCCGAGGCACTATTGCGCCGCAACCTCTTTATCTACGGCGTAGGCGGTCTCATCGCACCCTTCGTGGGCATTAAGCTCATTGACATGCTGATCACCGCGGCACACCTGGCCTGAGGACCCTTATGAAGAAGCATTTGATCACTGCATTTCTCATGACCATCGCCACGACGATCCTGTTAGGCGTTCTCTACCCGCTCGTGATTACCGGCGTGGCGCATGTTCTTTTCAAAGACAAGGCCAACGGCCAGATCCGCTATCGCAACGGCCAAGCCATAGGCTCGCGCATCATCGCCCAGCCTTTCACGGCGGCCAAATATTTCCATCCTCGCCCTTCAGCCGCCGGCAACGGGTACGACGCCGCCAACTCCGGCGGCACGAATCTCGCCGCCACCAATCAGAAACTGATCGACCGCGTTCAGGCCGACGCCAAGACGCTGCATGAAGAGAATCCGGGGCAGCCGATCCCAGTCGATCTCATTACCACATCCGCCTCAGGCCTGGATCCCGAGATCTCACCTGCAGCCGCAGAGTTTCAAGTTCCGCGGGTCGCTCGCGAGCGCGGCCTTCCGGAATCCACGGTTCGCGACCTGGTCCAGAAGCATACCTACCAGCGGGACTTAGGGCTTCTCGGTGAGCCCCGCGTCAACGTGCTCGAACTGAATCTTGCACTTGACGACCTGGCTCCCAAATCCTGAGCGCTCATAGCGCACCATCTTTGAGCTCATAAATCGTCATGAGATAATGGGGCAAATTTACTTTGGCCCCGTAGCTCAGATGGATAGAGCAGCGGTTTCCTAAACCGAAGGTCGGCAGTTCGACTCTGCCCGGGGCCACCATCCCTTCCGGTTGCACCAAGAAATAGCGATGACCCCTGAGGCCTTCAAGCCCGCAGTGTCCGGCCTCATTCGACGTTTTCCACAGGCTCGAACAGGCATGTGACGCTCGTCACATTGCGGCGTGACAGTGGTTGCTGACCATGGCTGCCGCAGGTTCTATTTTGGGAACGAGGTTTTAGTCGCGTGCCTGCAGTCGACCACACCACCCTTACCCTCAACGCTCTTGTGACCCGCCTGCACGAATCCCACGAAGTCTCCTCTTACGACGCGATCGAACGACTCGTTTCGGTTGGAGAAACAGTTGGATTTGGCGCGGACGCACTCGTCCGAATGTTAGATCGGGGCATGGGGCTGGAAGAGCTGCTTTTGCTGATTGAATCCAGGATGGAATGCCTGCAGCGCGCAAACGAGCTAGACGCAGAAAATAAGACGGCGGCGTGATTTCCACATTGTGAGGCGGTTATGAATTTGACCGAGTGGTCGAAGTCCAGCGTTGACTATGGCCAGAGGCTTGTGAATTCAGCACTCGAAGGAGCCCGCGAGGGTGAAGAGGAATTCCTGAAAGAAAACTCGCTCTCTCCTCTTCTAACCGAGTCGGCGCGACATGCACTGGTGCCGGCCTTGATCGGGGCATATTTCGGCGCATTCGGTGGCAGCCTGGCCCATAGGCGCAAGTCGACCTCAAGGGCGGTTGCTTTCGGCTTGCTGGGCGGAGCGATCGGATTTGGCGCCGCCCTGGCTTGGGAGAGCCGGCAGATCAGTGCGAGCGTCGCTTCCGGCGCATGGAAAAGAGTTCAACAGACCCGCGATGAACGTTGGTTTGAAAAACATCCGATCGATTACGCATAGCAGAGAAGAGAGGCGCCACAGCCTCCGAGCGGTACCAGCCTGGATTGAGCCACAAAGGCTGATCTTAGGCGTTTCGAGGAACATTCAGGAAGCCAGGGGTGGACCGTGGTAGGTATCTATTCCCCCACTAATGTTGTTGACTGGCTCGTGCCTGGCCGGAATTTGTTTCTGGCCATCCAGGTCGCCGGAGTCGTGTGCTTCCTGTACATCGTGTCGAAGCGCATGGTCCCGCTGCTTCACGCCCAAGCGGATCCGCGCTTTGATCGGCCCCTGACTCGCCTCGGAAGAGTCTTCAAATTCTGGCTGGGACAATGGAAGCATCCGCGCTACCGTTTCGCGGGAATCCTCCACATCATCATTTTTGCGGGATTCATTCTACTGGCGGCCCGCGCCTTTACGGTCCTGATCGTCGGAGTTTCTCCAACCTTCGTCATGCCCGGCCTCTCCGGACGATTCGGCCCCATCTACGAAACCCTCACCGATTACGCCGCCACTGTCGTCTTCCTCTGCATGGTGGTCGCGGTTGTCCGGCGCTTGGTCTTTAAGCCGGCTCGCTATGCGGTCCCCGCACAATATGGGAAAGCACACACCGCCGACGCCATCTTCTTATTGGGACTGATCGCCCTCCTGATGGCCGCCGACAGCCTCTTCTCGGCCAGTCGTTTCGCTGGCCTGGCACAACAAGGACAATCCGCCGAGAGCCCCGCCTTCCTCTCTCTGCCCTGGCTGCTGCAGGTCGCGATCGGCTCCACGCCTCGGACGACACTCTGGGCCCTCAACGTGGGCGCCTATCTCGTCCACGCGTTCGCGTTTTACTTCCTGCTGTGTTACCGGCCTTTCGGAATTCAGTTCCACGTGGAAACCTCGTTATTCAGCATCTACTTCTCGAAACTGGAGAAGGGAACCGTGAAGCCAGTTCGCTGGGACGTCTCTGATGACCACCTAGATCAGGTGAAGTCGTTCGGCGTGAAAACCTTCGAAGACTTCACCTGGAAGCACATGCTCGACTTCTATTCCTGCGCCGACTGCGGACGCTGCGCCGACAACTGTCCCTCCAACACAGTCGGTCGTCCGCTGGCCCCGCGCTTCCTCACCATCAAAGCCCGGGACTATGTATTCCAGCACTACCCAGTCTTAGGTAAGTCCAACCATGGCATGCCTTTAATCGGAAACCTTTATTCGGAAGATGAAATCTGGTCCTGCACCACCTGCGGCGCGTGTGAAGAAGAATGTCCGCTCCTGGTCGAGTACATCGACAAGGTCGTCGATCTGCGTCGCGGAATGATCGACGACGGCAACGTCCCGCAGTCTTTGCAAAAGCCTCTGAAAGCCCTGGAGAGTCGCGGCAATCCCTACGGCAAGATGGAGAAGAAGCGCGGCGACTGGGCCAAGTTCCCCGAGTTATTACGGACGGCCCCGGCCAAGGTGCTGGACGGCAAAAACGCCGCCGACACTCTCTATTTCGTCGACAGCATCACGTCTTATGACGACCGCATGCAGTCGATCGCCAGGGCTACCTCCCGTATCCTCACCGGGCTCGGCAAGAATTTCGGGATCTTGGGTCCAGCCGAAAAAGACAGCGGCCACGAAGTCCGCCGCTTCGGCGAAGAGATGCTCTTCCAGTCCCTTCGCGATCACAACACCGAGGCCATTAAAGAGTCGGGCGTGACCCGGATCGTCACTTCCGACCCGCACGCCTACAACGCCCTCAAGCACGACTATAGGGATGTTCCCCCGGTCGAGCACATCAGCCAAGTCTTAGCCAGCGAGGCGAGGACCGGCAACCTCCGTTTCAATTCGGTCGACAACTGGCCCGAAAACAAAGACCGCGTCTACACCTATCACGACCCCTGCTACCTGGGCCGCCATAATCAGGTCTATGACGACCCCCGCGACGTGCTCGACTCGATCCCCGGATTGAAGCGGGTTGAGATGCAGCGCTCCCGCGACCGCTCCTTCTGCTGCGGTGGCGGCGGTCTCATGCTTTTCTACGAGCCCAAAGAAGAACAGAGGATGGGCGTGGTCCGCGTGCGCATGGCCGCCGAGGCCGGAGCGAACGTCATCGTCACCGCCTGCCCCTTCTGCATGGTCAACATTGAGGACGCCATCAAAGTTGCGGGCATGGAAGGCAAGATGTCGGTGATCGACCTGACTGAACTCGTCGACCAGCACATGGTTCGTGACTTCGAAGAGCAAGACGTCACGACGGAGAAACTGGAACTCACAAGCGTTGGAGGCTGAAGCCTCGGAGGTCAACCATGGAAATTCTGGTCTGTGCACGCAGAGTGCCCGACACCTCGGAGAACGAGATCGAACTCAATTCTGCCGGAAACGACATTGAGCGCGACGAACTCGTCTACTCGGTGAACGAGGCCGACAACTACGCGGTCGAGGAAGCCCTGCAGATCCGCGATCGCGTCGGCGGCAACGTCACCGTGGTCACGGTCGACAGCGAAGATGGCGAGGAAATCCTGCGCCGCGAGCTGGCCATGGGTGCAAACCAGGCAGCGCTCGTTTCCGACGACGCCTTCAACGGATCCGACGGCAAAGGCATCGCAACCATCCTCAAAAAGTTTGTCGAGAAAGGCCATTACGACCTGATCCTGACCGGAGTTCAAGCTGACGACGGCGCTGCTCAGGTGGGCGGAATGTTGGCCGCGATGCTCGACTATCCCTACGCTTCGCTGGTGAACTCCATCGCGGTGGGAGACAAAAAGCTGAAAGTGAGCCGTGAGATCGAAGGCGGCAATCGCGAAGTAAATGAAATCGATCTCCCTTGCGTGCTCTCGATTCAGACCGGCATCAACGAACCGCGTTACGTCGGCATGCGCGGCATCCGGCAAGTGGCATCCGTTCCGATCCCGACCTTACGAACTGCGGACCTGGGAGTTGCTCAAGCCGCGGTTGGCGAAGCCGCCGCAAAAGTGAAGCGGGTCGACTACTTCGTCCCCGCATCGAGCAAGGGCGCCGAAATCCTGCACGGAAGCAGGGAAGAGAACGCCAACCGAGTTCTGGAGCTAGTAGCTGCGAAGGGAGGGCTGAACTAATGCCTCGCATTTTTGCTTATATCATCCACAAGAGCGGAGTTCCCGACGATTCTGCCATCGAACTCCTCGCGGCGGCTCGTGCCATCGCTCCCACGTCGGCTCCCACCGCCATTCTCACCGGCTGGGGCCCGGACTTCGATCTCGCGTGCAAGTCCGTCAGTTCGTCCTTCGACGAGACGTGGAAGATCTCGAACCAAACCCTCGCCTACCCCAACGCCGAATTAGTTCGGCAGGCGCTCGTGCATGTTCTGCCCTCCGATAGCATCGTCCTCGTCTCTCACGATCATTTCGGAATCGATCTCGCACCGGGTCTCTCCATCAAGCTGAACGCCGCATACGTCCCAGACGTTCTGGCTATAGAGGATCTGCAGGGCAACACCCTCAAGTTGGTTCGACAGGAATTCGGCGGACAGGTCAGCGCCCACGTCCGCTGCGATATCTCTGGCGGCGCGGTCATCAACGTCCGTCCCGGCGCATTCAAACCTGGGCCAATCGCTGTGGCCTCGGGCACCGTCATCGACAAGTCATCGGAAGTCGGCACTCTCACGGCACGACGCCGTTACATCGAGACGATCATCGCCGAAGCCGGCGATGTCGATATCACCCGCCACAGCCTGCTCGTCTCCATCGGCCGCGGCATTCAGGAAAAGGACAACATTGCTCTTGCCGAAGAACTCGCCGAGGTTCTCGGTGCCGCCGTCAGTTGTTCGCGCCCTGTGGTCGACGCCAAGTGGATGGAAAAATCCCGCCAGGTTGGTTCCTCAGGCAAAACCGTCAAGCCCAAGGTGTATCTCGCCTGCGGCATCAGCGGCGCATTCCAACATTTGGCTGGAATCAAAGGCAGCCCGTTCCTCATCGCCATCAACAAGAATCCCAAGGCGCCTATTTTTCAAGTCGCCGACGTCGGGATCGTGGACGACCTCCTCGAATTCCTGCCTGAGTTAACCAACAAAGCCCTAGAATTCCGTGGCGTTGCCGCCAAGTGAGGATGAACTGATGCTTACTCAAAAGACATTGAAGCTAAGCTTGAAGTCTCTCAAGGAGTTTGCCAAGAAGCGCCTGCCCGACGACGTCGTCATCGATCTCGATCAACGCGACGAGTGCCCCATCGACATCGTCCGCGACATGTGCAGTCCCGACAAACTCGGCATCCAACTCCTCTTTATCCCCGAAGAGTTCGGCGGCATGGGCGGCGGCACGTTCGACGTCTACTGCATTTGCGAAGAGATGGCGCGCATCGATCTCGGCGTCGCAACCTCCGTGCTCGCAACGTTCCTTGGCAGCGATCCGATCACGGTCGGCGCGACGCACGAGCAGAAGAAAGTCTGGCTGAGCCGTATCGCCGACGAAGGACTGCTCTTCGCCTACGGCGCTACGGAACCGGAAGCGGGCAGCGACCTAGGCGCGCTCCGCACCACCGCCGACCGCGTGCTGCAAGACGGCCGCATCGTCGGCTACAAAATTAACGGCAACAAACAATGGATCAGCAACGGTGGAATCGCCGGAGCGTACACGGTCCTTGCCAGCACGCCTTCGGGTCCGACCTGGTTCATCGTCGAAAAAGATGCCAAAGGATTCACTCACGACGAGCCCGAAGACAAGCACGGCATCCGCCTCAGCAACACAGCCGCGCTCGCCTTCAACGATGTCTACGTCGATGCCGACCGCCTGGTCGGCGGTGTCGAGGGGCAGGGCCTCAACCAGGCTCAAGCCGTCTTCGGCTACACGCGCCTCATGGTCGCCGCCTTCGGACTCGGTGCCGGATGGGCCGCCCTGGACCGCGCCATCCCGTACTCCACCAAGCGCATTCAAGCCGGAGCCCCGCTCTCGGAAAAGCAAGGCTACACGCACAAGCTGATCGTCCCCCACGTCGCTCGCCTTGAGGCCGCCCGCGCCTACATCGAGCAGACCGCCGAGCGCATCGATGCCGGAGAGGGAAGCCTGAACACCGAAGGTGCCATCGCGAAATACATCGCGACGGAAGCAGGGAACCAGGCGGCCGACGCCAGCATTCAAGCCCTCGGCGGCTACGGTTACACCCACGAGTATCTGGTCGAGAAAATCAGCCGTGACGTGCGCATCACCACCATCTACGAAGGTACCTCCGAGATCATGGAGATGACTATCAGCCGCGACCGCTGGCAACTCCACCTGAAGACCCGAGGCCAGCACTATCACGACAAGGCACGCGAATTGGAAGCGCTTCATGCGCGCCATCCGAATCTCGGAGCCGGCATTGCCGCGCTAGCGCACCACGCCTTGGCTGAGTTATTAGAGAAGGCGCGCGTCGCCCGCCTCACGCGCTACCAGCACATTCTCTTGCGTCTGGGAGAGTGGATCGCGTTTGCGGAATCCGCTGGAACGTTGGCTCGCCGCGCCGCCCTTCTTGCCGAGAACAAGTTGAACGAGAAGGCGAACCGTCGCTTCGACGCCCGAGCGCTCGCAGCCGTGAGCCGCATCTTCGCCCGCGAAGCCGCGCTCAAAGTTGCGGAAGAAGGCTTGCGCTGGGTTTGCGGAGCCGGTGGCGTCTCGGATGCTGAGATGTCCGTCTTCGAAGCAAGCTTGCAGTTGCCCGCCGTGCACCGTGCCCAGGCGGGTCTGATTTCTGACATGGATTTTGTAGCCGACGTCCTCTACGCCCGCGCGGCGAAGCCTGCAATCGCCGCCTGACCTATCTCGACGCCTGACTATTCACCACGCGCAACCGGCGCAGTCCGGCTGCCGAGGAGCGTCCACATGGAAACGCAGATGCAGATCGAAGACACAGCCTATCGAGCCATCGCGATCGTAGGCGCGGGAGCCGTTCTGCCCGACGCCCCCAACGTTACCACTTTCTGGAACAACGTAAAGACCGGTCGCTACAGCATCACTGAGGTCACGCCAGACCGTTGGGACCCAGCGTTCTATTACGATGCCGATCCGTCTGCTCCTGACAAGACCTACTCAAAGATCGGCGGCTGGATCCGCGACTCGGTGTGGGATCCCATGAAGTGGCATCTCCCCATTCCTCCTCGCGTCACCGATGCGATGGACCTGGCGCAGAAATGGGCTATCGCCGCCTCTCGCGAGGCCTTAGAGGACTACGGCTATCCGCAGCGCCCGCTGAATCCCGATCGCGTCGCCGTGATCCTCGGTAATGCCATGGCTGGCGAGAAGCATTACCTCACGGCCCTGCGAGTCTTTTTTCCCGAATATGCGCATGAACTCGCCGAGATCGCCAGCTTCGCCGCCCTTCCTGAGGACGTTCGTGCCGGCATCACGCGCGAATTGCATGAGCGGATGGGCAAGCACTTGCCCGAAATTACCGAAGACAGCATGCCCGGTGAACTGGCCAACTGCATTGCCGGACGCATTGCCAACATCTACAACTTCCACGGCCCGAATTTTATCTGCGACGCTGCTTGCGCCTCCGCCATGGCGGCGATGAGCGCTGCCGTCGAGGGATTGGTCGCCAATAATTTTGACGCGGTCATCACCGGCGGCATCGACCGGAACATGGGCGTGCAGACCTTCGTGAAGTTTTGCAAGATCGGTGCGCTTTCCGCCACCGGCACGCGTCCCTATGCCGAGGGCGCCGACGGCTTCGTCATGGGGGAAGGCTCTGCCATCTTCGTGATGAAGCGTCTGGCCGACGCCGAACGCGACGGTGACACAATTTACGCCGTGCTCCGTGGTATCGGCGCCTCCAGCGACGGCAAAGGAAAAGGCATCACTGCACCCAATCCGGTTGGCCAGAAGTTTTGCCTCGAGCGAGCCTGGCAGAATGCTGGTCTGTCGCCCGCGACTGCGACTCTGATGGAAGGCCACGGCACCTCGACCCGCGTAGGTGATGTCGTCGAAGCGCAGTGCATCACCGACCTGCTCAGCGGCCAGCATCTCCCCACGCACTCGGTCGCGCTCGGTTCGGTCAAATCGAATATCGGCCACCTCAAGGGAGCCGCGGGCGCAGCCGGCATGCTGAAGACCGCGCTGGCGTTGCGCGACAAAGTCCTGCCGCCCAGCGTGCACTGCGAGCATCCCAGTCCCGACATCGACTTCGCCCACTCTCCTCTTTATGTCAATACCGAACTGCAGCCGTGGAACGTTCCCCCAGGCACTCCGCGCCGGGCTGGTGTGAGCGCCTTCGGTTTCGGCGGTACGAATTTCCATCTCGTGCTCGAAGAGCACATTCCCCACCGGTTGACCGGAAATGGAAAGCGTTCGGTTGCCGTCGGCGCGCTTCCACAAACTGCGATCAAAGAGGTTGTTATGACTGTCAACGAAGTTTCCTCTCCCGCCCTGTCCTCTGTTTCTACGTCTGCCTGTAAGACGCCGCTGCGTGGCGCGCTATTGATTGGCGCGGCCTCCGAGTCAGGACTCGCGGAACGTCTTCGCGCCATCATGAACCTTGCGCAATCGGGTCGCGCCCCCGCTCCCGCAGCTCCCGCCGAAGCCGATCTCCGCGCCCCGCAGCGCCTGGCCATTGATTATGCTGACGCCGCCGAGCTAGCGGACAAGTCGGCCAAAGCCCTCAAAGCGCTCGCTGCGAATCAGCCGGCCATGTGGAAGGCTCTGCGCGCACAGGGCATCTTCCGCGGCCAAGGCGCGGCGCCCAAAATCGCGTTCCTCTACACCGGACAAGGCTCGCAGTACGTGAACATGCTGCGCCCGCTCTACACCTCGGAGCCCATTGTCACCGAAACGTTTGCCGTAGCCGATCGCGTAATGACTCCGCTGCTCGGCAAGCCCCTTACCGACTTCATCTTCGTCGACCAGACCGATCCTGTCGCCGTCGCGAAGGCTGATGAAGACCTGCGCCAGACCGCCATCACGCAACCTGCGGTGCTGGCCATCGATCTCGGACTGACCCGGCTCCTCGCCGCTTACGGTATCCAGCCCGACATGACGATGGGCCACAGCCTCGGTGAATACGGGGCATTGGTCGCCGCCGGAGCTCTGCCTTTCGAGGATGCACTCGTAGCGGTCAGCGCCCGCGGCCGCGGCATGACCCGCGTCGCCGTGGCCGACACCGGCAGGATGGCCGCTGTCTTTGCTCCGCTGCCAGAAGTCGAACGAATCCTGAAGACGATCGACGGCTACGTGGTGATCGCTAATATCAACAGCGAACATCAGGCCGTCATCGGCGGCGCCAGCGACGCCGTCGCCGGAGCCATGCAGGTTCTTCAACGTGCAGGATATGAAGTCTCCCCGCTCCCGGTCAGTCATGCATTTCATACGTCGATTGTCGCTGCAGCCAGCGAACCGTTGCGTCAGGAACTCGCGCGCCTTCGCCTGGAGTCGCCCCGCCTGCCCATCGTCGCTAACGTCAACGGTGAGTTCTATCCCGCCGGTCCAGGCGTCGTGCCGCAAATGTTAGACCTGCTCGCCAAGCAGGTTGCATCTCCCGTTCAGTTCGTAAAGGGTCTGCACACGCTCTACGAAGCTGGCGCACGCATCTTTGTAGAAGTTGGGCCCAAGAAAGCGCTCCAAGGGTTTGCGGAAGATGTTCTCGGCGACCGTGGCGACGTACTTTCGCTCTTCACCAATCATCCCAAGTTTGGAGACATCGCTTCCTTCAACCAAGCACTTTGCGGCCTCTACGCAGCCGGACTCGGCCGCGGAACTGCCGCAGCCTCGATTGAGAAGCCGGAAGGTGTGTCGCTGTCGACCGCGCCGCTCGAAGCTCCGAATCGACTTGATGCAGTGGCTGCTGAATCTGCTCTTGTAGATTCTCGGCCTGCCCGGGGACCGGATTCTGAAGGACCGGCTCTTGGGTGGCGCAGCGCTTCCAGCGTTGCAACTAGGCCAGTTCCTTTGGGAAGGGCTTTAGCCACTGAGGTACCTAGCCAATCTGCCCACTCACCTCAGACATCGACCTCCGATCACTACGTCGAACTCGGCCATTTCTTCGCCGGCGTCCTCGATCGTGCCTGGCAAATCCATCACGGCCATGAACTCGTGACGAAAGATCCAGTCGTGATCACCGGCGCAGCCCTCGGGCTGCCCGGAACTGATCACATCTTCGACGACGCCAACCTCGCCCGCATCCTGCGCGGCGATCAGTTCATCGATCTCATCCCCACCCGCCTGCGCAAGGCCATGCTCGATAAGCACATCACGCGCCTGGTCAAGAGCGACAACGGCGGACCGACCTTCGAAACCATCAACAACGTCGCCGACGTAATCAAACTCGCCGGCCGCGGCGGTGCTTTTGATCTGGAAGCCGAATTTGGCGTCTCCGCCGACCGCCGTGCCGCGCTGGATCGCGCTACCCAACTCGCGATTGCCGTCGGTCTCGATGCCTTGCGCGACGCCGGCATCCCGCTGGTCATGCGCTACAAGACCACCACGAAAGGTACGCAGTTGCAGGATCGGTGGGCCCTGCCCGACGCGTTGCGTGAGGACACTGGCGTGATCTTCGCCTCCGCATTCCCCGGATGTGATTCCTTCGCCGACGAGATGTCTCGCTACTACACCGACCACTCCCGCCGCGAGCAACTGGGCCTGCTGGAAGGGCTGCTTGCGAGAGGTGCGAAAGGCAATGGCGACTCGGTTCTTGAACAGGAAATCGAACGCCGTACAGAAGATTTACGTGACGCTATCGAGAAAGAGCCGTACGTCTTCGATCGTCGCTTCCTCCTTCACATTCTTGCCATGGGACACTCGCAGTTCGCCGAGTTCATCGGTGCACGCGGCCCTAACACGCAAATCAACTCGGCCTGCGCCAGCACCACGCAAGCCGTGTCGCTCGCCGAAGACTGGATCCGTGCCGGCCGCTGCCGCCGTGTGATCGTCATCTCGGCCGACGACGTCACCTCCGATCACTCCATCGAATGGTTCGGCGCCGGATTCCTCGCCAGCGGCGCCGCTGCCACTGACGAAGTCGTCGAAGAAGCCGCCACTCCGTTTGACCGCCGTCGACATGGCCTGATCGTCGGCATGGGCGCGGCTGGCTTGGTCGTCGAAAGCGCCGAAGCCGCACGGGAACGCGGCATCCAACCCATCTGCGAGGTGCTCGGCACCGTCACCGCCAACAGTGCTTTTCATGGCACCCGCCTCGACGTGCAGCACATCGCTCAGATGATGGAAAAACTAATCGCCCAATCTGAAAGCATCCACGGCATCTCACGCCAGCAGATCGCGCCTCACACAGTTTTTGTTTCACACGAAACCTACACGCCCGCGCGCGGGGGCAGTGCTTCAGCCGAGATCAACGCGCTGCGTCATGTATTCGGTCCTGCGGCCGATCAAATCGTAATCGCCAACACCAAGGGGCAGACCGGCCACGCGATGGCCACCGGCATCGAGGATGTTGTAGCCGTCAAGGCCCTCGAAACTGGCCTGGTTCCGCCTGTTGCCAATTTCAAGGAAGTCGATCCCGAGTTGGGTACCTTGAATTTGTCCAAGGGTGGCGGATATCCCATCGAATACGCGGTCCGCCTCGGCGCCGGATTCGGTTCGCAAATCAGCATGTCGTTGCTGCATTGGACCCCCCTGAAGGACGGAGCGCACCGCCGCCCCAACGAACTGGGCTACGCCTACCGCATTGCCGACGAAAACACCTGGAAGGCATGGCTGAGTGAAATCGCCGGCTATCCAACCGCTGATCTCGAAGTCGTGCGCCGCACGCTGCGAGTCCGCGATCAAAGGCCCGCAGCCAAACTTGCCGAGGCTGCGCAGAAAATCCAGGAGTCACCAATTCCATCGACATCGAAGGCCCCGGAAGCAGTTGCACTTCCGGCGAAGGTTGAAACGCCAGAACCTTTGCCGCCGTTACTCCCGAGATCCAGTGTGCAAGCCGATCCCGTCAAGGAGCGAGTATTAGCTCTAGTCGCCGAGAAAACTGGATATCCCGTCGACATGCTCGATCTCGACCTCGACCTCGAGGCTGACCTCGGCATCGACACCGTGAAGCAGGCGGAGGTCATGGCCACGATTCGTGAGGCGTACGGCATTGTCCGCGACGACTCGATCAAACTGCGCGATTACCCCACGCTCGCCCGAGTGATCCAATTCGTGCACGATCGCAAGCCTGGCGCTCCTGTCGCACAAACTGCACCAATTCCCACGTCGGTTGTATCAGCGCCTGAAGTTAAAGCTGTCCACGAAGACAAAACTGCTGCTCCAACCGCGATCGCGGTTTCCACCGCCATCCCAGCCCAACAGCCCGACTCCGTGAAAGACCGCGTGCTCGCCCTAATGGTGGAGAAAACGGGCTACCCACAAGAGATGCTCGACCTGGACCTTGATCTGGAGGCCGACCTCGGCGTTGATACTGTCAAACAAGCGGAGATGTTCGCCGCGATCCGCGAAATCTACAACATCCCCCGCGATGAAAACCGCAAGCTCCGTGACTATCCCACCCTCGCCCACGTGATCCGATTCGTCTACGAGAATCGTCCTGACCTGGCCAACGCGCCCGCATCACCAGAAGAGAAATCTGTTGCATCCTCCCCGGCGCAGGCGGAGCCTCTTGCTCCGCCTCTGGCGCCGGCCCGGTCGCCAGCCAGTTCCGACGATCTAATTTCTGACGATCCCATCAGGAAGAAAGTTCTGCAGATCGTCGCCGAGAAGACTGGCTACCCGGAAGACATGCTCGATCTGGATCTCGATCTCGAAGCTGACCTCGGCGTCGACACCGTCAAGCAGGCAGAAATGTTTGCCGCCGTGCGATCCGCCTACAAGATTCCCCGCGACGAAAATATGAAGCTTCATGACTTTCCAACTCTAGCCCACGTCATCCAGTTCGCGCACGATCGGTCCGCGCTGGTCCCGGCCACTGCCGTGCCCGCTGTGAAGTTGGATCAAACAGAACCGAAAGCGGCATCCGCTCCTCCTCCGCGACCAGCCCTTGCCAACTTCGATGCCACGGATCGCATTCCACGGCGCGTCCCGGTGGCAACGTTGCGTCCTCCGCTCACGGTTTGCAAAGAGACCGGGGTGAAACTCGATCGCAGCAGTCGCGTCATCCTCATGCCCGACAAGGGCGGCGTGGCACAGGCTCTCACCGCGCGCCTTCGCACTCTGGGAGTGCAAGTGTTCACCATCGAAGCAACTCCTGGCCCCGACAGCTTGAACGCGCTGCTCAAAACATGGATCGCAGCCGGTCCAATCCAGGGTGTCTTCTGGCTCCCCGCGCTCGACAACGAGGGAGACCTTCGCAAACTTTCCATCGCCGATTGGCATGGAGCGCTGCAGACCCGGGTGAAGTCGCTGTACACCACCATGCGTGCCCTATACGAACACGTCTCACGCCCGGGCACATTCCTGCTCACCGCGACGCGTCTCGGCGGACATCATGGATACGACGATGCCGGAGCCTTCGCCCCACTCGGCGGTGCCGTCACTGGTTTTACCAAAACGTACAAGCGCGAACGGCCCGAATCCCTCGTCAAGGCAGTCGACTTCGAACGGAATCGCAGCGCTACGGAAATCGCTGATCTTCTGCTCGCTGAAGCACTGCGCGATCCCGGAGCCGTCGAGATCGGATACACCGCCGATCAGCGCTGGACCGTCGGTCTCGACGAACAACCCGCCGCCGACGGACTGCCCGGCATGACCCTCGACAAGAACAGCGTCTTCGTTATCACGGGCGCTGCCGGCGGCATCGTCTCAGCGATCACCGCCGATCTGGCCGCCGCATCGGGAGGCACGTTCTATCTGCTCGATCTCGTGCCCAAGCCCGATCCCGCGAATCCCGACCTTAACCGTTTCGCAACCGACAAGGAAAATCTGAAACGCGATTTGTTCGCGCGCCTCCAGACGCGCGGCGAACGCGCCACTCCCGCTCTCGTCGAAAAAGAGCTCGCCGGTCTCGAAAGAGCACATGCCGCTCAGTCCGCGATCGACGCGGTTCTCGCCGCTGGTGGCACCCCGCATTATTTCAGCGTCAATCTCGCTGATGCCGAGGCCGTCGCTAAAGTGATCGACCAGGTCCGGCAGCAGAGCGGCCGCATCGATGTCGTGCTGCACGCCGCCGGCATCGAGCGCAGCCACTTCCTGGCCGACAAAGATCAACGCGAATTTGACTTGGTCTTCGACGTCAAGGCCGATGGCTTCTTCAACCTGCTGCACGCCATCGGTGACATGCCTCTGGGTGCGACCGTCGCGTTCAGTTCGATTGCAGGCCGATTCGGCAACGCTGGCCAAACCGACTACAGCTCCGCCAACGACTTGCTCTGCAAGATCACATCAAGCTTCCGCACCACGCGTCCCATCACGCGCGGCATCGTGATCGACTGGACCGCCTGGGGTGGAATCGGCATGGCCACTCGCGGCTCCATCCCGAAGATGATGGAGCTGGCCGGCATCGATATGCTGCCGCCTGAGGCGGGCGTCCCGCTGATCCGCCGCGAACTCACCGCCGGGGCCACCCGCGGCGAAATTGTCGTCGCCGAAGGCTTGGGCATTTTGCTGAATGAAATCGACCCAAACGGTGGCCTGGCTGCGGTCACAGCGGAATCCACCACAACTTCCTCTCTCGCCGGACCCATCACTGGTCCAATCGTCTCGACCAGCGCCTCCAATGGGTACATCATCGAGACCGAGCTCGACCCTCACGACCAACCGTTCCTCCACGACCACCAGATCGAAGGCACCCCAGTGCTTCCCGGGGTGATGGGCATCGAAGCTTTCGCCGAAGCCGCGCTGCGTCTGCTCCCCGGATGGCGCGTCGAGTCCATAGAAGATGTCAGCTTTCTCGCGCCCTTCAAGTTCTACCGCGGCGAACCGCGTGCGCTCCAAATCGAAACCCAAATCCATCCGCGCGGAGAGGAACTGCTCGCAGACTGCCGCCTGATCGGCCACCGCTCCTTACCCAACCAGTCAGAGCTCCAACCGACCACCCACTTCACGGCTCGCGTGCGACTCGCAAAACAACGCACGCCAGCGCCCCCGGTGCTGGCTCTCGGCAAGCCCGATGGCCACGTCATCGAAGCCGCCGACATATACCGCCTCTACTTCCACGGACCTGCTTATCAAGTGATCGAAAAAGCATGGTGGGATGGCGCGCGCCTCATCGGGCTGATGGCGACCAACCTCCCGCCCAATCATCATCCCGCTGAGCTATCGACTGTCGTGCTGCCTCGCCTGATTGAACTCTGTTTCCAAACCGCAGGTATCTGGGAACTCGGCGTGCAAGGCCGCATGGGCCTGCCCCAATACGTCCATCAGATCTTGTTCTACCGTAGGCCCGCTCCTGCGGATGGCCGGTTGTACGCCATCCTCACTCCCGGTCACGCTCAGCGAGGTTTCGATATCGACGTCGCGGATGCGAAAGGGAACTGCGTCTTGCGTCTCACGGGCTACCAGACGGTGGCGCTCCCGAATGCCGTGAACCCGCAACACGTGAAAACGCTGCAGCAAGTCATGTCAGAACATGCAGTGCTCGTCGCGTGATGAACGCGACTTGCGTCACCAAAATTCTAGAACCGGGGTCCTTATGCTGAACGATTTTCGACGGATTGCGATTGTGAACCGCGGCGAGCCCGCAATGCGTTTCATCCATGCGGCCCGTGAGTTCAGTTCCGAGCACAGAGTGTCGTTGCGCACCATTGCGCTCTTCACCGAGCCTGATCGACACGCTATGTTCGTTCGCGAGGCCGACGAGGCGTTCTGTCTTGGCGCAGCCCTATCTAGGGATCGAGAGACGCTTCTCACCAAGAGCACCTACCTCGACTACAAGCGCCTCGAACAGGTTCTGTCCGAAGCGCACGCCGATGCGGTCTGGGTCGGATGGGGCTTCGTGGCGGAACATGCCGCCTTCGCCGACCTCTGCCAGGAAATGGGCATCGTCTTTATAGGGCCCAGCGGCGATGTCATGCGGCGCCTGGGCGACAAGATCGCCGCCAAGCGGCTCGCCGAACAGTCAGAGATCGCCGTCGCTCCCTGGAGCGACGGCCTGGTGGAATCCATCGGCGATGCTCTGTCGCATGCTCAGCGGCTGGGCTTTCCTCTTTTGATTAAAGCTACCGCTGGAGGCGGTGGCCATGGCATCCGCTTGGTGCACTCTGAGAGCCAGCTCCCGCAAGCGTTTGAGCGCGCCCGTGTCGAGGCCTTCAAGGCCTTCGGCGATCCCACTGTCTTTATCGAGAGATTGATCGTAGGAGCTCGCCACATTGAGGTCCAGATCATCGCCGACAATTATGGAACGGCGTGGGCCGCCGGCGTGCGTGATTGCACCATTCAGCGCCGGCATCAGAAGGTCCTCGAAGAAGCGCCCTCCCCGGTGCTTTCTTCCTATCAGGATTTGGAGCTTCGCCAAGCCGCGGTTCGCCTCAGCAAGACCGCCGGTTACCGCAATGCCGGCACCGTGGAATTTCTCTACGATCCCGGCACGCACCAGTTCTATTTCATGGAAGTGAACACTCGCCTGCAGGTCGAGCATCCCGTCACAGAATGCACCACCGGCCTCGATCTGGTGAAACTGCAAATCCGCGTTGCGCGCGGCGAATCCCTCCAGGGCAATCCACCGCAGACGTTCGGCCATGCGATTGAAGTGCGCCTGAATGCAGAAGATCCCGACAACGATTTCGCGGCCGCCCCAGGCACGCTGGAACGATTTCGCATGGTGACGGGTCCCGGTGTGCGCATCGATACCGGCGTCGCCGAAGGCGACAGCATTTCCCACGAGTTTGATTCCATGATCGCCAAGGTAATCGCTCACGGCCAGACCCGCAAAGAAGCTCTGTCGCGTCTCCAGCGCGCGCTGGCGGAGAGCGTCATCGTGGTCAAAGGTGGCGCGACCAACAAAGCCTTCTTGCTAGAGATGCTAAGCCGCGAGGAAGTGCAGGCCGGAAACGTTGACGTGGGTTGGCTCGACCGGCTGGCGGCGGAAAACGGGCACGTCGAGCGCAGATACGCTGACGTGGCGCTGGTGCAGGCTGCCATCGATGCCTACGACGCCGAGTTGGCAGTCGAGCAGGCCCAGTTTTACTCATCCGCCGCGCGCGGCCGGCCGCGCGTGCAGGGCGATATCGGCCATGTACTCGCATTGCGCTACTGGGGCCGCCTCTATGCGATCAAGACGCATCGCATCGGCCCGCGCGATTACAGTCTCGATGTCGACGGCGTTCGGATTCAATGCCACATCGACCGCCTTGATCAATTCGAATCCTGGCTCTCGGTCTTCGGCCGCAAGTTCCACATTGTGTCGGTCAGCCAGAGCGTGCGCTCGCGCATCGAGGTGGATGGCATTTCGCATCAGGTGGATCGCGACGACGGAGGCGTCGTTCACGCTCCCGCTCCCTCCGTTGTCGTTTCTATCACAGTCAAGGCCGGGGACACCGTCGAAGTCGGCGACCGCCTGGCCGTGCTCGAAGCCATGAAAATGGAGACTCAGATCGTCGCGCCGTTTTCCGGCAGGGTACGCAAGGTATTGACGATGCCGAATGTGCAGGTCGATGCTGGCGCACCTCTACTTCAAATCGAAGGCGCTGCGGGCGGCGAGACGAGCGGCCTACAGAAGCGCGTACTCTTTGGCGAATCTCACGCTTGGCGCGACGATCGCCAAGCCACCTGCATCGATACCCTCCAGCGCCTTCGTCAGGTCATGCTGGGATTCGATCTCGATCCTTCCACCGCTGCCCGCGAACTCGCATCCTGGAGCCAGACCTGTCCCGTCCACAGTGATGAGATCACCCGGCACGAGGACGAAATTCTCCAGATATTTGCGGACATCTGTTCGCTCTTTCATCGCGAACCCGAGGTCAACCATCGTGCTTCTGGCGAAGAGCCCAGCGCCGAATCGTACCTGTTCTCTTACTTGAGAATGATCGAAACCAATGGAGAAGGACTCCCGCCGGGCTTCGTTGATGCCCTCCGACGGGCTTTAGCGCATTACGGAGTTTGCGAACTCGACGGATCTTACCGTCTGAAAGAGACCCTGCTCTGGATTTGCAAATCGCATCAGCGCATGGCCGGACAGGCCGCCTCGATTCTCGATATTCTTGAACGCCGCCTTCGCCATGCCAAGGCGGGACCCACCGCCACAAGTTCCTTCCGTGCTCTCCTCGATCACATTATCGCCATCACCCATGAAAGCTACCCTGCGATCAGCGATCTTGCCCGGGAGGTGCGCTATCGCCACTTCGACGAGCCGTTGTTTGAGCGTGCCCGCGCACGGGTCTTCCATGAAGTAGAAGAACATCTTGACTATCTCGCAGCGCACCCAGAGGCGGCAGATCGCCGCGGCCGGATGCACGCGATGATCGAGTGTCCTCAGTTGCTCGCGGGCCTGTTTGCGGCCCGCTTCCCATTCGCCGATCCCGCTCTATGTAGCAGCATGCTCGAAGTGCTCACCTGGCGGTACTACCGCAACTGTCCGTTGGTCAACCCTCGTTCCTTGTCCGCCGATGGCCATCCGTGCTTCACCGCCGAATATGAGGACGAAGGCAAGCGCGTTCATGTCTTCGCTGTGTACTCCGAATATCAAGGCCTTCCCGCAGCAGCGCAGGCAATGTTCGCTCTCCTCGCGGCGGTCCCTGCCGGCGACGATATCGTGATCGATTTCCACGTGTGCCATTCCGCCAAATTGGGTGATCCCGACTCTACTCAATCAAGCCTTCATGCGATGCTGAACCAGGTTGCGTTTCCTCCTGCCACCCGGCGCATCGTCGTCTCCGCTGCCGGCCCGAGCCAGGGCCATCGTGCCCACGGGCTCCAACACTTCACGTATAAGCTCACAGAGAACGGTTATCAGGAGGATCCGTTCTTCCGTGGCTTGCATCCCATGATGGGGAAGCGTCTGCATCTCTGGCGCCTCGGCAATTTCAAGATCGACCGCCTGCCTTCCGTCGAGGACGTGTATCTCCTGCATGCCGTCGCTCGCGACAATCCGAAAGACGAACGCCTGTTTGCCGCTGCCGAAGTTCGCGACGTCACTCCCGTGCGCGACGAAGCCGGACGCATCGTCCAGTTGCCCCATCTGGAGCGCATGCTCATGGAAACCCTGGCCGCCATTCGCCTCTTCCAGTCGCGCCGCCGTCCCCAGGAGCGTCTCTACTGGAATCGCGTCTTTCTGTACGTTTGGCCTTCTCTCAATCTCAAACCGGACGAATTGCGCGATATTGTCCGCCGTCTGCTCCCGGTCACCGAAGGTCTGGGCTTGGAACAAGTTGTAGTTCGCGCCCGCATCCCCAATCCTGCCTCAGGAGAATTGCGCGATCTGGTCGTGCGCATTTCCAGCCCCGTGGGCAGCGGCTTGCTCATCACTTTCCGCCCCGCCGACAAACTGCTCGCCCTCAAGCCACTCTCCGAATACGACCAGAAAGTCGTTCGCGTGCGGCAGCGCGGCTTGGTCTACCCCTACGAAATCATCAAGATGCTTGCGCCCGCCCGGGAAGACGCTCGCAGCGAATTTCCTCCAGGCGATTTCGTCGAGTATGACCTCGATGCCGACCGCAAACTCGTACCCGTCGATCGGCCCTACGGCAAGAACCGCGCCAATATCATCGTTGGGGTGATTCGCAACTTCACTACCCGCTATCCCGAAGGCATGGAGCGCGTCCTGCTCCTGGGAGATCCCAGCAAGGACCTCGGCGCCCTCGCCGAAACCGAATGCCGCCTCATCAGTGGCGCGCTCGACCTCGCCGAAGAGAAGGGCATCCCCGTCGAGTGGTTCCCCATCTCCGCCGGTGCCAAGATCTCGATGGAGAGCGGTGTCGAGAACATGGATTGGATCGCCCGCGTCCTGCGCCGCCTGATCGAATTCACCCAGGCTGGAGGCGAAGTCAATCTCATCATCAACGGCATCAACGTGGGCGCGCAGCCCTACTGGAATGCCGAAGCAACCATGCTCATGCACACCCGCGGAATTCTAGTCATGACCCCGAAAGCCGCCATGGTGCTGACCGGTAAGCGCGCCCTTGATTACTCTGGCGGCATCTCCGCCGAAGACAATCAGGGAATCGGTGGCTACGATCGCATCATGGGCGTCAATGGTCAGGCGCAATACTGGGCTCGTGACATCAACGAGGCCTGCCACATCCTGTTCCGTCACTACGATCACACGTATGTCAAGCCCGGGGAGCGCTTCCCGCGCCGTGCCTCCACCAACGATCCTGTCGATCGCGACGTGCAGACTTTCCCCCATAACGAAAACGGGGAAGAGGGCTTTGCCTATGTCGGCGAGATTCTGTCCGACGAAACCAATCCCGGCCGGAAAAAACCTTTCGACATTCGCAAGGTAATGATGGCCGCTGTTGACCAGGATCATCCGCCTTTGGAACGCTGGGCAGGGATGCGCGCCGCCGAGACCGGTGTGGTTTGGGACGCTCACCTAGGCGGCTATCCCGTCTGCCTTATCGGTATCGAGTCCCGCGCCGTGCCTCGACTCGGATTTGTTCCCGCCGACGGGCCCGATCAGTGGTCTGCAGGAACTCTATTTCCCCAGTCTTCCAAGAAGGTGGCACGTGCTATTAACGCAGCGAGCGCGAATCGCCCGGTCGTCGTCCTCGCCAATCTGTCGGGCTTCGACGGCTCTCCGGAATCGATGCGTCGCCTCCAACTCGAATACGGAGCCGAGATCGGCCGTGCGGTGGTGAATTTCAAGGGTCCCATTGTGTTTTGTGTGATATCTCGTTACCACGGCGGTGCTTACGTCGTGTTCTCTCGCTCGCTGAATGAACAAATCGAGGCTGCTGCTCTCGAGGGAACGTACGCCTCGGTGATTGGCGGTGCCCCTGCGGCAGCGGTCGTTTTTGCCAGTGAAGTGGAGGGGCGTACCCGAAAGGACGAACGCCTCCAGGCCCTGAACCAAGCGATGCTCCAGGCCGACGCCGTCGAAAAGGGGCGCCTGCGCGCCCGGTGGAACGAACTGCACGACCTCGTTTATTCCGAAAAGCTAGGTGAAATGGCCAGCGAGTTCGACCACGTTCACAGCGTACACCGTGCTCAGAGCGTCGGAGCTCTCGACCGCATCATTCCGCCCTCGAATCTCCGCGCTTATCTCATCGATGCCGTCGAGCGAGGAATCCAGCGCGAGGAAGAAGCCCTGGAGAAAGGAACTCTGGAAATCGTAGAAGCCGCCTGACGGGTCGATCGCGTCGCCGGGAAGATTGCAGCCCAAAGCCGAGATCGCGGGACCTTCAATCGTGCGTCACGCAACCGTGCGCGACCCAAATATGCGACGGCTCCAACATGCGTCATCCAGATGCGCCACCAAAGTATGGGCCACCAATGTAGGCGCCACCGTAGTGTGCGACGCCGTGAAAGAGCGGCCCTTTAGGGCCGCGTAAAGCATCCGGAAATCGTTGGGGCTTCAGCCCCTGTGATCCGGCAAGTCACCGATGGCGCGGATGACATGATCGGCGAAAGATAGGAATCGCGATACCGAATGAACCTCTACTGGCTCGAACAGACCGAACCCGATGTCCCACCCAATAATGATTGGCTGAGCCCGCACGAGGTCACATGTCTCGCTCGCCTGCGCTTCCCCAAGCGACGCTCGGACTGGCGCCTCGGTCGCTGGACCGCCAAACAGGCTCTCGCGTCCTGCCTGAACCATCCCACAAACCTTCTCGCCCTGGCGAGCCTCGAAATTCGCGCGGCATCGTCAGGCGCTCCGGAAGCCTTTCTCCACGCCCAACCCGCCGGCCTCGCAATCTCTCTCAGTCATCGTGCCGGTACAGCTTTGTGCACCGTCGGACCTGACAGTTGCAACTTCGGATGCGATCTGGAACTGGTTGAGCCGCGCAGTCCCGCCTTCGTCGATGACTATTTCACCCCGAACGAGAAGGTGCTTATCGAAGGCACTCCTCCGCCCGATCATCCCTTGCTTCTGGCCCTGCTCTGGAGCGCCAAAGAAAGCGCGCTGAAATCCAAGCACGTCGGTCTGCGCTTCGACACCAGATCCGTGTCTGTGAGCCCCGTCAACCCGGTGCTGCCACATGCCCTTGGCTCGACGCTTTGGAGTCCGCTGTGCGTTGAACATTCCGGGATACAGACCTTGACCGGCTGGTGGCGCCTGGAGTCTGACTTGGTTCGTACAGCAGTCTCCGAGGCTCCCCTACGGGCTCCGATTCCCGTGCGAGATCAGTTCTCCGCAAGAGACAGTCGCTCCCAACGAAATGTAACGGCTATCCCCGCGCCCTCCCGATCATGAAAAAGGCCGCCGGCTTGCAAGCCGGCGGCCTGATGCAACAGGGTGGTTCTAGAGCATTGCTGCAACAGCAGTGCTTGGGCTCTCGCCTCCGCTACTGCCCCTTGCCCGTTAGTGTTAGCGTCTGCGGGCTTCCCGGACTATTGTCGAAAACCTTGTACGTTGCGTTCTCCGTTCCCACGATGCTGGGAATGAAGTACACCGTGACCTGGCAGGTTGCACCAGGCTTCAACGGATTCGACGAGTTGTTGCCGCAAGGTGCGTTGTCGTTGTAGTTATCGCTGAAATCGAAGCTCTGCGCGCCCGAGATTTCAGCCCCAATGAAGAACACGTTGGTTGTCCCCACGTTCGTAATGGTCACGGTCGACGAAACTTGCGTCCCCCTTGTGACCGTTCCAAAGTTGATGCTACCGGAAGAGAACTTGATGCCTGTTCCGGTGCCTTGGAGGGCCACGCTTTGCGGACTGGTGACGTCGCTGTCGTTCACGCTCACCGTGCCTAGAGCGAACCCGACCGCTTTGGGTTTGAAGTTCACGTTGATCACACAGGTTCCAGTCGCCGCAATCACCAGACTGTTTGTACAGGTTGTGGTGGTGGCGCTCGAGAACGGTCCGGTGACCGTGATGGCGGGGTTGCTCAACGTCATGGACACCCCTGTGTTGTTGGTCAGCGTGATCTTCGTATTTGCGCTCGTCGCTCCCACGGCCGTGGTTGCAAACGTCACGGACGTCGGATTCAGCGAAACGTTGCTGGTTCCCGTCCCACTCAAACCGATCAGTTGCGGTGTAGAGGGATCGCTGTCGTTGATCACCACCGAGCCTCGTTTCGAGCCCGTCGACTTCGGCCCAAACGTGACGCTGATGGTACAAGTTGCCCCACCGGCCAGGGTCGCCCCCGACGCCGGGCACGTATTCGTCGAGATCGTGTAATCCGTGGTATCGGTCAGTGTGATCGCGCCCATGGTGATCGCACTCGTCCCGGTGTTTTTCACGGTTACGGACTTCGCCGTACTCGTGGTCTTCACCAGTTGGTTGCCGAAGGCCAGCGGAGCTCCCGATAGAGACATTGCGCTTCCCAACCCGGTCAGGCTTACCGTATTGACCTGGCTGAAGAAGCCGTTCGTGTTGACGGTGACGTTGCCGTTGAGATTTCCCGACGCCGTCGGCACAAAATAGACATACATCGTGCACGTCATGCCGTTGGTCATGCTGCTCGGGCAATTGTCGGCTTCGCTGAAGTTCGTACTGGTCGATATGTTCGTGATGCTGAGTGGGCCCAGCGCGCTCAGAATAAGCGTCTCCGGCGAACTGGTGGATCCAACCGCGGTCAGCCCAAAGGATAGATTCCCAGTGCTCGTACCATGGCCGGGAATGCTGAAATGCTCCGCACCCGCCCGTTGTTGTAGTCCGACACCAGCACATCACCCGCTGCATCGAGCGCGATTCCGGTTGGCTCGGACAGCAACGCAGCGATCGCGGATCCACCATCTCCGCTATAGCCCGCGCTGCCTGTGCCCGCGATTGTGGTCATGATTCCATTCGGGCTCACCCAGCGCACGCGGTTGCTGTAATCCCCAATGAACAAGTTGTCGTTGGCATCGACCGCGAGGCCCTGTGGATACACGACGCCGTTCGCTACCGCCAGCCCGTCGCCGGTGAAAGCGCAGCCGCCGTTGCCCGCAATCGTCGTGATGATTCCGGTCGCGGCGTTGATTTCCCGCACGCGGCAGTTGTTTGTGTCGGCGATAAAGACATTGCCCGCATGATCCACTGCCAGGGCCGATGGGTCATACAACAGTGCAGCCGTAGCTGGTCCACCATCGCCAGAATAGCCGGCAAGTCCTCCAATGCCCGCAATGGTGTTAATGGTTCCGCTCGTTACCTTGCGGACGACGTGTTCTGCATAGTCCGCGATGTATACGGCGTTCTTGGAGTCCACGGCGATTCCGTACGGGTAGTACAGTTCCGCGCTCGTGGCCGCTCCGCCGTCGCCGGTATAGCCGCAACGCGGGCTGTTGCTCACGACGAGTCCAGCGAACGTCGTGATCGTACCCGCAGTGCTCACTTTGCGAACCAGGCAGTTGTAGGTATCGGCGATATAAACGTTCCCAGAACTGTCCTTGGCGACTCCGAAGTTGTAGCTCAGATCCGCGCTGGTCGCCGCTCCGTTATCTCCCGTATAACCCTGGGTCCCCGTTCCGGCAAAGAAGTTCACCAGGCCGGTCGACTTCACGTCTTCCCGAACCATGAAGTTATGGTTGTCGTTGACGTAGACGTTTCCGGTGGAATCGTCGGCAATCCCGAAGGGATAATTCAATTCCACTCCGTTCGCAGGAGCACCGGTAATCAACGTTTCAACATTGTAGGAATGGTTCCCCGCAACTCGATTTAGATTGCCGCCGACGGTAAAGCTGTCGACAGCATAGTTGTCATTGTTGCCGATGTAGTACGTTCCGCCGCTGGTTTGCGCCACTCCAACCGGATAGTAGAGTTCCGCGCTGGTCGCCGTGCCACTCTCGCCGCATGTGCCGGCGCAGGCCGTCCCGTTACCCGCTACGGTCGTAATGGTTCCTCCCACCGTGAACTGACGTACGCGCTGGTTGCTGTAGTCCGAGAACGTTACCACCGTCCCCGCGCTGTTGACCGAAATCCCGTAGGTTTGCGTCATCTCCGCGCTCGTGGCCGCGCCTCCATCTCCAAGGAATCCGTAGGTATGGTTTCCCGCGACCGTATTGATCTTCCCACTGGACTTCGTGACTTCCCGAATCACATAGTTGTTCGAGTCGGAAATGAATACGTTACTCGAGCTATCCACGGCGACCGCGGACGGATAGTACATCTCGGCGCTCGTCGCTGTTCCCCCGTCCCCGGTGTAGCCGCAGGCCGCGAGCGTCCCCGCAACGGTCGACAGAGTCTTGCTCGAAAGCACCAGCTTCCGCACCACGCAATTGTTGTAATCGGCGATATACAGGTTGGCCGCCGTGCTGTCCAGCGCTACTCCGGTTGGGTAATTCAGATCGGTTCCCGTGTTGTTGCACTGCCCGGCCGTGCCCGCAATCGTCGTAATCGTGTTCGTGGTATCCACTTTCCGAATCACGCAGTTGTACTGATCGGCAATGTAGACATTCCCCGAACTGTCGGCGGTCACGCCGTAGGGGTGGTACAAGCTGGCTAAAGCCGCGCCTCCCGTCACCCCGTCGCCAGAGTAGCCCTGCGCGCCGCTGCCGGCTACCACGCTGATCGTTCCAGTTGAGTTCACTTTGAAGATACGATTCTGGTTGAAGGCTGCGATATACACGGTGCCGGAGTTGTCCACCGCGACTCCGTAGGGGCTGTAGAGGTTCGCATCGATGGCGGGAATGCCATTGGGCCCGCCTCCAATCGCGGTCGTGATAATGTCTTGCGCGAACGCCGGGAAACTCACCAGCAGCGCGGCCAGCAGAAGGAAAATGCACATTGTGAAGCGGCGCATGAAAAGTTCTCCTCGAAAAAAGTCGTTGTTTGGTTTTGAGTAGGGTCAGCCTGCGGCGGATTTGCTCGCGTGTCAGTGAATCAACGGGCGGCGGCTGATTTGCGCACCCTTCTGCCAACTCTTTCCATTACTGTCCTGGTAGAGGATGATCAAGTTCGGTTGTGCCGGCGGGGCCATCCACTCCCGGAACTCCCGCTTCGTCACCGAGAACTCCTGGCTCATTTCGATGAATTGCTGGTGCTTCCACGTCTTCACTGGCTGAAAATTGCCGCGTAACGTCATCGCCGGCGACGAATCCACCAGCGTCACGATCACGCTCCTCGCATCTTCATCACCGTGATTGAACAACTTCAGGTGAAGCGTGACCTGCACCAGGTCTCCTTGTTCTTGCACTTCGCTCACATCGAAGTAGCCTGAGAACTCGCGTCCGCTGCTATTCGCCGCGGCGGCTACTGTGGCCAGTATTAAAGCGGCGAGCATGGTGACTACTACCCACACTCGGGAAGGGCGCTGTGACGGCATAACTATCCTCCTTAGTCCGGTTGGTTCCACAATTCATCGCACGCCAAAATCAGCCGCGGAGAACGCAGCTTTTCCCGGCGGGGAACATTTCTTAATTGAGATTGCTGGGGCCGAAAAGCTAGGACCTGAAAACAACGATTCTTATCAACTGCTTCTTTTAACTGTTTCTCACTTACATTTGTCGTCTTTTGGGGGGCGACAAAACCGCGAGGCAGGCCACAAAAAGCCCTCCCCGAGGCGGCGCAATTGTGTCGCTATCCGATGGGCTTGTCAAGATGCAGAGTTTTTCATGTCGCTAGCACATCAAATGTCCGGTCGAATTAGCAGGTGATATGTCCGCTTTTCCGGCGGTGGGTAGGAGACCATGCGAAGCATGGACTCATACTCGAGGGCCGCCATGGAGCGGGCGATGAAGATACAAGAAGTAATTTTGCGGGCGATGGCGAAGAAGATTACGTGGTGGCAGGCGGCCGAGATTCTGGGTTTTAGCGACCGGCATCTGCGGCGGATACGCGAACGTTATGAGCAGTTTGGCTATGAAAGTATGTTCGATAAGCGCCGCGGGCAGCCCTCCCCCAAGCGTGTGCCCTTCGCCACGGTGGAGAAAGTGCTGGCACTGTATCGGGAAAGGTACTTCGATTTGAACGTGCGGCATTTTCACGAGAAGTTAGGCGAGGAGCATGCGATTGCTCTGAGTTACACCTGGGTGAAGTCGGTCTTGCAAGGGGCGGGGCTGGTCGCGCGCCAGCGCCAACGCGGGGCCCATCGCAAGCGTCGGCCGCGGCGTCCCTTGCCGGGGATGCTGCTGCACATCGATGGGAGCCGGCACCAGTGGTTCCAGGACGAACGCTGGTACGACCTCATCGTGATCCTGGACGATGCCAGCAGCGAGATCTACTACGCGCAGCTGACCGAGGAAGAATCCACCGTGACGGTCATGGCTGGGCTGAAGGAGGTGATCGAAGACAAGGGAGTTTTTTGCGCTTTGTACAGCGATCGCGGCAGTCATTTCTGGCTTACCCCGAAGGCGGGAGGCAAGATCGATCGGCACCGGTTGACGCAGGTCGGTCGAGCCTTACGCGAGCTGGGAGTGCAGATGATTCCTGCCTATTCCCCGCAGGCGCGGGGACGTTCGGAGCGCAACTTCGGGACTTGGCAAGGGCGCTTGCCACAGGAACTGCGGCTCCGCGGAATCCGCAGTCTGGAGGCGGCCAATCACTTCCTGCGCGAGCACTACATCGCTGAGTTCAATCGACGCTTTCAAGTAGCGGCGGCGCAGCGTGGCAGTGCGTTTGTGCGCCGCTCCAGCCGAGATCTGGATTTGATCTTCGCCCTGCAGTTCGAACGCACCGTCAACCGCGACAACACGGTGAGCATTCAGAACCTGCGCTTGCAGATTGAACCGGTGCGCTGGCGCGCCACCTTGGCTGGCTGTTCAGTCACGGTGCACCAGCATTTGGACGGAACTTTCACCCTGACGCACGGCCCCCAGCGTCTGGGGCACTACAGTACGGAAGGAGCGTCGTTGGCAAACGAAAAAATCGTGGCGCGCAAGGCTGTGGAAAAGACGCGAGGCGGAAAAGTCCAAAAACCGACTTTCCCGCCTCGCTTGGAAATCCCGCAAACCCCGCGGGATTCCCACTTTCCCACAGCCTCGGCGACGGCGGGAGATTAACCTATACCGGACATTTCACTTGCTACGAAAAGCGGACATTTTAACTTGCTACCGACAGATGCAGAGTTTTTCATGTCGCTAGCACATCAAATGTCCGGTCGAATTAGCAGGTGATATGTCCGCTTTTCCGGCGGTGGGTAGGAGACCATGCGAAGCATGGACTCATACTCGAGGGCCGCCATGGAGCGGGCGATGAAGATACAAGAAGTAATTTTGCGGGCGATGGCGAAGAAGATTACGTGGTGGCAGGCGGCCGAGATTCTGGGTTTTAGCGACCGGCATCTGCGGCGGATACGCGAACGTTATGAGCAGTTTGGCTATGAAAGTATGTTCGATAAGCGCCGCGGGCAGCCCTCCCCCAAGCGTGTGCCCTTCGCCACGGTGGAGAAAGTGCTGGCACTGTATCGGGAAAGGTACTTCGATTTGAACGTGCGGCATTTTCACGAGAAGTTAGGCGAGGAGCATGCGATTGCTCTGAGTTACACCTGGGTGAAGTCGGTCTTGCAAGGGGCGGGGCTGGTCGCGCGCCAGCGCCAACGCGGGGCCCATCGCAAGCGTCGGCCGCGGCGTCCCTTGCCGGGGATGCTGCTGCACATCGATGGGAGCCGGCACCAGTGGTTCCAGGACGAACGCTGGTACGACCTCATCGTGATCCTGGACGATGCCAGCAGCGAGATCTACTACGCGCAGCTGACCGAGGAAGAATCCACCGTGACGGTCATGGCTGGGCTGAAGGAGGTGATCGAAGACAAGGGAGTTTTTTGCGCTTTGTACAGCGATCGCGGCAGTCATTTCTGGCTTACCCCGAAGGCGGGAGGCAAGATCGATCGGCACCGGTTGACGCAGGTCGGTCGAGCCTTACGCGAGCTGGGAGTGCAGATGATTCCTGCCTATTCCCCGCAGGCGCGGGGACGTTCGGAGCGCAACTTCGGGACTTGGCAAGGGCGCTTGCCACAGGAACTGCGGCTCCGCGGAATCCGCAGTCTGGAGGCGGCCAATCACTTCCTGCGCGAGCACTACATCGCTGAGTTCAATCGACGCTTTCAAGTAGCGGCGGCGCAGCGTGGCAGTGCGTTTGTGCGCCGCTCCAGCCGAGATCTGGATTTGATCTTCGCCCTGCAGTTCGAACGCACCGTCAACCGCGACAACACGGTGAGCATTCAGAACCTGCGCTTGCAGATTGAACCGGTGCGCTGGCGCGCCACCTTGGCTGGCTGTTCAGTCACGGTGCACCAGCATTTGGACGGAACTTTCACCCTGACGCACGGCCCCCAGCGTCTGGGGCACTACAGTACGGAAGGAGTGTCGTTGGCAAACGAAAAAATCGTGGCGCGCAAGGCTGTGGAAAAGACGCGAGGCGGAAAAGTCCAAAAACCGACTTTCCCGCCTCGCTTGGAAATCCCGCAAACCCCGCGGGATTCCCACTTTCCCACAGCCTCGGCGACGGCGGGAGATTAACCTATACCGGACATTTCACTTGCTACGAAAAGCGGACATTTTAACTTGCTACCGACAGATGCAGAGTTTTTCACACTGTGGATTGCGCGGATAAAACTTTCTTCAAGAGGATAACGGAGCACTCACGCTTCGGGCGGTTTCCCCATCTCCGATTCCTCTGCCTGATGGCTTTCCACCGACAACTTCCGTAGCGACAACCGTTCCCGATGCGCCAGTATCAGGCCCAGCGGAATCACCGCCGCAAAGGTGACCAGCCAGAGCAGGATCCCGCAGCTGGCCGCCATCTCCGCTGGCACATCAAACACACTCGACAGGATCGCGACCGTGGCGATCTGCGAACCACCGCCCACGGCCGGCAACTGCAGCAGAGAACCGACCATGCTGGCGAAGATCAGAATCAGCAACTGCGAGACTGGAATTTCCAGCGCGTCCACGCCGTAGGAATGCGTCACTTCCTTGTACGCCAGCGCAATCAGATACCACATCCCCACCGATACCAGTGCCAGCCACAGCATCGACAACGGTCCGTGAATGGTGTTGAGGCCCATCCCGAACTCCCTGACTTTCTGACCCAGTCGATGTCCCAGGTTCGAAGAGAGATGTGCAAACCGCTGTTCCACCCATTTCGCCGCGACCTCCACGTTGCGGCGGATCAGGACTGCCGCTCCCGCGGTCCCCACAACGATGGCAATCAGAAGAAAGCTTGCTTCGCGGAAGCTTCTGTAGAACTCAGGATGTGGAATGGAAGGCAACGCGCTCGGCAGAAAAATGGCCAGCGCCACCAGTACCGCGAATGCTCCAATGTCAAAGATTCGTTCTACGGTCCAAACTGCCAGTTGCGACGAAAAGGGAAGTTCTGTTCGACGCGCGATCAGATATGGACGAATGAATTCCCCGGCCCGCCCCAGCAGTGCGATCCCTGCGAACCCAACCAGCGTCGGAGAAACCAACTCCGCCACAGTCGTCCTTGGCCGAATCGGTTTCAGGAAAATCTTCCAGCGCAACGCCCGCATCACATAGGCGATGTAAATGTAGGCAATCCCGTACAGCACACGGATCTTTTTGATGCGGTGAGTCTGGCTCCAGAACGTGCCCCAGTCAAAAGCTCGCCAGTGCCGGTATTGCAGGTAAACCAGAACAGCCAGGATGAGGAACACCGCGACGCTGGCCAGAATGCGCTTCTTATCCATGAAGGAGGAAGACTCCGCGCCGCGACGCTTGCAACGCGAAGCGGGAAACGGCACCACCCAAGGTAAATGACTGAGCCCAAGGGGTCAAACGAGAACAATCATGTGGAGACAGCCGCCTCGACAGCGACTCTCTATGGCCTCGTCTGGGTCGAAGCCTTCGCCTGCGCCAGGCTGGAATCCTGATCCTTGCTGTTCGAACCCTTCGTGCTGGAGTGCTTCGAGGCATCCGCCTTTGCCGCCTTCTCCTGCGCGGCCTTCTTCTTGTTAAAGTCCCTGACGATCCGCGCCACATACACCCGCGTCTCGTAATACGGAGGCACGCCGCCAAACTGCTCCACTCGCTGCGGCCCCGCATTGTAGGCTGCCAGCGCCTTCACCAGATCAAAGTTGTAGCGCTCCAGCAGTTCTCGCAGATACTTCGTCCCGCCCTCAACATTTGCTTGCGGATCGAACGCATCCGGTACTCCCAACTGCGATGCTGTTCCCGGCATTAATTGCATTAGCCCCTGCGCACCCTTCGGCGAGACCGCCCGCGCGTTGAACCCGCTCTCCGCCTTGATGACGCTGTTCACCAGATCGGGATCGAGCCGATACCGCCCGCTCGCCGAATTCACTACTTCATTCAAATCTAACGGCCCCGCGCTGGGTGCCCCATTTCTCGCGTATTTTGCGAGAAGTGGGGATTGTGCTGAAGCCGGAAGCCGAGAGCCGGAAGCCGCCACCTCCGGCGCTGCCTCAAAATGCTCAATCTCCCCAGTAGGCACGTCCACAAAACTCGCTCCATCCGAGGTCACATACAGCCGCGTAACGTCCCCGACAATTTCCCGCCGCTCGTGGCGAATGGAAAAGCCATTCTTCAAGACGGCAACCTCGCCGGCAAAGCAGGGAAGCGCCGCCACCGCAAGCACCGCGATGATCGCCAACTGCACCCGACTTGAACCCAGCCAATTCATGCCAGCCTTTGAAACTCGCAGCTCATGGCTCGCGGATCGTGCCTTACGTCCGAAGCCCCGCGGCGTCTAAGTTCCCATCCAGCGCCAACTCCACGGCCGCCGCAATCCCGCACGCGTCATTCCCCAGGGTCACCGTCCACCCACGGCTGCGCAACTCCGCGCATGCATTCCCCATGATAACCGGATGCCCCGCAAACTCAAGCATTTCCACATCGTTATGGTTGTCACCGACGGCCATGACCTCTTCGCGCTGGTAACCGCGATATCCGGCCCAGCGCTCCAGCGCATGTCCCTTCGAGCACCCCGCGTTCAGGACGTCAATCATCGACAGATCGCGCTCCGGATACTCCGTGCGCAACACCGTCACCGTCCCTTCCATCCCGGTCCCTTCGAGCGCCTCCAGTGCTTGTCTCATTCGCTCCATCGTTCCGCAAAACATTGCCTGTACCGGATTGCTTACCAGCGCCTTTTCAATCGGCACCACAAACTCGATGTACTCCATATTCTTCTCGAGCCACCGCCGGATGCTCGCTCCCAACTCGTCCATATGCTCCAGGACAATTGCACCCTTGGTTTCCTTGTCAAATGTCAGAACGGTATTCCCGCGGAATTCTTGCATCGCTGCGCACAGCTTCCGGCAAGTCTCGGCCGGCATCAGGTCGCGATGAAATGTCTCACCTGCGAGCGACCGCGTCACGCCTCCGTTCGAACTGATCAGCCAGAGATCGAATCCCAGTTGCTTCGCGATGGGCAAGGCAAACGTGTGTCTGCGGCCTGTCACGAGCACAATCTCGATCCCCGCCGCATGAGCCCGCCTCAGCGCGTTCAGATCGCCATCAGAAATCTGAAATTGTGGATTGAGCAGCGTGCCGTCGATATCAGTCGCCAGCAGCCGAATAGGAGGCTTAGAAATCGTCACTGAATCAATTTTACCATCCGCACCCGCCGGCAATTCACCGGTAAAGGTTTCCTTAGTGGGCCTTCGTGTCCTTGGTGGTAAAAGAACTTGTGTGTGAGAGGAACGTCGGAGTCAACTGGACCGCGCCGGCAAACGTCCGAGCAGCGCACTCGCCTTCCGGAACCAAGGCCGCTCCCGCCGCCGCAGATATCCGGGCATCGTCGGCTTCTTGTCGAGGATTCTTTGTGACCAAATGCGCGCCTCCGCGGCTCGTCCCTGCGACTGCAGGAACAGCGCATAGTGGTAGTACGTCTCAGAGATCGTAGAAATCCGGGTAGCCTCGCGAAACATCGCGTCCGCCTTCTCATTCTGTCCCGTCTGCGCGTAGGCCCAAGCCAGCAGTCCCTTGGCACGGTGAAAGTCGTAATCCGGATCAGATTGGACCGCGCGTTCCAAATCCGGCACCGCTGCCGCGAAGTCTCCCAGTTCAACCTCCGCCACGCCGCGTCTATAGAACGGATCAACGTGATCCGTTCGCGACGAAATGGCCTTATCGAACGCATCTTTAGCCCGAGCGTAGTTCCCGTCGTCGATGTACAGCAGCCCAAGCTCTTCGTAGTTTCCCGCCGAAGGATTATCCAGGATCGTGCGTTCTAGTTCCTGAATCCGCTTCCGCCGAGGAAAGACTTGAAATGAACTCCGCAGCAGCCCTGCGTCCGGAATCACTTCCACGACGATATACACCAGCGCGCCGATCGGGTGAATCAGGATCACCCAGATCCAAAACCAGTCTGGCCGCCGACGGATGAAGTGGACGATAGCCACAATCCGCAGCGCAATCGACCACCACGAAAAGGCAAAGAAAAGGAAGGATCCCATGGCTGAAACCGCACTATAGCATGCGCCAGCAGCCTTTTCGGTGACGCCACAATAGCCAAAGTGTAACCAATGGCCCCACGGTGTTTGACACCTGCGGTACGGTTCTCCCCCTGTGTCCTCCGCGTCCTCTGTGGTTAGGAGATTCTCCTTACTTACCGGCCGCATGATGGTCGTAGCTGATCACTCGCGTCACCTTCCACGCCCCATCCTTGTACTGCCACAAATGAACGAACTGTCCCTCCCCCACTCCCTCCGTATCGTCGTGACCAGGATGGTGGAAGCGGTGAACGCCCATCTCGACGAAGCCGTAGCCCTTCATGTGGTACACCTTCAGCGATCCAGGAACCAGTTCGCGCGTGACCTTGCCGCAGATGTTCTTCTTGACGCTGTCGGTCAACGCGGCTCTGCCCAGGGTGACGCCGCCCTGATCGTGGTAGAACTCGACATTCTCGTCCATAAACGCCGCGAACTTCTCGAGGTCGCAGTGGTTGTAGGAATCGAATAGCGCCGCATCCAGGGCGGCGCCCACGCGATCAAGTTCCTCCTGATTCTGAATCTTGTCGAGAGCCGGCACACTTTGTGTAGAAGCGTTTTGTCCGACCGCGTTGCTCAGCAGCAAGAAAGGAAAAGCCAGACACAAAAGAATCGGGGATGTCCGTCGTTTCATGAGGTTCTCTCGCTTTCAAGGAAGGATGATTGGGGCTAGGGAGAGTACGCAAAGGAAGACAGGAATGTTCCCGTCTCTCCCCAAGGTCGCGATTTTCTTGACAACCATCCCGCAGAGTCTATGATGGCCACAATTCTCTTAAAGCGCGCTTTCCTGACTGGATCGCGTTTGCTTGGGCAAAACCCTTTAGGCCTATTGGAAGCGACCGCAACATCCGGCCCCGCTCGACGCAACTTAAGTTTCGAATTCAAGGAGACCCTTCATGCCCACCGACAACAAACAGATCGAAATCCGTATGTTTGAAGAACTCTGGAACAAGCAACGCCTCGAAACCGCGGACGAACTGCTCGATCCAGGTTTCCTGTTCCATGATCCCCAATCGCCCTTTCCTATCAAGGGGCCCGAAGCGTACAAACGCTTTGTGCGCTATTACCTGGACGCATTCCCTGATCTGCAGTTCACCATCAATCATCAACTCTCCGACAGCCAGACCGTCATGACGCGTTGGTCCTGTACGGGCACGCACAAAGGAGATCTCCCCGGCATCCCAGCAACCGGACGTCCAATCTCACTTACTGGCATCACCTGCGGTCGGATTGACAATGGAAGATTCGTCGAAGCCTGGAGCAACTGGGACGCCCTCGGCCTTCTGCAACAACTTGGTGTGATTCCTTCCCAAAACGTGGACCAGGCCGCCTAACCAGTCAGATGGGTGCCCACCCTTCTTTCGCGTTCTAATGCGAAAGAGGGTGGGGATTTTGATCTCTATATATCGACGTTGCAGGTTCTCGTCCGCCACGCGCATCCTGAGCCCAACCCTTCCACGATTCGCAGCTAAGTGGCCCTTGCGATCGCCCGGAGCAATAACTGAGCTCCAATTCATTACGAAAGTAAATTGATGATGCGCACTCCTGTCCCTACCATCAGAGTATCGTTCCTGCGGACCCCCGATTTCTGACTGCGGACACGGGCCCCGGACGGGAGAATGTCATGCGCCCTCGGCGGTCAACAATCGGTTTGTCGCTCCTTTTCCTTGGAATCTGTTGCTGCGCACTAGCCCAGCCAAAACCTGAAATCAAGATTGGTTTTTCTATTGAGGCCACCAAGGGCGAGCGCTGGCAGACCGACTTGGACGAATTTCAACTCCGAGCTCAGCAGCTCGGCGCGCAAACCATCACCGAGTCCGCTAACGGCGACGATGACCTGCAGTTCAAGCAGGTGAAAGGTCTGCTAGACGAAGGCATCAATGTCCTCGTCCTTCTGCCTCACGATTTCGAAAAAGCCAGCCGCATCGTCGACGCCGCCCACGCTAAGCACGTTCCCGTCATCAGCTACGACCGCCTCATCCACAATCCGCATGTGGATCTGTACATCGGATTCGATCTGTTTTCGGTCGGTGTATTGCAGGCACAAAACCTGGTGCAGCACGCGCCGAAAGGGAATTACATTCTGATGGGCGGTTCGCCACTCGACCCCAACTCCAAGGTCGTGCGCGCGGGTCAAATGAGTGTCCTGCAGCCTCTGATCGACCGCGGCGACATCAAAATACTCACCGATATTTGGATTCCCGAATGGAGCGCCACCCAGGCCTACGTTCTGGTGAGCAAGGCGCTGCAAGATCTGAAGGTCCCGCTGACCGCAATCGTCGCGTCGAACGACTCCACTGCGGGCGGCGCCATCCAGGCACTCGAGGACAACAATCTGTCCGGCAAAGTCCTGGTTAGCGGACAAGACGCGGATCTGGTGGCCGTCGCCCGGCTCTATGAGGGCACACAGCTCATGACGGTTTACAAACCCATCGTTGCGGAAGCCCGCACCGCGGCAGAAGCCGCAGTCGCGCTGGCCAAACACTCCAACGTCGATGCGACCGCAACGGTACCCAACGGTGCATTTACAACCAAAGCGATCCTGCTTACGCCGATCGCAGTCACCCGCCAAAATGCGAAAGACACCGTATTAAAAGATGGCTTCCAAAAAATCGAAACCGTAAAGCAAGCTCTACCAAAAGAAAAGTGGTCCGAACTCGACCGATAAAGGCAGGGGGCGACGGAACTTTAAGGCAAGGGCACGCGGTATAGATTTCGTTGGATGGTGCGCAGGCTGTAAGCGTAAACGTCGGGCGATGGTCCCGGAGCAAATTGTTCCACCTTGCTCGCGATCGGCACAACGGTGGCCAGTTCGGCCAATTCAGCTTCCGTCCGAGTGCCCGCCGGCGGAAAGCCTTTCCCCCATGCCCCGGACTTCCATGGAAGGACGTAGGTTTGCCCGTGTTTGGTCGAATCACTCCGGGCAACCACCGAGAACGACACGTAAAGACGATTGCCATCGCTCGACCATGACGGAGAGCACAGGTCGCAAATGGTCCTCTCTGTTCCGTCGTTAAGTTTGTAGATCAGGATTTTAGGTTTCGCCTCACCGGGTACATTCACAAACGCTGAAAGGGCGTCGCCACCTGGCGCTACCGCCATCACGCCTAAGACGGGCATATCGAGGATCTTGCGCAAATCACTGCCGTCCGCTTTCATGCGATACAGGAAATATTCATTGTTCTCGTGCCTCCGAAAGACAATGTCTCCATTCGCCAGAAGGTTGATCTGATCGTCGTCCTGCTCCATCAATGAAACCCGCTTGGGAGGACTTTGATGGTCGGTTGGGGCCAACCAGATGTGATAACGATTATCGCGATCCTTCGCCGAGTACAGCAGCGTCTTTCCGTCGTTGGAAACCGAAAAATCTCCCACGTTTCGGATGGACAGAATTTCTTCACGGGAACCAGTGCGCAAATCCACTCGCATCACTTCTATCTCGTCCGGCGAAGTGCTGGCGCGGCCGTTGGCGCTCGCGTGCTTGCTCAGGTTTCGCTGCAAGTAGAACAGGACAGTCCCATCCTGTGTGAGCCGCGGGCTTTCCGCGTAACCTTCTCCCGAGATCTGACGATCCCCACTCTGATCATGAAACCAAACCGTGCCCTCCGCCTTGCCCACAGACGTGATCAGCGATTTTCCGTCCGGAGCCATGGCGATTCCTTCTTCTCCCGTCAGACCGAACGTGATCTGCTCCGGCGGGCCGTCTGGAACCCCCACTCTCCAGATGTGATTTGCGATTCCTCCCCCATCACTGGTCAAGTAAATCCACTTCCCATCGGGCGACCACGCCGCGGAAGAACAATCACCTTCCGGTCCGATCAACTTCCCCTGAGAGCTTCCGTCCATTGGCATGAGCCGGCAGCGCAGCCAAACGAATGAGCCCATCTCCACGATGACCACCCACTTCCCATCCGGCGAGGGATAGGAAAAATGCGCCATGTTCTGATCATTCGCGGGGAAATAGAGATCGCGCTCTTCATTACGTGCCGGACCAGCGGTCACAATCCCCATATGAATTCCGCCCCGGATCTCGCTGAACATCAGCCTTTGCGGATCGATCCAGGTCAATCCTTCCGCATTCGGCAGTAGAAGCTTGGGTTCGCCACCGGTTACCGAGACCTGATAGGTATTCCAATCGAACCCCTGCAGAACGGTGTACGTGATTCGAGAGCCGTCAGGAGAGAACACGGGTGCAAGTTTGTCCCAGTCATCATGCGTCAATTGCACCGGTTCACCATCGGGCAGAAACTTCACATACACCTGCCCCGGGGTTAGGAAGGTCTCCGGCCCGCGAATGAAAGTCAGCAAGTGACCGTCGGATGAGAATGCCGGCTGTACGGCGGAGTCTGGAAAATCGGTGATCTGCTGCCACTGTGCGCTGGAAGCAATCGTGGGACGCCGCCACAGAAAGAATCCGATGGCCGCCGCGACCAGCAGCAGCCCTGCAAGAGCGTAGAGCCAGAGCGTTCTTCGAGTCTCGCCCTTTGCGGAAGGGAACTGTCCGGAGAGTCGTCCAGATTCGGTATCGCGCTTGAGTCGCCTCAAGTCGCCTCGCAACTCCGCGGCGGTCTGGTACCGCAACTCTCGATCCTTTTCCATCGCCTTGTTGATGATGCGGTCCAGTTCCGGCGATATCTCGCGATTCAGTTGTGCGGGCGGTGTCGGTTCCCGATTCAACAATCCATCAAAGATGATCGCCGATGTGCTTCCTTTGAACGGCACCGAGCCCGTTGCCATCTCATACAAAACGCAACCAAACGAAAACAGGTCGGTCCGCACGTCCAGTTCTTGGCCGCGAGCTTGCTCGGGCGACATGTAGGCCACGGTCCCCACCGCCACGCCGGGGCTCGTCAGGTGTTCCGGCAGGCTCTCGGTGGCAGCGGCCGACACGCCCGGATCTCGGGCCGTCACTTTCGCCAGCCCAAAGTCGAGTACCTTGGCATCGCCTCGCCGGGTCACGAAAATGTTCCCTGGTTTGATGTCACGGTGAATGATGCCTTTGCCGTGCGCGGCGTCGAGCGCATCGGCAACATCGATTGCGATGCCCAGAAGTCGCGTTGCAGCCACCGGCCGCTCCGCAATCATATGATTCAGAGAAACGCCCTCCAGCAACTCCATCGCGATGAAGTACTTGCCCTGGAACTGGTCGATCTCATGGATCGTACAGATGTGCGGATGATTGAGAGCCGAGGCGGCGCGTGCTTCCCGTTGAAAGCGATCCAACGCCTGCGGATCCTTCTCGGTCGCCTCGGGCAGAAACTTGAGCGCCACTTTGCGCCCCAGACGCAGGTCTTCTGCTTCATAGACGACACCCATCCCTCCGCCGCCCAGTCGCCCGAGAACGCGGTAATGCGAGATTTGTGTGAGATCCATGGCCCGCCACAATCGATTCCCGATGTTAGGGTGAATTCCAGAACAGGTCAACGGCGAATGACCGAAATGTAGGCGATTCCTTTTGGAAAACAACAGCCGGGTGCCGCATTCTAAAATAGCGTTCTCTGCGATTTCAGAGTGTGGACTTTGACTTCGTATTTAGGATTGCGCTATGCGAGTCCGTTTTCGCTTTCTGGACGCCCGCGAAGTAACCCGCAGTGACGTTTTAGCGATCAGTTCGCGGGGATCATCACCGTGACCGACGCCACGCATCTCCAGGTGTGGTTTTGATTCACCCACGTATCGACAAAGCGCTCGCGCCGCGCCACCGATTTGCCTTTGTGCAAACTCTGAGTGCGAAACACTCCCACAACCACCGCAGAATCGCCATACACATCCACTTTGCTCTGTTCGGTCACAGCCTGCGCGGGAGCCTGATAGTCAGGCGCTTTCAGGCTCGTCAGAAATTCCCGCTTGGTCTCGATGCTTCCGTCAACATCGACGGAAACGAATGTGTCCGCCAGAAGCATGTCCAGCGCCTTCGTGTCTTTGGTCTCAAGCGCACGGTTCCACGAATTATCCAGCGCCAGCACGTGCGCACCTTCATCGGAGGACGAACTCTGCGCCGCCGCCAGCCCCGCGCCGAGCCAAAACGTAATTGCAATCGCTACGAACAGCTTCATCGTGAGATCTCCAAGTCTCAGGGAGAGATTCTACATTGGAGGGAAATCGCATCGGCAGGTCACACTCAATGCAAGGGCGTTTGATCGGCATAGGGGCGGCGGTCACCCGCCGACCCCTGCCACACCACCGTGCGTACGGGTCCGTACACGGCGGTTCGAGTTGGTTGCGCTAACAGCCATCGGTCAACGTCGGAAGTCCCAGCGATTTGAAGTAAGTATTGGAAAGCCCAACAGAGAGGGCCGTGGCCCGAGCCAGGTACCAAGGGCCACCTCCACTGCCAGCCGTGTTAGTGGCGAGTCGCGGACGAACCCCCAGCGACAACAGAGCGGCGCGGCGACGGCGCGGTGTCTTCCATTGCCGCCACATTGCTGCTCGCAGTCGCAATCGGACCCAGCGGGTCAGGTACATCAGCTCATCGGGCGTTTCGCAGAAGCCAAAATAGCTGCGCCAACCCCGCAGATACGGAGCTAGTTCCGCTATCGTCGTCTCCATGCTGACGCCTTTTGCCCGGCGCGTGACGTCCCGGATTCGGTGCTTAAACCGCTCCAGAGCTTTCGGCGCGATAATGCGCCTAACATCTGGACCGGCAGTAAAGCTAAACCCGAGAAACTTCCGTTCCTGCGGTCGTGCCACCGCACTCTTTGCCTCATTTACCTTGAGCTTGAGTTGGTGTGTGATGAATCGCGTGATGCCCTCCATCACTCGTTGACCGGCCCGCTTGCTGCGCACGTAAATGTTGCAATCATCCGCGTAGCGCACGAAACGGTGCTGGCGCCGCTCCAGTTCTCGGTCGAGTTCGTCGAGCACGAGATTCGACAGCGGCGGAGACAAAGGCCCGCCTTGCGGAGTTCCTTCTTCCACCGGACTCACCAGCCCGTTCTCCATCCCGCCCGACTCCAGGAAAGCTCGAATCAACTTGAGCATCCTCTTGTCGTTCCCCCGCCGCGCCACCGCCGCCATCAGCTTGTCGTGGTTCACTCGATCGAAGGAACCTACGACACACTACTCATCATCAGCACCTCCCCGAGAAGGTCACTGTTGTCCGCGTTCGCCATCCCTTCCAAGGCCGATCACTCAACGTTTTCGGGGCGATGCATCGGAAAGGTCGGCTCCTTCTCGTCCTGATCTTGCCCGATGGCAGTAAGTCTTTGATTCCTGCCGATTGGACCGACCTAGCCTCGCCCACGCAATCCATCGGTACGCCAGCCACGACAACCCTCGGCTCTCTGGAAGACTTGCTGCACGCACGAGCTCTCGTCGATGCTCTCCTCGCCCGTCTCGCTCCCGTCACCAGCGAGGACGGAATCTCAACTACAACCAAGGAGAGCGTCCGTGCCAGAAAAGAATCGAAGCCTCTTCGATCTTCTCCTCGACGAAACCTACCCATGGGAAACCCTCACCGAGGAACACAAGAAACTCGCCATGCAGATTCTGGCACGACTCATCGCCCAAGCCGCTCGAGGCAGCGAGCAGAAGGGAAAGAGTCATGAATAACGCGAGCAAAGTAAAACCCAGTCATATTCAACGCGCAGCTTTCATCTACATTCGGCAATCGAGTCCTGCGCAGGTCGAGTACAACCGCGAATCCACAGCTCGCCAATATGCTCTGGTCGATAAAGCCTGCCAGTTGGGTTGGGCTAAAGAACAAGTGATCGTCATCGATGAAGACTTGGGCGTGTCCGGCTCCGGATTCGCCGAGCGTTCCGGCTTCGCACGCCGGACCGCGGAAGTTGCCCTCGGCCATGTCGGCATCGTATTCGGCTTAGAAGTCTCCCGGGGGGCACGCAACAATGCCGACTGGTATCGTCTGTTCGATCTCTGCAGTATCACCGACACTCTGGTCGGAGACAGCGACGGCCTCTATCATCCCGCGCTTTTTAATGACCGGCTGGTGCTCGGATTTAAAGGCATCATGGCGGAAGCAGAACTTCATATTCTTCGCGCAAGACTGGAGGGTGGAATTCGCAATAAAGCGGCACGTGGGGAACTGCGCCGCGGCTTGCCCGTGGGCTTCGTGTGGGGAGAACAAGACGGCGAAGTTCGTTTTCATCCCGACGAATCCGTGGCCCACACCATGCGTGCCGTCTTTGCGAAATTCACGGAATTAGGATCGGTTCGCAAAGTTTGGCTGTGGTTCCGCTCCGAGGGTCTTTCCTTCCCCACGCGGAAGCATATGAAGAGCGAGATTCGGTGGGTGGCCCCGACTTACACCGCCATCCATGCCGTACTCACCAATCCGGTGTATGCTGGCGCGTACACCTACGGAAAATTTCATCGAGAACAGTACGTCGATGACCAAGGAAGGCTGCGCAAGCGAAGTCGTCTTTTGCCCATGGCCGAGTGGCCGGTGCTTCTTCGCGAACATCATCTCGGCTATATCGATTGGGCCACCTTCCAGGCTAACCAAATACGCATCGACTCCAATGTGCATCCCGAGCCCCACCATGCCGGAGGTGCGGTGAGAGAAGGAGCCGCATTACTTCAGGGTCTGGCTACCTGTGGGAAGTGTGGCCGCCGGCTACACACCCACTACACAGGCAGAAACGCGGCCCCGGGATACCATTGCGCGGGCAAGGATATCGTTTCCGGGCGCGGCATGTACTGTCTCAATGTTGGCGGCGTTCAAATCGATCAAGCGGTGGTCGATGCTTTTCTCCAAGCTCTAACGCCCGCGGCCCTGGAAGCAACCCAGCTGGCGATCCAGCAACTCGAAGCGAACCACGATGCGGCGCTCCATCAGTGGCGCCTTGCGGCGGAACGTGCTCGTTACGAAGCCGAACGTGCCGAGCGTCAATATCGTGCTGTGGAACCTGAAAATAGGCTCGTGGCACGTGGACTGGAAACGGAGTGGGAAAAACGCTTGCGCGATCTCGCCGCCGCAGAAGCCGAGCTCGAGCGGAGAGAAAAACAACGCCCGCGCATGTTGAGTGAGGCAGAGAAAAAGAAAATTTTCTCTCTCGGCTTCGATCTGCAAAAAGTCTGGACGGCGCCTTCCACCACAGATCGCGATCGCAAGGAGCTTTTGCGAGCCCTTCTGGAAGAGGTGATTGTGCGTGTGGATCGCGTCGAACGCCGTGGGCATCTGACACTGCGCTGGCGAGGCGGCGCGCTTACGGAATGCGATCTCTCCTTTCCGCGCATGAAGCCTCATGGTCTTCACCCCGACGAAGACACTATTTCTCTACTCCGTCGTCTGGCCGTTCACTATCCGGACGACGTCATCGCCGGCATTCTCAATCGTCAGGGACGCAAATCTGCAAACGGGGAACGCTTCACGGCGAATCAGGTTGGCAGTCTGCGTCGCTATCGCAACATTCCGCGCTACGAACCGCCAGCAGAGCCACCCGCTGGGCAGGTTGTGCCGATTCGCCAGGCAGCGCGGATCTTAGGCATCAACACTTCCACTGTTCATCGCTGGCTCAATGATGGTTTCATCGCTGGAGAACAGATAACGCCTGGAGCACCGTGGCAGATTCGTATTACCGATGAGTTGCGTGCACGTTTCGTGGAGCAAGCACCGCCGGACTATCTGCCCATGCTCGAAGCCACGATGAAACTGGGTGTCTCGCGCCAAACCGTGTTGCAACGTGTAAAGCGTGGCGAGCTCGACGCTTTACTAGTCACGCGCGGACGGCGTAAAGGCTTGCGAATCAAAGTAGTGGACGATCAACCAGGCCTATTTCATGAATCAGGGGGCATTGTGTAGATGGATCCAAAAACTTTTCCAGATCGAGATCCACCACCCAGCGATGCCCGTCGGCGATATACTGCTGCGCCTTGGCCACCGCCTGATGCGCCGAGCGTTGCGGACGAAACCCGTGACTGTGTTCGGAAAACGTCGGCTCCCATCTGCCTTGCAGAACCTGCATCGCCGCCTGCTGGACAAACCGATCCAGCACCGTGGGAATGCCCAGCTTGCGCATCCCCCCGTCCGGCTTGGCGATTTCTACTCGCCGCACCGCTGGCGGTTGGTAAGTCCCGCTCAACAGCTGTTCCCGAATCGCTGGCCAGTGCTGCTTCAGGTAGCCCGGCAACTCCGACACTTTCATGCCGTCGATTCCCGCGCTCCCTTTGTTGGCCTTCACCCGTCGTAAAGCCTGCTGGCAGTTCTCCCGCCCCCAGACCTCTTCCATCCACTGCTCTTCTCCAGCCGGACTTTCGGTTTCGCACTTCGCCGTCAACGATTCGGTCCCTTCCCGCGGAGTCCTTGGAGCTTCACTCCTCCCCTCCCCGGTAAAGGCCAGTAACATCTGTAACTGGTTCTTCTGCCGCTTGTCGTTCATCGAGTCCTGCGTCCTACTCGCCGCTCCTTGCTGTTTGGGCCTTGGGCCTCGCGGCCTACTATGCCCGCTGCTGACTCCCGTCCCACGGTCAGGATGGATTGCTCCATCCTCAGTCACGACTCCGTGACATGCGGCGGGTCTCCCGAAGTAAGTTCGACCGCCTTCGACGCGCAACCGCCGGATTTACCACCAGTGTGCTTGGTGGACACGGGCTTCGCTGTCACTTGCCAGCTCGCCCCACACCGTAGGCCTCCTCATCCGGTTCTTGTTCATCGGCTCGCGCCTTTGATCCACGCTTCTTTCAGACCCCGCCTCGCGACGACGCCCTTGCGCTTCTCTAGCCCTTCACCTCCACCAGGCTGGGCAGGGGACTTTCACCCCCTAGCTGTCGTACATGTTCGGCACACAAGCGATGAGCCGCAGGCAGATGGCCTGCGGCTCCGGGGTAAGGGACATCAAACCCTAATGCTGATCCTGTGGTCTCGGCCTCTTCGCCTTACGCGGCGTGCTTCGCCAGCGCGGCCAGATGCTCGCGATGACGCTCCGGCGAAGTGATGACTTTCATCTCTTGCCAGTCATAAGGAAATTCTCTGCCGCAATCCAGACAAGCGACGTACGTTCCCGTCAACATTGCCGCCTGCGGACGCCGTTTTGCGCCGCGAATCGTTACCGGAAAGCTATAGTGTGCGTGTCTGCATCCAAAAACCGCATCCATCAATTTTGCAATCATGACCCACCTTCCATACCTGAGCTGTATGCCGAGTCCTTAGTTGTACTGAGAGTGCGCGCCCCCTCCACAGTGTCTGTGGAACGCTTTCACTCAAATACTTAGATTCACGGATGGCCAAAATGGTTGAGAATTTCGTAAAAGAGGCCAACCCTGGAGGAAAGGCCAGAAGCCTATTCCCTAGATATAGTTACAGGAGGGGGCAAAACGTTTCACACGATCTTTAGACGCTCTGCGGGCCGCGTTTCTTTTGCTGCTGGCACTTGACCATGATGGCCGATCGCAGCCGGCTGCGCAGATCTTCCGGCAACTCGTAGAGTTGGGAGTCGCGGTAAATCTCGATGGTCTTCTTGGTTGTGTCGCAGACGACGTAGCAGTTGTGGCACCAGGAAAGATGGTTTTCCAACTCAGCTTTGGTTTTTTCGTCGAGGACGCCGTCCAAATAATTGGTCAGCTCGGTCAAAAATTCAGAGCATTTCACTGGTTGCCATCTCCACTCGGAGCATCGCCCGTTTTAACTTCATCGCTCTTACTGCCATCCTTGCCATTCCCACTCTCTCTTCGCTGGAAGTATCGTCCTAACCGCTCCCGAAGCTGCAAGCGAGCCCGCAGCAGCCGCGACTTCACCGCCGGTACGCTCAATTCAAGCGCGGCAGCGGTTTCTTCCGTCGAAAGCCCTTCTACGTCTCGCAGCACGAACACCGTCCGGAAGCCCGGGGGAAGCCCCTGGATGGTCTTACTCAAAATCTCCCGCAATTCCGCTTGCGTGTACTGCTGCTCCGGATTCGGGCTCCAGTCCGCGATCTCGCGGGGCAGGGAGTCGTCTTCCGTCTTAATGTCTTCGTCTAACGAGACCGTGCGCTCTGGCTTTCGCCGGCGCAACTTCATCAGCGCTTCGTTGACTGCGATCCGGACCAGCCACGTATAAAATTTCGACTGCTCCTGAAATTGCTTCAGGTTGCCGTAGGCTTTCAGGAACGCTTCCTGCACCACATCTTCCGCGTCTTCACGATTCTGCGTGATGTGCTGCGCGATCCGGAATACGTTGCGGTCGTATCGGCGGACCAGTTCTTCAAACGCCGAGTCATCCCCTCGCTTGGCCGCTTGGACAAGGGTCAACTCTTCGCTAACTGGTCCGGCTACTTTGTTTTGGATGGCTCCCATTGTTCTGGCGATGCAGTATTTTCCCGGTAAATCACGACGCGAGTTCGAACCCCAACCCGATTCCCCGGCAGCAGCGGTGAAATCGAACTGTTATTCTACTTGGTAACGCGCTGGATTGTGAAACGGCTTTGACATATGCGGTAAGAAAAGTTTGCGTTACAGTTCCAAAAGGCAGGTTTTGACGCGGACGAACAGGTACCGAAGTACTCTGATGCTGCCACACAAGTGCCGTATAATCAGCAGTTAGGGTAGTGTTTTTTCGGTGCGATGCGGTGGCAGGCGAAGACTCGGGTATTGGGAATGGTTCTCTGAGCATGGCGGATAGCAAGGAACTCCAGCAAATCGTCGCGCGTGCGGTGGCGCAGGTTCTCGATCGCGCGCTTCCAAAGTTGCAGGCGGAATTGGTTGAGCGCGTCCTCGCGGAGTTGCCCGCGGCGCCCGCCGTTCCGGCCTCAGAGCGCGCCGGAAACTCTACCCACAGCAATCTTGTGCAAGCCGTCGCCAGCATTCACACGGGCACTACGCAAAAAGAAATTCTGCGCGGCTTGCTCGATGCGGGCAGCGCCTACGGTTCGCGGGTCGCACTCTTCGTCGTGAAAGCCGGATCCGCCACAGGATGGCAGGGCCGCGGCCTCGGCGACGATGATGCCGTCAAAGATTTTCCGCTCGACATGACCACCGGCCCCGCGGCTCACGCCTATCAGAATCGTATCGTCGCACCGGCCAACATTGCGGAGATGGACCGCCGTTTTGTGAAGCAGTTTGGCGGACCGGAGAACGAGCAGATCATCGTTCTGCCGCTGGTCCTGAAAGATAAAGTTGCCGCTCTGCTCTATGCCGACGGCGGCTCCGAAGGCGTTCTCGACGGCCCCTCGTTGGAAATTCTGGTCATGGCGACGAGTGCATGGCTGGAAGTGACGTCGCTGCGCAAGCAGGCCCAGAAAGAGGTTGTCGAGGCCGTCCCCAGCATCGAGCGGCCTCCGGTCGCCGCGCCCGTGCAGACCGTCAGCGCGTTTTCCGATCCGTTCGCTTCCGCACCTCCGAAACATGTGGCGAAAGCCGCTCCTGAGCCGGAACCGGCCGCGGAAGTGGTGGAAGTTGCTGCGCATGCTGCTTCGGCCGGTGCGGCAGCCTCGGCACCAGCCGCCGCCGCGGACCCATTTGCCGGCATGTCTGCCGAAGACGCCGACACTCACCGTAAAGCGCAGCGCTTTGCCCGCCTGCTAGTCGATGAAATCAAGCTGTACAACCAGGCCAAGGTGGCCGAAGGCCGCCGCAATAAAGATCTCTACGATCGCCTGAAAGAAGACATTGAAAAGAGCCGCACCACGTTCCAGAAACGCTATGGCAGCACCGCGGCCGCGAGTGGCGACTACTTTCAAAAGGAAGTCGTCCGCAGCCTGGCGGAAGATGACTATTCCGTCATGGGCGCAAACTTCCGCAAGTAGCGGTTCTGGATGTTGACGATCAACTCTTGAAGGCCGCGCAGGGCATGGGTAAGTGTGGTCCTGTGAACGACGCGTTGGCATGTAGAAGAGCGGCATGTGGAAGAGCGGTCCTTTGAGGGCCGCGTAAGGCAGTTAAAGATCGGCCCCTGTGAGCGACGCGTAGAGCAGTGGAAGAGCGGCCCTTGAGGGCCGCGTAAGGCGTGTTAGAGAAGAAATCGGGCTTTAGCCCCTGAGTACTCCCAAGTTCGCAGTTGCATCTATTAACAGTTGGCCTGTCGCGTTTCCGCGCGAAGAATACTAAGGTGGTTCCATTGGGTCTCAAGTGGTCGGGGGTGCTGGCGCTCGCCGTTTTGTGCGGGCTTCTGAGCGGGACGCGCTCGGCCGCATCGCCGATCGGCCAGCAGGCTTCTACTTCAACCGCCGACACATCCGAAAAACAGGCTGCACCGACCGCCAAGAAACCCGCGCAGGAGCAGTCTGCCCCGAAGCCGGCGCCGCACAAAACTGCACCGGCAAAATCTGCCACCGCGCCGGGCACCCACACTCCTACCAAGAAGACGGCGTCCACCCATGCGACCGCGAAGAAGCACAGGCCAATCTCGCCCCGAGTGCGCCGCATCCGTGAGGCATTTGTCGCCTCCGCCACCTTGCGCCCCATGGCGCAGCAGTTAATTCTCGATCGTTCTCCGGCGGGATATGCCGGAGTCGAAGCCTACGCGCGAGCCCACTCCCAGGAAGACGCCGGAGCGCTGGCTTGGCTTGTCCTCGGTTACGCCCACGTCCTCGATCACGATTGCGCCAAGGCCATCGATCCGTTCAGCCGCGCCAAGCCTCGAGCCGGCGACCTCGGCGACTACGTTGCTTACTATCTCGGAACCTGTTACCTCCAGACCGGCCATCAGGCCGAGGGACTCGCCGCGCTCGCCAACTTCCATACGACGTATCCTGATTCACTGCTGGTTCGCGATGCTCACTTGAGTTATGCCACGGCGTTGCTGACCGAAGGACGCGCCGCTGAAGCCGTCGACCTGCTGGAGAAAGATCGCCTGCCCGCGAGATCGGACTACGAGTTTGCTCTGGGCCGCGCCTATGTCACGCTCGGCCAGAAAGAAAAAGCTGCGGAAGCGCTCGCGAATGTCTACTACAACATGCCGACTGCTGCCGAAGCCGATGCGGCGAATGCCGAGTTGAAAAAACTTCCAGGTGCGCCTCAGCCCACGCTGGCGCAACGCAAAACCCGTGCGGACCTGCTGATGAAGGCCAAGCGCTACAACGATGCCGTCGACGAATACCGCGAGCTTGCGATCCATGCCTCCCCGGAATCGCGTCCGGCGGCAGAACTGGCACTGGCTGACGCGCTACACCGAAGCGGACGCAATCGCGAGGCTAAGTCTGAACTGACCACACTTGTCGGTGCAACTTCCGAACAGAGCGCGCAGCGCTTATACATTCTCGGCGAGGTCGCCTGGGCTTCAGAAGAGAACGCATCCTTCTACAGCACGGTGGACCAACTTCGCGAAGCCGCGCCCACCAGCCCATGGTTGGAAGCGGCGCTACTTTCCGTGGCGAATCTGCACCTGGTGCATCACGAGTACGATCAGGCGCTCGACGCCTTTCGCGAACTGCAGCAACGTTTCCCCACCGGCTCCCGCGCTTCGTACGCGCACTGGAAAGCCGCTTGGCTGACCCTGCGCTTTGGCCGCAACGACGAGGCCAAGAAATTATTCGACGAGCAGATTGGAATGTACCCCGCAGGCAACGAGACTTCTGCGGCATTGTACTGGCGTGCCCGCCTGGCGGAAGAGGACAACCAGCTCGCGATGGCCCGCGCCTATTACCAGAAATTGTCTGACCGCTACCGCAATTACTACTACGCGGAGCTCGGGCGGCAACGTTTGCAGAAGCTTCCGCCAGGAACGGATCCGCCAGGGCAATATCCGCTGCTCGATCATATTCCACCGGTTGAGCACGGCGAGAAGGTGACGTTACAAGAACCGCCAACCGACGATCTCCACCTGCAAAAAGCGCAGTTGCTGGGCAACGGCGGCCTGGTCGATTTTGCCGTGCGCGAAATGCAGGCAGCCGCCAGCGCCGACGGCGGCAACTGGGGCCCGGCCGAGACTGCGCAGCTCTACATCGAAACTGGCCACTACGATCGCGCCATCGAAGTGATGAAGCGTTCCGTGCCGAGTTATTTCGCCGTCGACATCCCCACCTTGCCGCGCGTCTATTGGGAAGCTCTATTCCCGCGCCCCTACTGGGCTGACCTGAAACGATTCTCGGCCGCCAATGACCTCGACCCGTATCTGGTGGCCTCGCTCATCCGTCAGGAATCAGAGTTCAACCCGCTGGCCGTTTCGCGGGCCAACGCCGTTGGCCTCATGCAGTTGTTGCCTAAGACCGGCAAGGTCGTCGCCCACCAGGTCGACCTGAAGCGTTACGCCCCGACCCAACTGTTTACTCCCACCGTGAATCTACAGCTGGGAACACACTACTTCCGCGGCATGGTCGACAAGTTTGGCGGATCGTTCGAAAACGCTTTGGCCGCTTACAATGCCGGCTCCGACCGTGTCGAGGAATGGATGGGACAGGGCAAGTATCGAGATTCTGCGGAGTTCGTCGAGTCGATCCCATTCACGGAGACTCGCGAATACGTGCAAGCCATCATGCGCAACGCCAGTGTCTACAAACAGCTCTACGGTACCCCGTAACCACTTCTTCGCCACGGATTCACGCGGATCAACACTGATAAATCACAAGATCAATAAGTCACAAAAAACACGTCCGGCCTCGAGGCCGAGACCATGGCTTGGATTGCTTCGAGGGAGCGGAGGTGGAGAGTGAGTGCGCTTGTCGAGGGGCGAGGGCTCTCGTGGAAGGGCACGGCTTCAGCCGTGCCGTTAGCGCGCAGGAACGATGCGGGCTTTAGCCGCTGGGGTTTGCTTTTGGGGGGCACCGCGTCAGCGCTGCGGCGACTTCAATCGAATCGTATGGGACCTTAGGCCCAGAACGACCTCAAACCGCAGGCGTCTCGTCCACGGTCTTGTGAAACAGAATCTCAATCACCAGCAGCGATGCCCCCACCACGATCGCGCTATCCGCCAGGTTGAAGACCGGCCACTGGTATGACTTCACGTACAACAGAAGAAAATCGACTACGCGCCCGCTCGCAACGCGGTCCCACAGGTTGCCCACTGCGCCACCCAGAATCAATGACAGCGCAATCCCCGTCAGCGTTAGTGCGCGCGCCTGCCTCCACAACAGCACCGACACAATCACCATCGCGATCAGCGAAAACCCGATCAGCAGCGCGGTCTTCCAGTGCGAGGGAGAATCCGCAAACAGGCTGAACGCGGCGCCCGTATTCTCGGTGTGCGTGATCCGAAAGAATCCAGGAATCACCTGGATATGCGTGTACATCGCGATGTGCGCGGCCACGAGCCGCTTCGACCAGCGGTCGAGCAGCACGACCAGCAGAGCGAGCAGAAAATGGATGGTGCGCGCCGAAGAAGGTTTCATCAGTGAGCGTGGGCTTCCAGTTCTTTCAGCATCGCGCTGCAGCGCTCGCAGACTGTGGGATACATTTTGTCTTCACCGACGTGTATGGAGTAGTTCCAGCAACGCTCGCACTTAGCGCCATCGGCTCTCTTCACTTCAATGTGCACACCGCCAGTCCCGTTGCCCGAGCCCTGCGTGAGCGTCACTGCGGACACGATGAACAGATACCGAAGCTGCTCGGCATGGCGCTGCAACAATGAATACAACGGATCGGAGGCGGTGATTGCCACTTGCGCTTCCAGCCCGGTACCGATCAGCTTGTTGTTTCGCGCCTCCTCCAGCGCTTTCAGCACTTCATCGCGCACAGCGCGCAGGCTCGTCCATTCCTCATCGGACTTCGAACCTCCTGCTTTCAGATCTGCATCACCCAGAATCTCAGCCGTAGTCGGAAACTGTGCCAGGTGCACGCTCTCTTCGCGCGAAGCAACTTTCGGCAAGTACGGCCAGATTTCTTCGCAGGTGAAGCTCATGATCGGCGCGAGCATCCGCACCAGCGCCTCACCGATACGCCATACTGCGGTCTGCGCCGAGCGCCGCGCCTGCGATTTCGGCGCCGAAATATACAGCCGGTCTTTGAGCACGTCGAAGTAAAACGCACTCAGGTCCACAATGCAGAAGTGGTTCACGCGGTGGTAAATCTTGTGAAAGGAGTATTCCTCGTACGCGCTCCGCACATCCGCCACGAACGCGCAGGTCTGGCGCAGCATGTACTGGTCGAGCGCATCCATTTGGTCGTACGGGACCGCATCCGCTTGCGGATCGAAGTCCCCCACATTTCCCAGCACGTAGCGGAAGGTGTTGCGGATCTTGCGGTAGTTCTCCGCCACCCGCAGCATCAGCGCTTCCGATCCCACCACGTCTTCGCGGAAGTCCACCGACGCCACCCACAGCCGCACAACTTCACCGCCAAGCCGGCTCGAGATGTCCACGGGGTCCACATCGTTCCCGCGCGACTTCGACATCGCCTGGCCCTTTTCGTCGAGCGTCCAGCCGGGTGTGACCACGCCTTTGTACGGCGGCGTAGCGTGCGTTCCCATGGCGCAGAGCAGGGAAGACTGAAACCATCCGCGATACTGATCTCCTCCCTCAAGATACAGATCCGAAGGCCAAGGATAATGATAATCCGGCTCGTCCGCGACCATCGCCAGATAACTCGCGCCCGATTCCAGCCACACGTCGAAGATGTCGGTTTCCTTCTCGAACTTCGTGCCGCTGCAATGCGGACACTTCGTCCCCGCGGGAAGAATCGTGTCCGACTCCGGCGTAAACCAGGCATCGGCCCCAGATTTTCCGAACAACTCCACGACTTTCTGATTGACCGCGTGATCGTTCAGCGGCTTTCCGCAACTCTCGCAGAGAAAAACGGCGATCGGCACGCCCCACACACGCTGCCGCGAGATGCACCAGTCGGGCCGCGTCTGGATCATGTTCGACAGCCGCTCTTCGCCCCACGCCGGATCCCACTTCACCTTTTTGATTTCATCCAGCGTACGCGCGCGCAGCGTGTCGTTCTTGCCGGCCCCACCCAGCATCGGCGTTTCCATCGAAATAAACCACTGCTCGGTCGCGCGAAAAATCACCGGATTATGGCAGCGCCAGCAGTGCGGATACGAATGCTCGGTTTTTTCCGTATGCAGCAGCGCCCCGCGGCTGCGCACCAGATCGACGATTGGCTGATTTGCCTCCCAAACGCGCTTGCCTGTGTACTCCGGCAGCCCGTTGCGCAGGATCCCTTTTTCGTCGACGTTGCTCGTGGCATCGAGCCCATACTTCATGCCGGTGATAAAGTCCTCGGCGCCGTGTGACGGCGCAGTGTGGACGACACCCGTTCCCGTGTCCATGGTGACGTAGTCCGCCAGCACGCCCAGGACCTTGCGCTCCAGAAAGGGATGCTGAAAGTTCAGCCGCTCCAGCTTGCGTCCAGGGAAGTGTGCCAGCGGCTTCGGATCGGCCAGATTACACTTCGCCGCCGCATCCGCCGCAAGCCGCGAAGCTACGATGTAAACCTCGCCACCCGATTCGAGCGCGACGTACTCTTCATCAGGATGAAACGCCACCGCCATCGACGCCGGCAGCGTCCAAGGAGTGGTCGTCCAGATAATGGTCGAGACTTTCTTTTCTTTGAGAGCAGCCGCCAGCGCCGGATCAATCTCTGCCGGATCGTCGAGCAGCCCATACTTTACCCACACGGTCGTGCTGGTGTGGTTTTCATACTCGACTTCCGCCTCGGCCAGCGCGGTCTCGTCGTGCATGCACCAGTAAACGGCGCGCAGCCCCTTGTACACGAACCCGTTTTCGTAAAACGAAAAGAACGTCGACAGCACCACCGACTCGTACTGCGGAGTCATCGTGGCATAGGGCCGGTCGAAGCGTCCGAACACGCCGATGCGCTTGAACTGCATCCGCTGCAGGTCGAGAAATTTCTGCGCATACTTGCGGCACTCGGCGCGCACGTCCGTAGCTTTCATCTGCAGCTTCTTGCCGCCCAGTTCCTTGTCGACCTTGATCTCGATGGGCAGCCCATGGCAATCCCACCCAGGCACATAAGGCGCGTCGAAACCGGCCATGTTCTTCGATTTGACGATGAAATCCTTCAGGCACTTATTCATCGCCGTACCCATGTGGATAGGCCCGCTGGTGTATGGGGGCCCGTCATGCAGAATGAAGCGGGGCGCGCCTTTTCGGGCCTTTCGGATGCGCTCGTAGATGCCCGTCTGCTCCCAGCGTTCGAGCATTTTTGGCTCGTTCTGCGGCAGGTTGGCCTTCATCGGAAAGTCAGTTTTCGGCAGATTGATGGTCTTTTTGAGCTCGAAGGGCACTCGGTTCGCGTCTCCCAAATGATTGAATCCTTTCATTATAGGGACCGCCGCTGGGAACGTCCATGCAGCGCCAGGATGCGATCCTCTCAATCACGAACGACACGACGTCGCAAAAGCTCTATTCCCTCGAGTTTCCTTCGTGGGACTTCATGTCCTTCGTGGTTGAGGCTTTTTCCCTCAGTGTGATGTCTCCCCGGGACATGTCTTTCCGACATTTGCCAAGCACAAAGGAATGCACTGTCGCAATGGGTCGACTAGAGGTACAATTTCAGAAAGCAGGCCGTCAGGCCCGTTGTCCGCGGGGGCATCCGGCCGGTACCGGATTGACAAAAAAGGGACAGAAGTCCATGCAACTTGTGGTAAGTGGCGCTCATCTGTGTACAGAGTGCCTGACCGGGCAGCGAAACTAGCAGGCTGGTCCGCGCAGACCGGCAAGGGGTGTCCAGACCAGAATTATGGGATCCGAACCGACCAATCCGAACGGCCCCAGCAACGAGCCAGAATTGCACCTCCTGCTGGCGAACACTACTTTCCAGGAACCCCTCTACAAATCCCTGTTCCGCGAACTGGACGACTTTTTCTTTCCCAAGAAGCTTCCACCTCTGAAGCTCGAATCGAAACCGGAACCGGTTAAAGACATCTGGGGCTTTTACAACAATTGGAGAAATGGTGCCCTGGGTTCGACGGGTGTCCACTTTCTGATCGTGGGAGTCATAATCGCCGGCTATATGCTCGGACGCCACGTGGTCAATGCGGCTCCGGCGACGAAGGTCACCGTGACGCTGGTCGACCCTGGCGATATCCCGGCCTTGAAGCCCTCCAAGACTCAGGTCGGCGGCGGCGGCGGCGGCGGCGATCGCGATGTCTTGCAGGCGAGCAGGGGTAAGCTCCCTAAGTTTTCCATGACGCAGATTACTCCACCCGTCGTGGTCATCCGCAATGATCATCCCAAACTGGCGGTGGAACCGACCATCGTGATTCCTCCGCAAGTGCAACTGGCTTCCAACAACATGCCGAATCTGGGCGATCCCATGTCTCACGCCATGCTGCCCTCCAACGGCACCGGCTCTGGCAGCGGTATCGGTTCAGGGAGCGGTGGCGGCGTTGGATCGGGCAAGGGACCAGGCTTCGGCCCCGGTGAAGGCGGCGGTACCGGTGGAGGCATCTTCCACGTAGGCGGCGGCGTTTCCCCGCCACGCCAGATTTACGCCCCAGAGCCAGAATTCTCCGAAGAAGCTCGTAAAGCGAAATATCAGGGCGTTTGCACCCTCGGCCTGATCGTGGGAACCGACGGCCGTCCCAGCAACATCCGCGTGCTGAGCAGCCTGGGCATGGGACTCGACGAGAAAGCCATTGAGGCGGTGAAGAACTGGAAGTTTGAGCCCGCCATGAAAGACGGCCACCCGGTGCGCGTCGAGATCGCCGTAGAAGTCGACTTCCACCTGTACTGAGTTCGTTTCGTAGTGCCAGCGACTTGCCGGCAATAGTGGCGGCAGCTCGCTGCGACGCTCGACTCTCTCATCCCGCGTCTATAACTTCCGCAACACCGCGAAGTGCCCCAGCTTGCGCTCGCGAAATCCCAGCCTCTTGTAGATCTCAATCGCCCGCCCGTTGTCTGCGCGAACGTGCAGAAACGGCGTCTCCCCGCGTTCCCGAATCCGCCTCATCACCTCCGCCATGAGAATGGCTGCGTAGCCTTTGCCCGTGTGCTCCGGATGCGTGCAGACCGCGCTCACCTCAGTGTGCCCCGGGACTTTCAACCGCTCGCCCGCCATGGCCACCAGCTGTCCCTGCGATCGAATCCCCAGGTAAGTACCGAGTTCATGGGTGCGAGAGCCAAACGGTCCCGGCTTAGTCATGGCGGTGAGTTCAATCATTTCGGGAGAATCTTGTGTGCCCAGCTCTGCGAGATCTGGGGTGTTTCCGCGTGAGGAGGGCTCAGCAACGCCGTTATCGCACACCATCTGCAGCAAGGGTGCACCGACCACGAAGGTCCAGCCACCTCGCGCCTCATAGGGATCATCGAGGAACAGACCCACGGTCCCGCCAGGTTCCACCAGTCCTGCCAAAGACGCATAGCCATGGGCCCCATGCTCGCGGAATGCGCCCAACGGGCCTACCTCGTGTACAAACCGCCGCGCATCTTCGAAGCTCTCGGCAAATTGCGCATCCCGAGTAGTCAGCGCCTGCCAGATCACATTGTCGAGCACATGCATAGAAATAATTTAGCCCAGCGCTTCATTGCTGGCACAGGCCGCAGCAAGAGGGAGAAATCCCGGAGGGATGATAGAAAATGTTCATTCGCACGACCCCACGGTTCTGTATTGGATTTGCTTCAACCGCCGGAGGACAGCTTAAATTCTCAGATCTCGCGAGGACTATCCGATTCTTGCTCCCAAATTCATTCCTTCAAATCCACATGCTGCACATCTTCGATCGGATGCCCTAGAAACCGCTCCCCCAGCCGCCGGAACTTCTCTACCGAATCCGTCGCAAAGAACTTCAGCCGCGGACGCCCTCGCCGCTCCTCACCCTCAACCCCAGCCGGGACCAACTCCCGCAGCCGCGAAGCCACCGCCCGCGCCGTCGACTCCGCCGAGTCGACGATGCTCACGTGCCCGGGTGTAACGCGATGCAACAGCGGCTTGAGTAGCGGATAGTGTGTGCAGCCCAAAACCAACGTATCTGCGTCCTGAAATCCGTCCGCAAAAGCCTCCGCGAGATAGATCCGCGCTACCTGCTCAGTCACTGGGTGTTCCACCCAGCCCTCTTCAACCAACGGAACCAACAGCGGGCAAGCCTTCTCTCGCGCATTCAACCCGCGGGCCTCCAGAGCCCTGCGGTACGCATGGCTGCTGACGGTCGCCTCGGTCCCGACCACCACGATCTTCCGATTTCTTGAAGCAGCAGCCGCAGCCGATGCTCCCGGCTCAATGACGCCCACGACCGGCACACGCGCTCCATCGATGATGCGGTCCAATGCCAGAGCCGTCGCCGTATTACAGGCGATGACCAGCATCTGCGCTCCATGAGACTCGAGATAATGCGCTGCTTCGACCGCGTAGCGCGCCACGGTTTCGACGGACTTTGACCCGTAGGGAAGCCGCGCCGTATCCCCAAAATAGGCATAATCGGCGCCAGGAATAAGCTCAAGTAAAGCTTTAAGGACGGTTAATCCGCCAAAGCCAGAATCAAACACGCCGATTGTAGGATGTCGCATAGTCTTTGATCGATGATAAGGCCAGATGAATTGCTAGGCTGGGTATTCAGCGAGATGCCCTTTACGAAGTTCCTTAGTGTACCTTCGTGTCCTTTGTGGTTGAAGCTTTCACGCTGAGAGCTACTAAGACCGGACTGCTTCTCGAACGGGCGAGCCTGCAAATCCAGCCACGTTACCGCAGCACGGCCCCGGCGGAATCGGCGCTCCGTGCGGGCACGTTCGCGGATGCCCCAGAAACGTGCAGATCTTATCCGTCGCTTCCGGCGAAAGAATATGCTCGAACTTGCACGCCTGCTGCTCAATCTCACTTTCACTGTCCATTGCCAGACTATCGGTGAATAGTCGTTCCGCCAGCCGGTGCCGGCGAATAATGTTCCCCGCCCGCTCGCGCCCTCGTGGCGTCAACTCGACAATCAGCGTGCCGTCGCCCACCGACGTCGCCACCGGCTTCAGCGCATCATGGCACGGATTCACAAACGGCTTGTGATCGTGCGCTTGCGGAGGATGCGGCATCGACACCACCATCCCCATCTCGATCATCTTCTCAACCGCCAGGCTCACCGGCAGCGCTCCGTGCACTTCCATGCGCTCGACTTCGGCGATCTCCCCGTGCTCGGCCAGTACCCAAAGCTCTTCCAGAACTTCGTCCAGTTGCTCTTCGTCGGCCAGCGAGAAGATTTCCTGCGAGGCGATCTTGCCGTGATGCAACTCGATTCTTCGATCGGCCAGCCGCGCCATCACCGGATCGTGCGTGACCATCACAATCGTCCGTCCCTGCTGGTGAAACTCGCGCAGCAGCCGCAGCACGATCTCTTCGTTCATTGCATCAAGATTTCCAGTAGGTTCGTCCGCCAGAATAATTCGCGGATCGTTGATGAGCGCCCGCGCAATGCACACTCGCTGCTGTTCGCCGCCCGACAACTGCGAAGGCAAATGATGTGCTCGATCGCCCATCCCCACGCGACCCAGCGCTTCAATCGCTTCCTTCTCGTCGGTCATACTGTGAAAATACTGCGCCAGCATGACGTTCTCCACGGCGGTGAGGAAGGGAATCAGGTGAAACTGCTGGAAGATGAATCCAATCTTTTCCGCGCGCACGCGATTCAAGTCGGCGGCCGAAATCGCCGCTACGTCCACGCCGTCGAGCCAGATCTCGCCCGACGACGGCCGGTCCAGGCAGCCAATCAGATTCACCAGCGTCGATTTCCCAGAACCCGACGGCCCCATGATCGACAGCCACTCCCCCTGCGTCACGTGCAGCGAGATGTGGTCCAGGGCATGAATGTTGTCCTTGCCCGATCCGTTCCCCGTTTCCTTGGCGGGGTAGAGCTTCGTCACATCTTTGATCTGAATCATTTCACTCTCCCCTCAGAATCACCGCTGGCTGCACCCGGCGCAGCAGCGAGATTGGGAGGATCGCCGACAACAACGTCACCGCCATGCTACCAGCCAGCACCACCGGCAGCACACTCAAACGCGGCATCACGGAAGCGTGAAAGTTAACGCGCCCGATCCACGCCGCAATGCCGATCCCAATCAAAAAGCCAATCACCGCGCCCGTCGCCCCGAGCACCGCAGCCTCGGCCGCAAAGAATCCGCCGAGCAGTCGCCCCGATGCGCCCAAAGCCTTCATGATGGCAAAGTCGCGCCGCCGGTCAAACACCCAGCCCATGAGCGTCGAAAGCACGCATAAGGCTGCAGTCAGAATGATCAGCGCCGCCGCCGCCAGCAGGGTCGCGCGCGTCTTACCCAGTACGCGCGCCTCGCCCTCCATGATTTGCCGCACCGGACGTACCTCGCCCGCCGGAATCGCTTGCGCCAGTTGGTTCATGATCCCGGCCACTTCCTCGGGAGATCCCGAAGCCGCGACTTCGATCGTCGAAGGCTGCACTCCGGTCCACTCCACGAAATCGCTGAGCGAAACAAAAATGCGGCTGTCCTCGGCCGCGCCCGTCTGCACCGTACCCGCAGGAATCACATGCAGCGCCCGCCCCTGAAACGTAAGATCAAACGCTTGATTCTTTGGTGCGACGGTAGCCAGTGCGCGCACGCCAATCAAAGCTGAGGAGGAAGATTCCGGGTGGGGATTTTGACTTTCAGACGGGTGCCCCATTTCTGGCGCGGTTTGTGCGCCAGAAGTGGGGATTTTTGGGATGTCCGCAGGCCACTGACTCACCTTCCACCACTTATTCAACTGCTTCACCCGCTCAAAATCCGTGCCCGCCACCGCAATCGGCTGCCCTTCGCTAGTCCGCGCCACGACCAACCCAAACGGCGCGGCAATCCCGCGTCCCGCCAGAACGGAATCCACACGAGCCAGCGTACCCGCGGGAAGGGAAGCGCCGTCCTTGCCGACCAGAATGATGTTCGCCCCGTAATTGCGAAACTCTCGCCGCAATTTCGCCTGCACATCCACGTAAAGATTCAGCATGGCCGTCGTTACCGCCGCAGCCACGACCATGGCGAACAGCGCTGAAACTGCCCTTCCGCGCCGCAGAACCGCTGCCCGCACCAGCATGCGGAGAAACATCGACGGATGCGGACCGTGAGACCGGCTGGCCGCCAGATCCTGTTCCGATGGTGACATGGGCGCGCTCACAATTCCCCCTTCAGCGCAAACACCGGATCCAATCCCACCGCGCGGCGGATCGCCGCCGCGCTGCCCGCAAACGTCACCATCACCGCAATCGCCAGGATCACCGGCAACAGCACCGGCGGAATTGAAATATCCGAATTGAAGATGGAGTGACCGATCTGATGCGCCAGCCCCGATCCCACTACAAAACCGGCCAGGCCGCCAATCAACGCCAGCAGCGTGGCCTCGGCGAAAAAGATTGCCGCCACGGCGAGCTTGCTCGCGCCCAGAGCCTTCATCAATCCAACTTCCGCCCGCCGTTCAAAAATCGTAGTCGCCATCGCCGCCGAGACGGCCAACGCCGATGCAAATAAAGCTGCCAGCGTGATCAGGAAAATCAGTCCCTCGATTCGCGTCAACACCGCGCCTTCATTCTGCGAAACCTGCCGGATCTGCTCCGCATGCGAGTGGGACATCGCCTCCGTCAGCTGGAGCGCAATGGCCTGCGGATACGGCGTGCAATACCACCGGTCGTAGATCGCCCCCGACAAGCTCTTAGGATCGCGCCGTCCAAACGCGTCCTCGGGCTTGGTCAGCGCACTCACATAAACTCGTTTGACCACGCCGGGCCTGCCTAGAACTTCCTGCGCTACGGCGAGAGGAGCAACGACCTCATCATCCTCCGCCCCGCCCGTGGAGAGTATCCCGCTCACCCGCAACGGCCGGGCGGCTATTGTGATCTCGTCCCCGGCCTTAGCGCCCAACCGCGAAGCCAGTCGTTCCCCCAGCAAAGCGTCCTGCGAAGAATCCTCCGGCCATGCTCCAGAAACCTTCCACCACGGGTACGTTGATCGCACGCCTGTGGTGAACCGGTCCGTCCCGAACGAAACTTGCTTTGCAAAATACGTTCCCAACAGCGTCACATCCTGCTGCTTCCAGTTCTGCTCCAACGCAGTATTCACCGGAAGCATCGGCGCAAATGCCGTAATGTTGTTGTGCCAGAAAATCCCTTTGATTTTGGGCAGGTCGGCTTCGTCGAGAAACGCCCCGTCGGTCGGAGGCTTGAGACTCACCCCGCCAATTTCTACGTCGAGCGAATCTTCCTGCGGGGTCACAACCAGGTTGGCGCCGATGGTGCGCAGCTCGCGGTTAATCTTGTCGCCGATGTCGGTGGCCACGGCAATCATCGCCGTCGCGACGGTCACGCCCAACGTAACGGCCGCTCCCGCTAGCAACTTGCGCCGCTTCTGGCGCCGGAAGGATTCGTATACGAGCCGGACGAACATCGCTTACTGTGTCGCGAACATGCGACCGCCGGCCGCTACGTCCGCCTCCTCGATAATGACCGCATCCGCCGTCTGGGTGGCCTTCAGTGGCACCGGATTGCACCCGCCCGCCGTCCCTACTGACTGCGGATTGATCGGCGCCGCGCAATTCTTGCAGACGACTCCATTACCGCTCTTGTAAAACCCAACCGACCCGCAAATCTCGCACGCGTCAAACACAGTTGCAATCTTTCCGTCCGGCTTCTGATACAGCCAGAAGCGGATCGCCGTCCCGTTCTCCTTCGCCTGGAAGCGGTGCAGGTCGCCATCCGCCACCTGCGCCAGCGGAATACTCACGCGCCCGTTGGTGAAGGCAACCTCGGTCCCGGCGGGGATATTGCTGACGCTCTTGGCGTAGACAAATTCGGCCGTGATCAGCGCGATGAACACAAACGAAAAAGTCAGCACGGAAATCATCCACATGCGTTCGCGCCGGGCGCTCCACGCGGCCTTGCGACGCTCCGCGGGGGAAGAAGTGGCGACCAGAACCGGTTCCCGCCGCTTGGCCTCGAACAGGATCATCAGAGCCGCCAGTGCAAAGACTGTAACAAAGAAAAACCAATCATTGCTGACGATCGGCCCAATCAGCGCCATCTCGCGCTTGGACGACGGAATCACGCCGCTCTCGGAAAGTTCGTGCAGCCCCGAGATGAGCAACTGCGCGGCTACCAGGAACATGATCGCCGTCGTGACCTTGAAGAACTTCTGCAGGTTGATGCGCACGCTGCCCTTCACGAACATCACGCCAAAGGCAATCGCGGCCAACAGTCCCAGAAGCGTCCCCAGAAAACTCATCAGCTCGGTCGAGTTCAACGACACTGCGGAGAGAATCAGCACGGTCTCCGCGCCCTCGCGCAGCACCATCAGAAATATGAAAACGAACAGCCCCACCCACGCATCGTTGCCCGCCAGCAACCCAACCTTGCCCTCGATTTCTCCCTTTAGCTTTCGCCCTGTCTTCATCATGAAAACAACCATGGTGACGACGAAGAAAGCGGCCACCAACATGACCCAGCCCTCAAAAACGTCTTCGTTCAGGTGCGTGCGCGAGATGACCACGGCCACGCCGATGCTGCCGAGGAACGCCGCGGCCAGCGCCGCGTATACCGTCTTGCGCAGTTCTTGCCTCCCGATCTTGGTCAGGTAAGCCAGGGTGATGCCGACAATCAGGGCAGCCTCGACCCCTTCACGCAGCGTAATAATGAATGCCTGAAGCATTTACTCGATGCCCACCATTTTGAAAATGAATTTCAATTTCAACTTCAAGGATAGTCTCCCCGCGCTGCGCCCGTCAATCCGCTGCCTCACAACCGCTTGTGATTGGGATCACACGGTCGGAATAGCGCCTTGAACGGCTTCTGCTTGCAGGGAAGGGCCAGTCTTGTTTGCCCGAAAAGATTCCTTCGTGAACCTTCGTGTTCTTTGTGGTTGACGCCTTTTTCGGCCATTCGAAAGACTTGACCCGACTCCACCCCAAGGCTAGCCTGATGAAACGATTTCCCGGTGAGGATTGGCGCATGTCTCTTTCATCCCTCTTCTTGCTCGCCCTGGCGACCTCGTTCCTGCAGTCCTCGGACCGCGCAGGAATCACGATTACGGTGCAGTCGGATCTGAAAGGCCATCAAACTCAAAGGACGACCTACCTCCAGCCAGACCGGCAGCGCATGGAATACCGGAATTCCTTCGGAACAAGGTACGGAACGGAACCGGTCCGCGGCCCGAGGCTGGCGCGGATCGTGCGCTGCGATCTCGGACTATCCTTCGAACTGAATCTTGACACCCAAGAATATACTTCCGCGCCGTACCCTCCCAAACCTCTGACCCCGGACGAACTGAAAGCACGAGGCTTCGACGCCCGCATCCGCCAGTCCACCACGCCAACCATCCGCGTGGAAATCAAGACCAGCGACACGGGCGAGCGGAAAGAGATTTTCGGGTGCACGGCCCGCCACGTCATCACGACAACCACCCAGACTCCACTGGCGGGCTCGCATTCCTCGCCGCAGGAATCCGTGTCCGACGGCTGGTATATCGATTTCGACCCGCAATTGTCGTGTGACCCGAAGCGGGCCAAGGGAACGCACGGGGTCATTTGGAGTTCTGTGAGTGTGGGAAATGGAAGGGAACCGATGGAGAAACCGGAATTCGTCACGATCGGGAATCGGGAGACGGGCTTTGCCGTTGATCTGACTCAGACCTCAAAAAGCCCGTCCAATCTTCCAGACGGGACCGTCACAAGGTTTGAAACCCGCTTGACCCAGTTCGAAGAAGGTCCGCTCGATCCGGCCCTTTTTGAGATTCCTCCGGGTTTCAAACATGTGGAAAGTATCGAGCGCAACCCGCCGTCTACATTCAGCGGTCATCACTGAGAACCTCGGATCGCGCGGCGGACAGCACCGTCACCAGATCCGCACCCGGTCCCCTGGCGCCAGATACAGCTTCTCGCCCGCCTTCACCTCGAACGCCGCGTACCAGGCATCGATATTTCGCACCGTGGCGGCCCGATACTCATCCGGAGCATGCGGATCCGTCATCACTTCCTGGCGCAGCGCGGCGTCCCGCACCTTCGATCCCCAGTTCTGGCCGAAGGCAATAAAGAACTGCTGATCGCCCGAGTAATCACCCTGCACCGGCGCAGTCTTTCCCGCCAACGAAGCGCGGTACCCGTCGTACGCCGCCGCAATTCCCGCCACGTCAGCGATGTTTTCCGACAGCGTCTGCTTCCCATTGATCGCCAGATCCGGAAACGGTTTGTAGGTGTCGTACTGCGCCGCCAGTTGTGCCGTCGCCGCCTCGAAATGCTTCAGATCCTCCGGAGTCCACCAGTTCCGCACCCGCCCTTTTGAATCGAAGGCCGCGCCTTCCGAGTCAAACGTGTGGCTGATTTCGTGGCCAATGACCGTTCCAATCGCGCCGTAATTCGCCGCAGCTGGAGCCAGCGGATCGAAAAACGGCGGCTGCAAAATCGCCGCCGGAAAATTCAGCGCATTCTGCAGCGGCAGGTTCACCGCATTCACCGTCTGCGGCGTCATCGACCACTCGTGACGGTCCACGTCTTTGCCCAACCGCGCTTTCTGCCGCTGGTAATCCGCCAGATCCCCACGCCACAGGTTCCCGAAAATGTCATCTGCCTTCACTTCAAAATTCGAATAATCGTGCCACGTCTCCGGATATCCTACGCCGACATACAACGTCGACAGTTTCGCCTCAGCCTCAGCCTTGGTCCTTGCGTCCATCCACGAGAGGGCTTCGATGCGCTTGCGAAATGCCGCAATCAAGTTGGCCACCATGGCGTCCGCTTGCGCTTTGGCTTCCGCCGAGAAATAGCGCTGCGCATACTCTTTCCCGACCACGTCGCCCAGATATCCGTCCACTACTCCTACGCCACGCTGCCACCGCGGACGCTGTTGCTGCGCCCCTGAAAGCGTCTTGCCAAAAAATCCAAACCGTTCCTCGACCAAGGCCTTCGGCAGCACTCCTCCATATGCATCGATAAGGTGAAATGCCAGCCAATCCTTCCAGGTCTCCAAAGCAGTAGACGCGACCAAGGCCGACTCGCCTGTGAAGGCTTCAGGCTGCCACACGATGAAGCTTTTCTGCTGGGTGAGCCCGGCCCCGCGGAAGTACTCCGCCCAGTCCAATCCCGGCGCTTTCGCCGGAAAGTCCGACTGCGTCCACGTATTGTTCGCGTTGTGGATGTTCTCGTTGTCCGCCAGGGTACGGTGAGTTTGCGCGATGGCGTGTTCCAGTTCCACGATTCGGGCAGCACGTCCCTCCGCATCCGAAAATCCCGCCAGCTTCAGCATGGCCCCAACGTGCGTCTGGTACTGCGTGCGAACCTTCGCCATCTCCTCGCTGTCGGAAACGTAGTACTCGCGGTCCGGCAATTGCAACCCACCCTGCATCAGGTAGCCCGTATAGTGGTCCGAATCGTTGAAGCCTGGAGCCACCCACAAGCCAAACAGATTCGGAGTGTGATAGTTCGTGTTATTGAGCGCGTCCACGTCCGCGCGCAAGCTCTCGCCCAAAGCACGCGCCAGCTCGCGCTTGTCTTTGATCGCAGCGATCGCATCGAGATGAGGTCGCAGTGGCGCCAATCCCTTGGCCTCGACCCCCGCCTCATCCATATAGGAGTTATAGAGGTCAGCCACCTTACGCGCGCTGGAACCGGCCGGAGGGTTGGACTTCGCGATCTCCGCGATCAAGTCGGCGGTGCGCTTGTTGCTCAAGTCGCCCAGCTTTGTCCACACGTCGACCTCGACACGGTCCGGCGGAATCTGTGTGCGCTTGAGCCATTCACCGTTCGCGAATCGATAGAAATCATCACCCGGTTTGACCGAGGGGTCGATGCTGGATAGGGCAATGCCGTGAGTCTCCTGCGCGGGCAACGTTTGTGGGAATGCGACCACCGCGAAAAACCCTGCGCTCGCCATCGCGAGCTTGAAAACTCTCAGAATCGCTTTCATGAATGACTCCGCTGTAGTTCGAATTTGATTTATACGTGATTTCCAAGGTAGGGCGACCCGCGGCTGAATCCCGCCAACACGAGCTCTATCGACCGCCCATACAAACACCCCGTCGGGCTGTTGATTGTTTCCCTCGGCATTCAAGTTGTCAGGCGCTACCATTCATAGACGTTTCAGAAACGCGTTCGCTTCTGCTGCATGAGGAAATAGCTTCTCCTCAGCCTGAAACTCCGCCGAGTGCACGCACCGCCGGCTCCCCCGCAGCTTTACCGGATGCTTCAGATGCAGCATCTCGTGATACACGATATATTCCAGCACATACGCCGGCACCCCGAAGTGATCGAAGACACGGCTGATGACGATCGCATTGTGTGCCGGATCATAGTGGCCGAGAATGCGGCGGGTCTTGGTCTGGCTCCAACTCATGCGCGGTCGCGCCATTAGCCCGTGAAAGAAGCGCATGTTCAGCTTCTCAAAAACCCCGTCCAGATCATAGAAATGTCCCCGTGCGGGGCGCAGCCGCTTCCGTCCTCGTATCTGTCGGACGAGATGGGTCTTCCGCACGATCTCGTGGCTCGCGACATACTTGCGATAGCGTGCCGCGTGTCCGCGGTCGATGGGCTCGCGATACATCTTGGCCAGCAGAATATGCGCGATGGCCCGCAGCACGCCTTCCGGCGCCCCCTCCAGCAAGTCAGAGAGCCGCACCAGCAACCGCCCCTCCCGCAGGCGAATCGTGTTATTCACGTTGGCAAAGGCAAAGAATTCGATCTTTAACTCTGGGATAGAAGATGCAGGACGCAACTCCCGATAGGTTTCCTGAAAGATTTCCAGCAGCCCTTCACGCACGGTAAACCTAGATTAGCACGAGATGAGGACCTCAGCCCGTGGACCTCAGCGTCAGATCCCGCGACCTCGAGATCTGGCTTTGGGATGGCGCAGCGCTTCAGCGCTGCGATTCACATTCCTTTTGTGTGCGGGCTTCAGCACCTGAGGACGTCGCTTCTTTGCCGAGGTCCAAGGTCAAAGGTCCAAAGTCTCGATTCGAGCTCGGCCCTACTCCGGCTTCCCCCCATTCTTCGCGCTCGCATTCGAATTCAGCTTTTTATGCTTCGCCGCATCTTCCTGGTCCGCCAGCAGCTTGCGATGATCCTCCGCGGACGTATCCACCGTGTCGAGAACGTTGTTCAAGACAAACTGATATTCCTGAGCCTCCGCTGCTGGAACGTCGGCTGCATCCTTCAGTGCACGCAACTTTGCCTGAAATTCCGTGTCCGCTTCAATAATCGTCTTCAGCGGCTTACGAATATCGTCCTTGCGGTCGACGTACGTGTCGACGTTGTCGTTTAATTCGTCATAAAGCAATTGAATATCGTCCAGCAAGTCATGCGTCTGCCGCGGACGATTCTTGGTCTTGGGATCGTTCCGCATTTCCTCCAGTTTCACCAGCCGGGCCCGGGTGAACTCCACGTAGAGCGTGAGCCGCTGTTTCGGCTCCCAACTGGCATCCCGAATCTGGTCGATCTCCGCCTGCGTCAGTGGTTCGCGGTGCCGCTGCGCTTGCGCCACGAATCCACCCGTCACCAATAGCACCGCACAAACCCATGACCGAACTAGGAAACTAGTCATTTTGCTCCTTTCGGAAACATGGCCATCAACAGATCATCGCGCACCCGTTGCAGGCGATTGATGGCGTCCTGCACCGGCACCTGGTCGTCGTGACCCAGCGAGTGCATCACTTCCGTCAGCTTGCGCGTCATCGTCCGCACCGCAATCTCCGACTGCTTTTGATATTTGTGCGTTTGAATCGCGTAGTCCCGAGCCAGTTCTGAATAGGCCACCACGTCCGTGAGCGCGGCCTGGCCCTTCTCGAACTCGTTTGCCGCGTATTCCTTGTCGGCTTCTGCCAATTGCTTCTGCGCAATCTGCACGCACAGGTGCGGACGGTCTCCAAGGCTCGTCGACGAAAGCTTGGCCTTCAACTGCTCGACCGGGACATCCTTGCTGGGCAAGGCTTCCGTCGTGATCGTGGCCAGCGCCGCGATCAGCATAACCACTCCCCAGCATCTCCATCTGCACGCTACCCCAAGCATTATCCCGCCCTGTGGCCGAAACTATTTTTTTGGCTCCAGCGCAATCAGCCGGTGCTTCGCCTGCCACTCCTGTTCAGGATACTTCCCGTGAGCCGAGTTGAGGAAGAGGTGAAAATTCAGCACCGCCCGCTTGACGTCTCTCAGATGGTCATATGCCGAGGCCCGCAAAAAGTAGGTGACCGGCTCCTCGGGCAGGTACTTCACCCGCATGTCCAGTGCCTTCAAGGTCAGCGGATAGTCCTTGTTCTCACTGGCGGCAAATGCCAGGTCGCCATAGGCTTCACCAAAATCGGGTTTGAGCTTTACCGCCAACTCGAATTCTTTCTGGGCCTCGACGAACTTCTTCTCTTCGACCAGCGCCTTGCCCAAACTCTGATGAAGTGCCGCATCGTTGGGGCTGCCCACCAGCAGCACGCGATAAGCCGCTTCGGCCTGATCGTATTTCTTGGCAATTACGTACAGGTCGGCAAGATCGCGTTGCAGCGAAATATCCGCGGGAGCCAACTTCTCGCCGAACTGTAATTCGGCAATCGCTTCGTCATACTTGCCGTCCGCCGCCAGCACTCTTCCCAGTTGAATGTGCGCGTCGGCCTGCTCCGGATGCGCCGCCACCAGTTTCTTCAACTCCGCTTCGGCCTCTGGCAAGCGGTGTCCCCGCATGTAAATGTTGGCAAGACCCGTCAGCGCATCGGACGACGGACCCAGCGCCAGGGCCTGCTTGTATTCGCTTTCCGCGTCCGCAAACTTGCCTTGCTTTTCCAGAAGCGCTCCCGCGGCCAGGTGCGGCTCAGGATCCTTTGGCTGCAATACGGCCGCCTGCCGGTAGTCCGCAATGGCCTCATCCGGCTTGCTCGCTTCCAGCACATGCGCCAGAGAGATCCAGGCCCGCGCATGACCCTCCGCGACGTGACTGGTGGGCTTGAGCTGTGTGGCGGCCAGCAGATATTGCGCGGCGTCGGGCTGTCCGGCCTTGGCCAGCTGCAGGCCAAGATTCAGGTTCGACTCAAAAACGTCCGGCTTCGCCCCCACCGACTTGCGGTACGCGGCAATCGATTCATCCCGCTTGCCCAGCCCGTTCTCCACAAAGCCAAGTTCAAACCACGCCACATAATTTGCCGGATCATCTCCCGCATCTCCCTCGAGCACCTTTTTCAGCAATAGCTCGGCCCCGGCGTAATCCTGTTTCTGAATGAGTGCTTCCGCTTTCGCGAGTTCAGGCGGAGGCCCAACTTCCTCGGCTACCGTGGTGTGATGGGCGTTCTGACCGGAATTCGTCTTTGGCTTGTGACGTACGCTGGAAGATGAACCCTCGTCCTGCGAATCGCTTTGCGCCGCAGGTGGATTCGCGGCTTGAGGCGCCGCGAGCGCCGGAATGCACGCCACGAATAGCGCGATTGCAACTCTTCCGGCTGCCCCGAATTTACGAACCATATCTGCGAGCCATATTTACAAACTGTTTTTAGGAGCTATGGGAACGCGAGTTTCCGTTTCCATTCAGCACGCGCGCCAGATATTTTCCCGTGTACGATCCCGTCAGCTTCGCGATCGCCTCCGGCGGTCCCGCCCCCACAACTTTGCCGCCCCGACTCCCGCCCTCGGGGCCCAGATCGATCACCCAATCCGACGTCTTAATAACTTCCAGATTGTGCTCGATGACGACAATCGATCCCCCTGCTTCAATCAGACGCCGAAAGGCCGCGAGGAGCTTGCTGACGTCGTCAAAATGCAGCCCCGTCGTCGGCTCGTCAAAAATGTAAAGCAGCCGCCTCTTGAGCCGTCCCTCGTTCCCATTGCCCCGGCTGGCCTCTTTCGACGCCGGCTGCAGGTGCGCCGCCAATTTCATGCGCTGCGCCTCGCCGCCCGATAGCGTCGTCGCCGACTGCCCCAGCCGCAGATAGCCCAGTCCAACTTCCTCCAGCGTTCGCAGCTTCTCTGTGATCTTGGGCGCCTCGGCAAAGAACTTCAGCGCTTCCTTCACCGTCAGGTTCAGCACTTCATGAATGTTCTTTCCGCGATACCGCACGTCGAGCACCGTCGGCTTGTAGCGCGTGCCTTTGCACTCTTCGCAAATCAGCTCCACGTCGGCGAGAAACTGCATTTCCACCGTGACTGTGCCGTCACCCTGGCACGTCTCACACCGCCCGCCTGGAATGTTGAAGGAAAAATGTCCTGCCCCGAACCCGCGCTTCTTCGCTTCGGGCAGGGAAGCGAACAGGTCGCGAATCGCGTCGAAGGCCTTGATATAGGTCACCGGATTCGAGCGCGGCGTCCGCCCAATCGGCGACTGGTCGACCAGCACCACTTCTTCTATAAACTGGTCGCCCTCCAAACTTTCCCAACTCGCGGCCGGCCCTGCCGCCCCATTTCCCGATTGCTGCTTCGCCTGCGCCAGAGCCCGGTACAGCACCTGATGCAGCAGTGTCGATTTGCCCGATCCCGAAACGCCGGTGATCGCCACGATCATCCCCAGTGGAATGCTGATGTCGACGCCTTTCAAATTATTCGCGCGCACGCCACGGATCTTGATCTGCTGCGCTCCCGGCTTTCGCCGCACCACCGGCGCTTGAATCCGCAAATCCTCCGACAGATATCGCCCAGTCAGCGAAACCGGATTGTGCACAATCTCGTCATAAGTCCCCTCAGCAACCAGTTTGCCGCCGTTTTCCCCGGCCCCTGGTCCCAAGTCGAGAATCCGGTCCGCCGCCCGCATAATGTCCGGATCGTGCTCCACCACCAGAATCGTATTCCCCAGATTCCGCAGATCATGCAGAATCTTGATCAGCCGGTGCGTGTCCCGCGGATGCAGCCCGATCGATGGCTCATCCAGCACATACAGTGTCCCCACCAGCCGCGATCCCAGCGAAGTCGCCAGCTGAATCCGCTGCGCCTCTCCGCCCGACAGCGTCGACGACAGCCGGTCCAGCGTCAGATACTCCAGCCCCACATCGTTCAAGAATCGCAGCCGCTCCCGAATCTCCTCCAGCAGCTTCTCGGCAATCTCCGCTTCCTCCGGACTCAGCTCCACTTTCTCGAAGAACCGCAGCGCATCCTCAACCGTAAGCCCCGTAACCTCGCAGATGTTCTTCCCGTTGACCCTGACCTGCCGCGCCTCCAACCGCAACCGCGACCCATTGCAATCCGGACACAGCGAATACCCCCGGTACCGGCTTAGAAACACGCGCACATGCAGCTTGTACTTCTTGCGCTCCAGGTGATTGAAGAATCCGCGCACTCCCAGAAACTTCCCCTCACCGTTGAGGATCAGGTTCCTGTGCTCGTCCTCGAGATCGGCCCAAGGCACATCCAGCGGAATCCCGGCCGACTTGGCGAACCGCTTCAGGTCAGTAAACAGAGGACGATACTTCGGCTTGGTCCACGGCTCAATCGGACACTCGGCAATCGTCTTCAGCTTGTCGGGAATCACCAGATCGAGATCGAAGTCGATCGTGTTTCCAAACCCCTGGCACCGCGGACACGCCCCATAGGGATTGTTGAACGAAAAAAGTCGTGGCTCCGGCTCCTCATACCGCAAGCTGCAATCCTTACACTCAAACCTCTGCGCAAACCGCAGCATTTTCGCCTGCTGCTCCTCGCTCTCTGGAAGTTCAAAAATAACCTCGCCCGCCTCCCGATAAGCCGTCTCGATCGCATCGACAATGCGAGTCCGAGCCTCCGCCGAAACCACCAGCCGATCTACCAGCACGTAAACCGGCTCCGCAAAATTGATGTCGAGCAAAGACTCCGGCGTGGAAAACTCATAGACTTCCCCCGCCTGATAGAGGCGATTGAACCCGCCCTTCCGCAAATCAAACAACCGCGTCTTGAGCGCATCGGTCAAAGTGGGTGCCCCATTTCTCGCGCCTTTTGCGAGAAGTGGGGATTTTTTCGACTTCGTGGATTTCTCGGTCTTGCTGGCCGTTTCGGTTCCACCTACCCCAGCTCGCTGCAGCGGAAACAGCACCTGCAACCGCGTCTCCGGACCGAGCGCCAGAATCGCGTCCGCCACCTCATCGACCGTATCCTTCTTCACCTCGCGCCCGCACTTCGCGCAATACGTCCGCCCCACCCGTGCAAACAGCAGACGCAGGTAGTCGTAAATCTCCGTCGCCGTCGCCACCGTCGATCGCGGATTTCGCGTCGTATTCTTCTGCCGGATCGCCACCGCCGGCGCAATCCCATCAATCGTGTCGGCATCCGGCTTCTCAATCCGCTCCAGAAACTGCCGCGCATACGCCGACAGCGACTCCACATACCGCCGCTGCCCCTCGGCATAGATCGTGTCGAAGGCGAGCGACGATTTCCCCGATCCCGACACCCCGGTCACCACCGTCAATGAGTTATGCGGGACCTCAAAGTCAATATTCTTGAGGTTATGGACGCGCGCTCCGCGCACCACAATGTTTTCCGTAGGATTGGACACAGTCTGCGTAGGGTCAGAAGACATCGGATCAGGGCCCCGATAGCCCCACGCCGCCCCGAGCGCACCCGCTCAGAGCCTTCCGCAAGGCTGATCGAATCTTTCTATTATAAAGCAGGAATTGTGGGCCGCGGTCTGTGTGGCGCAGGCACCCCGCCCGTCGCATACGCAACGACGCGTTATGGGTGAGAAACGGAAAGGTGAAGGAATCGTGTGTTTCGAGAATACTTCGGAAAGGAGTATCTAGGACTGCGGATCGGACCCATTCTCCTGATCCCGCCGCTTCCCATACCGGACTGCGAACCCAAACCCAACCACCATAATCGTTACCGGCGGCGCAAGCATCACAAAAATCGCGCGGTTGATCGCCCGCTGCGCATCCTTGGGCGTAGCTTTTGCATTCGCATTGCACATCGCGCACCCCTGCGCGAACGCCGGCGCGCCCCACAACGCGCCGAGCAACAACAAAATCCCCAGACGGCATCTCCGGCTACTCATGACTACTGCACTCCCAACCGCAAAATCCGGTCCGCATCCGGAAAGAAGAAGAAAAACATAATGATGAAGCACGCGGTCACCGAGATCACCAACATCCAGCGCATCAGCGCCTTTTCAAACTTCAAGTGCATGAAGTAGGCGATAATCAGCGCCGACTTGACAATAGACAGAACCAGCAGCACTTCCAGCATGCGCACGGGAGCGAAGACCTGTTTGTATCCCAGCACCACCTCAATCGCGGTCAGAACCAGCAGCGCTCCCCACACCCAGAAATACTGCCCCTTGCTGTCACCATGCGTTGCGGCATCGCTCATCGAACGTATCCTCGCTTTTGATCGGACTTCTTCTCACTCTTGCCACCTGGCTCTTGGGTGGCGCAGCGCTCTCAGCGCTGCGGTATTGCGTTTCGCTCAGGCAGGGCTTGAGCCCCACAGGTACTTCGATCACTGCGTAATCTTGGTCGACAACAAATACACCAGCGGAAAAATAAACATCCACACCAGATCGACGAAGTGCCAGTACAGCCCAGACACCTCCACATCCTGTGCGTCATAATCCTTCGGCTTCAGAATCAGGATGATCGTCGCCACAATCAACCCCAGCCCCAGCGCATGAATCCCGTAGTGAAACACGTTATCCGACGGAATCAGAAAATATCCCGCAGCCCACAGCACAGCCAGCACCGGAAGAAACGCCTTCCGAAACGCGATCACTCCCAGATAAATCACGCCGATGGTCACGTGCAGCATGTGCATCGCGGTCAGTCCAAAGAACGTCGCTGCGAACTGCGGCGTGTTCTTCGAAATGTCCGCCATCTCTCCCACGGCCGCATGCGCCGGCTTCGGAAACATCGGCAGGGTCAGCCCTTCGCCGATCAGCTTGCTCCACTCCATGCCGTGCAACACGATGAATGCCGTGCCAAACGCCATAGTCGCGAGCAACCAGTAACGAGTCCACGTCCGGTCGCGGCGTTGCGCCGCAAACACGGCCATCACCATGGTCAGCGAACTCGACAGCAGGCACGCCGTCATGATGGTGGAATTAATAATGCTCTGCACGTGAAACGGAGTGGGCCACGCGGTATAAATCCGCGTGTAGCAAAACGCAAACAGCAGCGCTCCGAAGGTCAGCGAGTCCGAGGCCAGAAATAGCCACATCCCCACCTTCTTCGAATAGGCCCCAAACAACGGCGCCTCATAAGCTCCCGGCACCGCGTGCACGACATCGTGCTGAAGCGTGGCGTCAGCCATTCCTCAAGTTCCCCTTTCCCCGTGTCATCCTGATCGGGCGCCCTTTCGCCCGCCAAAGGATCCATGCAACCTTCGTGAACCTTAGTGTCCTTAGTGGTGAATGCCTTTATCTCGCAAATCCCAACAAAGCAAATACATAAATCCACAGCACCATCATGAAATGCCAATACCAAGCGGTGATATCGACCACGATCCGCCGCGCCTCTACCGGTTTGTGCAGCAGGGAAGCGCTCGCCGCCCAAATCAGCGCGATCATTCCCCCCACCAGATGCACCGCGTGCGCAATCGTCAGCAGAAACACAAACGAGCTGTTGGGATTCGTATCCACGAAGAACCCGCGAGCGTGCAACTCTCCCCAAGCCAGCCACTGTCCCGAAAGAAACGCAATCCCCAACAGCACCGTAATCCCCAGCCACGGGAAAGATTTCTCATCCCCTACCGAAACTCCAGGAATCGACTTCACCGGAGCCAGCGCCGCCTGCAGCGCCGCTTTTCGCCGTGCAAATTCCATCGTGACGCTGCTGACCAGGAGCACGGCGGTATTGATCGCGAGCAGCAGCCACGGCAAATCCACTCGCCCCCAGTCGCGCACATAGGTGTTCGAGTTCCCATCAAACGTCGGCAGCCCCTGCCGCACGATATACGCGCTGGTCAGCGAGATGAACACCATGCACACGGTGGCAATTCCGCAAGCCAGTCCCAGTCGCGCCCGCCGCAACCGCGCCCCATAGTTCGGAATGTCCCCGCCGCCGCGCTCATCGTCTCCGCCACCCGCAGGTGGTACCGGAGGCTTGTGCCCGTGCCCAATATGATCGATCGGATTGGTTGGAGTGTAGGTCGCCATAATTACATCTGATTCCGCAATAGCTCCACTCGTTGCCGCCGTGTTTCTTCAGCGCGGGTGCCCCATTTCTCGCGCGCCCTTTGCGCGAGAAGTGGGGATTTCCTAATCTCAATGCGTCGCAACCGTTGCCGGGTCCGTCTGCATCACGTAATCCTTCGGCGCTCCCGGCACTCCATATTCATACGGCCCGTGATTCACAACCGGAGTCACGCCGCCAAAATTGTCGTGCGGTGGCGGAGTCGCCGTCGTCCACTCCAGCGTCGTCGCTTCCCACGGATTGTCGCTGGCCTTCGGTCCTTTGAACATGCTCCAGAAAAGATTGACTACGAAAATGAACTGCGCTGCGATCGTAATGATTGCCGCATAGGTCATGAACCGGTGAAGCGGCATCAGCTTTTGCAGGTATGCCACTTCCGTGTATTGCGAGTACCGGCGCGTTCCGCCCGCCAGTCCCAGATAGTGCATCGGCATGAAGATGGCATAGGTTCCGGCCAGCGTGAGGAAGAAGTGGACCTTTCCCCATGTTTCATTCATCATCCGCCCGAACATTTTCGGAAACCAATAATAGGTCGCCGCAAACATTCCGAAGATGGCCGCCACGCCCATGATCAGGTGGAAGTGCCCGACCACAAAATAAGTGTCGTGCAACTGAATATCGAGCACCGGTTGCGCCAGGAACGGCCCGCTCAGCCCGCCCGAAACAAACAACGAGACGAATCCGATGGCATAAAGCATCGGCGTTTGGAACCGAATGCGGCCTTTATACATTGTCCCCAGCCAGTTAAACGTCTTGATGGCCGAAGGCACCCCAATGCACATGGTCAGCAGCGAAAATGCGAACGCGGAGTAAGGGCTCATCCCACTCATGAACATGTGATGGCCCCACACCATGAACCCAAAGAACCCGATCGACAGCATCGCGTACACCATCGCCCGGTACCCAAAAATCGGTTTCCGCGAGAACGTCGATAGAACCTGCGACGCCACACCCATGCCCGGCAGAATCGCGATGTACACCTCAGGATGCCCGAAGAACCAGAACAGATGCTGCCACAGGAGTGGCGATCCGCCCTTGTGGCCCATGATCTGCCCGTTCACCACGACGAGCGGCACATAGAAACTGGTCCCCAGATTGCGATCCATCAGCAGCAAAATTCCCGCCGAGAGCAGCACCCCGAACGCCAGCAGCCCAAGAATCGCCGTGATGAACCACGACCAAACGGTCAGCGGCATGCGCATCAGCGTCATGCCCTTGGCCCGCAAGTCGAGCGTGGTTGTGATGAAGTTCAGAGCACCCATTAGCGAAGCGACGCAGAAGATCGCGATACTCGTAATCCAAAGATCGGCGCCCAGTTGCTCCCCGGGTCCGGCAGAAGGCAGCGCGCTGAGCGGAGCGTATCCGGTCCACCCGTGCAGCGGCGCCCCGCCGGTCACGAAGAACGCGGCCAGAATCACAATGAATCCCACAAAGGTGGTCCAGAACGAGAGCATGTTCAGAACAGGGAACGCCATGTCCGGCGCCCCAATCTGAATCGGCAGGAAATAATTTCCAAAGCCGCCCTGCGGCGCCGTCGTCAGCACAAAGAACACCATGATGGTGCCGTGCATGGTCAGCAGGCTGAGGTACGCTTCCGGCTTGATCTCGCCCACCAGTGGCAACACCGCGTTTGGCCAGACCAGGTGAATACGCATCAGTAACGACAGAAACATCCCGACAAGAACCGCTGTCAGTGCCAGGAAGAAATACTGAAGGCCAATGACTTTGTGATCGAGGCTGAAAATGTATTTCCGAATAAAACCCTGAGGAGCGTGCGCGTGCGGGTTCTCCATTGCGACCATGTTATTGTTTCTCCGCCTCCCGAGCCGCCAGCCACTTGTCGAAATCCTCCTGGCTGACAACGTGCACCATGCCGTGCATTTTGTAGTGTCCTAGCCCGCAAAGTTCCGCGCAGGCAATCTCGTACTCGCCAATCGCCGTCGGCTTGAAGTGCATGTGTATATTCAGCCCCGGCACCGCGTCCTGCTTGAAGCGCAAGTTCGGCACAAAGAAGCTGTGAATCACATCCACCGCCCGCAAACTCACATCCACTTCGCGGTTGACCGGCAAATACATCGTGCCCGTCACGACGTCATCTTTCGCCGCGGGATCAGTCTGGCTCAGTCCCACAGCGGCCTCGCCGCCCGCCGATGGATCCATCAGCTTCGGACTCGTCGACCCGTACTTTCCGTCCGGCCCCGGATAGCGGAAGTACCAGGCAAACTGCATCCCGGTCACTTCCACTTGCACCGCCCCGGCCTCAGCCGCGTCAAAGCGCTGGCTCGCCCACACGCTGCTGCCCATCAGGTTTAGCCCGATGAACAGCACTGTAGTCAGCAGTGTCCACGTGACTTCGAGGGTCGTGCTCCCGTGAGAATACGAAACCGGCGGAGACGAGGGAGTCTCGCGGTACTTCCACACGATGTAGCCCAGCCCAAGCTGCGCCGCGAGAAACACGATCCCCATCAGGATGAACGTGAGAGTGAATTGTCCGTCGATGAAACCCGTTGCGGCAGAAGCGCCTACGGGCAGCCACCAGGTTTTGGCGACAAAAAAGTACGTACTGGTCAGAGTGATCAGCCAAATCAAGACCATTAACGCGAGGCCCATTCCCCAGCCCTCCGGGCACGAGACGATTTCCCCACGGCCGTTGCCGCGTCCCACAACGCAAGCACCAGTCGGCGGCGAGTGTAACACAGCCACGCGCGAAGAATGCAAGGAGATATTGAGGAAGAAATTGTCAGAAACGCTACTCAGCTCTCCGACTCGCGTGCTGTGTTAATTTTTTCTACAGGAGTCTTCGAAAATGAGGATTGTTCTCGCCTCCGAGTCGCCCTTTCGCAAGCGAGCCATGGACTTGCTCGGCCTGCCCTACGAAACCCGCCCTAGCTGGATCGACGAAAAGGCCATCCGCGATGACGATCCCGCACAACTCACCCGCAGACTCGCCGAAGCCAAGGCACAAAAAATCGCCGCCGAATGTCCCGACGCGATCATCGTTTCCGGCGATGCGGTCGCATCCAAAGGCTCTAGAATTTTCGAAAAGCCACGCACCAGAGGGGAAGCCGCCCAATTCCTGCGAGAATTTTCTGGAAGCACGTTCCAATTCGTGACTTCCATCGCCGTCCTTAACGCCCAAACTCGACGCATGCTTTCGGCCGTTGAGACCATGGATATCTCATTCCTTCCGCTCCTCGATCGCGAAATCGAGCAGTACGTCCGCAAGTACGATGTCCTTAGTTACGCCGGTGCCTTCGAAAACGACGCAGTCCTGCTCTTCGCCGACCGAATCGCCGGAAGCTACAACCTCGGGACCGCGCTCCCGCCCAGCCGCCTGATCGCCCTCCTCCGCGCGCAAGGCGTCGAAATTTAACGCGCACGAACAGGTTGTCATCCTGAGCGAAGTTGTCGCCCGCGAAGCGGGCGACAACGCAGTCGAAGGATCCCTACCCCCGAGAAGCTCTCAAAAGTGAGAGCCGAGGTTCCCTTCGTGAACCTTAGTGTCCTTTGTGGTTCAAGCTTTTGGGTTACTTCTCCGACCACTCCGGCACTCTCCCCGGAGTCCAAGGCGCCCCCGCCCCCTCCATATCCTTTTCAAGCTTACTCAAATCAACCTCGACCAGCGTGCGAAGCTTGGCCAATTGTTCCGCAAATTCCCCCGCCGCAATGTTGTACGAGTCAACGTGCGACTGTGTCGGTTTCGCCAGCGAGAACCGCTCGCCATCCATCACCGAACTCACGCGGTCACTGATCGACGACGCAATCGGTTCACTCCGCTTCGCCATCTCCACATCCCCACGCAATGCCACCAGGATCTCGCGATCCCGTTGCTCGATCCCGTCGGCCACCGCGCCCAATTGTTTTTCCGCCGCAGGAGCCTCGCGCAACGCCGCCCGAATCGCCTTCACGCGCGACTCCACATCCTCCGCCGTATGCAGCGCCCCTGACACCGCCCGGTAAAGCCGAGTCACCTTGGTCATGAACTGTTCCTGCGCCGTCCGGTCCGCAGCCGCCATTGACGCCGAGCCCTCCGTGACAACCTTGAACGTCTGTGGGCCCGCCAATTCCGTCACCACCCCGCCGACCCTCTGGAACAGCCGCGCAGAGTACGTCCCTGAGAGCACCAGCGGCCCCAGATCCCCCGAATCCGGAAAATCCTCCTCGCCCTCGTCAGAATGCTGAGGAACCTGCGGAGCCGAATACCTCAAATCCCACGCCACCCTCTGGAACCCGCCATCCGCACCCGCATCCACCCGCCGGATCGCCGCTCCGCTCTCGTCGTACACCACAAAATAAACTTCCGGCTTCGCCTCCTCCGCCTCGGCTCGCAACTCATCCTTCGACGGATAGGCAGGCGTCACATTCTTCTTCGCCGCGTCCTTCTCCGCGTCCTGCCGCTGCTCCTTCTTCGTCTTAATCTTTTCCTTTAAGTACGCCGTGAACACCGCGCCGTACGGTGGATTCTCCGCTGTATAAAACGCATCTCCCTGAAAGCCTTTCTTCGGCCCACCCAGCGGATGCCGCTCCACATACAGCAGAGCATCCTTCACCGGAAACACAGCCACGGCTTGCTCGGTCGATCCCGCCTTCGTCTGCCGCAGCGGTGTGATGTCATCCAGCACATAAAAACCGCGCCCAAACGTCGCGATCACCAGATCGCCCTCACGCGCCTGAATCACCATGTCCCTCACCGCTACAGTCGGCAGCCCACCCTTCAGTTGCACCCAGTGCTGCCCGCCATCGATCGTGAAGAACGCTCCAAACTCTGTTCCCGCAAACAATAGATTCGGATTCACCGTATCTTCCACAAACGCCAGCACCGGCCCGTTCGCAGGCAGATCACCGGCAATCGAAGTCCAAGTCTTGCCCACGTCGGAAGATTTCAGCAGATAAGACTTGAAGTCCGAATTCTTGTGATTGTCAAAAGCCGCATACACCGTGTTCACGTCGAAGTTTGACGCCGCCAGCCGGCTCACATACGTCATCTCCGGTACGCCCGCAAACTTCTCATACTTCGTCCAGCTCGCGCCGCCGTCGCTGGTCACGTGGATTAACCCGTCATCCGTCCCGACATACAGGAGCCCCTCTTTCTTCGGAGACTCCGCCAGCGCCACGATATTCCCGTAAAACGACGTCGACTGATTCTTCGCCACCGCATCCGGACCCCACACCTTTCCCATCACCGGCAGCTTGTTGCGATCAATCAGCCGCGTCAAATCTCCGCTGATCGCCTTCCACGTATCCCCGCGATCGTCGCTGCGAAACAATTTATTCGCCGCAAAATAGAGCCGCGTATGCGAGTGCGGACTCACAATGATCGGTGAATCCCAATTCCACCGCAGTGGAGGCTCCCCCTTGCCCTCCAGCGGCTGCAGCACCAGTTCCTGCCCCGTCGGCTTGTCGTACCGCACCAGCACACCGTATTGCGACTCCGAATACACCGTATTCGCGTCCACCGGATCCACCTGCGACCGAAACCCATCTCCGCCGGTCGTCACATACCAGTCGGCATTCACAATCCCGTTCAGATTCCGCGTGCGCGAAGGCCCGCACCATGAAAAGTTATCCTGCGTTCCGCCGCACACGTTGTAGAAGGGAAGCGCATTGTCCACCGCCACGTCATAAAACTGCACCGTCGGCAGATTCGCTTTGAACTCCCACGTCTTTGCGTTGTCCCAGGTCTCATACATTCCGCCATCCGATCCAAACAGCCAGTGTCCGGTATCGTCCGGATCGATCCACATCGCGTGATTGTCCCCGTGATGATTCGTCTCATTTACCTTCTGCAGCGTCTTGCCTCCATCGAGCGATTCGCGCAGTTGCACTGCCATCACAAAGATGCGGTCCACATTCTTCGGATCCGTCACCACACGCGCGTAGTACATCGCCCCCTGATCGAAGTCGTTGCGCTTCTCCCAAGTCGCGCCCTTATCGCTCGACCGGAAAATTCCGCCCTTCCCATCCGCCGCCTCAACGGTTGCGTACACCACATTGGGATCGGCCGCAGAAACTGCCAGCCCAATCCTCCCCATATCCACCGAAGGCAGCCCTGACTTCAACTTGTTCCAGGTCGCACCTGCGTCGGTCGACTTGTAGATCGCGCTCTCCGGCCCGCCATCAATCAGCGTGAACACATGCCGCCGCCGCTGATACGCTGCCGCATACACAACGTCCGGATTCGACGGATCGAGCGCCACATCGACCACGCCCGTGTTCTCGCTGATCGTCAGCACCGCCTTCCAGGTCTTCCCGGCGTCGGTCGATTTATAGAGTCCGCGGTCCCCGCCCGCTCCCCACAGCGGCCCCTCCGCCGCCACGTACACCACCTTCGAATCTCGCGGATCGACCACCACGCGCCCAATATGCTCCGACTTCTTCAGTCCGAGGTTCTCCCAACTCTTGCCCCCGTCGACCGACCGGTAGATCCCGTCGCCGTACCCCACGCTGCGCTGCGAATTGCTCTCGCCCGTTCCCACCCACACCACCGAAGGATCATTCGGATCGAGCCCCACCCACCCGATGGAATACGATCCCTCGCCATCGAACACCGGAGTCCACGTCGTCCCGTCATTCACCGTCTTCCAAACCCCGCCCGACGCCACGCCTACGTAATACTCAAACTTGTTCTTCGGATTGACCGCAATTGACATCACGCGCCCCGAAGCCACCGCCGGACCAATCAACCGAAACTTGAGCCCCGAGAAAGTGTCCGCGGTCATCCCGCCCTTCTTCTCTTCCTTCGGCTCCTCTTTCTTCTCGTCCTTCTTGGCGTCTTTCTTGGTTTCTTTCTTCGCTGCCGGACCAGCGGCCGCAGAAGCTGGCTTCTTGTCGGAGTCCTTATCCGGCGTCTGTTGAGCAGACAGTGGGGTGATGAACGTCAGAGACAGAAAGAAAAAGAGAACGAAAGTGGCGATCGATTTCATGAAACGCTCCAATCCAAAAGTCATAACGCACTTGTCATCCTGAGGCGGGCGCATTTTGCCCGCCGAAGTATCTATCCAACCTGCTTGGATCGCCCATTGTCCTATCGCGGGCGGAGAATCCAAAACCGATATGTATACAGGAATTCGTCGCCAGAGAGAAGGATCGAATCGCGTTCTTCCTTCGTGAACCTTCGTGCCCTTCGTGGTTCAAGCCCTTGAAGTCCGCGTTAGAATCACCCATGCCCAGAAAGCCCCAAGTCCACGGCCACGACACGCGCTACGCCCAAATGCAGAAGAACTACTGCTTCGCCTGCGGCCAGAACAACCCAGACGGCATGCACCTGAAATTCACCCTCGACGAAGAACGCCAGACCTTCGTCTGCAAATTCCGCCTCGGCAAGCGCTACACCGGACCGCCCGGCCACTGCCACGGCGGCATCATCGCGACCATCCTTGACGACGCGATGGGAAAAGTAAACAAACTCCATCACGTGATCGCGCTAACCAAAGAAATGACCGTCGAATACCTCAGGCCGGTCCCGCTCCACAAACCTTTGCACGTCGAGGGCAGGGAAGTCAGCGTCCAAGGCCGCCAGCACATCAACGAAGCCGAAATCCTCAACGAAAACGGACAGGTCCTAGCCCGCAGCCGCGGCCTCTTCATCGCCATCGACCCCGAAAAAATGTTCGCCAAGTTTGTAGAAAGATAAAGCAGGTGCCCCACCCTTCTTCGCGTCTGTTGCGAGAGAGAGTGGGGATTTTGACTCTATTTCCGTTGTCATCCTGAGCGAAGGTGTCATCCACAAAGTGGACGACACCGCAGTCGCAGGATCCCTACCTCGCACCACTCTTCCCGCGGCCTTCCAAGTAAAATAGAAGCGACCTCGGCAAAGAGAACCAATAATCGACACCTTACCCGACGGGGTTCCGCAATCCTTCCACACACTGTAAAATGAATTCAGCGGCGAAACCCTCGCGGCATCATCAAACAAAGGGTTAGCTGAGAGCTGACAGCCGAACGCTGACAGCCATCCTTCGCGATCGCGAAAAGGTATCCACGGGTTCAACCATGTCCCAGAACAACGGTTCTAACAACACGTCTCTCCGTCTCAAGACCGGCCTCGCCGAAATGCTCAAAGGCGGCGTCATTATGGACGTCACCAACGCCGACCAGGCCACCATCGCCGAACGAGCCGGCGCCGTAGCCGTCATGGCCCTCGAGCGTGTCCCCGCGCAGATCCGCGCGGAAGGCGGCGTTGCCCGCATGGCGAGCCCCAAAAAGATTCGCGAAATCATGGCCGCCGTGTCCATCCCGGTCATGGCCAAGTGCCGCATCGGCCACTTCGCCGAGGCCCAAATCTTGCAGGAACTCGGCGTCGACTACATCGACGAATCCGAAGTCCTCACTCCCGCCGACGAGTCCCACCACGTCGACAAGCATGCCTTCAAAGTCCCCTTCGTCTGCGGAGCCCGCAACCTCGGCGAAGCCCTGCGGCGCATCGCCGAAGGCGCCTGCATGATTCGCACTAAGGGAGAAGCCGGCACCGGCGACGTCGTCCACGCCGTCAAGCACATCCGCCAGATCGTTCAGGAAATGAAGATCCTCACCGTCCTCGGCGAGGAAGAACTCTATGCCAAAGCCAAAGAACACCAGGCCCCCTACGAACTGATCCGCATGGTCGCCAAAGCAGGGAAGTTGCCCGTCCCGAATTTCAGCGCGGGAGGCATCGCCACTCCGGCCGACGCGAGCCTGGTGATGCAGCTAGGAGCCGAAGCGGTCTTCGTCGGCTCAGGCATCTTCATGAAAGACTCGACTACTTTCGCCGATCCCGTCGAAGCCGAGAAGCGCGCGCGCGCCATCGTGAAAGCCGCCACGCACTTCAACGACCCTAAAGTGTTACTTGAAGTTAGCGAAGACCTCCAGGGCGCCATGAAGGGCCTGGCCGTCGCCGGCTTAGACGAAGCCCAAATGCTCCAAACCCGAGGCTGGTAGCTCGAATGAGTGGAACAGCGGCGCTTCAGCGCCGCGTCGAGCATCCCCGAATTAAGACGCGGCTTCAGTCTCCGCGATGGCGCAAAGGCCCGCCCGAATCCCTCTGCGTACTCTGTGTCCTCTGTGGTGAATTGTCTTCTGCCGCAGCCGATGCTTCCGAAGCCCATCCGCTAAAATCGAACTACCATGAAGATCGGAGTCCTGGCCCTGCAAGGTGATTTCGACGCTCACCGCCGACGCCTCGAAGAACTCGGCGCCGAGGTCGTCCTCGTCAAAAAACCCGACCAACTCGACGCCCTCGACGGCCTCGTCATCCCCGGCGGAGAATCCGGCACCTTCCTCAAACTCCTCGGCGAAGACGGCTTCGCCAAATTGAAAGACTTCGTCCACGCAAAGCCCACCTTTGGCACTTGCGCCGGAGCCATCCTCCTCGCTACCGAAGTCGAGAACCCGCAGCAGAAAGGCTTGGGCGCCCTCGACATCCGCATCCGCCGCAACGCCTACGGACGCCAGATTGACAGCTCCATCCGCCAAGGTCTCTTCGGTTCCTCCCCGATCGAAATGGTCTTCATCCGTGCCCCCAAAATCGAGCACGTCGGCAAAGGCGTCGAGATCCTCGCGACAGAAGGGCACGACCCCGTAGCCGTTCGCCAGGGGAAAACCATGGCCGCCACCTTCCACCCCGAACTCTCCGACGACCCCCGCATCCACCAAGCCTTCCTCGATTTAATCCAGAACGGAATGCAGTAGGAACGTTCCCGATACCAAAGCGCATGGGTGCCCCATCCTTCTTTCGCGTCCAGTGCGAAAGAGGGTGGGGATTCTGACTGGGGACAACGGAGAAATTGTTCGCCTGAGAAAGTTCTTGACATCTCAATCGCGTAACGATAAGGTTACGCATTATGCGGAACCGTTCGGTTACATATTCCGGCCCCCAGCGCACCGAAGCCACTTTTCAGGCCCTCTCCGACCCCACCCGCCGCGCCGTCCTCGATCTGCTCCGCCGTGGCAGCCAGCCCGCCGGCCAGATCGCCGAAGCCTTTCCCGTCTCGCGTCCCGCCATCTCCAAGCACCTCCGCCTCCTGCGCCGTGCCCACTTGGTCCGCGAGCACCGCGAAGGCCGAAATCGAGTTTACGAGTTGAATCCCGAACCGCTCCGCGCCGTCGATTCCTGGATCGAGCAATACCGCGTCTTCTGGCAAGCCAGCCTCAACAACCTGAAATCGTTCGTCGAAACCGAATACGCGCGCGAGACACAGTCCGCGCATAAACCGAAACCCTGAATTTCTCAAAAAGGACAGAAAGGAAAACCGTCATGACCAAATCCACTCGCATCGCTGCCGTAATCTTCGTCGCGCTTGCCGCCATCGCCGCTCTCGCTCAATCCGACGCCCAAAAATCCTTCACCCAACTCAAATCGCTCGCAGGCTCCTGGGAAGGGAAGACCTCTGACGGTAAACCCCTGCTCGTCTCCTTCCGCGAGACCGCTGGCGGCTCCGCGCTTATGAGCGAAATCCAGGGCGATCATGGGATGATCTCGATGATCAACATGGATGGCCCGAACAAGCTCCTCATGACTCATTACTGCGCGGCCGGCAATGAGCCGCGAATGCAGGCCAGCCTATCGCCCGACGGCAAAACCTTCACGTTCACCTTCTTCGACGGCACCAACATTGCTCCCGGCGCCGGTCACATGCAGAGCGTAGTTCTCACCATGCTTGACGACAACCATCACACCGAAGACTGGACCTTCGTCGATCATGGCAAGGAGATGAAACGATTCTTCGATCTCTACCGCAAGACTGAAGCCAAAATGTAATCGGGTCGTGGGACGGACAACGGGTGTGGGCTTGTCCGTCCAGCTTTCGACCTTTGTTTTTGATTCTTTGACGCCAGAGGCGCTACAAACCGACACAGGAGACTTGCCAATGCCGACAGCCATCACCCCCGAACTTGACACCATCGTCAGCGAGGTCGACATCATCGCCCCCGCGGCCCGCGTCTTTCAGGCTCTGACCACCGCCTCCGAACTCAAGCGCTGGTTCGGTTCCCCGGAATGTCCCGCGAAATTCTGGGAGATGGACCCGCGTCCAGGCGGCCGCTACGGTTAAGCCACCAAGGCCGGCTCGGTCGAGGTCAACGGCGTCCGAGATTTCGAGTGTCACGGCGAGATCCTCGAGTATGATCCCCCGCGCCTCCTCGTCTACACCTGGCTTGCCAACTGGCATGACGACGTCGCTCGCCCCACCATCGTCCGCTGGGAACTCACGCCCACAAAAACAGGCACGCACGTGAAAGTGACACACAGCGGCCTCGCGCAAGAAGCCGCCGCCCGCAAGGATTACTGCAGCGGATGGCCCGTCGTAGTCGCAATGCTAAAGAAGTTCGTAGAAGCATGAAGAGAACTGGGTGCCCCACCCTTCTTTCGCCTCTTTTGCGAAAGAGGGTGGGGACTTTGACTCCATTTTGTTTTCGCAACGTCAGATAAAAATCAAGAACTCAGGAGAATTCCATGGCCACTGCCACCATCACCCCCGACCAGACCGCCGTCATCGCCGAAATCTTCATCGCCGCCCCTCCTGCCCGGGTCTTCCAGGCCATCAGCGATCCGACCCAGCTTCCGAAGTGGTGGGGACAGTCCGACCTCTACCACGTCACCAAGTCCACCATGGACGTGCGCGTCGGCGGCAAGTGGCGCAGCGACGGCATCGGCTCCGACGGCAAAACTTTTTACGTTGAAGGAGAATATCTCGAAGTCGATCCTCCCCGCCTGCTCGTCCACACCTGGATCGGTAGCTACAGCGGCCCAGAGAAAACGGTCGTCCGTTGGGAACTCATTCCTCACAGCGTCCACGGACTGGCGCCCAGCGGTCCCCGCAAATCCGGCACTGGCACGTTGGTCCGCGTTCGTCAGGACGGTTTCGCCAGCGCAGAGTCCGCCACCAGTCATGGCGAAGGCTGGAAGCGAGTCCTCGGCTGGCTCGAAGCCTTCATGGAGAATCCGTCGAATCAATGACCCCTCTGATCGGAGGGTTGGATGTGATCCGGGTGCCCCACTCTAACGTCGCGCATTTTGCGACGTTAGAGTGGGGATTTTGACCTTTTCGACGTTTTGTGGAAATTCTTGTCAAGCCCCCTAAACCACCCGATTCCCTGCAAACCCCACATTCGCAAGCAGAAATAAAGTTCTTATTTTTACCACTTTACCCCCTCCAACTTGAGATAATAGATATAGAAGGATAAATTTCAGAAAGCGCAGCCTCCGGGCCGCGCTTTTCGTGTTTTGGGCCATCCATTTCATAAATGGTGCCCCATTCTAACGTCGCGCATTTTGCGACGTTAGAGTGGGGATTTTGCCATCCATTTCATAAGAAGGAGACACCGGCGCAGCCACCAGCTGCGCCTTTTCGGTTATGCGAAATGCACCCATAATCCTGATCCAACCCAGCAGGGAAGACCTCTTCCTCCCAGACCTCACCGGAATTGTCACCCTCCACGCCGTCGCCACCCCCACCCGAAAGCGTCGCGGAGAAGCCGCCGAAGCCGCCTTCCTCGCTCGTGCCACCCACCTCGAATTCACCGTCTGCCTCCCTTGGGGAGACAGCGAGCGCTACGACTCCGTCGTCGAACGCGGTCGCGGATTCCTCCGCGTCCAGGTCAAATCCGCTACCGGTCACGCGGAGCATCGCTACCGCGTCAAGACCGCGGGAGCCAGCGGCGTCCCCTACACCCCCGCCGAAATCGACTTCTTCGTCGCCTACATCGTCCCCGAGGACATCTGGTACATCATCCCCATCGAGGCCATCGGACGCCGCAAAGGCATCCACTTCTATCCCAATGCTCGCCACCAATCCCGCGCCCAATTCGAGAAATACCGCGAAGCCTGGTGCCTCCTCGCCTGCCGCCCCCAAGCAAGAGGTTGGAAAGATATCCCCTCAGTCTGCCGATGTAGGGACCTTCCGGTGCGCTGCGTCGTGTGCCCGAATCGATGCACAGATGGGGAAGGGCACGACTTTCAGTCGTGCCCATAAGCAGCACCATACGTTCCGCCTTTAGCCCCTGGGGTTCGCTCTCGGCTGCCGGCCGAACAAAGTGGGACACACCAACCCGTTGTCTTCCTGAGCAAAGCGAAGGATCTGTGCACTCCGTTACCAACACGGCAGCTCTCAATCGGGAGGAATCAAATCCCTAGGAATTGACGCTCGTGGAATCCCACCTTTCGCAAAGAACAAAGAACGCGAAAGATGGGGCACCCGGCACTGAGTGACACTGGCGGCCGTCCTCTCGCAACATTGAAGGCGGCCACCCGTGACTCTGTTTCACTCCAGGACGGCATGGAGAAATTACGCCGCCCGATTCATCATTTGCTGGAATACCTGGTCGATGGTGAAGCTCGCCGCCTTGGCTCGCGGCGGAAACTCCTTGAAGCTCTCCAGCCACTTATGGAGAAGCGGCGGTGCCAGATACTGGAGAGGTATATTTTCCATGAACCAGTCGTTGTACTTGAAGCTCTCTTCTCCGCGCTCGAAGGGATCGGCGCGCAGGTCGAAGAACTTCGGAAGACGCATCGACGACAGCGGAGCGCGCCAAACATCCAGGCCCGTACTGCGCTGCTCGGCGAAGACAACCTTGAACCGGCCTATCCGCATTCCCATACAGTCGCCGTCGTCGCTCCAATAGATGAAGCCTTCACGGGGACACTTTTCCTCCTTGCCGGAAAGAAACGGCAGAAGGTTGAAGCCGTCCAGATGCACTTTGAACGTCTTGCCTCCAATGGAATAACCCTTCTTCACCTTCTCAACCAGGTCGGGCTCGCCATTCGCCGCCGCGAAGGTCGGGATGAAGTCTTGCAAGGAGGCAATTTCGTTGATCACGCGGCCGGGCTCGATGACACCTGGCCAGCGCATCACACAGGGTACGCGCCAGCCGCCTTCCCAGTTGGTGTCCTTCTCGCCGCGGAATGGGGTTGAGCCGCCATCCGGCCACGACATTACTTCCGCTCCATTGTCCGTTGTGAAGACAACGACCGTGTTGTCGGCGACGCCCACATCGTCAAGCTTTTTCAGCAACTGTCCGACATATCCGTCCAGCTCGACCATTCCATCCGGATAGAGGCCTAAGCCGGTCTTGCCGACCGAACTCGGCTTGAGGTGCGTGAACACGTGCATCCTGGTGGGATTGAAGTAACAGAACCACGGTGCGCCCTCCTTTGACTTCCGATCGATAAAATCGAGGGCCGACCCGATGAACTCCTCGTCCACGGTTTCCATGCGCTTCCTGGTGAGAGGCCCAGTGTTTTCGATCTTCTGCTTGCCGACTTTCCCGAACTTTTCGTCCACGGTGGCATCGTCTTTATCGGTCGCCATGCACTTCAGCACGCCGCGTGGCCCGAACTGCTTTCGGAACCTCGGATCCTTCGGGTAGTTTGGATACTCGGGTTCTTCCTCGGCGTTGAGGTGATAGAGGTTGCCGAAAAATTCGTCGAAGCCGTGTACGGTTGGAAGATGCTCGTTGCGGTCCCCAAGATGGTTCTTTCCGAACTGACCGGTCGCGTAGCCAAAATTCTTGAGGAACTGCGCCACCGACGGGTCCTCGGCGCTGAGCCCCAGGGTCGCCCCAGGCGTCCCCACTTTGGTCAGGCCGGTGCGGATCGGCGACTGTCCGGTGATGAACGCCGCGCGCCCCGCCGTGCAGCTCTGCTGTCCGTAGAAGTCGGTGAACAGCGCGCCTTCTTTGGCGATCCGGTCGATGTTCGGCGTGCGGTATCCCATGAGGCCGTGATTGTAGGCGCTGACATTGAACCATCCGATGTCATCCGCCATGATGAACAGAATGTTCGGCTTCTTTGGCATGCTCTTCACTTTTTCCGGCATTTGATTGCTCCTCGCTGAATTGGTAAACAGGATTCTGTGGCAGCCTCTTGGGATGAGACTGACAGGCGTCACTATGACTGGAGGTATTAGAGCGAGGCGCTACCCTCAAGACAAACTGTCAAAACTGATAGATTCCGACGATTGCGAGGCGTTGTCACGATCGTCCTGTAGATGGCGGTTGCAAACCGTGCCATAGCACAAGCTTGCGCCGCCTCTTCGCCTTTCCGAGCGAATTCTGAGTGTGAGAGGGACGCGCGCGCACCGAACTATCTCCCAACGTTGTCATCCTGAGCAAAGCGAAGGATCTGTGCACCTCGCTGCCAGCATCGCGGCTTTCAATCCGGAGCAATCAAAATCCCCAGGAATTGACGCTCGTGGAATCCCACCTTTCGCAAAGAACGCGAAAGATGGGGCACCCGGCGTTTGGTATTCTGCAAAAAGGCCACACCTATGAAGGAATGTGAGCAATTTGCTGACGACCTGTGGGTCGTGGAAGGGCCGAACGTCCGCGATATGGGTTTGATGTTTACAACCCGCATGACTGTCGCGAAGCTCTCCGATGGTTCAGTCTGGATAAACTCTCCCGTGTCGGTGTCGTTCGGCATGCTCAAGCGAATCGCGGAACTTGGGCCTGTGAGATACCTTCTCGCGGCGACGCCAAGGCATGTCTGGAGGCTGACGGCTTGGCACACCCTGTTTCCCGACGCACAGCTATGGGCATCGCGCGCCACTCCGTTTACGCTAAAGAAAGGGACATTGCCCTTCGCTGGTATTTTGGGAGACGAACCGCCTCAAGGCTGGAAGATCGATTTCGACCAGCTTGCCTTCAAGGGCAATCCCCTCATCGAAGAAGTAGTTTTCTTTCACCGACAGTCGCGCACAGTCATTCTGGATGATCTGATCCAGATTCATCCGATCGTCAAAGGCAAGCCCTTTCGGAACGCTTTGTTCAAACTGGGGGGTGTGGTATCTCCGCAGGGGGGTGTTGGGCTGGACATCAGGCTCTCCTTCATTCATCGTGACCTCGCGCGGCAATCCCTCGAAAAGCTGCTTTCCTGGGATTTCGACAAGCTGATCATCGCTCACGGTGTGTGCATCGGGACAAACGCGAAGGCTTTCGTAGAGCGAGTGTTTCAATGGCTGATGTAAGCAACAGCAAAACGAAGGCGTCGCGGGCGCTTCTGTTCGCTCCTTGCGCCTTCAACCTGGCGGAGACGAGCCGCATGCTGGAGATCGCCTTGGGAGTGGCGCGCGACCCGGCGGCCAGCGCAATCTTTCAAAGCCACTTCATTTCCGACGGGGGTGACTTCGAGCCGATGATCGAGAAGCACGGCTTTGGCCTAACTCGGATGGAGCCACGCCTAACGCCGAAGAAGATCGAGCACATCGCCAAAGTAGATCGCGGAGAGAAGTTCACGTCGGCGTTTACCGATGCGGAGATGATTCAGCGTGTCCAGAACGAAGTTGCCGTTCTCAAGCGGCTCGCACCAGTTGCCGTTGTCACCGGGTCGTATCCATCGATTCCGGTCACCTGTCGAGTTCTCAACATTCCTCTCGTTTGGGTCGTACAGTCGACATGGCTCCCTGATTTCTTTGAACACGGCGCAGGTATGACGGACCACGTGTGGCCTGCCGCCATCAAGGCCGTTGCCGACCGCTGCATACTGGCGTTTGTTAACTTCTGGATCAAGCACGGTTTCTTGGATTCTGTGAACCATGCCGCCAAACACTTTGGGGTCCCAGGATACGAATCGATCTTCGATTACTGGCGTGGTGACATTACCCTGGTCGCAGAGCCTCCTGGATTTTCCGACATCCAACTGCCGCCCAATCAATTTCTTCACAGGCCCGCTCATTCCTCGAGACGAATTTCCGATGCCTGGAGAAATCCGGAACATTCCAAGGGACAAACCGCTCATCTACTTCGCCATGGGAAGCTCGTGCACACGCGAGATCGTCGCGAGAATCATCGAGAGTTTCGAAGGTAAGCCGTACCGCGTGATCGCTCCGGTGAAGTTCCAACTTTCTCAGGTTCCGAACGTGCACATCCCGTCGAATGTTCTGGTCACCGATTGGCTTCCAGCGATACAGGCCAACAGAATAGCCGACCTGACGGTGATTCATGGCGGAATCGGTACTGTCATGACAGCCGCACTGGCGGGCAAACCCGTTGTCGGTGTCGGCATGCAGATGGAACAGGTTGCAAACCTAGCGTGTCTGGAAAGGTTAGGCTTCGCGATACGCGTGAGAAAATCACGCAATCCGTCCCGAAAGGTTCAAGAGGCGATTGCGAGGCTGTTGCATGACGAAGGCGCCAAATCCAGGGCTGCCAGCTTTGCCGAAGTCGTTGCACGATGGGATGGGCCGAAACTAGCGGCAGGAAGATTAGTTGAGCGTTACGGATTGAGCTGAGCACCCACTAAGAAAATCGGCTTGCGAGTGTGCGCTGTACATTCATTCTGCCTGCCGGGTGCCCCATCCTTGTCGCGTTTTGTGCGACAAGGGCGGGATTCCACTGCATTGAATCCCTTGGGTTTTGATCCTGCTCGAAGGTCAAAATCCCTACCCGAACATCGCAAAAACCGCGCCGTTGGGATGGGGCACCCGCGCGTTATACTTTCCTTATATGTCTGGGGTTCCACAAAGCACTCCGCAAAAGCCGCAGAAGACGTTTTATCTCGAAACCTTCGGCTGCCAGATGAATGTTCACGACTCGGAAAAGGTCGTTGGCACGCTCATTCAGGAAGGCTATCGCCAGGTCGAGACCGTCGAGCAGGCTGACCTGGTGCTCTACAATACGTGCTCCATTCGAGACAAAGCGGAGCAGAAAGTATTCAACCGGCTCTCCGATTACAAGAAATACAAGAAGCAGGGCAAAACGTTCGGCGTGCTCGGCTGCGTCGCCCAGCAGGAAGGCGAAAAGATTTTCGAGCGCGCACCGTATGTGTCACTGGTCTGTGGATCGGCCTCCTACAACAAACTGCCCGGCGTGCTTGCGGATTTGGAAGCAGCGACGCTCGAAGCAGGGAAGTCCGGAAGCCGAAAGCCAGAAGCCGAAAGCCTGGTCCGCATCACCGGACTCGACGACCGCCAGACCGACGCCTGCTTCGAAACCGAATTCACTGCGCGCACCAATCCCCATCGCGGGTACATCACCATCATCGAAGGCTGCGACAAGTTCTGTGCTTATTGCGTGGTGCCGTACACGCGTGGCAAAGAGCGCAGCCGCACCTCGCAATCGGTCATCGCCGAAGCCCGCCAGATGGCAGATCTCGGCTACACGGAAATTCAACTGCTCGGCCAGAACGTAAATTCGTACAAAGATTCGGAAGGGAACCCGGCTGCCAGAAAAACTTTTGCGGAATTGCTGGCCGCCGTGGGAGAAGTACCAGGCATCCGTCGCGTGCGCTTCACAACTTCCCACCCGCGCGACTTCGGACGCGATATCGTCGACGCCATCGACGCCGTCCCTACGCTGTGCGACCACGTGCACCTGCCCGTGCAGAGCGGATCGACGCGCATGCTCGACGCCATGCAGCGCCTCTACACCCGCGAGCAATACATGGAGCGCATTGCGTGGATGAAGGCCGCGAAGCGCGAAATCAGCATCACCACCGACGTGATCGTAGGATTCCCCGGAGAAACCGAAGCCGACTTCGCCGAGACGTTAGACCTGCTGGACGAAGTCGTGTACGACGCCGTCTTTGCCTTCAAGTATTCGCCGAGGCCCAACACCCCGTCCCTGAAGCTGGACGACGCGATCCCCGACGAAGAAAAAGCTCGCCGCCTTGAGGTATTAATGGCCAGACAGCGCGAGATCCAGCGAGTGCGCTACGAGAAGTACATCGGAACAAAATGTGAAGTAATGGTTGAAGCCAGGAACGAAGCCCGGCGCCAATTCGTCGGCCGCACCAGCCACAACAAGACCCTGAACTTCACCGCCCCCGAGCACGCGAATCCCAAACCCGGAGCCTACGCGCCGATCCTGGTGACTGGAAGTTTTCCCAACAGCCTGCTCGGCGAATTGGTGATATAAGAATGGCATTTAGCAGGAGACCCCCATGGAAGTAGAAATGACAATCCGCGGCCTAATGATGGATCCGGTTACAAATATGCCGATTGTGGTGTTGAAGGATGTGGGCGGAGACACTGTACTGCCGATCTGGGTGGGGGTTTATGAGGCGAATGCGATTGCGATGGAAATGGAGAAAGTCAGCGCGCCGCGTCCGATGACGCATGATTTGATTAAGAACGTGCTGACTGGTCTGGAGACGCAGGTGCACAAAGTTGTCGTGACCGAGTTACGCGAGGATACGTTTTATGCGGTGATCTGGCTGGAGCGCGGCGGCGAGGTGATCAGTATTGATTCGCGTCCGTCGGATGCGCTGGCGCTGGCGCTGCGGGTGGATTGTCCGATCTTCGTGGAAGAAGTTGTGTTGAAGACTTCGAAGCTGGCGGCGAATATGTCAGACCGGGTGACGTCGGAGGAGTTGCGGAAGTATCTCGAGGGGCTCGGCGACGACGATTTGGGGAAGTACAAGATGTAGGGAACTCAGTTGCCGGTAAGCCCAGCGGCCAGCCAGATCCAGTCAATTTGAGGGTTGATATTCTCGCCTGTGTGTTTCGCCCTTCTTTGCCGATTTACATAATACCTGTTATCGGACATTACACATAGGGCATGCTGGGCGCATCCTCAGGCTTGAACCTCATTTGTCTCGCTCACCTCTAAGCGGCAGACTGACCTTCCCAATAGCCCTCCTCAGCTTCCCTTCAGGGTGTATTTCAGGAGGCACCAGAGAGCGCGGAGGCCGTCTCGCCAGCCGATCTTCTTGCCTTCCTCGTAGGTGCGACCCCAGTAGCTGATGCCGACTTCGTAGATGCGGAGGCGGCGCTGGGCGATCTTGACGGTGATTTCGGGCTCGAAGCCGAAGCGGTCTTCTTCGATTGGAATGGATTGGAGGATCTCGCGGCGGAAGACTTTGTAGCAGGTCTCCATGTCGGTGAGGTTGATGTTGGTGAGGGCGTTGGAAAGAAGCGTGAGGATGCGATTGGCGACGTAGTGCCAGAAATAGAGGACGCGATGGGGGGCGGCACCGAGGAAACGGGATCCGTAGACCACGTCGGCCTTGCCTTCAAGTAAAGGATGAAGTAGTGCCGGGTAGTCCGATGGATCATATTCGAGGTCGGCGTCCTGGATGAGGATGAAGTCTCCGGTGGCCTCCTGGATACCGCGTCGGAGTGCGGAGCCCTTGCCCATGTTTTTGAGCTGGAGGAGGACGCGTATCTGGGGATGGGTGGATTGTAGCTCGGAGAGAATTTCGCGAGAGCCGTCGCGGGAGCCGTCATCGATGCAGATGAGTTCGATCTCAAGGGGTACAGCGAGGACGCGGGAGATGACTTCGCGCAGGGTGCCCTGCTCGTTGTAGACGGGCATGACGACGGAGAGTTTCATGGATTTGTAATCAGTCACAGTAAAGGTCGCGGAGAAGACCGTCAAGGATGAGAACTCCGCAACAAACGTTCAAAGTCCCCACTCTAACGTCGCAAAGAACGCGACGTTAGAATGGGGCACCCGACCCTCACTTGCATGGTTTAGCTACAGAGGACCAGTTTGGGGTGGAAGAGGGTGCCGGCAACTCGGGTGGCGATGGCGATCAGATCGCGCTGGCCGGAGAAGACCTTGACCTGGCGGGCACGAGAGAGGTCGGGGAGGTTGACGGTGCGTCCGCTGCGGATGCGGGCGACGGTGGCTTCGTCGGCGGTGACGGAGGGGAGTTGGGGGAGCAGTTTGCGTGGGTGAACGCAAAGGGCTTCAAGGGAATCAAAATCCCCACTTCTCGCAAAGGACGCGAGAAATGGGGCACCCGCCGCGGGCGAAACAGCCGGTCCCTCCACTCCGCTTGTCTTTCCCTCCGGGGAAGGCAAGCTCCGGTCGGGATGACAAGGATTGGCTGCTTCCGCCAATTCTTCTAAGGTGTGGGCGTCTGCGAGGGTGAATTCGGCGACGGCGGTGCGGCGAAGGGACTCCAGATGCGCGCCGCAGGCTAGTTCCCTTCCCATATCGTGGGCGACGGAGCGCATGTAGGTTCCGGAGGTGACGTGGGCGCGGAAGCGGACGCGGTCGACGGTGACTTCGAGGATTTCGAACTCTTTGATTTCTACCTGGACCGGCTCGAGCTTTACTTCTTTCTGCTGGCGGGCGAGTTTGTAGGCGGGGACGCCTTTGATTTTCTTGGCGGAGAACGGAGGCGGAGTTTGCTGGATGACGCCGCGGAAGCGGGCGGCGAGGGTCTCGACTTCTTCGGCGCGTAGACTGACGGGTTTGGGGTCCGTAGTGGCGTCGCCTTGCGCGTCGTAGGTATCGGTGGCGAAGCCGAAGCGGATGGTGCCTTCGTAAGTTTTTTCCGATGCAGTGTAGAACTGGGCGAGGCGCGTGAGGTTGCCGGTGACGAGTGGGAGGACGCCGGTGGCCATGGGATCGAGGGTGCCCAGATGTCCGATGGAGCGTTCGCGGAGAATGCGGCGGGCGCGGTTGACCACGTCGTGCGAGGTGAGTCCGGGGGGCTTGTCGATGATGAGGACGGAATTCATGAGGGAATTGCGAAGAGCGTACCGCGGGGACTGAAGCCCGACAGTCTAGAGCACAGGTGTTATCGCAGCGCGCAAAGCGCTGCGCCACCCAAAATCATGATCGTAGGCTACTTCAAAGTAGCCGCCTACCGAAAATCATCGGCAGAGTGGAGATCCACGAGAACTGTTGTACCCTGTAATACTAACTTACCAAATCTTTCATGCTTCCTCTTAAGGACGACCAACCACGATACAGCACGCCGTACGTGAATATGTTTTTAATTGCGCTCAACATTCTGATTTACCTGTTGCAATTTCTGCAGCAGGTGACGGATCCGCGGGGTGCCGAGCTGTTTGCGCGACAATTTGGGGAAGTGCCGGCGCATCTGGCGGCGTTTCTGGCGGGCTCGCCGCGGTATTCGCTGGAGCAGGTCGTGCTCCCATTTTTCACGTCGATGTTTCTGCACGCGGGTTGGGGGCACGTGCTGGGAAACATGTGGTTCCTGTATATCTTCGGGGACAATATTGAAGACTACCTCGGACACTTCACGTATCTGTTGTTCTACCTGCTATGCGGACTGTTTGCGATGGCGGCGCAGGTGGCGATTTATCCGCACTCGAATGTGCCGACGGTGGGAGCGAGCGGAGCGATTGCGGGAGTGTTGGGTGCGTATTTCATTTTGTATCCGCGAGCGCGGGTGCTGACGTGGTTCTTCGTGTTTGTCCTTTATCTGCCGGCGTGGGTGGTGCTGGGCGAATGGTTCGTGCTCAATTTTCTATCGGGAGCGCAGACGTTGTCGATGGCCCATGCGGGGGGCGATATGGGAGGCGTGGCCTTCTGGGCGCACGTGGGTGGATTTGTTTCGGGGTTGGTGATGGCGAAGCTGTTTCCGGAGCGGAGGAGGCGGACGCCTTACGCGTACCGGTGAAGACGACAAAACCCCACTTCTCGCGCAAAGATCGCGCGAGAAATGGGGCACCCGAGTTATATCCTCTCGTTCTTTTCCCTCTCAAGAGACCGTTGAGCTTCGCATTCGCGAAGCTCAATCCTCGGTCAGGACGATAAGACAACTGGTTCACTTTTTCGGGCGAGACTCTGGCGGGACCAGGCCGGCCAGGCGGTAGTAGACGACGAGTTGGCCGTAGTGTTCGCCGCAGTGTTCGATGAAGCCATAGGCAAGATCTCCGATGCGCACTTGCTGATGGGAGAAGGGCTCGACGACGAGTTCAGACATTCCTTTATCGCCCTTCGCCTGGATCGCGGCGGCACCGTCGGCGAAGGACTTCTTGACGAAGGTGACGATGTCGGCCTTGGTCTTGTATTGATCGCGCTTGGGGTCTTCGCCGGCGGGAGGCTTCTGTCCCATCACTGGATTGGTGAAGTAGTAGTTGGCTCCGGCGGCGTGGAGAAGTTGCTCGGCGAAGCTGCGCTGGGCGGGCGTGGGCTTGAAATCGTATTTGTCCTCGGGGAAATCTTCGGCCATGGCGATGAGTTTGCGGCCGACGTCGTTCCAGGAATCGAGAACGACCTTCGACGGACTGTCGGCGGGTTTGGCGGGCGTGTCCTTCTTAGCGTCCTGCGCGGCCGGAAGAGCGAGGGTTGCGGCGAACAGGGCAGCGGCGAGAAACGGTGATTTGAGCATTGAGAGTTCCTCCACGGATGGATTGGCGGTGAGCATTGTAATCGGAGCGGAGGCAAGAGGAAAGGCGGGCGAGGAGTTCGAGTTTGGTCCAGGCCGGCTGGCGCATCGGCGAATAAGCGACCTCAGGGGCTGAAAGCCCTCATTGATGTTGAGCTCAACGCGGCCCTGAAGGGCCGCTCTTCCACGGTAGTGCAACGCGTTTGTGGTGCAGCACGCATTTGTGGTGCGGTAGTGCAACGCGTTTGTGGTGCGGCAGTTCACGAGTTTGTGGTGCGGCAGTTGCCATACGAGGTTTGACGAACGGCTACAGGGTGCCGAGTGTGGGGCGGATTTCGAGGGACTCTACGGTGGCGTTGGAGGGCAGGAGGATCGCTTGCAGAGTGGCAGCGGCGACGGTTTCGGGGGACATCATTTTCTTGCGGGGAGCGGCGGGCCAGAGAGTGGTCCAGATATCAGTATCGGTAGCGCCGGGCAGAAGGGCGATGACGCGAATGCCGCGAGGGCGAAGTTCTTCGCGGAGAGTGTTGGTGAGGCCAAGGGCAGCGTGCTTGCTGGCGTTGTAGGCGGCGGATCCCGCAAAGACGCGGGTGGCGGCGACGGAGAGGTTGTTCACGATGGTGCCTCCGCGTTTCATGATGGCGAGCGCGGCTTGAGTGACGAGGAAGGTGCCGGTGAGGTTGGTGTCGAGGACATCTTTCCAGATGGGAAGCGGAAGTTTTTCTATGGGGAGGTTGGCGTGGGCGATGCCGGCGTTGTTGATGAGGATGTCGAGACGCTTGAATTGGCGGCGGGCGGCGCGGAAGAGAGCGTCGACGTCGTGGGGATCGCGAATGTCGCAAGGGTAGGTGAGGACTTTGATTTTTCGGGAGGACAGTTCCCTGCTGATGCGAGTTAAGGCTTTCTCGTCGCGGGCGGTGAGGATCAAGTTGCAGGAGTTGGCAGCGAGAGCGCGGGCCAGCGCCAGGCCGATGCCGCGTGTGGCTCCGGTAATCAGGGCGACTTGGGAGATTAAAGCTTTACTTGAATGTTGTGGTGTCACGGTCTTCATGGCGGCATGATCTTACATCATCGATTCGCAACGGTAGAGGCGCGAAAAGAATAAACCACGGGGCTAAAAAGCCCGCACTCATTATGAGCTGCTTAACGTGGCCCTAAAGGGCCACTCTTCCACACACGCTGCTTAATGCGGGCCTGATGGGCCGCTCTTCCACACACGCCGCTTAACGCGGATCTAAAGGGCCCACTTCCACACACGCTGCTTAATGCGGGCCTGATGGGCCGCTCTTCCACACACGCCGCTTAACGCGGATCTAAAGGGCCGCTCTTCTACGCACGCTGCTTAACGCGGACCTGACGGGGCGCTCTTCCCTGCACGCTTCTCAACGCCGACCCGAAGAGGCCGCTCTTCTGCGGCGGTGGATACATTCGCTGCAATTTCGAAAACCCTAGACGCTGTTAGGGCGCTGGCGGATCAGGGAGAGGAACTCGGAACGGGTTTCTTCTTCCTGGCGGAAGCAGCCTAGCATCGAGGACGTGACGGCGGCGGAGTGCTGTTTTTCGACGCCGCGCATCATCATGCAGAGGTGACGGGCTTCGATGACTACGCCGACGCCCTGGGGTTCGATGACTTTCTGGATGGTCTCGGCGATTTGCGTGGTGAGGCGCTCTTGAATTTGCAGGCGGCGGGAGAAGAGTTCGATGAGGCGCGGGATTTTGCTGAGGCCGATGACGCGTCCGTTGGGGATGTAGGCGACGTGTACCTTGCCAAAGAATGGGAGCAGATGATGCTCGCAGAGGCTGAACATTTCGATGTCTTTGACGATGACCATTTCGTCGTAGTTCACGGTGAAGAGCGCGCCTTTGAGGAGGGCTTCGGGATCCTCCTGATATCCCTTGGTGAGGAACTTCATGGCTTTGTGGACTCGCTCGGGAGTCGAGGCCAGACCTTCGCGGTCGGGATCTTCGCCGAGGCGGACCAGCGTTTCGCGGACCAGGTCTTCATAGCTGGCGCTGGTGAGGGTGACGGGTTCTTTCGTCTGTTCAATCGGGACGGGCTTCATAAGTGGGCTGGATCGGCCTTGCCTATCTATTACACATTCTCATCCCGCGGGCAGCAAGTTGCATAGATCCTTCGGCGCAAAAACACGCGCCTCAGGATGACAACGCTAGTGCCGCAAGTCGTTTGTGCCGGCGTACTCGAAGGAGTTCATCATGGTTTCTTCGAGTCGTACTCTTTCAAGATGCGCCTTTTGAAAGCCGCGCTGCAAAATTTCGAATATCTCGATGGAGAGATTTTCCGTGGTGGGCACATGTTGGGCGAATTCTTTCAGCGTATTCAAATTCTCTAAATCGTAGCGAGAGAGCACCTCCCTTTCGACGAATCCGTCGAGATCGACGAGGTTGCAGACCATGCCAGTGGCGGGATCGACCGGGCCGCTGACGGTGACTTCGAGGGTGTAGTTGTGGCCGTGTCCGTGAGGGTTGTTGCATTTGCCGTAAGTGTTGGCGTTTTCTTCGGCAGACATATCCGCGCTGTGCAGGCGGTGGGAGGACGAGAAGTGGTAGCGGCGGGTGAGGTGGGCGATCATTGGGCCTCCGAGAGGCACACGGGGGCTAAAGCCCGATCCAATGCAACATTGCTTACGCGGCCCTGAAGGGCCGCTCTTCCACCTGAATCTGCGAGATCCTTCGCTTCGCCCGAAATGCGGCTCCGCTCAGGATGACGCCGACATCTTGTGAGCAAGAATTTCATTGTTCACCATAGAAATCGACGAAGAGGTCGGGAGTTTCATAGACGCGGACGCGGTGGAGTCGGGCCTGGTGGAGTTTGGATTCGAGGCGCTGCCAGCAGGCAATGGCGAGATTCTCTGTGGTGGGAATCTGGGTGAAGAATTCGGGCACTTCTTTGTTGAGGAAGCGGTGGTCCATGGCGTCGAGGACTTCGCGGTGCATGATCTCTTTGAGTTGCTTGAGATCGACGACGAAGCCGGAGCGGGGATCGACTTCGCCCTTCACGGTGACTTCGAGGGTGTAGTTGTGGCCGTGTCCGTGGGGGTTATTGCATTTGCCGAAGAGGCGGCGGTTCTCTTCCGGGGTGAAGTCGGGGTTGTGGTAGTAGTGCGAGGCGGAAAATTCGGCTTTGCGCGTGAGATAGACCATAAGTGAACGTTGCCGGTTATTCGTTGCCAACTGAACCGATCTCGTTAGTTCAGGTTTGGAGCGAGTTCTGAGGGTGGTTCCAGTTTGTATGCGGGAATCGCCTGCCACTTCGGAGAGTTGACGGTTTCTTCCTCCGGACAGAAAGTTTTGTTGGGCTCGAACACGATGACTTTGTAGACGTAGCGTTTGCGCTCCTTGGGATAGTAAGCGAAGACGAAGGCGATGCCGTTTTTCTTGTCGATCCAGTAGACGAGGGGGCGGTCGCCGAGAGCGGGCACGGGCGCAGTCAACAGCGTGTAGGCGCGGAGGTCTTTGTAGTTCTCGGCGACTTTGTCGGCATGGTCGAAGATCGTGATGCCTTCGGCGGTGCGGAAGCGGGTGGTAGCGGATTCGATCTGGAAGATTTTCCCTTTTTTGTTGAGACGAATGAAAAGGTCGCCGTGGCCGGTAGGATTTTGCGAGTCGACCCAGTCGAGGGTCGTGCCGCAGGTGTTCGTCCATTCCTGATCTTCGCTTTTCTTGGGGAAGAGTTCGAGAGCGCGGTCGCGAGTGTCGCCGAGTTTGAGGGGGCCGATGCGGGCGCCGGGTTCGATCAGCGTCTGGCTCGAAACCGCGGATGCCTCTTCTTGCGAGGTGACGGCAGCTAGGGGATGCACTCCGCGATTGCTGGGCGGAGTGGCAGGGCTGGATAATTCCAGCGCAAGGATCGTCGGGATGATTAGGGCGAGAGTCAGTTTCACGAGAGTCGTCCTCTGGTAGTGGGTAGGTGATGGGGGAAATCGTTCACGGGTCCTTTCGGATTGTAGGATCTGCCTTTCCAGGAGACGCTGCCGTTGGCGTGCGCTCGCTTCGAGCGTAGCAGTAAATAGGCGAACATGGGCATGCCGAAGAGGGCGCCGAGTACGGTCATATCCCACGTAAAGTTGGCGCGGTTGAGACGAAGCGTCAACCAGGTGAGCCCCGAGCCCACAATCGTAACCCACCACCAGTGATTCACGACGCTCCCGAGCATCAAGAATTCGCTGTGCAGTTGTGAGGTGGATGCCGTCTGGTTCGTAAGCTCGGCGCCGAGCATCATCGCTATGGGCCAGAGCAGCAAACCAAGAGGGATTCCCCAAGAGAGCAGCGTTTTTGCAGCGAGCCGGCCAGGGTTTGGGAACAGCAATGCTAGGTTCTTGGTCCAGCCGTCGCGGAGTTGGCGGTAGTTGCGGTACATACGGGTACGAACGGCGTTGGCACCATAGCGGAAGCGAATCTTTCGGCCTGAAGTTTTCACGGCGCGCGCGAGGGCGACATCTTCGAGAATGTCGCCGGCGATGGCGGCATGGCCGCCTACTGCGTCATAGGTGTCGCGGCGGATGAGGATGTATTGGCCGTTGGCTGTGGCAATCGGAGAATCGGGATCGCTGACTTTTGAGGGTGAATATTGCCGCGCGAGTTCGGCGAAGACAACGGGGAGCGTCGCCATTTCCCAGAAGGTGACGGCGATCTGCTCGGGCGAGTAGGAAAGAAGCTCTGCACCGTTTTCCTGGGCTTCTTTTAGCGCGGCCGCTAGAGATCCGGGAAGATGGAGGGTGTCAGCATCGGTGAAGAGGAGCCATGCGCCGCGGGCGGCTTGGGCTCCGGCGGTGACGGCGTTGTTCTTGCCGGTCCAGCCTGCGGGGAGCGGGCCGGCTTCGATGAGGCTTACCCCGGGAAATGAGTTGGCGATTACGCGGGTGTGGTCGGTGGAGTGGTCGTCGACTACGATGATTTCGAAAGTGACTCCGGTCTGGGCGGTGAGGGAGCGGAGGCAGTCCGAGAGGGAGACTTCCTCGTTGCGCGCGGGAACGATAACGGATATCCGGGGCGGCGCAGTGATTGGCGCGGCTGTGATCATAGAGTCCGAGCTAGCGTGTAAGCAGGAAGGTGTCGTCCCTCCGGGACTTGTTCCACCACCTAGATCTACCCAGCGCTGAAGCGCTGGGCTAAGTTGTTTCGTCCCCTTCGAGACTTGATGTTCTTTGTGGGCATCGCCCCGGCACTTCAGTCCCGGGCTTTCCCACACCGCTGCTTCGCGGCTCTAGCCCAGGAGAACTCGTCCCATCGCTCACTCGGCTGGATTTCAGAATTCTCACTCGTGCCTTCAGCGTTACCAATCTATTATTATAGCGGTGTGCGACGCGCGCTTCAGCTTGCTTCCCTGCTCTTCTCCGGGCTCCTGCTGCTTGGGCTTTCGGGTTGTTACGGCGGGTCGCGGCCGCCGCGAATTGGTTCGAACGCGCCGGATTTCACCGTGCAGGATTCCCAAAACAAGATCACGCTGAGCCAGTATCGCGGGCAGGTGGTGGTGCTGAATTTCTGGGCCACGTGGTGTCCGCCATGCGTGGAGGAGATGCCGTCGCTGGTGGAGATGCAGCGGCGTATGAAGGCGAAGGGCGTGACCGTGCTCGCCGTGAGCGTGGATGTCGATGAGGGCGCATACAAGCAGTTTGTGAAAGATCACAATGTGAATCTGCTGACGGTGCGCGATCCGGATCAGAAGAGTAATTCGCTGTATGGGACGGCGAAGTTTCCGGAGACGTACATCATCGACCGCAATGGGGTGATGCGGAGGAAGTTTATTGGGGCGGTGGATTGGACGGATCCGGAGATTGTGGATTTTTTGGGCAAGCTGTGAGGAGCGGCTTTCGGCTTCCGCTGTTCGGCTTCCGGATGCGCGGGTCGCTTCAGGAGCAATCCTCAGCGGCTGAAGCCCGGAGACAGTTGTGCGGTCATACGGGCCGACTGAAGTCGGGCCCTTCGCCGGTTTCGACCGTTCCCCGTCAACGTTCGATTTTAGTTGAACTCAAAAGCAAAACACGCGCCACCGGACTGGAAGCGCGCTTGGATCTTGCCTCTGTGGTACTGGCGGGACGCGGTAGGGGGCGCCCGCGCTACATGTTTCAAAATCAAAAGTGAAAACCTGGGCAGACACGGGTGTCCGTCCCCACAGCGTTTTGGTGCGGGTTGGGATGCTTCGACTCCGCTTGAGCTTCGAACGGCGAAGCTCAATCTGGGCTCGGCGTGAACGGCTCGGGTTGACGCTGCCGGCGAGTTGCATGGGTCCTTCGGCGCAAAGGACGCGCCTCAGGATGACAGGTCAAGCCTGTGGCATGTGGGGTTACAGCTTCACTCGGCGGAGTCGGAGGGCGTTGGTGATGACTGACACTGAGCTGAAGCTCATGGCTGCGGCGGCGAAGATGGGGCTGAGCAGGATGCCGAAGAAGGGATAGAGCACGCCGGCGGCGATGGGCACGCCGACGGCGTTGTAGATGAAGGCGAAGAAAAGATTCTGGCGGATATTGCGCATGGTGGCCTGGCTGAGTTTCCGGGCGCGGAGGATTCCGGTGAGGTCTCCTTTGACCAGGGTGATGCCGCCGCTCTCCATGGCGACGTCGGTGCCCGTGCCCATGGCGATGCCGACGTCGGCTTGCGCGAGGGCCGGGGCGTCGTTGATGCCATCGCCGGCCATGGCGACGACCCTTCCCTGCTGTTGGAGTTTGCGGATGACTTCGAGCTTGCCTGCGGGGAGGACTTCGGCTTCGAAGTCGGTGATGTTCAGCATTCGTGCCACGGATTCAGCCGTGGCGCGATTGTCTCCCGTCAGCATGACGATGCGCAGACCGGCACGCATCAAGTTGTCAATTGCGTCGTGCAGGCCGAATTTCACGGGATCGCCAGCGGAGATCCAGCCCGCGAACTCACCGTCGATCGCCACCCAAATGACGGTCTCTCCCGCACGGAAGGTATATGCCGATTTATCCGGCACCGAAACAGACTGTTCCCGCATGAGCTGTTCATTCCCAGCTGCGACGTGCTTCCCATCAACAATCCCAGCGATGCCTTTACCGGAGTAAGAATGAAAGTCGGTCACATCCGCAAGCTTCAGATCCCGTTCCTTAGCGGCAGCGAGGATCGAGGCTGCGAGAGGATGCTCGCTGGCACGCTCGAGACTGGCGACTAGTCGAAGCAATTCCTCATCCCGCACCGTCTTGAGAGGCGTGACGCCAGTGAGTCGCGGTTTGCCCTCGGTGAGGGTGCCGGTTTTGTCGACGACTAGCGTATCGACCTTTTCCATGGTCTCGAGGGCTTCGGCATTTTTGATTAAGACTCCGGCGTGGGCGCCGCGGCCGGTGCCGACCATGATGGCCATGGGAGTGGCGAGTCCGAGGGCGCAAGGGCAGGCGATGATCAGCACCGCGACGGCGTTCACGAGAGCGTGCGCGAGGCGTGGTTGCGGACCGAAGACGAACCAGGCGATGAAAGTGATGACGGCGACCGCTACAACCGCGGGGACGAACCAGGCGGCTACGCGATCGGCGAGACGTTGAATGGGAGCGCGACTGCGCTGGGCTTGTCCGACGAGTTGGACGATGCGGGCGAGCAGAGTTTCGGAGCCGACGCGCTCGGCTCGCATGATGAACGATCCGGTGGCGTTGATGGTGGCGCCGATGACTTTGCTGTTGGGTTCCTTTTCGACGGGGATGGATTCGCCGGTGATCATGGATTCGTCGACGGAACTGCGGCCTTCGAGGACGATGCCGTCGACGGGAACTTTTTCTCCGGGGCGGACGCGGAGTTTGTCTCCTGGTTTGACCTGTTCGAGCGAGATGTCTTTCTCCGATCCGTCGGGACCGATTAGCCGCGCCGTCTTCGGGCTCAGGTCGAGCAACGCGCGGATGGCGGCGCTGGTGCGGCTGCGGGCGCGGAGTTCCATGACCTGTCCGAGGAGGACGAGCGTGGTGATAGCGGCGGCGGCTTCGAAGTACACGTCGGGGTATCCGCCCATGCTCCCGGTGGACATCGTGCGAAGGGAGGCGGGAAAAATCTGCGGCGCGAAGGTGGCGACCACGCTGTACGCGTAAGCGACGCCGCTGCCGAGGCCGATCAGCGTGAACATGTTGGGGCTGCGGTTGACGAGGGACGTCCAGAAACGCTGGAAGAAGGGGAGGCCGCACCAGAGGACGACGGGCGTGGCGAGGAGGAATTCGAAGTGGGGCAGATTTCCGTGAACGCCAATTACGCCGGTCGGGGCCAGTAGGAGCATGAGCGCTTCACGCCAGAACATGCTGCCCATCGCGATCACAAGAAGAGGCGCGGTGAGGACGACGGCGACCCAGAATCTGCGGGTCATGTCGCGGAGTTCGGGATTCTCTTCTTGCGTTGCGGTGATCGTGCGGGGTTCGAGGGCCATGCCGCAAATGGGGCACGATCCGGGTGCGGGGCGCACGATTTCGGGATGCATGGGGCAGGTGTATTCGGTGCGCGTCGAGGCGATGGGGACGTCGGGCTCAAGGGCCATACCGCAAGAGGGGCAGGCTCCAGGCTTGGACTCGCGGACTTCGGGGCACATGGGGCAGACGTAGGAGGGGCTGGTCGTCGACTGCGTCGGTTTCCGCGGGGACTGGAGTTGCGTTGGCGTAGCGCGAGGCTGCTTTTTCAGCAGGACCTCCGTGCCGAACAGCACCAAGCCGGAAGGCGCGGGCTTGTTAAGGTAGGCTTGAGGATTCGCTTTGAATTTTTCTACGCATCCGGCGGAGCAGAAGTAGTGCTTCTTCCCGTCATGCTCGTGGGTGTGTCTTGCAGTGGCGGGATTTACGTTCATCCCGCAGACGGGGTCGCGTTTGACGGCGAAGGTTGCGGGTTGAGTTTGCGCAGTCGATGGCATTCCCAGCGTTACCAGGACCGACGCGGCGGGCTTGTTCAGATACGCTTGCGGATTTGCTTTGAATTTTTCGACACAGCCGGCGCAGCAGAAGTAATAGCTTTTTCCGGCGTGTTCGTGAACGTGCTTTGCGGTTGCGGGATTGACGTTCATTCCGCAGACCGGATCGCGCTCGGTCGAGGTGGGGGATGTCATCTGTTTTGGGGTTCGGGCTCCCTGGTTATTCTCTTTCGCCCTTCCGGCGTTTTTTATTTTTTGCCACACCACCCACAGCATTTGCTGAGTGCTGCATTCTAGGAGCTTCGCGGCTACGACCCTTTTATCGATCCTATGTTGTTGGATCGCGAATGCTCTATATTGGATTCATCCGGCGGGACGGCCGGGACTGCCACATCATCATACCGAAGGGTTGAGCGACATGACTTATCTGGAAGTGGTTTTTAACTACGGAGCGATTCCGGGGGAGAACGAGTTGCGGGCGATCGACACGATGCGGGAGGTGTATGGCATCCGGCGCGTGCAGTTCAATGCGAAGGAGCGGACGGTGCGGGTGGAGTTTGACGCGTCGCGGATGAAACAGGACGCGGTGGCGAAGTTGCTGCGGAATGCGGGCGTGGATGTGCGGGAACCTGTGGCGCTGGCCTGAGGCTAATTAACCACGGAGGACGCTGAGGACACAGAGATCGTTGGTCAATCTGAGATTCGATTTGAGGGGGGAGGGCTGATTTGTGGCTAGGAGAAAAAGCAAGGGGTGCTCACAGAAAACCTCTGGCCGAAGTTATTCTCTGAAGCACCCCGTTGCGCGCCACTTCGTCTGCCTTGTCTTGTTGCAACCGGCATGCCATCCGTAAATCGTTGAGAATGGGTGGCGGCGCAGAATTTGCCTCGGTAGGAATTGCGCGGAGCCGGGAAAGAATTACTTCGGCGGATCAAGGCAACGGAGGGGCCAAGGCGGGATGTTGAAAACGATTTATGTTGGGTTCCGTTTTTCTTGCAGGCGAATCTTCGCTATAATCGGCAAGGTAGTAATTCCATCCCCACAGAAATGCGCCCTTAGCTCAGTTGGATAGAGCGACTGGCTACGAACCAGTAGGTCGGGAGTTCGAATCTCTCAGGGCGCACCATCTTTTTCAAACCTCTTTTTCCTCCTCTTTGCAAAGGACTTACCTTCCGAGGTTCCGGCGCGGTGCTCTTGAACCAGCTTTCTGCTAATCTCCATTCAGCCCTGTTGCTTTTGTCGTCGATTTGCTCCGTTTCTGTTCGGTCAAATCGCTCCCGGGTGAGTCGTTTCGGCTATCGGGTAAGCGCGCCATGTCGAAAGCAAGCCAGCAGCAAGACGTGTCCATTTTGTCGAGCACCAAGAACGGATTGGTGTATCTGACCCCCAATGACTGGGCGCTGATCGCGGATAAGGCGGTTCGGCGGCAGTTCAAAGCCGGCGAGGCCATTGTGTCGAAGGGCAAGCGCACGAATGGGATGTATCTGCTGCTGAAGGGCACGGCGTCGGTGCAGATCCCGATGCAGGGGACGGCTTTGGGGATCATCCCCGGAGAACCGTGCGGGGAAATTTCGTTTCTGGACGAACTGCCGGCGTCGGCGAATGTGGTGGCCAAAGAAGAGGTCGACGCCTACTATCTGGACCGGCCGACGCTGCAGTCGCTGTTCGAGCTGTTTCCTCATCTAGGGTCGCGGTTCTACCGGTCGCTGGCGGCGATTCTGTCGCGGCGGCTGCGGGAGCTTATTGGCACGGGAGAGATGGTCAAGGTCGAGTCTGCCAAGCCAAGTTCAGGCGCGTAGCCCTGAGGACGGGCGCGCCCAATGCCAAGCTACAATTCCCTGCAATCAGTCGGGGTCCGGTCCAGAGTGTGCTAGCCTACAAGACCAGCGCGGCTTGCGGATGCGATTCGCGAATTTGCCACGTGGAATCCCTGTTTGGTTGATCCCGTCAATCTACGACTGGCCCTGGTTTCGGCCGCGGTGCTGGGGTTCCGGCATGGGCTGGACTACGACCACATAGCGGCCATCACCGACATCAGCAGCGTGCAATCGAAAGCGCGCGACGCCATGCGCTACGGGCTGTTGTATGTGGCGGGGCACGCGACGACCGTGGCCATTCTAGGGTCGGCGGCGGTGGTGTTTCGCATCGCACTGCCGGCGGCCAGCGATCGCTGGGCGGAACGGCTGGTGGGGATCACTCTGCTGGTGCTGGGCGTGTATGTGTTGGGAACATTTTTTCGTCCTTCGACGCACAGCCATGCTCGCCCGCGGACAAGAATTACGCTGCTGATCAACGGAGTTTTATGGATCTACTGGCGGTTGAGCCGGATTTTTGGCAGGACGCGGGTGGAAGCTCCGCAGGTATTCAAGGACGGATACGGCACGACCTCAACGTTTCTGGTGGGCGTGATTCACGGGCTGGGTGCGGAGACTCCTACGCAGATTCTGTTGTTTCTGATGGCGGCAAACCTGGGCGGGACGGGCGCGGGACTGCTGGGGTTGCTGATGTTCATTGTGGGGCTGGTGCTGATGAATACGCTGATGTGTGCTTCGGCTGCGGGGTTATTCTCGGCAACGCTGGCCCGCCCCAATGCCCTGCGGGCGCTGACGCTCGTGACATCCGCTTACAGCATTGTGGTGGGAACAATCTTTCTGCTGGGATCAGCGGCCAAACTACCTTCTCTGACGGGATAGCCGACTATAAATTAAGAAGCGTCCTGCAACTCGTGTGAGTCGCAGGACGCCCGAACAGCCCTCCCCCAGAACTGCTCACCGCATAGGCTAGCTGCTTTCTCCTGGTTTGAGAATGCCACTTCCGTGCCATGGTCAGGCACGAGAGGGCCACTTGAAAACGATGGACGACACGTTTAAGGTGATCCGTTCCGAGGAAGTCGCGTTGTCGCAAGTAGCAAAAGGATGTTTCAAGTGTGCAGGAATTTGCACTAGGGCATTTTGAAGGCTTCATCGTGAAGCGATTAACTCATTTGCTTGCAATGCGTTGCTAAGGTTCCCGATTTGGTACTCGGAGTGCTTTGAATTGATCGGGATTCTCTATCTAGGTACCTTGTCCGAAGTAAGATTCAGGAGGAGTTTGATTTATGAAACGGATTCTGTGGACAGTTCTGCTGGCTCTTGCCTTGCCGATGGCGGTTTTTGCCTCTAGTTCGGTGGACTTTACGAACAGCGGCGGGACATTAGCTGGCAGCAGTTCGGGATTGAGCCTGAGTGGCTCGGTGCTGATTGCGGTTAATGGATTGAATGGACTCGGGCTGATCACGGGTAGCGATTTGGGTAGTCTGACATTCACGACCGGAGCGATGACGTCTGGAAGTCTCCAGATGGGGGGAACCTTTGCTGCCGGCGGGTCGTTCATGATTACGGGTAACGGAACGAATGGCATTCCGAACGGGACGCTGTTCAACGGAAGCTTCGATGGTCCGGTGACTTGGACTCTGGTCACGCTGGCCAACGGAACGCACAACTACACGCTAACCGGTTCAATTTCCGGGACATGGATCGGCGGTTCATGGGTGAACGGAGCGACCGTTCAGCTGACGATCAATACCGGGAAGGGTTTCTTCAACGGTTCGACGACGATCTCGAGCGGTGACACAAATATTGTGGTACCGGAGCCGGGCAGCCTGACGCTTCTGGGCACAGGGCTGGTTGGCCTTGCCGGAGTGATCCGGCGAAAGCTGAAAGCGTAGCGCGTCCTCGAATTAACGTCTCCTGAATCGAAAGCCCCGCCAGAAATGGCGGGGCTTTTCATTGCTCCCAAGGCGGTCTCCGTTGTTATCGCCATTACCCCGGTAATCTAGGCGGGGGGATTACCGTTGACCCATCGGGTGTGGGCTCCTTAGATTGCCAACAGGGGGTTGTATGAAAGATATTCATGAGGTTCTGCGGCAGAAGCAGGCGAAGTACGCCCAACTTGGCAAGCAGATCGAGATGCTCCAGCAGGCAGCGGAAAAGCTGCGAGAAGTAGCACCCTTGCTGGCTGAGAACGATGATGACGACAACGGGGTGCTGGCGGAGGTAGACGACGCCACCATCAGTGGGGATGCCATGGCGGCGAAGGCTGGTGCGAATTCCGGCAGCCAGGCTTCTTCGAAAGCAGCCCGTCCGACGGCTCCGCGCTGGCCGTAAACACAACGGCCTCAGAGATCCAACGTACTTATGACTCTTCAGGCATTACTGGTTTCGACCGACGACTCTGCGTCTGATGTGCTGGGCAGAGTACTGCCCACCTTCGGCATTGCGATGGACCGCTCCAGCGATCCGGAGACCACGCTTGCCCGAATCCAGCGGCAGAAGTTCGATGCCCTGATTGTCGATTTTGATAATCCGGAGCTAGCGGAGAGTGTACTGCGACAAGCGCAGCAGTTGGGCACAAACCCGCTGAGTGTGGCGCTGGTTGCCGACAGCGGGAAGGTGCGCGACATACTGAGCGGCGGGGCGCACTTCGTGCTGTACAAGCCGATCTCTGAGGATGCAGCGAAAGCGGGACTACGCGCGGCTGCGGCTCTGTTGAGCCGGGAGCGGCGCCGGGCGATCCGGATTCCGGTGCAGGCGCCGGTGGAGATCACGTTGCCGGATACGCGCAAGCTGGACGGCATTCTTCTGGATTTGTCGGAAACCGGGATGGAAGTATTGACCGCCGAGTCGCAGGTGGCAGGATCGTTGCTGGCGTTTCGCTTCCAGTTGCCGGATGCGGCCACGGAAATCGAAGCGCACGGGCAGGTGGCCTGGGCGAATTCCAACGGGCAGACCGGGGTTCACTTTCTGGATATTGCAGAGTCGGCGAAGGACGAACTGAAGGCGTGGCTGCAGTCTGCAGCTGCGGCTGTGGGTGCGGATGCCGATGAGACTGTGCCGCACTGCAAGTTGACGGATCTGAGCCTGGGCGGGTGCTACGTGCAAACCGATGCGCCTTTCCCGGAGCGTGCGCTGGTTGATCTGTGTCTCAAGGCGCAAGAACATGAAATTCACACTGAAGGCATGGTGCGCGTGGCACATCCCGGACAGGGCATGGGAGTTGAGTTCCCTTCCCGCACGGCAGAGCAGCGCGCGCAGGTGGCGAATCTGATCGAGTTCCTGCGCAACTGTCCCGCGACGATGCTGGAACTGATTATTTCCCCGCGGGCGCTGGTTGCGGACCTCACACAATTCGAGTCGGGCGAGAAGAAGGTGGATGAGTCCGGCGAAGAGCTCGAAGATCCGCTGCTCGAGTTGCTGCGGCGGGGCGCGTCCCTGCAGCAGGATGATTTTCTGGCCGAGCTGCAGCACCAGCGCAGCTAGGAACCTACTCCGAGTTCCCTCCTATCACTTCTATTTTGTTTCTGAGTGGCGTGCGACCCCGTTTGTTTCGCGGACGGATGCGCCGTTGCGCGCGAAAGCCTCCCGGGGCAGGTCGGTGGGCAGATCAGTGTTCACAAGAAATTGCAGGTAAGCGGTAAGGCGGGTGAGGTACGCGGGAGCGGGAGGCTTCAGCGGCGGTGGCGTGTCGAAGAACCGAGGGACCCGAGCCCCGTCTTTGGCGCGGGTCCCTCAACTCTTCGTGGTCTGTTCCACCCCATTGCGAGTACGGTACGGGATGCGCATTGCGCGATGATTTCAGCCATGTTAAATCTCCGTTAAAGTAGACTGTGTTTTCCGTTGGACGCATTCGACACTGGCATCGAGGGAGCGAGTCTGGGAAAGACCAGCAGGACGGAATCTCGGGTTGGTAGACAGAGCGGTGCGGGGCTGCTGTGGGCGCCACTGCTGGCGATTGCCAGCGCAGCTTTCGCGGTGGAAATCCCTTTCTTTTTCTTTGGAACACCATCGGGACACGATGTGGAATTTCATCTGTATTCGTGGCTCGAGGTGCTGGCGCAGTGGAAGCATGGGATTGTGTACCCGCGTTGGGCGGCGCTAGCGCACTTTGGGTATGGTGAGCCGCGGTTTGTGTTTTATCCTCCGGCATCGTGGACACTGGGCGCGTTGTTGAGCGCGATTTTTCCGTGGACGGTTGCATCCTGCGTTTACCTGTGGGTCGTGCTGGTGGCCGCGGGTCTTGCGATGTTTATTCTGGCGCGGCGATGGCTGGATCCTCTGAAGTTCGACCGGCGCGATGCCATCTTCGTGGCGGTTCTCTATGCGGTGAATCCCTATCATCTCGTGATTGTCTATTGGCGCAGCGCGTTTGCCGAATTGCTGGCGAGTTGCCTGGTGCCGTTGTTGCTGCTGTGTGTGTTGAAGGCTGTAGAGGATGGCCGGCGGGCTATGGTGCCACTGGCTTTGGTGCTGGCGGCGTCGTGGCTGACGAATGCTCCGGCAGCGGTGATGATTCATTATTCGCTGGCACTGTTGCTGGTGTTTCTTGCATGGCAGCGGCGATCACTGAGATTGCTGCTGGTGGGCGCGGGGGCGGTGGGGTTGGGGGCGTGCCTGGCGGCATTCTATCTGCTGCCCGCGATTTACGAGCAGCGCTGGATCGATATAGCGCAGGCGGTATCGGCGGGATCGCGTCCGGCGGATAATTTTTTGTTTATCCATACGACGGATGCAGATCACGACGCGTTCAATCGGATCGTGACCTGGCTGGCGGTTTGGGAGATGGTGGTAATCGTGGTGGCGGCGTGGGCTGCGCGACGGTGGCGGGAGACGCAGAGCGAACGTTGGAGTGTATTGGTCGCGTGGGCGGTGGCCTGCAGCGTGCTGATGTTTTCGGTGGTGGAGGTGCTGTGGAAGGTTTTGCCGAAGATCGAGTTCATGCAATTTCCGTGGCGTTGGTTGTTGTGCTTAAGCATGATCTTCTCGCTACTGGTGACGGTGGGCTTGCGGCGGTGGTGGTGGCGCGCGGCGGTGGTGGCAGTGTCGATTCTGGTGATGGTGGGGGCGTGGCGCTATGCGCAAGCACCGTGGTGGGACAATGCCGGCGATCTGCGGGAGATGCAAGACAACATGGTGACGGGCGTGGGCTACGAAGGCGTGGAGGAGTACACGCCGGTGGGCGCGGATCCTTCGGCGATCGACAAAGAGGCGCGCAACGTGACCGTGGAGGGGCCGGCGCACGCGGCGATTCATGTGCAGCAGTGGGATGCTGAATCGAAGACGTTCACGGCGGAGATGTCGGCGGCAGATCAGGTAGCGCTGCGGTTGTTTCGGTATCCGGCGTGGCGGGTGGAAGTGAATGGGCGCGCGGTGGAGACCGGGGCGCGGGCGGAAACGGGACAGATGCTGGTCCCGGTCGGGGCGGGAATGAATCGGGTGGAAGTTCGATTTGTAAGGACATGGGATCGGGCGGTGGGGGGATGGATTTCATTCCTCGCCGCGGTTGCTGTGATGGGTTGGATGGCGATGAGCCGGGTTCGGACTTCGGGCGTCAGGTCTAGGACTTCGGCTGGCTAGAGTGACCTATATTTTCTCGCCAGGAAATTGCATAGGTCCTTCGGCGCAAAGAACGCGCCCAGGATGACAAGTACGGGTTGTCGGTGTGACTTCATGCGACGAATATTGATTGCTACTTCGAATCCGGGGAAGGTGCGGGACTTTGCGGGGGCGGCGGCTCCGCATGGGATGGAGATCGGAAGCATTCCCGGGTTCGCTTCCCTGCCCGCAGTCGTCGAGGATGGGCTTACGTTTGAGGAGAACGCGCGCAAGAAGGCGGAAGAATATTCGCGACATGCGGCGGGAGAGATTGTGGTGGCGGATGATTCGGGGCTGGAGGTGGACGCGCTGGGCGGGGCTCCGGGAGTGCATTCGGCGCGGTATGCAGCGGATCAACCGCATCTGGCTGACGAGAATACCGATGATGAGGCGAACAATGCGCGCGTGCTTCGGGAACTGCGGCACGTTCCGGCGGAGAAACGCACGGGGCGATTTGTTTGTGTGCTGGCGGCGGCGCGCGATGGGCGCACGCTGGCTACGTTTCGCGGAACGGCGGAGGGAATCATTCTCGATGCGCCACGGGGGACGGGCGGGTTTGGATATGATCCGCTGTTTTATTTTCCGCAGATTCAGAAGACATTTGCGGAGCTGAGCGCGGAGGAGAAGGCGCGGTATAGCCATCGGGGAGCGGCGTTCCGGCAGTTTCTGGAGTGGTGCGATGCGGGGTCGCGGGAGTCTGAGCAGGCGTGACGTCTCCAAACCTCAAGGCGCCATCTGGGCTCCTCTTCGACATGGACGGCGTGCTGGTGGATTCTGAGCCGCGGCATAAGCGCGCGAAGGAGTTGGCGTTTCGGCAGATCGGGATCGAGTTGTCGGAAGCGGAGTTACAAGGGGCGTCCGGATGAGACCATGCTGCCGGAGATTTTGCGCGAACATGGCGGCATGGAACGGTTGGCGGAGTTGTCGCGGCTGAAGCGGGAGTTCTACGAGAGCATTGAGAATGAGCAGCAGGCTGTGCCGGGAGCGGTTGAGTTCGTGGCGTGGGCCAAATCGCGCTACCGGATCGCGCTGGCGACGTCGGCTACGCCGCGGAATCGTCAGGCTGCATTGGAGAGGCTGGGCATCGGCGATGCGTTTGAGGTGATTGTGGATCATGGGTGGAGGCCGCGGCCGAAGCCAGATCCGGAGGTGTTCCTGATGGCGATGCGGGAGCTTGGGGTGGGCGCCGGGGATTGCTGGATCATCGAGGATTCGCTGAATGGAATTGTGGCCGGGAAGGCTGCGGGGTGCGTGACCGTCGGGATTACGACCACGTTTGAGGCGGAGAAGTTGTCGGCCGCGGGAGCGGATGTGGTTGTCAAATCGTTCGTGGAGTTGCGGCGAATGCTGGAGTCGATGTAATAAAAGCCTTTTACCACGAAGGACACGAAGTATCACGAAGGATTTAGGGCGAATGGTTTTCCCTCGCGCGATTGGGTGATCAGCGTCGCATTCTGCCGGACCCTTCCTTGACTTAAATTCTCCTCGCACCGGATAATGAAAAGTTATTTTCTCATCGCCGAACTCATAAGGAGCGATTCGTGGCGTCAGCCAGTTCTACTGCTCCCGTGGTCGCGCATGGAGTGGCTCCGTTGCGCGCTGGTCAGGGATATTCATTCTTGTTGCGCCGGCTGCATTCCCTTTCGGGGATCGTTCCGGTGGGCGCATTCCTGTTTGAACATATTCTGATTTCGAACTCGACAGCCATCACCGGGCCGGATGCGTATGCGCGCCAAGTGAGCTTTCTGGCGAACCTGCCGCTGGTATTTTTTCTCGAACTGTTCGGGATCTGGCTGCCGATTTTGTTCCACGCGCTCTACGGGTTCTACATCTGGTATCGCGGCGACGGGAATACGACGGCGTATCCGTGGAGCGGGAACTGGATGTATACGGCGCAGCGGTGGACGGGCGGGATCGCGTTTATCTACATCCTGTGGCATACCTACACGATGCGGTTTACCGGGGTCGACCTGCACGATAATCCTGCATATTCCTTCACGAAAGTGCAGATGGAAGTGATGCACACGGGAATGTTCCTGTTCTACGTGGTCGGGCTGGTGGCGGCTTCGTGGCACTTCGCGTACGGCATCTGGCTGTTTTGCGCGAAGTGGGGAATCGTGTCGGGGGATAAGGCGCAGAAGAGGCTGTTGCGCGTGTGCCTGGCGCTGTTCCTGGTGCTGTGCGCGGCGGGGTTTGCGAGTTTGTACTCGTTCCGCTCGCATCCGGTGCCGGTCGATGACCAGAACCGGACTATGATTCATTCCCCGATTCACTCTCTTCATAAAGCGGGCGCACAGACCGCCAGCAACGGAAAGCCGGTGCAATAAGATGGCGACTCCCAAAATCATTGTGATCGGCGGCGGGCTCGCCGGGCTGTCAGCGGTGATCAAGATCGCGGAGATGGGCGCGAATGTCGACCTGTTCTCGATTGTTCCGGTGAAGCGGTCGCACTCGGTGTGCGCGCAGGGCGGCATCAATGCGGCGAAGAACCTGAAGGGCGAGGGCGACTCGACCTGGAATCATTTTGACGACACGATTTACGGTGGCGATTTCCTGGCCAATCAGCCGCCGGTGAAGGATATGTGCGAGGCTGCGCCGGGGATCATCGACCTGCTGGATCGCATGGGCGTGCCGTTTAACCGGACGCCGGAAGGACTGCTCGATTTCCGCCGTTTCGGTGGGACGCTGTTCAACCGCACGGCGTTTGCCGGAGCGACGACTGGACAGCAATTGCTGTATGCGCTAGACGAGCAGGTGCGGCGCTATGAGTCCGAAGGCAAGGTGAAAAAGTTCGAGCACTGGGAATTTCTGTCGGCGGTGCTCGACGGAAACCGTGTGTGCCGCGGCATCTGCGCCATGGATTTGCGGTCGATGGAAGTGCGGACATTCCCGGCGGACGCGATCATCATCTGCACCGGCGGGAATGGGGCGATCTTTGGCAAATCCACAAATTCTGTGGTGTGTACGGGATCGGCGCAATCTGCGCTCTACCAGCAGGGCTGCTACTACGCGAACGGCGAATTCATTCAGGTACATCCAACTTGCATTCCGGGCGAAGATAAATTGCGGTTGATGTCGGAGTCGGCGCGCGGCGAGGGCGGGCGCGTGTGGGTGCCGAAGAAGGCGGGCGACAACCGCGATCCGAAATCCATTCCGCAGAATGAGCGGTGGTATTTCCTCGAGGAGTGGTACCCGAAGTACGGGAATCTGGTGCCGCGCGATGTGGCGACCCGGGCGATTTTCAAGGTTGTGTATGAATACAACCTGGGGATCGACGGCAAGCCGATGGTATATCTCGACCTGACGCACATCGACCGCAAGATTCTCGACCGCAAGCTGGAAGGGATTCTCGAGATTTACGAAAAGTTTGTGGGCGACGATCCGCGGGACACGCCGATGAAGATTTTCCCCGGGATGCATTACACCATGGGCGGGCTGTGGGTCGATTTCATGCAGGCCACGAACATCCCCGGAATTTATGCGGCGGGCGAGTGTGAGTACCAATATCACGGGGCGAACCGGCTGGGCGCGAATTCGCTGATGTCGTGCATCTACGGTGGTGGAATTGCCGGGCCGAATGCAGTGAAGTATGCGCGTGGGCTGCAGAGCACCGCCGACGGGAATGGGTGCTTTGCGGCGGAACAGAAGCGGCAGGAAGACATCAATGCCCACCTGATGAAGGCGGATGGGGCGGAGAATCCTTTCAAGTTGTGGCGCGAGATGGGCGAGTTGATGACGAAGGATTGCACGGTCATCCGCTACAACCAGGCGTTGCAGCAGACCGACGCCACGCTGGTCGAAATGCTCGAGCGCTTCGGCAAGATCAACCTGAGCGATCGGACGCAGTGGGCGAATACGACGGTGGTGTTTGCGCGGCAGCTTTATAACATGCTGCAGTTGGCGCGGGTGATTGCGCAGGGCGCGGGCATGCGGGATGAATCGCGCGGGGCGCATTACAAGCCAGACTTTCCGGAGCGCGACGACAAGAACTGGCTGAAGACGACGAAGGCGTATTTCGCGCCGGATGCAGATGAGCCGAAGTTTGAGTTTGAGGCGGTGGATACGTCGTTGATTCCGCCGCGGGCGAGGAAGTACTAAGAGTCCCTATTTCTTGTTGTCATACTGAGTGTAGAGAAGAACCTACTCAGTTTGCTGGCGCCGGCAGAGTGCATAGATCCTTCGCTTCGCTCAGGATGACAAAGAATCTTAAAGGCTGAGAGCTCATGGCTGATAAATCCGTCATCATCAAGATCAAGCGGCAAGCGACTCCTACTTCCAAGGCTTATTGGGAGGAGTTCTCAGTTCCCTACCGGCCGAACATGAACGTGATTTCGGCGCTGATGGATATTGCCGCTGAACCGTCCACGCGCGACGGCAAGGCGACCACGCCCATCACCTATGACTCGAATTGTCTCGAGGAAGTGTGCGGATCGTGCGCCATGCTGATCAACGGGAAGGCGCGCATGGCCTGCTCGGCGCTGATTGACAACCTGGAGCAACCGATACGGCTGGAGCCGTTTTCGAAGTTCCCTGTGGTGCGCGATCTGGCGGTGGACCGCAGCGTGATTTTTGAGAATCTGAAGGCCGTCAAGGCGTGGGTGCCGATCGATGGAACCTACGACCTGGGAGCCGGGCCGCGCATGTCGGCGGAGGAGCAGGAAGCTGCGTATCCGATCTCGCGGTGCATTTCGTGTTGCTGCTGCATGGAGGCCTGTCCGCAGTTTAATGAGGACACGGGTTTCGTGGGAGCGGCGACCATCGCGCAGGTGCGGCTGTTCAATACGCATCCTACGGGCAAGGCGCTAGAACGGGAGCGATTGACGGCGCTGATGGGCGATGGCGGCATACAGGAATGCGGCTATGCCCAGAACTGCGTGGAGGTTTGTCCCAAGGACATTCCCCTGACTAAGTCCATTTCTGAGGTAGGCGGTCAGGTGATGAAACAGGCGCTGGGTGACCTTTTGCGGCGCTAAAATTTGTCACTCATGTCTAGAAAGCCGCCCAACCGGGCGGGTTCAGGCAACATCCAAATCCCGCCAAGTAGAGGCGAGCAGCGGACATAGGCGGATTCCCGCGAAAACTCAAGAATGGCCCGTGATTTGCCGATAGAACAGTAGGGCATCCTCTTTCGTAGAGGGTAAGTAACCAACTCGAGGTGGTGCCTTGGGTACGCAGGTAACTGGTCCGGTGGCGGTTTGAGTTGGGCCACTTGACAGCATGGCTTAGAATAGCCGCACTCACACAGAAGAGTCGTGAGGCGGTATTGGCGGTTTGGCGGGCAACAGTGCCTGCCCCACACGGAACCCTTGAGAAAGTTCGCTCGATTCCAATTCGCGGCGGTTGTCCTTCTGGCGATGGTATGCGGGGGGATGTCGGGCAGCGCCTTTGCGGTGCACCGCGCGAACGTGCATCACCGGCGATTCCGGTGGTTGCGGTGGAATCCGATGTTCCGGCCCTCGCACGAGTCGTTGCTGATCCAGAATGCAGAGATTAACCGGCTCGACCTGCCGCGCATTCAAAATGAAACCGAGCTGGAAGCTCTGAAGGCGGACGGTTCCCTGCTGGAGATTCGGGCGGGAGAGACGTTGCGGTTCGATCCGCGGCTGGATCCTTCGCGGCGGTATTGCCGTCCGTGGACGCTCGACTTTGTGGATGACTTGAGCCAGGCCTACTACAACCGCTTTCACGATCAGATTCAGGTGAACTCGGCGGTGCGGACGGTGAAAGTTCAGAAGAAGCTGCGGCGGCACAATCGCAATGCGGCTCCGGCGGACGGGGATACGGCCTCATCCCACTTGGCGGGCGTGACCGTGGACCTGCAGCGGCGCGGCATGACCAAGGAACAAGTGAAGTGGATGGAGCACTACCTGTTTTACATGAAGGCGCTCGGCCTGGTGGAACCAGAAGAAGAGCGGCACCAGTGGGTGTTCCATATCATGGTGAGCGGACTGTATTCGGACTGGCGCGAGACGCAGACGATTATTCCAGTGGAGCATCCGGACAGCGAGAAGCCGGAGACGCAGGTGGCGTTGGGCAGCAGGACGAAGTAGAGCAGGTTTCAAAGTTTCACGTTTCAAGGTTTCAAGGTTCTTCCCTTCCTGAGTGGCATCCTCCTTAGTAGCATCTTCTGCGCGACTTCCGTTACGATCCCTTCTTATGATTGTGTTGATGGCTGGGCTTCCGGGCTCGGGAAAGAGCACGCTGGCGCGCGGGTTGGCAGAGCGCATGGCCGGACGGATGCTGAGTAAGGATGAGTTTCGGCACGCGATCTTCTTGCCGTCCGAGATTGAATATTCCTCGCGGCAAGATGATTTTTGCTTGCGGGTGATGGTGGAGACTGCTGGATATCTGTTGGGACGGAATCCGGGGCGCGTGATTTTTCTGGATGGTCGTCCGTTTTCTCGGCGCTATCAGATCGAGAATGTTGTGCGGGCCGCTGAATCGTTGGGACAGGCCTGGCGGATTTTGGAGTGCGTCTGCTCGGAGGAAACTGCGCGGCGAAGGCTGTCGGCGGATGCGCAGGGCGGCGCACATGTGGCGGGCAATCGCGATTACCAGCTCTATGTTGAGGTGCAGGCCAGGTTCGAGGCGATTACTCACGCCAAGACCGTCATCGACACCGAACGGCCTGTTGGAGACTGCATAGAGAAAGCGCTCGCGGCTCTTCGTGGGTAATGGAAGAGCACAAGAGAAATTCCGCGCGCCCGCCCGAAGACGCGCGGCCAAGTTTCTTTCGACTACCAGATCAGCGTGACCGTTCCGGTTTGTGCGATGGAATTTCCGTTGTGAATCAGGAACGCGTCGGTGGTGTCCACCTGGATATCGACCAAGTGACTGTAATCGAGGAACAGGATGTGGGTTCCTTTGGTGCCGCTGAAACCTGAGGTGATGGTGGCAGAATAGGGTGACTCGATCCCCGTCCACTCCAGGAAGCTTGAGGGAACGCGCAACAGGCTGACGTGCCCCACTCCGCGATAACCCAGCGTGGTTTGAACGCCCTGAACGAACACGGGTTCGTTACTCACTGGGGTGATTGCGGAAGTGCTGGCTCCGGCGGCAAGGTTGTAGTTGACAACGGTTTCGTTCGGCGTAGTGATCGTCTGAGCAGCATGGAGGGTTACGGCAAACGTGGTGAAGGCCACGATTGCGACGACCAGCAGAGTGCCCAGGCGTGATTGACCGATTCTCGACATTGGATTGTCCTCCTCTAAGGCGATCTGGAAACGAGTTCCAGAAAAATGCGACGGTTGCGGCTGGTTGGACGCGATCGTCTGGTTGCAGGTTTCGAGCCTAACGACTCGGCGGGTGAGAGACCTTTTGGGGGAGAAGCGCGGCGGAAATCTGCCGCTGATAGAAGAGAGCAAGGCCAACCGCGCTGCCCAGAAGCAACAGGCTGGCGGCCAACTGCATTCTGCGTTCGCGATCGACGATGGCGTCGGGACGCACGGGCCCAGACTCGGCGGTAAGCATTGTAGGCATGATGAACGCGTGATGTTCGATCTTGAGACGAGGGGCGAAGCCTTCGATCGCCAGGCCCGTTGCGAAGAGCATCCAGAGAAGCAGTGGCCGCAGATGTAATTTCCAAATGCGCTTGCAGCCGGAGGGGTGGGAAATTCTTGCGGCGACGACCATATATTTACCTCGTTGGATAGTGCGAGGAGGGCAGGCAACGTTTCACGCGATCTGCGAATATCTGTTTCGTCGAAGGAGGATTTGGTTTCGATTACGCATTGGCTATACAATCGTTGCCTTGCACCGTCACTCCATCGCACACACTATGACCTCTTTGCATCGTTGGTTGTGTTGCCTATTTGTCCTATCCGCCCTTTCGATGGCGGCTGCCCAAACCCCGGACAAGACATCGAACGCGCCGTCCGACGGCGGCGTCAGCGCGCGGGCACAGAAGCTTCATGATTCCGCGCTGGTGGTGGACACGCATGCCGATACCCCGCAGCGCTTCCTCGACGAAGGCTTCGACATCGGCTCCACGGATCCGAAAGATATTGGCCACATCAGCCTCGACAAGGCACGGCGCGGGAATCTGGGGGCGGAGTTTTTCTCGATCTGGGTGGATCCGGAGACCAACCAGGGGCGGTTTGCGCGACATACATTCGATCTGATCGATTCGGTGTATTTGCAGGCGGCGCGGCATCCGGACCAGATGATGATGGCGTTTTCGCCCGCCGACATTGACCGGGCGCACAAGGAGCACAAACTGGCCGCGCTGATGGGGATCGAGGGTGGGCACTCGATCGAAAATGACATGCATCTGCTGCGCGACTACTACCGGCTGGGCGTGCGCTACATGACGCTGTCATGGTCGAACACGAATGAGTGGGCCGACTCTTCGGGGGATATTGATGATCCGAAGGTACAGCACCATAACGGGCTGACGGATTTCGGCAAGCAGGTGGTGCTGGAGATGAACCGGCTGGGGATGATGGTCGACATTTCGCATGTGGCCGATAAAACGTTCTGGGATGCGATTGCGACGACCAAGGCCCCGGTGATCGCGTCGCACTCATCGGCGCGGGCGCTGACGAATGCACCGCGCAACATGACGGACGAAATGCTGCGGGCAGTGGCGAAGAACGATGGCGTGGTGCAGGTGAATTTCTATAACGGTTTTATCGATGAAGACTTTCGCAAGGCGATGATGGCGCAGCAAAAGGATACGGCCGCCGCGGTTCAGAAGTACACGGACCAGCTCAAAGCGGAGGGCAAGCCGGTGAACTATGTGGACATCGACCGGATCGAGCGGGAGTGGATGGCGAAGATTCCGCGCCCGCCGCTGAAGTCGCTGATTGATCATATCGATCACATTGCGAAGGTGGCGGGGATCGATCATGTGGGGCTAGGCTCCGATTTTGACGGCGTCAGTGGGGCGACGCCGCAGGGGATCGACTCGGCTGCCGATTTGCCGAAGATCACTCAGGCGCTGCTCGATCGTGGGTATACCGCAGAGGACATCAAGAAGATTCTGGGCGGGAATCTGATGCGGGTGTTTCGAGAAGTAGGGGGCGTAAGCCACGAGATGCAAGAGGGGACGGCGAAGTAGTATGGCGATATTGAGTTGAGCTTCCATGGGAAACGACAAGCATGGCTGTCGTACAATGCAACGTTGCGCGGTTGGCAACACCTCTCATTTGCAAGGAGCGTTATGCGTAAGACATTCGTGATTTTAGTGATAGTAACGATGGGTGCAATCGCTGTGTGGGGGCAGGCGAGTTCCAGCAAGACTGCACCGGCAGCTCCGACCGGCACGACTGCCAAGCCGAACGGTGCAGCGACCCCTGCGACCTCGACCAAGCCGACGGCGATTATCAATACGACGGCGGGCAAGATGACTTGCACGCTGTTTCCCGACAAGGCACCTGTTGGGGTAGCGAATTTCATCGGGCTGGCGAGCGGGACCAAGGATTGGAAGAATCCGGTGAGCGGGGCAACCAAGCATGGAGTGCCGTTGTATGACGGGACGATTTTTCATCGGGTGATTCCTGACTTTATGATTCAGGGCGGAGATCCGGCGGGAAATGGCACGGGTTCGCCGGGGTACGAATTCAAGAATGAAGTTTCCGCTGACTTGCTCTTCGACAAGCCGGGACGACTGGCTTATGCCAACTCGGGGCCGGGGACCAACGGCTCGCAGTTTTTTATCACCGAAGTGGCTGTGCCGCATCTGAATGGCGGGTACACGATTTTTGGACAGTGCGACGAGGCTTCCGTGGAACTGGTGAAGCAGATCGCTCGCATGTCGAGGGATCCCTCGAATGACAAGCCGTTTCGTCCGGTGAAGATTATTCACATCGCGATCGTGCGGGGCACGGGGACGGCGCCGAAGCCGGGGGCTGGGACGACCGTGAAGAAGCCTGCGACGACTGCTCCAAAGCCACCGGCTAGTTCCAACTAAGTTTGCGGGATTCACTGGGGCGGGACAGCCGAGGCGGCTGTCTCCACATCATCCTGCTCACGACCAACGATCTAATTTTGAAAGGAAATTTATGACTCGACAACCTGGACTTTATGCGACGTTTGAAACTTCGGAAGGAACGATTGTCTGCCGGCTGTTCGAGAAGGATGCGCCGAAAACGGTGGCTAACTTTCTGGAGCTTGCGGAAGGCAAACGGGAGTGGACGCATCCCTCGACGCGCAAGAAATCGAAGGACCGGCTGTACGATGGGACGATTTTTCATCGCGTGATTCCTGATTTTATGATTCAGGGTGGAGATCCGCAGGGCACGGGCATGGGCGGTCCGGGATATCAGTTCGAGGACGAGACCAAGGGATCGCCGCACAAGTTCGACAAGCCGGGCAAACTGGCGATGGCGAACGCCGGGCCGAACACGAACGGATCGCAGTTTTTCATCACGACCGTGCCGACCGATTGGCTGACGGGCAAGCACACAATTTTCGGCGAGGTGGTCGAGGGGCAGGACGTTGCGGTGAAGATCACCGGAGTTCCGCAGAACCGGCAGAATCGTCCGAACAAGGATGTGGTGCTCAAGAAGGTCACGATCGAGAAAGTATGATCGGTCACGGGCCGCGCGTTTCATTGACTTGCCCAAAGTGCCCAAGTAGGATTCTGCAGCAGTGATCGGGCAAACTATCTCTCACTATCGCCTCGTCGAGAAGCTGGGCGGCGGCGGCATGGGCGTGGTGTACAAGGCGGAGGACCTCAAACTCCGCCGCTTTGTTGCGCTCAAGTTCCTTCCCGATGATGTTGCGAAAGATCCGCAGGCGCTGGCCCGTTTCCAACGCGAGGCACAGGCTGCATCCGCGCTGAACCATCCCAATATCTGCACGATTTACGAGATTGATGAGTACCAGGGCCAGGCGTTTATTGCCATGGAGTTTCTGGATGGCATGACGCTCAAGCATGCCATCGGCTCAAAGCCCATGGAGAACGAGAAGCTGGTTGCTGTGGCGATTGAAATCGCCGATGCGATGGATGCCGCTCACGCAGAGGGGATCGTGCACCGCGACATCAAGCCCGCGAACATCTTCATCACGAAGCGCGGGCACGCAAAGATTCTCGACTTTGGGCTGGCGAAGGTGGTCGCGGGGCGAGGCGCGGAAAAGTCGCTCGATAAGACGCAAACGCTGGACGAAGCGCATCTGACAAGCCCGGGCACGATGATGGGCACCGTGGCCTATATGTCGCCGGAGCAAGTGCGCGGGCGTGAGTTAGATGCGCGCAGCGATCTATTTTCTTTCGGCGCCGTGTTGTATGAAATGGCGACGGGAGATGTTCCCTTCCACGGCGAGAGCTCGGCGGTAATTTGCGAAGCGATCATGAACCGGGCGCCGGTTCCCGCGGTGCGCCTGAATCACGAAGTGCCGGCGCGGCTGGAAGACATCATCAACAAGGCGCTGGAGAAGGACATCAACCTGCGGTATCAGCATGCCTCGGAGATGCGCAGCGATCTGCAGCGCTTGAAGCGGGACACGGAGTCGGGGCGAAGCCAGCTGTTGGAATCGTCGGCGGGCACGGCGAGCGGCGCAGGGCTGGCGAGTTCGGTGCAGCGCAGCGCGATTGCCGAGAGCGGGGTGGCGGCTGCGAGTGGAAAGAGTTCTTACGGGAAGGTTGCTTTGGCCGTCGGGGCGATCGCGGCGATTGTGTTGGGCGTGCTTTATTGGCAGGGACGGAAGACGGCACAGCCCGCGGTGAGTTCTGGCAATCCGCGCACGGTTGCAGTCTTGCCACTGCAGAACATGGGCGCAGAGAAGGACTTGGATTTTCTCCGGATGGGGCTTGCGGACGAGATTGCGACATCGCTGAGTTATGCGCGATCGCTGTCGATTCGTCCGTTTTCGACGACAAGTAAGTATGATTCGCCGACGCTCGATGTGCAGGAGGCGGGTCGCGCGATGCACGTAACCGACGTGGTGACCGGGCACTTTCTGAAGGAGGGCTCGCAGCTGCAGATTACGCTGGAAGCGATCGACGTGGAGAACAACCGCACGGAGTGGCGCGACACGATGACCGTTGCCGCGCCAGATATGATTGCGATGCGCGGACAGATCACGGCGAAGGTGCGTCAGGGACTGGTTCCGGCACTGGGCGCAGGGACAGATTCCGCGGAGGGTGCAACGCGTCCAAAGAACGAAGAGGCGTACGACTTATACCTGCGCAGCATTGCGGTGCCGCACGATCCGGCTCCCAATAAAGATGCGATTGCCATGCTGGAGCGCGCGGTGGGATTGGATCCAGCCTACGCGCCCGCATGGAATGCTCTGGGGCGCCGTTACCACTACGATTCAGCCTATTCCGACGGCGGTCAAGCCGCATTTCAACGGGCGAATACCGCGTTCGAGCGGGCTTTGACCCTCGATCCGAACTTCATCGATCCGGCGGGAGAACTGACCGGGGCTGAGGTCGAACGAGGGCAATTCATCAAGGCCTACCAGGAGGCGAAAGCGCTAGTGGATCGCCATCCCGAGAAGGCGAGCGCCCACTTTGCTTTGTCGTATGTCCTTCGCTATGGCGGGGCGGTCGAGGAATCCGCACGCGAATGCGATACCGCATTGGCACTGGACCCAGGGAATTATGCATTTCGCTCGTGCGTGTTCTCCTTCGAACAACTGGGCAACTACGCGCGGGCGAAGGAGTTTCTCGACCTGGATTCGGGATCAGCCTGGGCGTCGAGCAATATGATCCGGCTTTACATTCGTGATGGAAACTTGGGACCGGTCCGGGACCTTGCCGAGAAATTTCGCGAGCAGCCGTGGAGCGCGGTTATGCTGGCATGCGTCGATCATCGCGGTTCAGAGAATGCGGCGAAGCTCGCGCAGCAAGAGGGAGCCGACACGCTCGCAGATCCCGATCCCGAAACGCATTATGTCGTAGCGAGTGACGTGCTGTTCTGTGGGCAGAAGGAACTCGCGCTGCGGATGATCAAGAGTTCGATTGAAGGGCACTATTGTCCGTATGAGGGGCTGCGGAATGATTCTATATGGGCTGAACTCAGGAGCGCGCCTGAGTTTCCCGAACTGCTCGCTGGGGCGAAGAAGTGCAAGGAGGATTTTCTGGAGCAGCGGGCGCAGGCGGTGCGTTGAAGAACTGCCGATCGGGCGGGATGGAGCGTTCAACGATTCGGCAGCACGTCAATGTCCCGCAACCGGGCAAGTTGTTCGTCGGCGGTCACCAGAGTGAGACCGAACACCTTTGCAGTCGCGGCAATAAAACCGTCCGCCGGATCGTTGTGAGGCAAGTTTAACGACGATATCGCAAGCGCGACTTCAAAGGTCAGCGGCGCTTCGCGAATATTCAACCGAGTGAGGTTGTCTTGGATCCAGCTGACAGCATCCGGCAACAGTTTCACACGCCCTTTGTCGTGGAGAAGGCGTAGTTCCCAAACGCTCACCGCCGACAGCCAAATCTCATTCTCTGGATTGACTAGCTGTCTTGCCACCCGTGCTGAGAGGCGCCCGGGGTCCAAAACGCTCCAGACCCAGATGTGAGTGTCGAGAAGTAGCTTCAATCGCGGCCAGCTTCCCAATCCTCCAGGCTACCGGTAGGGCCAACGATGTCGCCCAGAATCTCTCCGGTACCCACCATGCAACCTAGCCAGCGTTTCGGGCGCTCCTCCGGCGTGGGTGGGACAACCTCTGCCACAGGCTTACCGAAGCGGGTGACGCGAATCGGCTTGCGCGTCTTGCGGACCTCTTCCAGGATGCCGAGGCACTTGGCTTTAAACACAGAGATGGCGACTTCTTTCATGCTTCAACTTATACCATGGTCAATGACCATGGTCAACCAAAACTTTGAGCTAGAGTATCGTTGACTGCTCAAGCTATGCAACGGAGGGTACAATGACGACTATCTTCCGCATAAGGGTGTTGAGAGAAATGCTAAAGGGTTTCTCGCGAGTGGCACAGCTCATCCTGCTGATCGTGCTCGCGTGTGTTGCCACCACAGAGGCGCAGTCAAAAGCGTCACCCCCCGTTCCAGAACAGACGCTTGAGACCGTTCATCCCGGAACGATTTCCGGCGATATTTACAAGAACGCATTCTTCGGATTCTCCCTGGAAATTCCACAAGGCTGGAAAGTGGCGGATAACGCTGCACTGCAAGTTCTGCAACAGAGAAATAAACAACTCTTACTCGAACAACCCCAACTAGGACGTTACTCCCAAAATGGGGAGGTCGATTCTCCGTTGTTGTTCATGATAGAGCGAGAACCCGACAAGACTGGACAACATCACCGATTGGTCCGAATTCAGTGTACGGATGTCAGCAATCGCCCCAGCCAGCCAGCAGCAGATGACTTCTTAAAGTTCGTGGCGGAAGCGAGCCTCCGCAGCGATCCAAGTATGGACTACTCCAATGCTCTCGAGCCGGTAACCCTGGGTGGCAGAGAGTTCTGGAAAATTCACTTCACGCAGAAGAGCAATGTTCTCTGGTACGGCGAGCATCTCGCCACAATCGATAAGAAGCACGTCCTGCAAGCAGTTCTCACGAGTCCGGACGAAGCCGGTCTCCCCGGTCTTGAGGCGATTCTCCGCACGCTCCACTTCGAAGAGCACTAGACGCCGATCACTCCGCATAACTCCTTCACTGCGGCGGCGCTCTTGTCCAAGCCTGCTTTCTCTTCCGGCGTTAGCTTGATTTCGATGATTTGCTCGATTCCCTTTTCGCCCAGCTTTACCGGCACTCCGACGTACAGTCCGTTGATGCCGTATTCGCCTTGCAGGTAGGCGGCGCACGGGAGAATTTTCTTTTTGTCTTTCAGGATGGCTTCGACCATCTCGGTGGCGGCGGCAGAGGGAGCGTAGTAGGCCGATCCGGTTTTGAGATGCTTGACGATTTCGGCGCCGCCGTCGCGGGTGCGCTGGACGATGGCTTCGAGACGAGACTTCTCGATCAACTCGGTGATGGGGATTCCGGCGACGGTGGAGTAGCGCGGCAGGGGGACCATGGTATCGCCGTGGCCTCCGAGGACGAAGGCGGTGACGTTTTCGACGCTGACTTTAAGTTCGTCGGCGATGAAGGCGCGGAAGCGGGCGGAGTCGAGGACACCCGCCATGCCGATGACGCGTTCGCGGGGGAATCCGCTGAGTTTGTAGGCGGCTTGGGCCATGGCGTCGAGAGGGTTGGAGACGATAATCAGAATGCATTTAGGCGAGCGCTTGACTACCTCGCCGACCACCGCTTTCATGATGTTGTAATTGGTGTTGAGGAGGTCGTCACGGCTCATGCCGGGCTTGCGGGGAATGCCCGCGGTGATGACGACGATGTCGGAGTTCGCGGTGTCTTTGTAATCGTTGGTGCCGGTGATGTAGGAGTCGCGCTTCTCGATGGGCATGGCTTCGAGCAGGTCGAGTCCTTTGCCCTGGGGGACGCCTTCGACGATGTCGATGAGGACGACGTCGGCGAGTTCCTTGGAGGCGATCCAGTGGGCGGCCGTTGCGCCTACGTTGCCTGAGCCTACGATGGTGACTTTCTTGCGCATGATTTCCTCGTTTAAGAAAAAGAATTCAAACTTAACCACAGAGGGCACGGAGGACACAGGGGGAACCAGAAAACTTTAACCAATTCTCGGTGTCCTCTCTGTCCTCTGTGTCCTCTGTGGTCTAAAGCATTATCTCGTTTCCGCTAGAACAACTGCGTCCATGTTCTCGATCATGTGTCCGGCGAACTCGCTGGTTTTCACTTTCGTGGAGCCGGGCATGAGGCGTTCGAAGTCGTAGGTGACCTTCTTCTGCTCGATGGTGCGCTCCATGCTCTGTTCGATCAGGTCGGCGGCTTCGTTCCAGCCGAGATGGCGGAACATCATGACGCCGGAGAGAATCACCGAGCCGGGATTGATGACGTCTTTGTCGGCGTATTTCGGGGCCGTGCCGTGAGTGGCTTCGAAGATGGCATAGCCGTCGCCGATGTTCGCTCCGGGCGCGATTCCGAGGCCACCCACCTGTGCGGCGCAGGCGTCGGAGATGTAGTCGCCGTTCAGGTTCGGGCAGGCCAGCACGGAGTATTCGTCGGCACGAGTGACGACTTGCTGGAAGATGGAGTCGGCGATGCGATCGTTGATCATGATCTTCTTCTTCCATGCGCCGTTGCCGTGGGTTGCATAGATGGCGTCGAGAACGGCTTTCACTTCTTTTTCGACCGACTGGCGGAAGGCTGGAGGGGCGAACTCCATGCCGTGCTCAACGGCCTCGGCATTCTGCGCGACCGTTAGGTTGGGATCTTTGTCCTTGTTGCCGACGATCCAACTTTCGCGTTCGGTGATGACTTTGTCGCGGAATTCCTGGGTGGCGACTTCATATCCCCACTGACGGAAGGCACCTTCGGTAAATTTCTGGATGTTGCCTTTGTGCACGAGGGTGACGCTTTTCAGGCCGTTAGTGATCGCGTGCTGGATGGCCATGCGGACCAGGCGCTTGGTTCCAGTGATGGAGATTGGCTTGATGCCGATGCCGGAGTCGAGGCGGATCTGCTTTTTGCTGCCTTTCAGCATATCTTTGTTCAAGAACTCGATGAGGCGGACGCAGTCGGCAGTTCCCTGCTCCCACTCGACGCCGGCATAGACGTCTTCCGTGTTCTCGCGAAAGATGACGACGTTCATGCGCTCGGGATGCTTCACGGGAGAAGGCACGCCTTTGTAATACTTCACGGGACGCACGCAGCAGTAGAGGTCGAGGATCTGGCGAAGGGCGACGTTGAGCGAACGGATGCCGCCCCCGACGGGGGTGGTCAACGGGCCTTTGATGGCGACGCGAAATTCGCGGGCGGCGTCGACGGTATCATCGGGCAGCCAGGTATCGAACTTGGCCTTGGCTTTTTCGCCGGCGAAGACTTCGTACCAGGCGACGCGGCGCTTGCCTTTGTAAGCTTTTTCGACTGCGGCGTTGAACACGCGAAGAGAGGCCTTCCAGATGTCGCGGCCGGTGCCATCGCCTTCGATGAAGGGGATGATGGGGTTGTCGGGAACGTTGTACTTCCCGTTTGCATAACCGATTTTCCTGCCGTCTGCGGGTACAGCTACGCCGTTATAAGAGCCAGCCATGCACAACCTCCGCTATGAATGTTTGAACCCCGATTTTAGGAAACTGACAATTATAAAGAACCGGCGCGGAAAGGGCAGATTATTCTTGCTTTCGCCCCGGGTGTGCCATAATTCCGGTAATGAGTGCGCTATCGGTCGCGTGTGGGGGTTCTATGAAGTCCAGCTTTCGCGTAGTATTCACGATCTTTGCGTTAATGGCTCTTGCTGGAGCGCTTTCGAGCGCGGCATTCGCCGACGGTTCTCGCGACCGAACACAGTTCGGACACGATATCAGCATCGCGCCCGGCGAAGAGGTGTCGGACGTTACGTGTTTTGCCTGCAGCGTGCGGGTGCGCGGGCATGTCGCGGGTGACGTGACCACCTTCGGGGGTGGCGTGGTGGTTGAGGATGACGGGCAGGTCGCCGGTGACATGACTTCGTTCGGCGGAGATGTGCGTCTGGACAAAGGAGTGAAGATCGCGGGCGATGTGACTGTGTTCGGAGGGCGGCTTCGCCGGGATTCTGAAGCGGTGGTAAACGGCGATGTCACCAATTTCAGCGGGACAGGCTGGCTGTTTCTGGTGTTTGGGCTGCCGTTGGTGATATTGGGCGCTCTCCTGGCTCTGATTATCTGGCTGGTGCGGCGGATGATTCGGCGGCCGGCGATGCCAGTTGCGGCTTGAAGTTTTGGCCTCAGGAGCTGAAGCCCTTAACGAAGAAAAAACTCCTATCGCAGCGCTGAAAGCGCTGCGCCACCCAAAGCATTGAACCGAGCTTCGCGCCGTCCTGCGTTCGCGGGACGCCCGATGCTACGGTTGGTTCTACTAACGATTACCAGCGGCGGGTGCCGAACGTTTTTCGAACACCTACGGTCATGAAGCGGCCCCAAGGGCCGTTGGTGCCAAGATCGGCCGGACCAAGATAGGTGTCACGCGCGCCCAGGCGATCGAAGAGGAAGTGCTGGGTAATGCGGAATTCGAATCCCTTGTTCAAATAGATTCCTGCTCCCCACGAATGTTCGATCCCGATTGCGTCCGGGGACCAGGTGTAGAGCGTCTTGGGGATGGTCTTGCCGAAGAGAAACGTCGGCGCCCCGTACACCATGAGGCGACGCAGCGGACCGCGGCCGAAGGGACGAACTTCCAGTATTCCCCAGATCATATAGCGGGCGAACAGACTGCAGGGCGCGTTGACGCCGCCGTACTGACCAGCATTCCCAGCGCATTGATTGGGATCAACCTCGTTGTGAGGAGGCGCCAGGTCAACCTGCACCCATCCCCAAAGCATGTCCTTGGGGAAGAACATACGATCGCCGCTGGTTGCGTCGTGCCATGTGCCCTGTGAACTGGTGGTTTGGGGAGGGTTCGTCTGCGAATTGAGGGATGATGAGACCTGTGCGCCTGCGAGTGATATCAGTATTGGAACGGACAACAGCCACGCCCATCGCTTCATTTCGCCTCCGAGACGAGTTCCGTTTTGAGATGGAGATACCGGATTCTGGTTCGGCCTGCGTCCTCGAATGACAAACTCAGGACGCGACGAACTTCCGGTTGAGTAGAGCGCCACATTGTATCAAGCGAGTGGAAGACGGCATGGGGTCCAAACCCTCGCCGAAGTTGTGATCGCGGGCAGCCGGTTTTGGTGAGAGACCGGCGGCCAGACGCCTAAGATGGCCCCCCTTGGTGTCCACTTCGATCGAACTTGCTCCAGCGACCTCGCGTGGAAATCCAGCTCCGACGAGTGAAAAGACGTGCATGGGCCTGGCCCGGCGACCGGTTGAAGGCGGATTCCTTCCAGAATTCATATCCCATACGGGATTTATTCCATTCATAGTACGTTCATGTTAGTGCAAATCGCTGTAAATAACGCCAAAACAGGGGATTACGGGTTTGGTTGGAGGATTGCACTGTACGGAAGTACAGCTCAATCCAGGAACCCTATGCCTCAAGAGATTTCCGTCTCGTACCAAGCGATTAAGAGTAAGGTTTACCGGCTGATCGATTCCCTCGTGGTGGGAGAAAAGAGCGAGGCTGAGGTGCAGGAGTCGGTGCGGCGGTGGTGGACGCTGATCCATCCGGCAGACCGGCCCATTGCCCAGAAGTATCTGCTGATGGTGCTGGGGCGCTCGGCTTCCGCGCTGGACAACATGGGAGACGCATTCCTGTCCGTCAGCAGTTGTGAAGTTGCACGGCCACAAATAGCCGACATCCCACTGCCCGGCAAGCGCGTGCGAGTTCTGGAGCGGATGGTGAAGGACAGTTCCGTTCGAACCGCGGTTTAGCCCGGACCGTTTCAATCCGCAAGACACAAAATTTACATTTCTTCCGTTGCGTTTCGCATCATTCTGCCCGTATCTTCAATCACGTTCCTTAACGGATACCCATCGCACCATCGAAATCCGCACGACAGGAGACTGGAATGACACCGTTGTCTTCGCAACGATCCAACACCTCAGGCAAGCTGGGAATGATTCTTTCTTTCGGAGCATTGCTGATTATGGCCACATCGTTGTTTGCAGGTTCGGGCGTATACACGTTCACGCTGAACTCCATCGACGGCAAGCCTGCGCCGCTGGCTGAGTACAAAGGGAAAGTGGTGCTGCTGGTGAATGTGGCAAGCCAGTGCGGGTACACTCCGCAATACAGCGCGCTGGAGAGCATTTACGAGAAGTACAAAGATCAGGGATTCGTGATTCTCGGCTTCCCTGCCAACAATTTTGGCGCGCAGGAGCCGGGGACAAACGAGGAGATCAAGACCTTCTGCACCCGCAAGTACAGTGTGACGTTTCCGATGTACGCGAAGATCTCGGTGAAGGGCGCGGATCAGGCGCCGCTGTATGGGTATCTGACGAAAGAGACGGGCGCGGGGATCGCGGGAGACATCAAGTGGAACTTTACGAAGTTCCTGGTGGATCGTGACGGGAAAGTGGTGCAGCGGTTTGAGCCGGCGGTTACGCCGGATTCGAGAGAGATGACGGCGGCGGTTGAGAAGCAGTTGAAATGACCCTAGGATCCGACGGTCCAGTTCTCTGTCGTTAGACCGCGGACCCGGCCACACTCTCGCTTGTTGTTGGTGACCAGCGTCAGGCCGAGGCTGCGAGCATGGGCGGCGATGAACAGGTCGTTTGCGCCGATCATCTTGCCAATCGTTTTTAGATCTGCGCGAATCCTGGCGTAGTGGTAAGAAGCTTCATCGGGGAAATCCAGAACTTCGACGTAGCGTAAGAACGCGCTCAGGGCGGCTTCGTCCTGCTGCCGTCGCGGAGACACTTCGACGCCGTACAATAATTCCGATTTCGTGATGACCGAGATGCAAACGTCGCTGACCGGAATCTTCTGCAGCCTCTTCAGGACCGTGGCACTCGAGCGCTTCATGATGTACGAACAGGTATCCGTGTCGAGCATGTAGCGCGGCATTACGACTTCCGCTCCTGCACTGGCAGGTCCTCGATGCCTTCCATGAAATCGGCTGAAGCCACCGGGGCCTCGGCAAGACACGACGACCAATCGGCGGGGCGGGGTGACAGGACGACTTCACTGCCTTCCTTGCGGATGAATACTTCCTCGGTATTGAACTGAAAGTCCTTGGGCAGCCGGACGGCCTGGCTGCGATTATTCATGAAAAGTTTGGCCCGGCGTTGCGGCCCAGACGCTTGGGAACGCGATTGTCTCTTTGGCATATACATAAGTATATGCCACAATCTGGAAGGAGGCAAGTGGCCCCTGACTCGGTGGCCCCTGACTCGGCGCAACGATCGTGAGTGCTATCGCGATTTTGAAACAGTTGGGCCGAACGACGTTGCCACTCACTGCTTCGAATTGGTGCTATATCATTAGCGCGGAACCTCTTACATGCGAACGCAATCTCAAAAGACCAGAGTCGGTCTCTGGGTCGCTGCCATTTTCCTCGTTCCCTGTTTTTGTGGTACTTCGTCCTTAACAATGTCGCTGTTTATCGCAGCATCGCGCTTGCTCCAGGTATGACGGTGACGCAGGACTTTTGGGTCAACTACAGCGGCTTTTACAGATTTGGAATACAAGCAGAAAGGAAATTCCCTCACCGGGAACTCCAGTGCCTATTGGGTATCAACGACTGGCTTGGTGTAAAGGACTGCGATGAGACGCGCCTCAGGTATTCGTGGACTTTGAGTTGTGACGGTGGGAAGGCGAAGTACTCTGGCACGTCCGACAAAATCATTGGAGGAGCCTACGCAACAGACTGGATGGAAACACAATTCGGAGGGTTTGAGGCGAAGCGTTGGGAGCGCTGCCAGCTGAAAATGAATTTCGTTGACGCAAGTCCGCTGCTTTCGCAGACAAACCCTAAGCTGAATGTCTATATCGAACTGTTCTGAGGTCAAATTGCTTCTGTAGACCAGGCCTTCGCACGTGTTGACGAGGGTTCCGGAAAGTTCTTACCGATCAGTTCATATTCTCTCGCGCTTCAGATGTCGTAATACAGCGCGAACTCGTAGGGGTGCGGACGCTGGCGGATCGCGTCCACTTCTTTGGAGCGCTTGTAGTCAACGTAGGTCCGAAGCAATTCCTCGGTGAAGACGTCGCCTTTCAACAGGAAAGCGTGGTCGCGCTCCAAGGCGTCGAGGGCGTCTTCGAGGGAGCCGGGCATCGAGGGGATGTTCGACAGTTGTTCGGGATCGAGCTCGTAGAGGTCTTTGTCGAGGGGCTGGCCGGGGTCCATTTTGTTTTCAATGCCGTCGAGGCCGGCCATGAGCATGGCGGCAAAGGCGAGGTAGGGATTGCAGCTCGGGTCCGGTGGGCGGAACTCGACGCGCTTGGCCTTGGGCGCGATGGAATACATCGGGATGCGGCAGGCGGCCGAGCGGTTGCGGCGAGAGTAGGCGAGATTCACCGGAGCTTCGAATCCGGGCACGAGGCGTTTGTAGGAATTGGTAGTCGGAGCGATGATGGCCGAGAGAGCGGGGCCGTGCTTGATGAGTCCGCCGACATACCACAGGGCGAGTTGCGAGAGGCCGGCGTATCCATCGCCGGCGAAGAGAGGAGCTTCTCCCTTCCATAGGGACTGATGTGTGTGCATGCCGCTTCCGTTGTCGCCAAAGATCGGCTTGGGCATGAACGTGACTGTCTTGCCCTGCAGGTTCGCCACATTCTTCACAATGTATTTGTAGAGCAGCATCTTGTCGGCGGAGCGGACGAGCGAGTCGAACTTCAGATCGATTTCCGTCTGACCCCCTGAAGCCACCTCATGATGGTGACATTCGACGTCGATGCCGCAGTTTTGCATGGTGAGGAGCATCTCGCTTCGCAGGTCTTGATAGTGGTCGGTAGGAGACACGGGAAAGTAGCCTTCGCGATAGCGGGGGCGATAGCCGAGGTTGTTCTCTTCCCTGCCCGAGTTCCAGCGGCCTTCTTCGGCGTCGATGAAATAAAAGCCGTACTGCTCGCGCTGGTCGAAGCGCACGTTGTCGAAGATGAAAAATTCGGCTTCGGCACCGAAGTAGGCGGTGTCAGCAATGCCGGTCGAGGCCAGGTAGAGTTCGGCTTTGCGGGCGATGTAGCGAGGATCGCGGTCGTAACGCTGCTTGGTCACGGGATCGACCACATCACAGACGAGGACAAGTGTAGGCACTTCGGTGAAGGGGTCCAGCAAGTGAAAGTTCGCATCCGGCTTGAGCAGCATGTCGCTTTCGTGGATGCCGGCCCAGCCGCGAATGGACGAACCATCGATGCCGAAGCCATCTTCAAATGACGATTCGGTCAACTGCGAGATGGGATAGGAAACATGGTGCCAGAGACCGGGAATGTCGGTGAAGCGGAGGTCGAGAATCTTCGCGTCGTGGTGCCTCGCGAACTCGAGAACTTTCTTGGCGTCAGCCATCAAAAAACTCCTTGCCGGTGCAACTTCCCTGCCGAAACGGAGCGAACCTTTGCGGGGAGTCCTGCAGATGGGCAGGCTGCTACAATCGGTCGCGTTGAGCGGGACCGAGAGAGTCTAAAGGCAGCGGCGGAGGCTGGCAATTCGAATGTTTTTATGGCGGGGATAACGCGACTTTATACTGGAACGAACAGAAGCGCGAACCACGGAGGACACGGAGGACACGGAGGACACGGAGGAAAATCCTCTGGCAACTGGCGGCTGACAGCTGGCAACTTCTCTTATGGACTTTGATCAGCTTGAAACGTTTCTCGAAGTGGCGCGGCACGCTTCGTTCTCACGGGCGGCGGAGAAGCGTTTTCGGACGCAGCCGGCAATTTCGTCGCAGATTCGGGGCCTGGAGGAAGAAGTTGGGGCCAAACTGTTCGACCGCTCGGGCGGCAAGGTATCGCTGACAGCTGCCGGCAAGGCGTTCCAGAAATACGTGGAAGACACGCTGGACGCGCGTAAGGCGATGCTGGTGGCGATCGCCGAGATGGAACGTGTGCCGCGGGGCGAGCTCATCGTTGGCGCCAATGAAGGCACCTGCCTGCACATCCTGCCCTATGTGTTTGCGGATTTCAAGAAGCAGTATCCCGACGTATCGGTGAACATCAAGCGCGCGGACTATGGAAAGATTCTCGAGTCGATCGTCGACAACTCCGTCGACTTCGGGGTCATCTCTCTTCCAGTGACGGACCCGCGGCTGACGGTGGTGCTGATTCATCGGGACGAGTTGATTCTGATAGCGCCTCCGCAGCATCCGCTGGGAAGACTGAAGTCAGCGACGATCGCCGATGCGGCCAAGTTTCCGCTCGTGGTACCGAAGGCGGGACATACGCGGGACGCCATTGAGCAACTCTTCCATGAGCGGCGGCTGAAACCAAATGTCAGCATGGAACTGGATTCCAGCGAATTGCTGAAGCGTTTTGTGGCGGCGGATGTGGGCGTCGGATTCATCGCGCGCTCGAACGTGGAGGACGACGTGAGAGCTAAAGTTCTAGCGGCGATTCCACTCGCGGACGCGCAAGTGCGGCGCGATCTGGCGCTGGTCTTTCGCAAAGACAAGGCCCTCAGCCGGGCCGCGCTGGCATTTATTGACATCGCGGTGAAGCACAAACCTACGGAAGAGTTGGCGCAGATTCCAACCCGATGATGAAGGCGATCACCAGACTTCTGCTACGGGCGTTGATTCTGCTGGTCGGGCTTTGCGTGCCGGAAACAGGGTTGGCAATGGCCCCGCAGAAGCCTCTGGCGCAAATGCCGGCCTCGGCCCGGCAGTTGATCGCCATCAAGGTCAGCGGGAGCAAGCGGTTTCCGGAAGCTGCCATCGCGGCAGCGACGGGATTGCAGATGGGCACGGTCGTCAACGAAGACGACTTTAAGAAAGCGGCGCGGACGCTGGGCGACACGGGAGTCTTCACCGACATCGCCTACAACTATTCGTATTCTTCGGCCGGAATCAAGCTCGAATTGCACGTCACCGACGTCGACAAGTTCGTGCCCGCGCGCTTTGAAGACTTCGTCTGGTTTTCGGACGCGGAACTGCTCAAGCGTATCAAGGAGCATTCCCCGCTGTTTGATGGAGAACTGCCGCTGTTCGGAGGGCTGGCCGCGGAGGTTTCGGACGTACTACAGGCCATGCTGGTGGAGAACGCAATCCCCGGGCACGTCGAGTTTCAGCGCGCCGGCAAGCCTGACGGGCCTGTTGAGTCGATCAATTATCACGTCACGGATGTCCTCATTCAGGTGCGCCACATTGAGTTTTCGGGCGCGGGAGCAGACGAGGTGCCGGCGCTGGAGGCGGCGGGCGAGAGGCTTCCCGACCACGAATATTCCCGCAGCCGGTTGAACCAACTAGTGCAGCACCAGCTTCTTCCCGTCTACTACGCACGGGGGTATTTGAAGGCGCAATTCGGCGAACCAGAGCCGAAAGTCGTGAAGCAGCCTTCGGCCGAAAACGAGGACGGACCGCGCAACCAGACCATTGTCGATGTGACTTTTGCGGTGACGCCGGGACAGCGGTACAAGCTGAAGAGTTTGGAGTGGTCGGGAAACAAGGAGTTCCCTACCGAAACTTTGCAGAAGATGGTGCGCGCCGAGCCCGGGCAGCCTGCGAATACGGTTCGCTTAGGGGATAACCTGAAGGACATCCAGAAGCTTTACGGCTCGCGCGGGTTTATGACGGCCACCATCACCCCCACAGCGGTATTTGACGAGGCAGCTGGGACGGTTTCGCTTCGCCTCGACGTGAAGGAAGGCTTCCAGTATCACATGGGCGAACTCGAATTCCGCGGCCTGGATAACAGCCTGATGGCAAAGCTGCGAGCAGCCTGGAAGATCCGACCAGGGGATATCTACGATGCGACATACTTGAGCGAGTATTTGGTTGCAGCGCACAAGTTGCTTCCCACGAACCTCGACTGGGATGTCACATCGCACGTGACCGCTAACCTGCGGGATAAGACGGTTGACGTTGATCTCATTTACTCGGTGAAGGCGCCGAAATAGGCGCTGGTGGCTCGCGGCGAGTTTGTTCGGTTTTTGGAACAAAACGCACATGGTTTCACGATGCGTTCTATCTGCGAGTACTCTGACCCCACTCCAGCCGAGCACCTTTGGGAATTTTTTGTGACGCGAAAAGCACTTGTGCAATCAGGATCAGTTGATACACTGGCCCGCAAGTTTTCGCGGATCGCGATTGCGGGTTGCATCAGGTTGGAAGGAGAGACGGAATGAATCGTAGTTGGGAACGTTGGATCTTGAGCGTGGTGATGGTGGGTGCGGCGGGTCTGTGGGTGAGCCATCCCGCGATGGCCGCCGGCAAACAAACCCTGACCGGCGAAGTGGGCGACGCGATGTGCGGCACCAAGCACATGGAAGGCACGCCAGCAGAGTGCACGCGCACCTGCGTCGCGCACGGATCGAAGTACGCTTTGGTGGTAGGCGACAAGATTTACGCATTGAATACCAGTGACAAGACGGTGCTAGCGCTGCTCGATCAGCAAGCCGGCAAGAAAGCGACGGTGACCGGCACGATCAGCGGCACGGAGATTGACGTGAGCAAGGCCGTCGCCGCGAAATAACTTAGGAGTTGAGAGGTTTTGCCCGGGCCCTCCCCCTACACCATCCGGGCATAAAAGCGGGGATGCGCGCCAGCGCTCCCCGCATTTTTTTGACTCTGGGACGCAAATTCATACTTCCTTTACAAAGCATTGTGTTAGATTGTGCATTCTTAACACTCATTTTTCTTTTTGGAGGATCACGGAATTGGGCAAAGATATGGTTCCGAAGCGGATTTTCTTTACCAAGGGCGTGGGAAAACACCGCGAGCGGCTGACTTCGTTCGAATTGGCGTTGCGTGACGCTGGTATCGCTGCCCAGAACCTGGTGCGGGTTTCGTCGATCTTTCCGCCCAACTGCAAACTATTGGCACGCAAAGAGGGCGTGAAGTATCTGCATCCCGGGGAAGTTGTTTTTGCCGTGGTGGCGGAAAACTCCACGCGTGAACCGCATCGTTTGCTGGCTTCGTCGATTGGCGTGGCCATTCCTGCCGATCGGAACACCTACGGCTACCTTAGCGAGCATCATTCGTTCGGCGAGACTGAAGACGCGGCTGGGGAGTATGCGGAAGAACTCGCCGCCGAAATGCTCGCGACTACGCTCAACGTGGAATTCGACCCGGACCGGTCCTGGGACGAAAAGAAGCAGATCTACCGCCTGTCGAACAAGATCGTGCGCACGGCGAACGTGACCCAGTCGGCGGTGGGCGACAAACGCGCCCTCTGGACCACCGTAATCGCCTCTGCGGTGTTGATCTTCGACTAGCCGCGGGTCCTACCCCTTACACACAATCGTTGCGTTGCGGAACGAGTCGCGGGATCGGTGGCCGATCCCAATCTCGAGCTATCCGCCGTCATTTGGCTGCAACTGCGGCACCCGTGTGAATGGTCTTACGGAACTTCGGATGTCGGCTAAGTGATTGACAACAAATACAATAATGAATCCTTTGAGCGAAGGGGGCATCTATTAGGGAGTAAACTTTGGTAATCATGGCACGCTGTCGAATGTAATACTCCGTTAACAGGAATCGGCTATGATTGAAGTGAAAGAAAAAGAAAACAGATCGAGGATCAGACAGACCGTGGATATCGAAACACGCAGAAAGAAGCAGCAGACCCTGATGGTGCAGTTGGTGGAGCGAAAGGTACGTTCGCGGGCGAAGCAGCTATACGAGACGCGCGGGCAGACGGAAGGCCAAGCCTTGCAGGATTGGTTTCAGGCTGAGTCGGAAGTGCTTGACAATAGTATCCTTGCGCCCCTCTATCGCCGGATGCGAACGGGAAACCATGACGTTCCAGAGGGCGACTCCAACTCGGAGTTTAGCGCTCAGGACTCGGCGGGCTGCGAGAGCAACGCGTAATACCCTTCTCACACCTTTACCCCAGAAAATCAGGAACAAAGTTGTGCCGTTGAACGACCTCGGAAATCAGCAGGGTCTACTCCTTTGCCCCGCTTGATTGCGAGGCAGTCAAGCCGCCTATTTACGTTTGGCGATTTCTTTCTTTCCTTTTTTAGCGCCCTTGTGGTTCTTGCCCAACCGTTCCAGCACGGCGGCCACGATAATAGGCAGGCCGACTGTTGCGTCGACGAAGACCTCTCCGAATTTTCCGCCTTCTGATGGTGGCACGAACTTTCCCCAAGAAATGGCCTCGCTATAAGGACTGCCGGACAATCCGCCCCAGTGCACTGGCTCGGGGCAGATTCGGAGGCCGTAGTGGTAGCGCTTCAAAGGCACGTTCTCGCCCAGGCGCCGGTGTCGAAGTTCGATGAAGGGACCGAATTGCTGCGACCAGTTGCGCGGGACGCCGCCGCCGATGGTGAAGATTCCGAGTTTTTTCTGGCGCAGAAGGGTCGCGGCAAAGTGCTCGAGATCTTCGAAAGGATCGAAGCGGATTTTGTGCCTTCCTGTGGACTCGCGCAGGCGATTATTCAGAGCGGTGTCGAGTCCGAGTTCGGAGTCGCTGAAGGCGGGCACAAAAACCGGCACGCCCTGTTCGTACGCGGACTTCAGGATTCCGCGCTGGTTCTGATCGCGCTTGGCGAGATAGGCGCCGATGACGTGATTCAGCTTGTAGGAGCACATGACCTCGTTGTGGTCCCAGGCCTCAAGGACGGCAGCCATAACTTCTTCGACGTCGTCGAGGTTTTGCTCGGGTTCGAGCGTGTCGTAGACGCGGTTGTAGCCCTGTTCGTAAAGTTCCTCGTCGGAGACGTCGGGATTGGCACGGAAGTGGGCTCGGCCCGTGGCCTCGACCAGACCGTGGGCCATGAGGGCACCCGTCGAGACGATCGCATTGACAATGCCGCGGTCGATGAGCTCCGTGACGATCAGTCCCTGCTTGGCGACGGTCATAGCCCCAGCCAGGGTCATCACGATGAACGCATCTTCGTCGAGCGCCATCGCTTCGAGAACGTCGGCGGCCTCGCCCAGCTGGCGCCCGGTGAAGGCGGTCTTGGACATGGCGCGCACCAGGCCATCGATTGAGTGGATCTTCGCGAGATCGAGGGGCTCGAGCGGAATCAGGCGGTCTTCGATGGGATTATGCAGATGACGGTCTTTGCCCTCGCCACCAGCGGCGTGTCCCTGACCCTGCTGAGAGTGATCCTTCGAGTTGCCGTGATTGTTGTGCTTCACCGCGAGCCTCCAAGCTGATTGCAATTTTCCCCGACAGGATACTTTACAGGAAGCGTGTGAAAAGATGCCACGGCGCGACTGCCCACCTTGGGGCTCGACATGAATGAAAGACAAAAAAGCCCGGGCCGTGAAGGCCCGGGCTGCGAGTCGCTGACTGCCGAAGCAGGAGCGAGGTAGTTATGAGATCACTTGATGGTCAAGGTGAGAGTCGCGGATTGGGTCACGCCTCCGCCCTTCGCAGTGATCGTCATCGTGCGGGTTCCAGTCTTTGCGGTTGGAGCCACTTTGACTTGCATGGCCGCTCGTCCCGAGCCCGGCGCCGGAATGGTGCTGGGATTGAACGTGACCTTCACGCCGGCACCTTGTCCTGAGGCCGTCAACGAGATCGCCGAGTTGAAGCCACCGGAAACAGTGGTGGTGATCTTCGACAGGCCTGCGGCGCCGCGAGCGACGCTCAGGACCTTGGGTGCATCCGTCACGGTGAACGAGCCGGACGAAGTACCCGCGAGCGAATCGACGAGAGCTTGTCCGTTCGGACTGCCGATGCCGGTCACAAGATCGTAGCCAGCGGTTGCCGAGAACCCGTTGCTGCCACTGGTGATGTCGTGGAAGTCAGTCGAGTAGCTCGATCCGCCGAGGATCGCGTAAAGGGCGGGGTTGACGAAGCCGAGCGGCGATTGACCGTTCGCCACGGCTTGTTGGTTGACGAGAGCCATGAAGCCGGCCCACATGGGCGCCGCGAAGCTGGTTCCACCATACAGGTTCGCGGTGCAAGAGGTTTGATCGGCGCAGACGTAGAAGGTGTAGTTGGCGTTGGCCGAAATGTCAGGACCGTTGCGCAGGGTCTGAGAGCACTTTGCGCAACCGGCTGCCGCGGCGACCTGCCAGGAAGGAATGGCAAAGTTATTGGGCGTGATGCCGCCCCCGCTGGAAGACCAGGCTGTCTCGGATGCCCAAGCGCCGCCCGCACTGGCGGTGGTTAAGTCTGTTCCGCCGACTGAAGTAACATACGGATCGTCTGCGGGCCAAACAAAGATACTGCTGGTCCACTTCGCGCTATCGCCAGCAGCGGTGAAAAAGTTCTGACCCTGCGCGGCGAACTGTTGGAAGAATGGGTCATCGGTGCTCGGATCTGGCGGTCTCCATGCCCAAGAGCAGCTCAGCTGAGCGTTCAGCGGGCTGGCGGTGGCCATTGCGTTCAGGATGCCAGGATCATCGAGCGTCTGCCCAGACAGACCGCCCTTCCCGATGTACATGACGAGGCTCGACATGCCAGGAGCCATGCCGAGAGCCTGAGTCATGTCCAAGGTTTGTTCGGTGTCGTCGCAACCCGCGCTGGCGAGGCAGCTCGTGCTCTGGCCGTCGACCGACAGGAGCGTGACGGGTACGTTATTGGTTTGGCCGGCGTTCTTGTAGTACGTCGTGAGATCGGCGAGATCGGTGCCGACGAACTCAAAGATGCCAACAGACTGGCCGGCGCCAGTGAGAGTTCCACCGTAGTATGCCGCCCTCATGTCGCTGCCGCAGAAAGATTTTGAAGGGCAGGATCCAGTGGTGGCGTTCGCAATCACGCTATCCGAATCCACAATGTTGGGATCGCGACGCGAGACCATCGAAACCGGCGTCGAGAAATTGTCGAGACCTCCGATGCTCCACAGGCGCACGGGAGTGTTCGGCATCGGTTCGCGGTCGGGGGCGAAGAAGTTACGTTTTTCGGTCGGATGTTTATAAAGGCCCATCGTCACATGAAGGGCTTTTTCGATATTCTGCACCGATCCGGTGACCGGCAGGATCATGCGATTGCGCGAAGAGCTGTTGATGCTGAGTCCGTTCTGGCGAGCCCAGTTTTTCAGAGCTTCATAGTCCTCGCGGGTGGGGCCGAATTTTTCGGTGAACTGCTCCACGGTGAGGAAATGGCGATAGGAGGGATTGGAAGGATCGGAGACATCCTTCAAGAACTGATCCAACTCTGACTGATTACGGTGCTGCAGAACAAGAACGAGACGCAGGTTCTGCGTGGCGGACACATGGCCGACGAGAGGGGCTACTCGGCTGGTAACCTCATCTCGCGTGTGCCGTGTCATCAAGGGCTGCTGCGCATGGCCAACATTCACGACCGACACAAGCGCGACGATCGTCAGCACAAATGTACTCAGTCTTCGTATCACAGTATTCTCCTTATTTTCTCGAATCCTTGGGCCCCAGGAACTAGAGCTGCTGTCTTTCGCGAAAGGACAAAATTAAAAAATGTCCAATCACAACAGTACAGAGCGGCTCCGATTGTATAACGGTTTTTCGTTTTTCAGCGCCGTGACAAAGTCATTTTTATCGCTGGAGAGCCCCGGATTGACGCGGGGTTGCAGAATCTTGCATATAAATCGAACCAGTGTGCGCATTCTCGGGAGGAATGGGTCATTCGCAGTTATTCTGCGAGCAGTCTCGGTGCTGCAGAGTTTGCGCGCGGCGCCGGGCCGGCCCCGCTACCATCGCCGATGCTATATTGATCGCTGAGGACGGACGCGTGCCCCCAGAGAAATTTCGCGTGGCGCTGGTGCAGATGTCGTGTGGTCCAGAGCCGGAACAAAATCTTGAAAAAGCGCTCGGCCGAGTTGCGGATGCTGCCGGGCGCGGCGCGCAGGTAGTTTGCCTGCCCGAGCTTTTCCAGACACAGTATTTTTGTCAGCGTGAAGATCATGCGCTGTTTGATCTGGCGGAAACGGTCCCTGGACCAGCCAGTGAAAAGGTAGCGGCCGCGGCGCGCAAGAGCGGAGTTGTGGTGATCGCGTCGCTGTTCGAGAAGCGGGCAGCCGGCGTTTACCACAACACGGCGGCTATCTTCGATAGCGACGGTTCCCTGCGCGGACTCTACCGCAAGATGCATATTCCGGACGATCCGCTCTATTACGAAAAGTTCTACTTCACGCCTGGAGACTTGGGATTCCGTGCGCTCGATACCAGCGCCGGCCGCCTCGGTACGCTCGTGTGTTGGGATCAGTGGTATCCCGAGGGCGCGCGGCTGACAGCGTTGCAAGGAGCGCAGATCCTCTTCTATCCCACAGCCATCGGGTGGCATCCCGCCGAGAAGGCGGAGTTTGGCGTAGCGCAGCACGATGCGTGGCGGACGATCCAGCGGGCTCACGCGATTGCGAACGGCGTTTACGTCGCTGTGGTGAATCGGGTGGGATTTGAAACCGGGAACATCCGCGGCAAATCGGCACCCGGAGCAGGGCTGGAATTCTGGGGCGGATCGTTCTTCTGTGATCCGTTCGGGCGCGTATTGGCGGAGGGATCGCACGACCGGGAGGAAATTCTGGTTGGCGATGTAGACCTGAAGGCTCTGGAAGATATTCGACGGAATTGGCCGTTCCTGCGCGACCGCCGAATTGACGCGTATGCCCCCATCACTAACCGGTTGATCGACTAGGAAATCTCGAATGATAGAGCGGAACAAGGTTTTTCTAATGGGAGTCGCGATAGCAGCACTGGGTGTCGCATGCTTTGCAAGAGCATCCAGCCTGTCGGGAAAGATGGTGGCCTACGATCCTCTGCTGCACGCAGCCAAGGTGGCGTCTTTCGTGGCGAACAAAGAGGCGGTGATTATCGAGACGCCCGGTCCAAAAACGAAATATTTGAAAATCGTGTTTGTGGGTTATGGCACGACTCAGCTCGACGTGAAATATTTCGGCGGGACGTTGCCGCTGACGGTGAAAGCTGTTCGCGATCACTCCTGCGACGAAAAAGATGCGAGATTCGCCACCCAAGTCGGCCTCGATCAGACGTCGGGAACCTACCTGCTGACTGACCCCTTCCAGAAGTCGCCGCCTCCGAAAATCAAGAACCTAGAGTGCTATGACGCAGCGGAAAAGAAATAAGGGCGAGCGCGAGTCCGTCGAGCCATCTCCTTTCGCCCGGGGATACCGTATGCCTGCCGAGTGGGAGCCGCACGCTGCCACATGGCTTGCCTGGCCGCACTATCGCGGGGATTGGCCCGGCAAGTTTGAGCCGATTCCATGGGTGTATGCCGAGATCCTGCGCAACCTGGCGAAACGTGAGCGGGTGGAGTTGATCGTCAATGACACGGCGGCGGCGAGGCAGGCGCGCAGAGTTCTGGAACGTGGCGATGCCCTTTCGGCGAATATCCGATTCCATCGGTGGGCTACAAATCGCATTTGGCTGCGAGACTCGGGGTGCATCTTTCTCAGTCCCCAGCTCAGTCCCCAGCTGGGCGCTGCCCGGCAGGACAGCCGGGGGCGGCTGTCCCCACAGAAACAATCCGCCATCGCTTTAAAGTTTCGCTTCAACGCGTGGGCGAAGTATTCGAACTGGAGGCATGACGAAAAGATCGGCGGCCTGATGGCGAAAGCTGTGCACGCAGACGAGATTCGGCCGATGTCCATGAGGGAGAGGATTGTTCTGGAAGGCGGATCGATCGACGTCAACGGAGCCGGCACGATTCTCACCACGGAAGAATGTCTGCTCAGCAAGGTGCAGGAACGCAATCCGCAGATGGCACGGGTGAATTACGAGAAGGCGTTTGCCGATTATCTGGGCGCGCCGCACACCATCTGGCTGGGACGCGGAATTTTCGGCGACGATACTCACGGACATGTCGACGACCTGAGTCGCTTCGTATCGAGAAACACGGTCGTCACCATGGTTGAGCAAAACTCGAAGGACGTGAACCACGCTCCCCTGCTCGCGAATCTGCGTCGGTTGCAGGCAGCCCGCGACCAGGACGGCAGACAGTTGACGGTCGTCGAACTGCCCATGCCTCAGCCGGTAATTTTCGAAGGCCGGCGACTGCCGGCGAGCTATGCTAACTTTTACATCGCGAATGGAGTTGTGCTGGCCCCAGTATTTAATCGTCCGAATGACCGGATCGCGCTTAACACGCTGGCGGAGCTGTTCCCTACCCGCGAGATCGTGCCCATCTATTCAGGAGACTTCATCTGGGGACTGGGCGCGATGCACTGCATGACGCAGCAGCAACCGGGGTAGGCTGAGATTTCAGATTGCAGATTTTAGATTGTTGATTGAAAACGTGACACGGATATTCAATCTGAAATCTAGAATCTGAAATCCCAAATCGGATCTGCGAGATTCTCCGCATGCCGCATAGCGAAATGACAACGGGCCGGATCGAGGCGTTCAGCGACGGCGTGATCGCGATTATCGTGACGATCATGGTGTTGGAACTGCGCGCACCCGCCCAACCGACAATGGCGGCGTTCTGGAAGGTCGCACCGGTCTTCCTGAGCTACGGGCTCAGCTTTCTGGTAGTGGCGATCATGTGGGTGAACCACCATCACTTGATCCATGCGGTTCACAACGTCACGGCGCGGCTGCTGTGGTCGAATCTGTACTTGCTATTCTGGATGTCGCTGGTTCCGTTCGTCACCGACTATTTGGGAAAGAACTATCACGAGCCGCTGGCGGTGGCGCTCTACGGGCTGGACCTGGTGCTGTGTTCGTCGGCGTTTTACCTGCTGCGGATCATTCTGGTGGAGCAGGATCAGCGGGACGGCAACCTGGCCGATTACCACCGCTCTATCCAGCGGAAGAACCTCTTTTCGGCGGCGCTCTATCTTTCTTCTGTGCCCCTGGCGTATGTGTCGGTCTACGCGTCGTTTTTCATCTTCGCGCTGATTCCAGCAATGTACTTCCTACCCGAGAAAAGGCTCGTCGAGCCGGAGTAGCTTCGGTGACGGTTTTGTTACGCGGACCGTCGAACCGGGATTCGCAGAATCGTCTTCAGCTTTGCAGGGGCCACGCGCCGCGGATCGCTCAAGTAAATTTCGTGGTGCAGGCCGTGAAACTCCAGTCCATTCTTTTGGGCGAAAGCCTGCAGTTCCGTCATGGTTGCGGATTCCTGCTCGTAGGGCCCGACGTGCAGGAGCTGCAGGCAATTGCCTTCGTCGAGCACTTCCAGCTTTACGTTGCCGATCTCACTTGGTTTGCCCTTAGCCAGCAGTTTCTCGGTGGCGGCTCTCAGATCGTTTTCTTCGACGAAGTTGGGAACGCGAATCATCAGCTTCCAGTTCCAGGTCTCACGCGGCTGGTTGGCGAAGCATTGCGCCGGATCGTCTGCCCACCAGAGCCCTTCCAACTTGCAGACGGTGTAATCCTGGCCAGCGAATTTGTGCGCCATTTTGACAGTGAATGCGACGTTGTAAAGAGCCCCGGTAGCGGCCTGAAATGCCGTGCCGCCCGGCTCTCCACGGCCGGTGAACGCAAGGTAGCGAGCTGGCTTGACCTCGACCAGTGACGGTTTCTTGGGCGTGATGTATTCGGAGCGGAACTGCCGGTAGACATCCACTTTAGTTGCGGTAGGCATGGGCGTGTGCTCCTTTCCAGAGTCGGTGAAACGATAAGACGGACTCACTCATCACGGCAGTGATCGGGGTCACGCGGGGACAGGGGATGGGTTCAGCGACAGCGAGGCGCACACGACTGCGTCCCAATTCGTTTCACTAAAAGCTGAGAGTTTATTTTCGATACTGCGTGGGCTGAGGACCTTTTTCCAGCGTCTCACGGTCCCAGATCCAGCCTGCGCGGTCGTAGCTGGCGAGTTCGAAATCCTGTGTCAGTTCGAGCGCGTCGGTGGGACACGCATCTTCGCAGAGTCCGCAGAACATGCAGCGGCTCAGGTCGTAGGTGAAGTTGGTGAGTTCCTTGCGGCGCGTCTTCTCGTTGCGCTCGCTTGAGACCACGATCAGATGTTCGGGACAGGCCAGAGCGCACAGGTCGCAGGCAATGCACATGGTCTCGTCGGTGTCAGGGTTAACGTTCAACCGCGGCGCCCCGCGGTAGCGCTCGGCCACTTGGGGCCGCTCCAGAGGATACTGCTCGGTGTAGATCTCCTTGGGATCTTGATAGCGGAACGTAATCTTCAGTCCCTGCAGCAGATCGACTAGGAAGACTTTGCGCAGCAAACTCGGCATGCCCATGACGCCGTTAGCATACCATTATCTGGCGAATCGCGGAAACCGGGGGCGAACCATAGGCCCCATCAAGAATAGCTTCTGACCCTTCTCATTCCTGAACGTCTAACCGGATAACCCGGTCTTAATGATTGAAGACAGCGCACTTAGCAGCCCGGGGTGCAAGTAGCGGATTTCCCGCAAGTCGGGCGATGTAGTCGGCTACGCGATCTCACGAAGCACTTGGCAACGGACGCGGAGATTCGGCTTCTGCAAACCGCTTCTGACTCATCCGACACGTGAAGAGTAAGTAGAGAGTCAAAACAAGTCTGCCGAAGCGGTTCTTCCACTCCCGCGGCGTGCCCGCGCCCAGCAGTTGGCGCAGGATCAGGCTTAGATTGAACGCACCCACGTGGATCAGTTGCCGCTTCCAAATGTTTTCCTGTCCGCGCAGATGGCAGCGCCGCATCGCGCCCGTCTCGTAGCAGTGCGCGAAGCTGCGCTCCACCAACTCGCCGCGCCGCCGCAGTAAACTCTTGCCATACGCACCCCGCACCCGCCGCCGGTTCGCATACACCGCTTGCTGCTCGGCCTGTTTGCCCGCCCAGTTCCGCCGTCCCTTTTGTTTCTTCTCCGGAATGTAACTGCGCACGCCGTACACCTTCATCCGCTTCACCACCGCGCCGCTGTGATAACCCTTGTCGGTCACCGTCTCTTCGATCCCGGCCACGTTCACCTTTGGCGTTTCGTTGGGCCGCAACTCCGCCTCCCGCCCAACCTGCTCCGCCACTGCCATTCCGGCTTCGCACAACGTCTCATCCAGCGTGGCCGTGTCGCCTCGGTCGGCGCCTTGCAGCGTGACCGCCAACACCGCGCCCGTGTCCAGATCGACGGCGTGCTCGGCTTTGTGCGCCAGATGCGTGCGCCCATCCTTCATCTTCGCGATCCGCGCATCGCCATCCGTGGGGCTCTTCCACTCCTTATTCGACGTCCGCTTCTTGCGCTTGCGATCCAACCGCGCCAAGTCTTCGCGCGTCGGTGTCGCGATACCTGAGGCCTTCGCCAGCCCCCGCAGAAACTCTTCGTAACTCTCGCCCGTGTCCCGCCGCACAATTGAGCGCATCGCCGCGTTCGCCTCCAGCGTCGTCGCATCTATCGCGATCCGCTGGCCTTTCAGCAACCCACGATCGGCCAGCACGCCCAACACCCAGCCGAATACTTCGCGATGCGTGTCCACATCGATCAGCCGCCGCGTGCGCGAAATCGTCGAGTGATCCGGCGTGTACTCGTCCAGCGCGATCCCCACGAAACGCCGCAGGGCCAGCGAGTCCGCCAGCCGCCAGGCAATGCCGCGCTCCGCCCCGATGCCCTCGAAATACCCGATCAGCAGCGCCCGAAAGTAAATCCCCGGCGTCAGCGACGGACGCCCGTTCTTCTCGGCATAAAACTTCGCGCACCGGGTCTCGACAAACTCGTCGAAGCCTTCGGCCTCCAGCAACTCATTCAAACGCTGATAGAACGGATGTCCCGGAGCCGATGCCAACTCCGCATGCGCGATCCACAAATCTTCTTGTTTTTCCCGCTGCTTGCGCGTCCCCATCGCCATGTGCCGATTCTACAAACCAAGCCTGTGGATACCTCAACACTTTCTGCTCACGAATCCGAACTTGCACCACGGGCTGTTAGGAGTGGCTCTCGCTGGGGAACTTTTCCCGAGGCCGGTGCGTACCAGCCAGAAGAGGATGTGATGAAGGCCTATTTCACAAATCTGCCGACGAGGACGTGGCTGATGCTGGTGGTGCCTGCGGTCGTGCTTGCCTATCCGGTATGCCGAATCGTGGTGCCTGCGGTCGTGCGCGCGGTCGTGCCGGAAGTGGTGCGGACGGTGCTAAGCACGATCTGAGTTTCGGTCGATGGACTGCGGTGCTGAGTTGTCTCTTTTGACGACAGCGTTCTTCCCTTCTGCCTTTCGGCATCAAACCCGCTAAGATACTGCCGAGCCCTGACCTCGTGTCCTCTCATAAGACAACTCCTGGTAAGAGTCTGAAGACCAAAGACGCATGCGATTCCGCCGCACCTCATCCGGACGAACTCCATTCAGATGAGCTATGGATGGAAGAGGCACTGCGTTGCGCCCAGCGGGCGCTCGAAGCGGGAGAAGTGCCGGTGGGCGCGGTGGTTATGCATAAAGGCCGGATCGTGGGTCGTGGCTGGAACCGTAACATCACGGACTCGGACCCGACGGCGCACGCCGAGGTCATCGCTCTGCGCGAAGCCGGTGCTACCGTTGGTAACCATCGACTGGAAGACAGTGAACTCTTTGTTACAATTGAACCGTGCGCGATGTGTGCCGGCGCAATGGTGCATGCGCGAATTCGGCGCCTGGTGTATGGCGCGGATGACCCCAAAGCGGGGGCTGTGCACTCGGTGATGCAGGTCCTGAATCATCCGCAACTGAACCATAAGATTGAGGTTCGCGGGGGCGTGCTCGCTGGGCGCAGCGCGGAAATACTGCAGACGTTCTTTCGGAGCCGTCGGCCTTTAAAGCAGCCGGCGTTGAAGCGGCCAAAATCCTAAGCGTGTTCGTGGCGCGAAGGATCCCACAATTTCATAATTTGTCCGACGCGGAGAGGTGCGTGAGTGGTTGAAACGATCCGCCTCGAAAGCGGACATACCTTAACGGGTATCGTGGGTTCAAATCCCACCCTCTCCGCCATCTATTTTCACTGCTGCTGCTGTTGTTCCTGCTCGGAGCGTACAGACGGGCGCGAGAGCACTGGTCTGGATCGAACCACAAAAGGCGGCATAACGGGCTCCGGCGGCACGGCATCGGCTGGACTCACAGTGACGGCGACGCTCAGTTCGCTTTGCGACTCGCCTTTGTAGACGCCGCGGGTGGGCGGGACGTCGGCGTAGTCGCGGCCGATGGCTACGCGAATATGGCGGTCGCCTCCGACCAGATTGTTCGTGGGATCGAATGCCACCCATCCCAGACGCGGGACCAATGCTTCCACCCAGGCATGCGACGCGCCTTCCAGCGAACGATCCTGTTCCTGTTCATCCCGATGAAACATGTAGCCGCTGACATAGCGGCACGGAATGTGCAAGCGTCGTACGAGCGCGATCATAATGTGGGCGAAATCCTGGCAAACTCCCTGGCGCGTGTACAGGGCCTCTTCTATGGGTGAATCGACTTTCGTGCTGTTCGGCACGTAGGCGAATAGTTTGTAGATCGACTCATTCAACTCCATGAGCAGAGTCAGCGGATTGCCACGATGCTCGCAGTTGAGATCTTTGGCCAGACTCTCGAGCGGAGCATTGGAGTGCGCGTAGTGGCTGGGCAGAAGCATCTCCCAGTAATCGTTGCCCGCGATGAGTGCGTCGAGATCGGCCCAATCGCCCGCGTCAGCGCTGCGTGGGGTCGAGACGGATTGCACTTCCACGGCCGACTGCGCCGAGACCTTAACCAATTTGTGGGTACCGGCAATATCGAAATGATGGACGATGTTACCGGTGAAATCGCGATACTGCATGACGTTGGCGGCAGGATCGACGGTGAGCGTGAAGCTGAGGCAGCGCTGCTCGCCGTCGCTGCGGGGTTGCAGGCGAACTTCCATCACGCTCTCACGGACGGCGGGTTCGTAGCGGAACGTGGTGGTGTGGCGAACGGAATAGATCACGGATTCCTCTCTTCGCGAATTCGAGAGCTTCCCTCAGGAGCTAAAGGGCGCATTCAATCGGTTCCCCGTACGCGGCCGCTGAAGCACCGCTGTTCCACAGTAATTCCGTTCCTCAGGAGCATCGCCATTTCTCATGAAACCAGCGCTGCCTCTACTGCGTAATCGAAATAGACCTGCTGGATTGCGGTGTGGGCTTGCGCGCATTGCCAGCGAACGCTATCGACATAGGCACTCGCTCCTTGGGACATGATTTCCTCGATCTGGCTGAAACTCAGGGTCGCGCACAAGCGCCCCGCAAGGCGGACGGGTTGCTCGGCCTTGCGCTCGGTCAATTCGCCGATCGCGACCAGTGCAGCGTGTACCCGGTCGACCGAGAATCGCACGGAATGCGGGAACTCTGGATTCAGCAGCAAAAATTCGGCCACGCGCAATGGGCGAATTTCTGCCGTGTAGGTTTTGCAGTACGCTTCGAAGGCAGCGCAGGATTTCAGCAGGCCGACCCACTCCAGATATTCTTCGCTTTCAACCGCCTGATCGAGGGGATGCGGCAGGCGCCCGAAGTGGGTGCCGATCAGGCGTGCCAGTTCGTCGGTGCGCTCGACGAAGCGTCCAAGTTGAATGTATTGCCATCCTTCGCCGTGCGACATCGTCGAGTCGGTGACGCCCTGGAACAAATGAGCGCCTTCCTGCACGGCGCGAAAGAATACATGCGTATTCAGCAGCCAAACTTCGCTCGCCGTTGTGCTGTTGACCTGCAGATACAGACGGTTCAGTTGCTCCCACATTTCCGTGCTGCATTGTTCGCGCACCTGGCGCAGGTTTTCACGGGCGGCCGCTACGCACGAAAGAATGGAAGATGCATTCGTGCGGTCGAGGGTCAGGACGTGAGTCAGAGAGGCCGCATCGATCTTGCCGTCTTCCGGAGCGGAAACCTGTGAGGCTTCGAGCAGGCGCAGCCAACGTCCCGCTCCTGCCTCTGGAGATTGGTCGAGGCGAAGTTGGAGGTCGACGTCGATGAGACGGGCCGTGTGCTCGGCGCGCTCCAGGTAGCGGCTCATCCAATACAAGCTGTCCGCGACCCGCGAAAGCATGGTTGTTCGCCTCCTGCCGTTCATGCCTTAATCTTCATGCGCGAGCTTTCCTGCGCGAATTCCTCATGCGCGAAGCACCCATGTGTCTTTGCTGCCGCCGCCCTGGGAAGAGTTCACGACCAGCGATCCCCGCCGCAGAGCCACACGCGTCAGTCCACCGGGCACGAGAGTCACGTTCTCGCCATACAAAATGTAGGGGCGAAGATCGACGTGCCGTGCCTGTACTTCGCCGTCGAGGAAGCAGGCCGCGCGAGAGAGACTCAGGGTCGGCTGCGCAATGTAGTTGCGCGGCTCGGCTTCAATCCGGCGACGGAAGTCTTCCCTCTCGGCCTCGGTGCTGTGCGGGCCGATCAACATGCCGTATCCGCCCGACTCGCCGACGGCCTTCACCACAAGTTCGTCCAGATGCTCCAGCACGTAGCTTCTTTGAGAACGGTCACTCAGGAGATACGTGTGTACGTTGGAAAGAATAGGATCTTCGCCCAGGTAATAGCGGATGATCGCAGGAACGTAAGCATAAAGCGCCTTGTCGTCGGCGACGCCGGTTCCGATGGCGTTGGCGAGGACTACATTTCCGGCGCGGTACGCATTGAAGAGTCCCGGCACGCCGAGACTCGAATCCTGGCGGAAGCAGAGGGGATCGAGAAAGTCGTCGTCCACACGGCGATAGATTACGTCGACGCGCTGCAGGCCTGCGGTGGTTCGCATGTAGACGATGTTGTCGTGCACCAGGAGATCGCGGCCCTCGACGAGTTCGATCCCCATTTGCTGGGCGAGAAATGTGTGCTCGAAATAGGCGGAGTTAAAAACTCCGGGCGTGAGCAGGACCACCTTGGGTTCGTGCCGCGTCGAAGAACTGGCCGGGGCGAGCGCCCGCAGCGTGGTCAGCAATGCCTGGGCGTAGTGATCGACCGGGCATACTCCGTAGTCGCGGAAAAGCGTCGGGAAGACCTTCTTCAGCACCTTCCGATTTGCCAGCATGTAGGAGACGCCGCTGGGCACGCGGAGATTGTCTTCGAGCACGGCAAAGCTTCCGTCAGGGAGACGAACAAGATCGGTGCCGCAGATGCTGACGTAGATTCCGCGGGGGACGGTTAGGCCACGCATCTCGCGGCGGAAGTGGCGGCAACTGTAGACCAGTTCGCGGGGGACGATGCCATCGGCGAGGATTCTGCCGTGGTGATAGATGTCTTCGAGGAAGAGGTTCAACGCGGCGATGCGCTGGGTTAGGCCGTTTTCGATCTTGCGCCATTCCGCGTGGGGAATGATGCGCGGCAGCAGATCGTTGGGGAATACACGCTCGGTGCCTTCATCGTTTCCGTACACCGTAAAGGTGATGCCCTGATGGAGGAACGAGAGGTCGGCGGCCTGTTGGCTCTTGCGCAATTCCTCAGGAGGGAGTTCGAGGAGCGTCTGAAAGAGAGCTTGATAGTGCGCCCGAGGCGTACCCGGCGCCGCGAACATCTCATCGTAGGCCGCGTCGAACTGGTAATTTCGGAACGGCGGCCGAAACAGCGTGAGCGGCTCCGGAGGGTTCATCCGGCGCACGAGTCCGCGAGTTCGGGTACGGCTAGGCTGCACCTATAGGACTTTAGGGGGCGTCCCGCGGCGAGTCCAATCAAAATTGTTTATCGGAGGGATTCAGTTTTCCGGTGCCCGCCGTCCCTATTGCCCCTGCTTCTGGCCCGATATGAAGACCGTCCAGGGGCCAGCTTTCATGTCGCGCAGCAGTGGTTTCTGCCAGGTGAATTCGGGATGGTGATCGAGAAAGGGCTCGGCCAGAAAGTCCGCGCCGCAGGGATGTCCGGCGCGTGCCACGAAACTCATCTTTGCGGCCATGGCACTGTCGGTGGCTTTGCCTTGCACGGCGCCGCCGGGATTGTAGGCGTCCCAGCCCCATTCCTTCACGCCGCGCGAGGAGGCATCGACATGGCCACATAGCGCGCGCTCGTTCGGCTGGTCTTTCTTCTCGAAGCTGTCGACGTGGTCGGAGAGGAACTGCTCCGCCATGGCGACATCAACTTTTCCTTTCGCCTGCTGCATGACTTCTTCCCAGCGGGCGTGGCGGGCATTCATGGACGAAGACTTGTCGTTGGGATCGAAACCGCTGGTCTCTTCCCGAATGAGCTTCGGATCGCGCGCGAAATTCGAGCTGACAAAATATCCATCTTTCGTACGCCACAGTGGAGTGTTCTTCAGGCCCAGCTCCAAATAAGCGATCTCGCCGGTCTTGCGATCTCCGATGAGCCAGTCGTTCGCGTATCCGCCATTGTTCCCTTCTTTAACAATGCGCACGTAGTCATCGATGCTGTTGGCGTACTGCAGGGCCTTGCGGGCTCGCATGAACTCCGGCTTGCCCTTCGGATCCCACCCTTCGAACTGGGTGATGGTCGTCTCGGTGATCATAATGCCCGCGGAATTGACACCGAAGTCGTCGTCGCTGACGATCACTCCCGGGAAGCCGTCCATCAGAATGCGATTGCCGTGCTCGGGTTGGATGTCGAAGACGACGACCCAGCGCTCGCCCGCAAGGTAGCTGGTCCAGTTATTGTGGGCGATAACGATCTGATGATCTTTGGTCATGCTGCCGGTGGCGATGAACGCGCTGCAGTTGCCGGGAGCGGCGAGTTTGGGGGCTCCAACGGACTTCTGTTTTTTCGACGATTGCTTGTTCTTCAGCTGTTTGTTCAACCAGGGCACATAGTAGTCCGGTACTTCCTCGAAGGCGTTGAGCGCCACGATGTCGTATACATCGAGATCGACGCCGTGGGCTTTCACGCCATCCGCAATACCCTGCAGTTCCTGCTGATATTCGGGGTCGATGTGAGGCCAAAGCATCTGGCGCGCGGTGGTGCGGAAGAATTCCCAATCGCGCTGCGTCTGGTGCGTGTCAAACAGCTTGATGGCCTCAAAGGCGTCGGCGATTTCGGGGGCGAGCAGATAGCCGTGCTGGAAGCCCATATCGGACGGCGATCCTTCGAGGTGCACGTAAGTCCAACCGCCTTGTTGGAAGCGGTAAGCCTTCTGCAATCGCGGGTCGGGCGAATCTCCGGCCGCGGCCGCACAAGTTAAAGCCGCAGCGATTCCCAGCAGGCATCCCCAGAGCACAAGCTTTTTGAACATGAGTCCCTCGAAGTTTAGTGAGTACGGTCGACGCAACATTCTAGCCTGTCTTTTCGTTCCAGGGACGCGATCTTCAGATATCCGTCCGTTGATCAGGATGACGGCTGAGGTACCAGCACGGCAGCGATCCTTCGTGGGGAAACAGAGCGTGCACGCAAGTCCAGGGCTGCGGCGGATCGAAGGTAAATGTCGTTTTTCCGTTCTTCTGCAGGACGGCGGTGTAGTGATTCACGGTTGCGGAGCCGTAGGCGTTCCGATGCGTGGCGGCGCGGACCTTGAACACCGTGTAGTCCAGTCCGTAGGCCAACGCCCCAGCCGCGACCATGGCGAGCACCGCGGCGATGAAGGCTCGTCGCAGCCGCGTTCTGAGGTTGGGTATCGTGGGGTCGGTCACGAGGCCAAATTATAAGCGCTCCGCTGGAACCGAAGAACCTCTAGCCGCTGAATCCGCTCGCTGCGGGGCTTTTACTCGTTGACACTGTACACATGATCGGCTAACTTCGTCGCGGCCTTCCTAGCCGTGCTTGGGGCACTTCTAGAATCCAGTCCGCTTTTCGATCTGGACGTTCCGCGAGTTCGTTGTCGGCCACTAAATCTTGCCCGCGATCGCGGCCGGGCAAATCCTGGGGGAAATTCCATCGTGAAAAAGGTGCTGGTTGTAGTGGGGTGGTGTGCACTCTTTTGTTTTTCGACTGGGGCATGGGCGCAGGTGAAATTCGTGCAGCTTAGGAGCCCCATCCAGAGTTGGTCCAGTTACGCTCTATCGAGCAACGGCAAAGTGATGGCCGCCAATATTGGAGGAGAGATTTTTCGCTGGATGTCTGCTGGCGGTTTCGTCGATCTGGGCTTGGGGGACACGTTTAACTCGTCCATCGGGATCTCGGCGGACGGCAACACGATCGTGACCGGTCGCACGGGCCCCGACGGCAATGCGAATCCCGCGATGTGGCAGCAGGCCACGGGATGGGTCGACCTTGGGCATCCGGCGGAGGGTTGTGTCATCGACGGCAGTTGGGGTGACGCCTGGGGAGTGAATGCCGACGGCTCCATCGTAGTTGGGCTGGCCTGGTATTGTCCGGGAGCCGAAGGTTTCCAGTGGACCAAGCAAGGCGGCATCGTCGGGCTGGGACATCCGACCAACGCCAGCAGCCGCGCGACCACAATCTCGAACGATGGATCCACGATCGTGGGCTTCTACGAAGATCCGACTCAGGGCTTCCGGCGCCCGGTTCGCTGGATCTCGGGGAGCACGGATTTGTTTCTAGGAGATATTCCCGGAGAAGCGATCGGCGTCAGTTCCAACGGTGCGCAGATTGTCGGGCAAGCCGCGGATAGCACCGGAAACGGCCGAGCCTTTTATTACACGGACAGCGGTGGCCTGATCGATCTGGGCGTGTTAAGTGGCAACAAGACGGACCAGAGCGTGGCCGTAGGTGTCTCGGACAATGGCATCGTGATTGGCGCGAGTATCAATTCGTTCACCTGGGCGAGCCACCCGTTTGTCTGGAGCCAGAAGATGGGCTTGCATGGACTGCAGGCCGCGCTGGTGCTCCATGGTGCGATCATCCCCAGCGGTGTCACTTTGACGAATGTGTTAGCCATTTCTTCTGACGGCACAACCCTGGCTGGGCTTTGGCAGGATGCTAGTTTCAACCAAGGTCCGTTTCTCGTGACGCTGCATGGCAAGGCTTCCCTGCTGAAGTAGCGCTGGGGAAGAACTCGACGTTTAGATGGGGTGGGCGAATAGCCTGCCCCTTTTTGTTGTTTGCTCAAATTTAATTGCTCGTCAAGACTCGCTATGCGCCGACGCGCCGGTGTGGGGCGCGATAGCCTAACTGCATGGAGATATGCCGCGCCGCGTCCTTCAACGCTTCCAGAATGCGGGGCATTGTTTGGGAGTTCACCTGGTTGATGGTTCCGCTGAGTCCCACGCTGGCCTCGATCGCGCCTTGCTGGTTGAATACGGGAGCGCCGACGCATCGAGCGCCTAAATTATTTTCTTCGTCGTCGACGGCGTAACCCTGAGTGCGCACTTTCTCCAGTTCTTTGAGCAGACGAGGCAGCGTGGTGATGGTTTTGGGAGTGCGCTTCTCCATCGCGCGCTCGCCAATAATCTTTTCCAGGCGCCCTTGAGGTATGAATGCGACGAGGGCCTTGCCCACGCTGGTGGCGTGGACTCGCATGCGGCGGCCGACCCAGGTGTCCATGCGGATGAATCCCGGAGGCTCGACCTTCTCGATGTAGACCGCTTCGGGTCCGTCGAGGATCGCCAGGTGGCAGGTGAGACTCGTCTTTTCGACGAGATGACGCATGATAGGCAACGCAACTTCGCGGACATCAATCCCGCTGAGCGCTCCGCGGCTAAGACTCAAGATCTTGAGTCCGACCCGGTATTTGCCGCTACTCGCATCCCGATTCAGATAGCCCTGAGCTTCCAGCGTGCGCAGAATATAGCTCGCCGAACTCTTTGGAATCTGGAGCTTGCGGCTGATCTCGGCGTTGCTCAGGCCTTCTGGTTCCTGGGCAACCGCTTCCAGCATGGTGAGGGCGCGCTCGACGGCAACCGAGGGAGATTCGTCTTTGGAGGGCATCGCCAAATCGTTATGGTAGCAAAACCCTAGTTGGACAACAAAATGAATGTATGTTCGGGATATTGAACAATGAGCTTGACCGGCATTTCCGGGCATCGTACGATCCGCCAGTATTACGAATTAGTGTTCAGCATTATGAACACGCAAGGAAGCACAGGAACCCGCGAATATGACCTCAATTGCAGTTTCGAGCACGGAAACGGAAACGCTCCTCAATCCGATCAATTGCACTCCGCAGGGATTTGATCCTTACCGCGATCTCCCTGACGGATTTATGAACTTCTTCCTTCCGCTGCACCAGGAATTTACTCCGCGCCAGCAGAAACTCGCTCGCAAGCGCGTCGAGGAGCTGCAGCGTTCGCTGGAGGGCGACAAGCCGGCGCACCGGTTCCCTTCCGACACGGTGCGGAACGGCTGGCGAATCACCCTTCCCGAATGGTGCCAGGACCAGCGCAACCAGATGACCGGGCCGGCCGACGATGCCGAACTGTGCGTGAAGATGCTGAACTCAGGCGCTCCGGGCGTGATGTTGGATCTGGAAGACTCCTGTGTCAACGATTGGTCGCATCACGAGATGGGCGTGGCCCACATTCTTGCCTGCCTGCGCGGCGATCTCAGCTATTTCGACAAGAAACGTAACCGGACGGTCCACATTCAGCAGAACGGTACCGTGATCTTCACTCGCCCGCGCGGGCTTCATTTGAATCAAGCCGGGTTGATTCCGGGCGAACTGGTTTCGGCGTCGCTGATCGACGTAGCTCGAATCTTCTATTGCATTGATCCAGACAAGTTGAAGCATCCGCTGTGTATTTACATTCCGAAGTCAGAGTCGGCGGAGGAAGCGCTCTGGTGGCGAGATCTGTTCCGAACGTTGGCGCAGTGGCGTGGCTTGCCGCACAACTACATCAAGTGCATGGCGCTGGTGGAGTCGCACCCGCTGGCGTTTCAGATGGAAGAGTTCGCCTACAACCTGCGTGATCACATCATCGGATTGAACCTGGGCCGCTGGGATTACATGGCGAGCCTGATTCACTTCAATCTCGACAGTCCCGACTGGGTCTTGCCGGATCGCAACACGATTCCGCACAACGTTCCTTTCTTTCAGAACTTGCGCGAATTCATTCCGGAAATTTGTCATCGTCGCGGGATTCTTGCAATCGGCGGCATGACGGCGCTGTACCCCAGCCGTGAAGACGCGGAGCTGAATGCGCGGGCACTGGCGATTCTCGAGAAGGACAAGAAGAACGAAGCCGACTGCCTGATGGACGGCGCGTGGACGGGGCATCCCGATCAGAACGCGACCGCGGTGGCGCAGTTCCCCTACCCGAATCAGCTGCAGGCGCGGCCGAAGAATGCGAGCCGCTATCCGGACCTGCGACCCACTCCGGTCGGAGTCGACGCCCGCACCGTCAACGGCACTCGCGCGGCGGTGCGCACGGTGATCCGCTATCGGCACGGCGTACTGAGCGGACGAGGCGCCAGCCTGCTCGATGGCTACATGGAAGACCTGGCCACGGACCGTATCTATCGGCTGATGATCGCGCAGCGCGTGCTGCATCGCGATCTGGTCGCTGTGCGAGACGAGCAGGGGCAGATCATCAAACACACGCCGGAGTTCATCACGCAATTGTTCAATGAGGAACTCGATCGTCTGCTGGCAGCACTTCCAACCGATGCAGAACCAGAGGAGGCGGACCGCTACCGCCGCGCTCGCGAAATCAGTGAAGCCATGATCGTGAACGGAGAATTCAACCCGGCTTAACCAGTTACGCACCCAGGGCAAAGAGAACCGAGAAAAGATTTCAGGAGAATGTATATGTCGGCCAAAGGAAACGGACACAACGCACAACCTTCAACCCACCACCCGATCGAGCATCCCTTGAGCGAGCAGGAACGCGTCGCCCAGTACGCTCTGGCCCAGGCAGCGATGAATCAGGATTGGGCGTCCAATCCGCGGTGGAAGGGCGTTGAGCGTCCGTATACAGCCGAGGATGTGCTGCGTTTACGAGGCTCGATTCATATCGAGCACACACTGGCTCGCATGGGGGCGGAGCGGCTCTGGGAACTGCTGCAGACCGATCCGTACATCAATGCCCTTGGTGCGATGACTGGCAACCAGGCAGTGCAGCAGGTGCAAGCGGGACTCAAAGCGATCTATGTCAGCGGATGGCAGGTTGCGGCCGACGCCAATAATGCCGGCACCATGTATCCAGATCAGAGCTTGTATCCCGCGGACAGTGTTCCCAATCTGTGCCGGCGAATTAACAATGCGCTGCAACGCGCCGACCAGGTGCATCACGCCGAAGGAAAAGTGGCTCCGGGACAGACCTGGTTCGCCCCGCTGGTCGCCGACGCGGAGGCGGGGTTCGGCGGCACGCTGAATGCTTTCGAACTGATGAAGGGGATGATCGAAGCGGGCGCAGCTTGCGTTCACTTCGAAGACCAGCTGTCATCCGCGAAGAAGTGCGGACACCTTGGCGGGAAGGTTCTGGTTTCGACCACAGAGGCCGTTCAGAAGCTGGTTGCGGCGCGACTGGCGGCCGACGTGATGGGGGTACCCACTCTCATCATGGCGCGCACCGACGCTGACAGCGCGCATTTGCTGACCAGCGATATCGACGCGCGCGACCGTGAATTCTGTACGGGCGAACGTACGTCGGAAGGATTCTTCCGTATTCGCGGGGGCATCGATTCGGCCATCGCGCGCGGGCTAGCGTACGCTCCGTACGCCGATTTGATCTGGTGCGAGACTTCTCATCCGGATCTGGAAGAGGCACGCCGCTTTGCCGAAGCGATTCACGCGAAGTATCCGGGGAAGGCGCTGGCCTACAACTGTTCGCCGAGCTTCAACTGGCGCAAGAATCTGAACGAGACCACGATTGCACGCTTCCAGCCGGAACTGGCGCGCATGGGATACAAATTCCAGTTCGTGACCCTCGCCGGGTTTCATGCGCTGAACCTCAGCATGTTCGAGCTGGCGCGCGGATACAAGCTGGCTGGCATGACCGCGTATTCGCGTCTGCAGGAAAAGGAATTCAGTCGCGAAACCCAGTACGGGTACGAAGCTGTAAAGCATCAGCGCTTCGTGGGCACGGGATACTTTGATCAGGTGCAGCAGGTGATCAGCGGCGGGCTGGCGTCGACCACGGCGCTGGCCGGATCGACCGAGTCCGAGCAATTCATGGAGAAGAAAGCGCTGAGCCGGCCGGAACGCGGGCCGGATGCCGGCTGCCAGCCGATTCTCGGCGACTGTCCGCACGCGCCGGTCAATATTGATCTGGGTCCGGAGGAGATGTTGTTGCCGTCTGGGGACTGACCGGCATCCCCTGCCGGGAGGTTCAAAGGGTTGGCATTGAGGGACCAATGCCAACCCTATTTTTGACGACGAGTGAGCGCGTCCGAGCCGTTCATGGAAAGAAAGCACTGACCCGTCCGGTCGATATTGATCTGGGTCTGGAGGAGATGTTGTTGCCGTGTGGGACTAACCGGTCGCCGCTAGCACGGTGAAACAGCACAAAGGGCTGGGCTGCTTGGGGAGCAGGCCGGCCCTTTGTTTTTCACTGAAAGGCTCGCGAAGGCGATCTCTCGCGAAGTGTAGCGGTGGGACGCCTCTACGACAGTCGCCGGCACGGCGGGCTACATAACGCCCACGACTTCTTCGATGGGATGCGCGGGCTTGTGACGGCTTTCAGAACGACTGAGCCCGGCAACACCGCGGGACAAAATTTTTAGGAAGTGATCAACCTCTTGCTCGGTGTTGAAGCGGCCGAGACTTACTCGAATCAATCCACGGGCACGTTCAGCATCGTATCCCATGGCCAGAAGAACGCCGGAGGGTTCAGCGGAATGGTGGGCGCTACAGGCGCTGCCCGCCGAGACTGCAACACCGGCGGCATCGAGGACCGATAGAAGCTTGCCGACTTCGCGCTCGTGGCCACGGAGTCCAAAGCTCAAGTGGCCGGGTAGGCGATGGACTGGGTGCCCGAAGAGATACGACTGCGGCAGGATGCGGCTGAGTTCTGTGGCAATGTGTTCACGAAATCGAGCGAGGCGCAATGCTTCGTCTGCCAGTTCTTCCCTTGCAATCGCCGCTGCCGTGCCGAAGCCAACGATTCCGGCGACATTTTCTGTGGCCGAACGCAGACCACGTTCCTGCCCGCCACCGAAAACGATCGGCGACAAACGAGTGCCCTTGCGGAGGTAGAGCGCGCCCACACCCTTCGGCCCGTGAAGCTTGTGGGCTGAGAGCGAGAGCAGGTCGAGGGGCAAGCGATTCACGTCGAGCGGGATCTTTCCCGCCGCCTGCACTGCATCGGTGTGAAATAAGACACCGCAACTTGGTCAGGTGGGCGAGTTCCTCGATGGGCTGGACGGTCCCGACGACATTGTTCGCCGCCATGACGGAGACGACAGTTACGTTCGACTGCAGTGCGTGCAGCAAGCTCGCGGCGCTCACGAGACCATCAACATCGACTGGAAGATGCGTGATTCTTGTTCCTGCTGCTGCAAGGAAGCGGCAAGTCTCCAGGATCGCGGCGTGCTCGACGGAGGTTGTTACCACGTGTCCGGGACGGCCACTGGCTCGCACTGCGCCGATCAGAGCGAGGTTGTCGGCCTCGGTGCCGCTGGCGGTGAAGATGATTTCTTGCGGCTCGGCGCTGATCAGCGAGGCGACTTGCGCCCGTGCGATCTCGACCGCCTCGCGCGCGACCCGACCTTCGTAATACAAACTCGACGGATTTCCGAAAGCGCCTCCGAGATATGGAGCCATCGTCGTGAGCACCCGGGGATCGAGCGGCGTGGTGGCGGAATGATCAAAATAAATGCGCGGATTCATGAGTGCTTCTCGAGCTTGGCTGCGCTGGGCCTGCGCGCCCTAAAAACACGAATGCCTCATCCGGGATGTCGGGACGAGGCTATTGCTCACCGAGATCTCATGTCCCCCGCAAACCGGGCGGGAATTGACACCATATGATCAGGCTGGTTCCTGATCCGGTTGTCGTGGCATCGACGGGCCCGTTACCCTCAGCCACTCTGCATGAGACTACGGCTTCATTCCGGCACGAATGCCGGAACGTCTTTAACGATAAAGGTGCGACAGAACTCGTGTCAAGGAATATGCTCTGGTGACGCACTCCCGGAGCCATTCGTTCGGTCGAATCGCGGATGAATGCGTTTGTCCCTGCCCAATCGCTTCGCTAGTGCGAAATACGGCGTGGCAGCTACGGTTCGATCCGGTGAAGTAGTGGCGGAAACAACGGTGGACACACCGCCCTCAGCGATTGCACAGGCATCTACAGTAAACCCTGTATATAGCGGCTCAGCCTCTTTTATGTAGAGTATGCTGTCGACAGAGCCACGTTCTCCTCTCGCCTAGTTTGACAGATCGCAGGAAAAGTAAATGTCAAGACGCAGATTCGCAAGATGAAGGCTGCCAAGAAGATGGAGAAAGAAAATCGTAGTCTGCCCAAAGCGCCAACGGGCATTCAGGGCCTTGATGAGATTACCCAAGGTGGGTTTCCGCGTGGGCGTCCCACGCTTGTCTGCGGGAGTGCCGGTGCGGGCAAGACCCTCCTGGCGATGGAGTTCCTGGTTCGCGGCGCCATGGAATATGACGAGCCCGGCGTTTTCATGGCATTTGAGGAGACGGCTCCAGAGCTAACGCAGAATGTGCGCTCGCTCGGCTTTGACCTCGACGAGTTGGCGAACGAAAAGAAGCTGGTCATCGACTTCGTGCGCATCGAGCGCAGCGAGATTGATGAAACTGGCGACTACGATTTGGCAGGCCTCTTCATACGGCTGGGCGCCGCGATCGATGCCATTCACGCGAAGCGCGTGGTTCTGGACACGATCGAAAACCTGTTCGCTGGGCTGCAGAATGAGGGCATCCTGCGAGCGGAGTTGCGCCGCCTGTTTCGCTGGCTCAAAGACAGGGGCGTCACTGCGGTCATCACTGCGGAGCGCGGTGAAGGTGCTCTCACCCGGCACGGGCTGGAAGAATATGTTTCCGATTGCGTGATCCTGCTCGACCACCGTGTAACGGACCAGGTTTCAACCCGCCGTCTGCGTATCGTCAAATATCGAGGAACGGCTCACGGCACCAACGAATATCCTTTTCTGATCGACGAAGACGGTTTCAGCGTATTGCCCGTTACGTCGCTGGGGCTGCAGCACGAGGTAAGCGAAGAACGAATTTCGAGCGGCGTTCCCCGCTTGGACACGATGTTGAGCGGCAAAGGATTTTACCGCGGCACGACGATTTTAGTTTCGGGCACAGCGGGGACAGGCAAGACCAGTCTGGCGGCTAGCTTCGTGGATGCCGCTTGCCGACGCGGCGAGCGCAGCCTTTACTTCTCGTTCGAGGAATCCCAGGGGCAGCTGATTCGCAATATGCGATCGATCGGCTTGAACCTTGAGCAGTGGACCAAGAAAAAACTGCTCCAGTTTCATTCCAGCCGCGCTACGTTCTACGGGCTCGAAATGCACCTGGCAATCATTCACAAGATTGTCCAGGAATTCGAGCCGAAAGTGGTGGTCCTCGATCCTGTGGGCAGCCTCATTCAGGCGGGGAACCGGCGCGACGCTCACACCATGATGATTCGCCTCATCGACTTCCTCAAGCAACGGAAGGTTACGGCTTTCCTGACCAACCTCACGTCCGGGGGGGAAGCATTGGAGAGGACCGATGTTGAGATCTCCTCCATCGTCGACACATGGCTTTTCATGCGGGATATCGAACTGGATGGCGAACGCAACCGCGCCCTGTATGTGCTGAAGTCGCGTGGGATGGCGCACTCCAACCAACTGCGCGAGTTCCTCTTAACGCCGCAGGGCGTCGATTTGCTGGACGTGTATGTGGGGCCGGAGGGGGTGCTCACAGGATCGTCCCGCCTGTCGCAGGAAGCGCGGGAAAGTGCCGCCGCATTGGCGCGCCGGCAGGACGCCGAGCGCAAGGATCGCGACCGGATGCGCAAGCGGGAGGCACTGGAAGCGCGGATTGAGGCGCTTCGCAAAGAGTTTGAAGTGGAAGAGGCGGAGGCCGAAACCTCTACCCTGGAAGACGTTTCGCGAGAAGAGATGATTGCGGAGAATCGCGAGGCCATGTCTCGCAGCCGTCAGGCCGATCTGGTTCGAGATGGGGTCAATGGAAAGCAGCGGAAGGGAGTTCGATGAAGAAATCGGAAAAAAGCAAAGAGGCTACCCCTCTCAGTCTTCAAGAGATCGGAGAGAGGAACGAGCCGGCTGCGAATGAGGTGTGGCAGCTTCGCCTGTACGTCGCGGGCCAGACACCGCGTTCGGTGGCCGCTTTCGCCAATCTCAAGAGGATATGTGAGGATCATTTAGCGGGGCGGTACGAAATCGAAGTCGTCGATTTGGTGAAACACCCGCAGTTGGCGGCGGGCGATCAGATCCTGGCTATCCCCACCTTGGTGCGGAAGTTGCCGCAACCGTTACGCAAAATCGTCGGCGATCTTCGCGATACGGAGCGTGCATTAGTGGGCTTACAGATACGTCCGGCTGCGGTGGGGGAATGAAGGTCGAGTAGAAAAAGTCTTGTTCTCGATGAGGGTCCTATGAACAGCGAAATGCCCGAGGTTGAGCGGAGTCAGCAGTTGATGGAAGAGGCCGAGCAGACGCTGCGCGCTATCCATTACGGAACGGTGGATGCGTTCGTCGTCGAGGAACCGGAAGGTCATCGAGTTTATACACTGGAAGGTTCCGATCTTCCATACAGCGCCCTGGTTGAAAAAATGCAACAGGGCGCGGCGATGCTGGACGCTCGCGGTTGTATCGTTTACTGCAATCTCGGTCTGGCGCGACTAATAGGTGTGGAGCGAGAGACGGTCATTGGGCGCTATTTGCGGGACTTCGTTGCTGCAGAGGACCAGCCCGTTTACCATAAGTTGCTGCAGGAGAATCAGAGCGCATCGAACGAAGGAGAAATACGGCTGCAACTGTCTGACGGCAGTCGAATCACCACAAGTTTTTCTTTTAGTCTTTTGTCGCGAGACAAATCGGCAACCGGAGTTCTGGTCACCGACCTGACAACACAGAAGCAACAAATGGATTTCGCGTCGCGCTTGCAAAATCTGCAGGATGAGGAACGCAGGCGGTTGGCTCGCGAACTGCACGACAGCGTCGGCCAGACGCTCGCCGCTCTCAGCATGAACATTGGCGTAATTCAAGCTCAGTCTCATCAGCTCGATTCCGTTGGAGCCCGAGCAGTTTCAGAAAATGCTCAGTTAGTCGATCAGGTCTCGCGGGAGATTCGCACCATTTCGCATCTACTTCATCCACCACTCCTGGATGTTGCCGGCCTGGCCTCTGCACTACGCTGGTATGCGGATGGCTTCGCCGAACGGAGCAATATTAAAGTGGACGTGGAGATCGCAAGTGATTTTGGCCGGCTACCGGACGAATTGGAAATCGCCATCTTTCGGATCGTTCAAGAGTGTTTGACCAACATCCATCGTCATTCCGGCAGTGCCACGGCTGCCATTCGCGTCCAGCAGGCAGGGGACACCTTGATTGTCAAGGTCCAGGACAGCGGGAAAGGGATTCCACTGGAGAAGCAACACGAACTAATCGAAGCCGGTCGCGGCGGAGTGGGATTTGCTGGAATGCGGGAGCGCCTGAGGCAACTCGGCGGCACTCTGGAGATACAATCCGACGAATCCGGAACCACGGTGAGCGCAATCCTTAAAGTGGAATGATGGGCCGGGCGGGTTTCCTGATTCTGCCGCAGTTGGCGACAAATCTACCAGACCCTCAAATGGGCAAAAACCCTCAGGTATTTGGAAATCTTCAACTAAGTTGCCCCCTAAGGAATCATTTCTCAACGGAGTAGGCTGGAACTGCATCAGAGAGTTGTGACGTCGATCTGTCATCGTTCGCCCGGAGCTCGCATTCTTGTCGTGGATGACAATGCGGTAATGCGTCGCACATTGAGAAACCTTCTGGAGACCCAGGATGAGTGGAGAGTGTGCGACGAGGCGTCCGACGGACGCGAAGCGGTTGCGAAATTCGACAAGGACAAGTTTGACGTTATCGTGCTGGACTTTCAAATGCCAGTCATGAATGGATTGGACGCCGCGAAAGAGATCACGTCGCGTTCCCCAAGTACGCCCATCCTGATGGTCACCCTGCATCACTCGCCCCAACTTGCCGAGGCAGCCAGGAGGATCGGCATCCGCGGAATGTGTCCGAAGGCCGATATCAAATGCGTGGTCGAAGGCGTGACGACCATTCTCGATAACAAGCCATACTTCAAGAACTGACTATCCGGCGGACTCATTCCGGCCAGGAAGATCAAAAGGCGCAACTTGCGTTTTGGGGTAAAAGAAGTCCTGCCACAAATTATGCACGGATGGTCTTCTCAAGCGTGGAGGAATTGTTCCTGGCAACAGAACTCATTTCTATCGCATCGTAGCTTCGCGTTGTGGACAACGAATCTTTCGACGCAAACATGCTTCTGGAGGACATAAATGGCAGCCCGAAAGAGGATTGGTTCACGTAAGAAATCGAGTGGCCGCAAGTACGGCAAAGCGGCGGGTAAGAGAGTGGAAAGCGCAGTTCGCCGCGCAAAAAAAGGTACCCTTCGTTCCGGGAAAGGGGGCAAAGGCGGCGCTGTAAAAAGCCGCAAGCAGGCGATTGCGATCGGGCTCTCTGAAGCGCGAAAGAAGGGCGCCAAAGTTCCGAGGAAGAAGAGTTCATAAATCCCGGATTTCTCGCGAAGAGATCGCGCTCGCGCGCAACCATATCAAACGGAGTCGATCTGATGAAAGCGGTTCGCTAGGCGGACAAAAGCAACAGACATTTACTCTACGGGGCGCAAATGTTTTGTTTCGGCCGCGCTTCTCGGAAGCTTGTTTAGACCTCCACTCACCCTGATTCTTCCCAACAGGTCTGTTGATGACAGCCAACAGTAACGGAAAATCCATGCGAGCCGGCGCCAATCGTCTTGCCGACGGCAGTTGGGAGTTCCTTGTGTGGGCGCCCAACGCACGCGAAGTGGACCTGCACCTTTTACGCGGAGGTGACGAGCTACTCAAAATGGCTCCCCTTCAGCGCGGATATTTTCACGGAGCTATCAAGAACCTAGAGGCCGGTTCGCGATATTTATTTCAACTTGATGGAGCCCGCGATCTGCCCGATCCCGCCTCTCGGTTCCAACCTGAGGGCGTACATGGTCCGTCTGAAATAGTCGATGTGGGTCAATTCCATTGGACGGACCAAGATTGGCGAGGGTCGAGCCTGGAACGCAGCGTCTTTTATGAACTCCATGTGGGAACGTACACGGCCGAAGGTACGTTTGACGCTCTCATCCCTCATCTTCCGGAACTTGTGGAACTGGGTATTACGACAGTTGAGTTGATGCCGGTCGCACAATTTCCTGGATCACGCAATTGGGGCTATGACGGGGTATATCCCTTCGCCCCGCAGAACAGCTATGGCGGACCAGCGTCGCTCCAACGATTCGTGAATGCGGCGCACGAGCATGCACTCTCCGTCGCTCTCGACGTGGTCTACAACCATCTGGGCCCGGAAGGCAACTACCTTAATGCTTACGGACCGTACTTCACCGATCGTTACCGTACGCCCTGGGGTCAGGCTCTCAACTTTGACGGTGCGGGCAGCGACGAAGTCAGGAGATTCTTTATCGAAAATGCATCGTATTGGATTGAGGAGTATCACTTCGACGCGCTCCGGCTGGACGCCGTGCACGGAATCTTCGATTTCAGTGCGCGTCATTTTCTGGCAGAACTCCAGTGCTCGGTCAGAGAGTTATCGAAGAGGTTGGGAAGGATGATTCATTGCATCGCCGAAAGCGATCTGAACGATTCGCGCCTTCTGCACGGTCATGAGCACGGAGGATATGGCCTGGATGCGCAATGGAGCGATGATTTCCATCACTCAGTCCACAGATTATTGACGAGGGAGGATCGCGGTTATTACGCCGATTTCGAAGGAATCGCTCCTCTGGCCACCACGCTGCGCGACGGCTGGTATATCAGCGGACAGTATTCGCGCTTTCGGCAGCGGCACCACGGCAACTCAACCCAGGGCATCGCCGCTTCGAAGTTTGTAGTATGCAATCAGAATCACGATCAGGTTGGCAATCGTGCGGCTGGCGAGCGACTGAGTGGTTTAGTGACCTTCGAAGCACTGAAACTCGCAACCGGAATCACGCTGCTTTCGCCATTCGTACCCCTGCTGTTCATGGGCGAAGAGTATGGAGAGACGGCTCCCTTTCAATACTTCACCAGTCACGGCGATCCGGAGTTGATCGAGGCAGTGCGTCGGGGACGGCGTGAGGAATTCGCGGCATTCGGTTGGGAGCAAGAAAAGGCTGTTCCTGATCCTCAGGAGGCTCAAACTTTCTCGCGCTCGCAGCTGGACCATTCCCTGAAAAACAAAGAACCGCACCGCACGCTTTTGCGCCTGTATCAACATCTGATCCGCATTCGTCGAAAGTATGGGCTGGGAACTCCGGCCCTTCGGTCGGTGAGGGAGCGCGGCGACTCCGCGCTCCTGGTCCTGCGACAAGATGAGCGCAGTGAACTGCTGATGCTGTTCAACTTCGGGGCATCCGCCATCCGTCCGAACTTGTCTGAGATCACGGGGACTTGGACGATGGTAATGAACTCGGCCGATTCGTCGTGGAACGGCTCGGAACAGACTCTCACTTCCCAGCTAACGCTGACCACGGACGAGCTGAAGCTATGTCCACATTCCTTCATCGTCATGGAACGCGCGCAGGCAGGTCACGAGCCGATATGAAATACGTTTGCATCCACGGGCACTTTTACCAGCCGCCACGCGAGAATCCTTATCTCGAGGCGATCGAACTACAGGACTCCGCTTACCCGTACCATGACTGGAACGAGCGCATTACGGCCGAGTGCTATGCGCCCAACGCAGCCTCGCGAATTCTCGACTCCGAGAACCGCATCCTCAAAATGCTCAACAACTACGCCAAGATCAGCTTCAACTTCGGACCGACAGTGCTGTCGTGGATGAAAGAACAGGCGCCCCGGGTCTATCAGGCGATCCTGGACGCCGACAAGTTCAGTGCCGAACAATTTTCCGGACACGGATCCGCGATTGCCCAGGGTTACAACCATATGATTCTGCCTCTGGCGAATCGACGGGATAAGGTGACCCAGGTCAAGTGGGGGATTGCTGATTTTGAAAGTCGCTTCGGACGTCGCCCCGAAGGAATGTGGCTACCCGAGACAGCGGTCGACACAGAGACTCTCGAAGTGCTGGCCGAGAACGGAATTCAATTCACGATTCTCGCGCCTCGACAAGCTCAGCGCGTTCGATCCAGGAGCGGCTCCAAATACGAAGATGTAAGTGGCGCGCAGATTGATCCGGCGCGCGCCTACGGAGCGCAGTTGCCATCGAAGAAGAAAATCAGCCTGTTCTTTTACGATGGACCGATTTCGCAAGGAGTGGCATTCGAAGGATTGCTGAATGACGGGAAGCGATTTGCCGACCGGCTGATGAGCGGCTTCTCCGACGCGCGGCAAGGGGCGCAACTCGTCCACATTGCGACCGACGGAGAAAGCTACGGCCACCATCATCACTACGGCGAAATGGCTCTAAGCTTTGCGCTGGACGAAATCGAGAAGGGGAATATTGCCCGGCTCACCAACTACGGTGAGTTCCTGGAACAAAACCCTCCAAAGCAACTAGTTGAAATCGTCGAAAACAGTTCGTGGAGTTGTGTCCATGGCGTGGAACGCTGGCGCAGCGACTGTGGGTGCAATTCCGGTGGACACCCATGGAACCAGCAGTGGCGTGCTCCTTTGCGGGCTGCGCTTGACTGGCTGCGAGATAGACTTGCGCCCATTTTCGAATCGCAGCTCAGGAAATATCTGAAGGACCCATGGCAGAGCCGCGATGACTACATCCGCGTCATTCTCGACCGTTCCGAGGAATCCAGGGAAACATTCTTCGCGGATCACGCCATGCGGCCGCTTGCGGCCGAGGAGCAAGTAACCGTCCTGAAACTTCTGGAAATGCAGCGCCACGCGATGCTCATGTACACGAGTTGTGGATGGTTCTTTGACGAGCTCTCCGGTCTGGAAACGGTCCAGGTCATCCATTACGCAGGACGCGCGCTGCAACTCTCTGAGCAATGCTCAGGCGAGACGATTGAAGCGGAGTTCCTGCAGCATTTGGCGAAAGCGAAAAGCAATCTTCCCGAGCACGGGGACGGCGCAACGATCTACGAGAAGTGGGTAAAACCCGCTGTCATCGACATCGATCGTGTAGCGGGCCACTACGCCATCAGTTCCCTGTTTGAGAGTTACGCCGACAAAACACGCATTTACTGCTACGAGGTGGATCGTGTCAAATATTCAGTCGAGGCCGAAGGAAAGATGCGGCTGGCCACAGGCTGTGCCCAGTTCCGATCTACCATCACCGAAGAATCCGCCTCTCTGGATTTTTCGGTGCTCCATCTCGGCGATCACAATATCACGGCGGGAACACGTAGGAATGATTGCTCCTCCGACGAAGACCCGAAGAGGCTGTTGAGCGCCTTTTCCCAAGCCGACACAGCGGAAGTGATTCGATTGCTTGATCAAGTCTATGGAAAGAACATATTTTCATTGCGGTTGCTCTTCCGCGATGAGCAGAGAAAGATTACGAACATCATTTTGAATGAGTCGCTAAATTCGGCCGCGGCTGTCTACCGCACAGTCTTCGAGAGCCAGGCCCCGCTCATTCGCTTTTTGAATGGACTCGATATTCCAGTACCGCATGCCCTCGAGTCGGCAGCCCAGATCGCTTTGAACAACCAGCTAGAGCAATATCTAAATCGTCCGGAGCTCGATCTAGACAGTTTCCAGAGTCTGTTACGGGAAGCCGCAGCGACTCGAATCACGTTGGACTCAACCACGCTGGAGTACAGGGTGCGGAAACGTGTGGAGAAGGAGGCGGCGGCCTTCGCGGCGAATCCGGCGGATCTCTCGGCTGTTGAGAGAATCATCAAGCTGCTCGACCTGATTCCTTCGCTTCCCTTTCCAGTTACCTTGTGGGAAGCTCAGAACGTCTGCTACCGGCCTTTGCTCACGGCATTCGAACAAAACGGCTGGCATTTCCCGGCACCGGATGCAGAGGCGATGAAGCGCCGAGAGGATTTGAATCGTCTGGCCTCGCAACTCCGCATTCTGTTGCCGCAGGCGGCGTAAATATGCGGGGCGCGCGTTTTCCTTCAGCAACATATCGGGTGCAGCTCAACCGGGATTTCCGCTTCGTGGATGCGATCAGGATTCTCGACTACCTCCATACACTGGGCATCTCCGATTTATATTTGTCGCCGATTCTGGCCAGCCGCAAAGGGAGCGGGCACGGATACGACGTCACGGATCCCAGTCGTATCAATGCTGAACTGGGCAGCGAAGAGGAATTCTCAACTCTCCAGACTGAACTGCAAAATCGAGGAATGGGGCTGATACTCGATACGGTGCCGAATCATATGGCTGCCAGCGCCGAAAATCCCTGGTGGATGGATGTCCTGGAGAACGGGGCGCAATCAGCATTCGCCGCATTTTTCGACATTGAGTGGCATCCTCACGCCCGCAGTCTCGATGGCCGGATTCTTCTCCCGGTGCTCGGACGGCCCTTCGGAGAAGCTCTCGACGGCGGTGAGATCCGGCTCACCCTACAGGATGCGCGATTCTTCTTCCAGTATTTTGATTCGCTCTTTCCGCTGACTCCGCGGTCCTATCACGCCATCCTGAACCACCGGTTTGACCGCCTCAAAGAAGTTCTGGGCGAAGACGATCCCGCATATCACGAGTATTCCGGAATACTGGCATCTGTCCGCGAACTTTCCAACGCGAATCGGCGGATCGCTGAAAATGTCGCTGACCAGCGATTGCGCTTTGAGGCGGCTCGCGATCGCTTGCGCTCTCTGATTGCCAGCAGTAAGGAAGTCGCAAAGTTTATCGAGGACAGCGTGGCGGACATCAACGGCAAGGAAGGAGATCCTGGAAGTTTTGGTTTTCTTCAGCAACTGCTCGCCGACCAGAACTACAAGTTGGCGTTTTGGCAGAATTTAAACGAAAGCATCAACTACCGCCGATTCTTCACGATCGCCGATCTCGTCGGCGTACGCGTGGAAGATCCGCTCGTGTTTGAGGCGACTCACGGATATATCCTGCGCCTCGTCTCTAAGAGCCCAGTCACTGGATTGCGCATCGACCACATCGACGGCCTTCGCGATCCCTTGGCATATCTAAATCGACTGCAGGAGCGCCTGACTTCCGACGACAACCGCAAAGGCTCGGCGTCGTATGTGCTGGTCGAGAAGATCCTCTCGCGGCACGAGGCTTTGCCGGAGGATTGGCCGGTGAGCGGAAGCACCGGCTATGACTACCTAAACGAAGCTAACGGAATATTTGTCGAGCCCCAGGGCGCTCGCCGCATTGAGGAGATCTTTTCTGCATTCATTGGTCGGCGACAGAACTTTGCCGACGTGGCGTACGACAAGAAGAAGCTCGTCATGAACACGCTTCTTGGCGTGGAGATGCGAACGCTAGGTCGACAACTGGCCGAACTCGCCTCGCAGGATCGGTACGCGCGCGAGTTGAACCGGGAGCAACTGATCGACGCTCTCATCGAAGTCACGGCCTGCCTCAGCGTCTACCGAACCTACATCCGAAACATGGATTTGACGCCGCGCGCTACTCAATACATCGAAGAGGCCGTCAGGGAGGCTCGCGGCCGTGCCAGATCCCTGAACCCAGCGTGCTTCGATTTCGTACGGGAAGTCTTATTGATCCTGAATCCTCCGCATGTGCTGGTGGACCAACGCGAGGCGCGTCTCGCATTCGTGATGAGATGGCAGCAGTTTACCGGGCCAATTGTCGCCAAGGGCCTGGAGGATACGGCACTCTACGTTTACCACCCACTGTTGTCGCTGAATGAAGTGGGAGGAGACCCGCGCCCGTCGGAGGCAACATCCCGCGAGGACTTCTACGCGTTTCTCGAGGAACGCCGCAAGCTTTGGCCCGGAAGTCTGGACGCCAGCACAACTCATGATACGAAACGAAGCGAAGACGTCCGGGCGCGGTTGAACACACTTTCGGAGATGCCTTCCGAGTGGGAAGATCATTTGAAGCTCTGGGCAAAACAAAATGCCCGGTTCAAGACGACCGTGGGCGGCCAATCCGTGCCTGATCGCAGTGAGGAGTACTTTCTCTATCAGACGCTGCTTGGCGTCTGGCCTCTCGATCCGCGGGGTTGCGCGTCTTTGCGGGAGAGAGTCCAGGCCCACATCATCAAAGCCACTCGCGAGGCGATGGTGCACACTCGTTGGACGCGGCCGAATCAACCCCATGAAGAGGCGCTGCAAAGCTTTGTGTCCCAAATTCTGGCAAAAGACAACGCTGAGTTCCTTGCTGACCTCCGTCAGTTTCAGAAGAAGGTCGCGTATTTTGGAATGATCAACGGCCTTTCTCAGACACTATTGAAGATCGCGGCACCGGGGGTGCCCGATCTCTACCAGGGATCGGAATTGTGGGACCTTCGCTTGGTTGATCCGGATAATCGCGGCCCCGTTGATTTCGATAAGCGGGCGGGTGCTCTCGACGAGATCGTAAAGGCTGACGCCGGCGAGCAGATCGCGCAAAATCTGATCGAGCGCTGGCACGATGGGCGAATTAAGTTGTATTTGATCTGGAAGACCCTGAGGTTCAGACAGAAGCACGACGAAATATTCCGTGACGGAGATTTTCTACCCCTCCAGGCGCAAGGGAGCTATTCACGGAACATCGTTGCATTTGCTCGGAGACATGGAGGGTCGTGGGTTTTGGCCGCAGCGCCTCGGTGGACATCACAACTACCCGCGACCCCTGAGCGCAGAAAAGCCGCGGTCGATTGGGGAGATACGCGATTGGCGTTGCCGCCCGGATCACCGTTATTTTGGAACAGCATTCTGACGTCGCGGCAGGTTCCGTCATTCGCGGAAGACAACGCGGTCTCCGTCAAGGCGACTGACATATTCTGCGACCTTCCGGTGGCGTTGTTATCAGGCAGCTTTAGCTCCGCTTCTTGATTCCTTCGCCTTTTCAATGCGGCTCGAAAGTAGAGCTTTGGCCTTATTCAGTTCTGCTCGCCGCTCGCGACTCAGCCCATGTCCTGCCCGGTCGATGAAGTAACTCAGCATCCGCATGCCCGATCCGATGCCTTTCGGAGAAACTTTCTTTGAGGCGAGCGTCCGAGCGATCGTGGCTGCGCTTTTGGTGAATAAGCCACGAGGAGGATGCGTCGAATCGGTCGTGACTTTCGCCACCCATCGTTTTCTCTTGCTCGTCGACATACGAGGTATCTAGTGGTGCTTGAAGTATTGCACCGCTCTCTCGTGTGCCTCGGCGGCGTTTCTTGTGGTGAACGTGCCGAGATTCTTGCGCTTGCCAGTCTTGGCGTCTTTCTTGCGAGAGTACAAACGATACTGCCCCGTTTTCAGTTTTCGAATCATAAGAGAATCCCCCCTGCGCGCTTTCTCAACGCGACGTTAGCCCGTCTTTCTGGTTCTTTTTCTCGTCTCACTGGCCCTGATAGCGGATTTGTGACGCGCAGCCGATCCTCGCTTCTTTGCCGTGGCCCGGGCATGCTGCGCGAGAGATCGATGCGAAGCCGCGCTATGGCCTTCCTTCTTTAGCGCTTGCCTGACAGCACGAGACCGCTTAGCCGACGGGCGACTTGCGGAGCGGCTCTGTCCCTTGCGGTTTTCACGTTGCGCTTGCTTGATGGTATCCGGCGATGCCGCCCCTTTTCTCGGTGCTTGGAGTTTCACTCCCGCGCGCCGGGCTTTCGAAAGCCCAATTGCAATCGCCTGTTTCGTGGAAGCCGCACCGTGCTTGCCTTCTCGCACGTGATGCATTTCTTCCCGCACGAATTCTCCAGCCTGGGTGCTTGGCGACTTTCCCTCCCGGGCATCTGCCTGGGCGCGCTCGATCGTCTCTTTTTCCGGCATATTAGAACCTCACAACCTCAGAGTAGAGCCGCATCTGGTTCAGATGTATCGACGATTTTCTGTAGGCGGATTGTCGCAGGACTGTAGCCGGCGAAACCCGGGAAGGAACTGGAGAATCATATTCGCTACAGTGCTAATGAAAACGCAGATTCTTCCTCGATCTGGATTTGGTGAACAAGCGTTCTCACCGCCTTTCGCCGGACAAACGCGGTACACCCATGTTTTCCGCTGACGTCGCAAACCCTATTTCCACTGTGCGCATCCACGTTGAGCGCAGTTCGGAGGCCTAATGGCAAGAAAGAAAGCCGCACTTGCAGATCCCACCCGACTCAAGCCGTTCGATTCAGATGACAAACTAATGCTTCGGGTCGTAATCGAAACCCCTAAAGGAAGTCGCAACAAGTTTGCCTTCAATGTTGACGATCATATTTTCGAACTGAAGAAGGTTTTGCCGGCGGGCATGGCGTCTCCATACGACTTCGGATTGGTTCCTTCGACAGAAGCTGACGACGGCGATCCCGTCGACGTCCTGGTGCTGATGGACGAACCCGCCTTTCCAGGCTGCGTTCCCAAATGCCGGCCGATCGGCGTTATTCAGGGCCAGCAGGGTGAAGGGCGGAAAAAGGTCCGAAACGATCGAATCATTGCCGTGGAAAAGGATGCCCACAGCTGGGCTGACATCAAAACCATCGGCGATCTCGGCAAGCAGTTTGTTCGGGAACTGGAAGAATTCTTTGTGGACTATCACAAGCTCTCGGGCGAGCAATACCGCGTGCTCGGTCTGAAGGGTCGAGCCCAGGCACGAAAACTGGTCACCTCAGGCTTGCGATAAGGAAACCAGTGTCATGAGTCAAAGTCTGGTCCGGTTCATCATCGGTGGTGCGATCGTCTCCGCATTCGCGATCATCGGTGACATTTTGAAGCCGAAAAGCTTCGCCGGCCTGTTTGGCGCAGCCCCGTCTGTGGCGTTGGCCACCCTGGCACTCACAGTGATGTCGGACGGCGCGCCCTACGCGGCCACCGAAGGTCGCTCGATGATGGCAGGCGCGATCGCATTCTTTATTTATGCCTCTCTCGTAAGCCACATTATGATGCGATACAAGTTCCGAGCCATCCTGGTCACGCTGTGCTTAATGCCTGTCTGGCTCGGTGTGGCCGGAAGTATCTACTACCTCGTCTGGGCTAGATAGTGATGCGAATCAAAGCCGACTTTTCAACGCTCAGGCAAACGAAGTGGCAAGACTATGCGGTGCGATTTCTTTTTGGGGGATTGATCACGGCCTTGGCGGGAATTATCGCCCAGAAGTTCGGTCCCGGCATTGGCGGCTTGTTCTTAGCGTTCCCTGCGATTTTTCCTGCAAGTGCCACTCTCATCGAGAAACACGAGAAGGGGAAAAAGGAATCGCAGGGGCTCAAAGGCGCAGCCAGGGGAAGGAACGCGGCGAGTATCGATGCCGCTGGCTCATCCATGGGCAGCCTCGGGTTGCTTGTGTTTGCGTGGGTCGTTTGGCAATTCATACCGAGAGGTCGCGCGTGGATCGTGCTGGGATGCGCCACACTGCTATGGATGGGAGGTTCGGTAGCAGTTTGGCGAATTCGAAAGGCGCTATAGCCAGCCGTTATCCACGTAAGAAACTCAAGCCTCGGGTCTTGAAGACCCAAATGGGACGGCTGCATGATAAAATTAAAGCTGGTCGAGATGCCGGGTCCTCGCCAGCGCTCTTTGACCGGGGCTGAGAGTCTACGACGCTCTTACGCCGTCATCCAAGAGTGCATACAGTGGCCTTGGCGGACGATTGAAGCAGCCTGCTTAAGTATTGAGAAATAAAGAGCTTGTTAGTGTGCGGAAGTGGTGGAACTGGCAGACACACCATCT
>CAVPVE010000029.1:0-181586 GCA_963709025.1 uncultured Acidobacteriaceae bacterium
TGAGTACCACAAGGTGCATTCCGACGTACAAATCAATTATCAGTCCATCGGCAGTGGTGGCGGAATCCGCCAAGTGACCTCGGGCACCGTCGACTTCGGCGCCAGCGACATGCCCATGACCGACAAGCAATTGTCGGAAGTCAAAACCAAGATATTGAACCTTCCAACCGTGTTAGGCGCGGATGTCCCCGCGTACAACATTCCCGGAGTCACTGGCGAAGTGAAATTTACGCCCGAAGCGTTGGCCGGAATTTTCCTGGGCAAGATTTCCAAATGGAACGACAAGGCGATCACATCGGTGAATCCCGGAGTAAACTTCCCCGACAAAGAGATCATCGTCGTGCACCGCTCCGATGGCAGTGGAACCACTTTCATCTGGACTGACTATCTTTCCAAGGTCAGCCCGGAGTGGAAGAGCCAGGTGGGCAGCGACACCTCAGTGAAATGGCCGGTCGGACTTGGGCAAAAAGGCAACGAGGGCGTGGCTGGATCGCTTCGACAGATGGCTGGATCGATCGGATATGTCGAACTGATCTACGCGGTGCAGAACAACATCCCCTATGGCAGCGTGCGAAATTCCTCGGGTGTTTTCATCAAGGCCTCACTGGAAAGCGTCACGGCGGCGGCCGCTTCGGCTCCGAAGATGCCAGCTGATTTCCGCGTGTCGATTACGAACGCTCCGGGCAAAGATGCCTATCCGATTTCCAGTTTCACCTGGCTTCTGATTCCGGCGCAGTCCAAAGATGCGGCCAAAGGTAAGATGCTCGCTGACTTTCTCAACTGGATGGTGTCAGACGGTCAGAAGATGACGTCCTCGCTTTCCTACGCACCCTTGCCGGAGAATGTTGCGGCGAAGGTCAAGGAAACGATTAAGCAGGTCAAGTAGAACCCGCAGTCACGGGATATTCTCATTCACCGCAGGACCAAAAGGAGAGAACAATGAAGTCTGCGTCGAAGGTGTGTGCCATTCTTTTTCTGGCGACAGGACTGGTCGCGCAAACCAGTGCCCCGCCCAAACCTAGGAAGACGACCGCCGTAACCGCAGCGGATGTCCAATCGCTGAAGGACGCCATCGCCGCCCAGCAGGCCGCTCTGGCTCAGCAGCAAAAACAGATTCAGCAGCTTATGGATGCGCTGAAGAACAAGGATCAAGCCGTGCAGCAGGCGCAGACCAGTGCCGCCGACGCTGCGAGCAAGGCGGATGCCGTACAGATGCAATCCAATAAGGACCAGCAGGCGGTCACCGCGTTGAAGAGTGACGTGACCGACCTCAAAACGAACATGACCAGCGCGGTTGTGAGCATTCAGGAGACTCAGAAGAGCATTTCCGAGCCCCCGACTGCTATTCACTTCAAAGGGATCACCATCACACCCGGCGGCTTCCTGGCGGCAGAAACAGTTCGACGCTCGCGCGCTTTGGCCGCGGATATCAACACGCCCTTCAACGCTCTGACCATGCCTGGCGCCTCGCAAAGCAACATGGGGGAATTCTTCGGTTCGGGTCGCCAGTCGCGAATCTCGATGCTGGCGGAAGGACGCCTCAAGAGTGTGAAACTCTCTGGCTATCTGGAAGCTGACTTCCTTTCGGCAGGCGTAACTTCCAATAACAATCAGAGCAACAGCTATACCATGCGCTATCGACAAGCCTGGGGTCAGGCGGCTTTCGAGAACGGATGGAGCTTCACTGGCGGGCAGATGTGGAGTCTGGTAACCGAAACCAGGCATGGAGTGGACAACCGCAGCGAAGCGCTGCCCATGACCATCGATCCCCAGTACACCGTCGGCTTTAGCTGGGCGCGCCAGTATGGCGTCCGTCTGGCTAAGAACTTCGGCAACAAGGTGTGGTTCGCAGTGTCTCTTGAAAACTCAGAAGTGACCTTGACCAGTCACGGCAACGCCTCCAATTTCCTCGTCGGCTCTCCCGGCGCCGGAGGGGGACTCTACAATTCAGCCGTGACTGGCTGCAGCACGACCATCAACAGCAGCGGAGCGGCCGTGACCACTTGCAGTGCGGCGGCCAACTATTCCTTCAACCCCTCTCCTGATGTCATCGCCAAACTGGCCTTCGAGCCTGGTTTCGGACACTACGAGATCTTCGGAATCTACAGTCGCTTCCGGGACCGCGTGTTCCCTTGTGAAGATATCTCTGCAACTACCGTCTGCGGCAGCAGTACGGCGGCCGGCCCCAACGCTACCGCTGCGTATAACAGTTCCAAAAACGGCGGCGGCTTCGGTGCCAACGCCCGATGGTCCTTTGATAAGAAGCGTATCGACTTCGGATTGCACGCCCTGGGCGGCAGTGGAGTAGGGCGCTATGGCACCAGTGGGCTGTCCGACTTGTCGGCACGAGCCGATGGTACCCTCGATCTCATTAAGAGCGTGCAGGGATTGACGACTCTGGAGTGGCACGGTCCCAAGATGGATATTTACCTGAACGCTGGAGCCGAGTATGCGAGCCGCGCGGCTGGCTATGATCCGATTAGCGGAAAGTACGTCGGCTACGGATCACCTCACTTCAACAACACGGGTTGCTTTACTGAGACAGGACCGGGTTCGGGAGGATTCCTGCCCGGTGGTTTGTCGAATTGCACCGCAGACACCCGGGTTGTAATCGAAGGGACAGCCGGCTTCTGGTACAAGCTGTATGACGGCTCGAAGGAGAAAGTGAACCGAGGCCGCATTCAGTTTGGTCCACAGTACTCCTACGTGACGCGTAACGCCTGGTCGGGTTCCTCGTCGCCCAACGAGCCGCATGGGATCGACAACATGATCTTTACCTCGTTCCGGTACTACTTGCCGTAACGCAGGCAGCCTTGCGGATTTGCGCAGCAGGGCACACACTTCGGCACCCGGGCAGAACAAACGCTGTCCGGGTGCCGGTTTTTGATTCTGGAAAGTATGCAGTGCCAGTCTTGATTCGGTGTCACACCCTGTCCAACCGAATGCTTTATACTAGGGTTTTCGTAGTTCATCCTTACTAGACGGACTAGACCAGCAGGAACGAATCGCAAGAATCAGCCGTCAATTGCGTCTACCATGGCCCGGATTTCGCTCGACAATCCACAGTACTTCCTCAACCGCGACACTTCCTGGCTTGCGTTCAATCGCCGTGTGCTTGAAGAGGCCGAGGACGAGGGTAATCCTCTGCTGGAGCGCCTGAAGTTCCTCTCCATTTCGGCCAGTAATCTGGACGAGTTCTTCGAAGTACGCGTAGCCGCGATGATGCAGCAGATTGAAGATGGATACAACGAAGCGGGTCCCGATGGCTTGACGCTCACCGAAAAACGGGATGTGCTGAACAAGCTGACCCACGAGTTCGTTGATGACCAGTACGACTGCTGGAACGCCCGCCTGCGTCCCGCGCTCTCAGAGAGTGGAATTCGCGTGCTGGGGCTGCACGAGCTAGATTCCGAGGCATTGCGGTTCGTCGACGAATACTGCGAGAAGGAACTGGACCCTCTGCTGACGCCGGTGACGGTGGACCCGGCGCATCCGTTTCCGCGAGTGATTAACAAGGCTCTGTGCCTCGGTTTTCTCTTGCGGCGCCGGCGGCGCTCCGCCCTGACTTACACGGGCGTGGTTTCCGTTCCGCGGGCGTTGCCCCGGCTGGTCCGGTTGCCGTCCGATGGCACTGCGGACTTTATTTTCATGGCAGATTTGGTTGCGCACCATGCCGTCCGGATGTATCACGGCTACGATATTGTTTCTTCCGCGCCCTTCCGAGTGACCCGCAACAGCAATCTTTATCTGGCGGAAGAAGAGGCCCGCAGCCTGCTGGAGTCGGTGCGCGCCGAACTGCACAACCGGCGCAAGGGCGACGCCGTACGAATGGAAATTGAAGCGGACGCCGATCCCGAGATCATCGATCGCCTGCGCACCGTGTTCGAACTGGATCCCTGGCAGGTCTTTCCGGTCAACGGCCCGGTCAACCTTTCACGCCTGTTTAATGTGTATGAACAGGTGAAGCGTCCCGACCTCAAGTACCGCTCATTTTCTCCGCGCGAATTACGGCTAACCTCGAAGTCGAAGGATTTGTTTGAAGAACTGCGCGGCCACGACATTCTCCTGCATCATCCCTATGACTCGTACGATGCTGTAATTTCGTTTATTGAGTCGGCTGCCAGAGATGAAAATGTTCTTTCCATCAAGCAGACTCTTTACCGCACCAGCGAGCATTCCTTGATTGTGCCGTCGCTCATGGACGCCGCAACACGAAAGGAAGTTACGGCGGTAGTGGAGTTGAAAGCGCGTTTCGATGAGGCCTCGAACATACGGTGGGCGCGCGATCTGGAAGACGCTGGGGTGCAAGTCTTCCATGGCCTGGTCGGACTCAAGACACACTGCAAACTGTCGCTGCTGGTGCGTCGTGACCCCGATGGCGTGACCCGCAGTTATGCCCACATCGGTACCGGAAATTACAACGCTACTACCGCCCGGATTTACACCGATCTGAGCCTGTTTACAGCGAACCCAGAGATCACGCGTGCCGTCCATGACGTGTTCAGCTTCCTGACAGCTTATGCGGAGAATCCCAGCTATGAGCCGCTGCTGGTTGCGCCCCTCGACTTGGCGGAGAAAATCATTGCGCTGATCGAACGTGAAACCGAGCACGCGCGGCAGGGAAAAGAAGCCCGCATCATCGCCAAGATGAATGCATTGCTCGATAAGACCGTCGTACAGGCGCTCTACCGCGCCTCGCAAGCCGGGGTGCAGATCGATTTGCTGGTCCGGGGCATTTGCGCCCTTCGTCCCGGAGTTCGCGGTGTCAGCGACAATATCCGCGTGCGCAGCATCGTCGGCCGATTCCTCGAACATAGTCGTATCTTTTATTTCGCCAATGGCGGCGAGGAAGAGATCTACATCGGGAGTGCAGACTGGATGCCGCGCAATCTGTACGAACGCGTCGAAGTGCTGGTTCCGCTCCGCGATGAGATGTTGCGGGAGCGCGTGCGGCACGAGATTCTGGACGCGTACCTGGCGGACAATCGCAAGGCTCGGATCCTGCTGAAGGATGCAACGTACATACGGGCTTGGCAACCGTTGCACGGTACCCGGAACCGCCGTCCTCCTAGCGGCGCCGCCGCATTCAGCGCACAGGATTTCCTGATCGGCGTTGCGGAAGGAAAGTCTCCGGCGATGCTTCCGGTGCCGCGACCGGCCGGAAAGCGTAAAGTGTTAGCAGGAAGGGAACGATAACCGTCGATGATTCTCTATTTTCTGCGGCACGCGAGCGCGGGCGAGCACTTAACAAATCCGAAGAAGGATGAGAAACGCGCCCTCGACAAAGAGGGGATTGAACAGTGTGGCTACATCGGTCGCGCCCTGGCCGCGCTTGATTGTCAGGTGGACGCCATCATCTCGAGTCCCTTGAAGCGTTGTACGCAGACCGCGTCACTGGTAGGCAACGAATTGGGCTACGAGGGCAAGTTGCAAATCGACGCCGGACTGCGCCCCGAGGCCGGACTTGCAGATTTTCGTAAACTCCTCGAGAAATGTGCGCGCCAGGAAGCCATCATGGTGGTGGGGCACAATCCCAATCTGAGTCAGTTTCTGGGAGCGATCATCAGCGATTCCGGCTGCGAAGCCTCGCTCGAACTGAAGAAGGGCGCGGTGGCCAAAGTCGAGATGCGCCGAACTTCCGGCATGCTGCAATGGTGCGTCACGCCCAAGGTTCTGCGCACTCTTTACGAAACGGCTGTGGAAAGTTCACGCCCGAAGACCTCGCGGAAATAGTCGCATTCTTTCTCGATCGCCCAAAGCTCCAAATCCACTCCCATTCGCCGCCGCGGGAGCAAAGTCAACTTTACCTCCGCGGAGCGCACTCCAATGCGTACCCTCTCGACGGCACGGCTCCGGCCGAGATTTAGCGCGCGCGCCAATCTCAGTAACAGGATCGCCTTCTCTACATTGGCGCGGTCGGCAGGATCCAGCATCTTCATCGGGCCATCTTCGAGAGCGGGGCGCGATTTTCCCAGATAGCGCGCAATCGCCGCGATCAGCCGCCGTTGCTGCGGCGTATAACCCAAGATCTCCGAGTTCGAGATGATGTAGTGAGTGTGGCGGTGGCGCCCGTTGCGGTTTACGTAATCGCCCACTTCGTAAAGCATTGCGGCCGCTGAAAGCCACTCACGATACTCGGGCGGCAGACGGTGCAGTGAACGCAAGCCTGCGAACAGAAGATTCGCTGCGTCTCGAACGTCCAGCGCATGTTTGCGGTCGACGTGGTAATGGTCCACAGCGTTCATGATTGATGCCAACCGTTCGGATTCGATCTGCCGGCCGGATCGCGTGCTGCGATCATAGTCGGCGGCCATTTGGGCAAGAATTCCGTCGCGCAACCCGAGTGGTGAGTAGCGAAAGCCCTTGAGGTGAAGGCGGTCGAGCAGTTCGTGATAGACGGTCGCACCAGCAACAATAATTTCTGCGCGCCGTGGACCGATGCCCTCGATCTTGCGGCGTTCCACAACAGGCAGGCGCGCCAGCCGTTTGGCGATGCGGGTCATTTCCGCGCGTGAGACCACTGGCCGCTGGCGGCCCGCGCCGTGCCGCAGGTGACTCGCGACCGCCGACAAGGCCGCTGCCGTACCCGACGTCGCGATCACGTTCTGCACCTTCGCGCTCGCGATCCGGTCGGTGATCCGGTTGATTTCGCGAGTCACAAATCCGCGCAGGCGCTTGAGCTCACCCTTGCGACTGGGATCGTGACGCAAGAATTCATTGGTCAGGCGAACCGCGCCGAGCGGCAGGCTGACCGCGTCGCGTATATGCCCGCCTTGTGTGACCGTGAGCTCGCAGCTGCCGCCGCCCAGATCCATCATGAGGGTCGAAGAGTGGTCCACCCGCGGACTCGAGACCAGTCCCAGGTGGATCAGACGCGCCTCTTCGACGCCGGAGATGATCTCCACTCGCCAGCCGGTCGCCGACCTCACCCATTCCAGGAAGGCCTGAGAATTGCGAGCGTCACGAAGAGCGCTGGTAGCCACTACGCGCACGCTGTCGGTTACGATCTGCTGCGTGGCGCGATGAAAGCGCCGCAGGACCTTCACGGTCTCGGCCATGGATTCAGGAGTAAGAAATCCAGAACCAAAGACGCCTTCACCAAGGCGCGTCACCTCACGGTCTTCGTGGAGCGCCCGTAGGCGACCCGCTTGCAGTCGGGCAATCTTCAGCCGGACGGAATTCGAGCCGATATCGACCGCGGCAAATGTGGGCATGGGGAAGCCTCACAGTGTACACGGATGCAGCCGGATCGTCATCGACGTTTGGAAGACGCCTGCAAGTGTGGACACTGCGCAGAGAGATGGGAGCGAAGATCGAGCTACGCGGCTGTCTCGGTGCGTGCCACGACGGCGGGGCTGTTCGAGCCCGATTTACGCGACGGTGGTGGAAGTACCGCCACCGGCTTGCTTGAGGTCTGAATCGAGGGGGAATTGGAGAGCACGGCAATCGCCAGGCGGAACTTGCCTCCGGTCACATTGTGAAGAGCCGCAACCAGAGAGGACTGGTTCACGTCGCCGAGCCGCTTGGCCGCAGTCCGCGTGAGAGTCAACCAGTCATGCCAGTTCCCAACCGCATCTTGAAGTTTTTTCAACTGGGCGATAAATTGAGTCGACTCTGTAGACTTCGGAGCAAATTCGGCGGCGTAGCGAGCGCGCTTGACCACGGTCCGATACTGATGAAGTCGCTCTTCATTGACTGGGCCGGCCAGACGGCCTACCTCTGCCAGCATGGTTCGGGCCACGCTCAACGGATCGCGCGCCCCTTCCGATACGGCTTCCTTGGATCCTCGCTTCAGCCGCTTTCGGATCTCGCGGATGGCATCGCGATTCAGCATCTTCCGCAGTTTTCTCTCATGCTTCGCGCGAAGCTCGATCAGGCCGTGCATGAGCTGCGTCTTGCGGCGTGGTTCCTGCGGGACCTTCAAACTCCGCAGGGCCGCAAGTTGTACGTCGAGATCGCGCACCTTCCCGGCGCGCTTGCGAATCCGCTCCAGCATCTTGAGGAGCTTCTTCTGATTGCGGTCGCGATCCGGAATCACTTCCTCAAGCAAGGTCTGCAGGCGACGGCTTGTGGTTCTAAAGCCGTGGACAGTCTCCGCATCCTGTCCTGCGGAAAGTTTGAGCACAGCCCGCTCGGTTTTCCGGAACGTAAGCTGGCTAAGTTCGGGTGCAATCGACATAGAAAAACAATTCCTGGCAGCGGGAGAGGGTCAAAACTACAGTTGACTCAGATCCTGGACCTTGCGGACAGCAGCGACTCAAGAATTCAGAGATGACCGATGATCCACGACAGCGGAAAAGCTTGATTGATTTTAACACCTTTGTAACACGCCTCTGCTAGGGTTAAGCGGAATGGCCAACCCCGCTTTACCCCGGCCGGATATGCCAGGACCGCAACCCGTTGAAGGGACGAAAGTTACACCCGCCACGGTGGTTTCGGCCGCACCTTTGCTGCAGGCTTCGAGCGGCGAGCTTCCCGACCGTATTTTCAAGTCCGCAATGACCGCATGCGCCCTGGCTGTGCTGGGCGTGCTGGTGCTGATCATCTACGAACTGCTGTCGGGCTCGGGCCTCTCGTGGCACGCGTTTGGCTTCAAGTTCTTCGGCGGTAGCGATTGGAACCCGGTCAGCGAACAGTTTGGTGCTCTGCCGTTCATCTACGGGACGTTGGTTTCGTCACTGGTCGCGCTGGTCATTGCGGTTCCCCTGGCCGTCGGAGTGGCAGTGTTCACCACCGAGATGTGTCCCAAGGCGCTACGCGCTCCCCTCTCGTTTTTCGTCGAACTCCTGGCTGCGATCCCGAGCGTGATTTACGGATTGTGGGCGATGTTTATCCTGGTCCCGCTGTTAAGCGGATATGTCGAGCCGTTTCTGGGGAAGACCTTGGGCTGGACCGGCCTGTTCGAAGGCGCTCCCTACGGAATCGGCATGCTCGCAGCGGGAATCATCCTCGCCATCATGATCATTCCGATCATTTCCTCCATTACCCGCGAAGTGCTCATGGTGGTGCCGCAGCATCAGCGCGAGGGAGTGCTGGCTCTGGGCGCAACGCGCTGGGAGATGATCCGCGTAGGAGTGCTTCGCAACGCACGCGCCGGAATTGTCGGCGGGATCATTCTGGGATTAGGTCGTGCGCTCGGAGAAACTATGGCGGTCACCATGGTGATCGGTAACCGTCCGGAGATCGCGAAGTCGTTGTTCGCGCCTGGATACACGATGGCCAGCGTGCTCGCCAACGAGTTCAGCGAGGCCACCGGCGACGTCTATCTTTCGGCATTGGTCGAGATTGGGCTTGCTCTCTTCCTGGTAACCATCATTGTGAATGCGCTGGCGCAAGTCCTCGTTTGGAGCGTAACCCGTGGCCAGCCTGCGAGGGGACATGCCTGAACTGACCGGAAGCCCTTCCACAAAACAAGTCGTGGCCTCCATCAGTTGGCGGCGCCGCGTCACCGATCACCTGATGACTGGCGTAGCGATCCTGACTGTGGTGCTGGTGTTGGCTCCGCTGGTTGCGATCTTTGGCTATCTGGTGTATCGCGGCGTGGGTTCCATCAACTGGGCGTTCTTGACCCAAACTCCCAAGCCCGTGGGAGAAGCCGGCGGCGGCATGGCCAATGCGATCGCGGGATCAATCCTGATTCTGGGGATTGCCAGCCTGATTGGAGTGCCTTTCGGCGTGGGCGCGGGCATCTTCCTGGCCGAGTTTGGGAGGAATCGCTTCGGCAGCGCGATTCGATTCACTGCCGATGTCCTGAACGGCGTGCCGTCCATCGTAATTGGAATCGTTGCCTGGGCCATCCTGGTGCGTGGTCGCGGATTCTCGGCGCTCGCGGGCGGCGTGGCACTGGCGATCATGATGGTTCCCACCATCTGCCGCACCACCGAAGAGATGCTTCTACTTGTGCCACAGGCGCTGCGGGAAGCGGCCTACGGACTCGGCGTCCCGCGCTGGCGGACGACGCTTTCGATTACCCTGCGTACCGCGACCTCCGGTGTGATCACCGGAATCATGTTGGCTTTTGCCCGAGTGGCGGGTGAGACTGCTCCGTTGCTCTTCACTGCGCTGGGCAACACGTTTTGGAGCCTCCGTTACGATCAGCCCACGGCGGCCTTGCCGTTGCAGATCTATACCTACGCGAATTCACCCTATGACGATTGGCATCGGCAGGCATGGGCGGGGTCATTTGTGCTGATCCTTCTGATCGTCACTTCCGTGGCCGCTGTGCGCTATGTCGTGCGCCGGGGCACATTCGGAGCGGCATAAATTATGGGCGTCGGAATCCAGGTCGAGAACCTGAATGCCTGGTACGGCAAAGGCCAGGCGTTGTACGACATCAATCTGAAGGTGGCCGCCAATCATGCTACAGCGCTGATTGGTCCTTCAGGATGCGGCAAGTCAACATTTATCCGCTGCATCAACCGTATGCACGAAACCATTCCGGAAGCACGCGTCGAAGGACGTGTGCGCATCGGCGAAATCGATGCCTACAACGGGACTTCGGCGACGCAACTCCGCCGCCGCGTTGGGATGGTGTTTCAGAAGGCGAACCCGTTTCCTACGATGTCGATTTATGACAACGTGGCCTCAGGCCTCAAGCTGAACGGATTCCGAGACCGTCGCAAACTCGACGAAGTGGTCGAACGTTCGCTCGATTCCGCTGCCCTCTGGACCGAGGTGAAGGATCAGATACACAAAAAGTCAGGGGCTAGCCTCTCCGGCGGCCAGCAGCAGCGCCTGTGCATTGCACGGGCCCTGGCCGTCGAGCCCGAGGTCTTGCTGATGGACGAACCCTGCTCGGCACTTGATCCGATCTCGACGGGAAAAATTGAAGAATTGATCTTCCAGCTCAAAGAGCGGTATACCATCGTCATTGTGACGCATAACATGCAGCAGGCGGCGCGTGTGGCCGAGTTCACCGGTTTCTTCCTGCTGGGCAAGCTGATTGAGTTCGATAAGACCGAAAAGATTTTTACCAAGCCTTCCGACAAGAAAACGGAAGACTACATCACCGGCAGATTTGGATAGTAGACTTAGCGAAGGAAGGTTCGGAACATGCGCACGCGCTTTCAACAAGGGCTCGACGATCTGCGGCAACGGTTGCTTCGCATGGGAGGACTGGCGGAGCAGGCGGTGGATCGTGCCCGCCAGGCTTATGTGGAGCGCGACCTTACGCGCTGCCAGATGGTGCTGGAGGGCGAGAGCCTGATCAATACGGCCGAGCGCGAGATCGACGAGGCTGCATTCGACCTGCTTGCCATGCAGCAGCCCATGGCGGTCGACCTTCGTTTCATTCTCGCCGTCACCAAGATTAATTCCGATCTCGAGCGCGTGGGCGACCAGGCAGTGAATATCGCCGAGCGAGTGATGGATATGGTCGAGCTTCCCGCGGCCGATCTGCCCGTGGACATCGCGCGCATGGGCGCTGCCGTCAGTGCCATGGTGCGCCGGGCGCTGGAATCGTTCATCGAGGGCAAGGCTGAGTTGGCACAGGCCGTGCTCGAGATGGACAACGTGGTCGACCGCATGCGCGATGACGCTTTCATCCAGTTGGTCAAGACCATGAACGACCGCCCCGAAGTCGTACGGCAGGCGCTCGATGCGCTGCTCGTCGCCCGCAATCTGGAACGGGTGGCCGACCACGCCACCAACATCGCTGAAGACGTAATCTTCTGGGTGCAAGGTGCCGACGTGCGTCACAATGTGCACCCTGAGGATGAGACGCCGGTGTCCGATCGTCCCACACCGACGACTAGAGCTTCGGGTCTGTAGGTGCTGGAACAGCGGCCCTCGGCTGTAACGACAGACCGGCCCGAACAGGAAACTATCTCTTCAGCGAATATCTGCTCGATAGATCTTATTTACAATCCCATCCATGTTTTCTGATCGGACGAACTGGAAGCTGGCCCAGAACCGGTTTACGGTCGCGCTGGAAGAGGTGCGCGCCAGCGGCGCGAAAATCCTCGATTTGACCGTGTCGAATCCAACGCGGGCCGGGCTGCATTACGACGAGGCGGCGATTCTGGGTGCGCTGGCGTCACCGCTGGCTTTGGATTACGATCCGCAGTCGAAGGGGCTGTTGCCGGCTCGGGAAGCAGTGGCCAACTACTATCGATCAGAACACGGGATTCGCGATCTGGATGCAGAACAGATTGTCCTGACGACGAGCACGAGTGAGGGATATTCGTTTGTTTTCCGGTTGTTGTGCAATGCGGGAGATGAGTTGCTGGTGCCAAAGCCGAGTTATCCACTGTTTGAGTTTCTCGCGGATTTGCAGGACGTGAAGCTGGTGCCGTATCCGCTGATTTATGACCACGGATGGCAGATGGATTTTCCGTCTTTAGAGAAGACGGTGACGAGGCGGACGCGGGGCGTGGTCGTGGTGCATCCGAATAATCCGACGGGATCGTATGTGAAGGCGGGGGAAGTCGGGTTGCTGAATTCATTTTGCCAGGAGCATGGACTAGCAGTGATCGTGGATGAAGTGTTTCTGGATTACGGGATGAATGTAGATGTGGGCGCAGGCAAAGGCCATGTGAGGACGGCCGCCCTCGGCCGTCCGGTCGAGCGAAGCTCGACAGCTATGAATGGGAGAGAAAACCCAAGGTCCCTTCACGAGGCAGTGGATCGGCAGTCGCCGATCCACAAGCTTGGTCGGGATGAGAGAGCTTCTCTTGCCGGGAATCAAGAGGTTTTGACGTTTACGTTGAGCGGGTTGTCGAAGGTGGCGGCGCTGCCGCAGATGAAGGTGGCGTGGGTGGTGACGAGTGGGCCACAGGAATTAGCGGCCGCGGCGATGGGACGGCTGGAAGTGATCGCCGACACCTACTTGTCGATGAATGCGCCAGTACAGTGGGCAGTGCCTGCGCTGCTGAAGCAGAGACAGGAGATTCAGCGGCAATTACTCGAGCGGGTGCAAAAGAATCTTGCGGAGTTGGACCGGCAACTCGCGGGACAGAAGGCTTGTCAGCGGCTGGAGTTGGAAGGCGGATGGTACGCGGTATTGCGGGTTCCGGTGACGCGGTCCGATGAAGAGTTGGCGATCGAGTTGTTGCGGGAGAGGGGAGTGGTGGTGCATCCCGGACACTTCTTTTTTGATTTTCCCAGCGATGGATATCTGGTGTTGAGTTTGATCACGGCGGTGGGTGAGTTTTCGGTCGGGATCGCTGCAATACTGGAAAAGCTTTACTCGTAGCGAGGAATGCAGCAGCACGTCGACCCCCACTTTTCCACCAACCCGAACGATGACGAAGGACATCCTAGTTGGCCGCTACGGAGGATGACTATGCATCGTGGAAAAAGGTATCTGGCTTCACTGTTTGTGTCTGGAGCATTGCTGGCGCCGATGGGCGCCTTTGCCATAGCCGCGCCGCAGGATGATCACGAGCGGCACGAACAGGAAGAGCGTGAGCACCGCGTTTACGATCCCTACCACAAGGACTATCACAACTGGGATCGGCGCGAGGACGAGATGTACCGGCGCTGGCTGGATGAGCGCCACGCAGCCTATATCGATTACGAACACCTCAAAGAAAAAGAACAGCGGGCCTACTGGAACTGGAGGCACAACCATGAGGAGCACGAGGAACACGAGCATCAGTAGCTCGCATTGTGCAGTTTGATCCGTGGAATGGAGAACGGCGGGGAAGAAATTCTCCGCCGTTTTTATTTTGGCCGAATCACTTTTTGATTGAGAAAGGGATTGGTCTCTCGTTCCTCGCCGATGGTGGTGAGTTGGCCATGGCCGGGCACGACTAGAGTTTCATCGGGCAAGGCTAGCAGCGTGTCGTGCAGCGAGTGCAATATCTTCTGCATCGATCCGCCCGGGAGGTCGGTGCGGCCGATGGAACCGGCAAAGAGGGTGTCGCCGGCGATCAACTTGTTCTCGGCAGGAAAATAGAGGCAGATGCTGCCTTCGGTGTGGCCGGGAGTGTGGAGAACGTCGGCGATGAGCGAACCAGCGCTGACGGTTTCACCGGTGGTAATGCAGCGATCGATTTCAACTTTGCCGGGGGAGCGCATGCCGATCCACGCGGCTTGCACGTCGAGCATTTTCAGAAGCGCGTAGTCATTCTGATTGAGCAGGATAGGAGCGCCAGTGGCGGCGCGGAGTTTCATGGCTCCGCCGACGTGGTCGATGTGGGCATGAGTAATGACGATCTGCTTGACCTGCAGGTTATGTTTGCGAAGCAGGGTTTGGACGTCCTCGATGTCATCGCCGGGGTCAATGACCATGGCTTCGTGAGTGGTCTCGTCGCCGATGACGGAGCAGTTGCACCGCAGCGGGCCAACGGGGAGAATTTCGTGGATCATCCGACTATTGTAACGAGTGGCCGCCGGGACAAAGCATTCCCGACAAAGGTCACGAAGGAATACCGAACCGTTCTTCGCCTGAATGACGCGGCCGACGGTCTGGACTTGCCGCGCAGGGTAGCTTGGGGAGACAATACGCGCGGCGCGTTTGGGAGGGTTTGTGGCAGCAAAATACCGGCAGCATGGTTATCAGGATCGTGACCGCGAAGAGTCGCGGAAGGGATCGGGGGAGAAGTCTGGTGGAGGTGGGCCTGCAAAGCGGGACCTCACATTTGGACCGAAGCCGGTTAATTTGCCGGGCACGCGTGCGGTTTCGCGTTGCACGCAGTGTGGAACGGTGCTGCAAGCAGTATCGGGGGATGGGCAGTGTCCGAAGTGCGGGTTTGAGCTGCATTCGTGTAAGCAGTGCACCTATTTCGATCCGGGAAGCCGGTTCGAGTGCATGCAGCCGGTGAAGGAGCGGATCGTGAAGAAGGACACGCGGAATGAGTGCACGTTCTATGAGATTCGGGTGACGCGCGAGAAGGAGACTTCGACTCCGGCGAGTCTACGGCCGAATGATGCACGGGCGGCGTTTGAGAATTTGTTCAAGAAGTAGCAATGCGTTCACCACCAAGGACACGAAGGTTCACGAAGGAAACCCGAGGGCTTCACCCAGAGGACACAGAGGAGACTAAGTCTCACAGAGGAGGCTAAGTCTCTAAGAACGAAGAACAGCGGAGCTGCGCTCCTAGACAGCCGTTGGCGGCTGTCCCCACAAGTTTACCCCTACTTATTCCAGACCCCAGATCTTCGCTATACAACCTACGGCTTTTGGGTTGGCCTTAGCAGAATTTCGCTCGTAAAGGATTGCGGGGCTTGGGTCACCAGCATGGCGACGGCGTGAGCGATGTCGTCCGGCTGGAGCATTTTCTTGGGGTCTTTTCCGGCGTGCGGAGTGAGCTCCGTTTCGGTTGAGCCGGGGCAGATTACGGATGTGCGGATGTTGTGGGGGCGCAGTTCTTCAGCGACCGAGTAGGTGAGGCCGTTGAGTCCCCATTTGGAGGCGGCGTAGGCAGCGCCGTTCGGCAGTGCGTTCTTTCCGGCCAGAGACGAGATGTTGATGATGTGTCCCGAGTACGCGCGAATCATGAGGGGCGCGAAGACGCGAATGGCGAAGTAGACGCCGCGCAGGTTGGTGTTGAGAATGCGGTCCCAGTCTTCTGGAAGAAGGTTATGCAGGGCGTCGTTGAAGCCAGCGACCCCGGCATTGTTAACCAGGATGTCGAGGCGTCCGAAGGTGCTATCGACGCGCGCCGACGCATACTCCATCTGGTGCAGAATCGTAACATCGCACGGGATGACCTCCGTTTTGCCTCCGGCATCAAGGATGGCCTTTGCGGTGGCGTCAAGCGTGGATTGGGTGCGTCCGCAGAGGACCGTGGTGGCGCCAAGCATGGCGAGTTTGAGGGCGATGGCCGCGCCGATGCCGCGGCCTGCTCCGGTGACAACTGCGACTTGCCCGGCTAGGGGCTGTCCGGTGTCCATATCAGGAGGATCTCCTGCGACTCAGTTGGGATCCGGCAGAGGGTGGGAAATCCGCCCTCTCCGGCACTGCATATTTTAACAGTCGCGTCTTGTAAGAGCGCATGTTAACAAAGGGACGATAAGGTGCATCTCAATAATAATGAGGAGGATATTTGGAAGTCGCTTGCCTTCGGCGAAAGAGGTACTTATAATCCGGCCAACCGGGAAAAAGGGTCAGGGCGCCTTTGCGTCCGGCGAGGCGCCACTTTTCCTGGCCCCCTGCCAGGAAGGCCGGCATTCCAAAGCAGGATTAGGACGGCAAAGCGGTCCCGATGGAATGCAGTTGCTGCTGAGTAGTAAGAATCACGATTCCCGAAAAAGTTACTTCCCAAAGATCCAAGGAGCCATACTGATGAAAAAGATTCTGCTTACGGTTGTGCTTGGGGTTGCGGTAGGCGCAATGGCACAGGCCAGTGCGCCAGCTCAGGGACAATCGGCCGCGCCGGCACAGGGCCAGGCTGCGGCGGCACCGGCGCCCGCGCAATCCGCGGCACCGGTCATCAAAGATCCCGCCGAATATAACGCCTACGTGGCAGCCGTACAGTCGCAGGATCCTGCGGCCAAGATTAGCGGGCTGGAAGCTTTTCTCACCCAGTATCCCAACAGCGTGATGAAGAATCAGGCGCTCGAAATTTTGATGGGCGCATACCAGCAGTCGAACAACGCCAAGAAGACGATGGAGACAGCCACAAAGCTGGTGACCGCGGACACGTGCAACGTGCGCGCCTTGGCGCTGCTGTCGTACTTTGACCGGATGATGGCGCAGGGCGGCGATCCGAACGCGAAGCAACTTCTGGTCGACGGCAAGAAATACGGGCAGCAGGGACTGGACTGCATGCCGAAGTTCACCAAGCCCGAGGGCACCACGCCGGAGGACTTCAAGAAGCAGACCGACCAGATGAACGCGATTTTCCATGCCGCGATTGGCATGGCGTGCCTGCAGGACAAAGACAATGCTTGCGCGGCGCAGAACCTGCGGACTACGGTGGACGCGAACCCCACGGATTTCAGTGTGGTGTATCCGCTGGCGCTGGCTTACCTGGGGCAGACGCCGCCGGATTATCAGAACGGGATCTGGTTTGCGGCACGAGCGGCGGCGATCGCTCCCCCTCAGGCACAGGCCGGAATTGAAAAGTATGCGCGTTCGCAGTATGTGAAGTTCCACGCAGGGGACGACGGCTGGGCGGATGTACTGGCTGCGGCGAAGGCGAATGGAGCGCAGGTAGCTATCGCGCCAGCGCCCACTCCCGCAGAGCAGGCGCACAAGATGGTGCAGGACACGCCTCCGGACAAGATGGATTTTGCGATCTGGGAGTTCGTCCTCTCCAATGGCGCGCAGGCAGATCAGGACACCGTCTGGAACGCGATTAAGGGCAAGGCCGTGCAGATGAATGGCACGGTGATCAGCACGACCCCGACCGAATTCATGATTGCCGGCAGTTCGGATGACATTGATGCGAAGAAGGCGGACATCACGCTGAAGTTCGAGGACAAGGTTCCGGTGCGCTTGATCCCGAAAGACGGGGCCAGCTTCGACTTCCAGGGTGAGCCGGCGTCTTACACGCCGAATCCGTTCATGATGGTGATGGAGAAGGGGCAACTGCTGAAGGCGGCGGCTCCGGCGGCGAAGAAACCGCCCGTTCATCACAAGCCAGCGGCGCAGTAGGGAGTTATTTGTCGGGAAGAAGGGCAGCCCTCGCGGGTTGCCCTTTTTTGTCGGTGCGTCAGCGACGACGCTCTTTGCTTCGAGTGCCGCCTATTGGGGCTCTGGGGTACTGTGGCAGGTAGGGGTTCTTCAACTGCAAGAATGCCTCCGCGTTGCGGAGGTATTCTCTTCGCTCGGGATGACAGCCCGAAAAGACTACCTTCAGCGGACGATCTTTTTTTCCATCGTGATGGGGCGAGCGCTGCGGGGCGGACGCTTGACGCCGTCGCGGAGCTGGCGGACATCGATCTTCAACTCGGTGATGGTGCGGCTGAGGGTGTTGCGGTGCATGCCGAGTTCGCGGGCGGCGCGGCACTGGTTGCCCTTATTCTCCTGGAGCACGGTCAGGATGAACCTCTTCTTGAACTCGCGTACGCCTTCGGAATACAGAATATTGCTGCGGTACATTTGCAGGACTAGCGCTTCCAATTGATCTTTCACGATGGATCTCTCTTAGTATGAATTTTTCGCCGCACCGCAGCCTATTTCGGCGGAGAAGCAGGAGCGCCAGACAATGTGTGCGGAGCATGGTGGAGCAATTCGAGACCCTGATTGAAACGGTCACGCAGCTCCGAGGGAGCCAGCAAGATCGCAGCCCGGCCCACGACGAGGAAGTAGGGCGCGAGCTGCGAGTTTTCCAGCAGTTTCGAAGTTGGAGTGAATGCCGTCATACCCATCAGGATCACCGCCACCATCAGCCCGCCCTTTAGCAGCCCCAAGATTGCGCCAAGGAAACGGTCAAGACCGCTGAGTCCGGATTGCTTCATCAACCAGCGGGCGGTCCTGGCGGCCAAGCCGAACAGGAGCACGATGGCAAAAAAGATGATGAGGAAACCCAGGATCTCAGCCAACCACGGGTTCTTCAAAAATGATTCCAGCCACTCTGCGAAGCCGCGATATTTCCACGCAGCCACAAGGTAGCCTACGACCAGCCCAGCCATGGTGAGGGCTTCCGAAAAAAATCCCTGCATGGCGGCTGTTACAACGTTCAGCAGAACTACAGCGCAAATAAACCAGTCCGCGACGGTCATACCGCGCTCCCGCGGCTGGAGATCGTACCAGAAACACGGTTATACATCCAGCTTGCGTCCTGTCAGCTGGAAATACGCCTCGAGGTACTTTTCGCTGGTGCGGCGAGCCACCTCCGGCGGTAAGGCCGGGGCGGGCGGCTGCTTGTTCCAGTGAATCTGTTCGAGGTAATCGCGAACATACTGCTTGTCATACGAATCCTGCGGCCGTCCTGGTGCGTACTTGTCTGCGGGCCAGAATCGGGATGAATCGGGAGTGAGGACTTCGTCGGCGAGAGTGATGCCTTTGGGCGTGCGTCCAAACTCAAACTTGGTGTCGGCGATGATGATGCCGCGATTGAGCGCGTAGGCTGCGGCCTTCTTGTACACGCGCAGCGTGAGATCGCGGAGATGGCTGGCGGTCTCGACACCGACCAGCTTGCACATCTCGTCGAAGGAAATGTTCTCGTCGTGTCCGGTGGTGGCCTTGGTCGAGGGCGTGAAGATGGGCTCCGGGAAGGCGTCGGATTCTTTCAGGCCGGCGGGCAACTGGATACCAGAAACCTTGCCGGTGGCCTTGTATTCCTTCCAGGCGGAGCCGGAGATATAGCCGCGCACAACGCACTCGACGGGGAACATTTCGGCGCGCTGCACGAGCATGGAGCGTCCGCGGAGCTGGTCGGCGTATTTGCGAACCTCTTGCGGGTACTGGTCGACGTCGGCGGTGATCAGGTGGTTTGGCACGATGTCCGCAAGGTAATCGAACCAGAACAGAGAGATCTGGCTCAGGACGCGTCCCTTGTGGGGGATGCCCGTAGCCAGGATGTAGTCGAAGGCCGAGATGCGGTCCGTAGCGATGAACAGCAGTTGCTGATCGCCGATGGTATAGACGTCACGGACTTTTCCGCTGGCGTGAAGGTGAAGGTCGGGGAAGTCGGTTTGTAAGAGGACGGAATCGAGAAGTTCGGGGCTCATAGTGAAATTTTACTAGGAAGGAGCGAGGCGTATTCTAGCTGGTCCGAAAAAAATGTCAACGATTCTGATCACACTTTGGAGCGAATGGCGGAATCTGTCCGGCTGAAAAATGTTGACAGCAAAGCGGATGAGCGAGAAGGCACACAGAGCAAGGGGTTTAGTCGGGGGGGTGTTGTGGAAAAGCTGAGGATGGGAGTGGATATCCGGGACTAAATCGGGGAGCAGAAAGGCCAGCCTTTGAAGGGCTGGCCTCCCTATTAGAGGATCACTGGCAGCGTTCGCTATTGCGCTCCGAATCGCACCGAGACCAGTTTCGAGACACCGGGCTCCTGCATGGTCACGCCGTAAAGGACCGGGGCGATGCTCATCGTCTTCTTGCTGTGGGTGATGAGGACGAATTGGGTCTTTACGCTCATTTCCTTGACGAGTTCGGTGAAGCGTCCGATGTTGGCCTCGTCGAGTGGGGCGTCGACTTCATCGAGGATGCAGAACGGGCTGGGCGCGTACTGGAAAATGCCGACCAGCAAGGCTAGCGCGGTAAGCGCCTTTTCGCCGCCGGAGAGCAGGAGCACGCTTTGCAGGCGCTTGCCGGGAGGCGAGGCAACGACGTCGATGCCGCTCTCGGCGCTGTTTTCCTCGTCGGTCAACTTCATGAAAGCGTGGCCGCCGCCGAATAGCTTTTTGAAAGTCGCCTGGAAATTCTCGTTGATCTTGGCGAAGGCTTCTTCGAACTTCTGGCGCGAGATGAGGTCGATCTCTTTGATCGTGGCCGTGGTGTTCTCGATGGACGAGATCAGGTCCTTGCGCTGCGTCTCGAGAAACTCGTGGCGCTCGGCGGTCTCTTTGTATTCCTCGAGAGCCATCATGTTGACCGGGCCCATGGCTTCGAGTTTCGAGCGCATGTCGCGGTAGAGTTGGTCTTCGGCGGCGAGCTGTTCGCCCGTGACGGGAGCCAGGGTTGTGTCAGCCATGAGTGCGGCACGTTCGACGCCGAGTTCGTTGATGCAGGTCTCGGACATGTACTGCGCGTCGGATTCGAGCTTGGCGGCGGTGGCGGAAAGCTCGCCTTTCCGGTCGCGAGCTTGATCGAGCAATAGTCGGCTGTTCTTTAGCAGTTCGTCGATTTCCGTGAGGCGGGCACGGAGTTGTTCGGTCTCGAATTGCAGCAGGCCTTCGCGGGCTTGGGCGGCGTTGCGCTCCGCTTCGAGATCGGCGGCGGTCTGCGCCAGTTGCTCATTTTCAGCTTCCCGCTGCACCTTTTCGGCGGCTGCGGACTCGATTTGGGAGGCCAAGGCGTGGACGCGCTCACCCATCTCGGAGAATAGGGACTCAATGCGTTGCAGGACCCCAGCGGCCGAACGGTGCCGCTCTTCGAGTGTGGCCACGCGGGCAGCGTGCTGAGAGGCCGTCTGGGCGGATTCCTCGCGGCGCTGACGCAGAGTGGTGAGGGATTCCTGTGCGGAGGCGATTTGTTGTTCGAGCTGTATGCGCTGCAGTTCCAGAACTTCAATTTCAGACTGGCGCGCACAGAGGATGCCTTCTTGCTCAGCCCGCTCAGCGGCCAGGCGTTGCAGTTCGAGTTGTGCGATGCGGAGGCGTTCGCTGACACGGGTCATCTCCGCATCAAGCTGCTGCAACATATGGCCCGACGTCATGGCCTGATGTTCGGCTTCGCGCTTTTCGCCGTCGAGACGTTCGAGCAGGGAACTGAGATCCTTGATCTCTCGGCCCAGAGTGAGCACACGCATTTCTTCTTCGCGCAGGGCGCGTTCAAGATCTTCAAGTTGGCGCAGGACTTCGCGCAGTTCGCGCTTCATCGACAGCGGGCCCTCCGCACGCTGCTTGCCTCCGGTAACGGTGACGTTGTGGAAGCATTCTCCAGCCTGGGAGAGGAAGAAGGCGTCAGGGTTTTCGAGCGCGAGGCCGCGGGCCACGTTGGCTTCGGGAACGATATAGCCATCGCGCAGTTTGGGCAGGATGACTTCGAGCGACTTGCCGAAGCCGTCGAGCACGCGAATCGTGCTCTTCAGCGGGACGATCTGGGCGGCGGGCGGAGCGCAGTGGGCTGCTTCATCGAGAACGAACGAGAACTTGGCTTGCGCGTCTTCGGGATGGACGAGGAAGGTGGCGCGGCCATCGACGCCGGTGCGCAGCATGCGCAAGCCTTCATCGGCAGCATCCCATGACTTGACGACGACATAGTTGAGTTCGTCGCGCAAGAAATCTTCGACGACACGCTCGTAGCGCGGCTCGACTTCAAGGAAGTCGGCAAGCACGCCGACGGGAGCGAGGCCGCTATTCATGACACCGGATTGAAAGAGGCGGCGAACAGATTCGGTGGAGTATCCATGTTCGGCGATGACAGCTTCGAGCGAACCTTTTCTGCCGAGGGCGGTGGCGAACTCGGCGCGCAGAACGTCGAGGTTGGTCTTGGAACGCGTCTCTTCCAGCTTCTTCTGCTCAATCAGGCGGCGAAGTTGGCTGATCTCTTCTGTGATTCCCGTGACGCGCTGGGTGACACCTTCAAACTCAAGGGTGAGTTGTCCGCGCTGCCCACCGAAGGCTTCAACCTGTACGTTGGCATTGGTGATCTCGGCTTCGAGCCGGCGGGCTTCGCGGTCGGCGCCGGCGAGGCGCTCTTCGGCCTGGGCGAGTTGGTTCCTTAGGCGCGATGCGGAAGAAACCGTGTCGAAGACGGCGACGCGGGATTGCTCTTGCTGGCGCTCGATCTCGGCGAGACCGGCGGCGGCGGCAGCGGCATCTTGCTGGCAGAGGACGAGATCGCTCTGGGCTGCGGCGAGATCAGCGGCGGCAGATTCTAGAATCTGGCGGTTGGATTCGCGCTCGGATTCGAGGGCGGTCAGGCGATGACGGGCTTGGGCCAGCTCCGCTTCGGATGAGGCGGTCCGCACCAGCAATTCAGCGCAGCGCTCTTCGTTGTGGCGACGGCGCGCGTGGGCACGATCGATCTCGAGGGCGATCTGGCTGATGCGTTCACGATTCTCGCGCAATTCAGCCTCGATGGTGTAGCCGCGCTGCGTGCGTTCGGCGTGCTCTGCCTCGAATTGCTGCACGGCCTCAGTGCGATGCTGCATTTCTTCGGCGAGGGCGTTGAGCTGGGAGTCGAGTTCCGCGCTTTCCAGTTCAAGGGCAGCAAATTTGCTGGCCAGGACGAGACGCAGCTTGGCGCGCATTTCCTCGCGCAGGCGCGCATAGCGTTCGGCCTTCGAGGCCTGGCGTTTCAGCGAATTCATCTGGCGCGTGACTTCGTCGAAGATGTCGTTGATGCGGGAGAGATTGAGTTTCGCATCTTCGAGGCGCGCTTCGGCGAGGCGCTTCTTGGTTTTGAATTTGGTAATGCCGGCGGCTTCTTCGAGAATCGCGCGGCGGTCGGTGGGACGGCTGCTGAGGATCTGCCCGATCCGCCCTTGCTCGATGAGAGCGTAGGACTCCGGACCAAGGCCCGTGCCCATGAATAGTTCTTGAATATCGCGCAGACGGCAGAGCTTGCCGTTCAGGAGATATTCGCTGTCGCCGGAGCGGAACAGGCGGCGCGTGACGACGATTTCTCCGTGACGGAATTGCTGCTGGTTGAACTTGCGGCGGCGAATCTTAAGAACCACGTGCGGCGCGACGGTGCCGACCGACGCGGCATTCGCGGGTGCGGTCACGTTGTGCGCGGGCAACGCGAAGATCGGTTCGTCGTCGGGGAAGGCGACGGCTAGAGTGTTGATCTTCGAGCGTGGGACTTCTACTTCTTCGGTTCGACCGGGCTGCGCATCTTCCACGGCTTCTTCGGTGGCTTTGGCGGCGCGAGCGCGGATGGAGGCTTCGTCCCAGTCGTCTGAGATGTTCGCCTCGGGCAGGTCGTCCTGAATGTCGATTTCGGTCGGCGCGCTGGCGTCGGGACCGTTGTAGGCTTCGGGGTCGATGAGGGTCAGGGACACTTCGGCCATGCCGGTGGGCTTGCGGTCGCGGGTTCCGGCGAAGATGACGTCTTCCATGCGAGCGCCACGCAGGGTCTTGGCTGACTGCTCGCCCAGCACCCAGGAGATGGCGTCGGAAATATTCGACTTGCCGCAGCCGTTCGGGCCGATGATGGCCGCCACACCGTCCCCGTGGAACTTGAGTTCGGTACGGTCGCAGAACGACTTAAACCCGAGAATCTGAAGCCTCTTCAGTTTGAGCAACGTGAACTCCTTGAAAACCAATGGCCAGTTGTCGGCGGCCAGTTGCCAGTCGTTCACCTCGGTGCTGTGAGTCGACGGCTTGGACGCGGGTGTTTACCAACAAGATTCCTCTCGTTCATTCGATGCATACAAAGGTCAAGGAACGACCAGTTTTCACCCCAGGCTGGACAGGGCTGGCACAAAGTTAAGCTACTGTAACGGTGAAATTGGGGCGGGGTCAAGCAATATAACACCATATATGGTGTGGGCTTACAAGAGACCGCGCTGGGTTGCACACACATTGCAGCAATTGGATGGTTTTTCAGTGGAGAGGGCAAAGAGGTGGGGAGAACCGCGAGAGCAAGATCATGTTATCGCAGACGGAGGGACGAAACAACAATTTGATCGCGATGCTGGCTGATCGCGGGCGTCGGCCGCGCTGTTCGCTTCAATCGAGCTCTGGCAGCAGGAACGAGACTGGGTTAGACGCGAGTTTGTGCAGGACCTCTTTCAAGAATTGGCGCGCCTTCCTCTCGCCAATGTCGCGAGCGCGTACTGCCAACAGGAAACTCAGGGCGAACGACGTGGTGATGTTGAGCACGCCGATCAGGAAAATACCCGCGACGGAAAAGGCAATATCGGAGGCATGGAGGGCACCCTCCATCCAGAGCGTGTCGATCGCATAGCCGAGACTAGCTGCGGCGAGAGTGACATGCCGGACCTCCAGGGGAATCCCAAAGAGACCGACGATGATGGGAACGGAGCCCAGGAGGAATCCGAGGACTACGTATCCGACCGAACCGGCCGCATGATGCTTGACCCAGTGAGCGATGGTGTTGGCGCGTACGGAGCCCAACCGGCGGCGAATGCGCAGACTGTGGGAGATGGCATGCTCCATTCGGGTGAGAGCTAAGTAGTTCGCCGCCCAACCGGTGGCCAGGGAGGATATCCAGAGAAAAACCCCGGTGACGATGGCGAAAGGGATGGTCAGGGAATGAAACGGGTGAACCATCTGCAGGCCATGAGTGGCCTGTTCGGAAGCGAGGACCGGATGACCGGTAACGGCGTGCCATACCCTGTCGACTGCGATGGAACTGAGGACGGCCCCGAAGATGTTTGCAATCGTGACCAGGGTTTGGGTCTGACAAATCCCCTGCAGGCTCGCCAAGTGATCTTTTTCGGGATCTTCCATGGCGTCGACCAGCGTGGATGCGGTTGCTGCCGGCATTTTCGATGCGAGCAGGAAGCCTCCGGCCTACATCAAGAGAAAGCAGACAGCGTAATTCACCGAGTGGCCGATCGCCACAAGCAGCGGAGCATGAATCAGTGAGGAAATCGAGTACTTGAACAAGGCGGTGAAACAGGTTATGACTCCAGCGAGAACTGCTCCTCTGCCCATCACTTTCCATTGCTCAGAATTCTTCGCGATGTAATGGCTGCCTACGCGACCGGTTTTCTCAACGACGCTGCGAGCCAGCCTGCGGGTGCTCGCGCTCAGGACGCCCGCAAACTTTCGCTGCGAGGCAAACCCGAGAACAATGGATACTGCAAACTTACGGGAATCGGAGCTGTCGCGTTGCAGGGTGAGCAACTGTTGAATTCGCCAGAGCAGAGAGCGCAACAGGCGAACCCGAAAGACCAGGCTGGCAGAAGAACCTCTCTCCTCCAGAAGGTCGGTGACTTCGCGCAATTGGGCCTCGCACGCGTCGCGCCGAGCCTCCCATTGGGGAAAGTCGTCGGGATTGCGCACCAAGTGCTCCACCAGGGGCGGCAGCGTGAAGAAGCAGGAGTTCTCGATGTCTTGGTCATCGGCCAGTGTGAGGAAGTCGCGAGATAACGCGACGCTGGTGACGCGCATCGCCAGGAGCTTGCATGAAACCAGAATCGAAGAGGACGAGGGGCTGAAAATGTCAGCCCACCAGGCCATCGCTTCGTCTGGAAGGGAAGCAATCCACTGCGCGTCCGCCTCGCGCAGGTTCAGAGAATCGAGCAGGATATAAAGGTCGCCCTGGACTTCGTCGACTGGAGTTAAGTGGCGCAGCGCGCGGGCCAGCAGTTCACGCAGAAAGAAAACTTCGTTGGGGAGTCCGGCCTCCGAAATAACCCGAATATACGAATGGTGCGACCAGAATTCACGGAGGACGTCGCGAATCTCTGCGCCCTGAGGGTGGGCATCAATCGCTTCCGTCAACTGAATGAGGCGTTCGGTGCGCCTGGAGGCAGGCACGTCGAGAAGATCTCGTAGCGCATCGTAGACCCACGTCGCTCTCTCCCGCGGGTGGCTCGGATCGAGCGCCAGCAACTCATCCAACCTAGTCTTGTTTGCCAGCGGTCTCGTGGGTATGGGCAACGACATCGTGGGGGCTTCGAGGGAAAATCGCACCGCGAATTGCTGAAGGATTCATCTTACGACAACTGGGCTGCCGTTCGAGTCGCGGCGTGCGGCTGGGACTAACCGTGCGGAAGGGGGGCGGAGCGCCGCGCCGCCAGGGCAATGGGGAGGCCGACCAGAAATGCGTGGGACAGCAATTGATCTACGAGTTCAGCTATCCCGATCGGGGCGGTGCGCTGGCGCACGGCTGAGAGCGGAATCACCACGCGTTGCATGAAGAAAAACAAGCCGATTCCGAACGCGGGTCCGCTGATCCACGGTTTGCGCCACAGCATGGGGATCCAAAGGCTCGCCGCGTAGTAGAAGGCGGCTGCGCCGATCGCGATGAAGAACTGGAGGGTGATGCCGAGGGCAACTGTGGGCCAGCCTGCGCGAAACGATTGAGGACCGAGGAGTCCGCTGGCGATATGTTGAAAGATCGAGGCGGGTGGCACTGAGTAAGCCAGCCAATAGAAGGTGAGGGCATCCAAGCCGTCCAGCAGACCGGCGATCGCGCCGCCGACGAGAATTGTCTGGGCCGCCATCGGGCGAGACACTCTCGGGAGTACCTCAGAATGCATGGCGATCCGTTCCTTGCACATTTGACGGCAAGGTTCGCCGAAGGTCGCGGGGCATCTCAAGAAATGCAAATGAGGACGGCCGAGGCGGCCGTCCCCACATGGACCGGGTAAAAAAAACTACTTCTCTCCCAACTTCTCGAAGAAGCGGCAGATGGTTTCGATCCCGCGGTAGAAGTTCGGGATGTGGAACTTCTCGTTGGGAGCGTGGAGGTTGTCGTCAGGAAGGCCGAAGCCCATCATGACGCTTGGAATTTTGAGAACATCCTGAAAGTCGGTAACGATGGGAATGGATCCCCCGCTGCGGATGAAGACAGTGTCTTTCTTGAATGTGTCATGCAAGGCTGCAGTGGCCGCTTCGATGTACTTGTTGTCGGTGCTGACGACGCAGGCCGGGCCTTTGCTCCAGACCTTCACCTTGGTCTCGATGCCCTTGGGCGTGTTCTTCTTCACGAACGCCAGGTATTTTTTCAGGATGTCGTCGGGGTCCTGATTGGGGACCATGCGCATCGAGACTTTAGCCTTCGCTTTCGCGGGAATGACGGTCTTGGCGCCATCGGCGATGAAGCCTCCGGGCATGCCGTGAACTTCGAGCGTGGGCCGCGCCCAGGTGCGATAGAGGACTGAATATCCAGGCTCTCCGGTGAGGACCTTCGATCCAACTTCGGTTTTGCGGTAGTGCTCTTCGTTGAAGGGCAGGCGCTTCCAGGCCTTGAGTTCGGCCGCAGTCGGGGCCTTCACGCCCTTGTAGAAGCCGGGGATCAGGACTTTCCCCTTGGAGTCTTTCATCTTGCTGATCATTTCGATCAGAGCGAAGAAGGGATTGGGCGCGGCGCCGCCGTACATGCCGGAGTGCAAGTCGGTCTTGGCGCCATAGGCTTCGATCTCTGTGTAGACCAGGCCACGCAGGCCAACGCACAGCGTGGGAAGATCGGGCGCGAAGAGTTCGGTGTCGCAGACCAGCGCGAAATCGGACTTGAGTTTGGCTTTTTGCTTGCGGATATATTCCGCGATTGACTCGCCGCCAACTTCTTCTTCTCCTTCGAAAATGATCTTCACATTGATGGGCAGCTTGCCGCCGCCGGTCTGAAAGAGGGCTTCGAGGGCTTTCACTTCCATCCAAAGCTGGCCTTTGTCATCGACGGCGCCGCGGGAGTAGATGTTGTTGTTGCGCTCGGTGGGCTCGAAGGGCGGAGTGTGCCATTCGTCGAGCGGTTCGGCAGGTTGCACGTCGTAGTGCGCATAACAAAGCACAGTAGGCTTGCCGGCGGCGTGCAGCCAGTCGGCGTAGATGAGCGGATGTCCCTTGGTAGGGATGACCTCGACGTTCTCCATGCCGATGCGGCGAAGATCGTTGGCCACGTAGTCGGCAGCTTTCTGAATATCGGGCTTGTGCTCTTCGAGGGTGCTGACGCTGGGGATGCGGAGAAGATCTTTGAGTTCGTTCAGGAAACGCTGCTGGTTACTGCGGGCATAATCGACGGCGGAAGAAGCCATAGTGAATCCTTTCGTGGAAGAACTCCAGATTGCGGGTTCAGGTAAACATCGGAAAACAGATCAGTATAGCGCTAAGGATGGGCGCCTGCTTCTATCGCCGGCCGATTCACAACAGAGGACACAGAGGACACGGAGGAAACATGGTTAATGCCGCACCGCGGAAACGCCCACCTGAGTTCACAGAAACCTGAATGGTGAGAACGGGGCAAGATCATGCTCCGGCTGGCGGTCTTCGATGACAGCTGTCATCACTTCGGCAGTGATGGGGGCTAGGAGGATGCCATCGCGAAAGTGGCCGGTGGCGACGTAGTAGCCGGGAGTTTTCGTCTCGCCGAGGATGGGGAGCGCGTCGGGAGTTCCGGGGCGAAGGCCAGCCCAGCTTTCGAGTATCTTTGCGTCGGCCAGTTTCGGCACCAGTGAGATAGCAGCTTGGTTCAAGCGCTGGATCGCCACGAGGTCGGTGCGCTTGTCGAATCCGGCCTCTTCGACGGTGGCTCCGACGAGGAGGCGTCCGTCGCTGCGGGGTATCAGGTACGCCTCGGGAGATCGCACGACGTGCTTGAGGAGCGTGCGGGAGGGCATCACGAGGCAGAGCATTTGTCCTTTAACGGGGCGCGTGGGAAAGGCGTGGGGCTGGATTTGTCCGGACCATGCTCCAGCGCAGTTGACCACCTTGGCGGCGTGAAATGCGGTTTTGAGGGTGGTGACGCCTGCTGTGCGCCCGCCCGTTACGGTGACGGCGGTGACTTCGTCACCCGAGGAGAAGTCCACGCCTCGATTCTTCGCGGTCTTCCAGGCAGCGGCGGCGAGGGCTCGCGGATCGACGCTCCGTTCTTTCAGGTAGAGAACGGGTGAGGGTTGAGGGGTAAACTCTGGCTCGAGTTCGTTCAACGGGCCCGACAGAGCATGACTCGCAACGAACGCGGGGTTGTTTGCAGCGTGTTTCGGCGTAGGAAAGAGAATTGTCCCTTTGTCCCGGAGGTCAACCTTCATTCCCGACTCGACTTCCAGTTCGTACGCGAATTCGGGGTACAGGCGGGCGCTGGCGGTGGCCAAAGGCTGAAGGACAGCAGGGGTTTCGAGGGGGCAGTCGACCAGCATTCCCCCAGCGGCATGGGAAGCTTCGCGGCCGGGTTCTCCGCGCTCGACGACGAGCACGCTGGCCCCTCGTTTGCGCAGCGCAATCGAGAGCGAAAGGCCGATGATACCGCCACCGATGATGATTACGTCCCAGGTCTTCACCTCGGCATTGTAGAAGAGTCGGGGGCGTGGGCGCCCGGATCGGAAACGAAGATGACAGGGAACGCGCGCCTGCATAGAATGACGATCATGAAGAAGATTTTTGTGACTGGGGTAGTGCTGGCGATGCTCGCACTGGCGGGCACGGCCATGGGGCAAAAGGATAAAGAGGAAGAACCCACCGCATGGCTGTATTTCCTTGTGATCAAGGACGACAACGGGAAGCCGGTACGCAATGCGGCGGTGATCATGCATCCAGTGAATCCGAAGGGCAAACAGAGCCGCGGTGGAATAGAGTTGAAGACCGACTTGGACGGGAAAGCGAACTTTGATGGCGCGCCCCTCGGAATGCTGCGGGTGCAAGTGCTCGCCTCGGGATTTCAGACGTTTGGGGAGGACTACGACGTCGAGAAGCCGAAGATGGAGATCACGATCAAACTGAAGCGTCCGCAGGGGCAATTTTCTGTCTACGATGATAAGGCGAAAGATCCCAGCGCACCGTCCAAGCAAGCCCCACCTCCGGCGGATCCGGAGAAGAAGCCAAACTAATCAAGGGATCGTTCTGTTCCAGTGGGCGAAATGATGACCAGGCATCTGCGCCGGTGAAAAAACATCTGTGTCCCTAGGCCTGAATCTCAACCAGCCGATGGGGGCGTTCGTCCCCGAACCGCGGCATAAGAGCGCCGGGCTGGCGTTCATGCTGTCGCTGCTCGTCCCCGGCGCCGGGCAATTCTATTGCGGCAAGAATGGGCGTGGCGGAATGACGCTCGCATTCTGGCTGCTGGGGCTGATCTTCTGCATTGCGCGCCCATCCACCACAATCGTCGGCGAAGCCCTGGTTGTGATGCTGGTGCTGTGGATCTTCTCCTTCCTTGACGCCTATTTCACCGCAATCGAGATCAATCGAGGGCAAGACGATCTGGTCGACGAGCAGAATCCGCGCGTGGCGGTCACGCTCAATCTGCTGACTGCCGGCTTCGGATATTTCTATCTCGGGGAGCGCACCAAGGGGCTCACGCTGTTCGTGGTGATGCAAGTAGCCCGGTTCGTGATTCCGTCGGCGGGGTTCTGGGGCACACTGATCTCGCTCGTGCTCGTCATCGTGCAGTTTCTCGTGTCATGGGATGCGTATCGTATTGCGCACCGGCAAGTGAAAGAGGCAATGGCCCGGGATACCGCGCTCCCAATTCCGGATGTGAATCCCACATCGCGTCTGCCAGTGCAAGTGCCCGTGGCAATGGCATGTCTGCTGCCAGTGGGATTTATCGTGCTCGTCGTGATCGGCTTAATACTGCGGTCCACAGGTTCGGGAACAGGTCAGCCGATTGCCAGGTTGAAGGCGCAGACGGAAGAGCGGCTCAGCGTGCGCAAAACGGAGCCGCAGCCGGCGCGAAGCGATACCCCCGTCCTCGTGGTGGATTTCTCGACGGCAGTGCAAGACGTGCAGCGTGTGCAACGGAAGCCCGAGCCCGGAAGAGACGACATCTCGAATCTCAAGCAGGACGTGCGCATGCTGAGTGCGACCCTGAACGGGAGGAAGGTCGATGCCTCCGACGCGATGGTGGCGCACTATTACCGGGCCTTGGCGTTCTCCATGATCAATCGGGTGCATGAGCATGAGGGCGAAGCGATAGATGTCGCGGGAGGGCGCACAGCCCAAGCGGATCTGGATAAGATTATTGGAACTCGTCAGGTCCTGACGTACGTTCCGGAAGTGAACCAGACGAATGCTGAGTTCCTGGCAGGGTCGGTGGCCAGGAATCAGTTGCACGACGAGCGGGCGGCTTACTCCTACTGGGAGAAATGTGCGTCGGCCGGACATGCCGGATGCATCAACATTATGGCGAGCGCGAGAATCACGGGCAGCGGTGGACAGAGAGTAGATGTGAACGAAGCGCTTGCTTTGAACACGATCGTGTATAACACGGGCACCAGCTTCCAGTGTGCTGGAGCGTATTCGGCCATTGAGATTGCGGAGATCAATTACTTTACTGGCATTCGTCGTCCCGAAGACGATGAGTTGGAATGGACCAGGAAGGCGGACGGTTTATTCGATCAGTTGGAGGCCCCAGGGAGCCAAAGCAATGTGTGCCAGCGTGCGGAACTGGAAGTAGAAGAGTTCCTCTTGCAGTTGAGTCAGGGCCATCGGGACGACAACATTCTGCAGGATGCCTTGAGCCGTCTGGATGAGAAGTCCGCAACCACTAGAGCGGTGATTCAATTCATCTCAGGGGCGCTCGACGAAAGTGAGCTCGGGGCAGCTGTGGATGCCAACAAGTCGCCGGACGAGCGCTGCTCCGCCTACTTCGATGCCATGTGGTATGCGGACCTGAGGGGCGAAGGCGCCATGGCGCGGAGGCTCGATCAGCGACTGGTGGATATTGGAAAATTTCACTGTGCGGAAGGCCTGGTATTTGCAAAGAAATTCAAGTTCTAGCAGAAAACAATCTCTCACGATTGGGGACGCATATGGATTATTTGCTGAAGACGGAACCATCTACCTATTCGTTCGCGGATTTACAGCGTGATAAAACGACGACTTGGGACGGAGTATCGAATCCCGTGGCATTGAAGAACCTGCGCGGGATGAAACCGGGTGAGCGACTCGTGATTTATCACACGGGGGACGAAAAGAGTGCGGTGGGGACGGCGACGGTCGTATCGGTGGATACGTCGGACGCGAAGAACCCGCAGGTGAAGATCAAGGTCGGGAAGGCTAATACGAAACCGGTGACACTGGCCGAGGTGAAGGCGAACAAGTTTTTTGCGGAGTCGCCGTTGGTGAAGCAGGGGAGACTTAGCGTTGTGCCTTTGAATGAGGCACAGTTCAAGTTTCTGACTGGAGAGTGAAAATCAAAACCCCCACCCTGCCCTCCCAACACCGGGAGGACAAGGGTGGGGCACCCGTTCAAATTGTTCGCTTCAGTCCCGGCTCACGTTTACGAAGCGCGGGCGTCGCGGCGGATCAAGGTGGAGTCGAGCAAATAGCCCAAGCCCAGCGTGAAGGGGATCGCGCCGAAGGCAGTGGCGATCAGAGCGTCGGGTTCCACTCTCGCGACAATGGAGAACGCCATCATGTAGCCGACTGCGCCGGCGATGAGCAGAATTCCTGCGCGTCGGGAGTGAGCCGCCTCGGTTAGATCGGGTTCCATGGGGACATTTACGCCCCGTTGCATCGCAGCCAGACGTTCTTCGGTGCGGAGCTTGCGCACTCTGTAAAAGGTGTACATTCCCAGTACGGCTGTGGGCATTCCGAAAATCATGATGACTGCAGCCAGACCTGTGATTCCTTCCATGGTAGTTCTCCTTCCTGATGCGCTTGGCGCGCGTGCCGGAGCTGAAATCGCTTTCAGAACTAGATACGCAAGGGGTACCTGGAAAGTTCCACTGCGAGCCAACTCCCGCGCGCAGAAACGCTTCCAACCATGGGAAGTTGGTTGCCGGGGATTATTTCGGGTCGCCCTCCTGGAGAAAAGATGAAATCAGGGAAGTCTTATAAGCTGGCGGTCGCCGCCTGCATTGCGGTGCTATGGGCCACACCGGTCCTGTGGTCCCAACAAACGAAGGACAAAGTCACGGTCGATGATGTGGACCGCGACTTCGTTGTGCGATTACCCAAAGGTTACGATGCGCAACGGCATTACCCCGTCGTGATTCTGCTGCACGGCATGAACCAGGATGCGGACGATATGCAGCGGCTGACCCGTTTCGATGAACTGGCGGACAAAAGCGGCATTATTACGGTGTACCCGAGCGCCTTGCACGGGCGATGGAATGTAGGCGTGCGACCGCAGCAACATCAGTCGATGGGCATGGGCCCGGGACGGCGAGGGCATGGTGGCGGCTACCCTGGCGGTGGATATCCAGGGGGCGGAGGTGGGTATCCCAGAGGCGGCGGCGGATATCCCGGAGGTGGCGGTAGTGGACAGCAGGTTCCGAGCCAGGATCCGAATCAGGATCACCGGGCGGCACCAGCGGATGACATTGCGTTCTTCAACCAGATGTTGGACTACCTCGGAACCAAGTTTTCGGTGGATTCGTCGCGGATTTACGCCGCTGGGCTTTCGGAAGGTGGGTTCATGAGCATGCGGGCGGGCTGCGCGTTGAGCGACCGGATTGCAGCGATTGCAGCGGTTGGGGCGGCGATGCCGAAGACGATGATTTGTCTGCCCACGCGTCCGGTGCCGGCAGTGATGATTAATGGCACTTCCGACCCGGTGGTTCCTTATGGTGGTGGCACCGAGCATAACCTCAGCGTGGCCACTCTCTCGGTTGAGGATAGTGCCAAGGCATGGGGAAAGATCGACCGCTGCGCCGAGAAACCGGAGAAGAGCAAGATTTCGCCAACCGAGAAGGGCGGCATGGAAACCAAGGTCGACACCTACAACGGCTGCCAAAAGGAAGCGCAAGTCGTTGTCTACAGCGTGAAGGGTGCGGGGAACACATGGCCCGGCGGCGCGCAATACGAAGCCGAGAACACAGTGGGCAAGACGAGCCCGGATCCGAATGCCAACGAGGTGATCTGGAGCTTCTTCGTGAAGCAGAAACTGCCGGGAAAGGTTGACGAACAGAAGCAGTAGTCCTCTGAAAGATCTCGAGTCGTGCTCTCGCACAAATGCAGAAAAAACCACCCTCCCGGAATAAAGCGGGAGGGTGGTGCGGTTTGGGCGAACTTCAGCGGAACAGATTCAGAGTGTTCGTCGCATCGTCGACGTAGTAGATGCTGCCGTGCACATCGATGAGTCCGAACAGGGCGCCAGCTCCCGGCGGGTTGCCACTGCTATCGAGCAGTGTCTTCTTGATCTGCTCCCCATCCGGAGTGGTTTCCACCAGGAAACCGTTGTTTCCATTCACGGTCAGGATATTTCCGTTCGCAACGGTCAGACCTAGGGGATCGTTGAGGCTGCCACCCTGCGTGACGGTCGCGCCGGTTCCAGCCGAAGTATCGCGGGTCAAAGGAAGCGGGATGGCCGCGATTCGATTACTGAGACTGTCGGCCACATAGAGTGTGGAAGCGCCGGCGTCCAAGCCTACGCCAGTCGGTCCGATCACGAGGGCCGCCGGATCAGTCCGCTCCGGAAAGCCGGATCCAATGATGGTCATCGACTGCAGGGAAGGTGCTGTCTTTGACGAAACCGAAAGAGTCAGCCGCAACACGGTCCCGCCATGCACGACATTCCCACCACCAGCGAGCGTTCCATTCAGAACGTTGGTTACGAACAAAGTGGCGCTGCTGCCCGAATCGAGCGCGGTCATGTCCCAAGGGCCATTGATGAGCGAACCATAAAATGTTTCCGCCACGTTCCCCAGGTTGTCGAGCACAAGCAAGCATCCTGCCTGCGCGGTCGCGGAGGTGCCGTCGGTAGTGGGCAGGCTGCCCACAATAACCCATCCGGCGCGCAAGACGGCGAGAGCCGTCGTGAGACCGACGCCACCGGGGCAAGGGCCGGGCAAATTGTTCGCGTCGATTTGAGCGAAGAGGCTGGTCGTTCCGTCCGGAGCAATCTGGACGATAGTGGTTCCCGTTCCTTGGAAGTTCGAACTGCTATTGAAATTGCTGATCAGGATGTTTCCTTTGACCAGCGAACCGGAACTGCGCGGCACGCGAACAATGCCATACGGGTTGATGTCTCCATTGGCGGGAACGGTAGATGCGATGACTGAGGTGCCGGGGTGGTTGCTAGAGTGAGGTCCCTGGGCCTGGGCGGGGAGAGCGCAAGCGGCGACGAGGGACGCTGCGCACGCCCAGATTTTCAGTTGCGACAAATTCATGACAATCCTCCTGGAGGTGATGCTGATCGAGTCGAACGTTGTGGTTCCGCGCCTCTATCCTGCGAAAGAGGTATAGGCCTGGGCATTGCAGGGCACGCTGGGCTTGGTCTTAAAGACCCGGAGCGTGCTGGTGATCAGTGTGTGTTGAAGAAAAAAGGGAATTGTCAGGAGGGTGTCAAAAGCATGTCACTTCTTGATGATTTGCAGACATTTGCGCGTAGCAGAAATACGGCCGGGGGCAATCAGCCCAGCGACTTCCGTAATTCACGGCGAAGAATTTTTCCGGAAGCGGTCTTAGGAACGGCGTCCACGAAATGCACCTGGCGCGGTTGTTTGTAATGGGTGAGGCGGTCGGCGACGAACCCGCAGAGTTCATCTCCGAGTTTGGAGCTGTCGACGAATCCGTCGCGCAGCGCAATAAAGGCGACGGGGATCTCTCCGGCAGCCTCATCGGGGCGCCCGACGACTCCACACTCTTTAACGGCGGGATGCTCCAGAAGTACCGCCTCCACTTCTGCGGGAGCTACAGCGAATCCCTTGTACTTGATCATTTCCTTGCGCCGGTCGACGACGCGGTAAAAACCTTCGCGGTCGCGCGTAACAATGTCGCCGGACCAGTACCATCCGTCGCGTAAAACGGCGGCAGTGGCCTGCGGTTCCTTCCAGTAGCCAAGCATGATCTGAGGACCTCGCATGACGAGTTCCCCGGGCTGTCCACAGGCTGCTTCGGTGAGGTGTTCCGGGGTGTCGGCGGGATCGATCTCAGCTTGCAAGAGCACCCGGCAGTCCGTGGCGGCCAGCGGGTGACCGATGGAGTCAGGATAGTAGAGTTCGGGTTCCAGATACCCGCAGTGCGTAACGGGCGAGGCTTCGGTCATGCCGTATCCCTGACAAACGAGAATGTTGGTCAGCGCGGTGAAGCGGCGGGCAAGTTCGGGAGCGAGTGGCGCGGCGCCGGACTTGACCCAACGAACGTGGTGGTCGCGAGGAAACTGTCCTGCCTCGGCTGCCTGGCACAGGGCATTCATCGCAGGGGGTACGAGAGGCATCATCGTCGCGGCTTCGTCGACGATCAGTTTCGTCATCATGGGCACGGTGAAGCGCGGCACCAGGATAAGGGTGGCACCCAGAATCAGCGAGGGATTCAGAACTACGTTTAGACCGTAGATGTGGTAGAGCGGAAGACAGCAGAGAATGTGGTCAGAGGAATTGAGCTTCGTCGCATTCGGACCTAAGAGCTGATACACGTTCGCGATCAGATTGTAGTGCGAGAGCATCACTCCTTTTGGCAAGCCGGTCGTACCACTCGAGTAGGGCAGCGCGGCGAGAGCTTGTTCCGAAGACTGATCAGGCTGAGGATAGTCCGCTGTGACTGGACTGAGCAGGTTTGCGAAAGGCTCGGTGCTCGAGGCGTGCTGGCGCGTTGTGTAGACGCGGCGGAGATTCGGCAATCCGCAGAGGTTGATGCCTTCGATGTTTCCTCCATCGGTAATCAAAAGAACCGCGCCTGAGTTTTCCAGTTGATAGCGGACTTCGCGCTCGCGATAGGTTGGGTTGAGAAGGGTAGGAATCGCACCGGCGAGTTGGATCGCGTGAAAGGCGGTGCAGAATTCCCATGAGTTCGCCAGGAAAATGGCGACGACGTCACAGGGTTTGACGTGTTGAGCGATCAGGCCGCGGGCCAAAGACTCGACGGTCTCTGCGTATTCTGTGTAGGTCAGGCGGCGTCCGCAGGAGGCGTCGACCAGCCCGGTCTTCGGCCCGTTGCGGCGGCAGGAGTCGAGCACCAGATCGTGCAGAAACAGATTGTGAGGATCCGCGTAGAGTTGAGTGCGCATTTCGCCGGGAGCGATTGTAGCGGAAAGAAAGAGATTGAACGAACAGATTTAACTGGCGAGCCTGCGCAGGAATTCCCGTTCGTCCATGCGGTATTTGAACGCCTTGCGCCCGTCGATGAAGACGACGGGAACTTCATCGTTGTACAGGCGGCGGAGTTCGGAGTCTAAATCAACGTCGACTTCCTGCCAGGTGAATCCGCCGCGGCGAGAAAGCTTCGACAAGCTCTCTTTCACCACTTCGCACAGATGACATCCCTTGCGGGAGTAAACGATGACAGTGCGAGACTCTGGCATGCGTCGAGATTTTAGCGCGACAAAATGGGGTGTTTCCAGCACTAAGTTGGATTTGGAAGGAGCCGGGAGCAGAGGTCTCGTGGCTGGACCACTGCCCAAGCAACCGTCACTCGTAGCCGGCAGGAGTTTGTTCAACGTGATCCTAATCACAGCGGGCAAGCCGACCTTCTGTTACTACCTCCACATAACACAAAGGTCCGAGCCATCGCTCGGGAACCCGTGGGTCTTGGAAGAGGGGACACCAATGATCAAGCGGCGAGGGAAGACGGTCCTCTGCATTGGGAACGACCCTGTTAACTTGAATTTGCGCTCTTCGCTACTGAAGGAGCACGGGTGGAATGTGCTCAGTTCAGGCAGCGGCCACGAGGGAGTCATCCGATTTGCTCGGGAAGCGGTGGATGCGGTCGTCATCGATCTGAACGGCGGCGACGAATCTGCCCTGATCACAGGCGAAATAAAACGCCTGCGCCCGGAGGTGCCCGTCATCCTTCTAGTGATGGCGGCAACAAAACCTGGCGACGCCGCTACACAGCAGGCGAATCTTGTGATTTCGAAGTCGCAAGAGTCGAGCCTGTTGGCCGGCGCCCTGAAAGCCTTTTTATCGCCCGAATAACGACGGAGCCTCCAGTGCGCGCCGATCGGTCGAAAACGCCTGATTCGCAGACGGTGCTTTCTGGCAACATCCTTTGGAGAGAAGGCGCGGTAGAATCCCTGCATGCAAATCCATGAGGCAAAACCTCTGCAGGGAAAGACTGCGCTCGTAACCGGCGCAGGCCGGCGGTTGGGACGGGCATCCGCGCTGGCTTTGGCGCGGGCCGGTGCTGACGTCGTCATTACATTCAGGAACTCCGCGCGGGAGGCGCGTGAGACTGTCGTGGACCTGTCAGGATTCGGCGTGCGAGCTTTTGCGCTGCGGTGTGATGTGACCGAAGAAGCCAGCGTTCGCGCGATGATGAGCGATGCTGGCCGCGAATTGGGGCGGATTGACATTCTGGTAAACAATGCCGCGAACTACGAAAGCGTCGAGTTTGAGAAACTTACGGTGCGCCAATGGGACGCGATCTTCGCGTCCAACACGCGCGGACCCTTTCTGGTCACGCGCGAAGCCCTCAAGTGGATGCGGCGGAAACGCGGGAAGTCCGCCGGTCCGCTGGAAGCCAAGATCATCAATCTGGGATCTCTGGGGGGGCTTCGTCCCTGGGCGACCAACGCGCACTACTGTTCGTCGAAGGCAGCCTTGCACATGCTGACCAAGGTCATGGCGAAGGCGCTGGCGCCGGAGATCGCTGTCAACGCGGTGGCTCCAGGGATGATCGATCTCGGGGAGAAGTCGGCTGCGGCATTTATGCGACGGATGGCGAAGCAGACGCCGATGCGACGAAACGGGTGCGGAGATGAGATCGCGCAGGCCGTATTGTTCTTCGCCACCGCGCCGCAGTTCATTACCGGTCAAATTCTCGCGGTGGACGGGGGACTCGGGCTGTAGCGCCGGGGTGTCACGGGAAGTGGCCATTGCTGCTTGACGGTATATATTGGGGAAAATGAAGAAATCGAAAGAAAAGTCCACTTCCAGGGCAAACTCCTCGTCGAGGAGAGCCACCGCCGGTCCCCTGTCTTCAACCCCGCGAATCGCGATCGCGATCATGGCAGCGGGCAAGGGAACCAGGCTGAAATCGCAACTTCCTAAAGTGTTACATGAAGTCGGCGGCAAGCCTCTTTTGGAGCATGTGATCCGCGCCGCGGTCCGACTGGTTCCAGCGGAAGATGTGTACGCGATCATCGGGCACGAGGCGGACCGAGTTCGTAAAGAAACGGCGCATGCGGGGGTCAAGTATGTGCTGCAGAGCGAGCAGCGGGGAACGGGGCACGCACTCATGGTGGCTCGTGACGCGCTGTTGGGGTATGACCACGTCATCGTGCTCTCTGGGGATGCTCCTATGATTACGCCAGAGACGATCGGGCGCCTGCGCAATTTTCATCTGGAAGAGCAGGCGGCGATGACGCTGCTGAGCGCCGAACTAGAGAATCCCACGGGGTATGGCCGGGTGTTGCGGAAGAAACCGCGAAGCGCGGAGGTAAAAGCGGTAGTCGAAGAGAAGAGTGCGAGTCCAGCGCAGAAAAAGATCCGCGAAATCAATTCCGGGTTCTATGTATTTTCTGTGAAGGAACTCTATGGAAGCATCGGGGATCTCTCGACCAGGAATGCACATCACGAGTATTACCTGACGGACATGGCCGAGGTGTTGCGCAAGGCGGGGAAGCGCGTGGTTGCCTGGAAGACCGAGGATGCGAGTGAGGTTTTGGGCGGGAATACACGGGCGGAACTTGCGGGCATCGACGAGAAGATGCGCCTGGCGAAGTGCCGAGAGTTGATGGCGGATGGCGTGACGATTTTCTATCCGGCCACGTGCGTGATCGACGCGGATGTGAAGATTGGCGCTGATTCGGTCATCGAACCCTACGTACAGTTGCTGGGGACGACCCAGATCGGCTCCGCCAGCCGCATACGGTCATATTGCGTGATTCGCGATACGGAAATCGGCGACGGAGTGATTGTCCGTCCGGGATGCGTGATGGAAGAGTCGCGGGTCGGATCGGGTGCGATCATGGGACCGTACTCCCACCTGCGTCCCGGCAGTGATATTGGAGAGGGCGCGCACGTGGGAAACTTTGTCGAGACCAAGAAAATCAAGTTGGGTAAGGGATCGAAGGCAAACCACCTGACCTACCTGGGAGATGCGGAGATTGGGGCAGGCGTGAACGTCGGGGCCGGAACGATCACGTGTAATTATGACGGCACGGGCAAGTACAAAACCGTGATCGAAGACGGAGCCTTCATCGGCAGTGACACCACCTTGGTCGCGCCGGTGCGCGTTGGCAGGGGTTCGTATATAGGGGCTGCGTCTTGTATTACCGAAGATGTTCCTGAAGATGCGCTGGCGGTCGGACGCGCGCGGCAAGTCGTGAAGGAAGGCTGGGCGCGAGAAAAGAGAGCGGTGCGAAAGAAATAGCTTTTGATGACACGAAAATAATGACTGGAAAAGAGATAGAGGTAAAGATATTTGATCCAGCAGATGGCTTCGCCCCTTTCACCGACCCCATCGAACTCACGGACTCCACGGTCGCGAAGCGAGACGGCCGCTGGTGGATGTACCTCGCCGGTGAGGTGCAGGGATACGAGGGGATCCAACTCTTCAGTGCTTCACTCCCCGAGGGAGCGCCACTTTCTTCTCGAGGATGGGCACTGACTCCCCACCGCGATGATCCTACGCGGGTGGCGCTGTTGGCCGGGCACGAATCCAGCCAGGCATGGGACCTGAAAGGCGGGCGTCACTGTCCATCGTATGTGCGCGGCTGGGATCCTGGGCGGAAAGCCTGGATCGAACGAATCTACTACGCCGGTGGCGCGGCCAATCTTTGGGGTCCCTACACAATTGGCTATTTGGAATGGGACGGGCAACAGTGGATTGATCAACCAGAACCTGTCTTCGTTGCCCACGAGGATTGGCAGCGGGGTAGTGTGTATGAACCCAACGTCATCTATGCCGCCGGCCGGTGGAAGATGTGGTACGTCGCTGGCTCAAACCTGGACGACTACTTGGTGCAGGGATTCGCAGAAAGCGAAGATGGCCGAAGCGGTTGGTCAAGACACAAGATATTCGCCCCTCCAGAGGAAAAGGTTTTTGATTTTTGCGTGATCGAGGGACAGCAAGGTTACGAGGCTGTTTTTTCGAAGGTCTGGCTTGCCAAAACGGTGGCCCCGGCTACACTGGGCTTTGGTGGTGCCAGTGCCCGAAGCCATCTTCGGATTTCAAGGACTGGAGCACGCCTCACCAGATTATGACGGCTAGAGACTGTGGCTGGCATTCGGGACCGTGGAAGCCATCCGTTCGATATGGAGAGACCGACCCGCGCCGTATGTTTGTGTTCTTTGACGGAGGCTACACGAAGACCAACGAACCGGGAGGTTTCCCATATGCCTTTACGCAAGGCTGTCTGGAGATTGAACGACCGGAGTGAGGCCGCCCTAGCCCCCAAGAAAAAAGGGCACTGAGGGAGCAGCGCTCTCAGTGCCCTTTTGCAATTTAGCGTGGAAGCTAGTGGGTTACGGCCGCGAACAGTTCCGAGTGCATCAGCGACTGGAACTGCTGGTCGCTAGCCTTGAAGTGGACGCTCAGGTTCGTGCCGTCAGAGTCGACCGTGGTGTTCTCAACAGCGATCTTCTCGGCGGGCGTGGCGCTCATCTTCTTCAGCATGATGCCGGCCTTGACCAGTGACGACATGGTGCCTGCGGTCATTGAGTCGGAGGTCACCACGGTCAGATCGAAATTCACACCGCTGTTGAAATTCATGGTGTAGCGCGAGCCCATCAGGCGCTTCTTGACGGTCTCGTAGTCAGCGACCTTGGAGGCGTCTCCCATGGCGGAGCGCATCATGTTCTGGGTTCCAGCCTGGTCAAGAATGCTCCAGACGGGCGCCGAATCGACACTCGACATCATGTCGGCCATATTTCCGTTGGTATCCAGACCTAGAACCTGACCATCGCGCGTGTCGAGCGCAACCTTAATGGACGTCGAATCGCCGAACAGAAGCGTGCTGTCGTCGAGGAAACTCATGACGAATCCGCCGTCCATGGGATAGATCTCCGAATTCCCGTACTTCTTGGGCACATACTTCTGCAGCTTCATCTTCTTGAGCACAGCCTTCATATTGAAAGGGCCGGCTGCGACGCCAACGGTCTTGACGCCTTGCTTGCCGGCGCGGAACGAGGCGAAGGTCAGCGTGTCCACATCTTTGTCCGGATCGAGCCCGATGTTCTTGAGGGCCGATTCAAACTGCTTGATGTTGTCGGGCATCAGTTGCTGCTTCAGGGCCATCGCCGTGGGGGAATCCTTGAGAGCGCGATAGTCCACCGAAATCAACTGAAGCAGGTCGCCGGGGACACAAGTACGGGCCGAGGAATTGAGCGGCATGGCGTAAGCCATGCTCACCAGAAGGAACGAAGCCATACAAATCTTGAAGAGTCTCATAACGCCTCTAATCGAAAAACGCTTGGGGATATGTGTACCTTTACTTGGATGCACGATCATCTCTTGTCGTTAATAGATCGCTTCATTCTATTTTACTTGCAGCCTGAGTGGAGGGAACAAAAGTACATGCCCATTGACCGGCTGGAGTCTGGCTGGGAATCGTTTTTGGGAGCGCTGACTAGTCGTCGTCGGGATCGATTCTGGGACTCTTGTCGTTCAGGAAATGGGCTGCGTTCAGCGGGGCGTTGATGGTCGTAAAGGTAAGCGGGGTCTGGGAGAAGTCAAAACAGTCGCCGAGGTCATCGGCATAGGCGTCGGCATAGCCCAACGAGGGCAGGCTGAATGTGTGCTCGATCAGGTTCAGAACGCTTCCGAAATCGTGGTTGACGTGAGAGATATACCCCGCCCTGGCATACGGCGAGATCACGATGAGCGGTACGCGGAAACCGTAGACATAACCGGACCCCCAACTTGTGCCGTTGTTCGCAATCTTGGGCGGCAGAACGTGATCGTACCAGCCTCCCCAATCGTCCCAGGTCACAATGACGGCCGTGTTCGACCAATAAGAGCTACTGCCAATCGCGTTCACGATCGAGACCACCCAGGATGGTCCCCCGGTCGTGGCTGGGGATCCGGCATGATCGGAATTTGTTCCCGTAGGAATCACCCAGCTGACTTGCGCGAGATTGCCACTGGTGATGTCGGTGAGAACCTGAGTCTCGGGAATGACGACGTTGTTGGTCCAATCGGAACCGACGCACGCAGTGGCATTGGGCGGCGGAACATTCGGGCCGCACATGTGCTGAATGGCGCTGGGTCCGGTCCATATGACGCCCGCGGACGGCGTGTAGTAGCGCCAACTGATCCCTTTGGTATTGAGCTCGTCAGTCAGCGTAGCGTGGTCCGCACAGGGATACATCGTGCTGGATTCTTTGCCGCTGGGGTCAATCAAGTATACGAACTCATCGGGCGGAGCCAGACAGCCCGCCTGGTAGAACGCGTTGCCGCTTCCCGCGGGATTTTCGGCCATGAACAAGTTGCTGCCTGTCGTTGGTGCAGAGGTGCCGGAAATAATGAACTGGTGGGCGGGAAAGCTGGGTCCCTGATTGGTCTGAAACATGCGGTCGCCAAAGGTGTACTGCTCGGCCATCTGAAAATAGGGTTGAACCTCCGAGGGATTGACGTACCAGAATTGCGGTGTAGGAGGACACTTGCCTGCCGAATAACAGGAGACTGGGATCAGGTCGGCGCCGTCCATTTTCCCGCCGTCATACATCGACACGAACGCCGAATGCGTGTGGCTCAGGTCATAATTCACTCCCAGCTCTCCCATGCTGAGTGCGACGGTTTGGCCCGTCGAGTTGACGCCGCTGCTGGCGATGTCCGCTCCCTTGGCCATCAGCGCCGAATCGTGAAACAGATTGTCCGGGGTGCGGTTCTCCTGAAAGATGATGACCACATGCTGGAACTTTCCCGGCGGGACGGTGGCGATGGTTTTGGTCGAACTGCTACCACAACTATTCAAGCTGAGTAGGGCACCGCTGGCACAGAGGAGCGATAGCGAGAGATATAGAGGGGCATGACGGCTCATGGGCGACTCCTGTGCGTCGGCGAGTGCGGCGTTTCGGGTCTTAGATGCGTTAACCCTGAGGAAGGGATTTCGTCCTTCTGGCAAGAAAATGATTAATCCAAGCCGGCTCGGGAAGTGACGACTGAAAGGTATCGACTCCCTAGGAAAGGGCGGCGGTGCGGCGGCGTACGTCTGCTGCAAAAGCTTGATCTTTTAGCGATGCCAGGTTGATTTCCACATTGGCCATCGCGCCTGTGAGAGCCGCACCGGCGAGCGCTCGGGCTGTGGTCAAATCCGATTTCATGTTCGGATTCGTGATGGGGCCGAGAGATTCGACGATCTGTGCGATCTCGTGGGCCTTTTCGGCGACACTGAGCGGAACGTTGGTCGCTGCTTTCAATGCCGCGTCGATCATCGATTCACCAGCCGCCTCATTCGCCGCAGTTTTGGCCTGCTTGTAGGCCTTCATAACCGAGTTGTAGGAATCAGCGTCGGCGTCGACCGCGCCTTTGAGTTCCTCGCGCAATGGAGTGAGGCGCGCGACGGCGGCGCTCAGTTGCGCCTCGTACTGCAGGTAGGCTTTTTTCCCGCGCGACATCGAGGCGACCATTACGGCCAAACCGGCAGCCATCGCCGCCGCAGCTGCTGAAGCGCTTCCGCCCCCGGGAGTCGCGGTTGGAGCAGCGAGTTCTTCAACGAACGGTTCGACTCCAGCGCGCAGGCCGCCGACCGCCATCTTTCCCCCCATGACGGAGGCGAGGCGGTTTTCGAGGATCAATGACGAATCGAAATTCTCGACTTGGAGAAACCATTCGGCAGCCTGCTCCAAGGCTTTCTTGGGGATTAGTCCGACGATCTCGCTCGACACCGGGGTGACTCCGTAACGCGCCGCTTCGCGCTTGACCAGTTCAAAAACGCGGTGGACGGGCGTTTGCTCGAAGTCGGTAAGGTTCATCGAGACCTGGGCCAGGCCTCGCACCAAAAAGCCAGCGCCCTTGACGAAGCGCATGCCACCGTTGGAGAAGCGCACCGCTTTCGCAATCTTCTTAGCGATATCGACATCGGGCGTATTGAGGAAGACGTTATAAGCGATGAGAAACTTGCGTGCGCCGACTACCGTTGCGCCTGCGCTTGGATGTACTCGGGCCTCGCCGAAATCTGGACGGCGCGCGGGGTTGGTCGCGATCTCGGCGCGGATGCCTTCGAACTGGCCGCGGCGAATATTTTCCAGGCCCTGGCGTTCCGGAGTCCGCGCGGCAGCTTCGTAAAGGTAGACCGGAATCTGAAAGCGCTTCCAAATTTCCTCGCCGACGTGGTTCGCCATGGCGACGCAATCTTCGATGGTGACGCCGTCGATAGGGATGAAAGGCACGACGTCGGAGGCGCCCATGCGCGGGTGCGCGCCGGTATGGACGTTGAGGTCGATGAGTTCGGCTGCCTTGCCTACGCCGCGAATGGCTGCTTCTTGAATTGCTTCGCGATCTCCGACCAGGGTGATGACACAGCGGTTATGGTCGGAATCCATTTCGCGGTCGAGCAGGTAAACGCCGGGCATTTTCATGGCGTCAATGATGGCGTCAACTTTGGCTTTATCACGGCCTTCAGAGAAATTCGGAACGCATTCGACGAGCGTGGACATGACTTGCAAGAATAGCTGGGGGATGAGCGCGGAAGCAAGGCGCATACCTCGGTCAAGACCGTCAGAAATTCTTCGCCACAGAGGACGCGGAGGACACAGAGGGCTTCTTAATGCTTTCCGCCGCCGAAAAACTTCCCAACTCCCAAGCGCACTTGCACGGTGTTGATTCCCGGATTCGGGGTCGCCAGGCCTGCGTTCGAGATGTGCATATAGCGGAGTTCGAGGCTGACATTGCGCTTCGCGCCGAGGATGTGCATGCCGAGCGCGGCCTGGTCCATGAAGTTCACCGTGTTGGTTCCGGTGGGGACGTTGTGATCGGTGAATAGCACGCCGCCAGTGAGTTCCAGGTAGGGCGAGAAGCGTCCGTGGCGCACGAAATTCCACTTGAGACCGAGCGGGTCGAAGCCCACGCCGTAGGCCGTGTTGGCGGGTTGGAAGACGAGGAAGAGAGGAACAGCGTCAAGCGCATATTCGAAGCGTCCGCGGAGAAAGCTGGGGAGATGCGGGCCGGTGATGATCCATCCATAGCGCAGCCCGGCGTTGAAGACTCCAGTGTCGCCGCGTCCTCCGCTGACGGAGTGACCGCCGCCGGCCCAGATTTGAACTTCGTTGCCGCCTTGCTCAGGACCGGACTGAGCAACGGCGAAGATTGGGACCAGTAGGAGTACGAATGCAACCAAGGATCGCATAGTCTCAGAGTCTTCGAGGTGCGCAAACGATAACTCGAAGACGACGACTCACCATACAGGAAACGCGGCTGCAACGACAATGACGATGCGGCGAGGTCAGCGGCGGGCGCGCGGCTGTTGGGCGGCCAGCTGCATCAAGTCGCGCGCGACGCGGGAGGTATTGTGGCGGGCAACATCGCCCTCGTCGAGATAATCGCCGAGGACCGGAATCACACCCAGGGCCTCGATGGCCTCGAGATCGTTGACGATCTGGCAGGCGCCTTCGCCGGCGTACTTGGTCTTCAGGGCATCCGAAGCGGGGGTCTGGTTGATCAGTGCGTAATCGAAAATTTGCTTCTGGGCGTGTCGATTGAGGGCGCGGATATGATCGGCAGCGGTCAGGCCCAGGCTTTCGTTGGCCTGCGTCATCAGATTGCAGATGTACACCTTGGTGGCGGGCGATTCGACAATGGCCTGCGCGATGCCGCGGACCAGAAGGTTCGGAATCAGGCTGGTGAAGAGCGAACCCGGGCCGATCGTGATCATGTCGGCGTGGGCGATGGCTTCCAGTGTTTGCGGCATCGGTCCAACGTCGGGTGGGACGAGAAACAATTCCCGGATGCGTCCCTTGCTGGCCGTGATTTTAGTTTCGCCACGGACCCGCGTGCCGTCTTCCATGAGAGCTTCGAGCTCAATGTTGGACGTGGTTGCGGGATAGATGTGGCCGCGCGTGACCAGAATTTCGGAGGAGAGCCGTACGGCTTCAGAGAAATCGGATGTCAAGGAAGTGAGCGCGGCGAGAAAGAGGTTTCCGAAGCTGTGGCCTTCGAGCCCGGATCCTTTATCAAAGCGGTGGCGAAAAAGCTTGGAGAGCAGCGCTTCATCTTCGCTAAGGGCGACGATGCAGTTGCGAATGTCGCCCGGCGGCAGCATGTTGAGCTCTTTGCGCAGGCGGCCGCTGGAGCCCCCGTCGTCGCTGACAGTGACCACCGCGCACAGATCTCGAATCATGGACGAGTCTTCGGGAGTCGATTGCGCGGTGGGCGAGAGCACATAGCGCTTGAGTCCCTTGAGCAGCGTGGAAAGTCCCGTGCCGCCGCCGATGGCGACCACGCGCAGACCGCGCTCGCGCGCGGTCTTCTCCAGCAAGGGGGACTCGGCGGCTCTGGTTTCCATCGAGGGATCCTTGCAGATCGCTATACCGGTTCTTCCTCGCCGAGGTCACCGTCGGAGGAACCGATTTCGTTGCCCGGATCGGGATAGAGCAATTCTGTGAAGCGCGGATCCTCCGCGAGGTTCTGGAAGTCGGAATCGTTGCGTGCCTGGAAACGCAGTTGCGCGTTCAGCCGTAGCGCCTCGTCCAGACGTTTCAGGGAATCCTCGACGTGGCCCGTGAGGCAGTCGAGCGCCGCCAGGCCGTACACCACATAGTCCGACTTGGCATTCTGCTTGAGCAGCTTCTCCAAATGTTCGCGCGCCGTCACGTAGTCCCCTACGTTCATGAGAGAAACGGCGTAGTCAAAGTGCTCCTCCGGCGTTTTGAACTGCGTGGCCGCGCTGCGTTCCAGATGCTGGTTGCAGATGCTGAGGTGGACGTTGGCACGGTCGATCAGTTCCTTGATGGGGCCGGCAACGACCTTTTGAAAATGCGGCTTTGCCTTGTCGAACTTGTGCTCCTGCATGGCGCGCAGTCCTGATTCGTAGCTCTGTAGCGCCTGCGTGTAACGCGGATCTTCCGCCACGGTCTTTTTCGCGGTAGGTTTCTGAGCCATGTGCAAAACTCTTCCTGTGCTCTTGGTAATGGGGAACTCCTTGCGAATCTGGTTTCCTGTTGAGCAGTAAAGTATCGCCCAAACAGTGGGTGAAGGTCCAGTTAACCAATCGGAGGCCCCGGGGCTTGGGGCCGACTAGTTCATGGTGGAGGCGGCCAGCAGATCGATCTGTTTCCATTCGCCCTTGATGATTCCAGCGCGGATCTGCGTTGCCGTCTTGCCCTTCTGATGCTGCTGGTAGGAGTAATAAAGCTCCTTCAGGCAGGTGGCACACTCGGCCCCGTGGGTGTTCTCAAAACAGCTGTGCAGGCTGTTATGGCCCATGCGGTCGCAATAGCAGTAGCAGGGCTGCTGGTGGAGAACGTTGGGAATCTTCGCCGCCAGCTCATAGGCGTGGGTCTGGTAGGGATTCTGTGCGTCGGCTCCCCAGAGGTCAGCCTTGGTCAGCAGGGGAGGGAGCTTCGTGCCTTTGGGCGGAGGTCCGGCATTATAGGCCGGGACACCCCCTGCTTCTTCCTGCGGCGAGGCAAACTGGGCCGACATGGTCAGGGCGATCACGAAGAGAGACGCCAGAGTCAGGCTGCGGTAGACGATCTTGTTCTGGAAGAAACGGCTGATCATAGGAGTCCTCGCGTGCGGTTATTGTAACCCGACGCCGAAGATGCCTGGAAGTGCATGGATCATTTCTTTGTAGCGGGAGCTCCGCAGCAAATCGCTGTTGCGCGCCCGTGATCTGTATACAATAGGAAGACATGCCAGAGACGTCTTCGGACTCGAGTCCAGTGGCTCCGACAACCGCACCTGCTCCCTCAGCGGTGACGCCGGCTCCGCCCGTCCGCCTTCGGACCGGGATCGGCGTCTGGGTGCGCGACCTGATCATTTCTTTGGCGATCTCTGCTTTCATTATTATCTTCCTCTACCAGCCGGTGAAGGTGGAGGGAACCAGCATGATGCCGTCGCTCGAAGATCAGGAACGGATCTTCGTGAATAAGTTTGTGTATCGGCTGGAACCCATTGAGCGTGGGGATATTGTGGTGTTTCGCTATCCGCGCGACCCTTCCAAGAGTTACATCAAACGCGTGATCGGGATGGCGGGCGACCGCATCCGCATCGACGGTGGCCAGGTTTACGTAAATGACCAGGCGCTCGACGAGGACTACGTTCCTCCGGCCTATACCGATTCGCGGTCGTACCCGGAGACGACGGTTCCAGAGAGCAGTTTCTTTGTGCTCGGCGACCATCGTTCCATGTCGAACGACAGCCGCGATTTCGGGCCCGTCAACCAGAGTTTTATCTACGGCAAGGCGGTGTTCGGGTATTGGCCGATGGATAAGCTCGGGCGCGTTCGCTGAAGTCCGACTACTGAGTACGGCGTGCTTGCTCAAGAGCTTTCGGAGTTCGATCAACCGTTTCGATCGCACTAATCCACAGATTTCTTTCTGGAATCCGCGTTCTACTCTTGGCCCCGCTGCTATTAACTGATAAGATTCGTAAAATCCACTCACCGGAGCGAGAATGCACGCAATCCTTGCGCTGGAGGACGGCAGAGTCTTCCGAGGCAAAGGCTACGGCGCCAAAGGCGAATGCTACGGCGAAGTCGTTTTTAATACATCCATCACTGGCTATCAGGAAATTTTCACTGACCCCTCCTACTCGGGGCAGATCGTTGTCCTGACCAACCCGGAAATCGGCAACTACGGTACCAACCACGACGACAACGAAGCTACGCGTCCGTGGATCGAAGGCCTGATCGTGCGCGAGTTCTCGAAAGTGAGCTCGAACTGGCGCTCACAGCAGGTGACCGAGGAATATCTGGAACAGTTCAAGGTGCCGGTGCTTGCCGAGATCGACACGCGGGCACTGGTGCGGCATCTGCGCGATCACGGCGTGATGCGCGGCGTGGTATCGACCATCGAGAGCGACGCCGACAAGCTGATCGCGAAGGCGCGGTCGATTCCCAAGATGGACGGGATGGATCTGGCGAAAGAAGTCAGCACGAAGCGGCCGTACGTGTGGGAAGTGGGCGAGCGGTCACACGAGCCGACCGCCGTGGTGGGAGTGAAGGACGAGCCTCCACGATTCCATGTGGTGGCGTACGACTTCGGCATCAAGCAGAATATTTTGCGCAAGCTCCGCGGCGAGGGCTGCAAGGTGACGGTGGTCCCGGCGCCGACTCCGGCGGAGGACGTGCTGGCCTTGAAGCCGAACGGAGTTTTCTTGTCGAACGGGCCGGGCGATCCTGAGCCGTGCACATACGCCGTGGATTCGATCCGCAGGCTGATGGGGCGGCAGCCGATCTTCGGAATTTGCCTTGGGCATCAGCTGACGGGGATTGCGCTTGGCGGCAAGACTTTCAAGCTGAAGTTTGGTCACCACGGCGGGAATCATCCAGTAAAGCAGTTGAAGACCGGGAAGATCGAGATCACGGCGCACAACCATAACTTCGCTGTCGATCCGGATTCGCTGGCGGATAGTGAAGTCGAATTGACGCACATTGACTTGAACGACCAGACGCTGGAAGGCTTACGGCATCGGAACCTGCCGCTGTTCAGCGTGCAGTATCACCCGGAAGCCGCTCCGGGGCCGCATGACTCGCATTATCTGTTCAAGGAATTTACCAAGATGATGGAGGAGTGGAAGGGGTGAGAGTTCCCTCGCGATCCTGTCATCCCGAGCGGAGAACATCATTCGCAAAGCGAATGATGTTCGGAGTCGAGGGACCTGCTTTTCTTGCAGGCACTACGGCGCTGGCGGCATCGATTGAAAGAGGACAGCAGGTCCCTCCACGCGCTACTTGATCGGCTTTGCCGCTCAAGTGGCTTGGTCGGGATGACAGAGTTTTGAAGATGGGCACTTGAAAACCGATAATGCCAAAACGTACTGACATACAAAAGATCCTCATCCTCGGCTCCGGGCCCATCATCATTGGGCAGTCGGCCGAGTTCGATTACTCCGGCACGCAGGCCTGCAAGGCGCTCAAGTCCGAGGGCTTCGAAGTGGTGCTGGCAAACTCGAACCCGGCCACCATCATGACCGACCCGGAGTCGGCCGACCGCACGTATATCGAGCCGCTCACGCTGGAGTATTTGGAAGAGATCATCCGCATCGAGCGGGAAATGGCGCCGAGCGCGGGTTTTGCCGTGCTCCCCACCGTGGGCGGACAGACTGCGCTGAATCTCGCGATCGAGCTTTCAGATGGCGGCGTGCTGGAAAAATACAACGTGATCCTGATTGGCGCGAACGTCGAGGCCATCAAGAAAGCGGAAGACCGCCTCGTATTCAAAGACGCGATGCAGCGCATTGGGCTCGACGTGCCCAAGTCGGCGCTGGTCAACAACACGAAAGACGGGCTTGAATTCGCGGGCAAGATCGGCTTCCCGGTAATCATCCGGCCGTCGTTCACGCTAGGCGGGTCGGGCGGCGGCATCGCTTACAACCGCGAAGAGATGGTCGAAGTGCTCAGCCGCGGCCTCGACTTCTCTCCGGTACACGAAGCGCTGATTGAAGAGTCGGTGCTCGGCTGGAAAGAATTCGAACTTGAGGTGATGCGCGACACCAAAGACAACGTCATCATCATCTGCTCGATTGAAAATTTCGACCCCATGGGCGTGCACACCGGTGATTCAATCACCGTCGCTCCTGCGCAGACGCTGACCGATCGCGAGTACCAGGCCATGCGCGATGCCTCGATCGCCGTGATCCGCGAAATTGGCGTCGATACGGGCGGATCGAATATTCAGTTCGGCGTGAATCCCGAGACCGGGCGAATGGTAGTCATCGAGATGAATCCGCGCGTCTCGCGGTCGTCGGCCCTGGCGTCGAAAGCCACCGGATTCCCGATCGCGAAGATTGCTGCGAAACTGGCGGTCGGCTACACGCTCGACGAGATTCCCAACGACATCACGCGAAAGACTCCAGCTTGCTTCGAGCCGACACTCGATTACGTGGTCGTGAAGATTCCGAAGTGGCAGTTCGAGAAATTTCCCGGCGCAGACGACACACTGGGACCGCAGATGAAGTCGGTGGGCGAAGTCATGGCCATCGGGCGCACCTTCAAGGAAGCGCTGATGAAGGGCATCCGCTCGCTCGACACAGGAAAGCGCGTGGGCGGCGAAAAGATCGAGCCCAAGATTCTGACCAAGCGGCTGGTGACGCCGCATCCGGAGCGGCTCGCCTACGTCCAATATGCCCTGCGCCAGGGACACACGGTGAAGCAGGTCGCGAAAATGACCTCGATGGACCCCTGGTTCCTGTATCAGTTGAAGGAGATCAACGACCAGCAACTGGAACTGGAAAAGCATCCGATGGAGTCAATCCCGACCGAAGTTCTGCGCGAATCGAAGCGAATGGGGTTCTCCGATGGGCGACTGGCCGGCGTTTGGCGGCTGGATGGACAGGAAAAGGTTCGCCACCTTCGCAAGAAGCATGGAGTGATGCCGGTCTACAAGCGAGTCGACACGTGCGCGGCGGAGTTCGAGAGCTTTACGCCCTATCTCTATTCGACCTACGAAGACGAAGACGAAGCTGCGCCGACCGACAAGAAGAAGGTCATCATTCTCGGCAGCGGGCCCAACCGCATTGGGCAGGGGATTGAGTTCGACTACTGCTGCTGCCACGCATCCTTCGCGCTGCGCGATGACGGGTACGAGACGATCATGATCAATTGCAATCCCGAGACCGTCTCGACCGACTACGACACCAGCGACCGCCTCTACTTCGAGCCGCTGACGTTCGAAGATGTGTGGGCAATCTACCAGCACGAGACCTCGAAGGGCGCGCCGGTGGGCGTGATCGTCCAGTTTGGCGGACAGACTCCGCTGAACCTGGCGCTGCCATTGAAGCAGGCGGGCGTGAAGATCATCGGAACTTCACCTGAGTCGATTGACTTGGCCGAGGACCGCAAACACTTCAACAAGCTGCTGGAAGAGTTGCAGATTCCGCAAGCGCCCGGCGTCATGGCCACCTCGATAGAAGAGGCCGTCGCGGGCGCGGGGCGTATTGGATATCCAGTACTCGTAAGGCCTTCCTACGTACTCGGCGGACGCGCCATGGTGATCGCCCACGATGAGGCTGCCATCATCCGCTACATGAAAGAGGCGGTCGAGTATTCGCACGACCGTCCGGTGCTGATCGATCACTTCCTCGAGGATGCGATTGAAGTCGACGTCGATGCTCTGTCCGACGGCGAAGACGTTGTCATCGGTGGAATCATGCAGCACATCGAAGAGGCTGGCGTGCACTCCGGCGATTCGTCGTGTGTGCTGCCCGCGGTGGATATCCCGCAGGCGCTGCTGGAGCGCATGCGCGACTATACATTCAGGCTGGCGCGTGCGCTGAAGGTCGTCGGACTGATGAATATCCAGTTCGCGATTCCTCGCGGGAACGGCCACGGCGGTGAGGGCGACAAGGTCTATGTGCTTGAAGTGAATCCGCGTGCGTCGCGCACGGTACCGTTCGTTTCCAAGGCGACTGGCGTGCCCATGGCCAAGATCGCCGCGCGCCTCATGACCGGCCGTAAGCTGCGCGAATTTTTGCCCGAGTTCATCGATCGCCGCGCAGATCTCGATACGGGAAGTCACTTCTACGTGAAGTCTCCCGTATTTCCATGGAACAAATTTCCGGGCGTCGATACCGTGCTCGGGCCGGAGATGAAGTCTACCGGCGAAGTGATGGGCGTGGCGGACAACTTCGGTGAAGCTTTTGCCAAGGCGCAACTAGCCGCGGGCCAGAAGCTGCCCACGCAGGGAGCGATCTTTATCAGCGTGACGGACCACGACAAGGCGCACGTTGCCCCGGTCGCCCGCAAGTTTGTAGACATGGGATTTAAACTTGTGGCGACGGCAGGCACGGCCGATGTGATCGAGGCAGCCGGCATGAACGTGGAGCGCGTCTACAAAGTGAAAGAAGGGCGGCCCAACGTCGTCGACTTCATCAAGGGCCAGCGCATTCAACTCATCGTCAACACGCCCACCGGACTGGAACCATGGTTTGACGAAAAGGCAATTCGACGTGCGGCGGTCACGGCGCGGATTCCGACAATCACCACGCTCGCCGCTGCGCGCGCGGCCGCCGAAGGAATCGAGGCACTGCAGCGCGGGGAAGTGAACGTAAAGGCTCTGCAACATTTGCATGCGGAACGCGGGGCGAAGATCAGTCGGTAGCCGGGGACCTGCGATGGCAGGCGCTTTCCGGGTAGAATGGGGCATGCTGCTACACGGTATTTTTCCTCCTATCACCACGCCGTTCTATCCCGACGGCAATGTGTACTACAAGAAGCTCGAATCCAACGTTGAGCGCTACTCGCGCACGCCAGTGGCGGGCATTGTCGTGCTCGGATCGACGGGTGAAGCGATTTTGCTATCGGATCAAGAGCGTCGCGATGCCTTGAAAGTGGCGCGTGCGGCGGCTGCGCCCAATAAGGTTCTGATCGCGGGCACCGGAATCGAATCGGCCATCGAGACGCTACGGCTGACGGAATACGCGGCCGAGCTTGGCTACGACGTCGCAATGGTTCGCACACCGCATTACTACAAGAAACAGATGCAGACCGCGAACCTCCTCGCGTTCTACCGCACTGTTGCTGACCGCTCGCCCCTTCCCGTCATCATTTATAACTTCCCGCAGGCTACCGGATACGACATTCCGGCCGAAGTGGTAATTGAGTTGGCAGGACATCCGAACCTGATTGGAATCAAGGAATCCAGCGGCGACGTAGAAAAAGTCCGCAAGATGGTGGAAGGCACGCGCAATATTAAGCGCAGTGCGACCGTGACCGAGACCTTCGATGCAGTCACGCCGCGCATGCTCGCGGCAGCTGCCGCGGGATCATCCGCAGATGGCGGGGAACTGGTGCAGGTTGGAGGACTCTCCGGCGGTTCCAGCAGCAAGCCATCGTCGTCGGCTGTCACCGTAGTGGGCAAGATGAAAACTCGTCAGAAGGAAGTGGGATTCCAGGTGCTGGTCGGGGCAGCGCACAAACTGCAGCCATCGCTCGACGCCGGCGCCGTCGGTGCCATTCTCGCCTTCGCATGCCCGGCCCCCACGGCCTGCTACGAGATCTATGCCGCGTGGAAAGAGGGAGATGCGGAACTGGCGCGCCTAAAACAGGAGCGGATCGCGAAGGCGGCGCAGCGAGTTGGCGATCTTGGCGTTCCGGGATTCAAGTACGGCATGGATTTCAACGGCTACTTCGGAGGGCCATCGCGGTTACCGTTCCTGCCTCTGACGGCGGAGTTGAAGTCTGAGGTCGAACAGGCATTATCCGACGTCAGGAACTAGTGCCACAGCGCTCGACCGCAAGATAGAAATTTTGATTATTTGCCTCGGCTTAGATGCCGCCAACACTGGCCCTTGCGGCACGTCTCGATCGGGATCAATGCAGCACCTTCAACTGGCTTGGATCGCGTCATTCAGCGGCTGGCAAGAATAAGAAATCAGCACAGGTCTTCCACCCTTGTGATTGGAATCACAGCGGCGTATACTTTGTTCGAACGAACGTTCGAATTAGCCTTCTGGCTGCGAGAGTATGGGGACTTCTTCCACCGCAACTCGAATTACTGCCCGGCGACATCGCGCCCCGGCCCCGCCCGCCACTCGCTACGACCGGCGACTGGCGGAGATCCTGACCCACGCCACAGAAGTCTTCTGCAAAAAAGGTTATGAAGGGGCTTCGATGCGCGATCTGTCGCGCGAAAGCGGCATGTCTCTGGCCGGCCTTTACTATTATTTCGAGTCGAAAGAGCGGCTGCTGTTTCTCATTCAGAAGCACACGTTCACGACGATCGTGCAGCGACTGAAAGCTCGCCTGGAAGGCGTGACCGATGCTGAAGAGCGCATCCGGATTTTCATCCTCAATCACCTGGAATATTTTCTGGCGAATCAGGCAGCCATGAAGGTGCTTTCGCACGAGGCGGAGGCGCTGAGGAACGGTTTCGCGTCGGAGGTTGCGGCCATCAAGCGGGAATACTACCGGATTTGCGTTGGTCTGCTCGACAACTTGAAGGCCGATCGCGACCTGCAGTTTTCCACGCGGATCGCGGTCTTAAGCCTATTCGGAATGATGAATTGGATTTACACCTGGCACAATCCGCGGGTCGACGCCGATGCGGTCTCGATGGCCCGTGAGATGGGAGATCTTTTCTTGCGAGGCGTGATGACAGGTGGCAAGGCCGCAAAGAGTGGGCGTATCCATGGAAATTGAGTAACGAAAGATCAAGGAAGAAGAAGGAGCGATTCACATGGCAACAACAATGCAGCCAACGACCGGAGAGAGCACCCGGCAACTTGTCAACTACCGCACCGACGGGGGAGTGGCCGTGATCGAGATGTGCGATCCCCCGGCGAATACTTACACCTACGAAATGAACCGGCAGTTCGATGAAGCAATCCTCAAGGCGCGCATGGACAACGACGTCTATGTAATTGTGATGACTGGCGCGGGCGAGAAATTTTTCTCCGCGGGCGCCAACATCAAGATGCTGACCAGCGTCGATCCGACGTTCAAGTACTATTTCTGCCTGCACGCCAATGAAATGCTTCTTCGCCTGGAACACACTCCGAAGCTTGTGATTGCGGCCATTAACGGTCACTGCGTGGGAGGAGGACTGGAAATCGCCATGGCGGCTGACCTCCGCATCGCGCGCAAAGAGGCCGGGAAAATTGGATTGCCGGAAGTCAACCTTGGTGTTCTCCCTGGCACGGGCGGCACACAGCGCCTTTCGCGCATGGTGGGGAAGAGCAAAGCGATCGAGCTGATGGTGACGGGCAATACCTTCTCGTTTGAAGAGGCGCAGGAACTCGGCATTGTGAACGACATTTTTGAGCGCGACGGCTTCATGGAAAACATCATGGAGTATGCCAAGCAGTTCTGCCCGCCCAATAAAGCGTCGAAAGCCGTGGGACGCATCAAGCGCGCGGTGCAGACCGGATGGGAAATTCCCATGGAGTCGGCGCTGGCTGTCGAGCGCGAAAATCAGCAGTTATTGTTCCAGAGCGAAGACGCGAAGGAAGGGCTGGCCGCGTACGTAGAGAAGCGTCCGGCACAGTTCAAAGCGAAATAGCTCGTGGGACGAGTTCGTGTGGGGATAGCTTCATGTGGGGACGGGCGCCTTCGCCCGTCCGCCGAGCAAAGATCGGCTGGCTGATGTGAGGATCAAGAAATGCTGGCAGCAACGAACGTGACAATCAGGCCGGGCCGACTGCTGATCGACGGCCAGTGGATCGAAGGTTCGAAGGAATTCGACACCATCAATCCCGCTACTGGTGAAGTGCTAACCCAGATCGCGGAAGCTTCTTCTGCGGATGTGGACCGCGCGGTGGGTGCCGCGCGGCGCGCCTTCGAAGATCGGGTTGGCCCCTGGCACAAACTATCAGCCAGCGAGCGCGGGCGTCTGATCTGGAAACTAGCCGATTTAGTCGAGAGGAATCTCGACGAGCTGGCCGAGTTGGAGACCCTCGACAACGGGAAGCCGATCTTCGAATCCCGCAACGTCGATATGCCGATGGTCATCGACGTACTTCGCTATTACGCGGGCCTGGCGACCAAGATCCACGGCGAAACTGTCAACTCGTTCGAGGCTGCGTTTACCTACACGCTCCGCGAGCCCGTCGGCGTGGTTGGCCTGATTGTTCCGTGGAACTTTCCCCTGCTGCTGGCATCTTGGAAGATTGGTCCCGCGTTGGCTTGTGGAAACACGGTCCTTCTGAAGCCCGCCGAGCAGACTCCACTCACAACCTTGAAGTTTGGAGAACTGGTGATCGAAGCCGGCTTTCCGGCCGGTGTGGTCAATATTCTTACAGGCGGTCCTGAGACCGGGAAGGCAATCGTCGCGCATCCCGGGATCGAGAAGATCGCTTTCACGGGTTCGACCGCGGTAGGGAAAGAAATCATGCGCGGCGCGGCAGACACGCTTAAGCGCGTGACTTTGGAACTCGGAGGGAAGTCTCCCAACATCGTCTTCGCCGATGCCGACATCGATAGCGCGGTGAAGGGCGCGATCAATGGCATCTTCTACGGCAAAGGGGAAGTCTGCAACGCGGGGTCGCGGCTCTTTCTCGATAGCAAGTTGAAAGATAAATTCACAGAAAAGCTGGTAGCCCGCGCCGCAAAGATGCGTCCGGCCGATCCACTCGATCCGAAGACTCGGTTGGGCGCAATCGTCAGCCAGGAGCAGATGCAAACTGTGCTCGGCTTTATCGAGGCGGGCAAGAAGGACGGCGCAAAACTGGTCGCAGGTGGCAATCGCGTAGCCGTCGACGGCAGCAAGGGCTTCTTCATTGAGCCTACGATTTTCTGCGACGTGAAGAATGATATGAAGATCGCGCGCGAAGAAATCTTCGGCCCGGTGCTTTCCGTGCTGACATTCGATGACATGGACGAGGTTATTGAGCAGGCGAACAGCAACCCTTACGGCCTTGCCGCGGCTGTCTGGACCCGAGATGTGAAAAAAGCACACAGCGTATCGCGCCGTTTGAAAGCGGGAACGGTGTGGATCAACACCTATGGCTTGATGGATGCGTCGCTGCCCTTCGGCGGGTTCAAGAGTTCAGGCTTTGGACGCGAGCTCGGAGCGCACGCGATTGAACACTACACCGAATTGAAAACAGTTTGGTTGAACCTGGGATAGCGCTCGCAATCAGACTGTAACGAATGAGGACTTATGCCGGGAAAAGTAGCAAAGATCGGGACGTTCAGTGATTGGATCGGTTTGTTCAACGATTGGCGCAAGGACATCGGCGTTAATACCGCCGACATTGACGCGTTTCACTTCGATACCTTGTATGGCGCGATCGACACCGAAGAGATCGAGTTCGGATCGTACAAAGGACGCCGGAAGTGGGAGAACCTGCGGCAGATTCCCACGCAACAGATGCGGGATGCGTTGATGAACATGATCGTCTATCAGGGCGACACCGAATTCGCCAGCGTCGAGCAGCAGCGCAACCTGTTGGAGAATGCGCCCACCGAGTGGGACCGCCGCGCCATTACCCGCGTGATGATCGAAGAAATGCGCCACGGCTGGCAGATGTGCGCTTTACTGGTCGACCATTTCGGATACTCGGGCAAGGTTGAGGCGCAGAAAATGCTGGAGCGGCGCGCGTTTGAAAACAAGCGCCTGCTGGGCGCCTTCAACGTCGATGTCGATAACTGGATGGACTTCTTCACCTACACCGACTTCGTCGACCGCGACGGAAAGTTCCAGCTGCAGATGCTGAAGTATTCGGCATTCGCTCCGCTGGGGCGTTCTATGTCGTACATGCTCCGCGAAGAAGCCTTCCACATGGGCACCGGCAATGACGGACTGCGTCGTATTGTGGAAGCGGGCGTGATCCCAGCGTGGTTGATTCAGAAATATCTCAACAAGTGGATTTCGAGTTCGTACGACTTGTTTGGAACGGATCACTCCTCGTCCGCGCACTGGGCCTACGTGTGGGGCGTGAAGGGGCGTTACGACGAACCCAAGAACGACAAGACTCCTGATCTGGATGACTTGAATGATTACAACCGGACCCTCTATCGGGATGAGGTGGCAGGTCTGATCGAGCGATTCAACAGTGCCCTCAGGCCGGGCGAGCCGAAGCTGTATGCGCCGGACATCAAGTTCAATCGCGCGATTGGGAAATGGGCGGGACAGAAATTCCACGCGCAGACCGGGGAGTCGCTTGACGATCGGGCTTACGAAGAGCATGTAAACGAATACATGCCTTCGGCGGCGGACAAGAAGCTCTTGCTCGACATCATCAACAACGAGAAGAAGTGGATCGCCGAAAAGACGGGCGCACGCGATCCGCTCTCGACCATCGGGGAAGTGCGGAAGTCGGCGATCAACCTGTAGGCATGCATGACACCAACCTCTACACATCCCGAGCTCGTCCGACTATCGCTGGCAATCGACGGCCCTGTGGCGCGGATCAGGCTGTGCAATCCGCCGTTGAACGTGATCGACATCGCGATGATGGAGGAGTTGAGTCAGTCTCTTGCGGAGATCGAAGCGCGCGGCGACGTGTGGGTGATCGTTCTGAGTGGGGAAGGTAAATCGTTCTCGGTTGGCGTGGATATTGCTGCTCACACTCCCGACAAGGTCGAGGAGATGCTGACGAAGTTCCACGCTGTCATCCGTGCGCTTGTCGCGACAAAGAAGGTCACACTCGCGGCGGTGCATGGGCACTGCCTGGGGGGCGGCGCTGAATTGGCGATGATGTGCGACATGGCTTTCACGACCGAATCGGCGCAGTGGGGTTTCCCGGAGATCAAACTGGGGTGCTACCCGCCGGTTGGGTGTACGGCATTGAGTGCCCTTGTTGGGCAGAAGCGGGCAGCAGAGCTGATTCTGACCGGGAGGACGATCGGCGGAAGGGAAGCCGCCGAAATCGGTCTGGCGAATCGCGTGGTGCCCGAGATCGGGCTAGCCGGCGCAGTCGAGGAATGCATTGCAAATCTGTGCAAGCTGAGTCCCGCGGCCCTGGCCGTCGCCAAGAAGGCGTCCTACGCGTGGGACTCAATGCACTTTGACAAGGGCTTGGCCCGGGCCGAACGAATCTATTTCGAGGAACTGATGAAAACTGCAGATGCGCACGAAGGCATCCGCGCGTTTATGGAAAAGCGGACTCCCAAGTGGACTGGGAAGTAACGAGACTCGCGAGTATGGAATACGAAATCACTCCTGAAGAGGTGAAGAGCAAGCTGGACGCTGGAGAAGTGTTCACCCTGATCGATGTCCGCGAGCCTTGGGAGTTCGAGACTGCCAAGATCGATGGCGTGAAGTTGATTCCCATGGGCGATGTACCGTCGCGCGCGCATCAGGAACTCGATCCTGAGGATCATGTCGTGGTGCTTTGCCATCATGGGGTCCGTTCGATGCATGTGACCGCGTGGCTGCGGCAGCAGGGATTCGAGAAGGTCCAGTCGATGCGCGGGGGCATCGATGCCTGGTCGCGGCGGATCGATGGGACAGTGCCGGTGTATTGAAATAGGCTCTTGGCTCTTAGCCTTTGGCCAAACCGGCCAGCTAAGAGCTAACGGCTAAGAGCGAAAAGCTTCACATGAAAAAAGAACTCATCGAACTGCGGGTCAACGGCCGATCGCACGAGCTTGCGGTCGAGCCGAGTGCACTTTTACTTGATGTGTTGCGGCAGGAGCTGCAGCTTACCGGCTCGAAACGCGGGTGCGATGACTCGTCTTGTGGGGCCTGCGCTGTGCTGGTAGATGGGATTGCCATGATGTCGTGTACGTTGCTGGCCGCGAGTTGTGAAGGACAAGAGATCACCACGGTCGAGGGCGTGAGCCAGCACGGCGCTTTGGCGGAAATTCAGAAAGCATACGGCGATTGGGGAGGCGCGCAGTGCGGATACTGCACCCCTGGCTTCATGATGACGGTGAAATCCCTGATGGCGGAGAATCCGGACCCGTCGGAAGCGGATGTCCGCGCTGCGTTGAGCAGCAATTTGTGTCGGTGCACTGGGTACAACCAGATGTACGAAGCGATCCGGTCGGCGATTCACGCGGAACGGGCATCGGCGGTTACTCATGAGTAGCGGTAAGAACGACTTCTCCATCATCGGCAAGTCCACCGCGATGATCGACGCGGCCGAGAAGACTACCGGCGCGGGCAAGTACACCGACGATCTCAGCGTGCCCGGCATGCTTGTCTGCAAGATTCTGCACTCGCCGTATCCGCATGCGCGTATCAAGCGCATTGACACGAGCCGAGCCGAGAAATGCAACGGCGTGGTCGCGGTTGCCGTGGGGAAGGACGCGCCCAATTCTTATGGCATTCTGCCGGTAGGGCATGACGAATATCCGCTAGCTCTCGACAAAGTTCGTTACGTCGGCGACAACGTCGCCTGCGTTGTGGCCGTTTCTGAAGCCATTGCTGAGGCAGCGCTTGAACTGATCGACGTGGAGTACGAAGTCCTGCCAGCATACTTCGATCCCGAAGAATCGATGAAGGCCCAGACTGACCTCATCCACGCTTCGAAGCCGGGCAATGTGGAGAAGGATTACCACCATGTGTTTGGAGATCCTGCGAAGGGTTTCGCCGAAGCCGACCACGTCGCTGAAGCGCGCTTTATCGCGAATGAAGTGACCCATGCCGCGATGGAACCGCACTCCACACTGGCGTCGTTTGAAATCGACCCCCACACTGGCAAGCCCGGACGGCTGACAGTCTGGTCGTCGACCCAGGTACCGTATTACCTTCAGCACAAGCTTTCTCTCGTTCTCGAAATGCCGATGCAGCAGATTCGCGTGATCAAGCCGTTGGTGGGCGGAGGATTTGGCGGGAAGAGCGAAGTCATTCCGCTCGAAATCATCGCGGCGGTGGCCGCGCGTAAGGCTCAGGCGCCGGTAAAGATCACTTATACGCGGGAAGAAGTGTTCTGGGCGCACCGCGGCCGGCCGCGCACCATCATCGACCTGAAGACAAGTGTGAAGGACGACGGACGGATTACTGCCGTGAAAGCCCGTGTCGTGCAGGACGGCGGTGGCTATTGCTCCTACGGCGTAGTCACGATTCTTTATTCAGGCGCCCTGTTGGGTGCGCTTTACGACATTCCTAACATTCAGTATGACGGCTATCGCGTGCTGACCAATAAGCCCGCCTGCGGCGCCATGCGCGGGCACGGCACCGTGAATGTGCGATTTGCATTTGAATCTCAACTTGACGAACTCGCATTGAAAATTGGGATGGATCCAGCCGAGATTCGACGGCGCAATCTGCTGCATCCTCCCTGCATTACCGTGAATGGCCTGCGCGTTCAAAGTTACGGATTGCCTGAGTGCATCGAGAAGACAGTCGAGCGCTCAGGATGGAAACAGCGCAAAGGCAGACTGCCCCAGGGGAGCGGGTTGGGGATCGCTTGCAGCCACTATGTGAGCGGCGCCGCGAATTCGATTATCCGCTCCGACATGCCGCACTCCACCGTGAATATCAAGATCGACCGTGATGGTGGCGTCGTGGTGTACACCGGCGCGTCAGAAATCGGGCAGGGATCCGATACGATGACCGCGCAAATCGTGGCCGAAGTGCTGGGATGCTCGCTGCCACGGGTGCGCGTGATTGCTGCCGATACCGATCTAACGCCGATCGACATCGGATCGTACTCGAGCCGAGTTACGTTCATGGCGGGCAACGCCACGTTGCGTGCGGCTGCCGAAGTCAAGAAATTGATCGCCGCCGCGGCAGCACAAAAGATGAAATGTGCCGTCGAGGACCTGGTGTTCCGCGATGACATTGTGTTTAAGAACGGAAGTGCACCGCCCGTTGTAAAGAAAGATCAAGCTGAAGAAGTGGAAGTAACGCAGGCCGGGGCCTCGGTCAGCGGGCGCGTTGAGGGCCAGATTCTGCGGGGATCGCTGCAGCAGAAGCGCAGAGAAGAAGGCCCCAAAGATTGGATGACATTCGAAGAGGCGGTCGTCGCCGCCATCGACTTTCACGGAGCACTGACCGGCACCGGTTCCTACGCGCCTCCACAAGAAGCGCGCGGCGGTCGCCACAAAGGCGGAGGTGTAGGGCCATCGCCGGCTTACTCGTATTCCGCCCAAGTCGCTGAAGTCAGCGTCGACGAAGAGACTGGAGAAGTCACCGTGCACAAAGTGTGGGCAGCGCACGATTGCGGACGCGCGCTCAATCCGGTTTCCGTCGAAGGTCAGATCATCGGCTCCGTCTGGATGGGCATGGGACAAGCCCTCACCGAAGAGATGGTCTGGAAGGACGGCATGTTGATGAATGCCGGGCTGCTCGAGTATCGCAGTCCTTCGTCGGTGGAGTCGCCCGAGGTTGAGCCGATCATCGTGGAGAGCATCGATCCGGAAGGTCCTTTTGGTGCGAAGGAATGCAGCGAGGGATCTCTGGCCGCCACAATTCCGGCGATTGCCAACGCAATCTATGACGCTGTCGGGGTGCGTTTGCATGAGTCGCCCTTCACGCCTGAGAGAGTGCTGGCGGCGCTGCGCGCGAAGAAGAATGCTAAGGCATTGAATCTGACCGAAGGCGTGGATCCAACTTCGCCCACACGTTTCCGTGAGCATGGGGGCTCGCTCTGCTTCAAGGGAAAAGGTCCGGAACGGCACGCGCTCGATCCGTCAAGACGAGAATCACCGCCAGTCTCAGGGGGCGCCGTTTGAGTCTTCCAGAGTTCAAGCTGCTGCGACCGCGCGGATTTGAGGAAGCGATTCGATATTTAGGCGAGCATGCAGGCAACATTCGCGTCCTCGCAGGCGGAACCGATCTGATTCCATCCATGCGGCAAAAACTCTTCGAACCGGAGTACGTGCTCGATTTGCGCTCGATTGCAGAATTGCGAGGGATCAAGCCGCAGGCCGATGGTGGAGTCGAGATCGGCGCCTTGACCACGCTTCGCGCGATCGAGCGCTCCGACTATCTGCGGCAGCATTACCCGGTGCTGTCTGAGGCTGCGGCGACCGTGGCATCGCCCGTGTTGCGCAACATGGGGACGATCGGCGGCAACATTTGCCTCGACACGCGCTGCCTCTGGTACAACCAGTCGCTCACCTGGCGCAAAGGCTGCGGATTTTGCATTAAGAAAGACGGTGACCTCTGCCACGTAGCGCCCGGCGGTACAAAGTGTTGGGCCGTCTTCTCTGGAGACACGCCCCCCGCGCTGTTATGCCTGAACGCAGAAATCGAAATCGCCAGCGCCAGCGGAACGCGGCGCATCCCACTCAGCGATTTTTACACCGGGCTTGGCGACAACTATCGCAAACTGCAGGCCAACGAACTCGTCACTCGCGTCTTCCTGCCGGCATTGTCGGCAGACTATCGAGGCGTTTACCGAAAACTGCGGGTGCGCGGATCGATTGATTATCCGCTGGCGGGAGTCGCTGTCGTGATGAAACGATCCAACGGACACGTCGCCGATGCCAGGATCGGTATTACCGCGGTCAATCCGGCGCCACTGCTGGTGAAAGGCATCGCAGAATTGCTGACGGGCAAGACAATCGACGAAACATTAGCCGAGACTGTTGGAGATTTGGCCGCGAGATCCGCGAAGCCGTTGACCACGTCGGCCCTGACTCCTGAGTACCGGCGCGAGATGATTCGCGTCTTCACCAAGAGAGCAGTACTGGCCGCAGCGGCAAACTGAACACTCTGTTATTCTTCTGGCGACCTTTCACCCAAGTAACTGAGCTGAGCGATGATCACCGACTGCCACATTCACATCCAGCCCATGGAAATGTTCAAGCCCCATGCGCTGGAGTTGATGAAACACAAGCGTCCGAACTTCGACCAGATTGTCGAGTTCTGCCGCTCTTCAAAGGCCTTCCTCAAATTCATGGACGCGAGCGGCATCGATCGCGCCATGCTTATTAACTATGTGGCTCCGGAGGTGATCGGCTTTACTAGCGGAGTGAATCAGTTCGTCGCCGACTATGTAAAGGAAGACCCTAAGCGGTTGCTCTCCTGTGGCAGCCTGCATCCCAAGCACACCACAAACGTGCTCGCTGATGTGGAGCACATTCTGCGGTTGGGCCTGCAGATGATCAAGATTCATCCGCCGCACCAGTTGCTGTTCCCGAATGACTACCTCAGCGGCGCGAAGGAACTCGAAATCATCTACCGCGCGGCTGAGGCGAATGGCGTACCCGTCATGTTTCACACGGGGACGTCGATTTTTCCCGGAGCCCGCAACAAATACGGCGACCCGATTTACGTCGACGATGTTGCTGTGGACTTTCCAAAACTCAAGATTCTGCTGGCCCATGGGGGCCGCCCACTCTGGATGCAGACCGCCTTTTTTCTTGTGCGGCGTCATCCCAATGTGTATCTCGACATCAGCGGCATCCCGCCGAAGACGTTGCTGAAATACTTCCCGCGTCTGGAAGAGATCGCACACAAAACTCTATTCGGGACGGACTGGCCGGGACCGGGTGTGCCCGATATCAAGAAGAATCTCGACGAGTTCCGTGCGCTCCCACTAAGCGAGGCGGTCCAGCAGCAGATTCTGTCCAAAACCGCGCTCTCGATCTGGCCCGCCTGAGTACTGCCGGAATCGGCATAGGGGGAGTGGTCGCCCACTCTCCCCTGCCACACCACCGTACATGCGGGTCCGCATACGGCGGTTCAGTTCGGTTGAGCTAGAGCGACATCCAGCAACCGAGGGAGACCGAGCGAATCGAAGTAAGCAATCGGAAGTGCGGCGTGCAGACCCGGGCTGTCGGCCAAGCGCCACGGCCCATGGGGACTGCCGGCGGTTTGTGCCGCGAGGGCATGTCCGATGTTCCGCTGGCGTAGCCGAACATACCGCACCTTGCTGCGCTTCCATTGCTTCCAGATCACGGATCGCAACCTGCGTCGGATCCATTCCTCTAGCTTTCGCAGCACCGAGGGCGTCTGACCGAATCCGAAGTAACCCTTCCAGCCTCGTAGATAGGAGGCCAGTTCCTTCGTCATCTGTTCCAGACTCGTGCCCCGCGTCCCTCGCGTCAGTTCCCGGACTCTTTGCTTACACCGCAGCAGAGCCTTGGGCGCGATGCGCCGTTTCGGTTCTCTCCTGCCGGTAAAGCGGAAGCCCAGGAACTTGCGCTCCTGCGGTCGTGCCACCGCGCTCTTCGCCTCGTTCACCTTGAGCTTGAGTCGCCGCCGGATGAAACTCGTCACGCTTTGCATGACTCGTTTCCCTGCCCGCTCGCTGGCCACGTAGATATTGCAATCATCCGCGTAGCGCACGAAACGGTGCTGGCGCCGCTCCAGTTCTCGGTCGAGTTCGTCGAGCACGAGATTCGACAGCAGCGGAGACAAAGGCCCGCCTTGCGGAGTTCCTTCTTCCACCGGACTCACCAGCCCGTTCTCCATCCCGCCCGACTCCAGGAAAGCTCGAATCAACTTGAGCATCCTCTTGTCGTTCCCCCGCCGCGCTATGGCTGCCATCAGCTTGTCGTGGTTCACTCGATCGAAGGAACCTACGACACACTACTCATCATCAGCACCTCCCCGAGAAGGTCACTGTTGTCCGCGTTCGCCATCCCTTCCAAGGCCGATCACTCAACGTTTTCGGGGCGATGCATCGGAAAGGTCGGCTCCTTCTCGTCCTGATCTTGCCCGATGGCAGTAAGTCTTTGATTCCTGCCGATTGGACCGACCTAGCCTCGCCCACGCAATCCATCGGTACGCCAGCCACGACAACCCTCGGCTCTCTGGAAGACTTGCTGCACGCACGAGCTCTCGTCGATGCTCTCCTCGCCCGTCTCGCTCCCGTCACCAGCGAGGACGGAATCTCAACTACAACCAAGGAGAGCGTCCGTGCCAGAAAAGAATCGAAGCCTCTTCGATCTTCTCCTCGACGAAACCTACCCATGGGAAACCCTCACCGAGGAACACAAGAAACTCGCCATGCAGATTCTGGCACGACTCATCGCCCAAGCCGCTCGAGGCAGCGAGCAGAAGGGAAAGAGTCATGAATGACGCGAGCAAAGTAAAACCCAGTCATATTCAACGCGCAGCTTTCATCTACATTCGGCAATCGAGTCCTGCGCAGGTCGAGTACAACCGCGAATCCACAGCTCGCCAATATGCTCTGGTCGATAAAGCCTGCCAGTTGGGTTGGGCTAAAGAACAAGTGATCGTCATCGATGAAGACTTGGGCGTGTCCGGCTCCGGATTCGCCGAGCGTTCCGGCTTCGCACGCCGGACCGCGGAAGTTGCCCTCGGCCATGTCGGCATCGTATTCGGCTTAGAAGTCTCCCGGGTGGCACGCAACAATGCCGACTGGTATCGTCTGTTCGATCTCTGCAGTATCACCGACACTCTGGTCGGAGACAGCGACGGCCTCTATCATCCCGCGCTTTTTAATGACCGGCTGGTGCTCGGATTAAAAGGCATCATGGCGGAAGCAGAACTTCATATTCTTCGCGCAAGACTGGAGGGTGGAATTCGCAATAAAGCGGCACGTGGGGAACTGCGCCGCGGCTTGCCCGTGGGCTTCGTGTGGGGAGAACAAGACGGCGAAGTTCGTTTTCATCCCGACGAATCCGTGGCCCACACCATGCGTGCCGTCTTTGCGAAATTCACGGAATTAGGATCGGTTCGCAAAGTTTGGCTGTGGTTCCGCTCCGAGGGTCTTTCCTTCCCCACGCGGAAGCATATGAAGAGCGAGATTCGGTGGGTGGCCCCGACTTACACCGCCATCCATGCCGTACTCACCAATCCGGTGTATGCTGGCGCGTACACCTACGGAAAATTTCATCGAGAACAGTACGTCGATGACCAAGGAAGGCTGCGCAAGCGAAGTCGTCTTTTGCCCATGGCCGAGTGGCCGGTGCTTCTTCGCGAACATCATCTCGGCTATATCGATTGGGCCACCTTCCAGGCTAACCAAATACGCATCGACTCCAACGTGCATCCCGAGCCCCACCATGCCGGAGGTGCGGTGAGAGAAGGAGCCGCATTACTTCAGGGTCTGGCTACCTGTGGGAAGTGTGGCCGCCGGCTACACACCCACTACACAGGCAGAAACGCGGCCCCGGGATACCATTGCGCGGGCAAGGATATCGTTTCCGGGCGCGGCATGTACTGTCTCAATGTTGGCGGCGTTCAAATCGATCAAGCGGTGGTCGATGCTTTTCTCCAAGCTCTAACGCCCGCGGCCCTGGAAGCAACCCAGCTGGCGATCCAGCAACTCGAAGCGAACCACGATGCGGCGCTCCATCAGTGGCGCCTTGCGGCGGAACGTGCTCGTTACGAAGCCGAACGTGCCGAGCGTCAATATCGTGCTGTGGAACCTGAAAATAGGCTCGTGGCACGTGGACTGGAAACGGAGTGGGAAAAACGCTTGCGCGATCTCGCCGCCGCAGAAGCCGAGCTCGAGCGGAGAGAAAAACAACGCCCGCGCATGTTGAGTGAGGCAGAGAAAAAGAAAATTTTCTCTCTCGGCTTCGATCTGCAAAAAGTCTGGACGGCGCCTTCCACCACAGATCGCGATCGCAAGGAGCTTTTGCGAGCCCTTCTGGAAGAGGTGATTGTGCGTGTGGATCGCGTCGAACGCCGTGGGCATCTGACACTGCGCTGGCGAGGCGGCGCGCTTACGGAATGCGATCTCTCCTTTCCGCGCATGAAGCCTCATGGTCTTCACCCCGACGAAGACACTATTTCTCTACTCCGTCGTCTGGCCGTTCACTATCCGGACGACGTCATCGCCGGCATTCTCAATCGTCAGGGACGCAAATCTGCAAACGGGGAACGCTTCACGGCGAATCAGGTTGGCAGTCTGCGTCGCTATCGCAACATTCCGCGCTACGAACCGCCAGCAGAGCCACCCGCTGGGCAGGTTGTGCCGATTCGCCAGGCAGCGCGGATCTTAGGCATCAACACTTCCACTGTTCATCGCTGGCTCAATGATGGTTTCATCGCTGGAGAACAGATAACGCCTGGAGCACCGTGGCAGATTCGTATTACCGATGAGTTGCGTGCACGTTTCGTGGAGCAAGCACCGCCGGACTATCTGCCCATGCTCGAAGCCACGATGAAACTGGGTGTCTCGCGCCAAACCGTGTTGCAACGTGTAAAGCGTGGCGAGCTCGACGCTTTACTAGTCACGCGCGGACGGCGTAAAGGCTTGCGAATCAAAGTAGTGGACGATCAACCAGGCCTATTTCATGAATCAGGGGGCATTGTGTAGATGGATCCAAAAACTTTTCCAGATCGAGATCCACCACCCAGCGATGCCCGTCGGCGATATACTGCTGCGCCTTGGCCACCGCCTGATGCGCCGAGCGTTGCGGACGAAACCCGTGACTGTGCTCGGAAAACGTCGGCTCCCATCTGCCTTGCAGAACCTGCATCACCGCTTGCTGGACAAACCGGTCCAGCACCGTCGGAATGCCCAGCTTGCGCATCCCCCCGTCCGGTTTGGGGATTTCCACCCGCCTCACCGGCTTCGGTTCGTAGGTCCCACTCAGCAGTTGTTCCCGAATCGCTGGCCAGTGCTGTTTCAGATAGTCGGTGAGTTGGTTCACGGTGATCCCGTCCACTCCCGCGCTACCTTTATTACCCTTCACCTGCCGCAGTGCTTCCTTCAGGTTTTCTCGCTCACAGACTTCCTCCATCAGTCGATCGGTTCTAGCTGGGCTTTTGGGTCCACTTGTCGCCATCAACGATTCAGTCTCTTCTCCTGCGACACCTCGGGCTTCACCCGTCAGCGCAGAAGAGAAGTCCAGTTTCATCTGGATGTTCTGCTGCTTATCGTCGTTGAGACTCATGGCCTACTCACCACTCCTTCTCGTTCGGGCCTTCTCCGTTGCCGGGTAATATGCCCGATGCTGACTTCTGCTCCGCGGTCAGGTCACCTTACGGCCACCTCAGTCGCCGATGCGACACGGAACAGATCTCCTGGGGTAAGCTCAGTCACTTTCCGTGCACAATCGCCGAATCTACGCTTCGCACCTTGATGGATTTTGGACTTCGCGGTAAGTTGCCCACTCGTCCGGTACGGGCGCCTTCTATTCAGTTTTTGTTCATCGACTCGCACGTTTGTTCCATGCTTCCTTCGGACCTCGCCTCGCGGCGATAGCCCTTGCATCATCACTAGGTCTACGACCGTATGGAGATGTATATCTATAGATACTCGTGGAAGGAGCAAAAGAGCGGCATAGTGCAGGCATGCGAGCCTATCATCGGGTGCATGTCCAGCTGACCAAGAAGGATCGTAAACAGATCGCCGCCATGTTGAACAAGGGGTGGGAATCGGCGCGGGTGCTGCGGCGGGCTGTGATCCTGCGGGAACTCGGCCAGGGGCAGACGGCCGGGCAGGTAGCCCGCAATGTGGGTGTAGCCTCCAAGACGGTGCGGGCCATTGCCCGGCGCTACGAGGAGGAAGGGCTGGAGTCGGCATGGTACGAGAAGCCGCGTCCGGGCCAGCGGCGGGTGCTGGACGCGGGCCAGAGTCAGCGCATCATCGCCCTGGTGTGCGGCCCGCCGCCGGAAGGCAGGGCGCGGTGGAGTGTGCGGCTCCTCGCCCAGGAAGCGGTGAAGCGGAAGTTGGCACGGCGGGTGGGCCGGGAAACGATCCGCATCTTGCTCCAGAGTCATGACCTGAAGCCGTGGCGGGAAAAAAATGTGGTGTGTGGCGGAACTGGACCGGGACTATCTCGGACGCATGGAAGACGTGCTGGCCTTGTATGAGAAGCCGCTCTCAGAGGCGGAACCGGTGGTTTGTATCGATGAGAAGCCGGTGGTCCTGCATGCCGATCTCCGCCCCTCCCGGCCGCTGCATCCGGGACAAGTTCTGCGGCGCGACTGCGAGTACGAACGCCGCGGCACGGCCAACGCATTTTGCGGAGTGGAGCCCAAGGCGGGACGGCATTATCTTCGCGTGACTCCGGACCGTTCCTCGCCCGAGTTTGCCGATTATCTGCTGGAGATCGCGGAACATTATCCGGCCGCCGACGCCATTCATCTGGTCATGGACAATCTGAGTTCGCACACCCGCAAGGCAGTGGTGGAGCGGTACGGCGAGAAGGCGGGAGGCTGGCTGTGGGACCGGTTCAGGGTACACTACACACCGAAGCACGGAAGCTGGCTGAACCAGGCGGAAATCGAAATCAGCCTGTTCTCCCGACAGTGCCTGGGACGGCGAAGAATCCCATCGCTGGGCGATCTGAGGCGGGAAGCCAGGGCCTGGGGTCGGAGAATGAATCGTAATCGGGTCACCATCGACTGGCGCTTCACCCGCAAAAAGGCACGCTTGAAGTTCGGTTACAGAAGAAACAGATTATGCGGTCAGAGACCTAGGCCTTCACCTCCATCAGGTCGGCCAGAGGACTTTCACCTCCAAGTTACTGAGCATGCCCAGCACACAACGAAGCCGCTGGCGCGGCGGACGCTACCGCGTGGTCGTCGCCAGCATTGTTGCCCGTGTAAGGTTTTGGGTCACAAGGAGGTTACTGTGACCCGACTCAGGAAGCTGATGCTGGACGAGCTCCAGCGACGCAACTACGCTCAGAACACCGTTCGTGCTTATATCCACGCCATAGAGGATTTCGCGAAGTACTTCCACCGTTCGCCCGACCGCCTCGGCCCAGAACACATTCGCCGATACCAGGTTCACCTGTTTCGCGACTGCAAACTCTCGCCGGGGACGATCGAAGGTCGTACGGCCGCGCTGCGTTTTCTCTTCGTCAAGACACTCAGACGACCATATCTTCCCGATCACATTCCGTTTCCCAAGCGTCAGAGGCGGCTGCCCACGGTACTGAGCCAGGAGGAAGTGTCGCGACTCATTGCTTCTGCGCAGAACCTGATGCACCGCACCATGCTGATGATGCTGTATGCGACTGGACTGAGACGCGCTGAACTATGCCACCTCAAAGTCGCCGATATCGACAGCGAACGTATGGTCATTCATGTTCGCCAGGGCAAGGGCGGACGTGACCGCGACGTGTTGTTGACCCCGAAGCTGCTGGATACCCTGCGGGAGTATTGGCGGTGGATGAAGCCGAAGACATATCTGTTTCCCGGCACCGTCAACAACTGGCGGGCCGACGTACCCATTACAGAGAAAATTGTCTGGACCGCTGTAGCCGAGGCCGCCCAACAGGCAGGCATCACCAAGCATGTATCTCCTCACACGCTCAGGCACAGTTTCGCCACCCACATGCTCGAAGCCGGCGCCGATCTGCGCACGATCCAGGTCTTGCTGGGTCATGTCAAGCTCGCCGACACCACTGTCTACCTGCACTTGTCCCGACGTCATCTGCAGTCGGTTCCCAATCCGCTGGAAGCTATCGACGTGTCCAGCCCTGAACAGGTGAAGCGTTCCAGGAGGCTGATCAAGCGATGAGTCGGCCCACCCTTGAGGTGGCCGACATCGTCCGCGCATCAGGCGACAGGTTTTGGGAGCACTACGGATCACACCTTGCGTGGCTGCATCGCAAGGTGCTCGATGCTATCGTTCGCTGCCGCACTGCGGCTTTGGGCGCTCATCGTGATCAGTGCACCCGCTGCGGACATCAGGCTATCTCTTACAACTCATGCCTTATGGGGAGTTTTTCCTAATGGGGAGTAGCAGCGTAAAAGGGCATGCCGTACACGGGGCCACGCCCTTTCGACTCTCCATTAAGGTTTGCCCTTTAGAAGGGCGAACAGTTTGTCCGGCGGTCGAAACTTGCCCTTGCGAAGGCTTGGCGGCACGACTGCCTCGATAGCCTCCAGTTTCTCAGTAGGATCGGCCCGAACGTAGACCTCCGTAGTGGTCAGATCACTATGCCCCAACCACAGAGAAACTTTTCGAATGTCCTTTGTTGCTTGCAGCACGATCATTGCGCAGGTATGTCGAAGCACGTGCGGCGAGACTTTTGCCGCGCAGCGTTAAGCATTTTCGGTCCGCCGTTTCGGTGTGGCGCTGCAGAACGTACGCAATACCCCATCGACTGAAGGGCGTACCGCGGGCGTTTACGAACAGCTCAGGGGACGCGACTGCTCCGCGAATGGCCAACCAAGCGCGGAGTGCTGCGGCCGTCGTTTTCCAAAGAGGCAGCGCACGCTCCCGGCGCCCCTTGCCTCGCACGCGGATGCTCGCGGACTGAGGAGCGACATCATCAGTGCGCAAACCTGTCAGTTCAGAGACTCGGAGGCCCGCACACACCGCCAAGTGCAATATGGCTCGGTCTCGAACTCCCATTCGCGTGGATGGATCAGGAGCATCGAGCAGGGCCTGCATTTCTTCCTGGGCCAGATACGGCACCAAACGATGGTCGGTTTTCTTGAAGGGGATTGCTGAAACGCGGCGAACCTGTGCGACGGCGGATGGCTCGTTGTGCTGCAAGAACCGGAAGAACGAGCGGATCGCAGCCAAACGGATATTTCGTGTCTCCGCGGAGTTGCCACGTACGGTCTCCAGATGTTCGAGGAACAAACTGATCAGCGAGGCGTCTAGCTGCTCCAGCATGAGAGCTGATGGCGCAACTCTAGGCTTCCGGGATGCGAACTCGAACAGAGCCTGGAAGCTGTAGGCGTAGGAGTCACAAGTATGTGGGCTAACACCTCTGTGGCGAACAAGATAGTCACGGAAGAAAGCTTCTATGTGGGGTGCAAGAGGAGTCATGGCTGTCCTCCCTGCACGAAGTCCTCGGTGACGACAGCGATGCTGCGCAGAAGCTCAGGTGTGGTTTCCAGGTACCAGTAGGTAGAGTTGATATTGACGTGCCCCAGGTAGGTAGCCAAGGCCAACATGTGCTGTCCGATTCGTTGCCGGCCAGTTGGCGACGACTCCAGTGCGCGAACTGCAAAGGTATGACGCAGCTCATGAATACGAGGCCATCGACCGCGGGAGGGCTTGATCCCTGCGGATTTCAGCAGAGTCCGGAACACACTGTGAACTTTCCAGTAGACGAGCGGTTGCCCGTCGTCTGAAACAAAAACATGGGCGCCACCACTCCTCCTGTCTTGGCGATGCGTCAAGTAGTGAGCGAGCGCTGTCACTACAGTGTCGTGCAACGGCACCAGACGGGTTTTCTGGAACTTGGTTTTGCGAATCAACAAACCGTCGGGGATGATGTCGGAGACCAGCAGATGCAACGCCTCCGAGATTCGCAGCCCGGTTGCCGCCAATAGGCTGATGAGCGTTGCATAGGTTTCGCGCCGCAACGAGTTGAACGATGGAAGCCTCTTGGCGGCGAGGACAAGGCTCTCGATCTCGTCGCAGGAATAGATGTGCGGGACACGACGCGCCTTCCGATAGCCGAAGTAGTTTGTGGGTGGGGATTCGTGCCGGGAGTCTTCTACGTGGAGATACTGAGCAAACAAACGCACGGTCTGGTAGCGGACATGCCGTTGTGCAACCGATCTGGCCTGGCCAGCCCACTGGATGACAGTGGCGGTACGGATGTGGGTTTGTTTTTGAGGGGTCACAAAGCTTGCAAAACTGCGCAAGAGATATTCTGCGTTGCTGAGAGTGAAGCCGGCAGTACGTCGCATGGCGAGGTAGGTTTCAATGGCCTTGATCATCGATTCACCTCTGGCCACGGCTGAGCGATCTGTTTGAGTAGCGCGACATCTGCCTTGGCGTAGTAGGCGGTCATGTCGATGCTGCGGTGACGAAGGACGAGGCCGGCCTGCTCCAAGGGAACTCCATTTCGTAACATCTCTGTGGCCGCGGTGTGACGCAACAGGTGTGCCCCCTTGTCGGGGATTTCGATGCGGGCGCGTTGGAGAGCGTGTTTGACTACCGACGAGACACCATCCCCGGAGGCAAAGGGTCTATAAGGGGCGATGCTTCGAACAAACACACAGTCGGTATCGCTAATCGTAGGCCGTCGTTCCAGATAACCGAGCATCGCATCGCCGACATCCTGCGGAAGCGGCAACCGCACCTGGTATCGTCCTTTCCCGATCACCTGCAGCGTGCCACGATTCCAGTCGATGTCCTTAAGACGCAACTGCGCCACATCTCCCGCGCGCAATCCTAACCGCACCAAGAGGAGCACAATCGCACGGTCACGAAGACGTCCAGGATCTGAACCATCACAGGCGGCGATCAAACGGTTCACTTCTTCTGAAGATAGGCAGCGTGGAAGCTTGGCCAGTCGCCAGTGAGCGACAGCGGGAATCGCGAGGGCGAGATCGTCGCGAGATTCGCCACGGAAGTTCAGATACCGCAGAAACGCCCGCAGGGAGGTAATCAGCTTCTGTGTGGTCGGCGATCCGCATTGGCGGGCACGGCATAAAAGAAAGTTGCGTACGGCATGGGCAGTCCATTGACTGACATCATCGCCGAGGGCCTGGAGCAACTCCGCAGCGCCGCGAGCGTAAAGCCGAAGCGTCGGCGGCTTGGCCCCGCGATGCGTTTGAAACCAATCAAGAAAGGCAGTGACCAGAGCTGGATCGGCGTTCTCGTCCCGGACTGATTCAATCGCACAGATTCCGCAGCCAACCAGGCGTTGATGAAAAAGTTTTACTCCAAAACGCGCGTGAAAGGCGATCTTGGCCCGCTTGAAATGAGGGCACCGGCAACGGCGAAGATGGCCAACAAAAGCATGAAGCATGCTGCCATCGACGTCTGCCAGAACCCCGCCGCTCCGCTGAACGAAGCAGCCGAGGTGGGCAGCGGCTCGAATGTATCGAACTGCGCTGGCCCAGGCGTATCCGTCGCGTTCGAGGTCATCTGCGAACGCGTCTATGTGTGGTCCACTGATTCCACTCCGCAGGCGTCGTAGTGTCTTGGGCGCGGAGAAGTATTTTTCTAGCATGGGCTCTCCTTGTTGAGCATTGGCCATGAATGGCCGCCTCAACCTAGCAAAGCCCTTGGCATTATGGTGAGTTGCCGCCCGCCCAATCCCGTCCGAAAAGCCCGCCCTGAGAAAATACCGGCACGCTACTCCCCATTAGGAAAAACTCCCCATAAGACACGTAATGGGGAGCTCCCCATTACGTGCCGTAACCGGCACTGCCCCAGATGTCAGGGGAACGCCCGCGCCCGATGGCTCGCCAAGCGCAGGACTGAGCTGTTGCCCGTCTCTTACTTTCACATCGTCTTCACGCTGCCGCACGAACTCTCCGCTCTAGCCCTGCAGAACAAGCGACTGCTTTACGATCTGCTGTTCCGGGCTAGTGCAGCGACGCTGCTCGAACTCGCCGGCGACCCGAAACATCTGGGGGCCGACATCGGGTTTCTGGGAGTGCTCCACACTTGGGGACAGAACCTTCACCATCATCCACACATACACTACGTGGTTCCTGCTGGCGGCCTTGCACCCGCCGGTTCCCGATGGATACCCTCCTCGAGACGATTCTTCCTGCCCGTCGCCGCGCTGAGTCGCATCTTCCGGGGCAAGTTCGCAGCCGGACTGAAGCAACTCTTTCTTCATCACAAGCTCCAGTTTCACGGCTCACTCCAGAGCCTTGCTGAGCCACGTCGCTTTCGCCAGTTTCTCCGACAGCTCTTCCATCAAGACTGGGTCGTCTATGCCAAGCCACCCTTCGGCGGTCCCGAGCATGTTCTGAACTATCTCGCCCGCTATACGCACCGCGTCGCCATCTCCAACCATCGACTGGTGGCGTTCCAGAATGGCCAAGTCTCGTTTCGCTGGAAAGACTATGCGCGCGGCGGTAAGCAGAAGATCATGACGCTCTCCGCAGATGAGTTCCTGCGCCGTTTCCTGGTCCACGTTCTGCCCAAGGGACCGGTCCGCATCCGCCACTTTGGCCTTTTCGCAAACCGCAGGCGTGGCAGTATGCTCGTACGCTGCCGCGCTCTGCTTGGTGCAGACGACTGTGCAACTGTTCCCGAGATCACCGCCCAGCTGCGCTGTCCGGTTTGCTGCGGTCCCATGCTCGTCGTCGAACGGATGACCAGTAGCCAGCTTCGTTTCCGCTCAGGCCTGATCCTGCCTGATCCACAGAGGCGCAACCTTGATTCCTCCTGAGATATCGATGACGCAACTTGCTTCGATCATCGTCGCTCGCAGGCGTGTTCAAACACGCCACGCCCTCGTGCGCTCAACCGGCGGTTTTGCCCACCGATATCAACTCTTCTTGTGCAGTGCGAGACTCCACCGCCGCTTACGAGAACAGGTCCACGACTCTCTTCGTTCCGGTTTTTTGCTGCAAAGACGGTTAGTAACCTGCGCAGCCCAATCGAAACCCCATAGATCTCACCGCATCCGCCGCAAACGCTAGCGGCTCAGTTCAAACGACCCTATCGAAACTGCCCCGACCACACTAACCTGGGCATCCCGCATTTCTGCTTCGGGGCAGTCCCGATAGGGCCCTAACGTTTCGCAGTACTGATCCGACGAATGAAGTTACGGTCTGCCTGTGGTTCTGTCGTGCACCCTAGATGGCTCGGGCAGCCGCTATTCCACCGGAGTACCCGCCGACCACTTCGCCCAGTAAATCTGAACCACGCTGGTGTCGCTCATCATAGCGAGCCGGCCATCTGCCGTGATGCTGGGGAAGCCCTCCCACCCGTCGCGATTGAAGGGTAGGCCGTCGAATTTTGCGGCCTGCTCCCACTTTCCATCCGCAATCGTCAACTGATACATTCCCGGATCTTCTCCAGGCTCAGCGCCTCGCATGGCGAAGTAAACCGATCTGCTGTCGTTCGCCCAGACCCAGTATTGCCACGGAGCTTTGAATATTTTCAGATCCTTCCAAGTGCCAGACTCCGCCGTGTAAAGCACCATGCGCGACGGATTCTGGGCGATTGCAACCATGTGTTTTCCATCCGGCGACCAAGAGGGCACGTAAAAGCCCACCGAGCCTGGCATGATTGAAACCTTTCGTGTTGCCAGGTCGAGAACCTTGATTCCCCGGATCTGCCCGGGTTGTGGAAAGTCGTTGAAAGCGATCGATTTGCCGTCTGGCCACCAGACCGGAGCAACTTCGGTCTTGCCCTCCGCGGTCAGCTTTTCCGGAGTGCCCCCATCGATCGAAACCCGATAGATCTCCTTAAGATCAGAAAACGCAATCCACTTACTATCGGGCGACCATTGCGGCATCCAGGCTACCGAATCCGTCAGCTGCAATTTCTCACTTCCATCCAACCTGCTGCGCCAAAGGTGACGTCTGGGAAAGTCCTTATAAGCCATCCATTTTTTGTCGGGAGAGATGACGAAATCTGCCGCCGCCAGACCATCCAGAAACGGGACGAACCGTTTCAGCTTCGGATCGTAGACCTGCATGGCGCCCTGGGCGATTTTCCCGATCATAAACAGACCATCGTTGTCTCGGCCCGGTGTCGCACTCAGGACATCAATCTGCCCACCCGTAAGCCGGACAGCAGACGGTTTTTTCCAGAACTCGAACCAGGAGGGATGAATCAGTTCGTAAATGTTATTCAGGCCTTCACGGCTCGACCCGAAAACAAAATGTTTTCCGTCTCGGGTCCACTGTCCATTCGTTTGATCGGCGTTCTCGGGCCAATCCAACGTAAGCCGATGCGGATTGCTGCCGTCGACATTCAATTCCCAGATATGATCCGACCTGTCCTGGTCAAGCCCGGTCACGGTCGCACGAATCCGACGGGAGTCGGGCGAAAAATAAGGCGCTTCGACGTAAGAAGACGCATCCCATATCTTTCTCAGGTTCGAGCCCCCGCTGTCACTCACATAAATAGAGTTCAAACTCGCGTAGACAATCGAGCGCCCGTCGGGCGACCAGTGTGCATCCTGGGCGATCTGATTCCCCAGCCTCCTCGGATATCCGCCCAAGACCGGAACTGTCCAGATCGAACCCTCCGCGGCGTCGTTATTTATTTCCGGCTTCAGCACTAGCATTTGCGATGCATCCGGAGAAATGTCCAGCATCTGCATTCCAGAAGCGGACGCTCGCAGCGGAGCGATGGGGCCGCCCTTAACCGACATTTCCACGGGGACGCCCTGACTCTGGAAATAGAGCCGGGTCCCATCCGTGACCAGCGGGCCGTCTTTGAGTTCGGATGAAAAAGTAATTTGGACGGAATTCAGCGCTCCGGAAGTCCGGGAAGGTGTGGTTACAGCGACCACTAGGAACGAGATCATTAGAAGCAGAAGAATCGCGGCGGTTGCCACCATCCAACGCGCACTCCCGCGCAGCCAATCAGTGCCCGATGGAAACGAAGCAGTTTTCCTTTCTGCTGATGAAGACTCCAAGTGCTGGCGTTTGAGCCGCCGGAGATCGACCATCAAATCATTGGCCGTCTGGTACCGGTCGCCCGGATCTTTTTCCAGCGTCTTGCCGAGGATGCGCTGTAACTCGGCCGGAAGCTCCGAATTGACGAGCTGAGCTGGTTTAGGTTCGCCCCGTAAGATCTCGGCAATCACACTGGCGGCGGACTCTCCGGTAAAGGCGCGGCGGCCGGTACACATCTCATACAAGACTGCGCCAAAGGAAAAGATATCGCTTCGCGCATCAATATCCTTATCTTGCGTCTGCTCTGGAGACATGTAGGCAATTGTCCCGAGCAACTGCCCCCGCGCAGTAATCGAGCCTGATAAAGTCGGAGCATCGCCCGCGCTCCCACCCTGCAGACGCAAACGTTTAGCCAAGCCAAAGTCCAGAAGCTTGGCGTCACCGCGGCTGGTCACAAAAATATTCGAAGGCTTCAGGTCCCGGTGGACAATCGCACACTTGTGCATTGCTTCCAGCGCATCGGCGATCGGCAGAGCCAAATCGAGAAAGGTGGGCAACGGAAGCGGGCGCCCGCCGATCACCGTTTCGAGCGTCCGGCCTTCGAGCAATTCCATCGCAATAAAACACTGGCCATCCTGCTCTCCAACGTCAAAGATCGTGCAAATATTCGGATGGCTCAAAGAGGAAGCAGCCTCCGCCTCGCGTCGAAAACGCGCGATGGTCTGGGGATCGCCAGCAACATCATCAGGCAGGAATTTCAGGGCGACAAAGCGATGCAATCGCATGTCTTCGGCTTTGTAAACGACACCCATGCCTCCACCGCCAAGTTTCTCCACGATGCGGTAGTGCAGGATGGTTCGGCCGATCATTCGGGAGACTCCAGACCCGAGCCTTCTAGTCGCTTCATCTTAGAGACGCAGCATCGGCGAGTCAACGAATGACGGCTCATTCACATCGGCTGCCCCACCTTCGCGTTTTCGAAGGGTCTCTGCTCTTCAAAGCCCCGCGTCCCGTAGCACCTGCCCTGAGCAAAAGCCGAAGGGGTCGGGGACCTTGACGGTTGGATGCGCAAAGAAACCCCTCCGGCCTCATCGGGGAAGAGCGGCCCTTCGAGGGCCGCATAAGTGCGACAAAGTTGACTTGGGCTTTTAGCCCCTGAGGGAATCTCTCGCCGCCGTGCCGCGTGACCCATCCTAAGAATTGCGGCGATTGCGATTCTAGAATCTGCCCTGACCGGAGCCAACGGGTGACGACCGTAATTTGCATGCACCAAAGAAAATCCCCGCCCAACCAAAGCGTGGACGGGGAACCCTCAGGAGTCGATCCAACGAGGTCCGGGGCGTCCGAGCCCGCTGGCGAAATCCTGAACGAAGTGAAGGATCTGATTCTCACGACCTCTAAGGTGCGAACCTAGTGCTCTATCCAGGCTGAGCTACGGGGCCACTTCGCGTGTCGCGCCCAACCATCAGAACCTGTTTCGCACCAACCACGTTCGGACTCACGACTGCTTCCTTGGGAATTGTTCCACCGGCCATCGTCCCCGACGCGAAAGAACGACACTTTTATTTCGAAGTTTCCCAATTCAGGAAGCTGCCGAAAAGAAAATTCCCTCCCCAAGCAAAGACTCGACGGGGCACTTTCAGGAGTCGAAGCGGACTTCGTCCGGGCCACCTGCCGCCTGCCCTGAGCGAAGTCGAAGGCGACGCCTGAACCAAAACCAGAGAGATCGGTAGCATCGGTTCCCACACCAGGAAAACCGCGTTGCCTGTGCCGTCCGCCGGATGCGAGCTCAGGTGAAGGTCCCGACTCTTCACGGGGCTCTGTCCGACGACTGTCATTTCTACGGCATGTACATCCACAAGTCGTTCAGGTTCCCGCTGGCTCCTGGCAGTTGACCGTAGCCGCCGAAAAGCCAGAAGTTCCCGTTCGAGTCGGACCAGCCATTCAGGAAGAAGCGCCCGCCCGGATCGCTGGTCGGCGCTAGAGTTCCTTCCGTTCCGTACACGGGGCTTGGGTTTGCGACGTTTGATCCGCTTACCCACGTCCACTGGCCGCCGCTGTACTCCCAGAGATCATTGAGGAACCCGGCGGACGCCTCAGTGTATCCGTCCCCACCGAAGAGCCAGAGATTCCCGGAAGCATCGGCCCACGCAAGGCCTTCCCATCGGGCTCCTGGAATATTATTTGCCGCGGTGGTCCCCTGCGTCCCATAGACCGCGGGTTCGTTCGCTACCTTAGCTCCTGAGACCCACGTCCATTGTCCAGAACGATACTTCCACAGGTCGTTGAGGACTCCTCGCGTTCCACTAGAGTCGTACCCATAACCGCCGAACAGCCATAAGGTCCCGGCGGAATCGATCCAGTTGTAGGCACTTTCGCGAGCGCCAGGTATATTCGAGGAAGCTGGAGTCCCCAGCGTTCCGTATATGCCTTCTTGATCTCGTGCCTTGGGGCCACCCATCCAGGTCCACTGGCCTCCGGCGTATTGCCACAAGTCGCTCAGCGCGTCATTGATCGGGTTCGATTCGTCATAGCCCAAACCGTCGAATACCCATAGGTTGCCGGACGAATCCTTCCACACTGCGGCGGAGCAACGTCCTCCGGGAAGATTGCTGGGGTCTGAAACACCCAAGGTTCCATAGTGACCATTCTGGCGTCCAACGCTCGACCCGCCGACCCAAGTCCATTCACCTGAACTGTATTTCCAGAGATCGTTCATCGGAGATTCATTGCCGACCGAGTCAAAACCGTTTCCACCAAACAACCAGAAACTGCCGGATGCATCATTCCAACTGGCAGGTTGAAATCGCGCTCCCGGGATACCGCTTGCGGAGGCAATCCCCATGGAACCGTAGTTTCCGCTTTGCCCGGTGAGCACTGGGCCCCCCTCCAAGTCCATTCTCCTGCGCTGTATTCCCAAAGGTCACTCATGGGCATTAAAGTTCCGTTCGAATCGTAGCCGTATCCGCCAAACAGCCAGAAACTTCCGGACTTGTCGGTCCAAGTCGCCGGAAACTGTCGTCCTCCGGGAGTGTTCGCCGAAGCCGGCGATCCGAGGGTTCCATACGTGCCAATTTGGTTGATGTTCTGCGATCCGGCCATCCAAGCCCACTCATTGTGCCCGCACTCAACCCTTACGTTGGATACGTTCGCGCTGGCCTTGCCGCCGCCGTTGGCTACGCTGCATCGCTGGACAGGGCTGGAGGGCTGTGTCATCGAGGTCACGTCGTAAGCGCTGCCACTCGTGATTTTGGTGGCAAAAAGGAATGTGCCGTTCGCAGTCAACGAGATGTTGTCCCCACCGTTGTTCTGCAGGACCACACCATTGCTTCCGGCGGCGAGATTTGCCAGCGTGCCCGAGATAGCGAATTGAGTAGGAGGCGGAGGGGGCGGAGGAGGCTGACTATTGTTGCCGTTTTGCGAACCGCAGCCGACAAGAAAAATGAGGACTAAAAGAATAGGAAGAACCGGACACAATATTTTCATTTCACCGACCTTGCGAGCACGCGCTCTCTAGGATTCCGACGCACACTCGAACCGATGATTAGAACATCCTCGTGCTGCGTCTGCGATCTTACGTAAGTAACGAGCGCATTGTGGGAAAGTCGCTGGTCTCGAAGGGACAACAGATCCCATCGCGTGTCTCGCGAGGTGAGGGTGAGGACTTAGCACCTGGAGTAAAAAAAAGCCCCGCCTTTGCGGCGGGGCCTTGGTTCTTGCCAACGACGAACGACCAACGACTGGGCTCAGTACATATCCCCCATGCCGCCGCCACCGTGTCCACCCGGCGCCGGAGCTTCCTTCTTTTCAGGAATCTCTGCGATCAGGGCCTCGGTGGTCAGCATTAGGCTGGCGATGGAGCCGGCATTCTGCAGGGCGGTGCGCACGACCTTTGTGGGATCGAGCACGCCAGCCTTGACCAGATCCTCGTACTCGTTGGAGAAGGCGTTGAATCCGAAGTTGGTTTCCTTGGACTCAAGCACCTTGCCCAGAATCACCGCGCCTTCTTCGCCGGCGTTCTCGACGATCTGGCGCAGGGGCTCAGTGATGGCGCGCTTCACGATGTTGATACCAATCTGCTCATCGCCTTCGGCCTTCACCTTGTCCAGCGCTGCGGAGCAACGCGCCAGGGCAACGCCGCCGCCGGGGACAATGCCTTCTTCCACGGCCGCGCGGGTTGCGTGCATCGCGTCTTCCACACGGGCTTTCTTTTCCTTCATTTCGGTCTCGGTCGCGGCGCCGACTTTGATTACGGCTACGCCACCGACCAGCTTCGCCAACCGCTCCTGCAGCTTCTCGCGGTCGTAGTCGCTGGTGGTCTTGTCGATCTGGCTGCGAATTTCCTTCACGCGGCCTTCGATCTCAGAGTGCTTGCCCTTGCCTTCGACCACCGTGGTGTTGTCCTTGTCGATGGTGATCTTCTTGGCCTGCCCGAGGTCCGCAATCTGCACGTTCTCGAGCTTAATGCCGAGATCTTCCGTGATGGCCTTGCCGCCGGTCAGGATCGCGATGTCCTGCAGCATCGCCTTGCGGCGATCGCCGAATCCAGGAGCCTTCACGGCCGCAACTTGCAGCGTGCCACGCAGTTTGTTGACGACGAGGGTAGCGAGTGCTTCGCCTTCTACGTCTTCCGCGATGATCAAGAGCGGCTTGCCGGACTTGGCAATCTGCTCGAGCAGCGGAAGCAGGTCCTTCATCGAGCTGATCTTCTTTTCGTTGATCAGGATGTAGGCATTCTCGATCGCAACTTCCATCCGCTCCGGATCCGTAACAAAATACGGAGACAGATATCCACGATCAAACTGCATACCTTCGACGACTTCCAGCTGGGTCTCAAGCGTCTTCGACTCTTCAACCGTGATGACGCCGTCCTTGCCGACCTTCTTCATCGCCTCGGCAATGATCTTGCCGATGGTCTCGTCATTGTTGGCGGAAATAGTGCCAACCTGCGCGATCATCTGGTCGTTGTTGACGGGCTTCGACAGCTTGTCGAGTTCGCCATTGACGCGGTTGCCTTCTTTGTCAACCTTGCCGCAAATGACGGTGACGGCCTTCTCGATGCCGCGCTTCAGGGCCATGGGATTCGCGCCGGCGGCTACGGTCTTGACGCCTTCGCGGAAGATGGCCTGGGCGAGAACGGTGGCGGTGGTGGTTCCGTCGCCGGCTACGTCCGAGGTCTTGCTGGCGACTTCACGAACCATCTGGGCGCCCATGTTCTCCAGGCCGTCCTTCAGTTCGATTTCTTTTGCGACGGTGACGCCGTCTTTGGTGATGGTCGGCGAACCGAATTTCTTTTCGATGACTACGTTGCGACCCTTAGGGCCGAGGGTGACCTTCACGGCATCGGCCAGAAGGTTGACGCCGCGGAGGATCGCCTGACGGGATTCTTCTCCGTGAACGATGTGTTTTGCCATTGTTTCAATCTCCTTATGAATTTCTTTGCAGGACTGGCCTGCGGAATCTTGTTCTAGACGGCTTCCGGCTTTCGGCGTCCGGCTTTCGGAACGCGTTGCGCTGGAAACAGGCTTGGCACTGTTCGACCCCCGGAAGCCGGGAGCCGGAGAGCGGAAGCCCCGACTACTTCTTGGAGCCGGCGAGTTCTTTCTTGGCCGGGGTGGCGGCTCCGGTGAGGATGCCGAGGACTTCTTCTTCTTTCATGATGATGAAGTCTTCGCCATCAATCTTGATTTCGGTTCCGGAATACTTGCCGAACAGGACGCGGTCGCCCTCTTTCACTGCGAGCGGGAAGGTCTTGCCTTCATCGTTGGTGCGGCCTTTGCCGGTGGAGATGACTTCGCCCTCCTGCGGCTTGTCTTTGGCCGAGTCGGGGATAATGATGCCGCCGCGAGTGGTGGAAGCTTCCTCCACGCGACGGACCAGAATGCGGTCATGGAGTGGTGAGAATTTCGCCATGGATTGTTACTCCTTTCGAGTAGTTAGAAGGTTGACGTACTTGATTGAATCTTTGTAACCCTATGATTTGGATGGGTTAGGCGGTGCTGTTAGCAGTTACGCCTATCGAGTGCTAATTGTAGGATATGAGCAGGGAGTTGTCAAGGGGCAGCCGTAAGGAGTAGCACGGGCAAGTCCCCATCGAAACGGGGTCCGCCCAAAGCGACTTCCCTGAACTTTCCAGTTGTCCCGGATTTCTGACTACACACTTTCCTTTTTCGGGTTGCTGGCTCGAGGAGGATCCGTTGCCCGACGGCCAATCGGCCGACGCGGGTGACCGTGGCGTAGACACCCGCGGTGTTCTGGTGCTCACGAACGATGGCCTTGAGTACCTCAGGCTCGGGGGTGGATGAGTCGGGATCAAGGTTCAACATCGAGCAGCGTTCATCGCGCATGGTGACGGTGATGGCCGGGGCATCCTCTCCCTCGCCGAATGACAGCACGCCGTTTACCCACTCGTCCTCATGGAAGGGAACTGAGCGCAGTAAGCGGACCACAATATTCGGGCGAAATCGTCGCGCGTCCATGCGTGGCGCATCGGGCCTCTGCCCTGCGAGTCGTGCGATCTCGCGGACTGTGTCGGTGGCGATCACGGAGATGCTGGCTTCATCGAAGATGCTATGTTTCAGTTGCATCATCTGCACGGGAGCTCCGTACCGGCGTCCGACCTCCGCGGCCAAGGCCTCCCCGAACACAGGAAACTCTTCACCAGATGGCGTGCGAATGTGCGTAGGAAGGTCTCCCTGAGCGCTGTCTTCACGCCGTTGGGGAGTGAAAAGGATCAGGTCGGGAAGTTTGCTTGCAGTGAGCCACGGGAAGGCGCTGCGGTCATCCATCCGGCGGAATGCCAGACGTCTGTCACCATCGAGGCCGTGCCAGCCAAGGTGCGCGACCTGGAGTCGTTCGCCGGCCATGGACTTCACGGGATACCGGAAAAGCGCCTCTACATGTCCGATTTCGATGAGCATGCTCGATCCGAGTTTGCCGGTCCCACCGACGATGGTATCAGGGGACCCTCCAGACAACAGCTCGGCTTTGGCGTTCGATACGAAAAGGAACACCGCAACAATTTCAATGGAGTTCCGATTCGTGCGGGAGGATGATGGTTATCGACAAAAATCTTGACCACGAAGGGCACTAAGGATCACTAAGGAATTCAAAATCCTAGGAAGTCATAATCCCCACCCTCTCGCACAAATCGCGAGAAGGGTGGGGGCACCCTGGAGCTCTCACAGCTCGGGTTGAGCCAGGCCTTTTTTCACGGCGTCTTCCAGTAACAGTTTCATTTCTTTCGAGGCTTTTTCGGCTAGTTCAGCTTGCTGTTCGCCAAGCTTGCCTTGTTCCTCGCCGAGTTTGCCCTGCTGTTCCCCGAGGGCTCCCATTTCCTCTCCCAGCTTGCCTTGCTGCTCGCCGGCATGGGACTGAATGTCGCCCATCTTCTCCTGCAACTCGCCCATTTCTTCCTGGACCTTTCCGATCTGATCCATGGTGGCGGTGGCGCCGAGCGCTTTTAATTCGGCTTTGAGCTTGTCGAGTTGTGCAGTCATGTCGGGCACACTCACGCGGACTTTCTCCATCTTTGCGCCGAGCGCTTCTTGCTGTTTGCCCAGAGCTTCTTGTTGCTTGCCGAGTTCTTCCTGCTTCTTGCCGAGTTCCTCCTGGGGAGCCCAGAGTTTGCGGGCGCGGTCGACGGTGGCCTGGTCGCGGATGACGTAGGACTTTTCGTCGACCTGAAACCAGATGAAGTCTCCGGGGATGCTCTTACGAAGTTTCTCGACGTGGCGGGCATCAGCGGTGGAACCCGACATGGTGAGGGCATCGGACTTGCCGGTGACGATGACGAAGCGTTGGCCGTCGTCGTCGCCGTAGCTGTAGGAATATCCGTGGCCGTAGGACGCGTGTCGGGCCTGATCGGCCATGGAACGCGCCCGCATCGCGAGAGCATAGGCTTCCCCTTGCGCTTTGTAGTAATTGTCCCGGGAATCAATCCGGCCAAGGCGCACGGCGGGAGCGACCGGGGCGACGGGAGCCACCGCCGGAGTTGGGGGATTGGTGGGTCCTGCCATTGGAGCATGCGGTGCGATGGCCGCGGGAGCGGAAACCCCGCCTGTGACGCCGGCGGCCGGAGCGGGTGTGGGGGCGGCGGCAGGCTGCACCTGCGATGCAGGCGCGGGCTGTTGGACGGGAGTTGGAGTTTGATCCTGCGTGAATTGCGCGCCGAGCATCGGTACATGTTGGGCCGGGTGCGCGGAGGCGGCGAGGTACACAACGGGAATTGCGCAAGCCACAACGACGAAGGCAATCGATTTCTTAAGACGCATAGCAACCGATCCTTTCCAGGAAAGAATTCGTTCTACTCTTTTTTCGGCCTGACCTGCCTTGGCCATGGAGACGCCCTGCCACCAGACGCGTCCGGGTGCAGCGTGGAGGGCTTCGAAGAAATCCAGCAAGATGCGGGCGTAGCGTTCGCGGTCGGTCCCGCAAGAGAGGGCGGCTTCGTCACTGGCCTGTTCGGCGAGGTCGGCGAGGCGGCGGTCGAGAAACCAGGCGAGCGGGCTGAACCAGAAGATGGCGCGGTGCAGAAGCGACAGGCGCTGGGTGAGCGGGTCGCGGCGAATAACGTGGGAGAGTTCGTGGGCGAGGATTGCGTCGAGCTTGGCCGCGTCCCAGGTACGCCAGTCGGCGGGGAGGAGAATGGTTGGCCGGAGCGCACCCATAGTGACGGGGACGGAAATAAGATCGGATTCCGCGAGGCGGGGAGCGGTGGGACGAGCAAGTTTTCGGGTTACGAGCGGGTCGTCGATGATGTGGGACGCGCGGATGAGACGCCGTCCGTAGATGAGGCCGATCAGCAAGCGGGCGAGAAAAATCCCGGCGATAGCGATATAGAGCGCGGCCGCGATCAGGCTCCAGGAAAAGGAAGACGGAGGCGCCGGGATCTCGATTGCCGAGGATGACGAGGCGTTGGATTGAGTAAGAGTCGATCGTTCGCCCCACTGGGGCTCGGACACATTCGTTGCTATCCCGCGTCGTGCGCCGTAGGTTGCACTCTGGCGCAGTTCCGCGGTTACGAGCGGCGATCCCTCTTCGACAGCGGAGACGACTACATCATTCTCACGAACCGAAGTTTCGGTGGGCTCCATATTCTGCCACGCCTGCCCAAGGAATTCCGGTGTAGCTACCGAGACCCGTGGCAGCATCCATCCCAGAAAGGGCATCGCCAATGCGGCATAGAGGACCGCGGTCCAGGTGAAGAGGCGCGTCGAGGTTGCTTTGACGCGGAAGGCGGCCAGGGCTAGTCCGGCGGCGGCGGCGAGCGCGAGAGCGCGGGCGGCGGGATCCGCGAGTTCCGTCAAAAGAGTTGAGGATGTTTGCACGACAGCCTCCAGCATCATGGCTTGACCTCTTTCTCAGCGATCTTGCGGGCGAGGCGTTCGAGTTGCTTGCGGTTGAGGACGGCGTTGTCGACCATGCCAAGGACGAGTTGCTCGGCAGAACCTCCGCAGAAGCGATCGATGATGCCCTTGACGGCGCGCACGGCGACGTTCTCGCGGGCGTCGGATGCCTTGTAGATGAAGGTGCGGCCTTCCGTCTCGTGCGTGAGGTAGCCCTTTTCTTCCAGGCGGCGGAGGACGGTGCGGATCGTCGAATCCTTCATGGGGCGGGTCGAGGCCAGCGCCTCGCGGCATGCTTCCGCAGTGGAGGGGCCGTGAGTCCAGAGATAGTCCATGACGGTTTGCTCGACTTCTCCCAGGTTCTTTAGACGGGGCTGCCGTGTGTTAGTCATTGTAGCGTTACAAGATGTAACAGTAAAGGAGAGCGCTGTCAAGGGAAAGTTGCTGGGCTGGCGGCCCATCGATCAGATCGCACTCGCGACATGCCGGTCGTGCTTTTGATTGAATCCACGAAGTCCTATCTGCAGTCAAAGGGGATTGAAATCGGGGGATGTGCACGAGAGGGTGCTTGGGTCTGCGCACCTCGGAAGTAGGTATCCGCGCAGGCGTCCACTAGAACCGAGATCGAGCGATCTCAGCGAAAGGAGAAGATTGCATGAGCACGATTACAGTGAAAGACGGTTCGACGATTTTTTACAAAGACTGGGGCGCAGGACAACCTATCGTATTCAGCCACGGCTGGCCGCTCACGGCGGACGACTGGGACAATCAGATGATGTTCTTCGGAGAGCGCGGCTATCGAGTCATTGCCGCGGACCGGCGAGGGCACGGCCGTTCCAGCCAGACGTGGGATGGGAACGACATGGACACGTACGCCGATGATCTGGCGGCGCTGACGGAAAAACTCGATTTGCGAAACGCCATCCATATCGGTCACTCGACCGGCGGCGGAGAGGTTGCGCGCTATATCGGGCGAAATGGCAGCCAGCGGGTAGCAGCGGCCGTGCTGATCAGCTCCGTGCCGCCCTTGATGGTGAAGACGGACAAGAATCCCGAGGGCTCGCCGATCGAAGTGTTCGATGACTTGCGGGCGCAATACAGGAAGAGCCGTCCGCAGTTTTACCGGGACCTTACACTTCCGTTCTACGGCTACAACCGGCCGGGCGCAACAATCTCGGAAGGGACCCGGGATAAGTGGTGGCTGCAGGGAATGATGGGCGGAGTGAAAGCAGGATATGACTGCGTCAAGGCTTTCTCGGAGACGGACTTCACAGAAGACTTAAAGAAGTTCGACGTGCCCACTCTGGTTCTGCATGGCGAGGATGACCAGATCGTGCCGATCGCAGCATCGGCACTGCAGTCCGCGAAGCTGGTGAAGGGCGCCAAGCTGATAACGTATCCGGGATTCCCGCACGGGATGCCCACAACCCAGGCGGACCGGATCAACGCCGACCTGCTCGACTTTGTGGAAGGCCTGAAAAAGTCCAAGGCAGCCTGAGTGCAAGACGGCGCGGCGGATCGCGAGTTTGTTTAGCGTTCCGCCGCGGCGTCAATCGGGTGAACAGGAATCTTTCTTCTTACTTGTCGTCGTCGAGAGTGTCCCTGAGAGTGAAGAGGCGTACTTCTGCGCACGAGGGGGATGCCGGTGCAACCTATGGTTTGTCTACGCTGCAAGCGAGAGATTGAAGCGGGGCACAAATCAGTAGCGGTATACATGTTCGCGCAAACCGTGGGAGTGAAGCCGCGGCAGAAATCGAACGCGCAGCGGATTTCTTTTTGTCCGCAGTGCGCGGTGTCGCTGGCGATGGGAATGCCGCCGGAGGGCGCGCTGAACATGGCGGCGTGGGACATGATCCGCGACCTGGTGAGTTCGGAGCCGTCTTTGAATCTGGCCGCGTGGGAGGGTTTGCGAGGCGTCGTGGCGCTGCTGGGATCGGGCGAAGATTCGGCGCCGGACCCGCGGGGGCGCTACCGCAGGGCGGGGTAAACTGAACTCCATGCCCCCTACGATTGGTAACGGCAAGATCTGCTACCTGCAGATTCCTGCGACAGACGTTGCGCGCTCGGCGGAGTTCTACAAGAAGGTATTCGGTTGGAACATCCGACAACGCGGGGACGGCGCGACTGCTTTTGACGATGGCGTGGGCGAAGTGAGCGGGGAGTGGGTCCTGGGGCGGCCTCCAGCGACACAGCCAGGGTTGCTGGTGTACATCATGGTCGAGAGCGCGGCGGCAACCGTAGATTCGATTCTTGCGAATGGGGGCGAGATTGTGCAGCCGATCGGTGGCGACGCTCCGGAAATCACAGCGCGATTTCGAGATCCGGCGGGGAATGTGCTGGGAGTCTACCAGGAGCCGGGGTGATCCAGTTCCGTCGTCCCAAAAATCAAACTCTCCACCCTCTCGCAAACTACGGGAGAAGGGTGGGGCACCCATGCGCTTGAGCTCCCACTACTGCTTCGCCTCGGCTGCGGGCTTCTTGGCCAGCGAGCGGACGTAGTTCACCAAATCCCAATTCTCTTCGACTTTGATGCGCGGACCTTCGGGCGGCATGTCGTTGTGGCCGTTCTTGATGATGTAGAAGATTTCGCCGTCGGTGCGGTCCTTGAGGGTCGACGGATCGGTGAAATCGGCGAGTTTCAACTTCATATCCGTGGCGGTCTCGCCTTTGCCGTTGCCGTCGGCACCGTGACACATGGCGCAGTCAAGGGTCCACCACTTCTTGGCACGGGCCAGAGATTCGGAGCTGGACTTGACTGGATTCGGCTGCTTGATAGCTTCCACAGGAATGGCAGCGTACGTCGGTGTCTTCTGCGTGGTTGGCGTTGAGGGCTGCTGCTGCGCGGGTAGCGCGAGTGCGAAGAGCAAGAGAGCGGGAAGAACCGGTGTGAATCGTGTCACAGGAACCTCCTCTTAGATTCTAAGAGTGGCTTACGAAAGGATTGTAGCAACGGAAGTTGCGGGCCTCTGTGATCGTAATCACACCGTGACCCCACTGCGGTCCTGTCACAGGTTCTCAGCTTTATTCTTCGTGATCCAGCGGCTTGCCGTCGGGACCAACCTGGATTTCTGATTTCTTGCCGGCGGTTTGTACTTTGGCTTCGTAGGCAACGATTTTGTCGTGCTTGGTCAGCGATTCGACTTTGACGATTTTGCCTTCGCCGGCTTTGGCGCGGAGTCCAGCTTTTACGGCGGCGGGAAGGGAATCGAACGAAATCTGCTCTTCGATCTCGGTGACGGCGCCGCTGGCGTCGATGGTGATGTCTTTGCTGTGGCCGTTCACCGTGGTTTCGACTTCGTAAAGGATCTGTCCGTTTTCTTTTTCCTGCGAAAATCCTTTAATGGTGGCGCCTTGCGTCTGGGCCGAGACGGTCTTCTCGACGGCGGGGGGCAGGTCGGCGCGCCGGATCTTCTTTTCCTGGGCGACGAGGGCCACCGCGAGGCTCAGTATGGCGATCATTGCGATCCTTGGATTGCGCATCGATTCTCCTGAGAAGGGAATAGGGGCGGCAAAAGTTCGGGGCTGCCGCCCCTTGTTTCGTCCCAAACAGCAAGCCTATTCAATACCGGGAGTCTGAAGATTAGATGAAAGGGATGCGACGGAAATCATTGACCCGACTTACCGGTAACCATCGCGTATGATATTTGTCGGTTCGCTGCGGTGTGGGCCGCTGGTTGGACTGGAGTCGCGCCGTCTTGATCCACAAGAAAGATATTTCCAGGAAACTATGAGCAAGAAATTTCGCGTGTTTGCTACCTGCGACATCGGCGAGGCGATCGACCTGCTGCGCAAGCTGGGATATGAAGTCGAAGTCTACGCTCAGCCGGAAGCGCCGCCGAAGAGTTTGATTATCGAGAAAGTGAGATCGGGCGTCGAGGGATTGATTACGACACTGCGCGACCCGATTGATGCGGAGGTGTTTGAGGCGGGCAAAGGGTCTTTGAAGGTTGTAGCGCAAATTGCTGTGGGCTTTGACAACATTAACCGTGCAGATGCCAACCGCTATAAGGTCCCGTTCACGCATACCGCCGATGTGCTGACGGAAGCTACGGCGGAGTTTGCCTTTCTCATGATGGGGACGCTGGCGCGAAAGATGTGGACGGCCGAACACCTAACGCGCGAGAACCAGTGGGGATACTGGCATCCATACTTGCCGTTTCTAGGGGACGAGGTTACGGGGAAGACGGTGGCGGTGATAGGGACGGGTCGGATCGGGCTGGCGTTCATCAAGAAGTGTTCTGGCTTTGACATGAATATTTTGTGCTACGACCCGGCGTATGAGAATCATGCCTACGTGAAATCGATTCAGGAGATCAACGATCTTCGGCATGCGCGCGGGTTGGTGAAGGAGAAAGCTTGGATCCGGTACGTGCCGTTTGAGGAGGCGCTGCGCGGAGCGGACTTTGTCAGCGTGCACGTCCCGCTGTTGCGGGAAGGGGAGAGTGCGACGCCGACCTACCATCTGTTCAATGAGAATACGCTGCGGATGATGAAGCCGACGGCCTATCTGGTCAATACTTCGCGAGGGCCGGTGGTATCGGAAACGGCGCTGGCACGAGCCTTGCGGGACAACTGGATCGCAGGGGCGGCATTAGACGTATATGAGACGGAGCCGTTGCCCATGGATTCTCCGCTGCGAGATCCGGCGATTGAGGACCGGTGCCGGTTGCTGCCGCACTTCGCCAGTGCGGCGCGGATTACGCGGCTTTCGATCGATCCGGATAAAGGAATGGCGGGGCGGTGCGCCCAGGGGCTGATCGACGTGCTGGAAGAAAACTACGGCGGGGATCTTACGAAAATGCCGTATGTGGTTAATAAAGAAGCATTTAATAAATAGTTGCGGATTCGAGAGGAATCACGCTAGGTACGGGGTTTTAGTAGGATGGATCAAAACGTTTCATGGCAATTTGGGGAAGGGTTGCGCGTAGAATAGAGTCTTGGATTTCCGATGTTCAAGGATTGGAATGAATAAGAAACTTTTGTTGATCGTTTCTGCGGTGCTGATTTGCGTTCCGGCGTGGGCGCTGGATTCCGATGGGCGGCCCCAGTTGCAACTGATGCCGGCACCCAAGGAAGTGCAACTGCGGGACGGCGGGTTTCACGTGGGACCGCGGACCAGGATTTTCGTACAACTGGGACACCAGTCGGAAGATCGCATTGCCGCCGAGACGCTGGCCGAAGAGGTCGCGGACCAGTCGGGACTAAAACTGGACATCCTGGGTATGAAGGCGGCGGGTAAGGCGGAGGATGGTGCGATCGTGCTAGCCCGGTTGCAGGATTCGCGGGTGCGAAAGTTTTTGGCACGGAACGGGCTCAAGGCCGATAACGTCGTGGGCAGGGATGGCTATTTGCTGTTCTCGGACAACTCACATCTGATCGTGGCGGCCAACACCGGGCAGGGATTGTTCTATGGTGTGCAGACGCTGCGGCAGTTGCTGCGTCCGGCGGGTAAGGGACTGATTTGTCCGGCGGTGGGGATTCGGGACTGGCCCAGCCTGGAGTCGACGCCGGAGTTGGCGAAGAGAGAGTTTAAGCTGCCGGGGGCGTAGGGGTTTAGCGATCGCTGCGGTAGTGCCGGCAGAATTGCATCGATCCTTCACGTCGCTCAGGATGACAGATCTGTCGTTCCCCCTTCCGTACATCTACCGAAGATCTCTTGACCAATGCTGTTCGGTTGATAAACCGGGAAGATCCTGGCAGCTTTGACCCTTGACGCCAGATTGAATTACGCTCATCTCCTCCATTGGTTTCAAACCATTCTCGGCGCGGAGGCTCCGTGATTCGTTCCATCTTCCGTCTTCCTGTCTTTGTTCTGCTGGGCGCTGCCGCTGTTCTTGCCCAAACGCCTTCTGCCGACCGTCCTCCGATCATGCTCCCCTCCAGCAAAATGCTTACGGCTCCTTCTCCAGGACGCATTGGCAGCACCAACAGCTTTCCCGCGACGATGGTATTGAGTCCGGACGGCCGCTATGCCGCGCTGCTGAACGACGGCTACGGCACGCAAGAAACGCTGGCTCACCAGTCCATTGCCGTGCTCGATCTCAAGAGCAATCAGATCACTGAGTATCCCGACGCGCGCCTGAGCGACACTTCGTACCAGAGCTACTTCCTCGGTCTGGCCTTTAGTTCTGATGGTAAGCATCTCTACGCCTCCATCGGTTCGCTGACCGATCCTACCGGCGCAAAGGTCGGCAACATGGGAAACGGTATCGCGGTGTATCGATTCACCGAAGGCAAAGTTGCGCCAGAGCGATTTATTCCGATCGCGTTGCAACCGCTATCGACCGGAAAGAAGCTGGCGGTTGGCCTGAAAGCTCCCCCGCATATGGCGATTCCATACCCGGCCGGAATGGCTGTGATCTCCGATGGAGACCGAGACAAACTTCTGATCGCGAACAATCTTTCGGACAACGTTGTACTGCTCGATCCCACGACTGGGAAGGTGCTGCAGACCTTTGACCTGACCACCAACGATCTGGTGCCCTCCTCGTTTCCCTATACCTGCGTCGCTACCCGCGACGGCCGCCGCGCGTGGTGCAGCTTGTGGAACGCATCGCAGGTGGCAGAGTTGGATCTGACCAGCGGCAAGGTCGCGCGTTGGATCAAGCTAAACCGGCCGGCAGACGTGCTTGCTCCTGGCTCGCATCCTAGCGAAATGCTGCTCACTTCGGATGAGAAAACGTTGTACGTAGCGCTCTCCAACTCTGATCTGGTGGCCGCTGTCGCCACGGCATCAGCCGAAGTCACAAACTTCTTCTCTACGACCGCACCCGGGCAAAAATACGCTGGCAGTTATCCGACGGCACTGGCTCAGTCCTCCGATGGCAAGCTCTTGTTCGCCGCCGATGCTTCGTTGGACGCCATTGCCGTCTTCGACCTAACACAGCCGGTCGCCACCTCGAACGTTCCGATCTCGCAACAGCCGATGGGGTTCATTCCCACCGACTGGTACCCCAGCGCCCTCGCAGTTCACGGAGACGACCTCCTGATCGCCACCGCCAAGGGCGAAGGCTCGCGCGCGAACAAAGACATGGGCAAGACGGCCTACGAAAAAAAGAACCGTGATCATCCCTATATCCCCACGCTCATCCGGGGATCGATTGCCCGCCTCAACATTCCATCGACTCTCGAGAAACTTCCGCAACTGACGCAGATGGTCGAACGCGACAATCTGCTGCACAACGATCCCGGAACGATCGCCTTTTCCGGCGGGCAGAATCCCATCAAGCACGTGATCTATGTCATCAAAGAGAATCGTACCTACGACCAGATCCTCGGCGACCTGAAGGTTGGCGATAAGCAAGTCGGCAACGGCGATCCCGAGCTCACCATGTACGGCGAGGACATCACGCCCAACGAGCACAAACTGGCCCTGCAGTTCGGCGTGCTTGATAATTTTTATGACAGCGGCGAGGTTTCCGGCGACGGACATCTCTGGTCCACCGCCGCCATCACTTCCGACTACAACGAAAAGACCTGGCAGATCGCTTACCGCGGGAAAGAGCGCACCTATGATTTTCAAGGTCAAGTCGCCGACGAATTTCCGCTAGAGCACAATCAACCCGATGTCGACGATCCTTCCACTGGCTTTCTCTGGGACAATCTCGCTCGCAACCACGTTACCTTTCGTGACTACGGCGAGTTCGTGAACGCCGAGTGGTGCAATGAAAAGATCAAGGCGGCCAGTCCGAAGCAGGGCACTCCCTCCGGACAACAAACGCTCTGTCCGCGGACCGTTGTCCGTCGAGGGGATATGCTTGCGCCCAATGTCGGCGATCCGCATGCTGGGCCGAGTCCATGGCCGTGGGCGGTCCCGCTGTTCAAAGGAGTGAAGCCGACCAAAGCAGTTTTGCGCGGTCATTTCGATCCGCTCTACCCGGACTTCAACACCGATTATCCCGATCAGCTCCGCGTCGACGAGTTCATGAATGAATTTAGCGCCTACGTTCGCGCCCGCGATGCGGATGAAGGACCGGAGTTCGAATTGCCGTCCTTCGTTCTGCTGTACTTGCCCGACGACCACACTGGCGGCACCCGTCCCAACCTGCCGCGCCCAGCGGCCTCGGTCGCCGACAACGACCTCGCGCTCGGTCGCGTGGTGGATGCCGTTTCCCACAGCGACTATTGGGATGACACCGCAATCTTCGTTCTGGAAGACGATGCCCAGGATGGCGCCGACCACGTCGACGCGCATCGCTCCATCGCCTTCGTCGTCAGCAAGTATTCGCCCGGATCGGCCGCGCAGCCCAACGTAGAGCACCGTTTCTACACAACCGTGAACATGATTCATACCATGGAAACATTGCTCGGCCTTCCGCCCATGAATCAGAACGACGCCTACGCGCCGGTGATGGCCGGGCTATTCACGGGAACTGGCGATCAACCAGCCTACAACGCGGACTATCGCAATTTGAACAATGGGCTGATTTACGAAACCAACAAGCGCGAGGCGCCGGGGGCGAAGCTCTCCGAAAAAATGGATTTCTCGCGCCCCGATGCGGCGGGGGCGGCTCGCCTGAATCGCGTGCTCTGGCAAGATCAGAAAGGATCGGCGCCAATGCCCGCGGCTAAGCACACTGTTTTTCCGGGAAGCGGAGATTAGAATGGGCTGCAGAAAAGGAGTCGCATGGGGCGTTCGCTTGGCGTCACCGTAATCGCAGTCCTGGAATTAGTGGGTTCCTCTCTTACGATGTTGATAGGAATTCTCTTCGTGGTCGTGATGTTTGTCGTTCCGCTTCCAGCGCCGCGAGACGTGCCCATCTCTCTCGCCGCCCTAAAAGCGATCGCTGCTCTGTCTTCGCTGTTTTACATCCTCCCGGCAATCTGGGGTATCGCCTGCGGCATAGGGCTCCTCCGTCTCAAGAACTGGGCGCGGATTTCCACCATTGTGTTCTCCGTGCTCCTGATCTTAGCGAGTTTGTTCTCCGGCTTGATCACGGTGCTGGTCCCCCTCCCCAATGCCAGTGGGGCAGATCCCGCCGTCATAGCCGGCTTCCGGCTGGTTATGGGTCTTTTCTGGGCAGCCCTGTTGAGTGTGGCCGTCTGGTGGGTGTTGTTTTTCACCCGAGCAAAGGTGAAGGCCCAGTTCGTGCCTCCTGTCGGTTGGTCTCTCAGTCCGTCCACGCCTGTCGAGACTGTGTTGCCCGAGGCTTCTTCGCCGGTTCAGGGTACACCTGACCGTCCACTAAGCCTGACGATCATTGCCTGGCTTCTTCTGATAGGGTGTGCGTTCTTTCCAGTCAGTATTGCAATGCGCTCTCCTACTTTTCTGCTCACGAAGGTATTGAGTGGGTGGCCTGCAGGCATCTATTTCTTGGTCGCAGGCGCCTTGCAACTCTACATCGGGATCGGACTGTTGCGTCTCCGACCGTCGGCGCGAACGGTTGGCGTTTGGTACTACATCGTAATGATGGTGAACGTGGGGTGTTTCTATTCTGCTCCTGGGAGCCGCGTTCGATTCACTGCTCTCATGGAAGCACAGAAAAAGGTGTTCCCCTGGTTATTTTGGATGCAAGACCAGCCCGAATTTCACTTCGATCCTTTGCCCTTCATGTACGTCGGAGCGTGCTTTGGGACCATCGCAATCGCCATACCGATCTACTTCCTGGTTACGCGTAAGGCTGCTTTTGAAAGAGCTGCCGCAAGCGTTGACCTGAACGCGTAGCCAACTGTCGACGATGAACCCTCTCGAAATTTCTTCGACGCAGTTTCAAAAGCTGGCGGAGCGAGTGAGTGCTCTTGCGGTCGATTATCTCGAGCACCTCGATGCGCAGCCGATTTCTCCCACAACAAACGGCGAAGAGACGCTCCGCCTCTTCCGTACCGCCCTGCCCGAACAGGGAATCGGCGAAGATGCCCTGAACGCTTTGCCGGACGTGCTGCGCCAGTCTCGTGTTCAAAATGGCCGGTTCTTCGGCTACGTGCTTGGCTCGGGAGAACCCGTTGGAGCCGTCGCGGACCTGCTGGCCAGCGTCCTCAATCAAAACGTGACCGCGGGGCGCTCCGGGCCTGCGGCGGTGACAATCGAACAAACAGTCGTTGGATGGCTGGCGCAGGCCATCGGCTGTCCCGGCTTCCGCGGCCATCTTACAGGTGGAGGTTCTTCCGCCAACCTGATGGGCCTTGCGATGGCGCGAGAGACTAAAGCGCCTGCCAACGAAAGAGGAATTGCGTCCGGAGGAGTCGTCTATGCTTCCAGCGAGATTCACATGTCCATTCCGAAGAGCGTCGCACTGCTCGGCATCGGACGTGAAAATCTGCGGCTGATCCCGACAGACTCGTCTTTCCGTATGATTCCTGAGGAACTCGAGCGCCGCCTTCTCCAGGACAAAGCAAACGGCAGAACCCCAGTAGCCGTCGTCGCCTCCGCCGGCACCGTGAGCACAGGCGCCATCGATCCGTTCCAGCAAATTGCCGAGATCGCTCGTTGTCACGGTGCCTGGTTTCACATCGACGGCGCTTACGGCGCCTTGGCCGCAATGGCGGATCGCGAGAAATTCACGGGCATGGAACTAGCGGACTCGATTTCTCTCGATCCGCACAAGTGGCTGTATCAGTCGCTGGACTGCGGTTGTCTCCTCTATCGTTCTCCTGAGGCGGCGCAGCAGACTTTCTCGCATAGCGGCGAATACGCGCGGTCGCTCACTGCCGATCCCATCGAAGGATTCGCGTTCTTCGAGGAGTCGATGGAGTTGTCGCGGAGGTTTCGAGCTTTGAAACTGTGGCTGTCGTTGCGTTATCACGGAGTCAGTGCGTTTCGCCAGTCCATCGCAAAGGATTTGGCACAGGCGCGCCGACTTGCGAAGGCAATTGAGCAGGAATCTGACCTGGAACTGCTCGCGCCCGCGGAGTTGAGTGCGGTCCGCTTCCGTTATTGTGGAACTGGTGGCCGGTCAGAGGAAGAGTTGAACGACTTGAACCTCGCGTTGCTGAAGAGCGTCGTCGCCCGCGGACGAGTCTATCTGTCGAACGCCTCTCTGCGCGGCAAATTCTGCCTCAGAGCGTGCATCGTAAATCACCGCACGAAAGATGCGGACGTCGACAGTGTCGTCTCAGAAGTTATGGCGGCGGCAAGGGAACTCAGCTAGATTCCTTGCACGCCGCCAAAGAGGGTCTACACGAACGAGTCTTATTTCAGAGTGACAGTTTCCTTCAGCGGCAGATTCTGCGAAGAGCCTCCCACCATGAATCCGTACTCCCCGGGAAGCAACTGCCAGCCGTTGCGCTCGACGTTGAAGATGGATAGATATTTCGGGTCGACGTCGACCGTCACTTCCTTACTCTCTCCGCCGTTGAGTTTCACCTTGCTAAAGCCCACCAAGCGCTTCGGAGGTTCCGCCGCTGCTGCCGGAAGGGAAGCATACACCTGCGCCACCTCCGCTCCAGCCCGATTACCCGTATTTGTAACTGTAAAGGTCACGCGCGGATTCTTTCCCGGCGTCACCTTCAGATTCGAATAGGAATAACTTGTGTACGACAGGCCGTAGCCGAAGGGAAATAGCACCGGCTTGTTTTCCGCGTCGTACCACTTGTATCCGACCTTGACGCCTTCGTCGTAGGTAACAGGAAATGCTGGCAAGCCTGCGGCGATGCGCTTCCAACCTTGCTGGTCCGCTTGCACGGTAGCCTTAGGCGGTTTCACGATCGTCGGATGCGGCAGGTCCGCTTCGTTCTTCGGGAAGGTCATCGGCAGCTTGGCGCTGGGATTCACCTCCCCAAAAATCACATTCGCCACCGCTTCTGCTCCGCGGCTGCCTGCATACCAGGCTTCGAGGATGCCGCTGACCTGATCGACCCAGGGCATAGTAACAGCCGTGCCGCTTTCGAGGACGACGATCGTGTGCGGATTGGCCGCCGCAACCGCGGCGATCAGTTCGTCCTGATGCTCGGGAAGCGACAGGCTGTCCAGATCCATCCCTTCGCTCTCCCATTGATAGGCGAAGACAATGGCGACATCAGCGTTCTTGGCCAGCGCAGCCGCCGCCGCGGGGTCAGCGCCCGAGGCAAACTGAACGTTTGCTCCCGGAGCCTTCGCACGAATCGCCTTCAGGGGCGACGTCGGGAACCATATCTTCTCCAGCCAATGTGTCTGTCCCTTGCCCGGAGGCATGATCGCATTTCCGCCCGGAGGATCGACCTGCGCCGAACCGCCGCCGGAAATCATTCCCACATCCGCATGCGGACCGATCACAGCGATGCTGCGGATCTTCGAGGCATCGAGCGGCAGTTGCCCATGATCGTTCTTCAACAGCACGGTGCTTTGCTCGGACAGTTTCTGTGCCACTTCGAAGCCGCCCGCCACGTCGACCACACTCTTCTGCGACGGATCGTCAATCACTCCCGTCGCGAACATCGCCCGCAGAATGCGATGCACATGATCATCCAATTCCGATTGGGGCACCTTGCCTGACTCCACCGCCTTCTTGAAATCGTCGCCGTAGAAAATCCAGCCGGGTTCCTCGTGATCCAATCCGGCCGCTGAAGCTTTTTCGGTGCTGTGTGTACCGCCCCAGTCGGAGAGCACGAATCCCTTGAAGTTCCAATCTTTCTTCAGAACATCCGTGAGCAGATACTTGTTCTCGCAGGCATAGACGCCGTCCAGGCGGTTGTAAGAGCACATCACGGCCCCGATGTCAGTCTCCTGCAGTCCGATTTCAAATGCCAGCAGATCGCTCTCGCGGGCGGCACGCTTGTCGATCGTGATGTCGACCGCATTACGGCCGCTCTCCTGATCGTTGAGCGCATAGTGCTTGATGTCGCCAATCACATGCTGGGCTTGCAGACCCTTCATCACCGATGCCACCATCTTTCCCGCCAGAACGGGATCCTCCCCCAAATACTCGAAGGTGCGTCCATTCCGCGGCTCGCGGGTGAGATTGGTGCCTCCACCGAGGGTCATGTTGAAGCCCTGGGCGCGCAATTCGCGGCCAATTAAGGCTCCGTATTCATACGCCGCCTCGAGATCCCAGCTCGCAGCTCCCGCCAGGTCCGAGGGCAGCGCGGTCGAGTAGCGCCCGTTCTCTCCGCTGCTCCGCACTCCGTAAGCCGCGTCCGACATCTGGATGGCTGGAATCCCCAGGCGTGGAATCCCCGGGACGTAGCCCGCGCCGCCATTCGAAGAAATGGCAAGTGGGCTCATGGGACTAAGTCCTTGCATGCCGGTTCCGTGCAGCATGTTGATCTTTTCGTCGATGGTCATCTCCTTGACCACCATCGCGGCGCGTTCGTCGGGAGAGAGGCTGGAGTTGGACCAGGGATGATTGGCCGGCGATTGTGCGAGTGAAATGGAGAAAGAGAAAGTTACGATAAGTAAGGTGAGTGTCAAAAAACGAGTAAGCAGGGGACTTCCTTGCAGGGGCATCGTGGCTCCTCGGACCAAAGTGACTGCCAAATCGTTAATGTTACGCCTTTTTGCGAAATTCTAACGGGTTAATTTCAGTGTAGCCCGATTTGAACTGTCCTTTTGTACAGGCGAATGCGAGGCGAACCTAGGCGCTTGTCGTCCGCGGCTTTACACTAAAAGAGTGAAGATTGCGCTCGGTCAAATCAATCCCACGGTCGGAGACTTCTCCGGCAACGCCAAGAAGATCATCGACTTCTCCCGTCGCGCCCAAGCCTCCGGCGCTGGCCTGATTCTGTTTCCAGAGCTGTCGGTGTGCGGCTATCCTCCCCGCGACCTGGTGGAGCGTTCCAGTTTCGTCGCGCGGAATCGCGAAACGGTCGAGCGAATCGCCGCCGAGACCCTTGGAATTTCTGTGATTTGCGGTCTAGTCACCCCCGCGCATTCCGATACCGGCAAGGCAGTCATGAATTCCGCGGCCCTGCTCACGGATGGCAAGATCGCCTTTATCCAGTCGAAGATGTTGCTGCCCACCTACGACGTTTTCGACGAGATGCGCAACTTCGCTCCCGCCAAGACTCAGGATCTGTTTTCGTTTTGCGGCAACCGCATGGCGCTGACCATCTGCGAGGATGCTTGGAACGATAAGCGATTCTGGCGCAAACAGCTGTATACGGTCGATCCCGTCGAGTCCCTCATTCATGCTGGCGGGAACTTCGTGCTGAACATCTCCGCTTCCCCGTTCTGGATCGGCAAGCGCGAGCTGCGCCGCGACATGCTGGCCAGCATCGCCCGCCAACACAAGGTTCCCGTCGTGCTGGTCAACCAGGTCGGAGGCAATGACAGTCTCGTCTTCGACGGTTCCAGCCTGGTGCTGAATCGCGAAGGGCAAGTCGTCGCCCAGGGACGGTCCTTTGAAGAAGACCTCGTCTTTTTCGATTCGCAGACTTTGTCCGGCGAAATGCGCGAGCAGACTGCCGGCGACGAGGCCAGCGTATATTCCGCTCTGGTCCTGGGCACCCGCGACTACATGCAGAAATGCGGATTTCGCAAGGCGATCATCGGACTGAGCGGCGGCATTGACTCTGCCCTCACCGCCGTTGTCGCTGCCGATGCCGTGGGCCCGGAGAACGTCATCGGAGTCGGAATGCCTGGACCTTACTCGTCGCAAGGCTCGATCGATGATGCCCGCGCTCTGGCAAACAATCTTGGGATCCGTTTCGAGTTGCTCTCGATCAATCCCGCCTACGAGGCTTATCGCAAGACCCTGCAAGATGTTTTCGCGGGACAAAAAGAAGACGTGACCGAGGAAAACATCCAATCGCGCGCTCGCGGCACGATGCTGATGGCCCTGTCGAACAAGTTTGGAGCGATCGTGCTCTCCACCGGCAACAAGAGCGAACTGGGCGTAGGCTACTGCACTCTCTACGGGGACATGGTTGGCGGCCTCGCAGTCATCTCCGATGTCCCCAAGACGCTGGTCTATCGGCTCAGTGAATATGTGAATTCACGCCGCCCGGTCATTCCCCAATCCACCCTGGAGAAACCGCCCTCCGCGGAGCTGCGCCCTGATCAAAAAGACAGTGACTCGCTGCCTCCCTACGAAGTCCTCGATGCGGTGCTCGAAGATTACGTGGAGGATTCCCATCCGGCCGAGCAGATTTCTGCCGATCACGGGTTTGACATGGAAGTAGTGAAGCGCGTGATCCGCATGGTCGATCGCGCAGAATATAAGCGGCAACAGGCGGCTCCTGGTCTCAAGATTTCTCCCAAAGCCTTTGGGTATGGACGCCGCTTTCCGATCGCCGCCAAGTCGGAAGCTTGAAACCGCTTTTTCAAGTATCCTGATAGATCGCATTCCTAAAAGCCCAAACCAAAACGCGAAAGGAACCCATGCGCAGTTTTCTAAACCCGATTTGCATCGTTCTGCTGGCCGGCAACCTGGCGGCAGCTCAGACCAAACCGGCGCCGGCGTCCACTCCAGCTCCTGCGTCCTCCAAACCAGCCACAGAACTCGGAACCCACGCCTCCGCCGACCTGCCTTCGGAAGCTACCGTCGATTCCTTTCTGCATCAGCAATTTGGTTATGAGAAGGATCTCACGTGGAAAATCTCAGGCATCCGGCCGTCTCCCATCCCCGACTTGGCCGAGGTTAACGTCGTTCTCGCCAGCCCGCAGGGCCAACAGATGACGAAGTTCTATGTATCCCGTGACGGCGAGCACGCTTTGGTCGGCGAGATTATTCCGTTCGGTGCTCATCCCTTTGATCCGGCGAAACAGAAGCTGGAGAAGGGACTCACCGGCCCCGAGCGCGGCCCCAAGGATGCTGCGGTTACCATCGTCGAATTCGGCGATCTGCAGTGTCCGGCTTGCAAGGCGGCGCAGCCGTCCATTGAAACTCTTGTCGCGGCCGAACCCTCCGCCCGTTTCGTGTTTCAGAATTTTCCGCTTGAGATGCACAACTGGGCGGCGAAGGGCGCGGCCTATTCCGACTGCGTCGGCCGGGCTTCCAACGATGCTTTCTGGAAGTTCATCGCCAAGACCTATGAGACTCAGTCCGACATCACTGCCGAAAATGCAGACGAGAAGCTGACCGCCCTCGCGGACGGTGCTGGTCTCAAGGGCACCGAAATTGCGGCCTGTGCCGCCAAACCCGAGACCAAGGCTCGTGTCGATGCGTCGATTGCCCTGGGCAAGTCCGTCGACGTCACCGGCACCCCAGCGCTTTTCATCAATGGACGCAAAATCGGCAGCATGGATCCGCGCATGTCCGAGGTGTATAAGAGCCTGGTCGATTTTGCCGCAAAGCAGGGAAAGTAGCACGGCGTCCGGCTGCCGGTACTCGGCTTCCGAAGCTAGCTCCGGAATTGTTCCTCAGCAGCACTAGGAGATGGTTAAGTGGGTGGGCAGAAGCCGAGCGCCGGAAGCCGATCTTACTTCTCGCTGAGCCAAATCTCCGGAGCGATCCGGTTGGTGTTGGCCAGCACGTGCGGCGTAATGACAACCATGAGTTCATCGGTCTCCGATTGCTTGGTATTGTTGACCATCGCCTGATTCAAGATCGGTATCATCCCGAGTCCCGGAATCCCGCTCATGGAGCGTGTGTCGGTCTGCGAGACCTCACCAGCCACCACCGCTGGTTCGCCGTTCTGGAGGTTGATACTCCCTTTGTATTCCCGGTTGGAGATGACTGGAACTCCGTTGTTTGATTGCCCGGTGAGCGAGCGTACTTGTAGCTCGAGTTGCAGGCTGACCGACCCATCGCCATGGATGGTCGGCTTGGCCTTCAGGTTCAATCCCAGATCCTCATAGCTAACGGAAGGGAAAGGTGCAACATAGCTCTGATTTCCGAGAACCGCTGAAATCGCCGCCGAATTGTAGATGGGCGCGTAGCTCGCATTCAGAATCGGATACTTCTCCCCCAGATGGAACGTGGCATCGTTGCCCTGGCTCGCGCGCATGGTCATGTTCTCCAAGCTACGCACCCAGGATTCGTTCAGGGAGAGAGCCGCGGCAAACTGGTCGAGACTCAATCCCATGAACGTGAGCCCGCCACCGAAGGTGGCCAGCGGCTGGCTGAAGATGGAATTCTGCTGCCCGCCCAGTTGCGCCAAAAGCCCTGACAGAGCCGTGCTGCCCGCCTGATTGATTCCGCCCGACGCGATCAACTGGTTGATCAGGTCCGTAATACTCGCGCCACCCAACCCCGCTAACGCTGCCGCTGGAATGTTGTAGAGGTTGAACGTGTTGGGGATGTGTACTCCAATATTGCGCGTGAGCTGATGGTTGATCTGATAGACCTTTATATCGAGCATGACCTGCGGTCGTTCATTGCTCAACTGGTCCATTAGTTTCGCGCACGCTTCCAGCATGGGTTGCGGCCCACGCACTTCCACCGTGTCCGCGGTTTGCCCCGAGCTGACGAAGCGCAGGTCAAACATGTTGCGCATCGTAGTCACCAAGTCGGTCGATTCCTGGGGCGTGGAGTGCGGTGGCAGAATGAAGGTCCGCAGCGACATTCGATCGAATTGCTTGTGATTCTCGGTGTTATCGGCGGCGATCAGCATCTGATGAGCGTCAAGCGCCGCCCACATCGTTTTGCTGACCTGGCCGACCAGCTTCAGCGCGGTGAAAAAATCGACGTCATCCACGTTGAACCGCACTTGCCGCGTCTGCACGGAGTCGTCGAACTGTGCGCTCACTCCGAATGCCGCGGACAACTCGGCGTACAGCCCGCGAATCTCTCCGCTGTAATGAAATGTGGCCCGTCCATCTTTGGGTTCGAGATGAATTTCACCGGAATCCTCGATCCGGATGGGCAAGGCTAGGGGCGGAGGCGGTGCCATTTCAAAGTTTGCCTCGGCCAGGCGTTCCCGCGCGAACTGGTTTTCCACGTCGAGATTAAGGGCCGCCCGAAATTCCGCCGCCGCCCGCGTCCGGGCATTTTCCAACATAAGCAGATTCCCGCGTTGCATGTGGTCGAAGACTAGTTGCGCCTTCACCACCTCGCGCGCAGTCAGAAATTGCATGTTCTGCGGTGCCAGTCGCGATGCCGTATCGAACTGGGTGTACGCTTCTTCCAACTGACGGGTCCCCTCAAGCTTCACGCCTTCGTGGAAGGCTTTTTGAGCTTCCTTCAGTTCCTTCTTCGAGGCGATGCAGTGGACGCCGCCCGGAATTCCGTTCCCGCAGGAGATCGGTGGAGCGGAAGGGCCATCGTCAGCCGCGCCAAACGCTGACGCCGCCAGGGTGGCTGCCACAACTCCTGCCGCGATGATGAACGCTGCCCGTCGCATGTGTCGCGATTCTAACGTCCTTTTCTCTGGAAGGGCAGTGACCAATAGGACCTCGTACCTTTGGATTTAACGTCTCCGGATACTGTGCTTGGGGTAGAACGGAGGATTCCGAACGGCTTGCATTCCATAAGGTCGAAAAGCCTTCGAGACTCGCTAGAATAACATCAGACGTTCGATCGAACTGGCCTTTCCCGTGTGCTCATCACAGTCAATCACCACCGCACACAAGCGAGCGTCGCCGGTGGCAGGTTCGAACCGTACCGGCATCCCGTTGAGAAACTTCCCCACCACCAGTTCCTTCTTCACTCCAATGACCCCATCGTAGGGCCCGGTCATTCCGACGTCCGTCACATAAGCGGTCCCATTGGGCAGAACCCGCTCGTCGGCGGTCGGTACATGCGTGTGGGTTCCGACGACCGCGGTGACCCGTCCGTCCAGGTACCATCCCATCGAGATCTTTTCCGATGTGGCTTCGGCGTGAATATCCACCAGAATCACCTTGGCCTGAATCTTCTGCAGAAGGCGATCCACCGTGCGGAAGGGATCGTCGTTCGAGGCCATAAACACCCGCCCCTGCACGTTGATGACCGCGTAGGGAATCTTTCCCTTCATGCCCTCATACACTCCGGAGCCAGGCATGTCTGCGGGAAAGTTCGCGGGACGCAGCACTCGCCGCGCCGGGCCGTGTCCATTGCCCTCCACCATCTGAAAATAATCGACAATCTCGCGCTTATCCCAGACGTGATTGCCGGTGGTGATTACGTCAATGTTGAGTTCGAAGAGCTCCTCGGCGAGCGCCGGAGTAATGCCAAAGCCGGCCGCCGAATTCTCTCCATTCGCGATGATGAGTTGGATTGCGTGCTCGCGGACGATTCCCGGCAGCTTGTCTTTGACAATGTTGCGTCCCGGCCGCCCGAAAATGTCACCAATAAACAGAATTCGCATGTGTTTGAGCTGAATTTTGATGGTAACACGTACGCGGGTTCAGCTTCGGCTGGGGGTATGTGGATTCTGAAGCGAGAAGTCAGTGCGGAAGTTTGGGAAGTTCAGCTCGCGCCAGAACCGCTCCCCACGAATCTAGAACGTAAATGTCCGTCCACTGTGCGCCTAGGTTGGGGCGGACGGACGCATCCGCGAGAGCGAATGTGATGGTCGTCTTAGGCGAAGTGCAACCGGTCAATTGCCGGAGATTCGGATCCGCCTCGCCGTCAGATTCTGGTCGATCCGACACAGCTCCCGCCTTAGGCGCTGGGCTGGAACTCAACACTACTTCGACCGCGCCAGCCAGATTCTGGCAGCGCATGGGAATCTGGATTTCCCATTCTTTGCCGGCCGTCTTCCGGACCGTAGGCTCGTCGGCAAACACAACCACTGGCGGATTTCCTCCGGGCGAGGCATACCACTCCGGCCATTGACGCGCGAATACGATGCTGGCCGCGGCGTAGGTACGGCTCAACTCCCGATCGCGCTCTTCCCAGCATGGATGCATCGCATAAATCGTCCGGCTGTTCTTGCCCAAGCCTCGAGCGTGTAACAGGTGATGCAACGCGGGAACGAAGTCAGGGTGGTAGCCGGCTTGCGCCATCATCATCACGCCCTCGCGATCGGCTTCCAATTCCATCTGCCGGCCGAAGCGCCCCATATCCGCGCTGGCTTTTTCCGAGGTCTCCCATGAGGCAGAGGGCAGACTGGGGTCGCCGAGCGCGATCGCGGCACCGCCGCCTTTCTCGAGGTACTTCTGGTAGAGGTATCTCCGCGCCCAGTCGCGGTGCAGGATATGTGCAATCTCGTGCGATAGAATGGCCGCCCATAAACCGGCGCTCGAACCCGCCAATCGCGCCAGTCCGCTTTCCACGTAAACGCTTCCATCGGGTGACGAGTACGCGTTCAGCTGGTTGTCGTCGACAATGCGTAATTGCCACGCGAACTTGCTGTGAGAGTCGCCGCCAACCTGCTCGATCAAACGCTCGAAAACGAGGCGGCCTGTAGCATACCGTCCCGAGGCCGCTGCACTCGCCGCCATCAGTTGAGGCCGCAGCCGTGCCGCGGTCGTCATGTCGAGCTTGAACTGAGAGGGAACGTCAGGGATATCGCCAGACTGCTGAGCCATCACCGAGGCAGCACAGAGCAGTCCGAGACTGACCGCGAAGGAACAAAGGTATTTGACTGCGCCACTTCCCACGGGGGCTCCTCCGCGGAGATCACTCTTACCGCTGATTATGCGCTCATCGCGGAAGTGTGCAACGAAAAAAATGTGCGGGGAGTGTTCTGGCTTCAGTTTTGGGATTCCATTTCCGCCGTTCGGAGGAAATCGTAGTTGCCCGCAGGATTCAACTTCAGATTCCGCACCCGGCGAGTGTGCACCAGCACATTGTCGAAGTACCACAAGTTAATGTACGGCAATTCCTGCGCCAGGATGAGTTGAACTTCGGCATACAGCGGCTTACGCACATTGGGGTCAACCTCCCGCCGCGCCTTGTCGATGAGAGCATCGATTTTAGGATTCGAATAGTAACCCCGGTTCGCCCCATTGGGCGGAAATTTCGCCGAGTGGAAGGCATATTCGAAGATATCGGGATCTTCATTCCCCCCGATCCAGCGCAAGGAATACATCTGGAATGCCCCATGCTGCACATCCGAGAAAAATGTGGCGAACTCAAAGCTCCGGATATCGAGCACAATCCCCGCCGCGCGCAACTGCTGCTGCATGACCGCCACCATCAGGCGCGTATTCTCATCGGTCGACGTCTTCATCGCAAGGTGGAAGCGCACGCCGTTTACCGCCGGATAACCCGCGGCATCGAGCAACTGAGTCGCTTTGGCGAGGTCGTGATTGTAGGCAGGCACATCGCCGTCATAAGCCCAACTCTGCGGGGGCAGCACGCTGCGCGCCGGCTGTGCCTCACCCCGCCACAAGTATTCGATCATCGGCCCGCGGTCGAGTGCATAAGCAATCGCCTGTCGCACGCGCGCATCCTTCAGAATGGGATCGCGCAGGTTGAATCCCATATACGCCAGCCGAGTCCCCGATCCGCGCTCCACCAATAAATTCGGATCCTGTGACAGCGCGTAGACGTTGTCGGGTGTTAGGGAATTGATGTCCACGTCGCTGCTGCCTTTGCGGAGTTCGAGAGCCCTGGTGGTAGCGTCGGGCACCACCGCAAAGCGCACGCGTGTCAGTTTGGCAGGCTCGCCCCAAAAATCGGCGTTACGTTCGACGATGACCTCCCGGTCGGTCTCAGCGCTTACAAACTTAAAAGGGCCGGACCCGATTGGGTGCCGCGTCATTTCCTCGCCACTGCCCTCGGGCACAATCCCGATCGCTCCATCCGACAGATTCCAGAGCAAGGTTGCGTCCTGCTCCTTCATGTGGAAAATCACCGTGACATCGTCCGGCGCGTCGATACGCTCCACGAAGCGGTATACCGCCGCCTTCGTGCTGCGAATGTTGCCTTGTAACAACGAATCGAAAGTCCACTTCACATCGCGCGAGGTCAGCGGGCGCCCGTCGTGAAACTTCACGCCTTTGTGCAGATGAAAAATGTATGTAAGCGGATCAGGAATCTCCCAGCGATCCGCAAGTCCAGGAGCCACATTCAGATCGTCCCCTCGCGACAACAAATCGTCAAAGATCAGGGTGTCAATGCGTTCCGACTGAGCGTCGATCCCCACTCGCGGATCGAGATTCGTCGGACTCGATTCGATGACCATGACCAGCGTGTTGGGATCAGGCTTGGCCGAGCAGGACAGAAGCGAAAAAATCAGCAGGGCGCAGAGCGGCGCAAGCAGTTTGGATGGAAAACGACGCCAGGCGCCAGACGTCAGACGTCCGTCGTGGAGGTCAAAGTGCTGAGGCCTGACGTCCGAGGTCGCGGACTTACGCATACGAGATCTTCCCCAGCACCGCCGCCCGTTTCGCGCCCGTGGCCGACGGCACATTCGAAGGCCGCCGGTTCCACGTTTCGTAAGCCAGCACCGCGAATGCCACAGCCTCTTTCGCTTCCGAAGGCAAGCCGAACTCGTCGGAGAATCGCAACTCGATTCCCAGCGGCGCGAGACTATGTGCCAGCATGGCAACGAGAGTGGCGTTTTTCGCGCCGCCTCCGGAGAGAATCAACTCGCGATAGGAGGTCTTCGTGGACCCTCTCGGTGGCGTCGTGACGAATCGCTGCACCGCGTCGGCGATCGATCGCGCCGTCAAGGCGGTGGCCGTCGCCACCACGTCTTCCTTGCGAGAGCGTCCGCAGGCGAGCAAGAACTCTCGTACAAACTCCCGCCCGAATTCCTCGCGGCCTGCAGTCTTCGGCGGCGCAGCACGAAAGAACTTGCGCTTCAAGACTCTTCTCAGCACGGGTTCCAGCACCATCCCGGAGGCCGCAATCTTTCCCCCGCGGTCAAATGCCTGTCGATAGAGCGCCTCGGTGACCGCGTCGATCACCATGTTCCCGGGCCCGGTATCGAACGCGAACACTCGACTCGCATCGGTCCCCGCAGGAATCGCGGTAAGATTTGCGATGCCTCCGATGTTCTGCGCGATGCGTCCAATCTTTGCGGCGCGAAAGAGCAGATAGTCGAGATAAGGGACCAGCGGAGCTCCCTTGCCGCCCGCGGCCATATCTGCTGGACGAAAATCCGATACCACCGGAACGCCGACCCGCGCCGCAATGAACCCAGCCTCCCCTGTCTGCCAGGTGGCAACCACTTTTCGGCCCAGAAACACCTTCGCTTCGCCTTGATGGTAGAGAGTCTGACCGTGGCAGCCGACCAGATCAGCTTTCACACGAAACTTCTGTTGCGTGGCCAGCACCGCGTCAGCGTACAGTTCGCCTAATAGAAAGTTAAGTCGCGCAAGATCCGCCACGCTGGCCAGTTTCGCGTTCATTGCGGAGAGTACCGCAGCGCGTACCTTCGCAGGGTAGGAGTACTCGGCGTGCCCGAGTAGAGTGAACGCGGACGCACTCGAAGCGCCCGTCGATGCAAGTCGCACGAGTGCAACATTAATCCCGTCGGCGGACGTCCCACTCATTACGCCAGCGACAACCATTGTATTGTCGCTCATCGGCGCGCCCGCTTGTCCGCCTTCCGGCTGAAAGGCTCCAGTCGCACCTGCTCGCCGAACTCCCACAGGCGCCGGGTCAGCTTCTCGACGGCGCCGACGGTGGGAGCCGCAACCCGGCGCAAAGTCTTTGCAGATTTCTTCTTGAACGCCGCCGCGCGTCGAGCCGACTCCGCTACGCGCTTTGCGAACTTCGAATCCCCCTCCGCCGCTTTGATCAGCGCTTTATGCGCCTGAAGAATGTAATCCTCGCGATGGCAAATCAGGCACAGATCGCCTCCCGCCCGCACGAATTCCACCGCCGCTTCTCCGATCGGCGCCGCTGACAACACTCCGCCCATCTCCAGATCATCCGAGACGATCAAATTACGGTAGCCGATGCGTTTGCGAAGAATGTCAGTAATCCAAACCCTCGAAAGCGATGCCGGAGTCCGATCGCGCGTAACCTGCGGATAGGCCGCGTGCGAAACCATGACGAACGGCAGCTGTCGGCGGAGCATCCGGTAGGGAACCAAATCTTCAACCCACAGCTTCTTGAGCGGCTTTTCGATCACCGGCAGTTCATGATGGCTATCAAGCTTGCCCTCGCCGAGCCCGGGAAAGTGCTTGCCGCATCCCAGCACTTTGGCGTTGCGCAGCCCCGCCAGAAATTCCCGAGCGTAAGCCGTGGCTTCGACTGGATCCGCAGACACTGCTCGGGTTCCCATCACGCTTTGTGAGGCTGCAAATGCCAGATCCAGCACCGGCGCGAAATCCACGTTGAATCCCTGAGCGCGGCAGTTCGCGCCGATGATCTCCCCATGCTTGCGAAAGAGGCTGCGATCTCCGGTCTCGAAAACATCGGCTGCTGCAGGAGTCGCTCCCAGCGCATCGCGGAAACGATCAACGACCCCGCCCTCCAGATCGACGCAAGCAAACAGCGGAGTCGCAACGCACTTCTGGCACTCCCGCACCAGTCGCCAAGTCTGCTCAGGGCTCTGAATGTTCCGCGCGAACAGAATCACACCGGCCGGCTGCAGCCGAGTAAGCAGGGAACTGACACGGGGCGTCATCTCCGTGCCTTCGAAGCCGACGATGAGTAGCTGCCCGATCCTGTCTCTGTCTGTCACGACGGCGTATTCTCGTGTCTCGGTGAGTTAAGCCACTCCACAATCACAAAGATCACTATGGCCACCCCCAGCAGTTGCATTGTTAGCCCAGCGACATGGCAATGTGCTGCCACCCAACCGACACGTGAGTTCGACTCAGAATCACGCGAACTGCGGCTTGCGTTCCGATGATGGCGAAAGCAACCTTTAATAACATCTGTTTGTATTGAGTCAAGGCCACGAAGCAAGATAAGGCGATGACAAGGGTACTAAAATATGGCCGCTCTCCGGTCCGGCCAGACACAAGACGCCAGATCCCTAAGATCGCGATTACGATCGCGGCGAAAAGTGCAAGATAGACTTGGAATCTAACCTTTCGACCCTTATCAGCTGCGTCGTTGTGAGCTAGGGTTTCGAACATCGGATTGTCCCTCCTCTGCCCATGTCCGGTTCCGCTCCTAGTCGACCTGCTTCTTCAACTCCGCCAGCAGATTCAGCGCTTCCAGCGGCGTCAGCCGGTTCAAATCCACTTCCCGCAGTTTCTCCAGCACCGGCTGCGAGAGCGGGGTAAAGATCGTCAACTGAGTCGGCGGCGACGCTCCCGGTGAAAGATGAGCGGTCGCTTGCTGCTCCGCGAATTCATGCTCAGCCAGCACCTCGCGCGCTCGGAGCACGACCTCGTTCGGCAATCCCGCGAGTTTGGCCACTTCGATCCCGTAACTGCGATCGGCCGCCCCGGGCTCAACCTTACGCAGGAATGCAATCCCGCCACCAGTCTCCTTGACCGAGACGTGATAATTCTTCACTCCCGAAAGTTGGTCGGCCAACTCGGTGAGTTCGAAATAGTGCGTCGCGAACAACGTCTTAGCCCGCACTCGCCCGTGCAGATACTCGACCGCCGCCCATGCAATCGCCAACCCGTCGTAAGTGGAAGTCCCGCGTCCCACCTCATCGAGCAGGATCAGAGACCGTGCCGTCGCGGTATGCAGAATTGCTGCCGTCTCCGTCATCTCGACCATGAACGTCGATCGCCCGCGCGCCAGATTGTCGCTGGCCCCAATGCGCGTGAACACGCGATCGACCACGCTCAGCCGCGCCGACCGCGCCGGCACAAACGATCCCACCTGCGCCAGAATCACAATCAGCGCCGTCTGCCGCAGGTAAGTCGACTTGCCTCCCATGTTCGGCCCGGTCAGCAGCATGATGTTGTGCGTCGTGCCGTTCAAATAAAGATCGTTGGGCACGAAGCGCTCGCTGCCGCCCGCCATCTCCTGCTGCTCAATCACCGGATGGCGGCCTTCCACGATTTCGATCTCACTCGCATCCGCGGATTCCGCGAAGGCCGGCCGGCAATAATTGCGCAGCGTGGCGACGTGGGCCAGCGACGCCAGCAAATCAACCTCAGCCAGAGCCAGCGCAGCCTGGCGGATCCGCTTGGCCTCAGCTGCAATTGCCGTGCGCAACTCGGTAAACAACCGCCGCTCGATTTCGACAATCTTTTCCTGCGCATCGAGAATCTTGGTTTCGTACTCTTTCAGTTCGGGCGTGGTGAAACGCTCCGCCCCTACCAAAGTCTGCTTGCGTTCGTAATCCGATGGGACCAGGTGCAGGTTCGGCTTCGAGACCTCAAGGTAGTAGCCGAAGATGGAATTGAACTTCACCTTCAGCGACGAGATTCCGGTGCGCCCGCGTTCGCGCTGCTCGATCTGCGCCAGCACCTGCTTGCTGTTGCGAGAAAGTTCGCGCAGTTCATCCAGATCGCGATCCACGCCTGTCGCAACCACTCCGCCATCCGCGAAACTCAAAGGCGGTTCCGGCACAATCGTCTTTTCGATTCGTTCCCGCACGTCTCCCAGTTCGTCGAGCGAGCCATGCAGCGTCTTCAGCCGGTCCGCTGGAAGCCGCGCAAGCGCAGCCCGAACCGCCGGAATTTTCCCCAGCGACGCCGCCAGCGCCAACACGTCCCGTGGATTCGCCGTCTCCAGCGTGACGCGGCTTAGCAGTCGCTCCAGGTCCAGCACGCCATCGAGCGCCCGTCGCAATTCCTCGCGCGCGACAGTTTCCTTCACTCCCGCTTCCACGGCATCGAGCCGCGCGTGAATTTCGCTCAAATCAAGCGACGGCCGCAGCAGCCAGGCACGCAGCAACCGCTTGCCCATGGGCGTGAGCGCAGCGTCCATCGAGCGAAACAACGTGACGCCCGCGTCGGTGCCCGCAAACAGCGGCTCAATCAATTCCAGATTGCGGACGGTCACGGCGTCGAGCACCAGGCAAGTCTGCCGTTCATACCACCCGATGCGGTCGACGTGATCCAGAGACCCGCGCTGCGTCGATCGCACGTAATAGAGGATGGCTCCGGCCGCGGATGCGGCAGCGGTCCGCCCCGCCAGACCAAACCCTTCCAGAGACAAAACGCCAAAATGATTCTCCAGCAGGGGAAGCGCATGATCCGGCGCGAAAATCCAGTCATCGAGTGGAGTCTCGGTGCAAGCAACTCCCGCCGCTCGTGGCGCTGGGTTCTGTGGGGACAGCCGCCCCCGGCTGTCCGGCCGAGCCAAGCTCGGCTGGTCTTTGCCGGCAGCCCCAGCGCTCTCAAACAGCGGCGCTGCCGATCCATACAACAATTCTTTCGGCCGCAACTGCTCCAACTCCTCCTGCACGCGCCGCAACGCTCCCTCGCCCGAGAATTCAGTAGCCCGAAACTCCCCCGTCGACAGGTCGAGGGCCGCAAACCCCACGCGATCGCCGACCTGCGCCAGCGCCGCCAGAAAGTTATTCTCGTCCGATCCCAACGACGAATCCGCCGCCGTCCCCGGCGTCATCACGCGGGTCACTTCGCGCCGCACCAGTTTCTTCGCCTGGCTGGGCGCTTCCATCTGCTCGCAAAGAGCCACCTTGAAGCCCTTCCGAATCAGCTTTCCGATGTATCCCTCAGCCGCGTGATAAGGCACGCCGCACATGGGTACGGCCACACCTTTTTCTTTGTTGCGCGAGGTCAGCGTGATCTGCAGCTCTTTCGCCGCAACGATCGCGTCGTCGAAGAAAAGCTCGTAGAAATCGCCCAAACGAAAAAACAAAAGCGCGGTGGGATGTTCTTTCTTGACAGCGGCATATTGCCGCATCAGCGGAGTGGACGGCTCGGTCATCTTCCTCGTCGGATCAGGCGGGGCTTCGGCGGATTATAACAAAAGCGCAACGCTCACTCGCTGCGTCATTTCATATGCTTCGCTCGGAAATTACTGCGACAATTCCCGGTTGACTGCAGTTCTTCCCGGTGTTCTCCTTCCGTATGGAACTCCGCAAGGATCCCATCACCCGCTCCTGGGTTATGACCGGCGATGATCCGGCCGATTCTGGATCGCGCCTCGAATCTCCCTGCCGTTTCTGCGATGCTTCCGCGGCGTTGCAGGTGGTCGCGAATTCTCCCAACTCGCCGGGGACGCCATGGTCTGCGCGTTCGGTCGTGCACCCCAGGCCCCTGTATCGCATCGAGGGTGAGCCCGACCGCCGCGGCGACGGCATCTACGACCGCATGCACTCTGTGGGTGCGCATGAAGTGCTGATTGAGAACCCTAACCATGACCGTCATCTGTGGAATGCCAGTGACGACGAAATCGCTCACTTCCTCCGCCTCGCGGCCGAGCGCATCCTCGATCTGAAGCGCGATCCGCGCATCAAGTACGTCAGCCTGTTCAAAGACTACGGCAAGAACGCCGGCCAGGAGTTCAGCCATCCGACGTCGCAGATCACGGCGACCATGTTCGTTCCGCGCCGCGTGCTCTACGAACTTCGCGCTGGCCGCGAGTTCTTTGTCAGCAAGGAGCGCTGCGTCTTCTGCGACATCATCCAGCAGGAGGAGCGACAGGCCCTGCGTGTCCTCGAGGCCCGCGGCGATTATCTTGCTGTCTGTCCTTATGCCCCGCGCGTGCCCTACGAAACCTGGATCCTGCCGCGTTATCACGATTCTTCCTTCGAGCGGGCGGGACTGAACCGGCCCGGGCTGCGCACCAACCTGGCGGCTCTCCTGCGCCGAACTCTGCAACGCGTGCGCTCCGTGACCGAAGACTTCCATCTCGTCCTGCACACGTCTCCCAGCGCCATCCACCCGTCGAAGAATCTCGGCTACTGGCGCACCATTGACGACGATTACCACTGGCACATTGAGATCCTCCCCGTTGTCAGTTCCAAGGCGAAGTCCTACACCTTTAAAGAGGTGTACTATTCCCCGGTCAGCTCCGAGACCGCAGTGAAGCAGCTGCGCGAAGCAAGAATAGACGGCTAAACATGAACGATAAAAGATGATAGATGAGAAATGTGGGGACAGCCGCCCTCGGCTGTCCGCCGCGCGCAGCGCGGCAAGGTTCACGAATCATGACAGCTAAAGTTACCGGCCTCATTCCCATGGCGTTCGCCGCCGACCTGCAGCTCTCTGTCGACTTCTATCAGAAGCTGGGGATGGAGGTTCGCGGCAGCCTGCGGACTCCCGCGGGGTATCTGCAGTGGGTGCACTTAAGCTGCGGACAAGCCGACCTGATGTTCGCGCGCGCGTCAGAGCCGGTCATCCCCAGCCAGCAGGCGGTCCTGTTCTATCTCTATTCGCCAGACCTCATCGCCTTGCGCGAGCATCTTCTGGCCGCAGGCGTGAAGGTCTCGCCCATCACCTATCCCGATTACATGCCTAAGGCGAGATTCGCGTGGAAGATCCCGATGGCTACGTGCTGCTCATCGGTCAGGCGGACTAGAGCTCGAGCCATCATTCCAGACGCTCAGAATTGGCCGACCTGATTCAATCAGCGCTAGGGCGATATTACCTCAATCGACCTCAAAGCTTGGCACAGCGAAGCTAGCGTGCCACGGGCATCTCGACATGGTCGATGACGAGAAATTCCTTAGGCATCAGCTGTGGCACAAGTTTCAGCCCAAGCTGCTCTTGAGTCGCGGTCACGATTGCGGGTCGTGATGAGTCGGGAGCTGTCGGCCACTGCAGTGTGATGTCGTAATGAGAAGAGAGTTTGGTGTCGTCCAGAACGGGGAGGCCCAGTTGGTCGGATAGTATCCTTGCGAGAGTGGCTATGGGAACTTCTCGGCCCATGATCCGACCATTCTCAATCTGAATCACGCGAAGGGCGGATTCATCGTGGATAGAATCTGACTCTCGAAGCTTGGGACCATCGCCTGCGATGACGAGTTCATAGACTGGAATCAGTCTGGTTTCACGGTGGACGGCCAGCTTGAAGTAGTCGGACAAAAGCCCCTGAAGCATAGCCCCGCCGCCTTCCCCTGCCGCAGGGTCGTCTGCCTTGGCTACAATATCGTATCGCTTGGAGCCCAGCCAGCTCGGTGCTCCTACGACTTGGTCTTCGTTGACATCGTAGGCGCCTTGGATGAGCTGTTGCGTAGGCACGTTCGTGCCAGTGAACTCGTTAGGCCAATCCTTTGCACCCATGATCCTGTCCGCATGAATACCGGATTTGGTTGGCGTGATAGAAACCGTCTTGTACAAGTGGGCTGTAGCGTTTGCATTTTCGTCCTGCGACTGAGCGGCGGTTTGCATTGCTACCGAGAAGAATACAACTGGAGCGGTCACGACCACGAATCGAGCAAGACCTTTGCGAAGGGACATGAGCGGACCTCCCAATCAAGAAGTCTTTGAGTCGGTTCCTCCAATCGAGGGAACTCTCGTAGCTGAGAATCCGACACTGCAACAGAAGGTTGCCTTATTGTGCTCCTAAAATTCGGCAATTCCAAGAATTGCCAAATGAGGACCCTACGGATTCTAGCTGGAACCTGGACTGTCAACTCTCGCTATCAGGCCATTGCGCTCAGAATCCCTGGCCGGAGCATTCTGAGTTAGGTTTATCGACAGTTAGCGTCCACTGACTCAGGATTCTCAAGGTGAATCGCTGTTGGAGCTACGCTCGTGAAAACTCTCGCTACCCTTCGGTCCGACTCGAGTTTGCTGATATATGCGCCGATTTCCTTCTGAGTACCTGTGTTCGGAAATAGTGTGAGCGCAACGGCATCATGCCCATTCGCCTGCTCCGGCACGAGCCGCAAATAGCTCTGCACGAAAGGCGGGTAATCCTTGCCAGCATGGCGGGGTTCAGCATCCACGTACAGTACGGAATCGCTGAAATTCTCGATTTGATCATGGGTCGTGCCGGAGCAGAAGTAAATCACTGCCCACGCTTTCTGCTCTGGGCCGAAAGAGACGAGCGGCGGCTCATGTTGCCATGCGACTCGATCCAGCCGCTTTAAGACTGAGATGCCAGCGTAAAAAGTGACACAACTGAGAAATCCGGCTAGCACAAAACCGACGCCCATTCTGCGTGTTCGCCAAAAGACAGTTAACAGCAAACCAATGATGACGAGTACGATCGCAGTGCCAATCGCACCCGCGAAGCTGTAAGCGGCAACATAGCCATAGATAATCCTGGCGCATTCATACGCCTGCCACAATCCGAACGCGAATCCTGCGCAACACAGCCCCCAAAACGCAACTCTCTCAAATCGACGTTGGCTCTGAGATCGGATTTCTGGTGCGCGTACCAGTGACATGGAGAAAGATTAGTCGAAAAACAGGGCAAAATGGGAGAATCGCTGGCGAAACAGGAATAGCGCTCAAAACCCAAGCTAGCGTTGTCCGGCCACTTGTCATTCACCCATCGCAACGGCTGCTACAATCCTGCCGTCAGGAGACCCGTTCCCGTGAAACTCTCGCTCGCTTGTCTACTCCTTCTCTCCACTTGCCTTGCGCAGACCGCCGCACCTTCGCCCGGCAAACAGAAAATTCTCTGGCAGAAACTGGAAGCGAGTATTCAGCAGGTCGACCAGCATCTCGACGGCGTCATGGGAGTCGCCATTGAAGATCTCGCCACCGGCGATCACTTCTTCCTGCACGAAGACGAAGTCTTCGCCCAAGCCAGTTCGATCAAGATCACTGTGCTGGCCAATCTTTATCTGCAAGCGGAGCAGGGAAAACTCAAGCTCACCGATCTCTACACGGTGCAATCGTCCGACCTGGTTCCCGACAGCGACATCATGGGAGGACTCACGCCCGGAGTGACGCGGTTAACCCTGCGCGACCTCGCCACGATGATGGTCGCTGTCAGCGATAATTCCGCGACCAATGTGCTCATCGACCGCGTTGGCATGCCGAACGTGAACGCCATGCTCGACTCGCTCGGCCTCACCCACACCCGTCTACGCCGCAAGATGATGGACCTGCAAGCCGCCAAGGAAGGCCGCGAAAACATCTCGACCCCACGCGAAATGACAGCTCTCCTCGATGCGATCTACCACGGCAAGCTTCTAAACAAAGAATCAACTGCCGACTTTTTCAAAATGCTGAGCACGAATAAGAGCTCCTTCATCCCGCGCGATCTGCCCGCTGATTTGAAGGTTGCCAACAAGCCTGGCGAGTTGGAGGCGGTGCGCAACGACTCCGGAATCGTCTTCGTCGAAGGCCGGCCTTACGTGATTTGTGTGATGACTGCGTTTCTGCGGAATGAGCGCGACGGTGAAGAGGCCATCAGCAAAGTTTCGGTCGAGGCTTGGAGAATGTTCGACCGCCTGAGCCGCGCCTCCGAGTATGGACGAGTCGTCTCCCTCGGAAATGGCGCACGCTAGCGTGTTGGTCTGGGGCGCACTGCTTTTGCCTGTGATTATCGCCTCGCGCTACGACGCGCCCGCGCCGCTCTTCTTGCCCGGCGCCACCTGCTGCTGCAGAAATTGCTGTGCCGCTTTCGCCTCCAACGGCTGTGAGAAATAGTAGCCTTGCCCGAACTCGCATCCCAGTTCGAGCAGCCGCTCCAATTGACGAGGAGTCTCGATGCCCTCCGCAATCACGCGCAGGCTCATCTTGTGCGCCAGGGCAATAATTAATTCCACGATGTCGCAGGTGGCGCGATCCGTCTGCATCTCCCGCACCAGCGAGCGGTCGATCTTCAACGCGTCCACAGGAAATTGCCTGAGCCCGCGTAGCGATGTCATCCCCGTGCCAAAATCGTCGAGAATGACTCCGATTCCCATGTGCTTCAGATGGGAAAGGACCGTGACGGTAAGTTTGGGATCCGCCGCGGCCACGCTTTCCGTCATTTCGAGCTGGAGTCGTGCCGGGTCGATGCCAGTCTGCTGCAGCGCGTCCTGAATGTCGGTCGCCAGTCGGGCGTCCGCGAACTGCCGCGCCGAAACGTTCACCGTAATGTGCACGGGCTGCTCCGAGAAGTGTCCAGCCTCCCAATCGCGCACTTGCCGACAAGCCTGCAGAAGCAGCCAATGGCCAATGGAAACCAGCATCCCGGTATCCTCCGCAGCCTCGATGAACCGGTAGGGGGAAATCAGACCTTGCGTCGGATGATCCCAGCGCAGCAGAGCCTCCAGACTCACGGTCCGCCGCGTGGTGAGTTCGACCACTGGCTGGTAATAGACGCGGAACTGGCGCTCGGTGAGCGCTTTCTGCAAATCGGTCTCCAGGCGCAGCCGCCCGACGGCGCGGGTATGCATCGCTTCATCCAGAACCTCACACCGCGATCCACCCAGCCCTTTGGCGCGGCGCATCGCCACATCGGCATCTTTCAAGATGTCTTCGGGACGTTCGTGCGTGGGCGTGCTCAGGGCGATCCCGATGCTTGCCGACACTCGCACCTCGCGGGTTTCCACGAAGAACGGCTCAGCCACGGCAGCCTGGATGCTCTTTGCGACTCGCATCGCGTCGCTGGGATCATCGACGCCATCCAATAGGATCGCGAATTCATCTCCCCCCAGGCGAAACAACACCGCGTCAGGCGGCGCCCCACCGCTCTCGCGGCGCGCCGTGGTTTGATCCTGCCGCAAGCGCATTCCCAGCCGACGGCTGATCTCCAGCAGAACATGATCGCCAGCCCCCGAGCCCATGGTTTCATTGAAGACCTTGAAATGATCCACGTTCGACAGCAGCAGCGTGTACGGTCGCCCGGCATCCCGCGCGCGCACGAAAGAACTCTGCAGCCGGTCCAGAAAGAGCCGGCGGTTGGGCAGATCCGTTAGCGGGTCGTGAAACAGATTGTGCTCGAGCTGCTGCTCCGCCCGCTTGCGATCCGTGATGTCGCGATTCACAATCACCAGCTTCGCGACTTCGCCTTTGGCATCCCGGATCGTACTGGCCACCGACTCCAGCACCCGCCAGCTGCCGTCTTTGTGCTTGATCCGGTATTCCAGCCGTTTTCCCGTACCCGTCTCTCGAGCCTCCCGGGCCGCGTCGAGTACGCGAAAGCGATCGTCAGGATGGATTTGCTCAAACGCGGAAGTCTCCCCCAACTCCGCCGCCGAGTAGCCCAGAATTCTCTTGTACGCCGGACTGTTGTAGAGCCGTCGCCCCTTCACGTCCACCAACGCGATCATGTCGGCGGCATTCTCGGTCACTATCTGGAACAACTCTTCCTTATGTTTCGACTCCCGGTGGATTTGATAAATCCGCACCTGCTGGTAGACAACTAAAAGCGCCAGCGCGCCCAGCGGTATCCAGAACCATGGCAACGGCATGCGGAGGTCTCCTCCGTAGACCTATCGGCCGGAATGCTCCGAGAGATTAATCGGTGCGACCGAACCGCCATCCCTGCATCTACCTAGCCATGCCAACCGCCAAGGAATTGACCTTGCCCGATGTCGTAGCAATTTTGACGCGCACTCCCGCCACCCTGGATGTGCTCTTGCGAGGCATGCCCGATCTTTGGGTGCATAGCAACGAAGGACGCAACCGCGAAGGGATAGAGACGTGGAGCGCCTTCGACATCGTAGGCCACCTGATCGCCGGGGATCGCACCGACTGGATGCCACGCGCGCGAGTCATCCTCGAAAACGGAGAAGCGCGGCCTTTCGATCCTTTCGACCGCTACGCGCAGGAGAGAGAAAGTCGCGGCAAATCCCTCGATCAACTTCTGGACGAGTTCGCGCGCCTGCGCAGCGAGAATCTCGCCGCCCTGCAGGCTTTGAATTTAAGAAAGGAAGACCTCACACGGCGGGGAACGCATCCGGCTCTTGGTTCGGTCACGCTCGCGGAACTTCTGGCGACCTGGGCAGTCCACGATCTCACGCATCTCCATCAACTGTCCCGCGTGATGGCTCACCAGTATCGTGAAGCCGTGGGTCCTTGGAGCGTTTATCTCGGCGTCCTGCACTGTGCCGGTCATAGCGCTTAGTAAGTGATTGAATCGACACTGCTTTCCGTAAGTCCCTCGTTCGTTCGGCGGATCGCCATCGGGCGACCGTAGATTTTTACAGTTGTCGAACCGCCCCTTGGAGACGTACGCTATCTTCCTCCGCGCAAAGCAGTGCGCTGCGGACACGTCGAGACATGGCACGTCTGGGACTCCAGACCGCCGGATCAGGAAGGAACTATGACCGTACTGGAAACTGGATTGAAAAGAGCATCTGGAATGTCGCTGGTGTTGTCGATCCTATTAATCATTTTCGGCGTCGTGGCAATCGCGTTGCCGATGATTTCATCGATCGGAGTGGCCCTCGTCATTGGATGGATGGTGATCTTCGCAGGGATTGCGCAACTTGTTCACGCCTTTCAGTCGACGGGCATCGGCCCCATCGCCTGGAAAGTCCTGGTCGCATTGATCTATCTTGTGGCCGGATTCAGTCTGATCGCGCGCCCTGCCGCTGGGGTGGCCGGTCTAACTCTCGTCCTGGGGATCTTCCTGTTTGCCGAAGGCATCGCGGATGTAGTCGCTTATTTTGCCACCCGCAAAAGCGGTAGCTCGCCCTGGATGCTGCTGGATGGGGTCATCACCCTGGTACTGGGTTTCCTGATCTGGAATCGTTGGCCCTCGAGTGCGTTGTGGGTCATTGGGACCTTTGTCGGCATCAGCATGGTGATGACCGGCATGACTCGTCTCATGATGGCATTGGCAATTCGTAAACTGGCCAGTCATCTCAGCGATACTCCATTCCAGAAACGGGCAGCATAGCGGGCAGGAAGCGACAAACGCCCATTGTCCGGGACATAATGATCGCATGACCGTTCGCCGTCTGAAGACCTACACCGGCGCCCAGGGATACGTCTATCAGTACTACTTCGTTGGCCAACGTGCAGCGCTGCCAGACGATCCCGAGGCCCCGGCCACTGAGTTCATCTTCGACGTAACCTCGGACCGTAAGCTAACCTACGCGGTCAGCGTGTTCCTTCCCGACCGCACGCGTGCTGCGTGGAACCAGACCCACGGCCGTCCGTTGAACGACGCCGAGCAGTATGCCGCAGTCAAGCTCCGTCTCTTCCGCGCTTTCGACGAACTCGAAGACGTAAAGACGCACGGCCGCCGCCTCAGCATCGACACGGGTGTGCTGGAAGAAGCGCTGGCGAGCCTGGGCGTCGAATAACTAATTTCTGGATCACCACAGAAGCCGTCATCCCGAGCGTATCCGCGTTTCAGGCGGAGCGAGGGATCTCGCGCGGATCTACCATTTGATCCTGCCTCGGGCGCCAGCATATAAATGATCGCGGACTTCCTATGAAACTGAAATATATCCACATCACCTCAGTCCTGTTTACGATCGTGCTCTTCTCCGGTCCCATCTTCTCGCAGACTGCCCGCTGGTCCGAGCAGAAGGCCAATGACTGGTACGCACAGCAGCCCTGGCTGGTGGGCAGCAACTACATTCCCAAGTCGGCGATCAACGAATTGGAAATGTGGCAAGAGGCCAGCTTCGATCCGGAGCAAATCGACAAGGAACTGGGCTGGGCCGAAGCCATGGGCATGAACACCATGCGCGTTTTTCTCCACGACTTGCTCTGGCAGCAGGACGCCCCCGGTTTCCGCAAGCGTATCGACCAATTCCTCACCATCGCCTCGCGTCACCACATCCGCCCGCTCTTCGTGCTCTTCGATTCCTGCTGGGACCCGCTCCCGCGCCTGGGCCCGCAGCATGCTCCGGTTCCCGGCGTGCATAACTCCGGATGGGTGCAGAGTCCGGGAGCGAAGGCGCTCGACGATCCCGGCCAATATCCGCGGCTGAAAGAATACGTGCAGGGAGTGGTGGGAGCCTTCGCCAAGGATGACCGCATCCTCGGCTGGGACGTCTGGAACGAGCCCGGATCCTATGGCGGCGAGAACTATGCCAAGTCAGAATTGAAATACGCCGACAAGATGGCCCGAGTGACCGCGCTCTTGCCCCAGGCCTTCGAGTGGGCGCGTGCGGAGAATCCTTCGCAACCCCTGACCAGCGGGGTTTGGGAGATCGACGTATCGAAAGATGAGAGCGCCGTGGAGGGGATCCAGCGCATTCAACTGCGCGAGTCCGACGTCATCACGTTCCACAACTATAGTTGGCCCGAGGATTTCAAAGCCGAGGTCGCGTGGCTCCGACGCTTCCACCGGCCCGTCATCTGCACGGAATACATGGCGCGCTCGGTGGGAAGCACCTTCGACACAATTCTTCCCATCGCCAAGCAGGAGCGTGTCGGCGCTATCAACTGGGGATTCGTCGCCGGCAAAACTCAAACCTACTACCCGTGGGAGTCCTGGGATCATCCTTACGTCAAAAATCAGCCACCAGTGTGGTTCCACGAAGTCCTGCGCTCCGACGGAAAGCCCTACCGTCAAGCAGAAGTGGATTTGATCCGGCAGTTAACGGCCAAGCCCTAATCCAACAAAATCCTGAACCCAGAGGACACAGAGCGCACAGAGATTTTTCTTTGTGTCCTCCGTGTCCTCTGCGACCTCTGTGTTTGAGAGATCTTGTTTTGGATTTGTTCGCGTCACCGCGCCGCCCAGATTTACAATCAGCGGTGTCATGAAAAACTTCGGTGTCGTCCTGATCATCCTCCTCGTTGTCCTCATGGTTGCTGGTTTCTTTCTGACCACACGGAAGTCGGCAGCTCCGGCCTCTTCATCAAGTATGGGATCATCGGCCGCACCGTCGGCCGCGCATTCCCCCGACGCTGTGCAACAGAAGCTGCAGGAATACTCCGGAACCGGCGCCACAAATTGCGGACGCCTCAACGTGCAGGCGACCGCGGATCAGTCCAAAACAGCCGGTGACTGCGCCCTGCAATCCAGCCAAAACAAGCATCCTTTCTACGTCGCCTACGACATGCCCGGTATGGCCGTGGGAGTCGCAGGCAATGCCGACGGCAAGCTGTTTACGGTGCAGTCGCAAGGATCGGGCCCGTCGGCCGCGTTGACCAGCGGAGACTGTCCCTCGCAGTTGCGAATCGCCTCCAGCGGACGCGTCACCTGCCTCGTCCCCGGCGACATGGGCGGGATGGGCGCTGGCCACACCGCTGGAGCTATACCTCCCGGCATCGCCAATCCGCATTCAACCGGCACGACGAATCCACATCCCTCAGGTACACCCACGCCGAAGTGACGGATTGTGCGACTGGATGGGGATAGATTGAGTCCGAAAGTAACTTCCTCATTTGGCCCGTCAATGCGACCATCGTGTTGAACCATTCTCCGTTCCAATTTGGAGAATCGGGGCAAAATGATTCGACACTTCAAGTTTCTCGTACTTCTAGTTACGTCGGCAGGGATGTTGCGGTGCATCGCTCAGGAGACGCAACACGATTCTCCGCTGGTTGATGCCAACAGCCGATTTGCATTCAAACTCTTCCGCCAAGTCGTTGCGAAAACCCCCGACGCGAACGTTTTGATATCTCCAATGAGCCTCTCGCTCGATTTTGCACTTCTCCAGAATGGCGCCGATGCGAAAGCGCGGGAAGAAATCCTCTCCACTCTTGAGTTCGGCAGTCTATCGCCAGAAAAGATCAATCAGCAGAGTCTGGCTCTGCGGCAAGCGCTCGTTTACGAGCCACCCCCAAAAGCGCCGTCCCGCCTTCATGCTAAACAGGGTATTGAGCCACCTCCCATTTGTTGCCCGCTTCCGCCGGAGCGTCTTATTTTGGCAGGATCGTTGTGGACGCAGCCAAGCGTCGGATTTCGGCGCGATTTCCTCGCGACGAATAAGAAGTTCTACGCCTTCCAGACCGCTTCCGTCCCAAACAAGGGACCGGCTGCCGCAAAAGCCGTCAATGCCTGGGTGGCACAGCAGACTGGAGGCATATTGACCTCTGCACTCGATTCCTGGCGGAACGATGATTTCCTGGTAGTCGATACAACTTGGTTCAAAGGCGCGTGGGCGGAGCCATTTCCGCTCACGTTTACTCACCCTGGCGACTTCACTCTGCTGTCGGGGGAAAAGAAGCGCGTGCCAATGATGGTGCAAGGCAGCCACTTTCTCTACCTTCGGGGTCCTAGGTTCCAAGCCGTCCGTCTGCCTTATGGGCACGCCGCCATGTATGTCTTTCTTCCTGACCAAGATTCAAGTCTCAAGGAATTCGAGCAGTCCCTCACGTTCGACAACTGGATAACCTGGTTGTCGGCCCTCTCACGCCGACCAGGCCACGTAGAGTTACCGCGTTTTCGCTCGGAGTATCGTGCGGATCTTAGAACGGTGCTTCCGACCTTGGAATGTACCGAGCCTTCGAGAACTTCTCCTCGTTCGGTCCGTTGGTTGAGAACCCTGAGGGCGCAAAACTAACGCGTGTTCTCCGGATGGTTTCGATCAAAGTGGACGAAAATGGAACCGAAGCCGTGTCCGCAACATTCACCGGCGGCGTAATCGGAGGAGTTTCGTCGGAGCCTCCTTCCGAGCCGTTTCGCATGATCATGGACCACCCCTTTTTCTTTGCCACCCGCGACAATCAGACGCATGCAGTTCTCTATATGGGCGCGATAACTCATCCCGTGACCTTGCCTCCCGAACCATAGAGCATGCAACGCCAAGATCGCCGTCTGTGATCCTAATCACACCCTTAAGTGACCCGCTTTGTTTGCCTTACCCCATCCGCCGTAGAAAATGGACATCGTACAAGAGGAAGACAGACCGGACCCGCGATTTGGGGTAAACTCAAGGGATTCCGGAACTTATAAGGCCTATGTCTCTGCTTTGGTTGCGTTTCGCACTGGGGTGCTACTTTATCGGACTGGTTTATGCCTTCGTTGCGCTCACGCGCACCAGCGACCTGTTCAGCCGTATCGCGCTCCATGCCGCCAGCCTGGGCATGGTCTTCCACTTCGTTTCGCTCGCCGAACTCTTTCTTTCCGGTCAGGTCGTCTGGGCGTCGGTGCACAACGGGGAATCCTTGCTGGCATTCCTTTCGATGACGTTCTTCATGGTCATCTACGCCATCTACCAGACCACATCACCTGGAGTAGTCGTCTTTCCGATCGTGTTCTTCCTGACGTTTGTGGGCGCGGTCGATGAGCAACCCGTGCTGCTGACCACATTCGTCTCGCACAAGGGATGGCTCATCGCCCACATCATCCTGATCTTCACCGGCTATGCCGCGCTCGTCCTCAGCTTCGGCGCCAGCCTGCTCTATTTGCTGCAAGAGCGCCGCCTGAAGGCCAAGAAATCGACGAGCCTGATTTCATTCTTGCCCGCGCTCGAAGTGATCGACCAGATCGGCTACCGCTCGCTGTTGCTGGGCTTCCCCTTCATGACGCTAGGGCTGATCACCGGATCGATTGTCGCCCTCACCACCTACGGCCGCATGGATTTCCTCGATCCCAAGATTCTGCTCTCGCTGCTGATGTGGGCCGTGTACATGGTGATGGTCTTCACCCGTTGGAACTCCGGATGGCGTGGCCGACGCGCCGCCTTCCTGGCGACTTTCGCCTTCGTGGCCGCGCTGGCTGCCTGGGCGGCAAACTATTTCTCCGCGATCCACAGGTTCGCCGCCTCATGAGGACGACGCTCGAATTATGAGATTCCAGCTCATTGGCGTGAATCACAAGAGCGCGCCGCTCGAAGTGCGCGAGCGGCTGGCGATCCCGGAGTCTCGCCTGCCCGATACTTGCCGCGAGCTCAATGCCTATCCCGGAATCGAAGAGGGCATGGTTATCTCCACCTGCAATCGCGTGGAGATTGTGGCCCACACCACCAACGGACACGCCGACCTCCGCGGATTCCTGCACGACCACTTCCACCTTACCGCCGACGAACTCGACGCGCATCTTTACGAATTCCGCGAGAAGGACGCAGTCCGCCATCTGTTCCGCGTAGCTTCCAGCCTGGATTCCATGGTCGTCGGCGAAGCTCAGATCCTCGGCCAAGTGAAGGAAGCCTATGCTACCGCTCGCGCGATCGGTGCGGTTCGCGGACAACTCGACCAACTGTTCAGCCGCGCTTTCGCCGTGGCAAAGCGTGTGCGCAGCGAAACCGCCGTCGGATCTTCGTCGGTGTCGATCGCCTCGGTCGCGGTCGAACTCGCCAAAAAGATTTTCGGAACCTTGGAAGGGAAGACGGTCTTCATCGTCGGCGCCGGCAAGATGAGCGAACTCGCCGCCCGCCACCTGATGGCCCACGGCTGCGCGTCTATCTTTGTGGCGAACCGCACCTATGATCGTGCGATCGGATTGGCGCAGAGGTTTAACGGCCAGGCCATCAAGTTCGAGGACTTGTACAACACCTGCGATCGGGCCGATATCGTCATCACTTCGACGGGCTCTCCCCACGCGATTTTCCGCCGTGAACACGGCGAGCAGTTCCTGGCACGCCGCAAGAACAAGCCCATGTTCTTCATCGACATCGCGGTGCCCCGCGACGTTTCGCCGGAGATGGGCAAGCTCGACGGCATCTTCACCTACGACATCGACGACCTGCAGCAGGCTGTCAGCAGCCACGTCGCCGACCGCCGCAAAGAAGCCGAACTCGCCGAAGCCATCATCACCAGCGAGGTCGAGCGCTTCGAAGCCCGCTTGCAGACTCTCGACGTAGTGCCGACCATCGTGTCGCTGCAAGATCATCTGGAAACCATCCGTCAGGCAGAGATCGACCGCGTGCGCGGACGCATGGGCAGCCTGACCCCCGAGCAGGAAATGGCCGTCGAAGCGCTGACCCGCGGCATTATCAACAAAGTCATGCACACCCCGATCACCACGCTGAAGACGGCCGCGAAGGAGTCAGAAGCAACGACGGTGGTCGACGTAGTCCGCCGATTGTTCAATCTGCACGACAAAGAAGCAACGTCCCCGGACAAGAAGAACGAAGTGGGGACGCGCCAATGAACTCCGCGCCCTATCAGCCGCCCGACCATCTGAGTATCACCCTCAAGTCCTGTCATCCTGAGCGGAGTCTGGCGGAGAGCGAAGCGAACCGCCAGACGCAGTCGAAGGATCCCTACGAGCTTGTACTGCGGCTGGCAATGCGAGGAGTTTTCCCCTGTGCAGAAAGACAATGGGATCATACCCAGCGATGACGACCTTATCGAGCAGGCTAGTGAAAAATTGGCGCGACATAATCGGCGCCGAATTCGACCGGTCCAAGATGGAGAGGCTGGAAAAGTTCTTGCAGAGACTCGAACGGTTTTTGCAGAGCGAGAAAGCCGCTGGACATAAGATCTATCCGGATGACACGAAAATTTTCAACGCGCTCGACTCAACCGCATTCGATGACATCAAAGTGGTGATCATCGGCCAGGACCCGTATCACAGCAAGGGGCAGGCGCATGGCCTTAGCTTCTCGGTCCCCAAGGGTTTAGAAGAAGTCCCACCGAGCCTTCGCAATATCTACAAGGAGATCAAAAGAGATTGCCGCGTCCAGATGCCGGACCATGGCGAACTGACGGGATGGGCGGCTCAAGGGGTGCTGCTGCTGAATTCGACGCTCACCGTGCGGCAGGCCGGTCCCGGCTCGCATAGGGGCAAAGGCTGGGAAGAATTCACCGACGCCATTATCCGCGCCGTCAACCAAAAGCGCGAGCCCGTCGTTTTTCTGCTCTGGGGTCGCAGCGCTCTGGAAAAGAGCGCGCTGATCGACTGCAAGAAACATCGGGTGCTGAAAGCATCGCACCCTTCGCCGCGTTCCGCCTACCGCAGCTTGCGTGATGGCAAAATCCACAGCTTCTTCGGCTGCGGCCATTTTAAGAAAGCCAACGAATACCTGAAAGAAAACGGACTTAAGCCGATTGAGTGGGAGAAAACTTAGAATGCTGACTATAACTCGCAAGTCTTCGTTGACTCACGCTTTATCGGATGATAGCGTTAAACCGGTTCTCAAGCGCGGTACTGCACCATTTCAAGGCGGCTTAACCAGCCGCCTTTTGCATTTCTGCGATATCCTGCCTCGAGTCTCCTACCATGTCTAAACTCCGCATCGGCTCCCGCGGCTCCCAACTGGCCCTATGGCAGGCCAACCACATCTCCGCGCTGTTGCGTGACCGCGGCCACGAAGTCGAAATTGAAATCATCCACACTACCGGGGACAAAATCACCGACGTCGCCCTCGCCATGGTGGGCACCAAGGGGATGTTTACCAAAGAAATTGAAGAAGCCCTCGCTGCCGGACGCGTCGACTTAGCCGTCCACTCCCTAAAAGATCTGCCCACCGAACTGTCTCCGGGATTCGAAATCGCCGCCATCACTGAACGCCAAGACCCGCGCGACGCCTTCTGCTCGCGCCACTATTCCAGCTTTCAGGAATTGCCCCAAGGCGCCCGCGTCGGAACCTCGAGCCTCCGCCGCCAGGCTCAACTCAAGGCTGTCCGCCCCGACCTCGACATTCATCCGCTGCGCGGCAACGTCGACACCCGCCTGCGCAAACTCGAGCAGGGAGAATACGACGCGATCATCCTCGCCTCGGCCGGACTGAATCGCCTGGGCAAGACGCAACTCGTCAAACAAATCATTTCCGCGGATATCATGTGCCCCGCCGCAGGCCAAGGCGCGCTCGGCATCGAAATCCGCTTAGGGGACTCAGCTACCCGCGAGCATCTGGAATTCCTGAACGACCCGGCCGCCCGCGCCGCCACCACCTGCGAACGCGCTCTGCTCAACAGCCTCGGCGGAGGATGCCAAGTCCCCATCGGCGCCTTCGCGGAAATGCGTAACGGCAAGTTGCATCTGGAATCGATCGTCGCCGATCCCGACGGCTCGAAACTCCTCCGCGATTCCCGCGATGGAAAGATTGAAGACGCCGAAAAACTCGGCAACGAAGCCGGCGCAGCCCTGCTCAAGCGCGGCGGCGACCAAATCCTCGAAGCCGTCTACGGCCGCGGCCTGGCCGTTCCACCGCAACCATGATTTGTAAGGCGCGAAACCCCAGGTTCGTATCAGGGCATGCCTTCAGGCATGCCGTTCAGCCATTTAGTAGAAACGCGCCTTCAGGCGCTGCGTGGTTCGCGGGATGAGCCGAAGCATCCTCCTCAAGCTTCTAGGCGGCACCAGAAATTCGCAGGCCCTGCACCGCTGGATCAACTTCTGGCCACCGTTCCTAGGCGCGGGTATCCGCGTAAAAAGAATCTCCCCCGATATGAAGTCCATCGATGTCGAGATGAAACTCCGCTGGTGGAACGCCAACTATGTCGGCACGCATTTTGGCGGATCCCTCTTTGCCATGACCGACGCTTTCTATATGCTCATGCTGATGGCAAACCTCGGCCGCGACTACATCGTCTGGGACAAAGCCGCCAGCATCCGCTACCGCAAGCCGGGGAAGGGCAGGGTCCGCGCCGAATTTCGCCTGACCGATGCCCAACTCGACGACATTCGTGACAAACTAAAGACGCTCCCGAAATACGAGCCGACGTTTCAGGTAGACGTGAAAGATGAATCAGGCGAAGTCGTAGCCTACGTGGAGAAGCTGATCCACGTACGGAATAAAGAGCAAGCACCGACCGAGCAACAACCGGCGCAGCTGCGAGGTGGCATGAGCCCTGAGGACAGCGCCAGCGGTTGAATAACACCGAAGGGACGAAAGAAAGAAAACAGCGTGTACATTCCCGAACACTTCCGCGTGCACGACCATGCCGAAACCATCGCGTTCCTGCGAGCCAACCCGTTTGCGATCCTCGTCTCGTCCGCGAACGACGCCCCCTTCGCGACGCATCTCCCAGTGTTTGTTCAACAAAAAGAAGATCAACTCGTGCTCCGCGGCCACGTGGCCAAAGCCAACCCGCACTGGCGTTATCTCGAACAGAATCCCACGTGCATGACCATTTTCCACGGTCCCCACGCTTACGTCTCCGCCTCGAACTACGTCACCCGCGAAAACGTTCCCACATGGAACTATGGCGCCGTCCACGTCTATGGGAACGCACGAACGTTCTCATCCCCAGCGGATTTGCAAGGCATTCTCAACCAGCTGATCGGCACCTTCGAGCCCGCCTATGCCGAACAATGGGGCAGCCTGAGCGACGCCTACCGCGAGCGCATGTTGAGCCACATCGTCGGCATCGAAATCGCCGTGACAAAGATCGAAGCCAAATTCAAGCTGAGCCAGAATCGCACCAAAGAAGAGCAGACCAACGTGATCAGCTCCCTGGAAAAAGCCGAGGACTCGGCAATCTCGGGTGTCTCCCGACTGATGAAGCAGCAGAACCTAGGCGCGAAGAAAGAGAGCGAGTGAGGGTGTGTGGGACGGACGTGTCCTGAGCGAAGTCGAAGGAACTCCCGCCCGTCGCCTCTGAGCATGAGCAACAGACTGAATCCGACGAGCAAACCTCTGGCCGGAGTTCGCGTGCTGGTGGGCCGTGCCAAGCACCAGGCCGGCACACTGTCAGCGGAACTGCGCAAGCGTGGTGCGGACGTCCTGGAAATTCCCTTCATCGAAATCCGCAAACCAAAATCATTCAAGCCACTTGACGCCGCTCTGAAGCGCCTAGGAACCTACGACTGGCTGATCCTGACCAGCGTCAATGGCGTCGAAGCCATGTGGCATCGGATATCGAAACTGCGTCTCAACAACACTTTGCTCGCTGATGTGAGCATCGCCGCCATCGGTCCCGCCACCAGGAAAGCTATTGGGCAGCACGGCGCAAATGTCGACGTCGTCCCTAAAGAATACGTAGCTGAGTCCGTCGTCAAGAGCTTGAAGAGCAAAGTCAAAGGCAAGCGCGTGCTGCTGGTCCGCGCGAAAGTCGCCCGCGACGTAATCCCGACGGAGCTCCGCAACGCCGGAGCTCACGTCGACGTCGTTGAAGCCTACGAGACCGTCGTGCCCCAATCTTCTCGCGCCCGCCTGCGCGCTGCCTTGAAGACTCCGAGCAGGCGCCCCGACGTGGTCACCTTCAGCAGTTCCTCGATGGTCAGGAATTTTCTGGCGCTGTTGGGCTCAACCAAGAGAGCGCGCCACAAGAGTCTGGTTGGAATCCGCATGGCCTCGATCGGGCCCGTCACTTCTGCCACGCTGCGGGAGTTCGGCCTGCCCGTGGACATCGCAGCAGGGGAGTTCACCATCCCCGGTCTGGTCAGCGCCATCGTCGCGGCAGCTGCCATCGCCACGCAGGATGCTGTTTGCTGAGCCTCTAAAGCCCTGGCGCTGACGATCGGCCCTGGATCGGACCTATGGATCATCCTCCGAACACCAGCGCTGAAATCGGCCGCCAGCCAAAGCACATCTCAGTAGAATCAATGAGTTAGCTGTAGGCTATTGATAAGAAAGACGTAAGCTGTGAATGATCGCAGGTTGTACGTACAATAAAGTATTTGCAATAACTCTTATCTGGTTGAATCGAAAGAGCACAGGCTACTCCGTCACCGAGCAGCTGCAATCCGCCGGCACCACATGCGCCAGCAGAAAATCCGCCACGCGCTTGTAGGCGTCAATCTGATTCTCCACGCGCGCGAACCCGTGTCCCTCATTCTCGTAGATCTTTGCCTCGACAGTCCCGCCGCGCTTCTTGATCGCGTCGACCACCTGCTGTGTCTCTGACTTCGGACATCGCGGATCGTGTCCTCCCGCGAGCAGCAGCAGCGGCGCTTTGATCTGATCAATAAAGTTGATCGGCGACCGGTCTTCATACAGCGCCTTATTCTTGACCACATCGCCCATCGTCGCCAGATCCGACTGCTGCAGCACCGGATCCTCATTCTCAATTTCGGTGAACCAGTTCACGAACGGCACGATCGGCACACCGGCGGCCCACACGTCGGGAGCCTTCGTCACCGCCATCATGCTCAAGTAGCCGCCGTAGCTTCCGCCCATGACCGCAATCTTTTTCGGATCGAGATGCCCGGTCTGCTTGATCCAGTCAACGCCCGCCAGCACGTCCTGCAAATCGCCGCCGCCCATGTCGAACAGATTGGCCTGCTGAAACTCCTTCCCGTACCCGCTCGAGCCGCGGTAATTGGGTGCCAGCACCATGTATCCCTGATTGGCCGCGAACTGCACGAAGCGATTAAAAGAATTCATGCTCTGTGAGGTTGGGCCTCCGTGAATGTAGACGATGGCCGCGTTCTGTCCGTTGCGCGCCATGTTGAAGGGCACGTATAGAAAAGCAGAGATGGTCCACTTACCGTCGCGGCTGGGATAGTGCACCAAGTACGGCTCAACCATATCCTCCGCGCGCACGCCCGCAACGAGCGAGTGTGTAATTTGCAACGACTTGCTGGTGCCGAGGTTGTATACCCACAGATCGCCCGGAGCAGTCGGCCCGTTGTGGTTGTAGAGCAACTGTTGCCCATCTGGACTGAATGCCGAGTGCCCACCTACAGGCTCGTTCACGCCTTTCGGGATGGGCAATGGCGTTGATTTGCCGGTTGCGATGTCGTAAAGGTAAATGTCTTCGTTCCCGTCGACATTGGCACTGAAAGTAATGTGCTTGCCATCGGGCGAAAACTCGCCGCCGCGAATCTCCCACTTCTCCTTCGTGAGCCACGTGATCTTCCCCGGAGTGAATATTCCACTCCGTTCACCTTTTGTGCCGAGCTCAAGCAGACCTATGTTCTGGTAGCCGTTCGCCGAATTGGACGTGATGAGTATCTTCGTGCTGTCGAAAGCGGGACGGGGATCGACGTCGTTCGCATAGTAACGCTGCTCGCCTTCGTGCGGCGTAAGCAGCGTGCTCTTACCCGTGGCGACATCGGCGATGAAGATATTCGAATCCGTCCCCTTCGCCTGCTCCTGCGTGTAGACGATCGATTTGCCATCCTTCGACCAGATGATTCCGTAATTTCCTTTATCCTGTGGCGTGTTCATCGTGAGGTGCTTCACCTCGCGCATCACCATGTCGTAGATGTCGATCTCAAACGCCGCAGAAGTCTTCGGCTTCACTTCATACGACAGGTAGCGCCCATCCGGCGACCACGTCGGATTCAATTCCGCGATCTCGCGCGTCTGCGTCAGGTTCACGACCTTGCCAGTCTTTGGCGAGACCAGAAAAATGTCCCACTGCTCGTCGCCGTCATAGTCGGACTGGTAGGCGATCCACTTGCCGTCTGGCGACCACGCCGGAGCCGTCTGCCGCTGGTCGCTCACAGTTAACTGCACCGGCCATCCGCCCTCGGAAGGGACGAGCCACAGATTGTTCCGCCCACTCATGTTCGAGATGAAGGCGACGCTCTTGCCATCGGGAGACCAGGTCGCCCGCCCCACCTGCCGCGTCATATAGAGCTTTTCGATGGTCAGGCTGCGCGGCTCAACCTGCGCGTTGGGCTTGGACGAAATCTGCTTCGGATCGGTCACGGCCTGCGGCGCAGGCAGGGTCTGGGCGGTGATTTCAGCAACGACAGTACTCATAAATAGGACGATAGCAAAGAGTGCGCAGCAGCGCATGGCGCGGATCCTCAAGGTAAGGTAAAAAGAGAGTCTAGCAGAGGCGCTTTCTGCTCTGTCAGTGTGTCCATTCATCCGATCATCGAGCCCATGAACGTTTCCATGCTTCGAAGCATTCTAATCGCGACGGTTTTGTGCACTGCGCTTGGGTCGTCCGTCGCGCGCGCCCAGAACACCCCGCCGCCCCATCGCATCGGCATCGACGGCGATCACTTTGCACTCGACGGCAGGCCCCTGCAAATCATCTCGGGCGAACTGCACTACGAGCGCATTCCCCACGAGTACTGGCGCGATCGCCTCAAAAAGGCGCGAGCGATGGGCCTCAACACCATTTCCACTTATGTCTTCTGGAACCTGCACGAGCCTAAGCCCGGCGTCTACGATTTCACGGGATCCCTCGATGTGGCGGAGTTTGTCCGCATCGCGCAGGAGGAAGGCCTTTACGTCATCTTGCGCCCCGGCCCGTACGCGTGCGCCGAATGGGATTTGGGTGGCCTGCCCGCGTGGCTGCTGGCCGACCCCAACATCGTGTTGCGCAGCGCCGACGAAAAGTTTCTGGCCCCAGCGGAGCGCTGGCTGCAAAGACTGGGCAGGGAACTCGCGCCTCTCCAGATCACGCACGGCGGACCGATCATCGCCGTGCAAGTCGAAAACGAGTACGGCTCGTTCGGCAATGATCACGCCTACATGAAGCGCATTCTTGCCGCGCTGCTAAACGCCGGCCTCGGCGAAGTCCTGCTCTATACGGCTGATGGTGGCGACGAGCTGCCCGCCGGAACTCTCCCCGACATCCATGCCGTCGTGAACTTCGGTCCCGGCGAAGCCAAAGCTGAATTCGCCAAGCTGCAGAAGTTCCGTCCCGGTCGCCCGATGATGAGCGGCGAATACTGGGACGGATGGTTCGACCACTGGGGTGAAAAACACCAGACCACCGACGCCGCCCAGCAGGCGCAGGAGCTCGATTGGATCCTGAGCCAGGGATACTCCATCAACCTCTATATGTTCCAGGGCGGCACCAGCTTCGGGTTCATGAACGGTGCAAATTGGGACCACAAGAACTACGAGCCCGACGTCACTAGCTACGACTACGATTCTCCAGTCAGCGAATCGGGCGCGCTCACGAAAAAGTATTTCGCATTCCGCGATGTGATTGCCAAACATTGCCCGGGCGTGGCCATTCCCGATCCGCCAGTTCCGTTGCCCGTGATTGAAGTTCCGGAATTCGAGTTAACTCAAAGCGCGCCCCTCTGGACGAACCTGCCGGCTCCTATCAGCGTGGAGAGGCCGCGCTCCATGGAAACATTCGGCCAGTCCTACGGATACATCCTCTACCGCACGAAAATCAAAGATGCCATCAGCGGCGAACTGCGGATTCACGAACTCCGCAGCTATGCTCGCATCTTCGTAAATGGCAAGCCGGTCGGCACGCTCGACCGCCGCGAGAAGCAGGATCGGCTGCGCATCGAGGCCAGTGCGGATTCAACCCTCGACATCCTCGTCGAAGGCACCGGCCGCATCAATTTCACGACTGAGTTGCGCAACGAGCGCCAGGGAATCAACGCCTCGGTGACTCTCGGCGGCAAGGAAGTATCAGCCTGGCAGGTTTTTCTGCTTCCAATGGACGATCTCGCGATGCTGCAGTTTCACGAATCGCTTAAGAACATTGCCGACGAGCCGGCGTTTTACCGCGGCCACTTCGATCTCCGCGAAGCCGGCGACACCTTCCTCGACACGCGCGGGTGGGGCAAAGGCGCCGTCTGGATCAATGGTCATGCCCTCGGCCGCTTCTGGAATCTGGGCCCGCAGCAGACTCTCTATGTGCCCGCTCCCTGGCTCAGAAAGGGCGCCAACGAGGTGATCGTCTTTACTCAGGAGAGGCCGACGAACCCGCGGATACATGGATTGCGCGCTCCAATACTGGATGAATTGGGAGCGGAATGAATCTGGCTTAACCAGAAGAAGCACAGAGCTCAATCCCCGGCGTTACTCTGTGTCCTCCGTGTCCTCTGTGTTTGATCTACAGCTTCGCGTCCTTGTGCATCTCGACCGTGCTCCAGGTCTTATCCCCCGCATGGCAAATGTTCTCTAGAGCGCACTCGGCGCACTTGGGCTTGCGCGCAATGCACAGCTTCCGTCCATGCCAGATGATCTGATGGGAAAACAGGATCCACTTCTCCTGAGGAATGATCTTCATCAGATCCTGCTCGATTTTCTGCGGATCGTTTTGCGTGGTCAGTTCCAGCCGCCGCGAAATGCGGTTCACGTGCGTATCAACCACTACCCCCACGGCCTTCCCAAACCACGATCCCAGAACAACGTTCGCGGTCTTCCGCGCGACCCCCGGAAGAGTCAGCAGCTTTTCCATGTCGTCGGGGACCTGCCCGCCGAAGTCCGCCACGATCTTCTTCGCTGCTCCCACCACCGACTTCGATTTATTGCGGAAGAATCCGGTCGAGCGCACATCCGGCTCAAGCTGTTCTGGCGTCAGCGCAGCAAATGCCTCAACCGTCGGATACTTGCGGAACAACTCGGGCGTCACCCGGTTCACGTTCACGTCAGTCGACTGCGCCGACAGAATCGTCGCCACCACCAGTTCCCAAGCGCTGGCATGCGTGAGCGCGCATTTGACCTCTGGATAAAGCTGGTCCAGTCGCCTCAGGATCTCTGTCACGCGCTCGGGAGCGACCGGGTTGTAGCCTTTTAGCTTTGGGACGGCGATGGGAGCAGATTTCCCGGCGGCATTCGGGCGGCCCTTCGGGGCTGTTGCCGAGGCTTTGCCTCGGCCTGGCCCCCTCGACTCCGCTCGGGGCAGGCTGGCGAGGGCGCCCGTCCCCACATGCGCATCTTTCACACGAACTTTATCCTGGCGCCCGGTGCGGGCGGGCTGACGCGGAACGACACCACGAGCCATGATCGTCTCCTTGGCCCATCATCTTAACAGCGATCTTCCTCACGACGATCTTCGGCGAATTGCGTCGGCCAAACGCGATGTCGCGCGTTGGCCCTCGGTAACCTCTCTGGGAATTGACGCGTCCCTCTCACCCCGGTAGTCTGGAAACAACTCAGCGAGAGTCAGGAAAAATTCCATGGCAGTCAACTCCATTCAACTCGGCCAGGTCTGGCGCAGCGAAGCCGATGGCCAGGATTACCTCGTGACCAAGGTTTACAACGAAGTCTTTTCGCAGTTCGCCATGCTGCGCCCCGCTGGAATCACCGCACCCGACGCCCCCACGGTCCGCGTAAAAGTCACGAAAGGCCCGCAAGGTGCGACCTTACCCGGATACGCCTTCACGCAGGAAGGCTCGTTCTAGCCCGGCAGTTCCGCCACGAATTTCCGATACACTTGAAGTGGTTGTCGCGGCGGGTGTGCGCAGGGCTTTACTGCCAGCTGGCGGCCGGCAACTGTTTCTCCTTATGACTGAAAAACTCCTCGCCATCCTGTTCGTCTTCATCAGCCAAGTCATCGCCTCCACTGGCTATGCCGGCATCGCGTTGCTCATGGCGATCGAGTCGGCCTGCATTCCTCTGCCGTCCGAACTGATCATGCCCTTTGGCGGATACCTCGTCTTTCAGGGGACCTTCAAACTGCTGTGGCTGGCGACGGCCGGAGCGATTGGCTGCAACCTCGGGTCGCTGGTCGCGTACGAAATCGGATGCTACGGTGGCCGCCTGCTGGTCGAACGCTATGGCCGCTGGATTCTGATGGGACACCGCGAACTGGACTGGTCCGATCGCTTCTTCGCCCGCTGGGGATACCTCGCCGTCTTCATCGGCCGCCTGCTCCCCGTCATCCGGACCTTCATCGCGCTCCCCGCGGGAATCGCACGCATGCCCCGCGGCCGCTTTCACATTTACACATTCCTGGGATCGTGGCCCTGGTGCCTCGCCCTGGCCTACCTCGGTATGAAGCTCGGCGAAGACTGGCGCGAGCTGGGAAAATACTTCCACAAATTTGACGCGGTGATCGGCGTGGTGCTCGTGGCGGGCATCGCCTATTTTGTCTGGAGCCACTGGCAGAACCGCATCAACTCTCAGCCGTCAGGCATGAGCGGTGAGTAAGCGCTTGAACCGAACGACGTCAACCGGGTCTAGCCAACTGCGACGCCACGATCTGCCACCGTCCCTCGCGCTTCATGATCACATCCATATACACATAGAGAACAGGGAAGCGCCTTCCCCCTTGCTCGACCACATCGTCCTCTGATCCGTGGACGATCGCCACGTCGTCGCGCAAGACTCGAATCCGCCGCCCCGTCGAAGCCATCGACACGTATCGAATCTTTCCCGACTTGAAATTGTCGATTACGTCCACTTTGGTGGAAGCGTCGCCGGATTCGTCGTACTGCACATAGTCGTCTGCGAAGATGCGCGACAGTTGCTCGACATCGCCGGCGATCAAAGCTCGATCGCCATCCTCAAAGAGCCGCAAGATTTCCTGTTCGTCGTTCAACGATCATTCCTCCTCATGCCCCTCTGACTACTGCCATTCTGAGCGAAGTGTCCCCTCGCGAAAGCGATCGACTAGGCAATCGAAGAATCCCGACGTCCGCAAACGCAGCCTCGGCCCCGCCACAGCAATTCTCACAAAAGCTCCAGCCTATTGCTGCGAACGACCACTTGGTGTACAAGCAAAGCACCCATTCCAAGGAGGATGTGAATCCCATGCGCCACGCGCTCGCCGCCCTGCTGCTCGCGATCATTGCTCTGCCCGTCGCTGCACCCGCCCAATCCGCATCCGAAAAGCCCTTCGTCGTCGAGTACTACTACAAAACCAAGTGGGGGCACGCCGACGAATTTCTCAAGCTTTTCAAGAAGAACCACTATCCCGTCTTGAAAAAAGAATCGGAGATGGGCCGCATCACCAAAGTCTGGATGGACCAGCCGCGCTACCACACCACCGAAGACGGCCGCTGGGATTTCCGTGTCACCATCGTCTTCAAGAACGCCACCGTCGCCAACGAGCCCTTCGACGAGGCTGCGCTGCAAAAGCAAATGTATCCCGACCAGGAAACATTCCAGCGCGAAGAGCAGCGCCGCTTCGAAATCCTCGACGCCCACTGGGATCTGCCGATCAAAACGCTCGATCTGGACGCGAAACCGTAAAGCCTTCACCACAGAGGACACAGGGCACACAGAGGGAGCCTTAGAAAACGCTTCAGTGAGGCCGGAGTTCCTCGCTCTGTGTCCTCCGTGTCCTCTGTGGTTAAGATTCCTGGTCGATCTTGAGGAAATTAGCCACACCCTTCTCGTGCCACTTCCACGGCAAAATGCGTTTCAGCGCCAGCTGGATCTTCGCATCGCGCCCTACTAGATAGCGCAGCCTGGGATTCGGATCCTGCGCAATGGCAACAATCGCCCGAGCCACAACGATCGGGTCCGCCTTGGGAAGCTTCTCGACTCTCGAGCGCATGCGCAGGCTGCGCTGAATGTTGGGCGACGTTTGTTTCGTAGCCTGCTCTCCCATCACCGCGCCCCGCGTCCAGATGTCGGTCTGAAAGGCTCCCGGTTCGATCAACACGACCTTAATCCCGAGCGAATTCACTTCCATGCGCAGCGACTCGCTCCATCCTTCGAGCGCATGCTTTGACGCTGCATAACTGCTCACCGTGACCGACCCATGCAACCCGGCGATCGATGAGACCTGAATGATATGTCCGGAATGCTGCTGCCTCATCGCAGGCAGGGCCGCCTTGGTCATGGCAACCGCGCCGAAGAAATTCGTCTCGAACTGCAGGCGCAACTCATCCAGCTTGATGTCTTCCGCAAATCCGGCCACCGCGAATCCCGCGTTGTTCACCAACACGTCGAGCCGTCCGTAATCGCGCACCACGCCGTCGACGAAGCCCGAAATCGTTTCAAACTTCGTGACGTCGAGCGCCGGCACATCGACCTTCGCCCCAACTCCCGCGGCCGCGACTGCCTCGTCCAGCCGCGCACGCCGCCCAAGATCGCGCATGGTCGCGACCACGCGAAATCCCGCCTTCGCCAGTTCAATCGAAGTCAGCAATCCAAAGCCGCTGGATGCACCGGTCACAAGAGCAATCTTTTCACGCATTCGAATGGTGTAACACAGGGGCACAAAAAACTGCAGCCCTGCAGCTGAAATAGTGGGAAAATAACTTAGACAGGACGTCCATTCGCACTCCGGGCGTGTGCCGAGGAGGTCTTATGCTGGCGACCCGATATCGCCTCCATCGCAATCCGTACTTCCATTTTCATCCGTTGCACACACTGTTCTCACTGGTCGGGACTCTGATTCTGTTCGGTTTGCTGGCCTGGTTTCTGGTAGTACCGGCGAAGTAGAAACACTCCCCGTGTGTTTCGGGCGGAGGGGGAATACTGTCCTTCTGCGCCATCCGCAATCCGATGCGCAAACTCCGCAAAAGATGTTAATCGTTGGTAACAATCTCGACGGAATTCCTTTATCGCCCCCATCAAAATTTGGAATTAGACATAATCTCTACAAGATCGATAATGTACTGCATGGAATCCTTAATATCAGTTGAAGACTTACACGTAGATGTACTCCACGAGATCAGCGAACGCCTCAGTACGGGCGACGGATTTCAGGAGGTCTTGACCCGCGTCGTCGACTTTGCCTCTGCGCTGGTCAAGTGCGATTCCTGCCTCATCTACATTCTCGAAGGCGATGAACTCGTGCTCCGCGCTTCGAAGAATCCGCATCCCGATGTCGTGAACCGCCTCAAACTCCGCGTCGGACAGGGCATTACGGGATGGGTTGCAGAACATCGCGAGCCGGTAGCGATTCCGGAAGAAGCTGTGCACGATCCCCGCTTCCAGTTTTTCCACGAGTTGCCGGAAGACAGCTATGAAGCTTTTCTCTCGGTGCCGCTGATGTGCCGCGGTCGCGTGGTAGGCGTCATCAACCTGCAGCACCGCCAGCATCACGTCTACCGGCGCCGCGAGATTCGCATGATTTCGACGGTCGGATTTCTCGTGGGCGCTGAACTGGAACTCGCGCGCCTGGAAGAGGCCAACTCCACCCTCGCCGAGCAATTGCAGACCAGAAAGATTGTCGAGCGCGCGAAAGGAATTCTGCAACGCGATCTCGGCCTCAACGAGGAGCAGGCCTACTTGGCCCTGCAGCGCCAGAGCCGCCAGAAACGGAAACCAATGAAGGAAATTGCCGAGGCCATTGTGTTGAGCGACGACGTGCGAGGGAACTCGCAAATCCCGCCAGCGTAAATGCGTTAGGTTGGCCCGTCACCGAAACAACGTCCATAAAATCACCGCGGGCGGATAGCAGGTTCGCTATCCGCCCTCGGCTTTCCGGGCAAGCAGAAAGACTATTGGCCTAACGCCACGGCCGAGGTTCCGGCCTTGGCAATCTGTCTTTCCGTGGTGTGCGACGGCACCGTAAACCGCAGCGTCAGGCCGAATTCCGGCAGTTGCATGGCGCTCACGTAGCTGCCGTCAGGCGTAGATTCAAGGATGAGCCGGCTCAGGTCTGACGGCTTCGAATCCTGTGTATCGGATACCAGCACCATGTATCCGGTGCGTGCCCCGCTCAGCTTGCTAATACTGAGCATGCGCGTACCGTTGTCTGGGTCGAAGGAGAATGCATAGTCTCCGGCCGCCAGCGTGGCATTCCCCAAGTGGGCTGCGTGAGTCAGCGTGAACTTGCCCTTGGCAGCCTCCTGCGCGGAAGCCAGGCTGGGCGTGATGTTCAGGGCAGTCGCCGCGAGCAGCGCGGCGTACATGTAGTTGCGAATGGTTTTCATGGAATCTCCTTAGTCTTCGTTGAGAAGAGCTCGTCTGAAGAGCACACTACCGGCACGAGTCCGGATGGCGTGGGCTCAGGCTGGGGTGGAGATCAACGGGGTCAATAAGAATTGCATGCCGCAGACTCGGCTGGCACGCAAACAGCAGCTTCGCGGGACTGGCTGCAGAGCCGGCTGCGAAGTGATTCCACTATGCAACACAACCGGTGCAACAGTCCAACGCAAAAAATCTATGGAGGTGATTCGCGTGCGCCGCGGTACGAAGGTAACTGTGCGTCAGCGGATCGAAATATGTGGAGACAGCCGCCTCGGCTGTCTCGAGTGGCGACGCCCGCGGACCGATATCGCAAGAGAATGGGTTTCCACGCAATGCGCGAGTGACCGTCTCGGGGCACGATTTCAGGCGTTTGGCCGTCAGCATTTGCCAAACTCCCGGCGAAGTGAGATGATTCCAAGTCGCGGTGGCGGTGACCAGCCACCGTCACCAGAAGGGAAGCCAAATGTATCAGAAGCGCCCAGGAGTCTTCATGGCCGATTGGTGGGATGCCGACGGCCGCCGCCACCGCAAGCAGTTCGCAAATTCCGCCGCCGCACGTGAACACGAGCACCGGGAAACGGCTCTGGCTCACGCGGAGCGCGCCACGCGCGAGATGAAGCTGGCGGCTCGTACCAGCACCTCCAAGCGATCTGCGTCGAAGACGGAAACCGGCACCATCGAACCTGCCAAGGGAAAGCTCGGCGTGATGATTCCGGGCATGGGCGCAGTGGCGACGACCTTCGTCGCCGGCGTCGAGGCCATCCGCAAAGGCCTGGCAAAGCCAATCGGATCGCTCACTCAGATGGGCACCGTGCGCCTCGGCAAGCGCACCGACGCGCGTTCTCCTAAGGTGAAGGAATTCGTGCCGCTCGCCGGACTCGACGACCTGGTATTCACCGGTTGGGACATCTTCCAAGACAACATGTACGAAGCCGCGTCCAATGCCGGCGTGCTCGACTACCGCCTGCTCGAGCAGTTGAAGCCGTTCCTCTCCACGATTACGCCGCGCGCCGCCGTGTTCGATCACAACTACGTGAAGAAGATCGACGGCCCGAACGTGAAGAAGGGCAAAACGAAGATGGATCTCGCCGAGCAGTTGCGCGACGATATCCGCGACTTCCGCAAGACCAGCGGCGCCAGCCGCCTCATTACCATGTGGTGCGGATCGACCGAGTCCTACATCGAACCCACCGAGGCGCACCAGTCGGTGAAAGCCTTCGAGAAGGCGCTGAAAGAGAACGACGAGATGATCGCGCCCTCCATGATCTACGCCTACGCGTCGCTGATGGAAGGTGTTCCATTCGCCAACGGCGCGCCGAACCTCACCGTCGATCTTCCGGTCATGCTCGAGCTTTCCCGCAAGAACGAAGCGCCCATCTGCGGCAAGGACTTCAAGACCGGCCAGACGCTGATGAAAACGGTTCTCGCGCCTGCGTTCAAAGCGCGCCTGCTCGGCCTGAGCGGATGGTACTCCACCAACATTCTCGGCAACCGCGATGGCGAAGTGCTCGACGATCCTGGGTCGTTTAAAACCAAGGAGGAATCGAAGCTGGGCGTGCTGGAACACATCCTGCAGCCCGGACTCTATCCCGAGCTCTACGGAAACATGTACCACAAAGTCCGGATCAACTATTATCCGCCACGCGGAGATAACAAAGAGGGATGGGACAACATCGACATCTTCGGTTGGCTTGGCTACCCGATGCAGATCAAGGTCGACTTCCTCTGCCGCGATTCCATCCTCGCAGCGCCCATCGTGCTCGACCTCGTGTTGTTCCTCGACCTGGCGAAGCGCACTTCCGAGCTGCGCGGTCTAGGAATTCAGGAGTGGCTCAGCTTCTACTTTAAGTCGCCGATGACGCCTCCGGGGCTTTACCCCGAGCATGATCTGTTCATTCAGTTGATGAAGCTGAAGAACACGCTCCGCCACTTGAAGGGCGAGGAATTGATTACGCACTTGGGGCTGGAGTACTACGACTGAGGGAAGATCGGCGATCTTAAATTCTGTGATGCCGATGTACACAGCGTTGAACTCACCTCCGGAGTCTAGGACTCATCCTTAGATTTATTCACTCCGGCTGGGTTTTCGCCGTATAATCCCGCAGATTATGGCAGCTTCCTTCAATCAGCCGCCCAACCAGCCGCCGACGGCGAAACACGAGGATGCTCAGAAGAAGACCGATGCGCAGCAAGTAAGTGAAGACGACTGGAAAGCTTTTACGGGTGCATCAACTGAGCTCATGTTTGTTTTGCTTCCCTTTATTGTGATCGGAATTGCACTCGCGCATATGGGTGAATTCCCGACACTATTGTTTATCCCAGAGTGGTCGATTGTATCGGCCGTCATCGTAGGACAAGCAATTGTCAAAGTAGCAAACTCGTCAGTAGGAAGAGTGAATGTGGATCGAGAGTGGATCGTCTTCGCGATCTCTATCCTGCTCGTCTGTCTACTGGTTCCTATTCTCATTATTCTCGCAATCGCGCTCACTTCCACTAAGATATCCATCACGATGGCAATCGTACAGGCCGTCTTATTTATTCTAAGCTGTGTCGTTTTCTGGCTTGCTTCGGCAATTGAACACGGGATAAAACCCGGGGCCTAGCGTGCCCTGCCGAGACTCCATTCGGTCGCAGTATGATTCTCGGCTGGCGCCAAACGCTTAACGTTCACAGCGTGACCGAGCCCTTGCCAAAGTTTTCCCATGAACTCGAAGAGCACATCTGTCAGGCACACGCGAACTCCGCGAGAACGGCATCCGGGTGGCCCAGTTTACCAGACCGTCCTAAGCAGCGGGCTTCTACGGATGTTTTGGTCTCGCGTAACCAGGGTCAGGCCCTCGGCGCGGGAGGTGGCTCCGATCAGACGATCCCCAGGATCGCTCGGATAGTCGTCCGGAAACTGGGCCGCGAGTGAGGCGATCTCCGGTGTGATCGGAAGCACCGTGATGTCCTCGATCAGCAAGCGCATTGAGGACTCGACGCTTCCGAACATTTGAATCCTTCCACGCGCAAGAAGAAAGGCCAACTCCCAGAGGCTCATCGCCGAAATCGCGAGACCGCCGCCGCGCCGGGCGCGGCGGATTGCCGAAGCGGCGGTTCGTGAGAGACGATCGGAGCCATCGGCGGCCCATACTAAAACGTGGGTGTCCAGCAGAATCATCAGGAATAAGTCCACGTTTCCGGCGGCATTACGGGCGACTCGATGTCGCCCACGATGCGGATCTTGCCTTTCAGTCGCCCGATGAAGTCGCTTTTGGCCGCCGGCACTGGCACCAGCTGGGCCACCGGCTTCCCCCGTTTTGTGATGACCACGGTCTGGCGTGTTCTCTGCACATCGTCCATCAGGCTGAGGCAGCGTGCCTTGAATTCCGCAGCTGCAATTCTTTTCATGGCTATTTCCTTCTATCCATGGTCATCATAACATGGTCATTTGATAAACTAAACCGCTTTCTTTCCCTGTTTGTACTCGTCGAACTTCTCCAGAAACCGGTCGATATCCTTCTTCTGCAGGTAGTACGGAGTCGATAGCCGCAGCTTGTTGGGATCGCCGCCGCGGATGCGGATCTTGTGTGTCTTCCACATCCAGTTCTCCAGATCCAGGCGTGGAACGGGCGGGCAGTTCACGCTGACGATTCCGCAACGCAGAGCGGGGTTGGGAGAAGTCCACGATTCGGCGCCGCGCTTCTTCATTTCAGCGAGGATGTAGTCGGCTGACTCGCGATGGCGGCGCTCGATGCGGTCCATTCCGATATCGTTCGCCAGCTTGATAGACGCGCGCAATCCGCACAGTGCGGGCACATTCGAGCTGCCGATACGCTGGAAGCGTTCGGCGCGAATCTTGGTATCGTCCCAGCCTTCCGTGGCGATCGTGCACCACACGCGGTCGATCACTTCGTCGCGCACGTAGAGAAATCCTGTACCCTTGGTTGCCATCAGCCACTTGTGCGGGCTCGCCGAATACAGGTCGCATCCGATGTCGGTGATGTTCAAGCTCATCATCCCTGGAACGTGCGCCCCATCGACGGCTGAGAGAATCCCTTTGGTACGCGCCAAAGCGGCGAGTTCTTTCGCGGGCAAGACAACTCCAGAGAACGTCGTGATGTGGCTGAAGAACAGCACGCGCGTGCGCGGCGTGATGGCATCGTTAAAAAGATTGAGCACCTGCGCGGCATCTTTTACGGGGCGGGGAAGCGTGACCTTCTTGACGACGATGCCATAGCGTTTGGCCTTCAGGTCCCAGGGATGCTCGCCTCCGGGATGCTCCTGGTCGGTCATCAGCACTTCATCGCCGGCCTGCATGTCGATGCCGTTGGCGATGTAGCTGTTGGCTTCGGTGGCGTTGCGCAGCAGGGCAATCTCGTCGCGCTTGCAGCCGACGAAGGCGGCGAGCGGGTCGCGGAACTCGTTCCACGCGGCGTATCCCCAAATCGGATAGTCTTCGGGATCCTGCTGGTCCATTTTCTCGGTCGTGTTGTAGCTGTCGAAGATGGCTCGCAGCACGGGCGCCGGACTCGATCCGACGGTTCCATTGTTCAGGTAGACCTCGTCCTCGGGGATGATGAACTGCTTGCGCATCTCGGCCCAGAACGCGTCTTCATTTTTGTCGAGGAGAGAATGGTCGGGCGGCGGCGGAACTTTCTGAAGCTGCGCGAAGAGGTTTTCGCGGAAGGCGAGAGATGCAGCGACTCCAGTAGCTGCGGTAGAGAGGAAATTTCTGCGGTCGAGCATGAGGGCTCCTTCGGTCGCGGATGATTGTTGATGGTGTTGAGTCTTTTGTCAAAGGATCAAAGGCGGGAACCACGAAGGGCACGAAGGTTCACGAAGGAAGGAAACGCTGACGGATGCGATGAACGTTCCAGCCTTCTTATCTGACAATGCTCGCGAATATTCACGCGGAATTTCTAACCAGGCTTATTTGGCCTGAACCTCGATGGCATCCGCGAGATGAATGGTCCGGCCAACCTGACTGCCGACCTGAATCGTTTGCCCATGGTTCAAGTAGGGGGCGATTGCGGCGGGTTGCGACCAATCCAGGTCCCATCCGTTCTCAATGGCCAGCACGGTGTACGCACCGGGAACCACATTGCCTAAGGTGAAAGTGCCGTCGAGGTCGCTCTGGTCGCGGCGGTAGAGATCGCGATTCTCCTCAGGATCTTTCGAAGCGTCTTTCGGAATCAGCACGACCATTGCGCCGGCGAAGGGTTTTCCTGCACGCTTCGCCGTTCCTTCAATATTCGAGGTGCCCGCCACCAAGATGAGTGAGACCGTTGCAGAAACTCCCGCGGGCAGAATCAAGGCGTGGCCTGAGACCGTGGCGCCCTCGGCCGACATTTGTTGGATTGAGTAGGGCTGCGCACCGCCCCACACAACTATTTCATAGCGCCCCCCGGCCATCTGCAGAAGTTCTACTTCTCCTTTGGCGTCGACTGGCCTCCCTCCCGGAAAGATCCTGGAGGACGAGCGCAGCCCGATCGAAAGCCGGTCGGGAAGAGTGGCAGCCCCGGACACCTTCACCGAAACTTTGACGCTGCTCGTGGCTTCGGCGTTGTTGGTGTTGATCTCCTGGTGATCCTTGGCGACGTCAATTCCGTTCAATCGTACCGCGACTCCTGGCTGTCCAGGCTCGCGGATAAGAATGTTGTAGCGGCCTGCCGGAACGCCGGCAATTTCGACCAGCCCTGGCGCAACGACGCTCGTACTGTCGGCCTGAAAAAACGTCGAACCGTCGAAAGCGGGTTGCTCGAGTTGTGGAATCGTGTAGCCATGATTGGTAGCGGCTGGCACGCGAAACAGAAGATGAAGCGATGGTACGGGATTCAGATGAATATCCACTTGCAAATGCTCACCGCCGCGGATAGGAATCGGCGTCGCGCTGTCTGCTTCGGCAACGTCGGAGTAATAGGTGGCGGGATAGGCCACGTCGAGCGATCGGTCGAAGTTTTCAGGAGGATCCGGCTGGCTCTTTCGACCCGAGCGGGAACCCGGCGGAGCGGTCTGGGGATGAATGGCGTACCAGGGCCTGGCGTTCGCAGAAAGAAAATACGTTCCGGGTGTCAGGGAAGTGATCTCGTACTCGCCCTGATCGTCGGTCTGAGCGCCGTGGGAGGGATGAATCTCGTTGACACCGCCGCTGTGATCCTGAGAATACAGTGTCACCGAGGCGTGGCGCAGCGGCTCGCCCGATTCGTCGAGAATCTTTCCGCTGATCATCGCGGCGGGCGCAAGGCGAAACACAAGAGCCTCAGTGTCGATCCCGGCGCCGGTGACGATTGCGGTCGAGAATTGTTCGTGCTGGTCGTAGGCGGCGGTGATGAATCCACGCTTCGCGCCAGTCAGCGAGTACTTGCCGGCGGGCACGCCGTGGAACTCAAACTTGCCGTCTTCCGCGGTCACCACCGACTCAAACTTCCGGGAATCCTTCGTGTCTCGCAGGGTGATCCTTGCTCGGGCGAGCGGATGGCCGTCGAGTTTGCTCACGACCGTTCCGGCGACTCGATCGTTGCTGCCGGCACTTGCTTGGGTATTGGTAGATGTCTGCGCGGCGCTCTGAGGCTGCACGGCGAGCAGGCAGAGAAGCACCAGAAGAAGAAATGAGCGTGCCGAGTTTGCGGAACTCACCATGGATTACTCAGTGCTCGAAATCATCGGTACCTGCACACTCGTCTTCTGGCCCGAAGATAAGTGAACGACCATGCCCAGCGAGTCGTAGGCCTTCATCGCTTCCGGGTCGCGATAAGGAAGACGTGGTTGAGCATTCGGGAAGGCCATGATTCGGTAGGCGCCCGGGGGCATGCGATCCTGCGTGAACTTGCCATCGGTCGTCGATGCTCCGAATTCCTCGAATTGCCCGGGGCCGTCTGCCAGAGGCACGCAATACAAAAAGATCGGAAGCTCAGCGCTTCCGGGAGTTGGAATCGATCCGGTCGCGATGCCGGTTATGGTTCCGTCGATTTCCGCGAAGTCGTCGCGCAGCTTGATCTCGATCGGCACGGTCGAACCCGCCGCGATCACCAGTGGTTCGTGCAACAGATCAACAGCTCCCATGGTTGCGGAAGCGACATAGCCGCGACCCGAGGACGCCCGTAGCCAATACTTTCCGGGCGAAAGATTGTCGATCACCAGGGATTCATCGTTAGGCCCGGTAGGAGAGCGCGGGAAAGCGGTTCGCTGCTGGTCGAAATCGTCATCCTTCTCCAGTCGAACCTGGAGGTAGGTGCGCGGGCCGTGCACTTCGAAGGAGCGCCCTGCAACATTCCACATCGACGTGAAGTTGTTTGGCTCCGGGGCAGTGAACTCTTCCGCGACGCGAACCTCGATGGCACTACTGGGAACCAGCGTCATGGTGGGGCCTACGGTCGGCGCTCCTGCGACCGTGAGATGGCCGGTGCCCGTGGACGACGCGTGGCCGTACGTTGTCGCCTCGACAAGATAGTTGCCGCTGGGAAGGGTTCCCTCGATGCTCTGTTTGCCCGCGTTATAGCCGAGCGAATAGCCAGGGCCGCGGTGTCCCTGCAGCGACACGGTGATGTTCATGCCGCCGTTCTGGTCCGCATTGGCGATTGGAACGGATACGGGGTAGTAGGGCTGGCGGGTCAATGGCAGATCGGCCTGCACAGTCTCTCCGGCGGTGAGAGCAATTGCGCTGGCCGAGGCGAAATCGGCGACGCCTGGATAATAGACGGGAGGAAAGCCGTAGAGTTGGGCACCGGGGATGGCGGTGACGGGATCGCTGTCCATCCACTCATTGGTCAGCACCTTATAGGTTCCGGGCTGAAGCTCCGCGAAGCGGAACTCTCCCTCGGAATTTGCCCGCGCACTGCTCGCCTGCACCCATCGAGGCATGCCGTCCTGCACCTGCCGGGAGTAAAGCTGCACATTGATGCCCGAGGGAGGATCGGCCTCGGAAGTTGTGACTCGTCCTTTGATCAGGCCCTCAGGCATCAGCGGGATCGTGATTTCGCGATCCGGAGTTGCTGGTGCCTGCGTTCCATTGTTTGAATCTTCCAGAAAACCGGGTTTGCGCGCCATCAGCCAAAAGGGATGGTCCAAGCCGGAAACGTTCAACATGTGTTCGGGCGGGCCCATATAGAGCTGTTCACGGTCGCTGGCGGTTTTGGGCAGTGTGAACTCAAAGTGTCCCTCGCCATCGGTGAGCATGGCGTATCGACTGTCTGGAGAATAGACGAGAGCGCGGCTGATCGGAGCATTGGTGATCGAATTAACGACGGTGCCGCGGATCGTCGTGGATTGTGTGCCGGCGAGCGGCCCCGATCCGGACACTTGCCCTAACGAGGCGCACGCGGCGGCAAGGACGATCGCGAGAAGCACGATCTTCCCTCGGGTCGCGGCCCGAGGGCGAGCCCTCGGGGGAGTGGGCGGGATCATGGTGTCGGCGCTCGGCAAGAAAGTTTCTCCTACCCTGAGATGCGCTCCGGGGCTGCTATCGAGGGCGATCCGTCGTTATTACTTTGACGGGTTCTGGCCGGTGACGTCAATCGGAGCTCATCGCGCGCCCGAACCTGGCGCCGGGTAGATGCAAGAACTTTCATCCTTGGCGCTCGCGGGTGCCGATCGGAAGGCAACAGGACCGCAGGAATTAGAGTTTCGAGGCTTCTCGGGGAAGCGCGTTCTTGGTGCGCGCACCTTCTACCGGGTATATACTTCAGAGACTTTCTGCAGCGTTGTGCGGCGTATCTGTGGGGCTTCAGTCTGGACCCAGCCAGGCGAAACATGCAAAACCGGAATCCTCGATTCGATCCCCAGGACGGAGAGAACGCCACCAATTCGCCCGGCGTGAGTGTTCCAGCGAAAGGGGACAGCGCCGGCTCGAATCCTCCGCCTGAACCTGACGCAACTCTGGTGGACTTCTCCAATTCCTATGCGGACCCCGAGGCGACCATCGTCGATGCCAATGCCTCGTACGTCAGAAAGGGTCCGCCGGTTCGCCGCACCGATCCGGGGCCTTTACCGGGTCAGACCAGTGCCCCTATCCTGCGACCCGGCGACGTCTTAGGTGGCCGTTACGAGATCCTGCAGTTGCTCGGAGAAGGAGGCATGGGTGCGGTGTACAAGGCGATGGACCGGGAGCTAAACCGTCCCGTCGCGCTGAAACTGATTCGTCCGCAACTGGCGGCAAATCCCTCGATTCTGGCGCGCTTCAAACAGGAACTCCTGCTCGCCCACCAGGTCACGCATAAGAATGTCATCCGCATCTACGATCTGGGGGACGCCGATGGCGTGAAGTTCATCACCATGGAGTACGTCGAAGGCGTCGACCTTCGCGCCCTCATCCAGGAGAAGAAGAAGTTTTCGCCCGAGGAGGCGGTGCAGATTACGGAGCAGATCTGCCGCGCTCTGGAGGCCACGCACAACGTGGGAGTGATCCACCGCGACCTGAAGCCGCAGAACATCATGCGCGATCAGAGCGGGCGGATTCTGTTAATGGACTTCGGCTTGGCGCGGACCGTCGAAGGTGACGGCATGACCCAGACCGGCGCTTTGGTCGGGACGATGGAATATATGTCGCCCGAACAGGCGCTGGCCAAGGAACTCGACCAGCGCTCCGATCTGTTCACGCTGGGATTGATCCTCTACGAGCTGCTGACGGGGAAAGCGCCGTACGGAGCTGAAAGCGCCGTCGCCAGCTTGATCAAGCGTACGCAGGAACGAGCCATCCCGGTCTCCGATCATGATGGGACGATTCCGAAGCCGCTCAGCAATATCGTCAGCAAGTGCCTGGAGCGCGATCCGAAACTGCGCTACCAGAATGCCGCTGAGCTGTTGCGCGATCTGGATGCCTATTCGGGCAAAGGCGCGGCGGCAAATTTGCACTTCCAGCCGGCGGTCGAGCCCTGGGGACGCACGATTCACTGGCCGCTGGTGACCGGGATCATCACTGTGCTGGCGCTCGCAATTGTCGGCTACGTATTCCGCGGGCCGCTCTTCGCGCCGTCAGCCAAGAAAGCCGCCACGACGCAGGCTCTCTCCCTCGCGGTGATTCCATTTCAAAACAAATCGGGGGACGCCTCCTGGGACTGGCTCGGTCCCAGTCTCGCAGACATGCTGAGCACGGATGTTGGACAATCAGCCCACCTGCGGGCGGTCTCGTCCGATCGCGTGCAGCAAGTGTTCCATGATCTGCGCATCGCTCCCAACTCCATCGTCGATTCGTCGACCCTCGGCCGCGTGGCTGAGTTCACCAATGCCGACACCCTGGTTTGGGGACAATACACCAAGCTGGGCGACCAGATCCGCATCGACGCCACGATTCAAGATCGTAAACACAATCGCACCATCCCGGTGAAGGCGGAGGCCGTCAATCAGCAGGACCTGTCGGCTGCGGTCGACCGGCTGGCCGCGATGATTCGCCAGAACCTCGCACTGCCACCGGACCTGGTGAAGGAACTCCAAGCGCAATCCTTCAAACCGACCTCGACTTCGGTGGATGCCTTGCGCGACTACAACCAGGGACTCCAGTTGTTGCGGCAGGGGAATAATCTCGAGGCGAAAAAGCAGTTTGAAGCAGCCACCAAAGAAGATCCCCAATTTGCCGTCGCGTATTCGCGATTGGGCGAAGCCTTGTCTGACTTGGGATACGACGCGGACGCGGAGCAGGCCGCCCGCCACGCGGTCGATCTGAGCCAGAATCTGCCGCTGGCGCAGAAGTATTTCATTGAAGCCAGTCTGGCCCGCATCACCAAAGACAATCAGAAAGCTCTCACCGCCTACGAGAACCTGGCGAAGAGCTTCCCCGACAACCTCGACGTGCAGTTCGCGCTGGGAAGCATCTATGAAGATGCCGGGGACCTCGACAAGGCACGCGCCAGCTATGCGAACGTGCTGAAGGCTGACGGCAAGAATCTGGACGCGCTGCTGGCCATGGGCCGGGTGGAGATCAAATCCGGCAATCCGCAGAAAGGTCTCGATCCTCTCGATCAGGCGCGCCACATCGCGATTGATCTCGACAACCAGGAGCAGCAGGCGCTCATCCTTCAGGCCACCGGCATTGCCTATAAGTTAATGAACAAGCCCGCAGAGGCGCTGCGCAACTACGAGGACTCGATGGCCATCAACCAGCGTCTGGGGCAGAAGCGCGGTGTGGCGGCGAGCCTGGAAGAGATCGCAGAGGTGCAACTCTCGCTGGGAAAACCTGACGAGGCACTCAAGTCGTACAACGAGGCCTTGAAAATTCGGCAAGAGATTGGCGCCAAGAAGGAAGCGGGCGACACGCTGAATGATCTGGGCGATTTTTACCTCGAGCGCGGCCAGCCCGACAAAGCGCTGCAAATGTTTAAGGAGTCGTTGCAGATTCAGCGCGACGCTGGGGATCAGCCCAACCAGGCTCTGTGCCTGAGCAATATCGGCACCGCGTATCTGCAAATGTCCGAGAACGAGGATGCGCTCACGTACTTGCAGCAAGCGCTTCAGATCCGCGAGAAGTTGAATGTCCCCGGCGATATTGCCCAGACTCTCCAGAATCTGGGTGGCGCCTACGCCAACCTCGGGCAGTACGACCAGGCCATGACCTCTTATATGCGAGGACTGGATCTGTACCGCAAATCCGACAACAAGCAAGGTGTTGCGGTCATGTCAAACGCCGTGGGCCTGGTCTTTGAAGAGCAGGGGCGTCTCGGTCCGGCAGTGAGCGCTTTGCAGGACGCGGTGCAGGCCTTCCGCGACGTCGGCGACCGAAGCGGCACCATGGCGCAAGCATTGATTGATCTGGCATGCGGACTTGCGCGGGCCGGAAGAGGGCAAGAGTCCGCCAAGCTGCTCCAGGAAGCGCAGAGTCTTGCCCGAGGGTTTAAGAATGACGCCATCACGACATCGCTGTTGAATACGCAGGGCGACGTCAGCTTTTATCAGGGTGATTTGAAGTCTGCGAAAGACTCCTACCAGCAGGCACAGCGCTTGGCATCGCGCGGCTCCGACAAGGATGGGTTGCTGACGTCAAAGCTGAATCTGGCCAAAGTGACTGTGAGCGAAGGGCGCTCTCAGGCTGTGATTGCGGATCTGCGAGCACTGGGGCAGCAGGCCGACTCTTTGGGTCAGAAATACATGGCGGTGGTCTCTTCCACGCTCGTGGCCCAAGCCATGATTGACAATAAGGACTACGCGCGCGCCCGGCAGGAGTTGCAGCGTAATCTCAGCCGAAGCGAGAAGATGGGATTGCGTCTGCAGACGGCGAAGATCCACTACCTGCTCGGAAGCGGCCTCCGCCTTTCCGGTTCCGCATCCGAAGCGACCGCGCAGTATCGTCAGGCCTTGCATCTGCTGGACGAGATCCGCAAAGAGCCGGGCGCCGAACAGATTGTTGATCGCTACGATTTAAAGCCCGTCTACGCGGAAGCCACAAAGTTCGCGCAATAACGCGAACCGGGGGTTCTGAGCGGTGACTCCAGACCATACAAAAAAGAAGGGCGAGATCCGAAGATCTCGCTCTCCATATTCGAAGCGGAACCGGGGGCCTCACTAGTGCCCCTTCTGACTCACGACCCCGGTCAAGGGCACGTTCTGTGGACTCCCGGCAGCACTATCGGTCAACGTCAGGTTCGCGGTTCGCGTGCCGGAATCGTCAGAATTGAAGGTGACCGTGATGCTGCAGCTTTTCCCCGCAGCCAGCGATGAGCCGCAGTAGCTCTTGGCAGTGAAGTCATCTCTGTCACTCGCGTTCGTGATCGCGATGCTGCTGAAGGTCACGGCGACCGTGCCAGGGTTAGAAACGGTTACCGTTTGCGTGGCGGTTTTTCCGGACGAGACTGTCCCGAAGTTGACGCTGCTTGGCGAGATACTAAGCGTGGGCTGCGTGACTACCAGCGTTACCTGCGCGGTCGCCGGCGTGTAGTCCACCGAATCCGTCGGCGTGAAGGTCACCGATAGCGTTTGATTGCCAGGGGACAGAATCGTGCCCGCAGGCGGCGTATACATGAACGTCCCCGGTACGTTCGCGGTGGCGTTGAGTTGCGTCGAACTCAGCGCCGTCCCGTACGAGATCGGCGCCGGAGTCGGCCAGGTGATCGTCGGAATCGCCCGGTTCACCACCAAGAGAACGGAAGCCGTGACCGTTCCGTAATCGGTCATATCGGTTGGTGTGAAGGTTGTCGAAAGCGTCTGCGTTCCCGCGCCCAGCACGGTTCCCGCCGCAGGAGAATAAACAAATGTTCCGGCAACGCTTGCCGTGGCATTCAGTTGTGCCCCGCTGAGCGCAGTCCCGTAGGTGATGGCGGACGGTGTGCTCCACGTGACGGTCGGCGTGGCCTTGTTCACGACCAACAGCACAGAGGTTGTTACCGGGCCGTAGTCAGTCGTATCGGTTGGCGTGAAGGTTGTCGACAGCGTCTGCGTTCCCGCTCCCAACACGGTTCCCGCTGCAGGAGAATAGATGAACGTTCCCGCTACGTTCGCAGTGGCATTGAGTTGCGTCCCGCTAAGAGCCGTTCCATAGGTGATTGCGGACGGTGTGCTCCACGTCACGGTCGGCGTAGCTTTGGTCACGACCAGCATTACCGAGGCGCTCGCCGGTCCGTAGTCGGTCGTATCGGTGGGTGTGAAGGTTGTCGATAGCGTCTGAGTTCCAGCACCCAGCACGGTCCCGGCCGCTGGAGAATAGATGAAGGTTCCAGCCACGTTCGCGGTGGCATTGAGTTGCGCCCCGCTGAGAGCGGTTCCGTAGGTGATTGCGGACGGTGTGCTCCACGTAATAGTCGGCGTAGCCTGGGTGACGACCAATGAGACTGATGCCGTAGCGGTCGTATAGTCCGTGGCATCCGTCGGCGTGAACGTTACCGACAGAGTCTGAGTGCCGGCGCCAATTACTGCGCCAGCCGCAGGAGAGTAGGAGAATGTTCCCGGGACGCTCGCGGTGGCGTTGAGTTGCGTTCCGCTCAGCGCCGTTCCGTAGACGATCGCAGCCGGTGCCCCCCACGTGATCGTTGGTGTTGCCTGTCCGACGGTGTAGCTCAACGGGCTCGAGCTTGGATTGCCGACCAGGTCCTGCGAATACGCGGTGAAGGTATGAGATCCGACCGAACTGGTATCCACCGGGCTTGTAATCGTGATCGAGGCCGTCGGAGGAATCTGCGTGGATTGTTGAGTCGGAGCGCATAAGACAACCCCTGAGCCGCCGTCGGCGCAGGTGTATGTGGCCGTTAGCGACTGGCCGAATACCGGATTCGTTACCGACAAGCTTGGCGTACTGATCGTCGGAGCTTTCTTGTCGACTTCGAACGGGCCGAATGGGCCTTGAGTCGTGGAATTCCCCGCCACATCGAAAATCGTCACGAGCGGAATTGGGGCACTGCCCGTCTCGGTGTTGGCGGGAACATTGGTCGAAAGCGTAAAGCTCGACTGGCTCGAGTTAGCGAGGCCAGAACCGTTGTCACTCGCCGTGCAATTGTAGAGGACGTCGGCAGCCTGCCATCCATTGGGCGCCGGATTTGGTCCGACGCAATTCGCCGCGGGCGCAGTCTTGTCCACTTGGATCGTGATCGTTGGCGTGGCGCTGCTGACTGTATTCGTGCTGCTGTCGTTGGTGACCGTCGTCTCCACCGTGCCAGCGTTATCCGTCGCGTAGAACGTCACCACCGTCGTTCCCTCAACCGTCCCGGGAATCGTGATCGACCCGCTGGACCCTGGCAGAGTACCCGATGCAGGGCTGGGGAGGTTCGCTCCGGTTGCGCTGTAGGTGATGTTACTGACCGTTGGCAGCGAGGACGGCGGGTTGTGATTGTTGCTGGGTACGGTCTCGATACTGTTGAAAGTCAGCGCGACACTGCCATTGGTCCAGCCGTTGGTCAGCGCTGGAGCCGTGGTCGGCGATGTGGTCGGCTGCACTACGCCAAGAATTGGAATCAGGATCGAATTGAAATTGTTCGTTTTCCCGCCCGAGCTCACCAGATCACCAGTAATGCTGGTGAAGATGTTGGTCAGTCCTTTGCAGGTGTTGTCCCCGGAGGCTCCGCAACTCAGAGCTGTGTCTTTGCCCATAATGTAGCCGGGAGCGATTACAGGTTTCTGGGACGGATCCAGGTTGTAGCTATTGTTGACGATGATGAGCGCATTCGTGCCGGTGTTGGGACAGTTGGCTCCGCTCGCGGTGCCGCTGCTCGGCGTCGTACAAAGATCGGTCGTGGTCACGCAATTGTAGTTGCCACTGCCGGTGTCCTGATGCTGGCAGGTGCTTCCCTGGAACGGCGTGTTGTTCACGAGGTCGGAGAACTGCTGATCCGTAATCGGCTGAGACGTTCCCTGCATCACTACCCCTGAGAACGAGTTGCCATTGAGCCCGCTCTGGGAGTAGTCCGCCACGGCCGTCAGGTTCGCCGTGTAGTTGAAGTTGGTCTGCGTCGGTTGCAGTGGTTGGTTGATTGTGATGGGAGCCAATGGCAGGGAGCTGAACGACCAGCTGATGATGTCGTTATTCTGGACGCTGGATCCGGTGGCGGCGGTAAACCCGATAAACGCGCCTCCATTGGCATTCAGGTTGAGTTGCTTGGTAATGTCCACCGTCGCCTGCAGAATCAGCGTGCTGTCGAAGTACACCGAGAGATTGTTGCAGCCGCTGGTGCAGGTTCCGGGCGGCAAATAGTTCACCGTGATGGTGTGCGTTTTCGCGTCGGTCAGGGACATCCCGGCGGGAAGGCTTTGCAACGCGAGCTTTGCCAGGTTGCCGTCGGGACAGGCATAGTTGTGATCGGCGCTGTTCGGAGTGAGCGTCGTCGCATTGTTAGGGCCGCAACTCTGCACCGCGACGTGATTGCCGTCCGGATCGCTGTAGTTGGAGTTCAGATGGGTATCGAGTTCGATGGCCAGGCTGTTCTTGATAGCGTTTCCGGGGCCGCTGGCCGTCGAAACATCGTTGTTGCCATACGAAATGTTCTGCCCGTTTCCGGTGTAGCCGATCGCCCCCGTGCCGGCCGGATCATTCTGGATCACTAGCGCCAGACCATCGGCGGGAAAGCTGCAGAAAAAGCAGGAATTCGTGCTCGATATCTGAAACTGGAAGGCCGTCGTGAATCCCGTGGAGAGCGGTTGGGCCAGGTAGAACCAAGCCGCGCCATGCTGGTTCAGATTTGCCGTGGTAAGTCGCAAAACGCCACCCGTGACCACCGTGGGCCGCGAAGGGGATCCGTCGGTTAGGACCTGGCAGGCAGGCGGGGGAGTAGCGCTGTTCTTGCACACGTTGCTTGTGGTGAACCCGCCAACCGGGAAGCCGAAGGTCTGGGCAGATGCTGACTGCGCCCCGAAAATGACACCAACGAGCACTCCTACGGCTAAAAAAGCGCCACGGATCGTGGTCTTCATCATGGTCTTCTCCATATTTTTTGCGAACCCGCACTCAGAAACGGATGGCGAACCTGGGCACACTCCGAGCCTTTGCAGAGCCCAACTACAAACGAATGAGAGGGTTTGGCCAGATTCGGGGGACCGGCTCTAAGGGCAAGCAGCCGGTTTTTACTGGTGGCAATTCTCAACCCCAGCCTTTGCCGAGTCAAGGGAAAACGACGCCGCAAGGGGAGCATGGAGTCCTTAGTTTTCCCGCCAGGAGCCTCGACGGAGTAAGTTTTATCCCGCCAGCGGGATAACCCCAAACTAGCTGCGCCGCGTCCAATGGACAGACCCAAGATTGAGCCTTGGTGTCTTCCCGACCGGGCGTATAATCAAGCTCAAGGAGTACCCCCTATGAAACTCAGATGGCTGGCAATCGCGACGGCATTGGCGGCGTTCAGTGTGGGACCCTGGACGTTCGCGCAAGTTTCAGATCAAGACAAAGATCAGCCGAAATCCGGGGACGTGCAGAATGCGCCTCAGCAGGCGCCAGCTGCGTTGCCGACGCAGGATGATAGCCAGATCAAGCACGACGGGGGCAAGACCGACGTCGATGCCGTGGGGAACCGCAACGTCGGCTGCGGGCGCGGTGTGGGCAACTGGTACACCGTGGAAGGTCAGGTAGCACGGGGGCGGCAGTACGCTCAGCAGATTGAATCGCAGATCAAGCTAGTCAACGATCCCGTGATCACCGAATACGTTAACCGGGTAGGACAGAACCTGGTGCGCAATTCCGATGCACAGGTTCCATTCACCATCAAGGTCATCGACTCCGACGTGGTCAACGCCATGGCATTGCCGGGTGGGTTTTTCTACGTCAATTCCGGCCTGATTCTCGCGGCCGATGAAGAAGCAGAAATGGCCGGCGTGATGGCGCACGAGATTGCGCACGTCGCGGCCTGCCACTATGGACGCGAGATGACGCGTCTGAACCTGATGCAGATGGCTTCGCTTCCGGCCATTTTCATGGGTGGCGCCATCGGTTACGGAATTTATGAAGGCTTGGGACTTGGCATTCCCCTGACGTTCCTTCACTTCTCGCGCGGCTTCGAAGCCGAGGCTGATTTCCTGGGCATCGAATACATGTACCGCGCAGGGTATGATCCGTCGGCGTTTGTCTCGTTCTTCGAGAAGATTCAGGCGATGGAGAAGAAGAAGCCCGGCACTCTGTCGAAGGCCTTCGATACTCACCCGCAGACTCCCGATCGTATCGAGAAGTCGCAGGAGGAGATCCGCAAGATTCTTCCCGCTAAGCCGCAATATGTTGTGACCACATCAGAGTTTGATCAGGTGAAGGCGCGGCTGGCAGCGATCGAGAACAAGCACAAGGTTATCGATGAGAAAGATTCCAACAAGCCCAGCTTGCGGAGGACATCGAACCCAACCGACAGCACGGGCACCGACTCGACCAAGAGCGACGATGATCGCCCGACGCTGAAACGCCGCGACGACTCGTCGAACTAGACATGTGGCGACAGCCGCCTTCGGCTATCAGGTTCTAATTTTGCCTTCTACCGGCGGCCGCGGCCGCCGGTTTTGTTTGCTGGAGCGCCCAGATAAGTCCCGTCGTCAGCCCGTTGTATGATGGTCTCGCCAAGAGTTGCTAAGTGGCACTCAAGCGATGCGCCGTCGATTCCCACGACCGCTGCTGCCTATCCTTTGCCTCTTGTGCCTTCCCACGTTCGCTCAAGATAAAGATAAAGATGTTGTCCGTATCGGGGTCGCAGTCTTGCGTAGCGGTACCGACAAGATCTCGGTCACGGAAGCGCGCGATCGTCTGGTCAAGGCGCTCAACCAGCAAAAGCCCGACAAGAAGCTGAATCTGCGGGTGCAGGCGGTGCCGCTGGAGGCCGCGCAGGGCAACGTTGCCCTTGCCGAAGCGAAAGGGAAGGACTGCCAGTTCGTTCTCTTCAGCCACCTCACGGACCTCCTGACAGCGGAAAAGACGGTGCCTAACGTCACCACAGGCGGACTGGACACCGTTCCAGCGATCACCGCGAAAGTGAGCTACCAACTCGAGCGAACGGCGGATGGCGCGGAATACGCCATCGGCTCGGCGAAGGTGGCGGATTCATCTTCGATCAGGGACGCCGTGATGGAGGCGCTGTCGCAATTGGCGGTCGCAGCGTTCGCTGAACTCAAGAAAGGTGGGAACGTCCCGCATATCGAGCCTCCTCCTGCAAGCGCTGTCACTACCGAGAGGACCCAAGCGAAGATCGATGTCGCGATGATCGGAACCGATTTCTGCAAGTGGCTGCCCACCGACGTGGCCCACTCCGAGTCTTTGCGCGGGGTATGCGAATATGCCATGAGCCTGCCGCAACGAATGCCGGATTTCATCTGCGATCAGCAGACTTCCCGCTATCGCGGCGACAGCAAGGTGCCCCGCGATCTGATCACGGCCCTGGTCCGGTACGAGGACGGGAACGAGTCTTACACCGAGATCAAATTGAACGGCAAAGCCGCTCCCAGCGCGATCAGCAATGCGCCCGGGCAGTGGTCCACCGGAGAATTCGGCAGTAATCTCCGTGCCATCTTCGACCTGCACAATCAGGCCGTGTTCAAGTTTTCTGGGGTGAACACCTTGAATGGCCATGCCGCTTGGGTTTTCACTTACCAGATCGCGAAGCAGAATGATCCCCTGTGGCGCCTCCGCACCGAAGATCGTGTCATCGCTCCGCCCTATGGCGGAGAGCTTTGGGTTGACCAAAAAACTGGAGACCTGCTCCGCTTTCGTTCCGTGGCGACGGATATCCCGAAAGATTTTCCGACGCAAAGCGCCGATCTTCAGACCGACTATGAGGACGTTGCCTTTGCCGACGGCACATCCTTCGCTCTGCCCTTCGCTGCAAGCATCGCCACCCGGCAACAGGGGGAAGAGTTAAGGCGGAATGTGCTGCAATTCCGAAACTGCCATAAATTCCGAGCCAAGACCCGCATGCTCCTCGATGCTCCGGCAAGCCTTACCGCGGGATCCGCTGCTGGCGAAGCCGCGACTCCGGAACAACTGCAGCTTCAGTTGGCGGAGGACAATCAGATCTACTCCATCCTTCGCGAGGATGCGGTGCGCGAAGATGCGGCCCGCCTGCAAGCCGAGCAAGCGCAGGAGTTGAATGTCTTCGCAGGTGCAATGCGAGAGAGAATGGCCATGCTGGAACAGGCGCGCCAGAAGAACCAGGAGGCGCTCGAAGCCCGCGCCAAACTCGAGGCCGCGAAAGAAGCGACACCGCCGGCAACGAAAGAAGGCCTTACAACCCTGAAAGTGAGCGTGAAGTTGGTGCAGGTCAGCGTCGTGCTGCGCGATGCAAAGGGCCGTGCGGTGGGAAGCCTCAAGAAGGAGGACTTCCAGCTTTTCGACAACGGCAAGCCTCAGGTGATCTCGAGTTTCTCAGCGGAGAAGGCCTCAAACTCTGCCGGTCCCGAGAATCAGCTTCCGGCGTCTACCAGCGCGGTTCTGAGCCCTAACAACGCTCCACCGGCTGCCGGGCGCGATGTTGCTTACGTGTTCGATGACATCCACACGACGTTTTCCGATCTTTCGAGTGCGACTGCTGCGGCCGCTCGGCATCTGGCTGCTCTGCGTCCCGAAGATCGTGCGGCGATCTTCGTCACTTCAGGACAGAGCGGCATTAACTTCACGGCTGATCGCCAAAGACTTCAAGACACGCTGAAGAGCCTGAGGCCCCATCCTCTGAACTCCGGTCCGCAATGTCCCCCAATGACTCCGTATATGGCGGATTTGATCGTGAATCAGGATGACCGGGAGACCTTAGGCATGGCCACGCAAGACGCCATCAATTGCGCCTCTGCCGGGATGGCAGATTCGCCAGCCGAGAAGGAGCGGGCCGAGCGGTTGGCAAGGTCGATGGCGCATCAGGTACTGAACGCGAGCAGTGCCGAGATTCAAAGCGCACTCAGCATTTTGCGGGAAGTGGTCCAGAGAACGGCAGCCACGCCGGGCAGCCGCAGCATCGTGCTGGTCTCTCCTGGATTTCTGACGCAAACAGTCGATACCCGCCAGGCTCTCGCGGAATTGATTGACCGCGCCTTACGTTCTGACATCGTCGTCAACTCCCTGGACGTGCGTGGCCTGACGACTCCAACTCCGCCCCCCAATGAGAGTCACCCGGCCGATCCAGTATTGAGGGCCCAACTCGACCGGGACGAGGCTTTGGAACGCACTGACGTGCTGGCTAACCTGGCCTACAGCACCGGCGGAACGTTCGTCCACAACAACAACGATCTCGACGAGGGCTTCCGCCGCACCGCCGATACTCCGGAGTTCATCTACGTCCTCGGATTCTCGCCGCAGAAGCTCGACGGCAAGTTCCACAAGCTCAAAGTGTCCCTGAGCGGCCCCGAGAAGCTCACGGTGCAAGCGCGCCAGGGCTATTACGCATTCAAGCCCACGGCGACGCCATGAGGCAGGAAAGTCACGCCTGGAGCGCCATCCGAACCGCCGGGTAATCTTGCACCCAAGGTCCAACGCGCGTCTCGATGCAATTTGGCATAGAATTGCTCTTTACACGGTGTCACAAGCGCCTGTGATTCTGATCACAGATCAGACTCGGGAACGCACTTAGGCTCGGTAATGCCCGACATCAGAGCGCGCACATAAGGCGGACTATTTCCATGGCAGACAACACACTCACCATCACCGACAATCGCACCAACAAGACCTACACCGTCCCGGTGGATAACGGCACCATTCGGGCCATGGATTTGCGCCAGATCAAGACTGGCTCTGACGACTTCGGGCTCATGACTTACGACCCGGCGTTCATGAACACGGCGTCGTGCCGAAGCGCAATCACCTACATCGATGGCGATAAGGGAATTCTGCGCTATCGCGGATATCCCATCGAAGTTCTGGCCGAACGTTGCACCTTTCTCGAAGTCGCCTACCTGTTGCTCAACGGCGAACTACCCACCGAAAAAGAGTTGAACGCCTGGGTTTACAACATTACGCACCACACCATGCTGCACGAAACCACAAAGAAGTTCATGGAAGGTTTCCGGTATTCTTCGCATCCGATGGCGATGTTCGTGAGCACCATCGCGGCGTTGTCGAGCGTGTATCCCGATGCCAAGCACATCCATGATTCAGCCAACCGTTCGCACCAGATTGCCCGCCTGATCGGCAAGGTGCCATCGATCGCGGCCATGTCATATCGCCACAACGTCGGATTCCCCTACGTGTATCCCGACAACGATTTGAGCTACACCGAAAATTTCATGAACATGCTGTGGAAGATGGTCGAGCCCAAATACGTTGCCAATCCCGCGATTGCGCGCGCCCTCGACATCTTGTTCATTCTGCATGCCGATCACGAGCAGAACTGCAGCACCAACGCCATGCGCTCGGTGAGCAGTTCCCAGGCTGATCCGTATCTGTCGGTCGCATCGGCGGCCTCAGCTCTCGCTGGACCGCTGCACGGCGGCGCGAACGAAGAAGTTTTGAAGATGCTCGACGAGATCGGCACGAAAGACAAGGTTCCCGCCTACATCAAGCGAGTCAAGGAAGGCGAGATCAAGCTGATGGGCTTCGGTCACCGTATCTACAAGAACTACGATCCACGCGCCAAGATCATTCGCTGGAGCGCCGAGCAAGTCTTCCAGGTTACGGGACGAAGTCCGAAACTCGACATTGCGCTGGAACTGGAACGCATCGCCCTCGAAGACGACTATTTCGTGAAGCGCAAACTGTATCCCAATGTCGATTTCTATTCTGGCATCATGTACCAGGCGATGGGATTCCGCCCCGAAATGTTCACGGTGCTGTTTGCGATTCCGCGCACCGCGGGATGGCTGGCGCAGTGGCAGGAACTCATCACCGACCCCGAGCAGAAGATCGCCCGCCCACGCCAGATTTATACCGGACCCGGCGAGCGCGAATTTCTGCCTCTCGACAAGCGGGTTCCGGTGCCGATTCCCGCCGACTACCCGACCCGCTGATTGATCTTTTTAGAAGATCAAGAAAAAGCCCCGCTTGCGGGGCTTTTTCTTCTTGGCGCCGAATCGGCATAGGGGGAGTGGTCGCCCACTCTCCCCTGCCACACCACCGTACATGCGGGTCCGCATACGGCGGTTCAGTTCGGTTGAGCTAGAGCGACATCCAGCAACCGAGGGAGACCGAGCGAATCGAAGTAAGCAATCGGAAGTGCGGCGTGCAGACCCGGGCTGTCGGCCAAGCGCCACGGCCCATGGGGACTGCCGGCGGTTTGTGCCGCGAGGGCATGTCCGATGTTCCGCTGGCGTAGCCGAACATACCGCACCTTGCTGCGCTTCCATTGCTTCCAGATCACGGATCGCAACCTGCGTCGGATCCATTCCTCTAGCTTTCGCAGCACCGAGGGCGTCTGACCGAATCCGAAGTAACCCTTCCAGCCTCGTAGATAGGAGGCCAGTTCCTTCGTCATCTGTTCCAGACTCGTGCCCCGCGTCCGTCGCGTCAGTTCCCGGACTCTTTGCTTACACCGCAGCAGAGCCTTGGGCGCGATGCGCCGTTTCGGTTCTCTCCTGCCGGTAAAGCGGAAGCCCAGGAACTTGCGCTCCTGCGGTCGTGCCACCGCGCTCTTCGCCTCGTTCACCTTGAGCTTGAGTCGCCGCCGGATGAAACTCGTCACGCTTTGCATGACTCGTTTCCCTGCCCGCTCGCTGGCCACGTAGATATTGCAATCATCCGCGTAGCGCACGAAACGGTGCTGGCGCCGCTCCAGTTCTCGGTCGAGTTCGTCGAGCACGAGATTCGACAGCAGCGGAGACAAAGGCCCGCCTTGCGGAGTTCCTTCTTCCACCGGACTCACCAGCCCGTTCTCCATCCCGCCCGACTCCAGGAAAGCTCGAATCAACTTGAGCATCCTCTTGTCGTTCCCCCGCCGCGCCACCGCCGCCATCAGCTTGTCGTGGTTCACTCGATCGAAGGAACCTACGACACACTACTCATCATCAGCACCTCCCCGAGAAGGTCACTGTTGTCCGCGTTCGCCATCCCTTCCAAGGCCGATCACTCAACGTTTTCGGGGCGATGCATCGGAAAGGTCGGCTCCTTCTCGTCCTGATCTTGCCCGATGGCAGTAAGTCTTTGATTCCTGCCGATTGGACCGACCTAGCCTCGCCCACGCAATCCATCGGTACGCCAGCCACGACAACCCTCGGCTCTCTGGAAGACTTGCTGCACGCACGAGCTCTCGTCGATGCTCTCCTCGCCCGTCTCGCTCCCGTCACCAGCGAGGACGGAATCTCAACTACAACCAAGGAGAGCGTCCGTGCCAGAAAAGAATCGAAGCCTCTTCGATCTTCTCCTCGACGAAACCTACCCATGGGAAACCCTCACCAAGGAACACAAGAAACTCGCCATGCAGATTCTGGCACGACTCATCGCCCAAGCCGCTCGAGGCAGCGAGCAGAAGGGAAAGAGTCATGAATGACGCGAGCAAAGTAAAACCCAGTCATATTCAACGCGCAGCTTTCATCTACATTCGGCAATCGAGTCCTGCGCAGGTCGAGTACAACCGCGAATCCACAGCTCGCCAATATGCTCTGGTCGATAAAGCCTGCCAGTTGGGTTGGGCTAAAGAACAAGTGATCGTCATCGATGAAGACTTGGGCGTGTCCGGCTCCGGATTCGCCGAGCGTTCCGGCTTCGCACGCCGGACCGCGGAAGTTGCCCTCGGCCATGTCGGCATCGTATTCGGCTTAGAAGTCTCCCGGGTGGCACGCAACAATGCCGACTGGTATCGTCTGTTCGATCTCTGCAGTATCACCGACACTCTGGTCGGAGACAGCGACGGCCTCTATCATCCCGCGCTTTTTAATGACCGGCTGGTGCTCGGATTAAAAGGCATCATGGCGGAAGCAGAACTTCATATTCTTCGCGCAAGACTGGAGGGTGGAATTCGCAATAAAGCGGCACGTGGGGAACTGCGCCGCGGCTTGCCCGTGGGCTTCGTGTGGGGAGAACAAGACGGCGAAGTTCGTTTTCATCCCGACGAATCCGTGGCCCACACCATGCGTGCCGTCTTTGCGAAATTCACGGAATTAGGATCGGTTCGCAAAGTTTGGCTGTGGTTCCGCTCCGAGGGTCTTTCCTTCCCCACGCGGAAGCATATGAAGAGCGAGATTCGGTGGGTGGCCCCGACTTACACCGCCATCCATGCCGTACTCACCAATCCGGTGTATGCTGGCGCGTACACCTACGGAAAATTTCATCGAGAACAGTACGTCGATGACCAAGGAAGGCTGCGCAAGCGAAGTCGTCTTTTGCCCATGGCCGAGTGGCCGGTGCTTCTTCGCGAACATCATCTCGGCTATATCGATTGGGCCACCTTCCAGGCTAACCAAATACGCATCGACTCCAACGTGCATCCCGAGCCCCACCATGCCGGAGGTGCGGTGAGAGAAGGAGCCGCATTACTTCAGGGTCTGGCTACCTGTGGGAAGTGTGGCCGCCGGCTACACACCCACTACACAGGCAGAAACGCGGCCCCGGGATACCATTGCGCGGGCAAGGTATCGTTTCCGGGCGCGGCATGTACTGTCTCAATGTTGGCGGCGTTCAAATCGATCAAGCGGTGGTCGATGCTTTTCTCCAAGCTCTAACGCCCGCGGCCCTGGAAGCAACCCAGCTGGCGATCCAGCAACTCGAAGCGAACCACGATGCGGCGCTCCATCAGTGGCGCCTTGCGGCGGAACGTGCTCGTTACGAAGCCGAACGTGCCGAGCGTCAATATCGTGCTGTGGAACCTGAAAATAGGCTCGTGGCACGTGGACTGGAAACGGAGTGGGAAAAACGCTTGCGCGATCTCGCCGCCGCAGAAGCCGAGCTCGAGCGGAGAGAAAAACAACGCCCGCGCATGTTGAGTGAGGCAGAGAAAAAGAAAATTTTCTCTCTCGGCTTCGATCTGCAAAAAGTCTGGACGGCGCCTTCCACCACAGATCGCGATCGCAAGGAGCTTTTGCGAGCCCTTCTGGAAGAGGTGATTGTGCGTGTGGATCGCGTCGAACGCCGTGGGCATCTGACACTGCGCTGGCGAGGCGGCGCGCTTACGGAATGCGATCTCTCCTTTCCGCGCATGAAGCCTCATGGTCTTCACCCCGACGAAGACACTATTTCTCTACTCCGTCGTCTGGCCGTTCACTATCCGGACGACGTCATCGCCGGCATTCTCAATCGTCAGGGACGCAAATCTGCAAACGGGGAACGCTTCACGGCGAATCAGGTTGGCAGTCTGCGTCGCTATCGCAACATTCCGCGCTACGAACCGCCAGCAGAGCCACCCGCTGGGCAGGTTGTGCCGATTCGCCAGGCAGCGCGGATCTTAGGCATCAACACTTCCACTGTTCATCGCTGGCTCAATGATGGTTTCATCGCTGGAGAACAGATAACGCCTGGAGCACCGTGGCAGATTCGTATTACCGATGAGTTGCGTGCACGTTTCGTGGAGCAAGCACCGCCGGACTATCTGCCCATGCTCGAAGCCACGATGAAACTGGGTGTCTCGCGCCAAACCGTGTTGCAACGTGTAAAGCGTGGCGAGCTCGACGCTTTACTAGTCACGCGCGGACGGCGTAAAGGCTTGCGAATCAAAGTAGTGGACGATCAACCAGGCCTATTTCATGAATCAGGGGGCATTGTGTAGATGGATCCAAAAACTTTTCCAGATCGAGATCCACCACCCAGCGATGCCCGTCGGCGATATACTGCTGCGCCTTGGCCACCGCCTGATGCGCCGAGCGTTGCGGACGAAACCCGTGACTGTGTTCGGAAAACGTCGGCTCCCATCTGCCTTGCAGAACCTGCATCGCCGCCTGCTGGACAAACCGATCCAGCACCGTGGGAATGCCCAGCTTGCGCATCCCCCCGTCCGGCTTGGCGATTTCTACTCGCCGCACCGCTGGCGGTTGGTAAGTCCCGCTCAACAGCTGTTCCCGAATCGCTGGCCAGTGCTGCTTCAGGTAGCCCGGCAACTCCGACACTTTCATGCCGTCGATTCCCGCGCTCCCTTTGTTGGCCTTCACCCGTCGTAAAGCCTGCTGGCAGTTCTCCCGCCCCCAGACCTCTTCCATCCACTGCTCTTCTCCAGCCGGACTTTCGGTTTCGCACTTCGCCGTCAACGATTCGGTCCCTTCCCGCGGAGTCCTTGGAGCTTCACTCCTCCCCTCCCCGGTAAAGGCCAGTAACATCTGTAACTGGTTCTTCTGCCGCTTGTCGTTCATCGAGTCCTGCGTCCTACTCGCCGCTCCTTGCTGTTTGGGCCTTGGGCCTCGCGGCCTACTATGCCCGCTGCTGACTCCCGTCCCACGGTCAGGATGGATTGCTCCATCCTCAGTCACGACTCCGTGACATGCGGCGGGTCTCCCGAAGTAAGTTCGACCGCCTTCGACGCTCAACCGCCGGATTTACCACCAGTGTGCTTGGTGGACACGGGCTTCGCTGTCACTTGCCAGCTCGCCCCACACCGTAGGCCTCCTCATCCGGTTCTTGTTCATCGGCTCGCGCCTTTGATCCACGCTTCTTTCAGACCCCGCCTCGCGACGACGCCCTTGCGCTTCTCTAGCCCTTCACCTCCACCAGGCTGGGCAGGGGACTTTCACCCCCTAGCTGTCGTACATGTTCGGCACACAAGTAAAAGGCCCGCATCAAGATGCGGGCCTTTCTTACGTCCACGGCGGCCGATCTTACTTGCCGGCCTTCGCTCCTTCGGCTTTCTTTCCCAGCAGTTCATCGGCCAGGGCAGTGGCCCCATAGATTTTGCGCAGAGCCTCTTGAATGCCTCTCGAATCCACGGAGACGGATCGCCCTTGCACGTCGCTGAAGGCAAAGTTCCAGGGCAGCGACTCAATGTTGCCGTCGAAAATGATCCCGACAACTTCAGCCTTCTTGTTCACGGTAGGGGAACCGGAATTGCCTCCGATAATGTCGGGCGTGGAAACAAAGTTGAGCGGAGTTTTCAGGTCGAGGTTGGCTTTCGACTTGATCCAGCTATCCGGCAGATTGTAGGGAGGCTGGCTCTGGTGCTCGGCAGCATGCTCGTATGCTCCACCCATGTTCGTAGCGAAGGGAATTGACTTCCCGTTTTCCTGGTAGCCCTTCACCTGGCCATAGCTCAAGCGGAGAGTGAATGTAGCATCGGGAGGCTGAGCAAAGCCGCTCTGAGCGAAGCGGGCCTTGGCCACGATCGTGCCATCCCGCCGAACAACTGCGTCAACCTTGTCTTCGAACTGTTTGCGCGCGGCCCGGGCGTCGGCATCAATTGCGCGCATGACAACGATGAGAGGATCGGTACTGGCGTCAATCGCTGCCTGCCCGCCTTGATAAAGCTGCTTGCGCACGGCGACATCCTCAAGCTTCGTGTTCGTGATGAGATCCTTCGCAGCCTCGGCCGGTGTTTTCCCCTGGAGCACCTTTTGCACGTCGGGGTTGTCTTTGCCCAGCGCGTCTTGCATCTCGCTGAGCGAGTCTGCGAGCAGAGCGATCTCGAGGTTCTTATAAATTGGCTCTGTCGAGAACAACTGCTGCTCGAACGAAGGCAGGTTTGAATCGCGAAACTCCCGCATGCGTTCTTGATTCGGTTTCGGTTTCTCCGCGGCCACGCGCACCAGAACGCGCGCCGTCTGCGCCAGGTGCGAGTTGAACCCGCGCTGGCGCTCCAGGTAAGTCAGGTTGGGATAGATGGACTGTTGTACCGCAATGGCTTGGGCAATCTCGTCCCAGGGATCGGCCGCTCCGGCGTTCTTTGGGTCAGCCTTGAATGAGGCGCGCAGTTTAGCTTCGTCGGCCGCCTTGGCATCCATAATCGCCTTGTCAAGGAGTCCGGACTGGTAGCCGGTGATGGCTTTCTGCGAGTTCTGCAACCCAAAAATATCTTCCTTGGCGATGCGGGCATTTTCTTCCGACTGCTTGCTGAAATCCTGCAACACAGCAATGCGACGCTGAAGTACTTTTAGCGTCATCGGGTACTGCGTGTCGCGGAGGAACTGAAGCTGGGCCATGGTGAGCATGCGCCCGGTGTTCCCGGGATGGCCCGAAACGAAGATCAGGTCGCCGTCTTTGACGCCGGTCTGCGACCACTGCAGGTAGTTGTCGAGGTGCGCCGGTTTGTCATTCTCGTAGACCCGGAAGAACGTGATATCGAGGTCGTAGCGCGGATAGGTGAAGTTGTCGGGATCGCCGCCGAAGAAGGCGATACCGAATTCCGGGGCAAACACGAGCCGGACATCGGTGTACTTCTTGTATTTGTAGAGGTTGTAAACCTGGCCGGAATAGAAGGTAACGACGTCACAGCGCAATCCTGTCGCCGTGGTGCAATCTTTCTCGATCTGAGACATCGCGGCACGCTGGGCCTGGTTGGCGTCCGCAGCCGACATCTCCGGCTTCACGTCCGCGTTGACCTTGTCGGTTACATCCTCGATGCCAACCAGTTGGTTGAGTTCCAGGTTGGGGCACTTCGCCTCTTCGGCCTGCGTCTTGGCATAGAAGCCGGTCTTGATATAGTCGTGGCCTTCGGTGGAGAGTTGCTGGACGCACTGCGCGCCAACGTGGTGGTTGGTAAAGGTGAGTCCGTCGGCTGATACGAACGATCCGGAGCCGCCGTTGTTGAATCGAACGGAAGATAAGCGAAGGTGGTCCAGCCACGCTTGCGTGACTTCAAAGCCGTATTTGGCCTTGATTTTGTCTTTTGGGGGAGCGTTGTAGAGCCACATGCCTTCGTCGGCCGTCGCCAGTGTCGAAAAGATAAAGGCAAACGAGAGCAGAACTGCAAGAAAACGTTTCATTTCGGGGTGGTTCCTCCATGAGGAAGATGACTTGCTCATTACAATGCCGCGGAGATCTGCAGAAGAACCCTTTACTATACGCCCCGGGGAAGGTGAGTGGCAAAGCCGAGGATCGTCGACCCGTTCGGTGAAGGCACGGCAAACCAGCGAATTTGGCCGCTGGCGCGTGGTTACCCTGAAACGTTACTATCGGTCGCTTGGAAAGTCGCGCGCATTTCAGGTATAAAAAAAGGTTGCCCTCCGCGTCCCTCCTCACGTGGTCCGCAACACAAAGTCCAGCGATCGAAGCGAGAGGCCAATGTCGAGTTCGACCACAAGCCATGCCCCCAAAGGACTTGAGGGCGTCGTTGCCACCACATCCAAGATTTGCTACATCGACGGCGATCGGGGCGTGCTGGCCTATCGCGGCATCGACATCCACGAACTGGCTCACCAGTCGAATTTTGAGGAGACTTGCTACCTGCTGTGGTTCGGAAAGCTGCCAAATCGCCGCGAATTGCGAGAGTTGCACGAACGCCTGGCCGAAGAACGCAAGCTGGATGCCTCGATTATCACTTTGCTTCGGAATGCGCCTCGCCATGCGTTACCCATGGACGTCCTGCGCACCGCGGTTTCGGCGCTGTCGTTCTACGATCCACAGGAGAAGAGCAACGACGCCAAAGCCAACGTCGACAAGGCGATTCGCATTACCTCGCAGATTGCGTTGATCGTGGCCGCGTATGACCGGATTCGCAAGGGACACGCCGTGGTCGAACCCGACCGCGCGCTTTCTCATGCGGCGAATTTCCTGCTCATGCTCAATGGCAAGCAACCGACTCCGACAGCCGAGCGCGCACTCGATATCGCGCTGATCCTGCACGCCGACCATGAACTCAATGCCTCGACGTTCGCCGCGCGTGTGACCGCTGCCACGCTGTCGGACATGCATTCCGCCATTACTTCCGCGATTGGCGCTCTGAAGGGGCCCCTGCACGGAGGGGCGAACGAGGCGGTGTTCCTCATTCTGGAAGCGATTGACGCATCGGGCGCCGACCCGATCGAGTATGTCAAGGGGAGGCTGGCGCAGAAGAAGAAAATTCCCGGCTTCGGCCACCGCGTTTATCACACTGAGGATCCGCGGGCCACGCACCTGCGCGCCATGTCTCGCGATCTTGGCTCGTCGAGTGGGCAACCCAAGTGGTTTGAGATCTCGCATAAGATTGAAGAGTTCGTAAAGGCCGACAAGAAACTGAACGCCAACGTAGATTTTTACTCGGCCTCGACGTATCACACGCTTGGAATTGACGTGGACCTGTTTACGCCGATCTTCGCGGTCTCCCGTGTGAGTGGCTGGGCCGCGCACGTAATCGAGCAACTCAACGACAACCGCCTGATCCGCCCGCGGGCAGAATACTTGGGCCCCGATTATCCCAGCCCATACGTGCCGATCGAGCAGCGATAACGCGCCACCCGGTTATGTGGAGACGGCCGCCTCGGCCGTCTGGGTTGGAGCGATAGCCCGTTTCGGCCACCGCCACGCAATGTAGAATAGAAGCGGGTTCTGTATGCACCGCATCTATCTCGACAATAACGCGACTACCCCGATTCTGCCTCAGGTCTTTGAGGCGATGCGCCCCTATTTTGGCGAGCAGTTCGGGAACGCTTCGTCGATCCACCACCACGGGCAGCAGACCCGGGCGGCGGTCGAGAATGCGCGCGAGTCGGTGGCCGCGTTGCTGGGATGTCGTGCTCCCGAGATTGTCTTCACCAGCGGCGGTACCGAGGCTGACAATCTGGCAATTGCAGGCTTGGTCGCCGCTGGCGACCACGTGATTACGTCGAGCATCGAGCACCATGCCGTGTTGCTGGCGTGTAAGCATTTAGAAGACATGGGCGTCGAAGTGACAGTACTGCCGGTGGATGGTCGCGGTCTCGTAGATCTTGCTGACGTTCGCAGGGCGCTGCGGCCGAACACGAAGCTGATCTCCGTGATGATGGCAAACAACGAGACTGGCGTTCTGCAACCGGTGGAAGAAATCGGGAAGATCGCGGCCGAGGCTGGAGTTTGTTTTCACACCGACGCGGTGCAGGCAGCGGGCAAAGTTGCGATCGATGTGAAGCAGATCGCTTGCCATGCGCTCTCGATTTCCGGCCACAAGATTCACGCGCCGCAAGGTGTGGGAGCGCTCTACGTGCGGAAGGGAACTCGCCTTCAACCGCTGTTTTACGGTGGCCGGCATGAGCGTTCGCGTCGGGCTGGGACAGAGAACGTTCCGGGAATCGTTGGACTGGGGATGGCCACGAAGCGCGCGAAAGAAGCGCTCGATGGCGGTGATGACAAGAAGATGGCGGCGATGCGCGATCGGCTGCAGCAGGGAATCCTCGCGCGGGTAGAAGACGCGGGAGTGAATGGCCAAGGCGCCCCGCGTGTGCCGAACACGTCGAACATTCACTTCGACCACGTCGACGGCGAAGCAATGGTCATCGCCCTCGACCTGAAGGGAGTTGCAGTCTCGACGGGCGCGGCCTGCTCGTCGGGCGCGATTGAGCCGTCGCACGTTCTGGTAGCCATGGGCCTGCGGCCGGATCAGGCGCGCGCCAGCATCCGTTTCAGCCTGGGCAAGCAAACGACGGACGCCGACATCGACTTCGCCCTAGCGCTGGTCCCGGAGACCGTGGCCCGGTTGCGAGAGTTGTCGCCAAAGTACACGAAGCAGGCAGTCAGCACTGAAAGGTAGTCAGGTTACGTTGTCATCCTGAGCGGCGCAGTTTGCCGCGAAGAATCCATGTAGTTTTGCCGCGCTGGCAAATTGCATAGGTTCTTCGCTCCGCTCGGAATGACATGCGTTTTAAGCTAGAAGGTTGCCATAGAAGCCAGGAGCCAGAAGCTGAGTACGGATACGATTGCCGTAGCCATGTCGGGCGGTGTGGACTCTTCCACCGTCGCGGCCATGCTGCGCGCCCAGGGACACAACGTCATCGGCCTGACCATGCAACTCTGGAACCAGCGCCGCCTCGCTGGCAAAGAGGGCATGCCCGAGTCCGTGCAGGGACGCTGCTGTTCGCTCGATGACGTTTACGACGCGCGCCGCGTCGCCCAGCAGATTGGTATCCCCTATTACGTGGTCAACCACGAAGAGCGTTTCGAGCGTGACGTGATCCGACCGTTTGTCGAGGAGTACGTTTCCGGGCGCACGCCCATCCCCTGCAGCCTCTGCAACAATCACTTGAAGTTTGATCAGCTACTGATTGTGGCGCAGCAGATTGGGGCTGGGCGAGTTGCGACTGGCCATTACGCTCGCGTTGCTTTTGACGATACGCGAGGACGCTGGCTGCTTAAGCGTCCTGCTGACGCGAGCAAGGACCAGACCTACTTTCTCTTCGGACTCACTCAGGAGCAACTGAGCCATACAATCTTCCCGCTCGGTGACATGACCAAGCCCCAGGTTCGCGAACTCGCGCGCCAGCACGGACTCGCGCTCGCGGAGAAGCCCGATTCGCAGGAGATTTGCTTCGTCCCCGGCGGCGACTACAAGCAGTTCATCGATGCCTACCTCGCCGAGCAGGGTGAGGCGTTGCCCGATACCGCTGGCGACCTCGTGACGGCGAACGGAGAAGTCATCGGCGAGCACCCGGGCATTCACAACTTCACCGTCGGCCAGCGCAAGGGACTTGGCGTGGCCACGGGCTCACCGCTCTACGTCATCCAGATCAGTGGCGCGAACAATCAGGTGATCGTAGGCGGGGAAGAGCACCTCTACTCGCGCACCCTGCGCGCCCGCCGTGTGAACCTGATCTCGGTCGACGATCTGCGCCAGCCGATGCGGGTCGCTGTGAAGATTCGCCATCGCCACGAGCCCGCGCCGTCCATGATTGAGCGAACCGGCGCCGACGAAATCCAAGTCACGTTCGACGAACCGCAGCGCGCCATCACACCGGGACAGGCCGCGGTGTTCTACGATGGTGACGTGGTGGTTGGCGGCGGCTGGATCGCGTAGAACGCGGTCGAACCGCTGCCCGCATATAATCCCCCGCATGGCATCTGCGAATCCCTCACTGCCAAGTCCTCAATCTGCCACTTCCGCGCCACCGCCTTCCTTCTGGAGCAGCCAATCTGGCCCGCTCAAGCAGGGAATCAAGACCGGGCTGGCAGGAACCATCACCTACGCCATCTATGCCGGCTTCAACCTGCCGCAGGGATACTGGGCGGTCTTTGCCGCTCTCGTCGTGACGCAGGCCAATCTCGGTGCATCGTGGAAGGCGGCACTGTACCGCACCATCGGTTCGACCTGCGGTGCGCTTGCTGCGGCGCTGCTTATGCCGATGCTCGGTGACGGACTCGTCGCTGTGGGCGCAGTGCTATTCCTTCTCGCGACATTGTTTGGATACCTGACCTCGCTGCATCCGGCCTTCACGGCCGCAGGGTTCACCGCCGCATTGATCCTCGTCTTTGGCGGTCAGGGAGAGCCCTGGCACATGGCCTGGCTGCGCGTGCTTTATACGATCATGGGAGCGGTAATTGCATTCGGTGTAGGCGCACTCATCTGGCCAGTGCACGCGCGGGTCGGTTTGCGCTACAAGCTCGCAAGCATTCTCGACGGAGCCGGAGCTTTGTACCGCGCGGTCACGGCGGCCGCCCTGCAGGGAGTCGACAACGAGCAGCAGGTCCGCGAACTCGACCGCCAGTTGCATGACTTGCGCCGGGGCATCACTCAGCAGATGGACGAAGCCAAGAGCGAACTCGCATTTTCGCGATTCAACGAGGGCGCCTTCCAGTCTTTCGTAGACGAAGCAGACCAAGTCCGGCGGCGCCTCACGGCAATGGCGGAAGACAGCTCTCTCTATGTACGCGCACAACTGCAGCCTGACCTGATTCCTTCCCTTCCTGCGTTGGTGGAGAAGACATCGCAGATGCTCTCTTTCCTGGCGGAAGCGGTGCGGACACCCGGCGTAGCGTTAAATTCAACGGATCTCGATACGGCGATTGCCTCGCTCGACGCCGACTTGGCGAAACTCCGCGAGCAGCGCGCCACAACTCCCTTTGCGCTGGATCGCATGTTGCCCTTCTGGGCACTGGTTTTTAATTTGAGGGAAGTGGCGCAGGACTTGAAACAACTCGCTTTAACGCTGCGGGAGCTTGCCTGAACAAGCCTGATTTCGAAGCTCGACGAGAAACGGCTTGCCGGATGTTTTTAGTTTCTCTTCCAGTCGCGCCGTGCAGTCACACTCTCCACAAGCCCACGGTTCAGTGCCGTTCTCGTCGCGGCACTTGCGGCGGTCGTGCGCATCCTGCACGCGGGCCAATTCGAAGTATTGCTCCCAATAGGGCTGCTCTTCCTGGAGCGGAGTCGGGCAGTAGCAGACTTCCACCCACCGCGCCGTCTGGTCTTCACACACCCGCGCATCCTGCATGTTCCGCAGATATTCGCCCTCGGCAACCGATCCCTGGCCCAGGGTCTCCTGCTCGATTGCATCGAGCAGATCTGCTTCACGACCGGGTTTCACGCGGGCTCGAACCAAATAACGCATTCAATTGCTCCTACTGTAACCCCGCTTGCGCGAGCATTGCCAGAAACTGACTTCGCGTACGCATGTCAATCGACTGTGCCACCATCTTGCCGCTGCGATCGTATACGAAACTCTTGGGAATCCCTTCCACGATGAAAAGATCGTTCACCTTGCGCCCGGGATCCAGCAGCACGGGATAGCTGACCTTGTGCTCGGCAAGATACGGTGAAACCTTCGCGGCTTCCTCATCGGAGATGGCCAGCACAATGAAGCCCTGATCCTTGAACTTGCTGTATAACGCGTCCAGGTCTGGCATTTCCTTGCGGCACGGCGGGCACCAGGTCGCCCAGAAATTCACCAGCACGACTTTGCCCCGCAAATCTTGAAGATGCCACGCCTTGCCTTGCAGATCCGAAAGCGTGAAGTCGGCGCTCTGCCTTTTGGCATCATCCGCCTCGAGTTTGGCCATCGCCTCGGCAAACTGAGGGTTGTCCGAAGTCGCCTGCATATGCTCATAACGCACGAGGGAAGCCAACTCAACATAGAGGAAGTCAGGCTGGCCAGGTTTTCCAGCCGGAGGCAGTTCGTGCAACGCGTCGGCCAGAGTGGTGGTGACCTGCTGCAGAGTGTCTTTCCCGAAGTCGCCTTCGGTCGACAACTCTGCCAACGCTCCTGCCAGCTTCAGCTTGTTGGGAACGACGGGAAGGGCCCGAATCTGCAGTGCCAGTTCCTTGGTCGCGCGGACGCGCATCGCGTCATCGAGTTTACGCAAGCCGCGTAACTGTTCAACGATAGGCTTCTCCCGATCGCTCCAGACGACTTTGTCTTGAGCCAGCGCAGAAATGCTAAGGAGCAGAAAAGTACAGCCCAAAAGGAAGTTTTGTGGGATCGAGCGACCAGAAGAAATAAATGAGCGAAGCATGAGCATGCCTAACCTGGAGTGAGCAGGATCAAGATGAACCCGGCGTAGTCGCAGTCTAGATGAACATCTCATCCTGCGGGACTGGACGTCGGTCTTCGCGACTGCCACCATTTCGGCGCGCGCGTCCACCGAAGAAAAACTCCAGACCCACTGAGATGCCCTGCATGATCCCCGAAAGCTGGCGAATTGGCGAAACGACGGTAGTGTGGACCATGTCTGTGGTCTGCTCCACTCGATCGAGGGTTCGAGTCAGCAGTTCGTCGGCACGGATGATCTGCAGGCGCCCGCGATCTACCGCATCTTTCACAGTGGCGTCCGCCCGCTCCACCTGGTCACGCAAGATTGTGGTGGACTGCTGCAGGTTGTCGCTGATCACCTGCAACTGGGGCCGAAACTCGGTTAGCATGGCCTCGGCCTGCGCGACGGTCGGCAGCACCTTGGCCTTCACTTCCGTCGCTAGGGCCTCGATATGCGCACTGCTCTTACGCATGGCCACATAGATGGCCAGCAGAACGCCAGCTTGCAGCAGAATCGCAATCGCAGTCAGGGCGATAAACCAAGGGATCAGATTGTCCATAAGCGTGCTCCGGCCACTACCATCGAGCGCCTGCCCGGAAGGGAAGCCGGCGCGGCGTGTCTATAAACCCTTGGGTGCGCCCGTCTCCGTCGTGGCTTCGTGATATGCCTGACGACCCGCTTCGTAGGCGGCGCGGAACTGCTCCTTCTGGGTGTTGACTACATCACGGCCTTTATCGGCCCACTGCCCAGCTTGTTCACGCGCCTCGCGCGCACGATTCCGAACGTAGTCGCGGCCTTCCTCGGCGCGCGCACGCAGCACTTCGCGCGTCTCGCTGCCCGAGCGCGGTGCATACAACACTCCCGCGAGCGCTCCCAAACCCAGCCCTGCCAGGAACCAAACGAAACTATTGCTATCACGATCCGACATAGCGATACCTCCGAGAAAGATTGCCTCAATCAGATGTTACATCCTCTCTCAGCCAAATACAATTACCGGGGAATCTGTAGATTGCGCGGGATCACACGGGGGGCACGCAGCGATTCCCGTCGAATCGCTGCATCCAAATAGAGGTTCTGCCGGATAGTCTTACTTCTGTTGCATGGGTGGAGTCGCGGGCTTCTGCACCGGGGCAGGCTGCGTCTTCACCGGCTGCGACTTGATGTCTCCCAGGACGGAAGTCGGCCCGCTGCGCCGTGCGGCATACACCGACAGCGTGATCGAAGTGATCATGAAGGCTACGGCGGACCAAGTCGTCGCTTTGGACAAAGCGCTGGCCGCGCCGCGCGGACCGAACGCTGTCTGGCTGCCCTGTCCGCCAAAAGCCGCGGAAATATCGCCGCTCTTGCCGCTTTGCAGCAAAACCACGATGATGATGAAGAAACAGACCAGGATGTGGATCGTCGTGATGAGGTAAATCATAAGTTTGGATGTTTTCCTAACGCTCAGGCGATGTTGTTGTGACAGCGAAATCGCCGTCCACACAAGACTCAGAAATCATGGTGCGGAAGGGGGGATTTGAACCCCCACGCCTTTCGGCGCCACCCCCTCAA
>CAVPVE010000030.1:0-316905 GCA_963709025.1 uncultured Acidobacteriaceae bacterium
TGGCCTTCTCGACCAGATCCACCACACCACGCGGCAAACCCACGACAATGCCGGCAAAAATCAGCAACGACATTCCGTTCCCAACGCCGCGGTCGGTGATCTGTTCGCCCAGCCACATGATGAACGCACTGCCCGTGGTCAGGGTGATCATGGTCATGAGCTTGAACTTCCAGCCCGGATCCAGCGCGAAGCCGCCCTTTTCCAATCCCACCGCGATGCCGAACGACTGCACCGCGCTCAAGATGACCGTGATGTACCGGGTCCACTGCGTGATTTTCTTGCGCCCGAGTTCGCCTTCTTTCTGCAGTTTGGCCAGCGGCTCATAAACCACCGTCAGCAACTGCAGAATGATCGATGCCGTGATATACGGCATGATCCCTAGCGCAAAAATCGTCATGCGGCGCAACTGGCCGCCGGAGAACAGATCGACAAATCCCAGCAGCGACCCGCTCGTGCTGCCCTGCGTGAAGAAACTTTCCAGCTTGGCTGTATCGATTCCCGGCGTCGGAAGGTGTCCGCCCAACCGGTACACAAACAGCATCGCCAGTGTGAACAGGATGCGCTTGCGCAGATCCGGAATCCGGAAGATGTTAGCCAGTTTCTCGAACATTACTGCCCTACCTTCACTGCCGCCTTTACTGCTAAGACCTCAACCTTGCCGCCCGCCTTGGTAATCTTTTCCTGCGCCGACTTCGAAAACTTGTGCGCGTGCACCGTGATCGCAACCTTCAGCTCGCCGTCGCCCAGAATCTTCACCGGATGCTTGGTCTTGATCACGCCCGCCTTGCGGAGCACTTCCGGCGTGATCGGCTCTCCGTGAAACGAATCGCCCATCTCCACCAGCCGCGCCAGGCTGACGATGTTAAATTCCTTGCGGAAAATATTGGTGAATCCGCGCTTCGGCATGCGCCGGTGCAGCGGCATCTGGCCGCCTTCAAACCCGCGAATCATGCGCGAACCCGTGCGCGAACGCTGCCCCTTATGTCCGCGGGTCGACGTCTTGCCCATGCCGGAGCCCATACCGCGCCCCACGCGCTTGCGCTTTTCCGTTGCCTTCTTCGGTGCTCGAATGTTTGATAAGTTCATAAGTACACCACGTTTCAAAGTTTCAAGGTTTCAAAGTCTCAAGGATCGATCCAGAGTTTGTATCAAGGGTTTTGAATTAAAACCTTGCAACTCTGAAACCTTGAGACTTCGAACTAGTCCACTACCTCAACCATATGCGGCACCTTCGCCACCATGCCGCGGATGGCGTTCGTGTCGGGACGCTCAATCACCTGATTCAGCCGGGTGAATCCCAGACCCTTGATCACCAGTTTCTGTTTCACCGGGGCACAAATCGCGGAACGCACCCACTTCAGGTGAATCTTGCCGCTGCCCACACTCGTTTTCTTCGCCGTCATTTCGTGAACCTCGAAAATTCGCACTTGCCTGAGTACAGAGTACTGGGTACCGAGTACTGGTTCCTACAACTCCTGCGCCGTCTTGCCGCGCATCGCCGCCACGCTCTCGCGGCTCTTCAACTGCTTCAGCGCGTCGAACGTCGCCTTGATCACGTTGTGCGGGTTGGTCGTGCCAATCGATTTCGTCAGAACGTTCTGCACGCCCGCCGACGTCATGACCGCGCGCACTGCGCCGCCCGCAATCACGCCCGTGCCTTCCGGCGCCGGCTTCAACAACACTTTGCCCGAACCGTACCGTCCCAGCACAAGGTGCGCGATGCTGGTCTGCGTCAAGTTCACCTTCACCAGATTCTTCTTGGCGGACTCGATTGCTTTGCGGATAGCCTGCGGAACTTCCTTGGCCTTTCCGGAACCGTAGCCCACCACTCCAGCTGACGGATCGCCCACCACGACCAGCGCAGCAAACGAAAGATTCTTTCCGCCCTTGACGACCTTGGTCACGCGGTTGATGGCGACGACCTGGTCCTTCAGTTGGAACGAATTCGCATCAAGTTTCTTAATCACTGTTGGCATTCTCTTAAACCCAGCTTTCAGCTATCAGCTTTCAGCTCTCAGTCTGCCGCCCCAGCTGAAAGCTGAGAGCTGACAGCTGACAGCTGCCCTTAGAACTTCAATCCCGCTTCGCGCGCCGCGTCGGCCAAAGCCTTCACGCGCCCGTGGTAAATGTAGCCGCCCCGGTCGAACACGACCATGGTCACGCCCTTGGCCTTGGCGCGCTCGGCAATCGTCTTGCCGACCGCTTTTGCGGAGGCCACATTGCCCCCCGTGCGCCGGTCTTCCTTCTTGCCTTCGGCCGTGCTGGCGGAGACCAGCGTCTTGCCGTGCAGGTCGTCGATCACCTGCACGTAAATGTGATTCAGCGAACGGTACACGTTGAGCCGCGGACGCTCCGCGGTACCCTGCATCTTTTTCCGGATACGGTCGTGTACATGCCCGCGCTTCTCGTTCTTCGTAATTCGTGTCAGCATGGAAATCTGTCCTTGGTCGTTAGTCGTTAGCCCACGACATCCGACGACTCCTCAAACCTCTAATCACTCTCAGCCGGCCAACGACGAACGACCAGCGACTAACGACGGGTTACTTCGCCCCGGTCTTTCCGACCTTCTTCTTCAAACGCTCGCCCGCATAGCGGACGCCCTTGTTCTTGTACGGATCCGGCGGACGCAGCGAGCGCATTTCCGCCGCCACCTGTCCCACCTTCTGCCGGTCGATTCCCGTCAGCGCGATCTTCGTCTGTTTCGGATCTACCGTCGCATCCACGCCCGTCGGCAACGGGTATTCGATCGGATGCGAGTAGCCCAGGTTGAACACCACCATCTGCTTGCCCTTCATTTCGGCGCGGTACCCGATGCCGACGATCTCCAGTTCGCGCGTCCAGCCCTTGGTCACGCCCTCGACGGCGTTGTTGACCAAGGCGCGCGCCAGTCCGTGCAGCGCCGCCTGCGAATCATTCTGGCGAACTGCGACGATGATGCCGTCCTTCTGCTCGATCGTGATGCCGGATGGCAACTCGGTATCCAGCTTGCCCTTCGGCCCCTGCACCGCGATGGTGTTGCCTTCGATTTTGACCGTCACCCCTTTGGGGATCGGGATCGGCTTTTTTCCAATTCGTGACATAAGCTTCTAGCTCTCAGCTTTCAATTATCAGCTCTCAGCTTTTCACAACCGCGCCCTGGCTGAAGGCTGACGGCTGATAGCTGATAGCTGCTCTTAGTAAATCTGGCACAGCAATTCGCCGCCCACGCCCTCTTTGCGGGCTTGGCGACCGGTCATCACGCCGCGCGGCGTGGTGAGGATGTTGATCCCCATACCGCCCAGCACGCGAGGAATCTCGCTGCGGCGAACGTACACGCGGCATCCCGGACGCGACACGCGCTCCACTTTCGAGATGGCCGCTTCGTTGTTGGCGCCGTACTTCAGGTAAATCCGGATGACCTTGTGGCCTTCTTCTTCCGTCGGCTTGAAATTTGAGATGTAGCCCTCTTCCTTCAGAATGCGGGCAATCTCCAGCTTCAACCGCGAAGCCGGTATGTCCACCTTCTGGTGCCGGGCCTGGAGTGCGTTCCGCACTCGCGTCAGCATGTCTGCGACCGGATCGGTCAACCTCATCGTTTGCTTCTCCTCTTGCCACCCGTTCGCTCCGCGGAATGCGGAGAACCTGCGGCAGCATTAACTTCGGTCGTTAGTCGTTAGTCGTTCGCCGTTACCGGGTCTCGTCGCCGCTGGCTTTCGCGAACGACCAACGACCAGCGGCCAACGACGATCTTCTCTACCACGACGACTTCGAAACCCCTGGAATCTCCCCGCGCAGCGCGAGCTGGCGGAAGCACAAGCGGCAAATGCCGAACTTGCGCAGAAATGCGCGCGGCCGTCCGCACAGCTTGCAGCGGTTGTGCTTGCGCGTGGAGAACTTGGGCTTTCTCGCGTCCTTAACTCTTTTCGCTGTAGTTGCCAAACCTAGCTCCTAGCTTCCTGAAACCTTCAACCTCGAAACTCTGAAACCTTGAAACTTTGCCCTCATGCCCTGAACGGCATTCCCATATGCTTCAATAGCGTCCGCGCCTGGTTATCGTTCGCGGCCGTGGTCACAATCGTGACGTTCATGCCCTTTTGCTTGTCGACCTTCTCGTATGAAATCTCCGGGAAGATCAACTGGTCGTGCAGTCCGAGCGTGAAGTTGCCGCGCCCGTCGAACGACTTGGTCGAAACTCCCTTGAAATCGCGCACGCGCGGCAGAACGATATTCACCAGCCGGTCAAAGAACTCGTACATGCGGTCGCCGCGCAACGTCACCATCGCGCCAATCGACTGCCCCTGGCGCACTTTGAACGCTGCAATCGACTTCTTCGCTCGCGTCACCACCGGCTTCTGCCCGGTGATCTGGCCCAGTTCATTCACCGCCGGATCCAGCACTTTCGCGTTCTGCGTCGCTTCGCCCACGCCCATGTTCACTACAATCTTGTGCAGACGCGGAACCGACATCGGGTTCTTCAGTTCCAGTTCCTTTAGCAGGGCCGGAGCGACTTCCTTCTCGAACTTCGAGCGCAGCCGCGGACGTTCCTTCGCGCTATGCCTCGCCTGATCCGGCGCCTTCTGCTCCTGCGACGATTCTTTCTGCTTCTTGTCTTTTGCCATGTCCTTCAATCCTTCTCACGGTTTCGGAGTGGTTACCGGTTCGTGAGATTTACTTGTCTAAAGTTGTCCCGCACTTCTTGCACACGCGCACCTTGCGGTCGCCGCGCACTTCGTGGCCGATGCGTACCGGCCCGCAGGTCGCGCACACTAGCTGGACGTTGGAGATCGCGATACGGCTCTCCTGCTCGGCGATGCCGCCCTTGATGTTGCGCTGCGGATTCGGCCGCACGTGCTTTTTCACCATCATCACGTGCTCGACCAGCAACTTGGCATCATTCGGAAACACGCGCAGCACGCGCCCTTCCTTGCCCTTATCCCGCCCGGTGATCACCTTCACGGTGTCATTCCGCCGGAGATCGACTCGCTTGTTTTCTGTGCTTACGGTTCTCATAAAATTCCTTGACACCTTGAAACTCTGAAACTTTTGAAACCTGCGCTAGATAACTTCCGGCGCCAGCGAAACAATCTTCAAGAACTTCTTCTCGCGCAATTCGCGCGCCACTGGACCAAACACGCGCGTCCCGACCGGCTCGCCCGCATCGTTGATCAGCACCGCGGCATTCGAATCGAATTTGATATAGGTTCCATCGCGTCGCCGGGACTCTTTGCGCGTGCGGACAATCACGGCCTTCACCACGGACCCTTTTTTCGTCTGGCCTTCGGGCGCCGCCTCTTTCACGGCCGCCGTGATTATGTCGCCCAGCCCGGCATTCAAGCCGGTCGAGCCGCCGAGCGGCAGAATCATCTGCAGCTTGCGGGCGCCGGAGTTGTCGGCGACCTCGAGCATCGATCTCATCATCACAGCCATGGCTTCCATCTCCCTCTTGCTTTGTCATCCTGAAGCAGGCGCTTTTTCCTGCTGAAGGATCTAGGCGCGCCGCGCGATCAATCTCGCGTTTTTTGCGAGATTGCGAAAACGCACGGTTGGCGCGCTTCCTGATTAGCTCACCACATCGACTACCGCTTCCGGCACCAGCGCAGTCTTGCGCACAATATCTTTCAGCTTCCAGCGCTTCAGCTTCGACAGCGGACGCGTCTCCTCAATCCGCACCACATCGCCGACGTGCGCTTCGTTCTTCTCGTCGTGTGCGTAGAACTTCTTGTTGCGCGCCACCACGCGACCGTAGAACGGATGCGCCTTCTTCCGCGTCACCTTCACCACAATGGTCTTCTGCATGCGGTTGGCGACCACTTCTCCCACCACTTCCTTGCGGCGGCCCTGCACCTTCGTTGTTGCTGTCGTTTCCGCCATTATTTTTTCTCCGTTGCGGCCGAGCGCTCGCGCTCGCCGACGATCGTCTTCACCCGCGCAATGTCCTTGCGCAGGCCGCGAATCTTTTTCAGGCTCTCCGTCTGGCCCATGTTCAGCTGAAACTTCAGCTTGAAGAGCTGGTCGGCAAGCTCGCGCTCCTGGTTGCCCAGTTCCACATCCGTCAAATTCCTGATTTTGTCTACCTTCATAAATCCCTCAAGATCACTCTTCCATCGGATCGCGCTTCCGAAAGCCCGAAGTCGGATGCCTCTTTAGTGCGCCGCGCCTTCGCGCTTGACCAGCGTCGTCCGCAGCGCCAGTTTGTGAGACGCCAGCCGCATCGCTTCGGTCGCGTCCGTAATGGTCACGCCTTCCATCTCAAACAGAATCTTGCCGGGCTTCACCACCGCGACCCAATGATCCGGAGCGCCCTTGCCCTTGCCCATACGGGTTTCAGCTGGCTTCTTCGTGACCGGCTTATCGGGAAACACGCGGATCCAGATCTTCCCGCCGCGCTTCACGAAGCGCGTCATGGCCACGCGGCTGGCTTCAATCTGCCGGTCGGTGATCCAGCCGGGCTCCAGCACCTTCAGCCCGAAATCCCCGAACGCCAGCGTCGATCCGCGCCACGCCTTCCCCGTCATACGCCCGCGCTGCTGCTTGCGATACTTCACTTTCTTTGGCATCAACATAAAATCAGCTCTCTCTTGTCATCCTGAGCGAGACGTTCTTTATCTCGCGAGGACCTAGGCGCGCCACGCAATCAATCTCGCGCTTTTTGCGAGATTGCCCAAATACGCGTTAGGCGCGCTTCCCTTAGAATCCGCCCGCCGTCGTGGCGGCTTCGCGCTTCTTCTGCGGAAGAATCTCGCCCTTGTACACCCAGCACTTCACGCCAATCACGCCGTAAGTCGTGCGCGCTTCGGTGAAGCCGTAGTCGATATCCGCGCGCAGTGTGTGCAGTGGCAACCGCCCCTGCAAATACCACTCAGAGCGCGCGATTTCGTTTCCATTCAACCGGCCGCTCACGCGCACCTTGATTCCCTTGCATCCAAAGCGCAGCGCCGAATCCACCGCCTTGCGCATCGCGCGCCGGAAGCCCACGCGCTTTTCCAGTTGCAGCGCAATCGATTCCGAAACCAGCTGCGCGTCCAGCTCGGGCTTATGCACTTCCTGGATGTCGACGAAAATATCTTTGCCGCCGGTGCGCTTCTGCAGCTCGCCCTTGAGCTTGTCGATTTCCGCGCCCTTGCGCCCGATGATGATTCCCGGCCGCGCCGTCTTGATAATGATGCGCAGCTTGTTGCCCGGCCGCTCGATCTCGATGGCACTGATGCCCGCCGACTTCAGCTTGTCCTTCAGTTCGTTCTTCAGCTTGACGTCTTCGTGCAGCTGCTTGTCGTAATCGCGCTCGGCAAACCAGCGCGACTTCCACGGCTTCGTGAAGCCGAGGCGAAAACCATAAGGATGGACTTTTTGTCCCATTGCTTCTCCTAAATCGAACTCTAGGTACTCAAGATCCTTCGCTACGCTCAGGATGACCGCTGCGGGCTCCCGCTTCGCTCACGCCTGCAAAAACGCGGTCACTTCGCAACCGCTTTCTTCTTCCCAGAAGCCTTCGCTGCCGGAGCCCGCCGCTTGCCCTTCGCCGGGGCCGCATCGACTGTCCTCGCATCCCCTGCATGTCTCGGACCTGCGTCGCCGCTCTTCCCGCGCTCTGCCAGGATCACGATGATATGCGCGATGCGCCGCTGGTACCGGTACGCGCGTCCCTGCGGTGCCGGACGGATGCGCTTCATGCGCGGTCCCTCGTTGGCAATCGCGTTCTTCACGTACAGGTTGTCGATCTCGACGTCGAGATTCTTCTCGGCGCTCAGAAAGTTCGCGTTGTCCAGCGCCGACTGCAGCAACTTGCCAACATGCGCCGCCACACGCTTCTTGGTGAACGCCAGCGTGTTCCGCGCCTCTTCTACGCGCTTGCCCTTGATCAGATCCAGGACCAGCCGCGCCTTCTGCGGCGAAACCCGCAAGTACCGCATTTCCGCTCGAAATTCCATAGTCGTAATCTCAGTTCCAAGCCGTTAGCTCTTCACGGTTCAGTTAAGAGCCAAAAGCTAATAGCTAAAAGCTGTCCTACGCCTTCGGCGCAGGCGCCGCTGCCGGAGTAATCGCCCCCGGTCCACCCGGGATCCCGGCCGGCTTGGCCGCCACTTCCGTCGCCGCCCTCATGGAGTGCCCTTTGAACGTCCGGGTGAAACTGAACTCACCCAGCTTGTGGCCAACCATGTTCTCGGTGACGTACACCGGAATGAACTTCTTGCCGTTGTGCACCGCGATCGTGTGTCCCACCATCTCAGGCACAACAGTGGACCGCCGCGACCAGGTGCGCAGCACTTTCTTCTCGTTGCGCGCATTCATGCCCTCTACCCTCGCCTGAAGGTAAGCATCCACGAACGCGCCTTTCTTGGTTGAACGTGCCATAAATTCTGTTCTCAGCTTTCAGCCGCCAGCTTTCAGCTCATCAGACAGCCATATCTCAATCCTTCGCAACCCGCTGAGCGTTGTCTGCCGTCGAGGCTAATCCTGCGTCACTTGCTGCGCCGGCTCACAATAAACTTGTCCGTACGCTTGTTGTTCCGCGTCTTGTACCCGCGCGTCGGCTGTCCCCACGGCGTCACCGGATGCCGTCCGCCCGAGGTCTTGCCTTCACCACCACCATGCGGATGGTCGACCGGGTTCATCGAAACGCCACGGTTGTGCGGACGCTTTCCCAGCCACCGCGACCGCCCGGCCTTGCCAATCGTCACGTTCTCGTGATCCAGATTTCCCACCTGCCCGATCGTGGCCATGCAGTCCTGCGAAATCTTGCGCGTCTCGCCCGAAGGCAGCTTCACTAGCGCGTACTCTTCTTCCTTCGCCACCAGTTGCGCCGCTCCGCCCGCCGACCGCACCATCTGTCCGCCCTTGCCCGGCTTCAGCTCCAGGTTATGGATCTGCGTGCCTGGCGGAATGTTTCGCAGCGGCAGCGCGTTGCCGACGAGAATGTCGGCCTCGGGACCGCTCACTACTTTCTGCCCCACCTTCAGCCCTTCCGGCTGAATGATGTAACGCTTCTCGCCATCGGCATACGCCAGCAGTGCAATGCGCGAAGAGCGGTTCGGATCGTATTCGATCGTCGTCACCGTCGCCGGAATCCCGGTCTTGTCGCGCTTGAAATCGATGATGCGCAGCTTGCGCTTGTGTCCGCCGCCGATGAACCGCATCGTCATGTCGCCCGAGTTGCGGCGCCCGCCGGTGCGCGGCTTGGGCTCGATCAGCGGCTTATGCGGATTCTTGGTCGTAATGTCGTCGTTGACCAGCGTCGTGCGATAGCGCAACGTCTGCGTCGTCGGTCTGTATGTCTTGATTGGCATAAAATCAGCTCTTAGCTACTAGCTTTTAGCTCTTAGCTTTTTCTTGCCGCTGCATCGGTTCGCGCTGGCCAACGACCAACGACGAACGACCAACGACGGTTTACAAATTCTGCGCGTACTCCGGCATCTTCTCGCCAGCTCGCAACCGCACGTACGCCTTCTTCCAGTCGGGACGGTAGCCCGCAAACTTCCCGCGCCGCCGCTCTTTTCCCACATACGTCGCCGTGCGCACGGAATGCACTTTCACTTTGAAAATCGTCTGCACCGCTTGCTTGATTTCCGTCTTGGTCGCCTTGGGTTCCACCTGGAAGACCAGCGTGTTCTGGTTTTCCTTAATGGCCAGGCCCTTCTCGGTAATCACGGGACGGCGAATAATCTGGTATGCGGATTTCATCAGGCCACCTCCGCCGCTTTGTCAGTCCGCGCACGACGGCGCCGCTCGCTGTGCGCCTTCTTCGTGCCTTCATCCGCTTCCGGCTTGTGCTGCCGCTTCGACACCGAAGACTTCAACGAAACCTGCAGCTTCTCAATCGCCGGCTGCGAGAAAATCGCGCGGTCATACTTCAGCAGATGAAACGGATGCACTTCGTTGCTCAACACCATCTCGAGCCCCGCAATGTTGCGCGCGCTCAAGGCGAGGTTGTGATTCTCGTGCTTCGGTTCTTCGATAATCAGAACCGTCGCATCCACCTTCAGCGAGTCCAGCGACTTGCGGAACGCCTTGGTCTTCGCTTCCTTCATGTCGAACGAATTCACCACGATCAGCTTGCCGTCCGCCAGCTTCGCGGCCAGCGCCGAGCGCAACGCGCCCATCAGCTTCTTCCTGGGGAAGGAGTAGTCGTAAGAGCGCGGCTGCGGACCATGCACCGTATAGCCATGCCGCCACAGTGGCGAACGGATCGATCCGATGCGGGCCCGGCCCGTGCCCTTCTGCTTCCAGAGCTTCTTGCCCGAACCGGAAACTTCCCAGCGGCCCTTGGTTTTATGCGTACCGGCGCGCTGCCCGGCGCGGTAATGTCTTCACCGCTTCCCAGAGCAGATCTTCGTTGACCGCGCCGAAGATTTCATCGGCGAGATCCATCGTCCCAACCTTCTCGCCGCTCAAATTATGGATATCGATAGTTGCCATATTGCTTTTCGTCTTTTGGGTTAGCCAACGACCAACGACTAACAACCAACGACTGCTCCTATGCCTTCTTCGCTGCTCTCTTCGCCGCCTTCAACGGATCCACCGTCGCCGATCCTGCGAATCCGCGCCGTTCTCGTGGCGGCTTCTTCGCTTTCGTAATCACGATGTAGCCGCCCTCGGGTCCCGGCACGCTGCCTTCGACCACCAGCAGATTCTCGTCCTTATCAACCCCAAGAACTCGCAGGTTGCGCTGGGTCACGCGGGCGTTGCCCATGTGTCCCGACATCCGCATTCCTTTGAACACGCGCGACGGGAACGCCGACGATCCGATCGAACCGGTTATTTGAAACATGGACCCGTGCGACTTCGGACCACCGCCAAAATGATGCCGCTTCACGACACCTTGAAATCCCTTGCCCTTGCTGATCCCGACGATGTCGACAAACCGCTCGCCTTCGAAAATCTCGACCAGCACGCGGTCGCCGACTTTCACCGAGCCATCGCCATCGGGCGTGCCCTCGACCTCGAGCGGCACTTCGCGCATGAACTTCACCGGAGGAAGATTGTTCTTCGCCAGGTGTCCCTGCGCCGGCTTAGTCAGCCGCGATTCCTTCACAAACTCCACCAGTCCAATCTGGGCGGCCTCGTAGCCGTCTTTCGTGGCCGACTTGTGCTGCGTCACCACACACGGACCAGCCTGCAGCACCGTGACCGGGCGAACGTCGCCCTTCGAGTCAAACAGTTGCGTCATCCCGACCTTCTTGCCCAGAATCCCCGTAACCTTCGTTGGCATATCCTTCTCCATTCCCAGCATGGCCTATCGTGCAGCTATTGGCTGGTGAGCTACTTCGCTCCTGAGCTTCTCCGCTCATGTGGGAACGGTCGCCTCGGCCGTTCCGCGCGCGTCAGCGCGCGTTTACTTATGTTCTTTCCCGAACGCCTTAATCTCCACATCCACGCCGGCCGGCAGATCGAGCTTCATCAGCGCGTCCACCGTCTGCTGCGTCGGCTCGAGAATGTCGAGCAACCGCTTGTGCGTGCGGATCTCAAACTGCTCTCGCGATTTCTTGTCCACGTGCGGCGAACGCAGCACGCAGTACTTGTTCTTCATCGTGGGCAGTGGAATCGGTCCCGCAATCTGAGCGCCGGTGCGCCGAGCCGTTTCCACGATCTCGCCCGTCGACTGATCCAGAATGCGATAGTCGTAAGCCTTCAACCGGATGCGAATTCTTTCTTTTCCAATCACTGTGTCATCTCTCTAACCCCTCCCGCCGATCTTCACTAGGAAGTCCCGGAAGGAAAGAACTGGCGGCAAGCCGCAAGCCGCGTTATTTAAGTTGTCATCCTGAGCGAGACGCCTTTTGTCTCGCGAAGGATCTATGCACTCGGTTACTGAATAATCTCCGCAATCGTGCCGGCGCCTACCGTGTGGCCGCCTTCACGAATCGCGAACCGCAGGCCCTTTTCCATGGCTACCGGCGTAATCAACTCAATCACTAGGCTCACGTTGTCCCCCGGCATCACCATCTCGGTTCCAGCCGGCAACTCCGCCACGCCCGTCACGTCCGTCGTGCGCAGATAAAACTGCGGACGATATCCCTTGAAGAACGGCGTATGTCGTCCACCTTCTTCTTTCGTCAGGATGTAGACCTCAGCCTTGAATTTCGTGTGCGGCGTGATCGATCCCGTCTTGGCCAACACCATGCCGCGCTCGACATCATCCTTGCCAATGCCGCGCAGCAGTAGACCAGCGTTGTCGCCCGCCATGCCTTCGTCCAACTGCTTCTTGAACATTTCCACGCCCGTCACCACCGTCTTGCGCGTCTCGCGGAAGCCGACGATTTCTACTTCCTCGCCGACCTTCACCTTGCCACGCTCAATACGGCCCGTGACCACGGTGCCGCGTCCCGAGATCGAGAAAATATCTTCGATCGGCATCAGGAACGGCTTGTCCAGTTCGCGCGCCGGCTGCGGAATATACTTGTCCACCGCCGCCATCAACTCGTCGACCTGCGCCTCCGCCTTTGCTTCCCCATTCAGCGCGCCCAGTGCCGAAACTCGCACCACGGGGACATCGTCGCCGGGAAACTTGTACGACTTCAGCAACTCGCGCACTTCGAGCTCAACCAGCTCCAACAACTCCGGATCGTCCACCGCGTCAACCTTGTTCAACGCGACCACCAGATACGGCACACCGACCTGCCGGGCGAGCAGCACGTGCTCACGCGTCTGCGGCATCGGACCATCCGTCGCCGCCACCACCAGAATGCCGCCATCCATCTGCGCCGCGCCCGTGATCATGTTCTTGATGTAGTCGGCGTGGCCCGGGCAATCGACGTGCGCGTAGTGCCGGTTGGCCGTCTCGTACTCGACGTGCGCCGTGGCGATCGTGATTCCGCGCGCCTTCTCTTCCGGCGCGTTATCAATGCTGTCAAAAGACCGGAACGTGTTCTTCGGATTGTGCTTCGACAGAACCTTGGTGATCGCCGCCGTCAACGTCGTCTTGCCGTGATCGATGTGACCAATCGTCCCTACGTTGCAGTGCGGCTTATTGCGATCAAATTTTTCTTTCGCCATTTCCTTAGCCTCTAGCTCCTAGCTCTTACCTTCCAGCCCAAACCCTTGTCATCCTGAGCGGCGCACTTTGCCGCGAAGGATCTATGTAACTTGCTCTGCGCAACCAGATCGCTTACTTCGCCGTTCCCTGCACCTTGGCAATGATTTCCTCCGCCACCGATCGCGGAGCTTCCTCATAACGCGCAAAGTGCATCGAGTATTCCGCGCGCCCCTGCGTCGAGGAACGCATATGGGTCGCGTAACCAAACATTTCCGCCAGCGGAACGATCGCCTTGATCACCTGCGAACCCGCGCGGTGCTCCATGCCTTCGATGCGTCCGCGGCGCGAACTCAAATCGCCCATGATCACGCCGGCGTAATCTTCCGGCGTCACCACTTCCACCGCCATCACCGGCTCCAGCAACACCGGAGAAGCCTTGCGGGCCGCCTCTTTGAACGCCATCGAGCCGGCGATCTTGAATGCCATTTCGTTCGAATCGACGTCGTGGTAGCTGCCGTCATACAGCGTGGCCTTCACATCGACCATCGGATACCCAGCCAGAATGCCACCTTCCAGCGCTTCCTGAATACCCTGATCGATCGGCTTGATGAATTCCTTCGGCACCGAGCCGCCCACGATGTCGTTCACAAACTCGTAACCCGTTCCCGCAGGTTGAGGGTCGAGATAGATCTTCGCGTGTCCGTACTGGCCGCGTCCGCCGGTCTGCCGGATGTACTTGCCTTCCGCTTCGGCGTGCTTGCGGATCGTCTCGCGATACGCCACCTGCGGCTTGCCGACATTGGCCTCGACTTTGTACTCGCGCATCATGCGGTCGACGATGATTTCCAGATGCAACTCGCCCATGCCGCTGATGATGGTCTGCCCGCTGTCGGGATCGGTGTGAACTTTAAAGGTAGGATCTTCCTGGGCCAGCCGTTGCAGCGCCATGCCCATCTTTTCCTGATCAGCCTTGGTCTTGGGCTCGACCGCAACCGAAATCACGGGAACCGCAAATGTGATCGACTCCAGCGCAATCGGATGATCTTCGTCGCAGATCGTGTCGCCGGTCGAGACGTTCTTCAAACCGACCGCCGCGCAAATGTCGCCCGCGAGAATCTCGCTGATTTCTTCGCGCTTGTTGGCGTGCATCTTCAGCAATCGTCCAATGCGCTCCGTCTTTCCCGTGCGCACATTCAACACGGAATCGCCGGTCTTCAACTGCCCCGAATATACGCGGATAAAGGTCAACTGACCGACGAACGGGTCGGCCATGATCTTGAACGCCAAAGCAGAGAATGGCTGCTTGTCGTCGGCATGGCGGAAAATCTTCTCCCCATTGTCGGGATTCAAGCCATGCGTTTCCGGCACATCGAGAGGCGAAGGCAAATAATCCACAACCGCATCCAACAGCGGCTGCACACCCTTGTTCTTGAACGCCGTTCCCACTACCACCGGGAACACCTTCAGGGCGATGGTCGACTTGCGCAAAGACGAACGCAGCTCGTCCGCCGTAATCTCTTCGCCTTCCAGAAATTTGTGGAGGATTTCGTCGTCGTTCTCGGCAATGCTCTCGACCAACTGGGCGTGAAAGGCTTCAGCTTTCTTCTTCAGCTCGGCGGGAATCTCTTCGGTGATGTATTCCGCGCCCATCGTATCGTCCTGCCAGACGATCGATTTCATGTTAATCAGGTCGATGACGCCCCTGAACTTATCTTCCTGGCCGATGGGGAATTGAATCGCGACGGGCTTGGCACTGAGGCGCTTGCGGATGGTATCGACGGCATGCTCGAAATCAGCACCCATCTTGTCAATCTTGTTGATAAAGCAAATTCGCGGGACGCCGTACTTATCAGCCTGGCGCCACACTTTTTCCGACTGCGGCTGCACTCCATGCACCGCGTCAAACACCGCGACGGCGCCGTCGAGCACGCGCAGCGAGCGCTCGACTTCCGCCGTGAAATCGACGTGGCCGGGCGTATCAATAATATTGATGCGAATGTCGCGCCAGGTGCAGGTCGTCGCCGCCGACGTAATCGTGATCCCGCGCTCCTGCTCCTGCTCCATCCAGTCCATGGTGGCAGTGCCTTCGTGCACCTCTCCGATGCGGTGCGTCCGTCCCGTATAAAACAGGATCCGCTCCGTCGTAGTGGTCTTGCCGGCATCGATGTGGGCCATGATGCCGATGTTTCTGCAGCGCTCTAATGGGACTGTTCTAGGCACGACTCTCTAACTCTTTCTAGGCTCCGAAATTAGCTTTTAGCTCTTGGCTCTTAGCTTCCCCGCCCCGGTTCAGCTAAGGGCTAAAGGCTAAGAGCTAACGGCTGGTTCCTACCACCGGTAATGCGCGAATGCCTTATTCGCTTCCGCCATCCGGTGCACATCTTCCTTCTTCTTGATCGCGGCGCCTTTTCCAGCGGCGGCGTCCAGCAATTCGTTGGTCAACTTCTCGACCATGCCCTTTTCGCCGCGGGCGCGCGCATAGGTAATCAGCCAGCGAATCCCCAACGACGTTCGGCGATCGGCGTTCACTTCCACCGGCACCTGATAGTTGGCGCCACCGACGCGGCGGGTCTTGACCTCGAGCAGCGGCTTCGCGTTCTCGACGGCCTTCTTGAAGAGCTTCAGCGCTTCATCGCCGCCCTTCTCCTGCACCTTCGCCAGAGCCTCATAGAAGATGCCCTCGGCGGTCGAGCGCTTGCCCTGCCACATCATCGAGTTAATAAACTTCGTCACCAGATCCGATTGATAAACAGCATCGGCCGGAACGGTCCGCTTTGCGATATGTCCTTTACGAGGCATTCAGCTTTTAGCTCCTAGCTCTTAAGCTTTTAGCTTGAGCTTTGCCAGGCTCGCATCTCTGCTCGCCCGGAATTCGTTGGCCAACGGCAAAGGGCCATCGACCAACGACGATTCTTAACCCTTCTTCGGCCGCTTTGCTCCGTACTTCGAGCGACCTTGCATGCGGCCCGCAACACCCACCGCATCCAGCGTTCCGCGAATCACGTGATACCGCACTCCCGGCAGATCCTTCACACGGCCCCCGCGGATCAGCACAATCGAGTGCTCCTGCAGGTTGTGGCCGACGCCGGGAATGTACGTCGTCACTTCAATTCCGTTCGTCAGGCGCACGCGCGCGACTTTCCGCAACGCCGAGTTCGGCTTCTTGGGCGTCTGCGTATACACGCGGGTGCAAACGCCGCGCTTTTGCGGACATCCCTGCAATGCAGGGCTCGCCGTCTTGTAACGGGGCCGCTTCCGGCCCTGAGCTACCAACTGGTTAAACGTAGGCACTCTTCCGACTCCTTAGCCGCGCAACGCCAATCGCACAACATCCTGCCTTCACGCGCAGGCGGCGCAACTCAAATCCTGCAATCCTGTTTGACGCGCATCCGTGGGCATGGCCGGCTTTTCGCCAACCATTACTTCTCACCGCAAAATGCCGGAGAGATTCTGGATTCCCTTAGACTTTCGCTGCCGACGGTGGCGCCCGGCCAAACTCCGGGGGCACTCCGTTTCGTCAGCCTTGCCCTGCATATCCTTCCACAATAGGGCGGAAGGCACCGCAGGAACGTTTCAGCGAGGAATGTTTCCGAACTTGAACTCCATCCGGAAACGCATTTCTCTATAGCTCAACCGCAAGCTCTGCTCACACCGCAGCAAAACTCACAGCACACAGCAAGCCTGGATGTACTCGCGGAACCAAACTACTATAGCAAGTCGCTGCAAACATCGTCAACCCGTGTTTTTGCATCCCACTCAAACGGGGACGAGATGCTAGGTAATTGAAGGCTGAAGCCGCTAAATCCTTAAAGGCGAATTTGTCGTCGATGCAAAACAGGTCCTTCGCTGCACTCAGGATTTCGGCTGCGGGCTCCCATGTCGTTCACGCCCGCAAGACGCCTCAACTTGCCGATTCCGCTTCCAGCCTCTACACTACAAGTTTTCCAATTCATTCGAAAGTTCGCCTTGCGTAATCTCGCCGCGCACGGCTGGGACAAGGCTTAAAGAGGGGTGCATGGGTCGGTTGCGTTCGAACGTTTTGCGGTTGACGGTTGCCATCCTTTCTCTATGGAGCTTCAGCGGCTGTGGCGGCGGCGCCAAGCCCGGCCCCCCCATCTTTCCTGGCAGAGTCAACCTGATCCCCAGCGGCAATACCTCCCTGGTGCTGGGTGGCGTCGTTGGTTTCACTGCCTCGGCGCAAACTGCCTCGGGCACCAACATCTCCACCAGCTTCACTTTTAGCTCGAGCGACACGTCTATTTTGACTCTCGCTCCGAATGGCGTAGCCTGCGCCGGCCATTGGAACGTCAATTACACCACTTGCACCCCAGGCAATAGCGGTCCCGTTCAGGTCACCGCCACCGCTCTCGGAGCCAGCAGCAGTCCGGTCTACGTATTCGTTCATCCGCCCATCGACAACATCACCGTCACCGGAGTTCTTCTCGACAACGTACCGGTTCAGGAACCCTGTCTCTCTCAGGGTCAGTCCATGACGGTCGAAGCCCACGCTTTCAGCCAGGGTACCGATATCACCGCTTCCGTCGGGCCTTTTACCTGGTCGGCGAATAACGCCGGCGTCGTCAACCTTATTCCTCTCTTGAATTCCTTCTACAAGTTCTCGACCAATCAGGCCACTGCCAAGGCTCTCAGCCCAGGAATGACCCAGATCTACGCCTCGGCCAGCGGTATCACCAGTTCGTCTTTCCTCCAGCCCCAGTACCAGAATTCCCAGGGAAATACCTCGCCGGCTCTGGATTTCTACGAGACTTGCCCCATCCAGCGGATCAGCCTGGAACTTGGCCACGTCGGATCGGGACAGACCAGCTTCGTCATCTCAAAATCAACCGGCCAAACCGCATACGCCACAGCCACAGACGTCATGGGCAATAGCTCTTTGCCCAACACGAACGGCGGCGTCATGCTCACCAACATCCCCCTCACCTGGACCTCGTCGCAGCCCGCGGTGATCGGTGCGGGCAGCTCCTGCCTTCTATCTTGTAGCGTCTCCGCCCCCTTGCCCGGCTCCGGATCCCTGACCGCCTCCTGTTCCCCGCCAACCTGCAACGCCGGCTTTCCGCTGGTTCCAACTTCCCTTTCCACGGCCGCCAACCTGAACACCTGTACGCAGTACTTTCACGCACTGTACCCGCAATTCCTCAGTTGCCAGCAACTCATTCCCGTCCCCGTCTACGCCGACGTCGCGATCACCGGCGTGGTCACGGGTGCCACGGGGCCCGTAGGAGTACTTTCAACCAGTACGGGATGCGCCCATACAGCCCCGGCAGCCTGCAGTTCGTCCATTTACAGTCTCTCCACCGCGAAGGCTGCAACTGGCAGCGAGAATCCGCTGCCCTTCTCGCCGAACTCTCTGCTCTTTGATCCCCTCGGAGACAAGGCGTTCATGGGAAGCGACTTCGGGGCGCAAGTCATCAATCCGACGAATTTCGGCACCACCAACAGCCCTTACGCCGCTCTCGGCACCGTGACCGGAACCGTTCTGGCATCGTCCAACAACGGAACCTCTGCCGTCTTTTCCGACACCACTCATACGCCGAATCAGGCCTATGTAGTCAATGTGGCCAATGTCGCTTCGCCGACCGCTACCGCCCTGAATATTTCCTCTGCCGTGGCTGCGGCATTCTCGCCTGACGGATTGAAGACCTTCATCCTCGGCGGCCCCACCTCCAGTTCGCTCTATGTCTACTCCACCCTGCAGGCCTTGCAGGGGCCGATCACGCTCCCGGGACCGGGTAAGGGCGGCGGCTTCTCGCCCAACGGTGGATTCGGATATGTCGCGACGGCAGCCTCCGGCACTTCTTCAGCCAACCTTGCAGCGTATGCCACCTGCAACAATCAGGTCGCTGCGAACCTGCAATTGCCCGCCGACCCGATTGTGGTCAGAGTGTTGCCCCAGGTCCATATCGACGGCAGGGATTCCTACGGCTATCTGATTCCCGATGGCATCCACATCTTGATCCTCGACGCTACCGGATTCGATGTCATCACTTCGACCATCTCAGCGCCCGCACCCGGAAATCTCTGCCCGCAGACGTTGACGTTCCTCAGCAACGATCCCTTGCACGCTGTGCAACGCGTCGAATTGAATCAGGGCACACTCCAGCCGCCCCTCAATTTCTTTACCTCGGCGGATGCTTCGCAACTTTATATCGCCTCCGGCAGCAACGCCAGCATCCTCGTTTATGACTTCGGCACCAGCGCCGTAACCGGCATCGAACTCATCGGTGGCGCGACGCCACTCAGCGCCGACATGTCGGTCGACGACGGCACCATTGTGATCGCGGGCAGCGATGGTATGCTGCACGAAGTCAGCACCTCCCTCGGCGGCGCCGATCTGGTGCAACTCCCCTTCCCCAACTTGCCCAACTACCTGAATCCCTTCTGCACCTACAGCCCATGCACCCTGAACCTGGTGGCCGCCCGACCGTAAAAGCAGTTGGGAGTCATCGGTGTAAGATCTGCCAAGTTTTTCTTGGATTGCGGAAGGAAGAACGATCCCGCGAGAGAAGTAGATAAGATCTGAGTACCGAGTGATGAGTACTTACTGCACGCTGCCCTTCGGCTCCAACTCTTTCCCCACGCTGTCGAGCACGCCATTCACAAAGTGCACCGACTCCGGACTCGAGAACTTCCGCGCAATCTCCAGCGCCTCGTTGATCACCACCGCCCGCGGAGTCTCCGGATAAGCCAGCAACTCGGCCACCGCAGCCCGCAGCAGATTCCGATCCACCGCCGCCATCCGCTCCATGCGCCAGTGCTCGGCGTGCTTCTCGATCAATCCGTCAATCTCAGCGTTGCGGTCCGTCGCCACGCGAAATAGATCATCGGCGAATCCGCGCACTTCCGCGCTCGCCGTTCCATGCTCAGCCCAGAATGTCCGCCGCACCTGCTCGGCATCCTGCTTGCCCATGTCCGACTGAAACAGCATCTGCAACGCCAGTTCCCGAGATTTACGGCGAGTTCCCATAAGCGGTCGTTAGTCGTTTGTCCTTGGTCGTTGGACTGATCTTCGCGAGGTCGCGCCTCAGCCCATCATCGAAATTTTCCAACGCTGAAATCTCAGTCTACAGGATTAAACTCGGGAAGTAATACATCAGCGTCTAACGCTCGGATTTCGATCGTCGCTTCGATGCTTTGCGGATCGCACCTTTAGGCTTCGGGCTCTTGCTAACGACCAACGACGAACGACCAACGACAGCTTCCTTCAATGATGCCATTTCCACCGCCGCCAGCGCCGCCTCAAACCCCTTATTCCCCATCTTCAGCCCGGCCCGATCGATAGCCTGTTCCAAAGTCTCGCAAGTCAAAACGCCAAACGCATGTGGAACCCCGGTCTCCTGCGCCGACTGCCCAATCCCGCGCGTGACCTCATTCACAATGACGTCATAATGCGCCGTATCCCCTCGCAGCAAACACCCGATGCAGATGATCGCGTCATACTTCTCAGTCAGCGCCAAAACCCGCGCCGCCAAAGGAATCTCAAACGCCCCCGGCACCCGCGCAATGTCGATATCCTTCTTCGCCGCTCCAGTCCGCAAAAGCCCGTCGCAAGCACTCAACAACAGCCGCTCCGTGATAAACGCATTAAACCGCGCCACCACAATGGCAAACCGCCGCCCCACAGCGTCAAGCTTCCCCTCCAAAGCAGGAAACTCCGTCTGAGGCACCGCCTCCACCTTGAACTTGATTTCCTCTGTGATCTCCGTGTCCTCTGTGGTGAATATTCGTATTGCTTTTGTAATCCGTGAAATCCGTGTGAATCCGTGGCAAAGAAGTTACTTCCCCTTAAACGCCGCCGCTCTCTTCTCCAAAAACGCCTTCGTTCCCTCAGTCTTATCCTCAGTCGCGCAGCACACCCCAAACAACGTCGCTTCCAGATAAAGCCCCTCGGCCAGAGTCATCTCCATTCCTTTGTTGACGGCCTCCATCGCGTACTGCACGGCCAGCGGAGCGTTCGCGATAATCTTCGCCGCAATCGCCTCTGCCCGCGGAATCAACTCCGCCGGCGCCGTCACTTCATTCACCAGCCCAATGCGATGCGCCTCCTGCGCCGTGATCATCTCCCCCGCCAGCACCATCTGCATCGCCAGCCCCTTGCCCACCAGCCGCGGCAGCCGCTGCGATCCCCCATATCCCGGGATAATCCCCAGCTTCACCTCCGGCTGCCCCAGCTTCGCATTCTCGCTGGCCAGCCGCATGGTGCAAGCCATCGCAATCTCGCATCCCCCACCCAGCGCGAATCCATTGAGGCACGCGATCACCGGCTTCCCCAGATTCTCAATCAGATTAAGCACCGACTGCCCCCGATGCGTATACTCCTTCCCGCTAACAGCATCGTGCTTCGAGAGTTCTCCGATGTCAGCCCCAGCAATAAACGCCTTCTCGCCCGCCCCAGTAAAGATAACGACGCGAATCGCCTTGTCGTTCTTGATGTCGTGAAACGCCCCCCGCAGCTCCTCCATGGTCGCCATGTTCAGCGCGTTGAGCACCTTGGGACGGTTGACGGTGACGTAAGCAATCGCGTTTTTCTTTTCGAGAATGATGTTTTCGAAGTTCATAAGATCCTTTCACCACAGAGTCACAGAGAAATGCAATTTCTTTGAGCTTTTTCTCTGTGCCTCTGTGTCTCCGTGGTGAATCGCCTTTCAAATCCGCCTTGATCCGTGTGAATCCGTGGCAAAGAAGTTACAGCTTCTGCGCCCGCGGCTTCTCCGGGTCCGCATAATCATAAAACCCCTTGCCCGATTTCCGCCCGTACCACCCCGCCATCACCAACCTCTTCAGCAGCGGAGGCGACGCAAACCGCCGCTCCTTGAACTCGTCATACATCACATGCGTAATGTAATAGGTCGTATCCAGCCCCACAAAATCCAACAGCGTAAACGGCCCCATCGGATACCCGCATCCCAGCTTCATCGCGCTATCGATATCCTCAATCGATCCCACGCCTTCTTCATACGCGCGGATCGCATCGAGCAAATACGGTACCAGCAGCCGGTTGACGATGAATCCCGTCTTGTCCGACGTCCGCACCGGAACTTTGCCCAGCTTCTTGGCAAACGCGTAAGCCGATTCGTAAGCGTCGTCCGCCGTAGCGATCGTCCGCACGACTTCCACCAGCTTCATCAGCGGCACCGGATTGAAAAAGTGCAGCCCAATAAACCGCTCCGGCCGCTTCACCGACGTCAGCAGCTCCGTCACCGAAATCGACGAAGTATTCGAAGCAAAGATCGCGTCTTTCTTCACCACACCATCGAGCGACGCATACATCTTCTTCTTCTCTTCCACATTCTCGATGATGGCCTCAATGATGATGTCGCAATCGCTAAGGTCGGACTTGGTGGTCGTCGACTTCAACCGCGACAGCGTTCCTGCCTTCTGTTCAGCAGTGATCCCGCCCTTCTCGACCGGCCGCTCGGCAAACTTCGCCAAAGATTTCTCAATCCCCGCAAACCCCTTGTCGAGAAACTTCTGCTCGACCTCAAGCACAGTGACATCGAATCCGGCAGTAGCGCAAACCTGCGCAATGCCAGATCCCATCAGCCCACAACCGAGAACGCCAACCTTCTTGATTTCCATAATTTGTTCCCTTTTTCATGAGCGACCCAGATCTCGAATGAGTGACTCTGCCCAATTCCGAGACTCGGGATAGGCATCGCAATCCAACACGAATTCCTGTCCCCTTCCTACGGTCTGTAAAATGGCAGAGTTATCTTCCAACCGCCATCGTTTCTGCTCTTTGTGTAACCCTAAAGCCGGTCTTTGGGACATTCCCTCAGGCCAGGGAAACATCCACCCGGGCAATCTCCACACACTGGGCCTAAGCCTCGAATCACTTGGGCGCAAGTCGGTCAACCGCAGCCGGTCATGACATCTGCTGAAAACTCCCCATCCGGGCAAATCACCCTTTTCGTCAAGGTTTGGTGCCGCGACGTAGATGACGTAGGGGATTTTTCGGGATACTGAAAATTCAGGTGAGGGTGATACTTTGCCCACTCAGGTATTAAATCCCTTTGCTTGGCGACTTCATATACGCTTCCGACCTTTAGCCAGCCGAAGATTACATGTTGGACACCGGCACTCTTTTCGTATCTCAGGCGCTCCCCTCTTATATCCACTTTCTGAAATCGCCCGAAAAAAAGAAAAAGAGAGCCAACTCCCACACCGTCCTTCTTCAGTTTCCCCTGCGCCGACCCAGATTGCCCGAAAATTCCCCGCCAGCCTGCCATTCGCTCCATCGCTTTGGCATCTAGGTCCGGATCCAGATGCGCACAAGTAGAATCCGAGAGGCGATATCCAGTTAGGGGCTCGACAACCATTCCTAGGTTGCGCAGTCCATGTTTCGAGAAACTGATCTGACCGTATTGCACGTTCGATTTTCGTGGAATCGGCAGAGACACCATCGTGAGGTCGGGAAAGATAGGGCTTGATACGCCCCCGTTTTCGCCATCGAATCCTTTGCGGCTGAAAACAATCCTAGTTATTTTCAATTCATACTCTCCACCACCATCGCAATCCCCTGCCCCCCGCCAATACAAGCCGTAGCCAACCCATACTTCTTCTTCCGCCGCCGCAACTCATACAGCAGCGTAATCACCAGCCGTGTCCCCGTCGCGCCCAGCGGATGCCCCAGCGCAATCGCCCCGCCATTCACGTTCACCTTCTCGCGGTCGAGCCCGAGTTCCTTCTCCACCGCCAGATACTGCGCCGCAAACGCCTCATTCACTTCAATCAGATCGATGTAATCCAGCGACAGCCCCGCCTTCTGCAGCGCAATCTTCGATGCCGGCACCGGACCGCGCCCCATCAGCTTCGGCTCCACTCCCGCAATGCCCCACCCGCAAATCCGTCCCAGCGGCTTCACTCCCCGCTTCAGCGCCTGCTCCAGCGACATCACCACCACCGCCGCACCGCCATCCACAATCCCGCTCGCGTTCCCAGCAGTGACGGTACCGTTCTTACCGAATGCCGGGCGAAGCTTCGTCAGCCCCTCCATCGTAGTCTGCGGACGCCGGTGGTCGTCTTCGGTCAACATCTCTCCACTAACCTCGCCCTTATGATTCCGCAGTGGCACCGGAACCAACTCTTCCTGAATGCGTCCTTCCTTATAGGCCGCATCCGCCCGCTGCTGCGACCGCAGCGCAAACTCATCCTGCATCTGCCGCGTGATTCCCTGCTCCGACCCATACAGCTCCGCCGTGTTCGCCATATACGACCCGCAATACGTATCGAGCAGCGCCACCATCAACGAATCTTCCAGCTTCCCGCCCGGCGCCAGCGTAAACCCATCGCGCCCGCGGATCACGAACGGCGACTGCGACATCGCCTCCATCCCGCCCGCCAGTACAATCTTCGCCTCGTCGGTCTGGATCATCTGCGCCGCCGACACAATCGACTGCATCCCCGACCCACACAGCCGGTTCACCGTCAGCGCCGGAGTCTCAATCGGAATCCCCGCCCGCAACCCCACGTGCCGCGCTCCATACAGCGCGTCGCCCGAAGTCTGCTGCGCGTTGCCGAACACCACGTGATCGAATTCCTTGGCGTCAATCCCCGCGCGCTCGATCGCACCCTTGGCCGCAACCGCGCCTAACTCCTGCGCGGTAAAGTCCTTCAATTTTCCGCAATAGCGGCCAAAGGGCGTGCGCGCCCCACTGACGATGGCAATGTCACCTGGTTTCAGCATGATTTTCTCGGCAGAACTCCGGCCAGACCGATCAGAATCGATCAGCCAAACTCGTTAGTTTAGCAGCGCACGAGGAGGTTTGACCAACGAAAGGACTACCCATCGCAAACCTAAAACAACAAGAATTCCCGCGGAAGGAATCGATAGAAAGTGATTTCCTTCGTGAACCTTAGTGTCCCTGGTGGTTAACGCCTTTCCCGTCGGCATTAACGTGAGCCTAACGCCTGACGAATCGCATCTATACACATGACACGGAGAAAACAGAAAATCATGTCTACCAGCGACCTGCTATTGCTCGAATGGGATGAAGAAGCAAAGAAAACGCGCACGACCCTGGAGCGCGTGCCCGCCGACAAGAAAGACTTCACGCCTCACCCCAAGTCAACGCCGCTGGGCAAGCTGGCGCCGCATGTAGCCCAACTCGCCGGATTCGGACTCACGATTCTCACGACTCCCGAGCTCGACTTTTCCAAAGGCAGCATCAAACCGTTGCCGTTCGAATCGCCCGCTCAACTCGCGAAAGCCTTCGACGAGGGCGCAGCCCAGGTTCGCGCCACCCTGCAAAAGACTCCAGAGAGCGCATGGACCGAACCCTGGAAACTCAGCTTTCAAGGCAAGACGATTTTTGAGGGCTCGCGATTTCTCGCCTATCGCGAGATGTTCGTGAATCACCTGGTTCACCACCGCGCACAACTCGGCGTTTATCTGCGCCTGAACGAAAAGCCGGTGCCCGCCACCTACGGCCCCTCCGCCGACGACAAGATGGGATTCTGAATTTTTGAGCGTGGAGTGATTTCTGGAATGTATTGCAGGATTGTCGTGAAGAGGAGGGCGGGCAACTCAATCCCAATGACCCAATCACGCAATAACTGAATGACTACGCCACGGCCCCCGCAGCCAGCACCGCCGCCTGCGCAACGATCTTTCCCGGCCCTTGCGCCATGCCCTGCGCCAGCGCGTGCTCAACCCGGTTGATCACTTCCGTGACTACATCAACGGGATCATATTCCGTGCGGATCACCGCCTCCGCCAGCCCCGCCGAGAACTGCGCGCTCGGCCCCTTGCCGCCCTCTTCTTTCGCTGGAAAGCGCACCTCCGACACAATTTTGCGCAACTTCTCGACCGCCAGCAGAGCTTCTTTCTCCGCCGTCTCCCCCAGCAAAATTGCAATCGTCGTGGTGTCGTAGCGGAACGCCAGATCGTTCGACCGGATATTCGCGGCAATCAACTGTCCGGACTTCTCCATCACCGCCTGCACTTCGGCCTCGCCATATTCCTTGATCATCGCCGCACTCTTACCAAACTGCAGCAGCAACACCGACAGCGCCGACGCATTCTGGATCGCCCGCTTGCTCTCCGCCAGCAGCAGATCGATATACGAGGCACGCTTCAGCAGCCCCGATTTCTCGTCCGTCACCGAAAGATTCTTCACCAGCCGCCGGAGCCCCGCGTTATTCAGCGCGATCACCATCTGCTCGGCCAGCGTCTTCAGTACTACCATATCCGCCTGCGCCCACGTCCGCTGCCGGTTGTGCACCAGTACCAGCATGCCGACAATCTCTTCGCCGTCGCTCAGCGGGATCGCCAGCAACGACGCCGCGCCCATCTCCACCGCCGCCTTCCGTGCCGATTGCAATGCAACCGCCTTCGCCGCATCCTCAATCGCCAGCGGATCGTGCCCATCCACCGCCTTGTGCAGGCACGCCACCAACTCGGTGATCGACGCAGATGTCGATTTCTTCATCCCCTCGACGCAAAACTCTTCCACCGCCGTCGGCGACGACCCCGCTTTCCCCATCGCCGCAATGCAACGCGCCGCTTCCCAGTGCGTCGCAATTTCCCGTACCGCCGTGTTCAACACCGCCGGAGCCGTGCCCTGGTGATATAACTTCCGCGAGATTTCCGCCACCCGCGTAAACGCCCGTACGTCCGTCGCCGGATCCGGCACTGTCACCGCCGGTACCGCCGCCATCACGGGCGCAACCGGAGCCGGAGCCGCCGCCGGAGGTAGCGGAGCCGCCCCGGCATACCGCGGAGTCACTCCCGCCGACAGATACAACCGCTGCAAGTCCTCGTTTCGTTCCTCTTCGCGCGGAAACAGCTCCTGAATTCTCTGCAGCCGCTCCACCGCCTTGTTGCGCATCCCGTACTGCACCAGGATTTCCGCCTGCAACATCAGATCCTGCAGCGTCGACGCTCCCAGCGTCCGGCTGTCTTCGATCGCCGGTACTTCCGGAGCTTTGCTGGCCGAAGAAAATCGCGAAGCGATCACGCGGAAGCGTGCTTCATCCACCTTACCCTTCAGCATTTCCAGCCGCTTCAGGTGCCCCGACTCATACGGATCCACTTCCGCGGCCCGGTCCAGGCACTCAGCAGCCTTGGCATACTCTCCCGTGCTGCAGTAAAGATCAAACAACTTCAGCAAAGTCTGGCAGTAATCATTCTCGCGATTCGATGCGTTATACAGTTCGCTCAGGAATTCCAGCATCTGCGACGATGCCTTCCGCGTCGCCGTAATGTCTTCCATGATGGCGATAAACTGCCGCCGTTCGCCACGCCGCCGCTGGAATTGTTCCAGCTTGCGCGCCAGCGCCACCGCTGCCTCTTCATGTTCCCCGTCCAGCAAGTTCCCGATCAGCGCGATCACCTGCTGCACTCGCCCCGGATTCTGTTCAAACAGCGCCCACACCAGCGGCTCTGCCTCCGCGTGACGTCCCGCTGCCACCAGCGCGTCGGCATAGGTCTCGCGCAACGCCGCCGTCACCTCTCCGGAATTCATTTGCGGCTCGAGAATGAAGATCGCCGCGCCTACCTGTCCCTGCGCCAGCAAACTCTTCGCATACGCGAGCGCGATGCTCTGATCCGCCGCATCCTCCTGATACGCTCGCTCGTACCACTTCGACGCATCGCCGCCCTCAGCTGCCACCAGTTGCGCGATCTTCTGGAACGACGTCGCCGCCGTCCTGCGATTTCCCAGTTCCGACGCCAGCTCCGCCACCCGTTGCAGGTTCGCCTGCGTCGGTTCCAGCGCCACCACGCGATCCAGCAGCTCCGCCGATTCCTTCTTCTTTCCCAGCTTCCCCAGATCCAGCAACGCGGCTTCGTACGTACCCACCGCCAGCTTTTTATTGGATCCTTCCAGCAACTGCCCGAAGCGGTATTTCTGCTGCCACGTCGGACTGCCATGCCGCGCCAGCTTCTTATAAGTCAGGCTCGCGCGCGTCGCGTCTCCCACTCCCACCTGCCGCTCAAACAGATCGCCGAGCAACCTGACTGCATCTGCATTGCGGTTCAGCGAAAGGCACAAATCCGCCGCCAGCTGCCGCACTACATCATTTTCTGTATCGTCTTTTAAAACCAGCAGATACTCTTCCAGGGCGTCCGCGGTCTTGCCTTTTTGCAAAAGCTTCTCCGCGCGCTCCACGCGTTTCGCTAGCTCGGCTCGGTCCAGTCGTTTTGTGATCTCAGGCATGCGGAATGGGGCGGAGTAAACCCTGCTCCGATTTTAGGAGCGCCACTTCCCACCAGCAATGCGGTAACGCCCGCGCCCGATTACGAAGGTCACTGCCCTTTTCGTTGTTCCGCTCCCTGACGCTCGCCGTTGTTCCCAACCCTTCGTCGTCCCCACACCTCCGTAACCTGCGCCTCCTCGGTTCACCGCGCTACCTTGTTCTCATTCGTGTAGCCCATGCCTATCAGACTTAACTCCAAGCCAGACCGGCGCCGTCGCCAACGCCAATTGCTGAATACCTCCGTTCGCATATTCAGCGGATCTCATCACCTCGATGCCCTCGGCATCAATCTCAGCGATGTCGGAATGTGTTTGTTTGCCATTGCGAATCTGCCCGTGGGCGCGCCAATCGAGATTGAATTTCTTCCCCACCGATGCACCGAACGGATTCGAGTTGCCGCGACAGTCCGCCATCGCGCTCTCTATCTCTATGGAATCGAATTCCTGGCGGACTCAGATCATTCTCACGCGACCGATCAACCCGCCGACCACCGTTGAACTAGCGCATCGCATTCCCCGAAAGGTTTCCTTGAAAGATTTCCCTCGTGAACCTTAGTGTCCTTGGTGGTTAAGGTTTTTGACTCGATTTAGGCGTTCCCTCAAAACTCTGTTAACGTGCAGCAGGCCGTCGGCTCCCTCCATCCACCCCCGAAAGATTTCCTTGAAAGATTTCCCTCGTGAACCTTAGTGTCCTTGGTGGTTAAGGTTCTTGACTCGATTTGGGCGTTCCCTCAAAACTCTGTTAACGTGCAGCATGCCGTCGGCTCCCTCCATCCACCCCCGAAAGATTTCCTTGAAAGATTTCCTTCGTGAACCTTAGTGTCCTTGGTGGTTAAGGTTTTTGACTCGATTTGGGCGTTCCCTCAAAACTCTGTTAACGTGCAGCATGCCGTCGGCTCCCTCCATCCACGAAGAAGGCCTCCGCCACCAACTCTCCGCCGGACAGATGGCCATGGTCGCCGTCGGAGGCTCCATCGGCACCGGACTCCTCCTCGGCTCCGGCGCAGCTATGGAAGTCGCCGGTCCCGCCGCCATCCTCAGCTTCATCGCCGCCGCCTTCATCAACTGGACCGTCGCCATGGCCCTCGGCGAACTCGCTTGCGCCCATCCTGCCGCCGGAAGCTTCGGCGTCTACGGCGACCTCTACCTCAACCCTTTCGCCGGATACATCGCCCGCGCCGGATACTGGCTCGGCCTCGCCCTCGCCATCGGCGCAGAAATGATCGCCGCCGCCACCTACATGGCGACGTGGTTTCCCAGCGTGCGCTCCTATCTTTGGATTATTGTTTTCGCCGCCCTGCTGCTCGCCATCAACCTGCGCAGCGTCGGCTCCTACGGACGCGTCGAGTTCTGGCTCTCCATGATCAAGCTCGCCACCATCATCGCCTTCATCCTAATCGGCGCTGCCCTACTCACCAGCGGCCACGTCACTTCGCAATACAACGCGCAAGGCGGATTCTTTCCGAAGGGCTTCTGGTCTCCCCTCGTCGCCCTCACCTTCGCCGTCTACAGTTTCGGAGGAGTCGAGATGGTCGCCGTCACCTCCGGCGAATCGCGCTCCGCGAAAGAAACTCCCCGCGCCGTCTGGCTCACATTCCTCACGCTCACCTTTGTCTATGTCGGCGCGATCGTCATCCTGCTCGGTGTCATGCCCTGGAATCATGCCGGAGTGACCGAAAGCCCCTTCGTTACTACCTTCCGCACCGTGAAAATTCCCCACGCCTCTGGCGTCATGAACTTCGTCGTCCTCACCGCCGCGCTCTCCGGCGCCAACGCCACCCTCTACGTCGCCTCCCGCATGCTCTTCTCCCTCGCCCGCACCGGATGGGCCCCGCCCCGTCTAGGACGCCTCAACCCCGAAGGCTCGCCCCAATTCGCCGTCCTGATTTCTTCCTTCGGAATCCTGTTCGCCCTGGCCCTCGCTCTCTGGGCCGCCGAAAACGCCTTCCGCTACCTCGTCGGCGCCGCCTTCACCGGAATGATCCTCTCCTGGCTCGTCTCCCTGGCCGCCCACATCAGCTTCCGCAGTCGCTGCCATCCGGAAGAACTAGCCGCACTCCCCCTCCGCTCCCCCCTCGGAACCTGGGGATCCATCCTCGGTCTGATCGCCGTCACTATCGCCCTAATCCAAACCTGGCTCTACCCCATCGTGAATCTCTGGAGCGGCCTGGCCTGCCTGGCAACGCTAGTCGTCGCCTACCTCGTGGCAAAGTCAAAACGCAGTCCATCCACATAGAAGCCCTCACCCCGACCCGACCTTAACCAGGAAACTCCTTAGTGATCCTTCGTGGCCTTCGTGGTTAATGCCTTGGTCTTCGAATGCAGAGCACGACTCGACTCTCACGGCTTGCACTCCACCGGATCCTCCTTCAAATGCACCAGCAGCGACTTCGCCTTCAAGTAATCCGGATTGAACTCCAGCACGCGCTCCACATACTTCCGTGCCTCTTCTGTCTGCCCTGCCACACAGAACGCCATCCCCAGATTCACCCCAACCGCGCTCCGCTCCGGCACTCTCGCAAACGCTCCCTGCCACAACTCCACCGCGCGCCGCAGATTCCCCGCCTTCGCCTCCAGGATCCCCAAATTTGTCGCCGCATCATTCATCAGCGGGTCGAGCTTCAATGCGCGCTCATAAAACTCCCGCGCCTCCTGATCATGCCCGCGCCCCTGCTCCAGGAAGCCCCAGGCCGCCAGCACCTCCGGATCCTCCGGCCGTTCCTTCACCGCCTGCTGAAGATATTTCTCCGCTCTCTGCGGAGCCCCCTCCACTCCGCGCAGCGCCAGCGCCTCCCAGGCCAACCCAAAATCCCGCGTCGTTGCCAGCACCGCATCCCTCTCCGGAAACGCCACCAGCGGAGCCCCCGGCGTCCCCCGCACTTCCAGTTGCGGCAGTGGTTCCGCATTCGGATACTGCCGAATGCGGTGGTCCGTTCCTTCCGTATGCGCCACATCCTTGCTCGGCAACGCTGGCATGTGGCATCCCGTGCAGCTTGGCTTGTCCGGATGATGCTTCGCCGCAAACGCCTCTCCATGGCACGCCACGCACTTGCCGCGGTAGTATGCCGCCTTTTCCGCCGCTGCCGGCTCCGTATGCGGATCGTGGCAACTCCCGCACCACATCTTGTCCCCCGACTTCCGCTTGCACGCGCTCAACGACAGCGCTTCAAACTGGCTCAGCGCCGCTGGCTTCTGCGGATCGTTTCCCGAGAGCAAGAAATAGTGCAGATAGTCCGACAGCCGATCTCCCGGCTGAAACTCCTCCACCCGCTTCCCCGGCTGCCGCTCCGCCACCGTTCCCTCGAAGTGACACTCCATGCAAATCGCGTCGCGCCGCTCCGGTGACAACTTCGCCGGATTCACATGCCCGTCTCCTCCTCCATGACACCGTTCGCACGTAATCCCGCCATACAGAAACGGTCGCCCGTTGTACTTACTGTCCGTTCCCGCCATCGGTTCCTGCAGTCCGCTGCTGTGGCAGTTCACGCAATCCACCACAGCCGGAAGATTCAACGGAACCTGCCGCGCATCGGTGAATGCCGGCGCCATATTCCATCGCCCCTCCTGCGAGTACCAGTTGATGGGAGCCTCAAACAAAAATCCATCGACGGAAAACAGGTACGTCCGCCCCTTCACTCCCGACCCGAGGTAATACAGCAGTTCGCGCTGGCCCCGAAATCCGGCCTCCTTGGGACGCTCGTAGCTCATCCACGCATGCCCGTCCTGCTCGTACACCTTGTAGTGCACGCCGGACGTCTTATGCATGAACTCTCCCGTGATCAGCCCGTCTTTCGCCACGCCGCTCGCGTTCGCCATCACGGTCTTCTGATAAGACTTGTAAATTCCCGCGTGACATCCCGCGCACGCCTCACTGCCCTTCTCGAGGTTCGCACCCTTGGTCTGTGCGGACACTCCGACGCCCACTGTAGCCATAAGAAACAGGCCCGCCGCTAGCCTCATGGTCCGCATCGTTTGTGATTTTATTCCATCGGATGCATAGGCTTGCATCCCCGCCCTCAAGCATGGTTGTCATCCTGAGCAAAGCGAAGGATCTATGCAATCTGCCGGGCGCCAGCCCTGCAGCACTCCAACTTTCTAGAACTTGCGCTGCGGCAACGACGCGACCAGGGGATGGTCGTTACTCTTCTACAAAGGGGTTCTGATGTTGATTTGGCTGGCTGACTCGGCCTGACGACACGTCCAAACTTAAGTGATCCGTTTTCGCGCCGTCGTAACCAGGCAACCTTACATATTACGTTTACATCGTATACATAACGCTGTATAAACGATTACACAATTGGGCCCCTACTCCATGGAAAAGTCTCCCGTTCGTATCCTCCTGGTCGAGGATTTCGAACCCTTTCGGAGCTTGATTCGAATCCTGCTCGAAGCCAAGTCTCATCTGCAGATCATCGCCGAAGTCGCCGACGGCCGCGAAGCCGTCCGCCAGGCCGCTGAACTCAAGCCCACCCTCGTTCTCCTCGACATCGGCCTCCCCTCGCTCAATGGACTCGAAGTCGCCCGCCAACTCCGCAAGCTCTCTCCGGACTCCAAAATCCTCTTCGTCACCCAGGAATCTTCCCCCGAAGTTGCACAGGAAGCCCTTTCCCTGGGCGCCTCCGGCTTTATCACCAAAACCCGCGTCGCCAATGACCTCATCCTCGCGATACAAACCGTTTTGTCGGGTGGAACCTTCGTCAGTAACGCTTCCGATCAGCGCACGGAGCCTTAACTGCCGCATGCCACCACGGCTTGCCCCGGCCACAAGAACACATACACCGTCGCATTCACCACCACTGAGAACCTCATCGTCCCCTTCGGATGGCATCCTTCCGCCGAGCACAATACAGACGAATTGCGCGGATCCCTCGTGACATACGAAACCGTCAGCGCGTGGTTGGGACCGACTGCGAATCCCGCGGGCGCCTTCACCGAAAAATATTCGTCGTTCTCCAAAAAGCGATTGGCGAAACACCGCATACTTCCAGCAACCATAACGTGTTCGCGCTCTTTCTTCTTCAGACCCTTCTTCGTCGCCACTACCGCCACCGGCAAAGCAGCGTGCCCGTCCATCGTCACTCCACCTTGCCGTACCGTAATCTCAGACTTCGTGGTATTCACGATGGTGGTCGTGAAACTCAGCACCTCGCTGGTTCCGACTCTCTCGAATCCCGCACGCGAACTTACCTCGACTCCATCATGCTTTACCTTGTGGATCGTGTTTCCGGTGATCGGATCGTCAACGCTTGACGACACCGCTCCTGCCCGGCTGTCCTCTCCCCACACAAAAGCGTTGGTCGCTTCCGTCTTGTAGGTTGGAATGTCGTCCTGCGCGGACGCCAACAGCACTAAGACCAATGCCGCAGCCGGAACTGAAAAAGTGTGCCTCATCCTGCCGAGTTGCTCCCGAAACTACTTTGTACGCCTTCGTGGGATCCCACACGACTGGCAGAAATGCCAGCACGGACCCACCGGACATTCCGTCCGGAGCGTTGCCGAAGTTTGTGTATAGTAAATGTTTCGTTTTGCTCGAATCTCCGCGACACCAGCTTTTCAGAAAGGTAAATCGATTGGGACGAACCTTGGGGCAGTCTGCAATTCTTCTCGCGGCGGCACTTCTTCTTATTCCCGCATCTCCCCTGCAAGCTCAGGAGAACACCTCCGACCGCATCCTCTACCACGCCAAAATCTTCACCGCCGACCCTGACAAACCTTACGCGGAAGCGGTCGCCATTCGCGGAGACAAGATCATCGCTGTCGGAAATCTTCCAGAAGTTGCGAAGTCCGCCGCGCCCAACGCCGAGCGCATCGATCTCGAAGGCAAAACTCTCTTCCCTGGATTCATCGATTCCCACAGTCACGCCATCGATGGCGGACTCAGCCTCATCGGCGCTGACGCCAGCGAGAAGGTTTCCACTCTCAACGAACTCCCTCCCTTCGCCGCAGCCGCGAAAAAATCCGGCAGAGGTATGCGCGGCGACATCCTGGAAATCCGTGGCCTCCCGCTCGAATTCTGGTCGCACCCCGACGTCCTCAACTCCGACTTCAGCTCCGGCGCCTATGCGCATCAGAGCGTCCTCCTCCTCGGCATGGACGGCCACACGGCCTGGGCCAATCGCACCCTGCTGCAGCGCGCCGGTATCACCGCCGGCTTCCTCAAGAACCTGTCCCCTGACGAGCGCAGCTACTATGGTGCCGATAAAGACGGCCAGCCCAACGGCTTCCTCGTTGACGCCGGCATGGACAAGCTCGATCCCCTGCTGCCCCCGTCCACGCCCGAACAGTTGCTGGCCGGCGCCCGCGCCGCTCTTGAATACAACTACAGCCTCGGCATCACCGCATGGCTTGACCCGCGCGCCGGAGACTATGTCTTGCAGGCCTACAAAATGCTCGCCGACCGCGGCGAACTCACTTCCGAAGTAAACGCCTTTCCTCAAGTGTTGGCCAAAGACCCCGCGGCCGAACTCGCCGCTGTCCAGAAGACTCGCGAACTCTATAAAAACATTCCGAATCTCCACGTCACGGGAATCAAAATCTTCGCCGACGGCGTGGTCGAGTTTCCCTCACAGACCGCGAACCTCACCAAGCCCTACAAAAATACCGGCCGCAACGGCGACCTTCTCTTTGATCCCGCAAAATTTGCCGAACTCTGCATCGCCGCCGACAAGCAGGGACTCATCATCCACGTGCATGCCATCGGCGACGGCGCCGTGAAGGCTGCCCTCGATGGCATCGCCGCCGCCCGCCGCGCCAACGGCAACTCCGGCCTGCCTCACACCCTGACCCACGAACAGTTCGTCCAACCCGAGGATTTTCCCCGCTTCCGCGAACTCGGCGTGATCAGCGCTCTCCAGCTTTTCTGGGCCGAAGCCAGTAACGACACCATCGAGATCGTGAAACCCTACCTCGATCCCAGCGTCTACCAGTGGCAATATCCCGCGCGCTCTGTCCTCGACAACGGCGGCATCATCTCCGGCGCCAGCGACTGGCCCGTCTCCACCGCCAACGTCTTTCGCGCCATCTATCAGGCTGAAACTCGCAAAGGCCCGGAGGGCATTCTCGACCCCTCGCAGGACATGCCCCGCGAAGCCATGTTCTATGCCTACACCCGCAACTCCGCCCGCGCCATGAATCTAGATTCCATCGGATCCATCGCCCCCGGCAAGCGCGCCGATCTCGTCCTTCTCGATCGCGACGTCCTCACCGTTTCTCCCGAGCAGATGCGCGACACAAAAGTATTGTGGACGATGGTTGCTGGAAAAACGGTCTACCGCGCGAAGTAGAAGCTGTGGCCGGAACGGCCGGGTCAGATCGAAAGGATTCGGGCGCTCGCGCACCGACGAGCGGCCCTGCGAGTCAATACATTAAACAGGACCGCTCGCGCACCAGGGGAGGATGGTCACATCTCGGTTTCTTTCTGCATCGCATCGTCGAATCCACAGAGCCGGTCCACCGTCGGCAACAAATCCCGCCCCGCTTTATGCTTGGGAACAAAAGCGTCCACCAGCCGGCTCGTCTCCGCTGGAATCTCGCAGCCTGAAACCATTATCACGCGTGTATCAGGTCGCAGTCTCCTGATCTCCGCCGCCACGTCATGCCCATTCATTTCCGGCATGCGATAGTCCAGAAGCACAGCATCAAAGGCGAACGACCTCGCCAGTCTTAAACCCCTGCGCGGGGACTCCACCGCAACCACAATGTATCCGGACTCTTCGAATAACCGTCTCTCGTATTCCAAAATCAACTGGCTGTCGTCGATGCAGAGCAGCATCTTCCTGGGCCCTCGATACTCGTGGCTCATTGCCCCTCCCGATCGGCGGCGGTCCCACGCGCCCGCGCCTTCGCCCGCGCGCGTTCAGCAGCGGAACTGCACTCCTGTTTCTTTGGACCCCGGTCCCCACACTGGCTGACGCCAACTCTAAGCTTCAGTGAAGCTCATCTTCATCTCTTTGTCTGTTCAAAACTGCACACGCGCTTGTCCTTTCGGCGTACACTATGCACAGAATGTACGCTACCGTACGATGAATAAACGAGGAACCGGCAGTGCCGGCTTCCGGGAGTTTTTCATGCCAACGCGTCGGAAGACCCAACCACGGCGCCCTGCCCGGTTACTCATCAGGGCATTCGATCCGCACCGCTTCCTAATGAGTGTCGGTATCGGCAAGACCGTCGCTCACTACAAGCCGAAGCAGCCCGTCTTCACCCAAGGCGACCTGGCCGACACCGTCTTCTACATTCAGAAGGGTGCGGTGCAACTCAGCGTTCTTTCCAAGCAAGGCAAGGAAGCAACCCTCGCCCTCCTCGGCCCGGGCGACTTCCTCGGTGAGGGATGCCTCGCCGCCGATCAGCCCATCCGCTTGGCTTCCGCCACCGCCATTGCCGACTCATCGATTCTCTGCATCGAAAAAAAGCAGATGCAACGCACCCTCCACCAGGAGCACGAGCTGTCGGATTTGTTCTTGGCATACATAGTCGGACGCCATAACCGCACCCAGGCCGACTTAGTCGATCAGTTATTCAACTCCAGCGAAAAGCGGCTCGCTCGCGCCCTGCTGATCCTCGCCCACTTCGGAAAAGAGGATTCTCCCGAAACTATCGTTCCCAATGTGAGCCAGGAAACTCTGGCCGAGATGATTGGCACGACCCGCTCGCGCGTCAACTTCTTCATGAACAAATTCCGCAAACTCGGATTCATCCACTACAACGGCGGCCTGAAAATCCACAGCTCCCTGCTCACCGTAGTCCTCCACGAGTAACTCCGGGAGTAGTCATCTTGGGTGGTGTCCTTCGTGATCCTTAGTGCCCTTCGTGGTGAGTGCTTTTGTTTGCGACTCCCGAAATAAAAAAGGCGCCGGAAGGGTTCCGGCGCCATCAAGTGAGAACGTCTCGCGAGATACTGAAAATCCACAGCTCCCTGCTCACCGTAGTCCTCCACGAGTAAGCCGAGAGTAGTCACCTTAGGCGGCGTCCTTCGTGATCCTTAGTGCCCTTCGTGGTTAGCCCTTTTGTTTGCGACTCCCGAAATGAAAAAAGGCGCCGGAAGGGTTCCGGCGCCATCGAGTGAGAACGTCTCGCGAGATGCGGTCAAGCGAGGTTCCTACAAAACTTGTTGCGTTTAGCTAGCAACTCAAAGCTCTTAGCTCGAAGCTCATTTACTCTCCGCCACCGACGGACTTGTTCCGAAATCTCCGTTCCGGCGATTGTTGACAGCCGTCCGCGCAGCTCGTGCGCTCGGTTGATTCGCGGCTGCAGCTCCGTAACGTTCCAGCAGCACCGGGGCCATCGTGTTCTCGGCTTCTTTCACGAAGATCATCTTGTTTTCCGAAGCCATGTCCACGCGGACGAAATCTCCCAGCTTCACCTGTCCCGTCGCCACCAGATTCGCCAGCGGAAACACTAGGTTGCGTTCGATCGCGCGCTTCAAGTGCCGTGCTCCGTACCGCGGATCTGTGCCTTCCTTCAGCAAAAACTCTTTCACTGCCGCCGTGCAGTTGAACACGAACTGGTTTGTGCCCGCAGCCATCAGCACACGCTGCTGCACCATCCCGAGTTCGATATCCAGAATCTGCGATAAATGTCCGTCGCGCAGCGTCTTGAACACCACCGTCTTGTCGATCCGGTTCATGAACTCCGGCGTGAACTTGCGCCGCGCCGCTTCCACCGCCGTCCGCTGAATCTTGTCATCGAACGACTCATCCACTTCAACCGCTTTCGGCGCGAATCCAAAGCCGCCATCAACCAGGCTCGTCATCTCCGACGCGCCCAGGTTCGAAGTCATAATGATGATGCACTGCGACAGATCCACCCGCCGGTTGTCGCCCAAGGTCAACGTCGCCTTGTCCAGAATTCCCAGCAGCAACTGCCACAACGAATCCGACGCCTTCTCGATTTCGTCAAACAGCAGAATCGATAGCTTCAGCTTCTCCGTGAACCACTGGTTCAACGCTTCCTGCGTCAGCAGCGGATGCGTCTCCCGGTGCCCCAAATATCCCGGAGGCGAACCAATCAGCTTCGCAATCTCATGCGAATGCTGGAACTCTGCGCAATCAATCTTGATGCACGCCCGCGAGTCCCCGAACAACGCCTCGGCCATCGCTTCCACCACTCGCGTCTTCCCCGATCCCGTGGGCCCCAGAAACAGCAGGTTCCCCACCGGACGTCCGGGCGCGTTCAGCCCGGCCAGAAACATCTGATAGATTTCCACGACTTTCTCGACAGCAGCGTCCTGTCCCACAATGCGGCGGCGCAGGGCGCCATCAAACTCTCCAGCATCGTTGCTGCGGCGGTTCGGATCCAGCACGGTTGCGAGATTCGTTCTCATAAGCGTTGCCCGGACTCCCGGACATTTTCCCTTTCGTGAGGCCGTTTTCTTCGGCCTTTCTCTATTTATTTCCGGACTTTGTAGGCATCTCTCCGTGTCTCTTGCCTACATCCTGGAAGCGCCCTACTCGCCTGCCCCGCTTCCCGAATCCTGCCGCATCCGGTTGCTATTGAAATAAGCAACCGGCTGGCCACGGATCACCTCTTCTCCCCACAATCGCCAACCCCCACATCCATCAAGGCTTAGAGCCCCCTAATCCCAATTCTGCACCCCATACCCAGGCCCTCCACATACCCAATGCGAAATACTTTGCACCATCAAGGGAGGAACCTTTACCAGTAACGCCGGTACCGAACAAACTCATGTGGCGACGGCCGCCTCGGCCGTCCAAGCAAAGGCGAAGCCGAGCGCCCCAAAATCCAGTCTCGCCGTCAAAGCCCAGGACGGAAGTCCCGCGAAGCCTCAACCGAACCACAACGAGCCCCGCCAGGAGCGGACAACCACGTCTTCCGCCAATCGTGTTACTCCACTCGTAACTAGCGACCCCTAAAACTCGCATCTAATATCGAGTCCGGGTACGTTTTCGCGGAGGATCGCTTGCGCCTTTCGTCTGTTCGCCTTATCACTGGACTTTCCTGTCTCACGTTCGCCGCCGCCGCATGGCATGTCGGCTCGCACTCATCCAACTTCACCGCGGAAGCCCAGACGTCCAAACCCGCGCAAGCCTCGCAGCTGCACAACGTCAGCGCCCCGGTGAACACAGCCAAGCCGCTCCCCGAGCCCAAACTCATCGCCGCTCCCGGCACCGAAATCTATACCGCTAAAAGGGGAGAAGCCATCCCCACCATCGCCCGCCACTACCTCGGCAAGACCAGCTACCTCACGTCTTCCGAACTGGCCGACGCCATCCGCGCCGTGAACCACAAGTCCGACACCAGCAACATTCTCAAGGCCAACGAGAACATCGTCATCCCCGGAATCCTCTCCGCGCCCGTTACCGAGAAGACCCTCGTCGTTCCCAAGGACTTCGAAGTCCGCGCCATCTACCTCACCGGCATCATGGCTGGCAGCGATCACGGACTCCGCATCATCAGGCATTGGCGTGAAGTCGGCGGCAACGCCGTCGTCTTCGATATCAAGGACTCCGACGGCAGCGTCACCATCCCCTTCGAGCACCCGCTGCTCGGCGAGCACAAAATCTACATCCACGACGTGCCCAAACTCGTCCGCTTCCTGCATCAGCAGAACATGCACGCCATCGCCCGCATCGCCATCTTCCGCGACGAGCGCCTGGTGGTCGCGCATCCCGAACTCGCCGTCCAGTCCCGCATGAACAAGCAGGCCTGGCGCGAAAACGGCAAACTCGTCTGGACCGACCCCTCCCAGCCCAAGGTGCAGGACTATAACATCGCTTTGGCCAAATACGTAGCTCAATTAGGCGCCGACGAAATTCAGTTCGACTACGTCCGCTTCCCCGCAGAAGGCGACCAGAAAGACGCCCAGTTCGTCTACCAAGGCCAACAGCCGGAACCCGCCGCAGAAGTCAGCGGCGACACCGGAACATGTGAAGACGGCCGCCTCGGCCGTCCCGCAACGGCGCAGCCGAGCGGAACCTCCACGACCCCCGAAGCCACCGACACCCAATCCGCCACAGCCCCGAAGGGGCAAAAGAATGCAGCCCATGCCGCCAAGGCGAACAAGTCCCATCGGGACGCCACAACCGAAGCCTGCCACGCCCCTCGCGGCCCGCAGCGCTCCGACGTCATCACCGCCTTCCTCAAGAAGGCCTACGCCGAGATCCACCCCACCGGCGCCCTGTTCTCGCTCGACGTCTTCGGCGTGATGGCCTGGCAGCGCCCCGTCGACCTCGCCCATACCGGACAGGACATCGTCGGCATGGCTCACTACTGCGACATCCTCAGCCCCATGATCTACCCCTCGCACTTCTTCGGCATGGATAACATTGCCCATCCCGGCGACGAGCCCGCCCACTTCATCGGCGAGTCCATGGACCGCTTCGAACTCATCACCAAAGGTTCTGGCGTGGTCATCCGCCCCTGGCTGCAAGCCTTCCACTGGCGCACCAAGACCTACTCGCCCGAATATATAAAGGTGCAAGTCGAGACGGCGAAAGAGAAAGGCGGCATCGGCTTCCTGTTCTGGAACGCCGCCAACGACTACTCCAAGCCCTACGAAGCCATGCCCGAAATGAAGGCCGCCGACGCCAAGGAAGGATCGAAAGACAAAGCCAAGTTCTTCCGCGGCGACGAACTCCCCGTGGCGACAGTGAAAGCCAGCCTCACCCCGGAGCCCGTGCCCAACAAGCAATAAGCGATCCTAAGTTCTCAGCCGGGTGCCCCATTTCTCGTGCTTTTGCGAGAAGTGGGGCTTCTGCTTTATGTGGCGCGGACGTCCCCGCGCGCGCGCCCTCCCTCGATCCCGTACCAACCCCTGTAACGCTCCCGTCCCTCCAGTCACCATGCCCTTGTACGTTGCACGCACATTTGCATGGAAAGGACCATCCGCATGGCACACCCAATCCCAACTCTCGAAATTACGGTCAACACCGGTGAAGACGATCTCCGCGGCGACAGCACCGCCACCGCCTATATCCTCGTTTCACACGGCGGCACTACCCGCGAATACTCCACCATCCTTAAGAATGAGAACGATCCCAGTTGGTCCAACAACAGCTCTAACGGACCCATCCTCTGGAACCTCCCTCCCGGCATCACCGACAAGAACATCAAGCGTTTCGGCATCCGCCTCCAGTCCCACAACAACTCCGTTGAAACCGACGACAATTGGAACATCAACAGTGTTCTCGTCACCTACCCCGGCTCCGGTGGCGGACAAGTCCAACTCATTCAGGAAGCCGGCGTCCCGCTCTTCCGCCTGACCGCGGATCAGCCCGAATGGCAGACCACCGAGATCGCCGCCTGATCAAACTCGCAGGGACGGACGCCTTCGTCCGTCCCTCCAAAACGGCTGCAATGAAGAATGCCTCACCCCGGTCGCCAAACGCGCGACCAGGATGAGGCAATTCGAGTCCCACTTCGTTCAGAACAACACTTTCAGGTTCGTGTTCACATCAATGCGGTATGCCGTGATCGTCCCGCTGACATTCGCCAGCAGGTTCCCCGATTCATCGTACTGGTTGATCACGAACGTGCCAGTGAACGAGTTCCCGTCCTTCGCCAGCCGGATCGTTTCCCGGATGCTCGCCAGCCCTTGCGGCGTCGTTGTGCTGGTCGTCGGATCCCAGCTGATCGCATAGTGATTCAGCCTGTACACAGAGTTCCCCGCGTTCTGCCAGACTCCCAAGCAGAAACTCTGCGTGTCCGGATTTCGCGACGAGTTCATCATCTCCGTGCCATCGCTATGCCATTGCACGATGCCTTGGTCAATGACGTTCCCCCCCGCGACGAACTGGAAACGCCACATTCCCACAATCGGGTCGGCGGAGCCCCCATCCCTGCCCACCTCCCACGACTGGCGTTGCAGCTTGGGCTTCGGCAGTGCCCCGGTATTGCTGCATTGCGCGGCGGCCGTCGCCGTCAGCAATGCGCCCGCCAGTACTAGGCTGAGCGCTGCGCTCATCTTTTTCCAAGTCATTTTCATCTCCTTCTCCTTCGAAAGTTTCGGACGTGCGATTGGCATCCTGCTCGAAAACCACGGCCCGCACAATGCAGTCGAGGTAAAGCTTTGGTGAAGGAGAGGTGAATTCGTAAGTCATTGCAGACATAGTAAGGTGCAAATCGCGGACATCAATGCTATAGTTTCCCGATTCCCCCGGGGATGTGGTGTGCCTGCCTGTATCCGCAAGTTCGGTGAGTTCGAGCTGGATCCGTCCCGCTTCGAGTTGCGGCGCAACGGCCGCGTCCTGAAACTCGAACGCATCCCCATGGAACTCCTCCTCCTGCTCGCCGAAAAAGACGGCTCCATCGTCACCCGCCAGGAGATGGTCGACCGCCTCTGGGGCAAGGAAGTCTTTGTCGACACCGAACACGGCATTAACACCGCGGTCCGTAAAATCCGGCAATCGCTCAAAGATGATCCCGAACGCCCCCGCTTCGTCCAAACCGTTACCGGCAAGGGCTACCGCTTTGTTGGACAAGAGGTCGGAGGTCGAGAACCTGACGTCGTGGTTCCTCCGTCTGTCGAGCCTCCACCTCCACCCCTCCAGCCAGTTCCTCCATCAGATTCCCCACTGCGCCCCTCCTCGGCTGCTCGCTCCGCACAGATCGCCTTCCTTCTGATCTGTGCCCTCGGCGTGGGCGCCTTCGCTTACTGGCGCCGCGTCGAAGCGAGGTCTCTAAAGTCCCCGGCTCACATCATGCTGGTCGTCCTCCCCTTCCAAAATCTCAGTGGAGATCCTGCCCAGGACTATTTCACCGACGGCCTGACCGAAGAAATGATTACTCAGCTCGGGTCGCTAAGCCCCGAGCAACTTGGCGTCATTGCGCGCACCACTTCGATGGCTTACAAACACACCGCCAAGAGCGCGCAGCAGATTGGCACCGAACTTGGCGTCGACTATGTTCTTGAGAGCAGCGTTCGCCGCGACGCCGATCAACTCCGCATCACCGTCCAGCTCATTCGCGCCCGCGACCAGGTTCATATCTGGGCGCAAAACTACGACCGCCATGTCAGTGGATCGATTTCTCTGCAAGACGAGGTCGCGCGGGCCGTTGCCGAGCAGATCGAAGTGAAACTCGGCCGCGAGTACGCCAGCCGCCCGGTCCGCCCGCGCCCCGATCCTCAGGCCAACGAGGCCTATCTGCGCGGACGGTTCTTCTACAATCAATTCACCGCCAGCGGCTATCGAACCGCCATTTCCTACTTCCAGCAGGCCATTGACCGTGACCCCGACTTCGCCCAGGCGTACGCCGGCCTCTCCGACTGCTACCGCTTCCTCGTCATCACCGACAGCATTTCGCCTTCGGAGGGTTCACCCAGGATTCTCGACGCCGCCCGCCAGGCTGTGCGCATGGACGACAGCTTAGCCGAATCGCATGGCTCTCTCGCCGGAGCCATGATGCATAAGTACCGCTGGTCCGACACCGAAGAGGAACTCAAGCACGCCATCGCCCTCAATCCCAGCTATTCCGACGTGCACCGCATTTACGCTGCTCTGCTCGCTGCCGAACTCCGCCATCGCGAGGCGTGGGAGCAGATCAACGAAGCCATGCGCACCGACCCTTTGTCGATGCCGAATAATGCCGAACTGGTTCGCACCCTGTACTATGCCCGCGACTACGACGGTGCCCTGGTGCAGGCCCAGAAAGCGATGCAACTCGATCCCGCCTACTATCGCACCCACTTCTGGATGGCCCGAGTCTATGTCCAGAAGCACATGTATAACGAGGCCATTGCCGAAGCGGAGATCGTGCAGCGCGCTGTTCCCGAGAGCAACCTCGCACTCACGGAAATGGCCTACGCTCTTGCGGCTGCTGGACGCCAGGTCGAGGCCCGCAAAATGCTGCTCCACCTCGAGAACCTCGCCAAATCAGGATTCGTGCCCGCATACAACCTGGCTGCCATCCACGTTGCACTGGGAGAGAATGACGCCGCCCTTAAGAGCCTGCAGCAGAGTTACGAGGAAGGAGACTGGGGCCTTTTGGTCCTTGCCGGCGAACCGCGCTTCGATCCGCTGAGAAACCTCGCTCCCTTCCGCGCTCTTCTGGCGAAACTGGCCCTCCCCTCGTAGCCCGCAGGCCTTGAAAAATCGGGGACACCAAGAATCGGGAGCATCCCCGATAACGAAAGGTCAAGAGGAGACGGGGGTCTGCCGGGTGCCCCATTCTAATCTCGCCGCTCTTTGGTGAGATTAGATTGGGGATTTTGACTTTCCTTCCCCTCAAAGTTTTCCACAGAACTTTATTTCATTCTTGTGACGCATGACCTTTACTGAGAAATCTCAACAGTCCAAATTGGGAGCATGCCCAACGCACCCGCTCCCCCGCGCAACCCGGACACCGACCTCCGGAAGCCGGTAGCCGAAAGCCGGACGCCCAAAACGGGAAATCCCTCCACCGCCGCCTCCATTAAGTCCTTTGTTCGCAGGAATTTACTCGCAAGTCCTGAGTTTCCAAGATTATACGCGGACGTCGTCCTCCACTACGCCCCTAACTCCCATGAAGCCAAGATCTTAGCCCCGCACTACAAAAAAATTGTTGCCTATACCGAAAGGACCAAACAACTGATGTCATACAAATCCTGCACTCATATCAAAGTCACCGGAGTCCGCTGCGGCTCTCCCGCTCTTCGCGGAGAGCAGTTCTGCTACTTCCACCAGCGCATGCTCCGCACCGTCAAAGATCCCGCCTCCCGCATCCATCACCACGCCCTGCTCGAGGACGAGGAATCCATTCAGGCCTCGCTGATGGAAGTGGTCAACGCCCTGCTGCGCGGCACCATCGAACTCAAGCGCGCCGAACTCATTCTCCGCGCCCTCAACACCGCCGTCCGCAACATCCGCCGCGTCAAGTTCGGCGTCAACAAGCCCGAAATGGTCACAGAGATCCCCGACTACCCCACCCCGCCCCTCGAACAAATCGACGAGGAAGCCGCCGCCGCATTCGCCCGCGCCACCAAGCGCGCCGCAGCCGAGCGCGCCGCCTACCTCGCCGCCCCACGTGTGGCCCCTGTGAACGCAGCTGCTGTGAATGTAGGGACAGCCGCCCCCAAGGTTTTGTGTGGGGACGGGTCTTCGACCCGTCCAGGCGGCCCAGAAGTACCGGGCCGCAGTGCAGCGCCACCGAAGCCAATCCAAGCTGAAGCCTCAACCCGCAAGCCGCCCGTAAATGTGAAATCAGTTCCCGTAACAAAGACTCAAGCCGCAGCGGCCAGAGCTCCGAACGAGCGAAAGAACGCAGCCCACAGCGCAAGCCGTGGGTAGCCGAAGAAGGAAGAACAAGCCCGAAGGCGCGAAAGAGAAGGGGAGACCTCCTACGCCACCGGGCGAAGTTGAGGACTGCAGAGATCCTTCGCTCCGGTGGCTCTTTGCGCTAAGCGCGCAAAGACCAATCCTCGCTCAGCATGACGAAGGAGAAGGAAGCTGAGGAGTGAAGCCGAGAACCGGAAGCCGATTCCCCTCAGATATAATTATTCAGAACGCAGCGCCCATCAAGGAGTCCGCATGGCAATCCAGAAGACCGACAAGATCTGGCACAATGGCAAGCTCATCAACTGGGACGACGCGCACATTCACGTGATGTCGCACGTCGTTCACTACGGGTCTTCGGTCTTTGAAGGCATCCGCTGCTACGAATTGCCCACCGGGCCCGCGATCTTTCGCGCCACCGAGCACATGCAGCGGTTGCTCGATTCTGCCAAGGTCTACCGCATGGACATCCCTTACACGCTCGAGGAGATCGTCAAGGGCATGCTCGAGACCGTGGGACATAACGGAGCTTGGCCGTGCTACGTCCGTCCAGTGGTGTTTCGCGGATACGGCGACGCCGGCGTGAACCCGCTGAATTGTCCGGTCGAGATGTATATCGTGAACTATCCGTGGGGAAAGTATTTGAGCGGCGATGGCGACGGCGTGGATGTGTGCGTCTCGTCGTGGACGCGGCTGGCGCCCAACACGCTGCCCGCCATGGCCAAGGCGGGCGCGAACTACATGAACTCGCAGCTGATCAAGATGGAAGCGATTGCGAATGGCTACGTCGAAGGCATCGCGCTCGACAAGGGCGGATTCGTCAGCGAGGGCTCGGGCGAGAACCTGTTCCTGGTGCATCGCGACAAGCTGATCACCGCGCCGCTCGGCAGTTCGGTGCTGCCCGGCATCACGCGCGACTCGGTACTGCAGATTGCCCGCGACTTGAACATTCCGATTGTCGAGCAGATGATTCCGCGCGAGATGCTCTACATCGCGGACGAAGCGTTCTTTACCGGCACCGCGGCGGAGGTCACCGGGATCCGTTCGGTCGATAGGATTAAGGTCGGCAAGGGCGTCATTGGTCCGATCACGAAGGCGCTGCAGAAGGAGTTTTACGCCATCGTGCGCGGCGAGAAGAAAGACCGCCACAACTGGTTCACGGCGGTACCGGTCGTAAATAAGGCGAGCAGCAAGGCGGGCAGCAAGCAGCCGGTCGGCGTATAATCAGGCGGTTCGAATTCAAACTCGTTCCCAGTTCGAGGGGCGCTCCCAAGCGCCCCTTCAGTTCGTTTAGCCCGGAAGAAACAAAACAACAAGGAGAAACAATGTCCCAAATGACTCCTGAATTTGCCCTCGGCCTGCGAGCGCTCATGCTCGACGGCTTCAAGAATGAAGCGGAGATCACGAAGAGAGTGATCGCTGCGATTCCCGACGCAAAGTCGGATTACCGTCACGATCCCAAGGCGCGCACGGCCAAGGAGCTGGCTTGGCATCTGGCGAACACCGACATCCAGTTCCTGGATGGCATTGCCGACCTGAAGTTCAACATGGAGAATCCCGAGCACAAGCCGGAGACCACGGCGGAAGTGGTGGCGTGGTACGACGAGAACGTGAAGCGCGGGATCGCGCGCGTGGAAGCGATGACGGGCGAGCAACTGATGACGCCGGTCAACTTCTTCGGCGTGTTCAATATGCCCTCGGTCGCGTATCTGGGATTCCTGAACAACCACAGCATCCATCACCGCGGGGAGCTGGCGACGTATCTGCGTCCCATGGGATCGAAGGTTCCGTCGATTTATGGCGGCAGCTACGATGAGCCGTTCCAGCCGCCGGTGGCGGAGGAAACGGCCGCGTAGTGGTTCGTCATCAGTGTTGAAAGGCCCGACTGTAGAGAAGCCGCCCGCGACGGGCGGCTTTTCTTTTGGGCGGAGCTTCATCCCTTAGGTGCTCCCGCATTCTGGTTCTGCCTCCTCAACTTCTCTTTGTCAACTTCCCTCTCTCAACTTCTGAGCCGATCTTGCCGATGAATCTTGCGGGCATACCTATGATCCCGAAATCATTGGAAAAGGAATCTGACGAGGCGTTAGACATTGAACTGAGCGCGATCCAGAATGCGAGAGACGTGCTGCGGCAGAGTGAGGAGAAGTTCCGGCGAATTCTGGGAAGCGCGCCGGACGTGGCTTGGACGTCGGACCGGAACGGGCGGACGATCTACATCAGCCCGAAGGCTGAGTCGGTACTGGGATATTCGACGCCCGAAATCTACGCGGGCGGCACCAAGCTGTGGCTGAGCCAGATTCACACCGAGGATCTCGAGCGGGTCAATCAGGCGTACGCCGCACTGTTTGAACAGGGCGCCACGTTCGACGAAGAATACCGCATCCGGCGAAAAGATGGAGCGTGGATCTGGGTTCACGACCGCGCCACCGGAACCCACGAAGAAGATGGAGTGCTTTACGCCGACGGCTTTCTGTGCGATGTCACGCTACGAAAACAGGGAGAGCAGAAGCTGCTGTCGCAGACTGCATTTCTGGAAGCGCTGGCCAATTCCACCATCGACGGTTTCCTGGTCGTAGATGCCTGCGGACAGAGGGTGATGCACAACCCGCGACTGGGCGAGTTGTTCGAGATCCCCAGCGAACTCTTGGCCGAGAAAGACGACGGGAAGATGCTGGAGTATGTGGTCACGGTGATCAAGGATCCCGAGGCCTTCCTGGCCAAAGTGAACCATCTCTACAAGCATCCAGACGAAACTAGCCGGGACGAAATCGAACTGAAGAACGGAAAGGTTCTCGATCGATATTCCGCGCCCGTGATCGACAAGGACGGGGTGTACTACGGAAGGATCTGGGCTTTCCGGGACATCAGCGAGCGCAAGCGCAATGAGGACGAACTTCAGCAGTTGTCCCCGGCCGTGGAGCAGAGTCCGGTATCGGGGGTGATCACCGATCCGCGAGGCGATATCAGCTATGTGAATCGGAAGTTTACCGAGGTCACGGGATATAGCGCGGAGGAGGTCGTTGGGAAGAATCCGCGGATCCTGAATGCCGGGCGTAACTCGTCCGATCGCTACCAGGACCTGTGGTCGACCATCACCGAGGGGAGGGTATGGCGTGGAGAATTTTGTAACAAGAAGAAGAATGGCGAGATTTTCTGGGAGGCCGCGACCATTACGCCCATGACAAACCGGAAAGGTGTGATCACTCATTTTCTTGCGGTGAAGGAAGACGTGACGGAGCGCCGGCGGGTGGAGGAGGCGCTGCGAGCTTCGGAGAGACGTTACCGACTCCTGTTTGAGCGCAACTTGGCAGGAGTGGTACGCACCTCGCCGGACGGGCGCGTGCTGGATTGCAATCAGGCGGCCGTGCGCATGTTCGGGTATGACTCAGTTGAGGAAATCCGGGGCCTCCCGTCCACCCATTTCTACTACGAGCCTTCCGATCGGGATGTGGTCCTGAGCAAACTCAACTCTGAAAAAAGCTTCTCCAACCACGAGATGAAGTTTCGCCGCAAGAATGGAGAATGGTTCTGGGTCATCGCAAGCTTCGCGATTGGCGAAGATGATTCGGCGGACGGCCGGATCATCGAGGGGACGCTGGTGGACATCACCGAGCGCAAGCGGGCGGAAAGGGAGTTGCGGCTGACTCAGTCGTCGCTGGAGACTGCATCGGACGCGGTTCTTTGGATCAATCCTCAGGGCCGCGTCGTATATGGCAATGAAGCCGCTTCCGTCTCTCTGGGCCGCTCCCGTGAGGAACTCCTTGGGCTGTCGATCCCGGAGATCAATCCCGTGGTCCCCCAGGAGGTTTGGAGGAAGTTCTGGGATGAGATGAAAACTCGGGGATCGATGACCTTCGAAACCCAACACCAAAGCAAACAAGGGCAAGTGTTCCCGGTAGAGGTGACGGCGAACTACCTGGAGTTCGACGGACAGGAATACTCCTTCGCGTTCGTGCGCGATATCACGGAGCGCAAGGCATTGGAGAGCCAGCTCCGGCATGCGCAGAAGCTCGAGGGCATCGGGCAACTGGCTGCCGGGATCGCTCACGAAATCAATACGCCCACCCAGTTTGTGACCGATAACCTGACGTTCCTGCGCGATTCCTGGAAGTCGACGCACGAGTTGCTGGAAAGGTATCGCGAGGCCGTGCACAATGCCGGGGCAGCGCTGCCGGCGGGCGTTGCAGCAGGCGGAAAAGAGTTGCGATCTGGAGTTCATCGCCACCGAGGCTCCGCGCGCCATTGACCAGAGTCTCGATGGAGCACGGCGAGTAGCGAAGATTGTGCGGGCCATGAAGGAATTCTCGCATCCGGACTCGGCGGACAAGACGGCAACCGATCTAAACAAGGCGATTGAGTCCACCATCACGGTGGCTCGAAACGAGTGGAAGTATGTGTCGGAAATCATAAAGGAATTCGATGAGACGTTGCCTCCGGTGGTGTGCTACCCCGGAGATATTAACCAGGTGGTGCTCAACCTGATTGTGAATGCCGCGCATGCCATCAAAGAAAAGATCAAGGAGGGCGAAAAAGGAACGATCACGGTGAGCACCAAGATGCGGGACGAGAGCGTAGAAATCCCGGTGAAGGACACGGGCAACGGAATCCCCGAAGCGATCCGGAACCGGGTATTTGACCCGTTTTTCACGACGAAGGAAGTCGGCAAAGGAACGGGGCAAGGCCTGGCGCTAGCCTATACGGTGATGGTCAAGAAACATGGCGGCAAAATCTGGTTTGAGACGGAGATCGGTCAGGGAACAACGTTCTTGATAGCTGCCGGTCAAGCTGGATTCCGGGAAGGAGATCTGATGCCCAAACGCCTGCTTTTCGTGGACGACGACACGATGGTACTCGATGGCCTGCGGCGAACGCTGCACGGCATGCGGCAGGAGTGGGAAATGCACTTCGTGAGCAGCGGCGGAGCGGCACTGGAGGCACTGGCGAAAGAACCGTATGACGCCGTGGTATCGGACATGCGGATGCCATTGATGGACGGCGCGCAACTGCTGGAGGAGATCAAGCAACTGCATCCGGATGTGGTGCGCATGATTTTGTCGGGCCAATCGAGCCGGGAAGCGGTCTACCGTTCAATCTCTCCCGCACATCAGTTCCTGTCCAAACCGTGCGACCCTCAGGAATTGGTGGCGCGACTGAGCCAGGCGTTTGCGATGCGGGATCTGCTGGCCAATCAAGCGCTCAAGACGGTGATCTCGCGGCTGCGGTCGATCCCGAGCCTGCCGACGCTGTACGAAGAGGTGACGGCCGCGCTGCGCAAGGAAAATCCGTCACTCAGCGAGATTGCAAAAATCATCTCGAAGGATGTGGGAATGGCGGCAAAGATCCTGCAACTGGCGAACTCCGCTTTCATGGGCGCGAGCGGGCGGGTTTCGAGCCTGGTGCAAGCATTGTCGTTGATTGGCACCGAGACGGTGCGCACCCTGGTGCTATCAGTGCATGTTTTTTCGCAATTCGAGAGCAATTCCGTCGTCGCCGCCAGCCTGTCGGCGCTCTGGGATCACAGTGTTGCGGTATCGGCGTTGGCACAGCGCATCGCAGCTTCCGAAGGTTGTATGAAGGCGATGGTGGAAGAGAGCTTTACGGCAGGACTGCTGCACGACATCGGGAAGGTGGTTCTGCTGGCGGAGATGCCGAAGGAGTACCACCAGATTTTCGAGATGACACCGAGGAGCAAGGATGTGGAGCGGGAACGGCTGGGTTGCACGCACGCCGAAGTGGGGGCATATCTGATGAGCATTTGGGGGCTGCCCTTATCGCTGGTGCATGCGGTCGCATTCCATCACCGCCCTTGCGAGGCTGCAGAAGCGCACTTCTCGACGCTGACGGCGGTGCATGCCGCCGACGCCATTGCAAGCGCGACGGACGCCTCGCCACTGAACCATGACGCCGAACTCGACGCAATGTACCTGGAACGCCTCGGTTTGACGGCGCGAGAAAGTGTGTGGCGCGAGTTCTACGCGGAGCAACTGGGCCCACCGGCAGCACCCCCCACGGAGGAACCACGCCCAAAAGCTAAAGCAGAAGCTGGCGACAGTCGATAAACGAAGAAGACTGCTTCAATTCTTCCGGCCAGGGGCAGAGGAAGAAAGGGAATGCAATGCCTGAAAAGATCCTGCTGGTAGATGACGACAGCAACGTGCTGGACGGTTACCGACGCGGTTTGAGGGGGGAATTCGTGCTGGAGACGGCGCTGGGCGGGGAAGACGCCGTGAGCTTGGCGCGGGCGAATGGTCCCTATGCGGTCGTAATCTCCGATATGCGGATGCCGGGGATGGATGGGATCCAGCTGTTGAGCCGCATCAAGGCGCTGTCACCCGACACGATCCGGGTAATGCTGACGGGCAACGCCGACACGGAGACGGCGATCAATGCCATTAATGAAGGCAGCATTTTCCGCTTTCTCAGCAAGCCTTGCAGCAAAGATGTGATGGCGAAGACGATTACGGCGGCGCTGATGCAGTACCGGCTGGTCACCGCTGAAAAGCAATTACTGGAACAGACGCTGAGCGGCGCCCTGCAGGTGCTGACCGAGGTATTGAGCCTGGTGAATCCGGCGGCATTCAGCCGCGCGGAGCGGGCGCGTCGCTACATCCACCACGTGGTCACGGCGATGAAGCTGGGAAACCCCTGGCAATATGAGGTGGCGGCCATGTTGTCGCAACTGGGTTGCGTGACGCTGGCGCCGGAGACGATTGATGCCGTGTATCGCGGCGAGGCGCTCACGCCGAATGAGGAGGCGCAGTACGAGGCACATCCGAACGTGGCGTACGCCTTGCTGTCGAGGATTCCGCGTTTGGAGCCGATCGCGTGGATGATCCAGCACCAGAACCGGCCGGCCCCGAGGGAAGCTGACTCGGAGATGGCGGACATGCGGCTGGGGGCGGAGATATTGCGGCTCATCCTGGCGTATGAGAAATCGATCCATCAGGGAATGTCGAGAACCGAGGCGGCGCACCTGCTGGCCCGGCAAAACACGAACTTCAGTCCGGAGTTTTTCCATGCGCTGGTGACGCTCGATCCGAACTCGGAGGAGAGTGAAGTGCGCAAGTGCCGGATTGACGATCTTTCGCCGGGCATGATCATCCAGCAGGAGGTTCGGAGTTATCAGGGGACACTGCTGGTCTCGAAGGGCCAGGAAGTGACGTCCACAGTGATCTTCAAGCTGAAGAATTTCCACGCCCGGCTGGCGATCGGCGGGGACGTGACGGTCTCGGTGCCGACGACGACGCTGGCCTTCGTCAAGGGCGCGCCATAGCCGCCTGGACAGCCGGGGCGGCTGTCCCCACATAACGTAAGGCACTGCCCCGCTGCCGGGTTGAGAGCATTACCTAGGTCATCTTGGGGAAGGTGACGATTCGGGCGATCATGATAGAGCATCAGGACGAGAAGTCCCCAGGGGAAAAGTCCGCATGAATATTGATGACCTGCTTCGGATCGCGACGGAACGGCGAGCCAGCGACTTGCATTTGAAGGTGGGAAACTATCCACACCTGCGCATCGACGGTGAGTTGGTGCCGTTGACGGATCAGCCGCGCATCAGCGCGGAAGACATGCTGAACATGGCGTTCAGCATGATGTCGGCGCGACAAAAGCAGAAATTCAAAGAGACCACGGAAATCGATATGGCGTACGGCGTGGCCGGCCTGGGACGGTTCCGTGTAAACATCTTCCAGCAGCGCGGCAATGTGGGGCTGGTGCTTCGCGTCATTCCCACGAAGATTCGCGCGCTGGACGAACTGTTTCTGCCGAAAGTGGTGGAACAGATTTGCGACATGCCACGCGGGCTGATTCTGGTGACGGGGGTTACGGGTTCCGGTAAGTCGACCACGCTGGCGGCGATGGTCGACCGCGTGAATTCGTCGCGTGCGGAGCACATCATTACGATTGAAGATCCAATCGAATTTCTGCATCGTGACAAGAAAGGGTACGTCAACCAGCGCGAGATTGGAGTGGATACGCCTGGCTTTGGAGCGGCGCTGCGAGCTTCTCTGCGTCAGGATCCAGACGTGATTCTGGTGGGCGAAATGCGCGATCTGGAAACGATTTCGACGGCGCTGCACGCTGCCGAAACCGGCCACATGGTGTTTTCGACGCTGCATACGTTGGACGCGGTGGAAACCATCAACCGCGTGATTTCGATTTTCCCGCCGCCGGAGCAGAAGCAGATTCGCATGCAGCTTGCCGCCGTAATGCGGGCGATTGTAAGCCAGCGCCTGGTACGGCGCTGCGACTCCGACGGCCGCGTGCCGGCCGTCGAAGTGATGATCAATACGGCGTACATTCGCGAATGTATTCTGGTGCCGGAAAAGACGCGGTCGATTCGTGATGCGATCGCGGCGGGCACATCGCAGTATGGCATGCAGACGTTTGACCAATCGCTGTGGGACCTGTTCCAGGCGGGACTGGTGAACTATGAAACTGCGCTGGAGAATGCTTCCAACGCTGATGACTTCAAGCTGCGCATGGCAGGTATTGCGTCGACGGCAGACATTTCCCGGCAGTCGATGCAGTCGGCAGGGTTTGGAAACAGGTAGAACTTAAGGTTTCAAGGTTTCAAGGCTTGTCGGTTGCCTTTGTTTTATGGGCGCGTGCAGAACGCGCCCTTTTTCTTTGTCCGCCAGACGCAGAAAACCACAGAGGACCTGAGGACACAGAGGTTTGGCAGATCGTGCTGTCGGCCGTCTCACAAGAAGTCCGCCACTTGCTCTTCCTTCGTCTCTGTGTCCTCCGCGTCTTCTGTGGTTCCTATTTGTTTTGTGCTGTGCTTGAATTGCGACTATCGTTGTTGCTATGGCGTTCTCACGTCCCAAGAGACGAAGTTATTCCGAAGATGAGTTGTACGAATATGCTGTGGGGGCACTCGCGCGGCGCATGCGGACGGTGGCAGAGTTGAAACGGCTGATGCGGGCGCGGATCGAAGAGGCGGATTCGGAATATGGGCAGACGCTGGTGGAGTTGGTGATCCGGCGGCTGAAGGACCAGGGATATCTGAATGATTCGCAGTATGCGGCGTATTACTCTTCGCTGCGGCGCGACAATCAAAAACTCGGCCGGATGCGCGTGATTACGGAGTTGAAGACGCGGGGAGTGCATGGGTCGGTGATCGAGAAGGCGGTGGAAGCGGCCTACGACGGAGTGAGCGACGAGAAGCAGGCGCGCGAATTCCTGCGCAAGAAACGGCTAGTGAAGCCGAAGGATCAGAAGGAGACCGCACGCATCTTCCGGCAACTGGCGCGGGCAGGATTCGGGACGAAGACCATTTTCATCATCCTAAAGAAATGGGATGTGGATGATGAGACGCTGACCGCGCTGGAGGGCGAGACGGAGTGACGGGTGGAATCCGGATCTGGGTCCGAGGTTGTAGTGCCGTAGTGGCACCACAGGCAACGCGAAGGTGCTGATTTTCTTGCGCAATGCCTTGCGGATATTGCATACTCTCAGGCGGATTTCCGATCACAATTAAGGAGGCAACTATGACGTCGAGTCTAAAGGTGTTTCTGGCGGCATTGGTCCTGAGTACGCTGGTGATGGCGCAGGACGTGGCCACGGACACAAGCAAGGCCGCAAAAGATACTGCGAAAGCCACCGATAAGGCGGCCAAGACCACTGGGAAAGCCACTAAGACTGCGGCGAAAGACACTGCGAAGGGAACCGAAAAAGCTGCGGATAAGACTGGCGACGCCACAAAAGCAGCTGCGAAGGACACGGCAAAGGGGACCGCGAAGGCCGCCGACAAGACCGCCGACGCAACGAAGTCCGCAGCCAAGGGCACTGCGAAGGGTACTGCGAAGGCCGCAGATAAGACAGGCGATGCTACCAAGGCCGCGGCGAAGGATACGGAGAAGGGCGCCAAGGATGCGGGTCACGACATGAAGAAGGGCACCGAGAAGGCCGTCGACGCGATTAAGTAGAGAAAAACGAAATCCACCACAGAGGGCACAGAGGACACGGAGGGAATCTCAACATATTCCTGTGTCGCTGTGCCCTTTGTGTTTGGGCATTGCCGCACGCGGCACCTTGGCCGCTGGCGGTGCGGTTCGTTTAGAATGACTCTTCCATGCTGACCGGCTCTGAAATCCGCCGCAAATTCCTGGACTTCTTTGTGGGCAAGGGACACAGAGAGGTGCACTCGTCTTCGCTCGTCCCGGCAAACGATCCTACGCTGCTGTTCACCAACGCGGGGATGAACCAGTTTAAAGATGTGTTTCTGGGGTTGGAGAAGCGCGACTACTTGCGGGCGACGACGTCGCAGAAGTGCGTACGCGCCGGAGGAAAACACAACGATCTGGAGAATGTGGGCTTCACCAATCGGCATCATACGTTTTTTGAGATGCTGGGGAATTTTTCGTTTGGCGATTACTTCAAGAAAGATGCGATTGCCTACGCGTGGGAGCTGATTACTTCGCCGGAGTGGTTTGGGATCGACAAGAACAAGTTGTATGTGACGGTTTTCAACGGTGAGGGCGGACTGCAGCGGGATGCCGAGGCTTATGATCTGTGGGCCGCGCAGGGCGTGCCGAAAGAACGCATCTTTGAGATGGGCCTGAAAGACAATTTCTGGCAGATGGGCGATACCGGGCCGTGTGGGCCGTGCAGCGAGATCTACTACGACATGGGTCCGGCGTCGTCCGACCAAGGGCATGCCGACTGTGCTTTTCCCTGTGATTGCGGTCGCTACGTCGAGATTTGGAATCTGGTTTTCATGCAGTTTGACCGCGATGCCGGCGGGAAGTTGAACCCGTTGCCCAAACCATCGATCGATACGGGGATGGGACTGGAGCGGACTACGGCAGCACTGCAGGGCGTGATTTCGAATTACGACACGGATTTGTTTACGCCGCTGATCAAGCGAGCAGCCGAGTTAACGGGGACGTCGCTGACGAAAGAGTTGAGCAAGGAAGCGCATACGAAGTCGGCGGCCTCTTTGAGAGTGATTGCGGACCACTCGAGGGCAGCGACATTTTTGATTTCCGATGGAGTGATTCCGGCGAACGACGGGCGTGGATACGTGCTGCGGAAGATCATCCGGAGGGCGATCACGCATGGACGATTGCTCGGGCAGACGAAGCCGTTTCTGCACGAGATGGTGTTTGCGGTGCGGGATTTGATGCGGGATGCGTATCCGGAATTGAACGAGACGGCGGATCGAGTTGCGAAGACTGTACACGTCGAGGAAACTCGGTTCGCACACACACTCGATGTTGGACTACGAAGATTGGAAGACGTAATTCGACTAAGTCAGGATTACGGGACGCCCGCGGGGTTCGACCGCCCTGAACTGCCGGGCGAAGAGGCATTCAAGCTTTACGACACATTTGGTATGCCTCTGGACTTCATGCAGGATGCGGCTCGCGATCAGGGAATTACCTTTGACCGGGCTGGTTTTGATCATGCGATGGAGGAACAGAAGTCGCGGGCGCGCGCTTCGTGGAAGGGCGCGGCCAAGCAGACGGCGAATCCGGCGTACCAGCAGCTTCCGAAATCGGAGTTCGAAGGATACCGGCAGACGCGGTCGGATGGATGCGAGGTGCTGGCCATTATTCACAATGGGCAGGGCGCGCAGGAACTGAAGGCGGGCGAAGCGGGTGAGATCATTCTCGACCACACGCCGTTTTATGCCGAGGCGGGCGGGCAGGTGGGGGATCGGGGATGGCTTTATTCGGACGATCACAACACGGTCATCGCCGATGTGACGGGATGTTATTACCCGATTCAGGGTGTTAGAGCACATCAGGTCGTGATGAAGTCCATCCTAAAATCCCCACTTCTCGCGCAAAATGCGCGCGAGAAATGGGGCACCCTCAAGGTTGGGGATCGCGTCGATGCCGTCGTCGACACCGGCATTCGGCAGGCTACGATGCGGAATCATACGGCTACGCATCTGCTGCATGCGGGGTTGCGCGAGGTGCTGGGAAAGCATGTGAAGCAGGCGGGGTCGCTGGTGGCGCCGGGACATCTGCGGTTTGATTTCTCGCACTTCGCCGCAGTCGAAGATGGAGAACTGCAAGAAATTGAAGACCTGATTAATAAGGAACTGCTGCGCAACCAGAAAGTCGACACTATTGTGGATGTGCCGATTGACGTCGCGGTGAACGAGTATCACGCGATGGCGCTGTTCGGGGAGAAGTATGGGGACAAGGTGCGCGTGGTCAAGATTGGGGATTTCTCGACGGAGCTTTGCGGCGGGACACATACGGCGGCTACCGGGGAGATTGGGCTGATCAAGATATTGAAGGAAGGCAGCGTGTCATCTGGCGTGCGGCGAGTGGAGGCGATCACGGGGGAAGGGTCGTTGCGGCACTTCCGCATGGATCATCAACTCGAGAACGTAGTGTCGAGTTTTACCTCTCCCACCCTTTCGCAAAAGACGCGAAAGGATGGGGCACCCTCGTCTGATTCACTGCACGACAGTGAAACCTCTTTCTCTCCGGCGGAGGCGTTGAAGGCTGAGTTGGAAAAGAAGGATGCAGAGATCAAGCGGCTGACGAGGGAACTCGATCAGGCGCGGATGAAGTCGGCTTCGTCTTCGACGGCGAATGTTGGGGAGAAGATTAAGGAAGTGAAGGGCGTGAAAGTGCTGGCACACCGCGTCGACAATCTGGAGCGGGCGCAGTTGCGGACGCTGGTGGATCAGTTGCGCGACAAGATTGGATCGGGCGTGGTGATTCTGGGATCGGCATCGAATGGCAATGTGGCGCTGATTGTGGGAGTCACGAAGGATCTAACCTCGCGGGTGCAGGCGGGGAAGGTGATTGGTCCGGTAGCGCAGAAAGTTGGAGGCAAGGGCGGAGGGCGTCCGGATCTGGCGGAGGCTGGAGGGAAGGATGCGTCCGCGCTGGATGCCGCGCTGGACGGGGCTTATGGAGTGGTGGAGGAGATCTTAACTTGAATACCGACGAGACATCCAGCGGACTGCTCGACGATCGACTGCGGTTTGTGAAGCACAAAGGTCAGGCCATTTTTGTCATTGACTTCAGCCACTGCAGCGGCAAGGAGATGATGGTGCTGCTCGAGTTGATCCGGGCGGATATCTCGAGACATGCGCCCGGATCTCTGCTCACGCTGGCGGATTTCACTGGGGCGCAGATTGACAAGCAGGTCGCCACAAGGGCGAAAGAAGTCCTGGTGCTGGATCGTCCTTATGTAAAGAAATCGGCGTGGGTTGGGACGGAGAGTTTGCCGAAGGTGTTTTACGAACATTTCAAAAGCTTCTCGCAGCGGGAGTTGCCTACGTTTAAGACGCGGGAAGAGGCGATGGACTGGCTGGTGGAGGAGTAGGGGCTTTCGGCTTTCGGCTTTGAGCTTTCAGCTTCCGGCTCTTCGTTTCTCGTTTCTGGCGTCCTTGGTGGCTTCTACGATCGGGCTTCGTGGATGGAGTTCGCAGGCGGGGGCGCCCGCCCACATACTAGTTCTCTGGGTCTTCTTCTCTAACTTCTCCACTTCAGCGTGATGGGGCCTGCCATTGGGTGCTTCAGGGGGGCGCCGGTGCGTTTGGATTCCAGGTAGGCGGCTTTCAGTTGGAAATACCATTTGGCGGGGCGGTCGGCGTCATCGATCAGCATGAGGTGCGGGTTGTGCTTGAGGCCTTCGGCTTGCAGTTCCATGGTGTGGCGGTCTTGCTCGACGAATTTTGCGAAAACGAATCTCAGCAGTTCAGGAACGAAAGGGACCCACCGGAATAAATTCCAGGCGGCGACGACGTCGATGCGGCAATGGCTGCGCGTGATGGGCGTGACCGTGGTCAGACTGGAGAACCAATATTTCCCGGCGCGAATGGTTTCGGTGCGGATGTTAGGGAGTACGAAATCAATGGTAGTGGTGATGGAATCGGCGTCGGCGTAGAGGCGCAGCAGTTTGTAGGGCGCGGAGTTGGAGCTGGGAGTATGCGCGCTCATGCGAAAGCCGTTCGGAATAGGCTCGAAGTTTTTTTTCTTCTCGTGGATGCTGTGCTGGGTACGCCACCACCATGCCTGGTGAACAAAGGGGCCATGCGCCGGGTCCATGAGGCCGATGATGCCGTGGTCGATGCTGACGGGCATTTCGGCTTGCAGGTAGGCGAGCTTGTATTTGTTGGTAAATTTTTCGATTTGCGGGGCAGCGTCGGGCGCCTCGGGGCGAGGGGCGAATCCTGCGCCGGGCGGAGGCGGATCGGGGATGAAGACCCAGATGAAATCGTCCTGCTCTTCGCAGGCGTAGCTGCCGGCGTAGATGCGATCGACTTTCAGATTCTGATCGGGGGTCAGCGAAGGGATCAGTTCGCACTGGCCATCGTGAACGTCGAACTGCCATCCATGGTATCCGCACTCGAGGTTTTCGCCGTCGAAGCGTCCGCAGTTGAGGGGCATGCCGCGATGTGGGCAGGCGTCCCGCAGCGCGAAGGGCTGTCCGATGCGGTCGCGGCCGATGACGAGGGGGATTTCGAGGAGCGTCGCCTTGTAGAGCTGGTTGCGCTGAACGCGGTCTGCGGGAAGAGCGCGATACCAGAAACCGGTGAGCATGAGCGCGTCGGTCGCTTGGCGTTGCGGGAGGTCGAGGTCGGGCATGAGGATGACGATTTCTGATTGCTGATTGAAAGCTTATGCTAGCATCCGCTGGGCTTTGCGCGCAGGAAGAACCTTCAACCACAGAGGACACAGAGAGAGAACCAAGAAACGCGACCACTAAGGACACTAAGGTGCACTAAGGAAAGCCAAAACCTGAATGGAATTTATTGGGCACTTTCGGCGACTTACTCCGGTACAGCGAAATACTTTTATCGCCTGCTTTCTGGGGTGGTCGCTGGATGCGTTTGATTTTTTCATTCTGATTTTTTGTGTCAGCGCGCTGGCTACCCAGTTCCAGACTAAGGTCTCGACGATTACGGAGGCGATTTTTCTGACGCTGGCCATGCGGCCTGTGGGCGCAGTTCTGTTCGGAATGATGGCAGACAAATTTGGGCGGCGTCCAACACTAATGATCGACATCATTGCATATTCGGTGTTTGAGCTGGCATCGGCGTTCGCTCCATCGTTGAAATTCTTTCTCGTCATGCGCGTGTTCTTCGGCATAGCGATGGGCGGGGAGTGGGGCGTGGGCGCGGCGTTGGCATTCGAAACGTTGCCGGCGGAGGGGCGCGGATTTTTCTCGGGGTTGTTGCAGGAAGGGTATGTCGTGGGGTATCTGATGGCTGCGCTCGTCTATGGCGCGCTGTTTCCTTATGTGGGCTGGCGAGGGATGTTTGTAATTGGCGCGCTGCCGGCCTTCTTAGTCATATACATTCGGACAAAGGTGGATGAATCTCCGGCATGGTTGCAGGGGAAGGTCACGCGCGAGGGGAAGAGTCACCTCGGCAAAGATGTCCTGTCGCATGCCGGGATTTTTGTTTTTCTGGTCGTGCTGATGTTCGCCTTCAACTCTTTCAGCCATGGAACGCAGGATCTTTATCCGACGTTTTTACAGAAGAATCTGCAGTTCACTCCGAAGACGGTGAGCTTAATTGCCATCGTTTACAACATTGGGGCGCTCTTGGGGGGAATTGTGTTTGGGACCTGGTCGGAGAAGATCGGGCGACGCAAGGCGATCGTCATCGCGGGACTGCTGGCGATTCCGGTGATTCCGTTGTGGGCGTATTCGCGCACGGTGCCGATGCTGGCGGTGGGAGGGTTCCTGATGCAGTTCATGGTGCAGGGGGCATGGGGAGTGATTCCGGCGCATTTGAACGAACTCTCGCCGCCTGCGGTGCGGGGCACGCTGCCAGGGTTTGCATACCAGATTGGCAACTTCTTCTCGTCGCGCAATTCAGTGATCCAGGCGAGGCTGGCGGAGGGCCGTTACGGCGGCAACCTCGCGCCTGTATTAGCGTGGACCGCGCTCCTGGTGGCCAGTCTGGTTGCTCTCGTCACGTGGGGCGGCACAGAACGGCGTGGGGCCGACCTGTCGAGCACCAACTAGCGGAGCAAATCGATATTGTAGGGAGTATGCAAGTTTTGGCACACCAAAGCGAGTGGCACGAAGGAAGGATTGTCAGGGGCAGATTCCTATGTTAGGTTAGGGTAAATTTCACGCCTTCGTTGATACATTCACAGGGTCCCAGGTGCAGTGGCTTGCACGAACGCGTGTATCCGAGGTAGCGCCACAATGAGAGAGATAATGGATCCCGCACAGGCCGGTGAATCCTCCGAGAAGAAAAATTTCGCCAACCGCAAGCTGATTCGGCCGACGCTGCCGCGCGTGGAGAATTACAATAGCCACAACACCGCTACAATGCCGCAGGAACGACGCGAGCGGCCAGAGCGGCACGAACGCGGAGAACGCATGGAGCGAATGGAACGTGTAGATCGAGGGGATCGTGGCGATCGTCCGATGGGTGGCGGCGGCGGGAAGAAGCCTGCGCCTCCGGAGCAGACGAACGCGGAGAATTTTTATTATCAGAAGCAGATGCAGTCTCGGACGCCGATGGTGATTGTGCTGCGCGATGGCGAAGAAGTCCGCGGCATCATCGAGTGGTACGACCGGAATTGCATTAAGGTGAACCGTGAGAACGGCGACGCCAATCTGATGATCTATAAGCCGGCGATCAAGTATATGTTTAAAGAAGGGGAGAATCAGAGGTAGAAGGTTTCAAGGTTTCAAGGTTTCAAAGTCCCAGAGTTTCGAAGTCTCCCGGCTTTTCGTCCACACACCTGCAGTAGTCGGCGTAGACTATCCCACGTAAGGTTCCGACAACTTACTTCTGAAATTGGTGGGATGCATGTCTTCTCGTTCCTCAGTCTCCCGCAGAAAATTCCTGCAGTCGGCCGCGCTGGCCTCGGGTGCTAGCGTGGTTCCCCGGTTCCGCGGATTACGGATTCCTTCGAATTTATTCGGAGCCGATTCAGTTCCCTCTCGTCCGCTCGAAGAGTTTGGGTATGGCGACGTGGCGCTACACAGCGCGCGCCATGAGCAACAGTTACAGCAGACGCATGACCTGCTGATGGAGTTGAGTGAAGACAGCTTGCTTAAACCTTTTCGGGAGATGGTTGGCCAGCCGGCACCGGGACAGGACTTGGGTGGGTGGTATCAGTACGATCCAAACAACCGGGATCATCTGTTTGACATTGGCTTCGCGCCGGGATGCACGTTCGGGCAGTGGGTGTCGGCGCTGTCGCGGTCCTATGCCATCGACCCGTCGCCGCAGACGCGCGAGAAGGTGCTCCGGTTGAATCGGTTATATGCCAAGACGATTGGTGGCGAGTTTTACGAGAACACGCGCTTCCCTGCCTATACGTACGACAAACTGGTTTGTGGACTGATCGACTCGCATCAATACGTAGGCGATCCCGATGCGTTCGCGATTCTGGCGGAGACGACCAAGACGGCGCTGCCGCACTTGCCGCCGAAAGCCGTGGAGCACGGACAAAGCTGGAGGCCGAAGCACGCGGACGATGAGTCGTATACCTGGGACGAGTCGTATACGATTTCTGAAAATTTGTTTCTAGCCTACCAGCGCGGGGCGGGAGAACAGTATCGCGCGCTCGGACAGCAGTATCTGGACGATGTGTATTACGATCCGCTGGCAGAGGGTCGCAGTAATCTGGAAGGACGGCATGCTTATAGTCATGTGAATTCGCTGTCGTCGGCGATGCAGGCGTATTTGACGCTGGCCAGCGAGAAGCATCTGCGGGCGGCGAAGAATGGATTCGACTTCGTGGCAGCGCAGAGTTTCGCTACGGGCGGATGGGGAGCGGACGAGACGCTGCGAGCACCCGGCAGCCCCGAAGTGTATAAGAGCCTGACCAGCACACACTCCAGTTTTGAGACTCCGTGCGGGTCGTATGCACATTTCAAGCTGACTCGTTACTTGCTGCGGGTGACGCGCGGTTCGCGCTACGGCGACAGCATGGAACGGGTGATGTACAACACGGTGCTAGGATCGTTGCCGCTCGAGGCCGATGGGCGAACTTATTACTATTCGGACTACAACTTCAAAGGGCGGAAGGTGTATCACAAGGAACGGTGGGCGTGCTGCTCGGGGACGCTGCCGCAGGTGGCGGCGGATTATCGGATCAACACGTATTTCCGGGATGAGCGCGGAGTGTATGTGAATCTGTACATCCCGTCGACCGTGCGGTGGACGCAGGGTGGGGCGCAGGTTTCTTTGACGCAGAAGAGCGAGTATCCGTATGACGCGCATGTGCAGTTTGAGGTAAAGACTTCGCGGGCGGCGGAGTTTGCGGTGAATTTACGGATTCCGGCTTGGACCGAGGCAGCGTCGGTGTCAGTGAATGGGAAACGCGAACCGGCTTCGGCTGGAAGTTTTACACGCGTGCAGCGGGGTTGGAAGGATGGGGATCGGATTGACGTGGAGCTTCCGATGAAGGCGCGGCTGGAGAGTTTGGATCCGCAGCACGCGGATTCGGTGGCGCTGCTGGTGGGGCCGGTTGTGTTGTTTGCGGTTACGGAGTCAACACCCACGGTGACGCAGGCGCAGTTGCTGGCGGCGAAAAAGATCGGGACGCAGAGTTGGCAGGTCGAGACGGCGGATGGGGTGATGAAGATGCTGCCGTTTACGGCGATTAAGGATCAGGAGTATACGACGTATCTGCGGGTCACATAGTAAGTCTGCGCGGGGGCTGAAGCCCGATTATTTTCCTTATCGCCTTTTCGCGGCCCTGAAGGGCCGCTCTTCCACAAAAAACATGTGGGCCGGGTGAAACCGTACCCGGCGAACACGAGAAGACCGCCTTCTCCCGCGGCGTTCCCAGACGGATCAACTCGAGCGGCCCAACAAACCTGGGCCGCCGGACAGCCGAATGCGGCTGTCCCCACATGTGCTTCGCGGCCAGCAGATCATCTTAAAGTTTGGGCAAGACGATTCCCTTCTGCGATTGGTATTTACCTTTGCGGTCGGCATAGCTGATTTCGCAGACTTCGTCGGATTCGAAGAAGAGAATCTGGCAGAGGCCTTCGTTGGCGTAGATGCGCGCCGGAAGGGGCGTGGTGTTGGAGATTTCGAGGGTGACGAAGCCTTCCCACTCGGGCTCGAAGGGAGTGACGTTGACGATGATGCCGCAGCGCGCGTAGGTGCTCTTGCCGACGCAGATGGTCAGAACGCTGCGCGGAATTTTGAAGTATTCGACGGATCGCGCCAGGGCGAACGAGTTGGGGGGCACGATGCAGATGTCGGTTTGCACGGTTACGAAAGAGCGTTCGTCGAAATGCTTGGGGTCGACGATGGAGGAGTTGACGTTGGTAAAGATTTTGAACTCATCGGCCACGCGCAGATCGTAGCCGTAGGAAGACAGTCCGTAGGAAATCACGCCCTCGCGCACCTGCTTCTCGGAGAACGGGTTGATCATGTCGTGTTCTTTGGACGTCTTGCGGATCCAGCGGTCACTTTTCAGCATGAAACTCCTTGGGGAAACTGAGTGATTCGGTTTGTGATTGAGTGATAGGGCTGCGAGCTAGACACGCGACTATTGCGTCGCAAAGAGCGCGACGCAACGCGCCGCTCGCCCGGATCCTTCGCTGCGCAAAAAGCGCTTGCTCAGGATGACAAATTTTCGATCACACAATCACGCAATCTATGCAGGCTGGGTGCATGCCAGTTTACGGGATAGATGCTCCCGTTGACAATCTCACTTATCTCCCTTAGCATCAATCACTTGAAGCACTATCTTGACCCTGCACCCGGGAGCTCCTTGTGATCAAGCTCGATATCATCAACGAAGTCGTCGCCAAAACCGGAATTACGAAGACCAAGGCCGAGCTGGCCGTGGAGACCGTCTTCGAGAGCATGAAGAAGGCGCTGGCCGGCGGCAGTCGCATTGAACTGCGGGGATTCGGAGTGTTCAATGTGCGTCCCCGCAAAACCGGGATCGGGCGCAACCCGCGCACTGGAGCCGAAGTGTCCATTCCGCCAGGAAGGGCCGTACGCTTCAAGCCGGGAAAAGAATTGCAGTCGATCGATTGAGAAAGACAGCTTTGAGCGTCTAGCCTGGCGTCCGCCCGGAGTTTCCTCACTCGTGGTGTAGTAGCATCGGAACGAGGGCCCCGAATTTGGGGTTCACGCTGAAGAACCGCATGTCGGAACCTAATTCCCCGATTCCTACTTCCACGATCGAGTACTATCACGCCCTGCCGCGGCCGGTGGGACGGCCGCCGCGAGAACGCTATTGGCTGCACATTTTGCTGTTGATTGCGACGGGCTTCACCACGCTGGTCACGGGCGCGCGTATGCAATACAACTTTGCGAACAACCATCCGGCACTTTCGTTGAGCGATGACTGGCATACATGGTTTCCAGCCGGCTGGATTTTCACGGACCCCAAGAAGATTCTCGCGGGACTGCCTTTTGCGGCCGCGGTGATGGCCTTTTTTCTCGCTCACGAAATGGGGCACTATCTGTACTGCCGCCGCTATGGAATCTATGCGACGCTTCCCTTCTTCATTCCGATGCCCACATTGATTGGAACGATGGGAGCGGTCATCTTGATCCGTTCCCCGATTCGATCACGCAAAGCCTTGTTCGACATCGGGATTGCCGGACCCATTGCTGGATTCGTGGTTGCGCTTGCACTGTTGGTGCTATCGCTGGGGTGGTCGAAGGCGATGCCGGGAACGTTCCGCCCGGATGTGATTGACGCTGAGATCGGGTACCCATTGATTTTTCAATGGATCCATGGGCTTCTGGCTGCATTACATCCCGGAAATGCAGTGGCGGGAATGCCATTGAACCGGATGCTCCTGCATCCGGTAGCGATCGCGGCGTGGGTGGGGATGTTCGCGACTGCATTAAATCTCTTGCCAGGCGGACAACTCGATGGCGGACATATTCTGTATTCGATTTCGCCGCGCGCGCACTGGTTCGTCTCGCGGCTGGCCATTCTGATCCTTCTGCCGATGGCCTACTACCTCTGGGCAGGATGGCTAGTGTGGGCAATCTTGCTGCAGGTGAGCAGTCTGCGGCGTCCGCAGGTGGCGGAGTTCCCAAGGGTTTCAGGAGCGCGAGGGTGGCTTGCACTGTTTGCGCTATTCATGCTGATCTGCACGTTGAGCCCTGTGCCATTGGGTCGGCATCCGCTGCGGGAGGTTGGGAGCGACTTGTGGCAAGCCTCGCACGACCTGGTGCATCAGTGGCTGAGACGCTAGCGAGCGGCTCGCCTGAGCCGGCTGTGGCTTTTGCCGTATCCGAAGTAGATCAGCATTCCTAGAATCAGGGTGGCTAGGCTCCCGCTGCGTTGACGAAGAAACCCTGGCGCTTGGCCGCTTCTTTGGGCCAGTCGCCTTTCCACTCGAGGCGCGGGCGAAGCGTGAACGAATAATATTCGAACAGAATCGTGGGCACCAGCTTTGCTCGCACCGCGGTGCGGCGTTGCTGCATGCGGCTTTGCACACCACGGAAGTATTCGCTGGCTGAGGTCGCGGGCATAGTGCGAACACCCAAATCGGAGGTCAATTCGGTGCACTGCTGTTGATGAGCCTGGAAGAGGCTCACAGGATCGAGACCCGGCTTGCATCGCCACACGCTCTGCGGCAGGCGCATGATCCAACTGCCGCCGGTGAATTTGCGGGCGCCGGTCGAAATGACCCAGCCATTCTCGCAACGAGTCGTGAATGAGCACGCCATTGCGATGGGCTTTTTGCGCGGAGGAAACGCCTGATTGATCTCCGCGTAACAGTTGCTCCGCTCATTGACCATAAGGCGACCGAAGCCGGGAATGGGTATCGCCATGCTCGAAACCATGGTGTAGTCCATCAGTTGCTTGAAGCCAAGATTTTCGAGCGCGTGGGTCAGTTCGTCGAGGCGATTGCGATCGAGGGCTCCAAACTGCTCCGGAAGGGCGTTGGGGAACGAAGCCGTCTCGGGCAGGTTCGCCAGGAGCTTGGACTTCAGCCGGATGATGGAGAACAGGCTGACGAGGAGTGGCGAAAACGGAATCAACAGGTAGATGAGATATTCCGACAGTGTAAGGGCAGCGTGGGCAGGACTGCGGTGAATGCGTGGTGTGGGATCTTGCGCGCGATAAGCGGCGAATTCTGCGGCGGTAATGTCTTTGGTTCCGTTGAATTCTCCGCCTGAGATCTGCACCGGGGCGTCGAGGGTCGAGGCCTCGAGAGTAACGATCGCCGTGGGGAATACATGAGCTTTGATGTCGACCTTCGGCTGCTCGATCTTGATGGTGGCCTTGGCGGTCTGGAGCGCCACGTCGACTGTGCGTACTCCGTTGCGTCCGGCATAGAGAGACGAGCGATGCCAGCCCTGCGGAAGCGTGGGCGCTTCGTCATCCTCTTCCCTGTCGGCCTGATCATCCGCGGTCTTCAAAAGTTTATCGGCCGACGGATCGGTTACGGCAACTAAGTGGGATTCCTGCCAGGTCCAGATTTTGCGCTGCTTGGACTGATCCGTGACCACAAAATACAGCGCGTTTTCCGACGGCACCGCCTGTAGGGAACGTCCAGTGAGCGTGTCTTTCTGAAGCTCTCCACCAGCGTAGTGAAAGACGGTGAGATCGCTCGGAAGAACCGCGAAATCGTTGCCCGAGGTCATACCAAAGATCGCCGAGAGCAGCGGCGCATGGGATGTCCCCCTGAATTGAGCGCGAGCAACTCCGCCAGAGCGGACCGTCAGGAATAGGTCGCTGGCGCTCCAGACGGCCTCTTCCGCGTAATGGCTGTGGGAGACCGTGTAGTGGCGCGGACCGTAGGTGATGATGGCGACGGCCAAGGCGAACGCAAGAAGCGCCAAGCCCACGCCGAAGGAAAGATTTCGGACGAACCGCATACGTATCCCCAAGAACGAAACAGTAGCTGATGGTGATATAGGGATGAGGCCCCTTCAAGTTACCGTAGTGCGAGGAACGGTTGACTGTGCGCGGGACGCGCCGAGCGGAACTTACATCAGCCAGAGGGCATCGACGTCGACGATGATTTGCGTGCGGGGAATCTTCTTCTGTGCAGCGTAAGCCAGCATCGCGCGCAGAGTGGTGTTCAGCTTCTCGCGACTGGGGGACTTGAGCACGAAGTGATAGCGGTAGTCGCGCTTGAGGCGCGTGATGGGAGCGGTCGCTGGGCCGAGCACGCGCACGCCTTCGTGGCGAGTGGAGTCGAACCATTTGCCCAACGTTCCAGACCATTGCAGGGCGTCGTCGAGTTTGTCGCTGCGGATCAGGACGTTGGCGAGCGCGGAGTAGGGCGGGTAGTGCATCCAACTGCGGAATTGCAGTTCTTTTTCGTAGAAGCCGATGAAGTCGTGGCGGGCGGCGTACTGAACGGCATAGTGATCCTGGAAATAAGTTTGTAGCACGACCTTGCCGGGAGTCTGGCCGCGTCCGGCGCGTCCGGCGACCTGCGTGAGAAGCTGGAAGGTGCGCTCGGCGGCGCGGAAGTCAGGGAGGCCGAGAGCGACGTCGGCTCCGACCACGCCCACGAGTGTGACGCCGTGAATGTCGTGGCCTTTGGCGATCATCTGGGTGCCGACGAGAAGATCGAGTTCTCCTTCATTCAGGCCGTTGAGGGCGCGCTCAAAATCTTCGTGGCTGCGGACGGTGTCGCGGTCGAGACGGGCGATGCGCGCCTGGGGGAACATGCCGTGGAGAAGCTCCTCGAGTTTTTCTGATCCGGTGCCGAGGAAATAGACATACTCACTGCCGCAGTGGACGCAGGCTTTCGGAACGGGAGCGGTAAAGCCACAGTAGTGGCAAACCATTTTGTGCTCGCGCTTGTGATGGGTGAGCGCGATGGCACAGTTCTGGCATTCGAGTTTCTTGCCGCAGGTGCGGCAGAGAACGACGGGAGAATATCCGCGGCGGTTGAGCAGGACCATGACCTGCTCTTTTCGGTCGAGGCGCTCCTTAACTTCTGCAGCCAGATTGCGTGAGATGACCTGTTCCTGGCCGGTTTCCTGGTATTCCTGGCGCATGTCGATGATCTCGACTTCGGGAAGCGGGCGTTGTTCGACGCGATCGGGGAGTTCGACGAGAGAGTATTTGCTCTTTTTCGCGTTGTAGTAGGACTCCAGAGACGGAGTGGCTGAGCCCATCACGACGACGGCGTTCGCCATCTTGGCACGCATGACTGCGATGTCGCGAGCATGGTAGCGCGGAGTTTCTTCCTGCTTATAGGAAGAGTCGTGCTCTTCGTCGACGATGATCAGAGCGAGATCGGCGACTGGGGCGAAGACCGCCGACCGCGTGCCGACAACCATGCGCGCTTCTCCGCGCTTGATGCGGTGCCACTGCTCGGCGCGCTCGCGATCAGAGAGCGCGGAGTGGAGGATGGCAACTTCATCGCCGAAGATCTGGTGCAGGTCGGCAGCGACTGCCGGGGTCAGGCCAATTTCGGGCACGAGGAGGATGGCGGAGCGTCCGGCTTCGAGGACTCCGCGCATCGCGGCCAGATAGACTGCGGTCTTGCCTGATCCAGTGACACCGTGCAAGAGCATGCCGGCAAATTTGCGGGCGACGACGCCTTGGCGCATCTGGGCAAGCGCCGATTGCTGCGCAGGGTTCAAGTCGAAATCGAATAACGCGGGACGCGGCTTGGAGCGAGAGACGGAAAAATCCGCAGGCTCTTCGAGGATTGCGATTAGTTCGCGCCGAACCAGCGTGGAGAGCGTGGTTCGGGGAATCTCCAGCGATTGCAGCGTGGTGACGGGGACTCGGCCTCCGGAGGCAGCGAGGGTGTCAATCAGGATGCGTTGGTTATCGTTCAGCTTGCCGTCGACGGATTTCAGAATCGCGACCTTCATCGTGCGGGTGGCGTCGCGAGCAGCCGAAACATCTTCACGCGTGAGCCATTTCTTGAGGACCATTCCGGTGAGCACGGCTTTGGAGACGCGGGCCGTCGAGCGAAGTGTTTCTTCGCGGACGAGATCCGAGTCTCCGGGCGATGATTCAGATCCCGCGAGGTAATCCAGAACTCGGAATTCGGCTTCTTGCTCCTCGGGCGAACGTTTGGAACGCGCGGAGGACCCGGACATGCCGGCGAGATGAAGTGCCATCTGGCCTTGCTCGGTGAGGCGATAGCCGATGGCGCGCTTAAACTCGGCGTTCAGGGGGAGCATAGTACGGAAGACTTCGCCGAGCGGGGCGAGATAGTAGTCGGCGATCCAGCGGCCTAGCTGCAGTAGTTGCTCATCAAGGACTGGTGTTGCATCGAGGACGGCGAGAATGTTCTTCGTGGTGACAGCAGGTTTGCGGTCGTGCAGGTCGACGACGATGCCGGTCATGCGCTGCTGGCGGAATGGGACCAGCACGCGGCCGCCGACGACGGGCGTGGCGTCCGCGGGGACACGGTAGGTAAAGACCATGTCGAGCGGCACGGGCACGGCGATGTCGCAGAATTCGGGCATCCATCAATAGGACAGTGATCTCAGAGAATAGCAGTGACACCTGAGGAAAGGTGAATCGTGAGGCCGTCAGCAGGCCGGGCTAATCAATGAACCAGTCGAGCTTCGCTCGACGGACAGCCGAGGGCGGCTGTCCCCACATGAATGTTTGCTCCATGGCGTGTTTACTCTGCTGACTTCTTCGGAGGCTCGATGCCCAGGTACTTCATCACCATCTGCAAATCTTTCCAGGCTTCGCCCTTCTGGCGGGGATCGCGGAGGAGGAATGCGGGATGGTAGGTGACGGCGAGCTTGGTTCCCTGCCAGGAAGGATCGCTGCTGCGGGCGCCGGCGGGCATGAAGTCGTAGAAGCGGCCGCGCAACTCCATCATAGATGCGTTCATGGCGAGCAGGCTCTTCGCGGCCACGGCACCGAGTGCGACTACGACTTTCGGCTTGATCACGGCGATCTGGCGCATTAGAAACGGAGAGCAGGTTTCGGTCTCGTCGCGTTCGGGCGTGCGATTCCCGGGCGGGCGGCATTTCACGACGTTCGCGATGTAGACATCCTCGCGGCGAATGCCCATGGCCTTGATCATGTTGTTGAGGAGCTGTCCGGCGCGGCCTACGAAGGGCTCGCCCTGCGTGTCTTCGTCGGCGCCGGGGCCTTCGCCCACGAACATCAGGTCGGCGCGCGGATTGCCTACTCCGAAGACGATCTGCTTGCGTCCCTGCTTGTGCAACTTGCAGCGGGTGCAGTCGCCGAGGTCTTCGCGAATCAGTTTGAGCGCGGCGACGGGATCGGTGACGGCGTGTTCCGGATGCGGGGTGAGAGTCGGCAGAATGCTTTCGGACTTCGCGGCTGCAGCGGATTTCTTTGCGGGCATTTCCTCTCGCAGTTCCTGGAATGTAGAAGGTAGATCGTCGAGTTCGGCGATGGCAGTCGCGACCGGGATGGATTCAGAGGCGCGGGGTTCGCGCCGGTAGAAATCGTAGATGCCCATCTCGTGGCAGTAGCGGACTCGTTCTGCGAGTGCGCGGCGGAGATCAGGGTCGAGAACCGTGGGCATGAGCGAGGTCATTATATCGTGGCATGGGTAATTGAGCGCCAGTGACATAGGCTGGTGACATAGGAATCCTCTCGACTGCGACAGTCTTTTCGCTTTCGCTGGAGATTGCCTTCGCTCAGCAACAAGTGAATCTCAGGCCTTCACGGGTGATTTGCGGGACTGGCGGAGGCGGGCGACCTGGTCGAGGACGCGCTGGGCGACTTCCCATTTCGTGGTTTCGGGGACTTCGACGACTTCTTCGCGGCTGATGATGGTCACGGCGTTGCGGTCGGAATCGAAGCCTACGCCTTCTCGGGTGACGTCGTTGACGACGATGGCGTCGAGATTCTTGGTCACTAATTTCTGGCGAGCATTTTCCAGAACATTTTCCGTTTCCGCAGCGAAGCCCACGACGATCTGAGTACTTTTCTTTAGAGAAAGCTCCTTAAGGATGTCAGGCGTCGCTTCAAGTTCCAAGGTCATCGGGCCTTTGCGCTTGATCTTCTGGCCGGCCGGGGCTTTGGGCCGATAGTCGGAGACAGCGGCGGTCTTAATCACGATGCTCGCTTCGGGAAGAAGCTTGAGGACGGCGTCGCGCATTTCTTCGGTGGATTCGACTCGCGTGACTTCTGCCGCGCCGGGCGGCGTGAGCGAAGTTGGCCCGCTGACCAGAAGAACACGCGCGCCGCGACGCAAAGCAGCTTCGGCGAGGGCGTATCCCATGCGACCGCTGGAGCGGTTGGTGAGATAGCGCACGGGATCAATTTTTTCCCGGGTCGGCCCGGCTGTGATCAGAACGGTCTCACCGCTCAAGTCCTGGGACGCGCCGAGGGCCTCCATCACCGCAGCGACGATGGCCTCGTTCTCAGCAAGGCGACCGGCCCCGGTCATGCCACACGCCAAGTACCCTGAGCCCGGCTCAACGACCTTCACACCGCGCTGCCGGAGAACCTGCAGGTTCGCCTGAGTGGCGGCGTGATTCCACATGTTGACGTTCATGGCGGGCGCGACGACGACCGGCGCGGTGGTTGCGAGGTAAAGCGTCGTCAGGAAGTCGCTGGCGATGCCCTGGGCAAAGTGAGCCAGAACATCAGCCGTGGCGGGTGCGACGACGAGCGCGTCGATGGATTGCGCGACCGCGATGTGTTCGATCGCAGAGTCGATGTTGGGGGCATGCTCCTCGCCGGGAGCGAACATGCCAGTGATGACCTTTTCTCCGGAGAGCGCGGCGAAGGTGAGGGGTCGAACGAATTCCTGGGCAGCGTGCGTCATGACAACCTGGACGCGGATACCACGGTCCTGCAGCAGCCGGAGAATTTCTGCCGCTTTATATGCTGCAATCCCGCCGGTAACGCCGAGGGCGATTTTCATGGAATTTTGATTGTTGATATTTGATTGTTGATTCTAAACCATCGTTGCGGGCGGTTTCTCAATCAGCAATCAGCAATTACGAAATCAACAATTCCTTTAGTCCTGGCCGAGCGCCTTATCGAGAGCCTCTTCAGCTTGCTCGGCGGCGCTGCGGGTTTCTGGGATCTCCCACTTCACTTTGCCGGCGCGGATCTCGTCTTGCGCGATGCGGCAGGGCTTGCGGGAATTGGTGTCGACCACGGGCGGCGCGCCGGACTGAAGCTGGCGCGCGCGCCGTGCTGCCACCAAAATGTATCGATAGTTGCTGTCAAAGCCTTCGATCAACTTCATTTGGGACTCTCCCTCGAAAAACAGGTTTGAAGTCTATCAGTGCCGAACGTCGAGCAACGCGTTCAACAGAACAGGGCCAACTCTCAGGCTTGTCCCGCACGATTCCAGTTGTAGCTTTCACACCCCATATGGCGTCCCTAAAATCATACCGCGAAATCTACTGTCGTGCTGCAGGAGGAAGGGTACTAAAGGAATCAAGTATGGGACGCACCCGGTCGCGGACGTTGGCCAGCCGTTGACGGTCGGCCAGGTCGACGATTTTCTGATCTTCCACGGCAAGAGGCGCCTCCGACCGCCGCGAGCGCTCCGACAGAACAATGGCTTCGAGGCGGTCGATGGATTCCTCCAGATCGTCGTTAATCAGGATGTAGTCGTACTTATCGTAGTTCTCGATCTCGCGGGTAGCAGCGGCCAAGCGGCGCGCGATGACCGCTTCCGCGTCCTCGCTGCGCTTGCGGAGGCGCCACTCCAGGGTCTTGCGATCGGGGGGAAGAACAAAGATGGTGACGGCCTCGGGGAGCTTTTGCTTGATTTGCGCGGCGCCTTGCACATCGATGTCGAGGAGAAGGTCGTGGCCTTTGCGGCCCGTCTCCAGCAAAAAGCGGCGCGCTGTGCCGTAATAATTTCCGTCGAACTCGGCGTGTTCGAGGAACTCGCCGTCGCGAATCATCTGCTCAAACTCTTCGCGGGAGACGAAGTGATATTGCTTGCCATTCTGCTCGCTCCCGCGGAGGTTACGCGTGGTGTAGGAGATGGAAAAGTCAAGATTCGGAACCAGCTTCAGCAGTTCGTTGACGAGGGTCGACTTTCCCGATCCGGAGGGAGCCGAGATGATGTAGACGATGGGCGTGTAGGTGGAATTCATTCCAGGTTCTGCACCTGTTCGCGCGATTTTTCGATTTCCGCTTTCATGGCAAGACCGGCTTCGGTGATTTTCAACGCTTCTCCCGCAAGGCCGGAGGTCTTCGAGAGCAGTGTGTTGGCCTCGCGATTCATCTCCTGGAGGAGGAAGTCGAGCTTTTTCCCGATCTCGCCGCCCTGTTCGAGCAGGCCGAGGAAATGCTGCACGTGATTTTCGAGACGAACGATTTCTTCCTGAATGTCGCTGCGGTCGACCAATAGCGCGGCCTCCTGCAGCACACGTTCCTTGTCTACGGTGGAGCCCAGCAATTCCTGGAGGCGGGACTGCAATCGTTCGCTGTAGTTCTGGAGCACGGCGCGGCGATGCTGCTGGACGCTTTTACTGGCCTCGGCCAGGTGGACCATGCGATCGCGCAACTCGCGGGCAATGCCGCGGCCTTCTTCTTCGCGCATCTGATTCAGACGATCGAGGGCTTCGTCCACCTTCGCCATGACTGCGCCTTCGATGTCGCCGTCCGCAGTGTCGTTGGCGGAGTCGAGCGCGCCGGGAATCCGCAGAACGGCGTTGAGGTCGGGGGTGGCGGCGATGGAGAACTCGGCAGCCGCAGCGCGGAAGGCGGCGATATAGCCACCGATAATGTCGCGATTCAGCGAAAACGTTTCACTGGTCGAACGCTCGAGGCTCAGTGAGATTTCGACGTGGCCGCGACCCATTTTTTCCTTGAGGAGGCGGCGGAGTTGCATCTCGAGGGAATCGGTCCCGGAGGGGAGGCGGAAATGAAGGTCGAGGAAACGATGGTTGACCGACTTCAACGACAGCGCAAAGGCCATCCGTCCGTTGGACTGAGACGGAGCGACGGGGGCGCTGCCATCCGGACGCTGAATCTCACCTCTTACCTGGGCAAAACCTGTCATGGAGCGTATGGGCATAGGGGGGCGGTTTCTAAGTTTCTGCGACTACCTTGGGCGAATCGGCATTGGCGAATTGCAATTCGTACAAGCGCCGGTACGTACCTAACTTCGTCATTAGTTCTTCGTGGCGGCCGATGTCGGCGATTGTACCGTTCTCGATCACCACGATGCGATCGGCGCGGCGCACCGTCGAAAGCCGGTGTGCGATCACGAACACGGTGCGACCGCTCATCAGATTATGCAGGGCGGATTGCACGAGAGCTTCCGATTCGCTGTCGAGAGCCGACGTGGCCTCGTCGAGAATCAGCACTGGCGCATTTTTCAGAAGGGCTCGCGCGATGGCCAGACGCTGGCGCTCGCCCCCGGAAAGTCGCACACCCCGTTCACCGATTACAGTATCGTACCCCGCCGGCAAGGCAACAATGAAATCGTGAGCCAGCGCAGCACGGGCGGCGGCCTCGACGTCTTTTTGCGGAACCTGGGGCTGGCCGTAGGCAATGTTGTTGCGGACGGTGTCGTTGAAGAGGACCGTTTCCTGGGTGACGATGCCGACCTGCGCCCGCAGAGATGCGAGCGTCACATCGCGGATATCGTTGCCGTCGATCAGAATCCGTCCGCCAGTCACATCAAAGAAGCGGGGAATTAAGTGAACGAGGGTGCTCTTGCCTGCACCGCTGGAGCCGACGATTGCGAGAATTTCGCCGCGTCGCACATCAAGGTCGATACTGCGCAGGATCTCGCGGGATTCGTCGCCGTCCGCCTGATACGAAAAACAGACGCTCTCAAATCGAACGCTTTGCGAAAAGCGCGGAAGGGACTTGGCGCCGGGTTTCTCGAGGACGACATCTTCGGCGTCCATGAACTTAAACAGTTGCGAAGATGCGCCCAAGGCCTGTTGAAAACTGTTATTGAAAACAGCAAACTTGCGAACGGGATTGTAGAGAGCGAGGACGGCCGCGACGAAGGTAACGAACTCTCCCAGGGTGAACTGTTTGTCGGCAATGCGGCTATTTCCTAAAAGCAGCAGCAGCGCAATCGCGATGGCACCAAACGTGTCCATCAGCGGGGAACTGGCGGCGGCCGCCGCCACCGAACGCAGGTTAGCGCGAAACAGGCGCTGCGCGGCGGTGCGGAACCGCGCCACTTCCCACGACTCCATCCCGAAGGCTTTGACGATGCGGTTGCCAGTGATCGTCTCGTGCAGAATGTTCTGCACGTCGGCCAGTTGGTCCTGCCCTCGCCGGGTTGTGGATCGGACACGGCGGCCGATGCGCACTGCGGAAAAAATGATGAAGGGAACAAACAGCAGCAACACCCAGGCCAGTTGCCGGCCCAAAACCACGACCAGGCCGGCAGTGAAGAGGAAAGTGAAGAACTGCTGCAGGAACTCCGCCAGCACACTCGACATCGCGAACTGCACGCGTTCGATGTCGTTGATGATGGTTGAGATCAGGGTCCCGGTGGTGTGCTTTTGAAAGAAAGCCACGGATCGGCGCAAAACAGAGTTGTACAAGTCATTGCGCAGATTGGTAATCATGCCGAAACCGGCATGGTTCACCAGATACGTACCGGCATAATCGAAGATTCCCTTCAGCACGGTGGAAGCTACCAGGGCAAAGGCCACGATTTTCCAGGCGTTGTCAAAATGCCAGGGAACAAAACGTTGCAGATAGACAGGCTGGTTTAACTTCGGAATCGCAAAGAGCAGGATGTTCTCGGAACCTGATGCCGGAACCAGTACCCGATCCAGAATCGGCTTGAGCAGAACAAGGCGAAAGGCCTCGAGGAACCCGACTGCCGCAAGCAACACTACTCCGGGAATCAGTTGGGGGATGAACGGGAGCACGTAACGCACGAGCCTGGTCAGTTGCCGCATGGGATCCCCGCGCGGTACGGGCCGCAATCGCTGGCTGCCGGTGGAATGGGTATGAGTTGCAAGGCCCTATTCTACTTGAGTCGTGCGCCGGAGGAATGGCGTTTCCAGGTTCCCAGACCACCGACGCGGGCTGTACCCACGAGCTAGAAATCTCGTTCCGCGGGAGACTGGACTGACAGTAGATCGATGCTTGCGGGTTGGCCCTCGACGGTGACCTGAAGGTAGGTGAAGTGCCAGGCTCCGGCGGTCTTATTTGCGACGGCGTGAATCGAGCCCTTGCCGCGCGGACCAGAGATGGGAATAGAAAGATCGGCGTTGCCGCCGCTGCCCCTTACGTTGAGCTGACCGGAGACGAGCCAGGCTGGCTTGATCGGTTCTCCAATTTGTTCGCTCACCTGCGAGTTGGCTGCCGCTTGGCTCAGCGCTTGCTGGTAGACGTCGCTGCCGCGGAAGGATGCCGTAACGACGGTCATCATAATGGCGAAAAACAATCCAAAGAGGAAGACAAGCGTCAGGAAGCCGAGCGGGGTTTTCCAATAGGGATTCCGTTCGAGCCAACTGCGTTTCATGGGCTCAGGATGGAGCGGATATGGAGGAATGGTCATCTCGAGTGCGGCTACTTCGGGCTGTCACGGTGTACGACCTTCACGCGATATCCGGCGCGGCGAAGATGTTTGCCGACTTCCTCGGCGATCATGACGGACCGGTGCTGGCCGCCAGTGCAGCCGAACGCAATCGTCAGATAACTCTTGCCTTCGTGGACGTAATGGGGCAGCAGGAAGAGCAAATCGGAAACAGTGCGCGAGATAAATTCCCGGGTCTGGGCAAACGAGCGAATGTATTTGGCGACGCGCGCGTCGCGGCCCGTTAGCGGACGAAACTCAGGGATGAAATGCGGGTTGGGGAGGAAGCGTACATCGGAGACAATGTCGGCATCCTCGGGAAGGCCATGGCGGAATCCGAAGCTCACGCAGGAAACCAGGAGGCTCTTTTCCGATGACCGCTCCTGAAAACGTTCGGTGATATGGGCGCGCAGTTCGTGAACGTTGAACTTAGAAGTGTCGATGACGAAGTCGGCAACCGCGCGGATTTCGCCGAGGTGGCGGCGTTCGGCCTTGAGTGCCGACTTTACGGGAGAGTCCGTGCCCAAGGGATGGGGGCGGCGCGTCTCGCTGAAGCGGCGCATGAGAACGGAGTCGGATGCTTCGAGGAAGACGACCTTGGTCGGGATCAAGCGTGCCACCGACTTCAATATTTTCGGCAGCTCTTCCAACTTGGAACCTTCTCGCACGTCTACAACCAGGGCTGTGCGGCGAATCTCACCGGACTGCACGGCCAGATCGGCAAATTGTGGAATGAGTTGGACCGGCAGATTGTCGACGCAGTAGTAGCCCAGGTCCTCGAAGGCCTTCAGCACCGAAGCCTTCCCTGATCCGCTCATGCCGGTGATGATGACCAGCTCCGGCGAGGGCTGCCCGGCGCGAGGCTTCCTCTTTGCACCCTTCATGTTTTTCAGCTTCCGGCCCGCGGGCCGACGCGACTTCATGCACTGGATAGTAGCATCCGCGGACGGAGCTTGTTTTGGTTCCGGATTGCCAAGTGAGATACCGGCGGCTGGGGAAGGCGCGTCCCGCAGACGGCAGTCGATGATCGAAAATCCAGATTTGTTTTCCGGACCATGCGACCTGTAAGCTATGGCGTCATGAAAAAGTTCGAAGAACTCACAGAACGCGAAGTGCTGGCGTTGGCAATTGCTCTGGAAGAAGAAGACGAGCGCGTCTATGCCGACTTTGCCGAAGGGTTGCGGCAGGACTATCCGGCAACCGCGTCGATGTTTGACGGGATGCGGGAAGAAGAGTCGGGACACCGGCGCCGCCTGCTCGAACTTTTCCAGAAGAAATTCGGCGAGCATATTCCGCTGATCCGGCGGCAGGACGTGCGCGGGTTCGTGGAGCGTCCGGCACTCTGGCTGGTGCGTCCGTTGAGAATTGAAGCTGTGCGCAAAGAGGCGTCGACGATGGAGGTGGAGACGCGACGTTTTTATGAGAAGGCGGCGAGCCGGACTCAAGACGCGAGCATCCGGCAACTGCTGGATGATCTCGCGCGGGAAGAACGTGAGCACGAAGAAAGAGCGCAGGAACTCGACAAGCAAAAACTACCGGACAATGTGAAGGCGGACGAGGAGGTTGCGCAGCGGCGCCTGTTCGTTTTGCAGATCGTGCAACCCGGGCTGGCGGGACTGATGGATGGGTCGGTGTCGACGCTGGCACCGGTGTTTGCGGCGGCTTTCGCGACGCAGAAGAGCTGGGACGCTTTCCTGGTGGGGCTGGCGGCGTCGGCTGGAGCGGGGATCAGCATGGGTTTTGCTGAGGCGTTGTCGGATGACGGCAGCTTAACGGGACGCGGACATCCGTGGGTGCGGGGATTGATTTGCGGGGCGATGACGGCCGTGGGCGGCATCGGCCACACGCTGCCGTTTTTGATTCGCGACTTCCGGGCAGCACTCTGGGCGGCGGGAGCGGTGGTCGTCGCAGAGCTCGGCGTAATCACCTGGATTCGCAAGCGCTACATGGATACGCCCTGGGTTACGGCAGCGCTGCAGGTCGGGCTCGGCGGCGTGCTGGTGTTCATCACCGGCGTCCTGATTGGAAGTTCATAGGCTCAGGCCGGGACCGTGGGAAGACGGCAGCCCGGCCTGCCTTTTTTTTATTTCAGTTTCACGAAGAGCAAGACGAAGATCGCCCACACTCCTACGGTCATGGGAAATTGAACCAGCTGCGCATCGCGCACGGGACCGCCCCTCGGAATTGCAAACGTAAGCGCAAGCATCGCCAAGGCGGTGAGGACCCCAAGGGCTAATTTAGTTTTGAAGTTCATGGGCTCTTTCCTCGCTTTTTCAACCTGCTCGATTTGGCGGTCTGGGGGTGGCCGCTACAACGAGGAAACATCATCCTCGTAAAACCGGCGGAGTGCAAGTAATTCCGCTGGGCAGAGCCCATCACGGGCGGGGATGGCTCACGGCTGGGTGTCCAGAGGGTGGGTACTCTTCTCGTAGAACTCGTTTTGCAGCTTGAGGCTGACATCGTCGGCTTTCACTTCGCGGATCGCCTTTACCACCGAATCAATCCACCAGTTCATCTGGAACTCGCCGAGTTCTTTGGTAGCCGCTGAGCCATCGCCGGAATAATGATTCGGGAAGCGCGTGTACCACCAGATGCCGGTGTAGACGTCTTCAGGAATCTTCTGGCGCGCCTGGTCTGCGCCGGATTCGTTCCCAGCGCGGTCCTGATGGACAAGCTCAGGATGAGAGATCATCATCTTGGATGTCTCGCTCTCGCCGGCATGCATGTCGACCTTGGTCTTTCTGGCGGGGCCACCCTGCTGGGGGGTGCGCTCGTCGAAGACGTAGACCACGTAATCGTGCGGCTTGTCGAGCTGCGTCTGCGCGAAATAGGGGAGCAGGCTGTCGTTGCCGCCGTGGCCGTTGACGATCAGGACTTTCTTGCAGCCATTGCGCGCCATCTCGTCGGTAGTTTCCTGCAGCAGGGCGAGTTGCAGGTTACGGCTGTAGGCCATGGTGCCGGGTTCGTGGCGCGCTTCCGCGATCTGGCCGAAATAGTATTCGGGGAAGACGACTGCGTACTCCTGCTCTGTGGCGTGCAGCGCGGCGTAGCGGACATCGAGCAGATCGGTGCCGAGGGGCAGATGCGGGCCGTGCTTTTCCAGAATACCGAATGGGAGCAGGCACGTTCCTTGAGAGCGGTGGATCGCTTCGCGGAAATCGGAAGCGGTGAGTTCTTCCCAGTGAACGGAGAGTTTGGCGGTGCTCTGGGTCTGAGCGAAACCTGGCACGCTCAGAAGAGCAACCACGCCGGCAGCAAGAGGGCAAAAGAGCTTGGGATAGATACGGTTCATCATCGCGAATCTCCCTCGGCGGCGAATTCTAGCACGCTAATGGCTCTATTCAAACGTATCAATACACCTTTGAGCAGCTCGAAAAAAGGCATTTATCACGAAGGACACGAAGGTTCACAAAGGAAAGTCCCCACTTCGCGCAAAAGACGCGAGAAATTGGGCGCCCGGCCTATCGAGTGTCTTTGAAATCGAAGTACGCGAGATTAATGTTTCCTTCGGTGAGGATGTGGACGGTGAGAACACTCCTGCCGGCGGGAAGTTTTAGTCTGATCAGGCCTGGCGCTATGTTCCAATGATGCCACTGCCGCCAGGCGATGGGATCGGCGGCGTTGAACGTCGTGGGAATTGTGAGTGGACCGGTGGAGTCTTTTCCGTTCACAACTAGCGAGATGGTTCCGCCGCGATTTGAGGTGTAGAGAAGATCGGCCGTGTACAGACCGGCGCGGTCGACTTGCACGGTGATGTTGAACCACTCTCCGGGCTCGGTCCATCCGACATAAAGCTGGTTCTCTTGCGGAGCCGCGAGGTTGTACGGGTTATTGTCGATCTGGTCGTGGAACTTGGTGTAAGAGATGTCGACGGCTTCGTCCATGCGGAACTGATTCAAGTACGTGCCATCCGCGGGATTGAGGGCTCCGCTGCCGTTGTTTTTGGCGTCGGAGTCGTGGTAGGCGACGCCTTCTCCGCCGCGATCGTAGTAGGCACACTCGATGCGTCCGGGGATCTTCTGCGGGCCGCCTTGGTGGCGGGAGTCTTGGTAGGGTGTGCCTTTGTAGGTTTGAACGTAGTCGGTCTGGGACGCGCAGAGGGCGGCAGTGGCGACGAAGGCAAGGAGGAGTGACAAGAACAAACGCGATCGCGAGTTACAGTCTCTCACCAGATCGTCCCTTCCAGGTTGCTCCGAAGACTATCGAGAGTCAAAGTCCCCACTTCTCACGCAAAAGACGCGCGAGAAATGGGGCACCCAGACTGGTTTCAATGACTGCTTGGAAGCTAAGAGATCTACGGGGCTTCGATCAACTCCATTTTGCCGTCACGCTTGCGGTGTAGGATCATCAACTTGCCCTTGGGATCGCGGAAGACGAAGACGTCGCGATCGCGGAAGTGGGCTTCTTTGATGGCCTCTTCCAGCGTCATGGGGCGCATGGCGACGGCTTCATCGGAGCGGACCAGATGGACCTCGGTGGTCTTGGCCACGGCGGGGTATTTGTGGACCATGACAGGGACCGCAGTCTTTTCCGACGTACCGACTACCGTCTGCAGTCCGCTCTGCCCATCCGTTTCGTCCACGCGCGGTGAGTGGCCGTTCCACTTTTTGACTTCCTCGCTCTTGCGCGCGGAGCGCTTCTTCGACATCCAGCGCGTTTTGTATTTGACCGCCTGCTTTTCGAGATGATCGAGCGCTTCGTTGACGGCGATGGTCATGTCCTTGGCTTGAGCCAGGCCGACCAGCGGGCCGTTGCGGGGACTGATAGTGATTTCAGCTTTGTGGCGGTGTTTTTCAACGGCCAGGATAACTTTGGAATCAAATCGGTCGCCGAGAATTTTGCGGATTTTTGTGAGGCCGGTTTCTACTTCTTTGCGGATGGTGGAAGTGACTACGTATTGTCTGCCTGTGTATTCCACGTTCATGAGCGCCCCCTCCTAAGAATTCATGATGATGAGCTAAATCGGGCACTGCATTTTGGCCGTTAGTCGTTAGCCGTTAGCCGTTGGTCGTTGGTCGTTAGCTGACGCTTGCCGTCGATGATCGTTGGCCAAAGACCATCGACTAGCGACTAACGACGCTTTATTTTTTTACCCGGCGCTGGTGCGTGCTGGGAATGCGCATGTCTTCACGGTATTTGGCCACCGTTCGGCGGGTCACCTGAATGCCCTGTGATTGCAGAATGCGGGTGATCTGCTCGTCGGTCAACGGACGGCTGGGATCTTCTTCTTCGATGAGCTTCTTGACGCGGCGCTTGAGGATGAGCAGCGAAGTGCCGCCGCCCTCGGGGCCCTGAACGCTTTCGCTGAAGAAATATCGCAGCTCGAATACGCCTTGGGGAGTATGAGCGTATTTGTTGGCCACGGCACGGCTTACCGTGGAAGGATGCACGCCGATTTCTTCGGCCACCTCCTTGATCATCATGGGTTTCAGTTGATCGATACCCTGTTCGAGGAAGTCCTGCTGACGGGCGACGATGCAGTAGCACACTTTAGTGATGGTCTGCTTGCGCTGCTCGATGTTCTTAATGAGTTGGATGGCGCTTTTGTAGCGCTCTTTCACGTAGTCGCGGGTGCTCTTTTCGTTGGTGCCGTCGCGGGTGACGAGCTTCTTGTACGCCGGATTGAGGCGAAGTTGCGGCAGGTCTTCATCGTTCATGATGACCAGCCACTCGTCGCCGTGCTTCACGAACGCGACATCGGGCTCGATGAGGCGGGCTTGGACTTTGTTGTAGCGCAGGCCGGGCCGCGGATCGAGTGTACGGATGTAGTCGAGAGCAGCTTGAACGGCTTCGATGGGGCGACCGATCGCCTTGGCAATTTCTTTGTGCTGCTTGTTCTGCAAGCCGCGGAGGTGCTGGTCGGCGACGGCCATGGCGTCTTTGAGAACCTGCTCCGTGCCGTTGCCGTTCTTGTGCAACGCTAACTGAGCCTGGTGATACAGAAGCTGGCACATGAGGCACGAGCGCAGATCGCGACAGGCAACACCGGGAGGATCGAGTTGACGGACAACCTCCAGCGCTTCCTGCAGATCGGCGGCAGTAAAGTTTGGCTTATAGGTGGAGGCAACGCCGGAAGCTGGCTCATGGGCTGGGGCAACGGCAGCCGCGGAATCTGAACGGGACGAGAAAGAAGCCTCTGTACGCGGTTCGACGGGTGCTTCGACCTGTGGACTCTCGACGTAATCCGGCTCGGCGCTCTCCGCGAGATCGACACTGTTCGCGTCAGCCGGATCTGCGATTCCACTGAGCGAGGATGGTTCGTTTGCCTCGGCGTCGTGCTCGGCGGCAACCTCGGCCAGGCCCAAGGCTTGCGCCTCATTCACGATTTTCTTTGCCGTCTCTGCGTCAACCTCGGGCGCCGCAGGGGGTGCCACGCCGAGAAGCTCTTCGTCGCTGGCGATCAAGTATCCGTCTTCGTTCAGATTGCCGATGATCAGGTCCGCGGCTTCACGCACTTCGGGGCGCAAGCTGAGCGCGCCTAATTGCCACGCGAGGTGGTCGGTCAGGTTCGTCGGCTTGGAGAGGAAATTCTCGAACGAGGGGCGTTCGATGTCCTCCATCTCGCTGTGGGTGCGATAACCGGGATCGAGGTAGTCCTGAAAGAACGAGCCGAAATCAATCTCTTCGAAGGGATCTTTCTTCTCGACGGCCGTGATGGGATTTTCTTCGTTGGTGGCGGCAGCGGCGCGCTCGCGGTCTTCTTCCTTCTTGCCGACCTCGTCGAGCAGGGGAACCGAATCCTCGAGCTCTTCGAGAACCGGGTTCTCGACCATCTCGGCGTTGATCATGTCCTTCAGCTCAAGCTTGTTGAGCGCGAGGACGGAGACCATCTGCACCAGGCCCGGGGTAAGGATCTGGCGCTGCGAGAGTTTGACGCTCAGTTTGTGCTGTAACAACACCATGAGTTCGGCCGTATCTCCCGAAAAATGCGAAACCATCCACCACTAAGGGCACTAAGGTTCACGAAGGAAACCTTAGTGATACTTCGTGTTCTTCGTGGTTTAACCCTTAACTCTCTCACACCAACGAAAAGCTTTCGCCCAAGTACACCCTTCTCACTTCCGGGTCCCCTGCCAGCTGTCCGGGCTCTCCCTGGCGGAAAATTCTGCCGTCATCGATGATGTAGGCCCGGTCGGTCACGGAAAGCGTTTCGCGCACATTGTGATCGGTGATCAATACTCCGATGCCGCTAGCCCGCAGGCTGCTGATAATTTTCTGCAAGTCGAGTACGGCAATCGGGTCGATTCCGGAAAACGGTTCGTCCAGCAAAATGAATGTGGGATTGATGCACAGGCAGCGGGCAATTTCCACGCGCCGCCGCTCCCCACCGGACAGGGCGTATCCGCGGTTCTGGCGGATGTGCTCCAGTCCAAGTTCGTCAATAAACTTTTCCATCTTCTCGCGGCGCTCGTGCCAGGACATCGGCTGCGCCTCTAACACCGCGAGGATGTTTTCTTCTACCGTTAGCTTGCGAAATACCGAAGCTTCTTGCGGGAGATAGCTGATGCCATACTGACGGGCCCGGAGATACATGGGAACGTCGGTGATGTCCTGACCGTCGTACAACACGCGGCCAGTGTCGGGAGGGATCAGGCCAACGATGGCGTAAAAGGTGGTGGTCTTGCCTGCGCCGTTAGGGCCTAATAAACCAACCACTTCGCCCTGCTCGACGTTCAGGCTGACCCCATTTACAACGCGGCGGCCACGATACGATTTGCCAATTTCTTCCGTGGCTAGGGTACGCATTTATCTTGCCAAATTAACGAGCCACTCGCGTTCTTGTTACCACAGGGGTGCTTGCTTCGCCTTCTACGAGCACCCTATCATCGCGTCTAAAGAAAGTCAACGAAACCCCGGTAATCTTGCCTTGTTCGGCATCAAAAATGCTAGGCGGTCCGCCGGTCAGGACGAACTTGTCCTCTGCTGCGGTGTAAACCAGTTTTTGGCCCTCGGCGCGGCGGTTGGGCTGCTGGATCACCACGTCGCCTTCCGCGACCATTCGATCAAGCTGACCGGGACCGGCAAATGATTGATTGCTTGAGGTTTGACTATGTGCCAGCAAGTAGGCATCGGCGGTGGTAGCGGACGTCGTGAAGCCTGCACCTCGGGCTAAGACGCCTCCTTCGTAGTGGACTCTACGCTCGGAATCGGCGTAGGTAAGCTTCTCAGCGGTGATGGAGATGGGACTAGACCCTGTTGCATTCCCCGGCTTCTTCCCGGCTGTGGCTCCGGATTGAGCGATGCTTTCTGTTTTGGCCTTCTGTGCCTGAACCAAAATCGTCTGCACCGGCTGGGCAGGGGTGCCCTGCGCAGTGACGAAACGACGGTCGCGGTCGAACTGAATGGTGGGTGCCTCGATCACGTTCGCATCTTGCCAGAGTCGCGCGTTTCCCGAATAGAGGGCGATTCCCGGGCTGCTGTGAGCCGTCATGCTGCGCGCGGTGACATGGATCGGGGAAGAAGATGCCAGCAGAGCGCCGTCCGGTTGCTCCTTCAATTCGCTGTAGGTGCTCTTGACGTTGCCTTCGGCCAGCGCATCTCCAGTGGCGCGGTTCATGCGGATCGTCTTGGCCGTGGTCGCCATGCCACCATTGGTCACCCGTGGACTGCCGGTGAGCAGGAGCATCTGGTCGCCGGGGGTGTAGCGTGCCGAATTGGCCCAGGCTTGCATGCGTTTGTCGGGCTGCGCACCATCGGAGTAGACGACGTTGCCCTGTTGCGTAACCGCATCGATGCCGCCCTGCGGAAGAAACGCAGCATCGACCGAGTCGCTGGTGCTGACGCGGTCAGGCTCACCAGGAGCCGAGCTTACGATGCGGGCATTCGGCCAGCCGTGCACGCTGGTGAGATGGTTTCTGCCCTCGGCCGGCAAGAATTGCGCGACGAACTTGCCTGCTGTAACAACAGTGCGCTGGGCGGGAGGCTCCCCGGAACTCGAGGTCGCTTCCCTAGGTTGGGCGATCGTGATCTGGGCGGCGCCCGAGGTTTCGGCTTGTTGCAGAATGTGTCCTTGCGCCACGATGAAGTCCATGGCGGGCGCGGTGAGTACAAAATCCTGCGGGCCGCTTCCCATGCCCTTTGCCGCCGGCTTGCTTCCAGCGGCCGCGTTCTGCGTGAGCCGCACTCCCTCGAGGGCATGCACTTTCTGGAGCTGGTTTTGGCCGGCGAAATCCATAATCATGCGGCCTGCCTGGCCCCGCATGGGCTGTGGTCCCGATTGCTCCACGTGAACATCGCCGGTGAGCGTAGCGGTGCGGAGCAAATCTTCTTTTCCGTTGAGCAAGAACTCGGCTTGGTCGGCGCGGCTGCGCATTTCCGAGGCGTTCGGCTCTGGGGCGTCGCTGCTGGCATGGCTGTTCCCGGCAGCGCGAAGCTGCTTCGTGCCCTGGATTCGCGTCACCGTGGTTACATTGCCCGTAGCCACAACGCGTTCGACTTGATTCTCATGCCCGAGATGAAACACCGCACTATCGGCCTGCAGCGTTCCGTGTTCGCGGCTTAAATGAGGGTGGTCGAGGACAATCTCGCGCGGATCGCTGGTAATGATGCCGTGGTCAGCTTCGATCACGGCCGCCTTTGAGCCGTTGAGCACCACATGAATTTGTGACGACAACGTGAGCGTATTGCTCTTCCCCGCGTACTTCACGCCGACGGCCCAGCCTGTGGCTTGAGGCGTGCGGAATTCGACGCGGGCTTCGGTCGAAGCGTTCCCGCTTTCTTTGTTAAAAACCAGATCGCGCGTCTTCAGGTGGATGGGGTTCTTGAGTTCTTTCGGCGTGGATTGATCGGGACTCGCGAGGCCGGCGGGGTTGGCTACGAGATCGATCTGGACGTCGCCCTTGGCAGCGACGTCCCCGGTCTGCTGGTTGTAGGAAAAATCATCGCCGTAAATCTGGTCGAAGCGCGACGAGTCGCGGCCATAGAGCACGATGCTGACGTTGTGCAGTTCCGCGTTGCCGTTGAGCTTGAACTGTTTGAGATCGCTGGCCTGTACGGTAAAGAGGGTGCGCTTGCCATCGGATTTAGAAAACTGAAAGCCGTTGACGGTCTGCTTGATGTCATAGCCGATCTTGCCCGGGATCTGTTTCAACACGTTCGTCGCCTTCGAACGCGCGTAAAAATACATCCCGGCCACGACCAGCGTGAGCAGTATCGTGGTCAAGGCCAACAGGCGACGCAGGCGATAGACCTTGAGGGTCATCTGGGTTCAGTGTAATCGAAGCCGCTCGACATCGGCTGAAAAGGGGCCTCTCATCTACACTTAGATGCACCTTCATGATGAATGGGACCGCCAACAAGCCGCCGCTGCTGGACTTTCATAACCTGCGCGTGATGCGCGGACAGAAGATCGCGCTTGATGACTTCAGCCTGCGCATTGGCGCCGACGAGCACGTAGCCATTCTTGGGCCGAATGGCTGTGGCAAGTCGACGCTGATCAGGACCATTGCCCGCGAATGTTATCCGGTGGCTCGGCCGGATTCGTCGATGTCGATTCTAGGAGAGGAAACCTGGGATGTGTTCGCGCTGCGGGCCCGGCTCGGCATCGTATCGAATGACTTGATGCTCTCCTGCACGGGCGACGCCTGCGGGCGGGACGTGGTTCTGTCCGGATTCTTCAGTAGTATCAGCATTTTCTCGAACCATACCGTCGATGCCCGGCATTGCGAGATGGCTGACGCTGTGCTGGAAGGTCTGAGGATCTCGCATCTCGCAGATCGCCCCGTGTGCGAGATGTCTTCAGGAGAGGCGCGGCGAGTGTTGATCGCGCGCGCACTGGTGCACAAACCGGGCGCACTGCTGTTCGATGAACCCTGCAACTCGCTCGACCTTTCGGCACAGCAGAGCTTGCGACAGACGATGCGTGCACTGGCGAACCCGGGAACCGCAATCATCCTTGTGACGCATGAACTAGCCGACATCGTGCCGGAGATTGGACGCGTCGTGCTGATGGATCGCGGACGCGTGGTCGCGGACGGTCCGAAAAAAGAAATCCTTCAGGTCGAGCGACTAGCGGCGCTGTTCGGCGTCGAGGTAGAGATGGCTCGACGCGATGGGCACTACCATTTGTGGTGAGGCAGCAGAATCGAGAGCCTAGTGTTCTTTCGATCCCACCTCGATCAAACGCTTGGTCATCAAGACTAACCCAAGAATCTGAGTCCATTCCGAGACGATGTTTCCAACAACTTGTCCCCACCTGCTTTCCGGATCCATGGCCCGGAAAGCGAGCACCCAGCCGATTCCGGTAAGTACGAGAACCAGAGTGAGTGAGTGTTCGCGCAGGAACTCAAGCACCGCCGACGGCACTTTGCCCTTGGGTTGTTTGCTCTCGGCGGACCCTTTTTCGTAGAGGAACTTTGTCATCACAACGGTGACAAAGACTCCAGTCCAATCGGCAATCGCGTCCCCGAAAAATGATCCGAGATGGGTCGAGGGGTTCGACCAGCGGTAGAGCACGATCAACAGAATCACGACTCCCAACGCCGACAGGCTAAGGGAGTGCTCGCGAAGGAATGATTGAGATTTCCGGGATTGCGTCATGGAGCCACTCTACCCGATTTCACATGCCATCGAGCAGGCGGCCCTCCTACAGATTCCTGGCTCGAAGCTCTCGTCCGCACTCGCAGGCATCATTAAGCGATCGAGTCCCTACCCCTGTGCGATCAGCGGGCGGGTATCTGGAAGTCGCGCAGGGAGAGTTCCAGCCCACCGTATTCGGGGTGATCGTTGTTGCCGATGGTGAAGGCGACATCGATGGCGTCACCCGCGAGCAGAGGAGTCTTTTGCATGCGTTCGGCCATATGCCAGCCAAGGGCGTCGAGAGTGATTTTCGATCGCAATGGGTCACGGTTTGGGTAGGCTTCGGCGACCGCTGCGGCCTTTTCCTCGCGACGAATTGCGGCGCCGTCGGGATGACACCGTGGAGTAACCAGTATGGCAACTGCGGAAAGATCCCGGCGATCGGTACCTGCTCTTAGTTTCAGTTTGACGTGCTTCTCTTTCAGAACCCGCGGAGGAGCGGCTAGCTGCACTCCGCGCGCAGCGAACACGGGCTCGGGATTCCCCATGCCATAAGGTTCCAGCAGTGCAAGGGCATGAAACAGCTGCGGGGTAATTTCAGTGAAGTCCAGTTCGGCATCGAGATCGAGGACCGGATCGAAATCGGCAGGGGTAAGGCGCGTTCGAGCGAAAGCATCCAGCTTTGCACGCAAATCTTCCACGTTGGCGGAGGGCATGGCGAACCCGCACGCATGAGAGTGACCACCATACCGCGAAAAAAGAGAGCCACAGGACTCAATCGCCTCCAGCAGGTGAAACGCACGAATTGAGCGGCCCGAACCGAACGCTTCGGCACCGTCGCGAGAAATGACGACGGTCGGCCGGTTGTAGCGCTCGACCACTCGTGTCGCGGTGATACCGATGACGCCACGGTGCCAGCCTTCTCCGTCGACCACGATGCAGTAAGCGTCGCTCAGCGTAGGGTCGCCGATGAAGCGCTCTTCGACTGCGCGCAGGATCTTGCGTTCTTCTTCCTGACGATCGGAGTTGAGGTGGTCGAGCTTCGCGGCCAGTTCCCTGGCGCGCGCCGGATCCTTCACGCTGAAGAGTTCGATCACGTCCCGAGCCACGTCCATGCGTCCGGCGGCATTGATGCGAGGCGCGATGCGGAAACCAACTTCGCCGGACGTCGGTGGGCGCTTGGGCGAAATCTGCGCGACTTCCAGCAGCGCCTTCAAGCCGGGATTTACCGCCTTGCGCAAGGCGTCGAGCCCCAACGAAGCGAAGACGCGATTCTCTCCCGTTAAAGGGACGGCGTCGGCAATGGTCGCGATCGCGACGACCTTCATGAATGACATCAGCAGTTTGTTCTGAAGGCTCGCATCGAGGCGGCGCTGCATTAATCCCTGCGCGACCTTGAAGGCCACGCCCGCGCCACAGAGTTGCTTGTAGGGATATTCGCATCCCTTCTGGTTGGGATTGACCACGGCGAGCGCTTTCGGAACACCGTCGGGGCCGGGCAGGTGATGGTCGGTGACGATCAGATCTACACCGAGCCGCTGTGCGGTTTCGGCGGGGGCGAATGCGCGAATGCCCATGTCGACGCTGATAATGAGGCGAATGCCCGATGCGGCCGCGCGCTCGATGACATCGTCGCGCATGTCGTAGCCTTCACGAATGCGGTGTGGGACGTGGAAGTGGGCAGCTCCGCCACAGAGTTCAATCGCGGTCTTCAGGATAATGACGGCCATGGTGCCGTCCACGTCGTAGTCACCGTAGATCAGGATCGGCTCTTTGCGTTCGATGGCGGCATCGATTCGCTCGACGGCAGCGCGCAGACCGAGCATTCGTTCCGGGGCATGAAGATGGATCAGGGAAGGTGACAGAAAGGCGCTGGCTGCAGCAGCATCGGTGATGCCACGCCGCACGAGCAAGGGCGCGAGGATATGTGCTCCACTCGACATTCGACGGTGTGCGGGATCGGCGCGCAGTTCATTGATCAGGGCTGCGACGACGGCTTGATCGGTCGGCTTTTGAAGCCAGCGCATAGAAAAGAACTGTCATCCTGAGCGCGTCTTCTGCGCGAAGGATCTCTGCACTTCGCAGCAGATTGCATAGATCCTTCGCTTCGCTCAGGATGACAAGTATGAAGGAGTTTACTACGGAGATCGAACGCTAGTTCTCTTCGTCCTGATCGGGTTCATCCATGGTGAGGCCGCCGAATTCGTCGGACACTTCGAGCAAGTGCTGGTAGCGGTCGTACCACTCGGTGCTGACTTCACAGAGAAACATCGATCCCTGATAGGCCCAACCCAGCTGCAGAAATCCTACCTTGCCGACGTGCGCACGGAGCCAGCGCGCGTCCTCCACATCGTCCCCATCCGTAAACTCCGAGTTCGTGAGGCGCTGCACCATTTCGTCGAGTTCGGTGCGTTCGAGAGTCCAGGCGTGCATGGTGAGGAAAGGAGCGCCAGCGGCCTTGGCGAGCTCCACGAAATCCTTCCAGCCGTCGGGATTGCCGCCCATTTCCCACATTACGCACTGTACCTCGTCGTAGTCCACATAGCCGTGGAAGCGGCGCATGCCGTGGCCTTCAATGAAGGCGACCATGTCATCTTTCACGATGGTGAGATCGTCTGGAATGGGAGACATATTGGGAAAGACTCGCAATTTTTCATTGTATGCTGTTCGGCACTTCGGTGCCAGCGCATAGCGCGCGCGAATCAATGGGCCGGCGTAGGAGCCGTCATCAGCGCGGCAAACATTCGGTAGAACTTGTCGGTGTCAAGGTCGACCTGAATTTCGACGGGCTGCGCGGACGGCCTTAGAGCGTCTTTGTTTCCCGAAGTCAGAGTGTTTCCGTAACCGGCGCCGCGGTCGAGATCGACGGACATGTAGCGAGTCTCAGTCTTCGTGATAATGGTCGGATCGATCCATGCGGCAGCGGCAAGTTCGTCCCACATAATGTCGGCGCCCGGCGCGAGCATCGCGAAACGGGCAATGTAGCGTGCTAGAGGCGTGCCGCTGGCTTCGATCTGCTTTACGAGCGCGGTCGTCATGTGAGTCTTGATCGAAATGTCGGCCGGGGTGCAGACAACTTTCTTCCAGGGCGCGCGCAGCACAATCTCGGCCGCCTCGGGATCGAACCAGAAATTGAATTCATGCCGGGGATTGTTCAGAAATTCTGGATTGTCAGTTTGCGGGCTCAGGCTGCCACCCATGAATACAAGTTCCTGCACGAGTTCAGGGAATTGCGGATCAAGCGAAATGGCCAGCGCGAGGTTGGTCATGGGTCCACCTTCGTAGATGGTGACTTCGTGCGGATATTTGTGGACCATGCGAATCAGGAATTGCGCGGCGTTCTCATCCTCAGGCTTTGTTGTGGGCTGCCCTTCGGGCGGGGGAGGCACGACGAACGGTTCGTGCCACCAGCGCCCGTCCCACGCGCCCGCATAGGCGACTTTGCCGTAGCGCTGCTGCCACATTTGCGATTCCTCGCGGGTACGAACTAATGGAAACACGGCGCCGGGCACCACGGGAATGTCGGTGCGGCCCATGATCTCCAGCAGGCGCAGAGTGTGTGCGACTTCCTCGTCGCGCCAGGCATCTCCACTGACGACTGTAATACCCAGCACTTCCACTTGAGGAGATTGGATCATGATCATCAGCGTCTGCATGTTGCTGCCGCCGGGGCCGGAACAGTCTTCGTTGATGATGACTTTGCGGCGCGGCTGCGCGAACGACAAAGCGGCCGTCAGAAGGAGTAACAACAGCAAAAAGGATTTGAGTTTTGGCATTGGCTTCGAATCTGGTTCAGGAAGGTGTCGGGCATCCGCAGGGGCTAAAGCCCGACACATCCCTGCGCTCTCGCGGCCCTTAAGGGCCACTCTTCCACGTCGTTTTCGTTTCCTCTGCACCGGCATTCCACATCGCGTTATCTTGCGAGCGCTATTTCTTGCCGGGCGGCCGGGTCATCAAGTCGAGGTAGATCTTATAAAACTTTTCGGCGTCGATGTCGAACTGAACATTCGCACTTCGCTCGTAGGGCGGGACCGGAGCTGACGCATCCCAGAAAAGCGTCTTGCCGTAACTTGCTCCGTGATCGATGTCGATATCCATGTACAGCTTCTTTTGGCCTGTGATGATCGAGGGCTCGATGAGCGCGATGCCGGCGATCTCGTCCCACATGTAACCGGGCAGAGAGTATTTGTCGAGGTAGTCGGTTACCGGAGTGCCAGCCTTGGCGATGGCGGCTTTCATTTCCGTGGTGTAGCGAGTCTTCACCGAAATATCGATCGGCGTGATGGTCATCTTCTTCCACGGGGCGCGCAAGACAATGCGCGCGGCCTCCGGATCGAACCACCAGTTGAATTCGCGGCGCGCGTCGATCGCCCCGGTGTCGATCGCACCCTTGTCGGCGTAGAGACCGCCGCCCATCAACACGAATTCTTTGGCAAGCGTAGCCACCGAGGGATCGAGTTTCAACGCCAGCGCGTAGTTCGTCAGCGGGCCGCCGGCCCACAGCACGACTTCTCCGGGATACTTGTGGACCATCTGCACAATGACTTCCGCGGCGGTTCCGGGGCGGGCTTCGAGATGCGGCTCGCCTTCGGGCATGGGCGGCACGACGTTCGGCTCGTGATACGGCTCCCGGAATTTGGTCGAGCGGTTGGGTTCAAAGTCCGTCCAGCAGCCTTTATATTCGAACTTGCCGTAGAGAGCTTCCCAGCGCTCGGTTTCTTCCTTGGAGTTGAGCAGCGGATAGACTGCTCCCTGATACACAGGAACATCAGTGCGATTGGCAATCTCGAGTAGACGGAGCACATGCTGCGTCTCTTCCTTCACCCACTGATCTCCGCTGACAGTGGTGATGCCGAGAACGTCGAACTTCTCGGACTGCAGGAAGACGAGGATGGCCTGCTGGTCGCTGGTGCCTGGCCCGCGGGCGTCCTGATCGACGATGATCTTGATCTTCTGAGCGGCGCAAGCGCCCACCACGAAAACAAAACCGAGGACGACGACCAAAAGGCGTCTGCTGATTTTCATTCTCTCTCCGGACATGCCCTGCAACAAAATTTAAGGGCAGAACGGGCGATGCCCGTCTGCCCGAAAGTGAGCGCTGTTTTCTTAAGCTCAGAAGCTGAGCTTAAGAGCGAACTGAATCAAGCGCGCGTTATTCACCGTGTTGTTGATGACCCCGAAGGTGCTCGAAGCATTGATGTCCTGCTCGCCGCTGCCTCCCGCGCCTCCCATATAGAACTCGGGATGGTTGAACAGGTTGAAGAACTCAGCCCGGAACTGCAATTCGGTGCTCTCGCGAAACGGCAGCGGAAAATTCTTGATGATCGAGAAATCCGTGTTGACGTAGCGAGGACCGTAGACCGGTGCCCGGGCAGCTGTGCCCAGTTCTCCGACTGAGAATTCCTGTGGCGTATCCGCATTATAGGTAAAGAGAGTATTCTGCGCGAAAGCGCAAGGGTTGAACCAGTTCTGAATAGTATGGATTCGCGAAGGAGCGGTGCATCCAGGATTCGCCGCAACCGGACCTGCTTTGTTCGGATCTCCGACCTGGTTGGGACGTTGGTAGGTGCCACCATTGTAGGAGAAGAACACTCCCGATTCATCAGCGCTGTCCACGACGAACAGGGGGAATCCGGACGTGACCTTTTGGATGACATTCACTTGCCAGTTCCCGAATACAGCGTTGGTGGCGCCATTCCAAGTGCTGCCAAAGTGCTTGCCTTTGCCGAATGGCAGGTCATATAAGACGCTGGCGGTAAAGCTGTCGTTGAGATTCAGCTGCGACAATCCCCAATCCAGCTTTGCCGCTCCCGGAAGCGGGTAATAGATCGCGCCAGGATTTGTGCCGAGACCATCGGGCATACCAGAGTCGAACGTGCGAGACCAGGTGTAACCCAGCAATGCGTAAAGTCCGTGACGCGTGCTCTTGGTTTCCCCCTTGATCTGGAGCGAGTCGTAGCGGGCGCTGCCAACGCTGTTATTAGCCGAGACCGCCTGGAACGGTGCTGCATAAGGATACGATGGGAAGCCGCACCCGACGGTGTAAATGCCGAACAAGGGGTTGGTTTGCGTGTTTCCAGAAACGTCGGTCGCAGTTGGCTGGCACGCGCTCGGCGAGGACAAATTCTCGTTCGACTGGCCGACCAGAATGTGCGTGCTGCGGGTCCCAGCATACCCGGCGGTCAAGACAACATTGCCAGGCAGCTGGTGCTCCACGTTCAGGTTGAACTGCTGGACCATACCCTGCCGAAAATTGCGATTCATCGACTGAATCGTTCCGGTGTAACTGGCAGGATTGACGGGCCCGGATAAAACGGCGCCGCCCGTCACCGGAGTGCTCGAAGGAGTGGATGGGTCTACCAGAAATCCGCCAGAGAGCGAACCGAATGCGCTGTTGTATCCCAGACAGAAGTCGCTGGGACAGGGGTCCACTTCAGCGTAGTACGGAGGGTTTTGCCACAGGCCTTGCCCGCCCTGGTTCCAGGAAGAATCGTGGAGAATCCCGTAGCCAGCGCGGATGACAGTTTTGTCGCTGCCCATCGCTCTCCAAGACAATCCAATACGGGGTTCGATTGCGGTCTTGTCGAATTGAATGCCGACGCGTCCGTCGGTCGCCACGCAGACGGCGCAACTGCTCAACGTGGGGCTGCCCGCTGGCACGTACCACTTGAGCGTCTGGATATCGAAGTTCGCCTGACGGTTTTCTACCTCGGTCGTCGGCGTTGCCAAGGCCCACGCCACACCCAGGTTGATTGTCAGGGTGCTGGTCGCTCTCCAGTCGTCCTGCACGAATGGACGGAACAACTTCCAGCGGCGACCTGTCGTGCCACCTAAGAACGTCTGATCGTGAGCGGCAAAGACGCCCGTACTGCCCAGCAGCAAGTCCGCCGAGTCATCGCCCGTCAGCGCCGCATTCTCCACGACAAACCCGTCCTGAAACGCATTGTTTCTCACGTTCATCTGACTGGCACGGAAGGTGCCGCCAAAGCGGATATTGTGCTTCCCGCGAATCAGATCGAGCGTGTCCGAAACCGAATACACATTGGTTCCGCCCTGATAAGGCGCATATCCACGGTCGCCGATGGCGAAGTAGTTTGACATCAGGAATGACGTCATACCGCAACTGATGCAGTCCTTATTGGACTGGTTCAGACTAGCCGGGTAGCCCGTAATCGGATCGCACTTGGCGCCAAGGTCCGCACCCGGGATGCCGATATTCGCAGCTTCACAAGTGCCGGTTCCGAAAGAGAGGATGTGATTGAAGATGCGGTTGTAGCCGAGCGTGACCTGATTGATCGTGGTCGGGGAGAACACGTGAGTTTCGGAGAGGGCTGCATTGCGCCCGTGGTTATCGATGTATTGGTTGCTGCCGAAAGCGCTTTGTTCCGTCCATGTGGGCGAACCACCGGGCACGTAGTTGGTGGCCTGATCGTAGCTAAACCGGGCAAAAACGGAATCTTTGGTCGAAATATTGTGGTCCAGGCGGATGTCCCACGTGGCTTCATTCAACTTTCGCACGGGCTCATTGACGTAGTTGTAACCGATCGCGTTCGCCGGCGCGTCCGGAGTGGGATAAAGTTGCATCACCTTCGCGCCAACTGGATTCACTACGCCGGCGGGGACGATGTTGCAGGCATCGCCGGCCGTCTGGGTTCCATCTGTAGTGCTCACCGGTTCTGGGGTCGAAGTGCCCGGCACGCACTGGAATGGAATGCCTCCGAAAGGATTCTTCAGAAACCCGCCGCTCTTCAGCGTCGGGGCGCCGCTAAAATCGTAATTACCATTGACATCAGGCGTCGTCATCCCGGTCGTCGGAACGAAACCAGTGAAAGGGACTCCGCGACGCTCCATCTTCGCCTGGTAGTCTAAGAAGAAAAATGTCTTATCCTTCTTGATGGGGCCGCCCAGAGATCCACCAAATTGATTTAAGTTGAACTTCTCTCTTTGGCTTGCAAAGTAGCTGCGGGCGTCCAGATCTGTATTGCGGAAAAATTCAAAGACAGAGCCGTGAAACTGATTTGATCCGGACTTGGTCGTCACCAAAACCGTGGGTCCCGCGCGCTCGCCGTATTCCGCAGAATAGTTATAGGTCAGGACTTTGAATTCCTGGATATCGTCAATGTCGGAGAAAATTGCGATTCCGCCTTCATCCAGCTGGTTGTTGTCGTTCCCGTCCAGGAGCCAGTCAGTGCTCTGTTCGCGAGAACCACCCACGGAAAGCGAGAACGCTCCACGAGTGGCGGCTTCACTGCTCGCCGCACTGGTGAAGAAGCTGTTCGGATTGGTCGACTGCGTAGTGCCCGGGGTCAATGTGGCCAGCTGCACAAAATTGCGGCCGTTCAAGGGCAATTCGGCTACTTCTTCGGACGTGATGACCTGGCCGAGCGCTGGTGTGGTTGTCTCCACCGCGACTTCGGTCGCATTCACTTCAACGCTGGTGCTGACCGATGCCGGCTGGAGAGTGAAATTCAATTCGCGCTGCTCGTCTAACTGCAGGCGAACATCTTTTTGTTGCACGGGACCAAAACCCGCAGCCTCCACGCGGATGGTGTATAAGGCTACCGGAAGCAGCGGGATCAGATAATGTCCAGAATCGTCTGACTTGGATTCGCGGACCATGCCCGTCCCTTCCGACGTGATTCTGACGCTTGCTCCAGAAATCACCGCGCCGGCTTTGTCTGAAACCGTACCCGAGAAACTTCCAGTCGCCTGACCGTGCAGGAGAGAAGTAAACAGACAGACCAGTGAACAGACGAGTGCCGCGGAGCATGCCCTCTTGCTCAACATTTGTCGAACCCCTTTCGGTGGTAACACACCGCCCAAAGAAAAAGACACTCCCGCTTCCAGTGAAGTTAGGAGGCCCCAAGCCGCAGACTCGGCTTATAAATTGCCGCTCACAGGTAAGTCAAGAAATTTCGCAATGCAGAAGGATTAGCGGCGTCATTCTTTCGCATCGTCGGATGCGGAAAACCGCTGGCGGATGTTGATTGTTGAGTGCGACGACTAGCCTGTGTAAAACCAGGCCGAAACTTCGAGTGGCTTCTGAAGAACTTCAGGATCGCTTCGCCCATTCCGCGTCAAAGCGGTCGCGGTCGTAAAAAGATTTCTGCGTACCGACGCCGGTCGTGGACAATCCCGCGTAAAGATTGGCACGGCGCACGGCTTCGTTCTCGGGCACTCCTTCGCCCAGGAACACGGCAAAGCTTCCGATGAAAGCATCGCCCGCGCCGGTGCTGTCGACTGTGTTGACCGCGAAAGGCGGAAGGTGCTCGCTGCCATCGCGGCTCGAAAGAAGAGATCCGTTCGCTCCCAAAGTGATGATCACGCGTCGAATGCCTCCGGCCACGAGTTTCTCGGCACACCTCTTCGCGTCTTCGGCGTTCTTCACTGGCGATCCGGTAATCGTCTCGGCCTCGGTCTCGTTCGGCACGAAGTAGTCGAGATCTTTCAGCGCGCCGAGGTCCACGGGATGAGCGGGCGCGGGATTCAGAATGCAGCGGATTCCGTGCTTGCGCGCAAATTCAATCGTGTAATAAACCGTCGCCACTGGAATCTCGAATTGCAGCACGATGCAGTCGGCGGACTTCAAGGTCTCAGCCGCCGCGTCAACGTCGGCGGGCTGCAGCGCGTCGTTCGCTCCCTTCACCACCAGAATGCGGTTCTGACCATTGGGTTCGACGAAGATGGGAGCGACCCCGCTGGACAATCCTTCCACCTGCTTTACGTGGGTCGCATCGATTCCCTGCTTACGGAAGTTTTCGATCGTGGCGGGCCCAAACAGATCGCTGCCTACGCGCGCCACCATAAAGACCTCCGCGCCGCACAAACGCGCCGCCACCGCCTGGTTCGCGCCCTTGCCTCCGAAGCCGAGATCGAACTTCTGCCCGAAGATCGTTTCGCCTGGCTTCGGGAATTGATTCGTGAAGGTCGTCAAATCAATGTTGGCGCTGCCAACTACCGCAATTCGAGGGCGCTTTGCCATATCCGTTGTCGTTATCTCCGAAAGGGTGAGGAAGGGCGAGTCTATTCAGCGCACCAGAACGTGTCAATGTGCGTGTGGCTTGCGAGACGGCCCAACTCGCCGTTTCTGCTATAGTTTCGTTCCTCGATAGTTACGCTCGTGGGAGGATCTCATGCCCCGCAATGTCCGCTGCGCCCTGATTCAAGCCAGCAACGCCATCAGCACCGAGCGCCCTCTGGAGCAGATCCGGAAGGCCATGATCGACAAGCATCTGAAGCTGATCGAGCAGGCCGCGCGCAAGAAGACGCAAGTCCTCTGCCTGCAGGAGCTGTTCTACGGGCCGTATTTTTGCGCGGAGCAGAACGCGCGCTGGTACGAACTGACAGAGCGCGTGCCCGATGGCCCGACCACTCGCCTGATGCAGAAGATTGCGGCGAAACATCGCATGGTGATCGTGGTTCCGGTCTATGAAGAGCAGATGCCCGGCGTTTATTTCAACACCGCCGCGGTCATCGACGCGGATGGGCGCTATCTTGGCAAGTACCGCAAGCATCACATTCCGCACTGCCATCCCGGATTCTGGGAGAAGTTTTATTTCACTCCCGGCGATTTAGGCTATCCCGTGTTTCAGACGAAATACGCGCGGGTGGGCGTGTACATCTGCTACGACCGTCACTTCCCCGAAGGCGCGCGCATTCTCGGGTTGAACGGCGCGGAAATTGTTTTCAATCCTTCCGCCACCGTTGCGGGTCTGTCGGAATATTTGTGGGAACTGGAACAGCCAGCCCACGCCGTGGCGAACGGCTACTTTGTGGGAGCGATCAATCGAGTGGGGACGGAGAAGCCTTGGAGCATCGGCGAATTCTACGGCAAGAGTTACTTCTGCACGCCGCGAGGCAAGATCATCGCGCAGGCCAGCCGCGACAAAGACGAAGTCGTGGTCGCCGATCTCGATCTCGACATGATCGAAGAAGTCCGCAAGGTTTGGCAGTTCTTCCGGGACCGCCGGCCCGAGAGTTACGGACCGATCACGACGCAGAGCGGGACATCTGCCGCCGCCGACTAAGAGGCGCAGTGGGCGATCTGCTCACGCTCCAAATCAAGACACCATGACGACTCCGGACCCTTCTCAACTCCATTCGCGAATCGAATCCAGTCCTCTGTACAACGAGGACCTTGCGCCAGCCAGTGCGGAGCGCCGGCATTGGGGCACGTACAACTTCGCTGCACTGTGGATTTCGATGTCGGTGAACATCCTTACCTACATGCTGGCCGCGAGTTTGATTCAAGGAGGGATGAACTGGAAGCAGGCGGTGGCGACCATCTTCTTGGGCAACGTCATCGTGCTCGCGCCAATGTTGTTGAACTCGCATCCCGGCGCGAAGTATGGAATTCCCTTTCCTGTTCTGGCTCGCGCTTCGTTCGGAGTGCTGGGCGCAAACGTCGCGGCTGTCCTGCGCGCGCTGGTTGCTTGCGGATGGTTCGGCATACAGGCGTGGATTGGCGGCGAAGCGATCAGCACGTTGTTGGCGACGCTGGCTCCGTCATGGAAAAGCTTCTCTTATGGACCGGCGGTCTGCTTCTTCATCTTCTGGCTGATCAACCTTGCAGTGGTACTCAAAGGGATCGAATACATTCGGATTCTGCAGGGCATCAGCGCACCGGTCTTGTTGGGCGTGGGACTGCTTCTCCTGGGATGGGCTTATCACGCGGCTGGCGGGTTTGGGCCCATGTTCTCGGTTCCTTCAAAGTTCAACACGTTCCCCGACTTCTTGAAGTTTTTGATTCCAGCGCTGAACGGGACCGTCGGCTTCTGGGCTACGGTTTCGTTGAACATCCCTGACTTCACGCGGTTTGCGCGCAACCAGCGGGAACAAGTGATTGGTCAGGCTCTGGCATTGCCTACGACGATGACGCTCTATGCCTTTGTCGGAATCGTTGTAACCTCGGCCACTGTTGTCATCTACGGAACCGCGATCTGGGATCCCGTAAAATTGCTCAGCCGCTTTCACTCGCCCGTCGCAGTAGTGATCTCTCTGGTCGCAATTCTGTTGGCCACGCTGAACGTCAACATCGGCGCTAATGTCGTTTCACCAGCAAACGATTTTTCCAACCTGTGGCCGCGCGGAATCAGCTTCCGTACGGGAGGCGTCATCACCTGTTTCATGGGCATTGCGCTGATGCCGTGGAAACTGCTTTCAAGTTACAGCACATTCATCATGGGATGGCTCGGCGGATACGCAGCCTTCCTGGGGCCGGTTGCAGGAATCATGATTTGTGATTACTTCGTCATTCGGCGGCGGGTCTTACACGTCGAGGATCTGTATCTGCGGGGTGGCATCTACGAATACTCGCGCGGATTCAACTGGATCGCAGTGATCGCGCTGGGGTTGGGAGCGGGCACGGCGCTCGCGGGCCTTGCCGTTCCGTCCATGCGTCCGCTTTACGATTATTCCTGGTTCGTGGGCTTCGCCGTGTCCTTTGTGACCTACTACGCAATGATGAAAACTCGCGGTTACGCGGCGACGGCTCAGGAAGTCACGTAAACGAAACTACGATTTCTGTGTCTTCAGGAACTCCGGCAGCACATCGCGTTCATAGATGTCGAGAGTCTGCTCCTCGTCCCCGCACATCAAGTAAATATTGAATTGAGTAACGCCCACGGCGGCGAGCGCGCGTAATTTTTCACGGTGAGCCTCGGCTGGCCCGATCAGGCAGAACCGATCCACGACTTCATCCGAAACAAAGTCGGCGTTATCGCTCGCCACTTCACAATGGTGTTGGTAGTCATAATGGCCGCGATCCTGCACGAACGACGTCAGCGCGGGAGGAAGGTCCGCGGGCTTGTATTGCCGAATCAGATCCATCACGTGGTTTGAGACCAAGGCGGGGAACCAGCGCACTCGCTCGCGAGCAACGCTCAAGTCATTCGAGACCCAAACCGGCGCGGCCGCCATCACTTCAATGCGGCTGGGGTCGCGTCCCGCGGCGCGCGCGCCCTCTGTCACAAAGCTCATGCACCACTCAATCAGCGAGGGATCGGCGAACTGCAAAATGATGCCGTCTGCCACACGCCCGGCCATGTGCAGAACCTTGGGTCCGTATCCTGCAACCCACACCCGCGGGGAATCTTTCGCCCAGGTGAGTCGAGTGGGCTGTCCGTCGTGTTGCACTTCCTTGCCTGAAGTAAGATCGCGGAACTCGGCTACCGCTGCTTCCAACTGCGACCAGCTTACGGGCTTCTTCCCCATCACGCGGCGCGAACTGTCGCCACGCCCAATTCCGAGTTCCATCCGACCACCGGAAATCAGGTTGAGCGTTGCGAATAAGCTGGCGGTTACGGTCAGGTCACGAGTCGCGGGGTTTGTAACACACGTTCCCAGTCGCATGCGCTGCGTGTTGGTCGCCATCAGCGTGAGCAGAGGATACGGCTCTTTCCACAAAACGTGGGAGTCGAAAATCCAACCGTACTCGAATCCGGCAGCCTCCGCCTGTCGCGTCAGGCCCACGATGCGTTCAATCGAGATATCAGGTTTCAGTGCGATGCCGAATTGCATAGCTGGTCCCTCGTTGAGTAATCGAACCACTGGCTGTAAACATCAGATGCGAAGAACTAAAGTGCGGCAGTGTAGCATAGAATTCTTTTCTCAACCCGGCCCGGCCGCGGCGCCGACCCGATGGAGGACACGATGGGTTTCGACACGATCATTAAGAACGGCACCGTGGTAACTGCAACGGACACGTACACCGCGAACGTGGCTATTACGAACGGCAAGATCAATGCCGTTGGGGCCGACCTCCCCGCGCAGAACGCGACCAAGATTCTCGACGCAGGCGGCAAACTCGTGATGCCCGGCGGGATCGATGTTCATACTCACCTCGACATGCCCTTCGGCGGCACCACCAGCGCTGATGATTTCGAAACCGGCACAAGGGCCGCCGCCTTCGGCGGCACAACGACGCTGATCGATTTCGCGATTCAATACAAAGGCCAACCGTTGCGCCAGGCTTTCGACACGTGGATGAGCAAGGCTGCAAGCAAGGCCGTCTGCGATTACGCGTTTCACTGCATTGTGACTGACGTCTCTGGCGGCCAACTTTCGGAGATGAACGATCTCGTGCACGAAGGTGTGACGAGTTTCAAGTTGTTCATGGCGTATCCGGGCGTCTTCATGCTCGATGATGGCAGCATCTTTAAAGCGTTGCAGACGACATCAAAGAACGGCGGGATGATTTGCATGCACGCAGAGAACGGTAGTGCGATTGACGTAATCGTGCAGCAAGCCCTTGCCGAGGGTAAACGGGCACCCAAGTATCACGCACTCACGCGCCCTACAACGGCCGAGGCTGAGGCCGTGGGACGCGCGATTGCTCTGGCCGAGATGGCCGGCGCACCCATCTACATCGTGCACCTAAGTTGCAATGACGCGCTCGAGAAAATTCGCGAGGCACGCGACCGCGGACTTCCCGTCTACGCTGAAACCTGCCCGCAGTACTTATATCTCTCGCTCGAGAACATGGACGCGCCCGGATTCGAGGGAGCGAAATACGTTTTCACTCCGCCACTACGGGAGAAGTGGAATCAGGACAAGCTGTGGAACGGCCTCAAGCATGACCACCTACAGGTTGTCTCCACCGACCACTGTCCGTTCTGCTTCAAGGAGCAGAAAGAAATGGGCCGCGACGACTTCACCAAGATCCCCAATGGCGGACCGGGCATCGAGCACCGGATGAGCCTGATCTATTCCGGTGGCGTGGCTAGTGGCCGCTTCAGTGCGAACCGTTTTGTCGAGCTAGTCTCCACAACTCCTGCCAAATTGTTTGGACTGTTCCCACGCAAGGGAACGATTGCCGTCGGAAGCGATGCCGACCTGGTGATTTTCGACCCGAAGCGGAAGTCCACCATCAGTGCCAAGACTCATCACATGCGCGTCGATTACTCGATGTTCGAGGGAATCGAGGTCACAGGGATGCCTGACGTGGTTCTTTCGCGGGGACGGGTGGTGGTTGAAGGCGACAAATTCCTGGGGCGCGCGGGACAGGGACAGTTTCTGCGCCGCTCGACCTACGCGCAGGTCAACGACTAGAAGCGAACCAGCTCGGAGCGGCCCTAGCGCAAGGCCGAGAATAGCGCATCCTTCCATCGCTGGTTATCGATCGTCCAGCAAACCTTGGTCTTCGGTCCTCGCAGCGCGGCCGCCCACGTCGTCCGATTTCGCTCATCGCCCGCGACATTCAGGCGATCCACAACTGTCATGCCGCGTGTCAGTTCGCTTTCCGTCTCGACGTCCACGTAGTGATCGCTCCATTCGCTTCCGACGGTTGGGTCTAGCGCCAGGCACATAGCAACCGGATCGGGCAAACAGATTCCATCTTCATTCGTCTGGACCTTGTAGGCGGTTCGGGCGTGGCTATTGCACTCGATCGCGAAGCGGGCCACGTTAGTGTTCAGTGCCCCGATCTGCCTGATATTGGATTCGTGGAGCACGGCGTCACCACGGCAGAGTTGCCATCCAATCAGTTCCACCGGAAGACCGCTGCGCATCACAATGCGTGCGGCTTCCGGATCGACCCAGATGTTGTACTCTGCTGCCGGCGTCACATTGCCTTCACAGCACGGTGCGCCTCCCATCACCACGCAGCGGCTCACTTTCGCCGCCAGGCCCGGATTCTTCGACACCGCCAAAGCGACATTCGTCAGAGGGCCTAGCGTCACGAGAACGAGTCCGGGATTTGCTTCGATGGTTTCGATGATGGCGTCGACCGCATGCAACTTCTGCGCGGATTGTCGCGGAGCAGGATAGTTGTGATCGCCGAACCCGTCACGACCATGAAACCAGGTTGCGCTCTCATACGTCCGAAGCAGAGGCTTGTCCGCGCCTATAAATACCGGGACGTTCGCGCGGCAGAGTTCCGCGGTATAGAGTGCATTGCGCGTCGCCTGTTGCACATCAACGTTGCCGGCAACAACCGTGATCGCCACTACTTGAACGGCCGGCGCCCGCAAAGCCATGATGAGCGCAACCGCGTCATCCGACGCTGTATCCGTATCGATGAGAAAGGTGCGAGGCACGCGCGTTAGCATAGCAGACCGTCGAAACTGTTCCTTTGAATGCGCCTTCCGCCGGTGCGCCTCACTTGTGGCCCTTCGCAAAGAAGTGTACAGTTACTCGTTTTGCAAGGGGGACCACGATGTTCACGCCGCCGAGTCTGACGATTGCGTTGTTGATGACGATCACCAGCGCCATCTGCTGGGGTTCCTGGGCCAACACTTATAAGGGCGTAAAGAACTATCGCTTCGAACTTTTTTATTGGGATTACGCAGTTGGCATCTTTCTGATTTCCCTGATCCTTGCCTTCACCATGGGAAGCAGCGGCCACGACTCCTACAGTTTTCTGAACAACGTTAAGTCCGCCGACACTTCGAACATCCTCTGGACCATGGTTGGAGGAGCGCTTTTCAATCTGGCGAATCTCCTGTTGGTGGCAGCGATCGACATGGCGGGCCTTGCCGTCGCTCTTCCGGTTTCGATCGGGATCGCGCTGGTAGTCGGCGTCGTGCTGAGCTACATCCTGGAACCCAAGGGCATCGCGCTATTCCTGGCTTTGGGCGTGGCGTGCGCGCTGATCGCTGTCATCCTGGATGGCAAGGCGTTCGGAAGCCTGGGCAGCGGCCGTTCGGCGTCGCGCAAGAGCATCATGATATGCATAGTTTCCGGTGTGCTGATGGGTTTATGGAATCCGTTTGTAGCGTACGGTGCGACCCGCGGAAATCCTCTCACGCCCTATAGCTCCGCGGTTTTTCTAACGCTGGGCGCGCTCCTGTCATGTTTTGTCTGGAATCTGTATTTTATGAAGCACCCACTTGCTGGGGAACCTGTCGGGTTCGCCGGATTTTTCCACGCCCCGGCTTCAGGCCATCTATTGGGACTTTTCGGGGGAGTGATCTGGGGTATCGGCACAGTATTCAACGTGGTCGCAGGAAAATCGATGAGCTTTGCGATCTCCTACGCCATCGGCCAATCCGCACCGATGGTGGGGGCTCTATGGGGCGTTTTTGTGTGGAAGGAATTCTCAGGCGCACCGCCACGGGGCAAGATTTATCTCGCGCTGATGTTCGTCTTTTATGCTTTTGCGATCCTGCTGGTGGCGCGAGCGAACGGCTGAGCGTTCGAACGTTCGAGCGACAGAATCAATCTATTTCCCTTTAATCCGGCTGATGAACAACCTCAGGAACCCGTCCGCGTCCGAGGCCAGGCACACTCGCGCGTTCGGCTTCAAGTCAATCACGCCCTCGATCTCGTAGTGGTCTCCGTGCAACACGTTGTTCTCGTTCGAGCCCATTCGATTGGCCACAGTTTCCCCGCGCGTAAACTCGCCTCTCAGTTCCACGTCCACGTGCATATCTTTGAGCGTCACGAGCTTCGGATCGATCACAACGCCCACCGCCAGGGGATCGTACATCGCGGCTCCCTGATATCCGCTCTTCTCGGAACGCGTTAGATAAAAGTCTGCCAGGTTCGCAATGAAATCGCTCTGTGGACCATGCAGGGATTGCAAATCGGCCAGATACTTGCGCGTGATGATCGTCCGCTCGCCGACGTCGGAGCCCACCATCGTGACCATCCACCCCGCGTTGAAGACGATCGCCGCCGCTTCCGGATCCCCGTAAATATTCGCTTCTGCAGCGCCGTTCACATTGCCTCCGGTGATCGAGCCACCCATGATGACAATGTCCTTCGTCAATGGAACGATCGAAGGGTCTTTCGAGACAGCCAGCGCAATGTTCGTCAGCGGACCGACGGGAATCAGCGTAATCTCATGCGGATATTTATGAATCAGTTCGATGATGAGATCAGGGCCGAAACGAGGATCGGCTTTGCATTTCGAGGCGGGCAACTCAACCCCAGCAAGTCCGTTCTTGCCATGCCAGAATTGCGCCGTAATCAATTTCTGATTGAGCGGATGCTGCGCTCCGCCAGCCACAAGCAAGTCGCAACGCCCGGCCAGCGACATCAACTTCAGCGCATTCTCCAGACCCTGTCGGCCATCGACGTTGCCGGGCACGACCGTGAGCGCTTCGACTTTCAGCTCGGGCGAGTTCAGTGCGAGCAAGATCGCCATCGCGTCATCGACGCCCGGATCGGTATCAATGATCACGCGCTGCGTTGATTGAGCCGCCGCGTTCGCCATGAGTCCAAGAACCGTGAACAGCACGAGGCAAAATTTGCTGGAATGTAGTTTCATTCGAAGAGTCCTGTCTGAAAAATGATTGAACAGATGAATTCCTAAAGCAGCATGCCTGCAATCGAAGCTGACATCAGATTGGCCATGGTTCCAGCCAGCATCGCGCGCACGCCCAGCCGCGCTAGTTCGCCTCTCTTGTTAGGCGCGAGCGCACCGATGCCACCGATCTGAATTCCGATCGAACTGAGATTTGCGAACCCGCAGAGCGCGAAGGTGGCGATGGTAAACGAGCGCGGATCGAGCACCGCCTTCTGGGGTCCGAGGATGGTGAACGCGACCAGTTCGTTGAGCACCATGCGCGTCCCGAGCAGGTTGCCGACGATAGGGCAATCGTGCCAGGGAATGCCGATCAGCCAGGCGACAGGCGAGAGCAGAACACCGAGCGGTCCCTCGACGCTCGATGGAAACCAGCCGACGTGGCTATGAATGCCGCCCATGATGCCATCGAGCAGGTGGATCAGCGCGATAAATGCGATCAGCATGGCACCGATATTGAGGGCCATGTGCAGGCCGTCACTGGTGCCGCGGGCGATCGCGCCGAGAAGATTTTCGTGCTTTTCTTTTTCCGCCTCGCCTTCCGGCATGATGACTTTGCCGGCGGTTCTGGCCTGCTCGGTTTCGGGCACGAGCATTTTGGAAACGAGAATGGTGCCGGGCGCGGTCATGATGACGGCACTGAGGACATGGCGCGGTTCCGCTCCGAAAGCAAAATAGGCGGCCATGATCGAGCCGGAGACATGGGCCATGCCGCTGGTCATGACGGTCATGAGTTCAGAGCGTGTGAGGTCCGGGAGAAACGGCCGGATAGTCACCGGGGCTTCGGTTTGTCCCATGAAGATGCTGGCGGCGACGTTAAGCGACTCGGCTCCGCTGGCGCCCATGATGCGCGTCATGGCCCAAGCCATAGCGCGGATGACGATCTGCATAATGCCAACGTGATAAAGGATCGCGAACAGGGCGCAGATGAAGATGACAACCGGAAGGACCTGGAAAGCGAAGATGAAACCGATGTTGGAGTTTTGCTTGCCGAGTGGGCCGAAAATAAACTCCGAGCCGAAAAAAGAATAGCTGAGCACCTTGTTGGCAGCGTCGCCGACGGCCTGGAACATGCGTCGCCCGTAGTCGATCCTCAGAACAAAGACGGCAAACACGACCTGCAGGCTCAAGCCCCAAACCACGGTTTTCACGCGAATGGCGCGGCGATTGGTGGAGAAAATGTAGGCAAGTCCGAGCATGGTCAACAGGCCAAGAATTCCCGTATATCGTCCCATTCAGTTTTTCTCCCCGGACTTGCCGATGATTCTGTGGATCAACGGGCGTTTCGTAGGCGGCGCCGCATCCGTCACAACGTAACTCGCCTCGATCAACTGTCGCGCACGCGTGGCCTTCGTTTCGGCATTGTAGTAAACCGTCGCGAGCGGTTCGCCGGCAGTAACTCGATCTCCAACTTTCTTATGCAGCACGATTCCCACAGACGGGTCGACGGAATCTTCCTTGCGCTCGCGGCCGCCGCCGAGAATCACGCACGCCGTGCCAACTTGCTCGCACTGGATCGAACCGATATGTCCAGTGTTAGCACTATTGACCTGCATCATTTGCTTCGCCTGGGGCAGTCGCTTGGCATCATCGATGATCCGTGCGTCGCCGCCCTGCAGTTCCACCATCTGCTGAAACCTCTCGAGCGCTTTGCCCGAAGAAATCAGCTGCGCGCTCTGCTGTTTCCCTTCTGCAACAGTCTTCGCGACGCCACCGAGATGCAGCATCCATCCCGCCAGTTCCAGGCAAAGCTCTCGCAGATCTTCTGGGCCGCCACCGCGCAGCACTTCTACGACTTCGACCACCTCCAGCGCGTTGCCGATCATGTTGCCTAACGGTTGGTCCATATCGGTGATCAGCGCGACGACTTGTTTGCCCATCCTCTCCCCGGTCTCAACCATGAGTTCGGCGAGAAAGGCCGCATCTTTCTCGCTCTTCATGAAAGCACCGGATCCAGTCTTCACGTCGAGCACAAGAGCATCGATTCCCTCTGCCAGCTTTTTGCTCATGATCGACGCACAAATCAGATAGGGACTCTCGACCGTGCCCGTAACGTCGCGCAGGGCATACAGTTTGCGATCGGCGGGAGCGATCTCCGCGGTCTGTCCAATCATCGCGCAGCCACAGACCTCGAGCACGCGGCGGAATTCGGCTACCGGAAGATTCACGTTAAAGCCGGGGATGGCTTCCAACTTATCGAGCGTTCCGCCCGTGTGTCCCAGGCCGCGACCGCTGATCATGGGAACAGACACGCCCGCTGCAGCAGCCAGGGGAGCCAGCACCAGGGAAGTCTTGTCGCCGACGCCGCCGGTCGAGTGCTTGTCGACTTTTCGCGCCGGCAACGAAAAAAGATCGAGCACATCACCTGAGTGCAGCATCGCATCCGTCAAGGCCGCCGTCTCCGGGCGCGTCATACCTTTCAGCACCACCGCCATCAGCCATGCCGACACCTGATAGTCTGGAATCTCTCCCTTGGTATATGCGTCGACCAGGCCTTCAATCTCGGCCGAAGACAATTCGACGCCATCTCTCTTCTTGCGGATCACATCAATCGCACGGAAGGTTTGATGTACGGTGGGTTGACTCACTGTAGGCGGAATCCTTCCGGAAGAAGTTCGGTGATGTGCGCCTGCTTCGGGCCGGCGACCCCTTGAAAGAAAATGGTAGCGTCAGGGCCAAACTCGTAGATCACCTGGCGGCACGCCCCACACGGCGAGCATGCGACCCCATGGTCGTTGGCGACGGCAACGGCCTGAATCTCAATCTTTGGCCCCAACTGCGCGACCGCCGAGAAGATCGCGGTTCGCTCGGCACAATTCGTCATTCCATAGGATGCATTCTCGACATTACAGCCGGAAAAGATCTTGCCGTTGGTCAGCAGGATCGCAGCTCCAACATGGAAATCCGAATACGGAGCATGCGCATTCTTCATCACTTTGACGGCCGCCTGTTCGAGCTTCTTACGCATGCCGCTGGATACTGTTTTCTTGGGCATAGGAAATATTGCATCAGTCGCGAAACGCGGTCGGATGACTCACTCCAACCGGCGAATCGTGCGCCATTGTAACCCTCACAGTTCGTTCAAGGCGAATTCTTGCCGATTGCTGCGGACGTCTCGCCATAGAAGGAGGCTGCCGTTGGAGTTCGCGTTGTAAGATTGCGTGCCGTACAATGACAATTCGAGCGATCTGCCCCTGTTCAGGCCTCGCGGGAACGCAAAGCTCATGGAGCACTAGAAGGCTCGCTGCATATGTCAATCGAGCACAACGATCGCAAATCAGAAGGCGAGATCGTGGCCCGAGAGTTCCACCCTTCGAATGCGATCGCCACTCTCGCCGGGCACCCGCTTCTCTCCAACTCCGGTATTCCTCTCGATCTGAATTGGGTGCAGGAAGTGCGCGTGAACACGAGCGCTGTGGAACGCCGGGCCCAGACGCAGGTAGCGCGCCGGACGGTAAAGAAAGAATGGCAGGCCGCTTGGCTTCTGCGCGCAATCTCCTGCATGGACCTGACCACACTCTCCGGTGACGACACTGACGAACGTGTGCGGCGACTGTGCGCCAAGGCGCGACAGCCCATTCGGCAAGACCTCGTCGAAAAACTCGGGATTGCCGAGCTAGGGATCAAGGTGGGAGCCGTGTGCGTCTACCACACCTTCATCGAAACCGCGCTGCATGCGCTGGAAGGAAGTGGCGTCCACGTCGCGGCCGTCTCCACGGGATTCCCCGCCGGGCTCTCGCCTCTCGCCGAACGCGTCGCCGAGATTCGCCGCTCAGTGGAAGCGGGAGCGCACGAAATCGACGTTGTCATCACGCGGGCGCATGTTTTCGGCGGACGCTGGCAGGCACTATACGACGAAGTCGCGGAATTCAAACAGGCCTGCGGAAGAGCGCACATGAAGGTGATCCTCGGGACCGGGGATTTGTTGACGTTCCGCAATGTGGCGCGCGCCAGCTATGTCGCGATGATGGCGGGCGCTGATTTCATTAAGACTTCGACAGGCAAGGAACCGACCAACGCTACGCTACCGGTAAGCCTGGTGATGGTGCGCGCCATCCGCGAGTACGGGCAACAAACCGGAATGGCAGTTGGTTTCAAGCCCGCTGGCGGAATCCGCACCGCGAAGCAGTCCCTCGACTGGCTGGCGATGATGAAAGAGGAACTCGGCGTGTCGTGGACGCATGCAGACTTGTTCCGCTTCGGTGCGAGCGGATTGTTGGGGGACATCGAGCGGCAACTGGAGCATTATGCAACCGGACGTTATTCTGCCGAGTATCGTCATCCGGTTGCGTAGCAGCACGCGCGGTAGAGGACCAGTACGAGAGCAAGCGAGCCAAGCCCAATGAGCATCGCCGAAAAATTCGTCAGCATGGAGTACGGACCTGCTCCCGAAGATTCCAAAGAGGCAGGAGCATGGCTGGAGCGCCATGGCCGCCGTTTTGGGCACTTCGTCGGCGGAGCGTGGCAGCCACCCGCGAGCGGAGAATATTTCGACACCGTCGATCCTTCGAACGGCGAGAAACTAGCTGCGGTTGCCCAAGGGAACGTCGCTGACATCGACTCCGCGGTTCGCGCCGCGCGCGCTGCATTTCCCAAATGGCGCGGTCTAACTCCACATGTTCGAGCGCGCTATCTGTACGCCCTCGCGCGCCTGGTACAAAAGCATTCGCGCCTCCTGGCCGTTCTTGAAACCATGGACAATGGCAAGCCCATCCGTGAGAGCCGCGACATCGATATTCCTCTGGTAGCTCGGCATTTCTACTACCACGCCGGCTGGGCTCAACTGCTCGAACAAGAGTTCCCGGGCTACGAACCGTGTGGCGTAGTCGGACAGATCATTCCCTGGAATTTTCCGCTGCTGATGTTGGCGTGGAAAATCGCCCCCGCTCTGGCAACAGGAAACACGGTGGTTTTGAAGCCCGCGGAGTTCACTCCGCTTACCGCGCTGGTCTTCGCAGAGCTTTGTCAGGAAGCCGAACTGCCCGCTGGAGTCATTAACATCGTGACCGGAGATGGCTCAACCGGCGAGGCGTTGGTGAAGCATCCGGACGTCGACAAGATTGCATTCACCGGTTCCACCGAAGTTGGACGCGCCATCCGCAGCGCAACTGCCGCCAGCCACAAACGGCTTTCCCTCGAACTCGGCGGCAAGTCTCCATTCATCATCTTCGAAGATGCGGATCTCGACAGCGCGGTCGAAGGACTGGTCGACGGAATCTGGTTCAACCAAGGTCAAGTCTGCTGCGCAGGTTCGCGCCTGCTGATGCAGGAAAGCATTGCAGAGCCATTGATCGCAAAGATTCGCGATCGCATGAGCACTCTTCGCATCGGACCTCCTCTCGATAAGGCGATTGATATTGGCGCCATCGTCGCGCGGGTGCAACTGGACCGCATCGAACGCATGGTGGCTCAGGGCGTCGCCGAGGGAGCAACCTGCTGGCAACCTCAAGTGGAGTTACCTGCACGCGGCTTCTATTACCCGCCGACTCTCCTGAGCAATGTGCATCCGACTTCCATCGTCGCCCAGCAGGAAATCTTTGGCCCGGTTCTCGCCGCGATGACCTTCCGCACACCGAAGGAAGCTGTCGAGTTAGCCAACAACACGGTCTACGGACTGGCGTCGTGCGTGTGGAGCGAGAACATTAACGTGGCTCTACACGTCGCCGCCCAACTCAAGGCCGGTGTGGTCTGGGTGAACTGCACGAATCTGTTTGACGCCGCCTGCGGCTTCGGCGGATACCGCGAGAGTGGATACGGCCGTGAGGGCGGCCGCGAAGGCCTGCTCGAATACATGGAGCCCACGTGGTTCAAGCACGCTCCGAAACTGCCGACCTCAAATTCCGCGGCCGGTGCGGGGGTGGAAGAGAGACCAGAGGCCAGCGCACCCGCAATCGATCGCACCGTAAAACTCTACATCGGCGGCAAGCAGGCGCGTCCCGACTCGGGATATAGCATGGAAGTTCGCTCGCCGGAGGGCCGCCTGCTCGGCGAAGCGCCTCTAGGCAATCGCAAAGACATCCGCAATGCCGTGGAGGCGGCGCACAAGGCCAGCGCGTGGGCCAAAGCGACCGCGCACAATCGAGCCCAAGTTCTCTACTACTGTGCAGAAAATCTCGCCCAGCGCCAGAGCGAAATCGTCCAGCGATTGACCGTGGCTGTCGGTGAAAAACAAGCCGTAGCAGAAGTCGAACGCAGCATCGAGCGCATCTTCTCGTACGCAGCGTGGGCCGACAAGTTCGATGGCGCCGTGCACAATCCACCGTTCCGCAATATTGCCATCGCGATGAACGAGGCAATTGGGACCGTCGGGGTAATCTGCCCCACGGAAGCTCCGCTGCTGGGTTTCCTTTCGCTCGTGCTGCCGCTGCTCTCCGCGGGTAACACAGTGGTCGCCGTTCCCTCGGAGAAATACCCTCTCATCACGGGCGACCTTTACCAACTGTTCGACACCAGTGACCTGCCTGGCGGAGCGGTGAACATTGTGACCGGCTACGCTTCGCAACTTCTGAAAACTCTCGCCGAGCACGACGACGTCGACGGCATTTGGTGCTACGGAGATGGCGCGACTGTGGCGGCCGCCAAGGCCATGTCGGTCGGCAACCTAAAACAGGTCTGGACGAACGAGGGCCGCATCATCGACTGGTTCGATCCAAAAATATCAGAAGGCCGTTGGTTCCTGGAACACGCCACTCAAGTGAAGAACATCTGGGTTCCGTACGGCGAATAATCTGCCCGGATTGCAACCGATTGCATTTGCCTCGTCCTGGGACTAGCATACCCCGGTCGCCTTTCTTCGCCTGGCATCATTCTCAATTTCAAGTATCAGTTTGACCAAGGAGGACGTATGGGCATTGCAGTTTCCCCGCAGATTCATCCGAGCGTCGCCGAATTCATCGACAAACCACGAAAGATGTTGATCAACGGTCAGTGGGTGGACGCCGCCTCCGGCAAGACGTTCCCAACCTACAATCCTGCGACCGGCGAAGTCCTCGCTCAGGTTGCAGAAGGCGATCGTACCGATATTGACCTTGCTGTCAGGGCAGCGCGCCACGCGTTCGATCATGGTCCATGGCGCCGGATGACCGCTTCCGAACGTGGCCGCCTGATCTGGAAACTCGCCGACTTGCTGGAACAACACACCGAAGAGTTCGGGTACATCGAGAGCCTCGACAATGGCAAGCCGCTCAACATCGCCAAAGCTGCCGATGTCCCGCTGGCGGTCGATCTCTTCCGCTACATGGCAGGATGGGCGACGAAGATCGAGGGCAACACGATTCCGCTCTCGGTGCCCTACACTCCCGGCGCAAAATATCTCGCCTACACTCTGCGTGAGCCAGTAGGAGTCGTGGGCCAGATTATCCCCTGGAATTTCCCACTACTGATGGCCGCATGGAAACTTGGTCCTGCGCTGGCTACGGGCTGCACAGTTGTGCTGAAGCCAGCAGAGCAAACCCCTCTCTCCGCGCTCCGTCTGGGTGAACTGATCATGGAAGCTGGTTTCCCTGAGGGCGTAGTCAACGTTGTCCCGGGCTACGGCGAAACCGCGGGGGCCGCATTGGCCGCGCATCCCGACGTCGACAAGGTAGCCTTCACGGGATCGACGGAGGTCGGAAAGCTCATCGTTCACGCTGCCGCCGGCAATCTCAAGAAAGTCTCGCTGGAACTGGGCGGCAAGTCGCCGAACGTCGTGTTCAAAGATGCCGATCTCGAAACCGCGATCCCCGGAGCAGCGAGCGCCATCTTCTTCAACCATGGCCAGTGCTGCTGCGCCGGCTCCCGGTTGTACGTCGAAAAATCGGTTTTCGATCAGGTAGTGGAAGGAGTCGCAGAGCACGCCCGGAAAATCACTGTCGGCTCCGGTCTCGACCCCAATTCCCAGATGGGCCCGCTGGTCTCAGAAGAGCAACTAAATCGGGTTTGCGGATATCTGGAATCCGGGTTCTCCGAAGGCGCGAAGGCTTTGGTTGGCGGTCACAAAGCGGGAGATCGCGGATACTTTGTCGAACCGACCGTACTCGTTAACGCTCAAGAAAACATGAAAGTCGTGCAGGAGGAGATCTTCGGGCCAGTCGTGGCTGCGATGCCATTCACCGATCCTGAAGAAATCATTCCTCGCGCCAACAACAGCGACTATGGACTGGCTGCTGCGGTCTGGACTCGCGATATTGGCAAGGCGCATCGCATGGCGGAACAACTTCGCGCCGGCACCGTCTGGATCAACTGCTACAACATCTTCGATGCGGCGCTGCCATTCGGCGGCTACAAGCAGTCCGGTTGGGGACGCGAGATGGGGCACGATGCGCTCAATCTCTACACGCAAACGAAAGCTGTCTGCACCAGAATTGCTTAGTGGCGATCGTTTAGCAGTTTGAAACCCAAAGATAAGGACGGTGGCCGGCCACCGTCCTTCTTTCATCTCAATAGATTTTTTCGCCGCGTTACTTCTCCATCAACAAGACCTTCTCCGCGTCGTCGATTTCGTTCAGCTTGACTTCGATTACTTCGTTCGACGTGGTCTGCACATTGCGGCCCACGAATGTCGCTTCCACGGGAATCTCGCGATGCCCACGATCAATCAGCACGCATAACTGCACCCGCTGCGGCCTGCCATGGGAAAACAGGGCATCGAGGGCAGCTCGCGTGGTGCGCCCGGTAAACAGCACGTCGTCGACAAGCACGATGTTCTTATCCTCGATCTCAAATCCGATTTCTCTTTCCTGCACGACCGGCTTCGGTCCCAGCGTCGAGAGATCGTCGCGATAAAACGTGATATCCAGTGTTCCTACCGGAACTTTGGCGTTTTCGATACGCGTGATGATCTTGCCCAGTCGTTCTGCGATCGGAACTCCGCGGCGTCGAATTCCGACGAGCCCCAGACCTTGGACGCCACCATTCTTTTCCACGATTTCATACGCCAGTCGCACCAGGGTACGTTCGATTTCAGATGCGGACATAAGTTGCGCCTTCTGACGAAGGCCCGTCTTGCGCGAGGAATTCTTTGCAGTCATGAGTATGTGTGCCTTGGCAGCCATGAGGCCGGCTACTCAATGTAGTCAACGCGCTCGCGGAGGTCAAGCGCCTTTGGTCGAAGAGCACTTCCGGTGGATTGCAATCGAGCAGGATGGCTCATGAGTTGGACTGGTCAATATGCTCCACCGCTTCGAACTCGGTTTCCGGACACTCGGCCGGAACCGGGCAGGCGGTTCGTACACTCCGCGCCAGCGGAGGACTCCCATCCCGTACCGACACGAAGTCAACCGTCTCAGGATTCTGGGCTGCGGCATCGGTCGCAACAATCCCAACGCCTTGATTTCGGCCCAGCGCCTTCGCGCGATACAAGGCGGCATCGGCCAGCGCAATCGATTCCTCCGCGCAGATCGCCTCGTAAGCGCCGCGACTCCACGGATATGCCGCCCAGCCCACCGAGCATGTCTTCTTCACCGAAATGCCGTGACCGAGATCAAACGCTTCCGAAGCCATCACCTCCAGAACGCGCGCGCAGAATGCTGGGGTTCCCGACGGATCGGTCGAACGGCTCATGATCAGAAACTCTTCTCCGCCCCAGCGCACCAGAACATCAGACTTGCGCACAACAGTCGAGAGCCTTTGAGCAACAAGTTGTAGCAGTCGATCGCCCGCAGGATGACCATGCTTGTCATTCACTTTTTTAAAGAAGTCTACGTCGACCATGATGAATACCAGGTCGCGATGATCCAGTTTCCGAATACCACTTCCCCTTGCCCGCTGGTAGTTTCGTAGCACCTGTCCTGCTTCGGCCGTGATGATCTCTTCCAGATAGCGCCGGTTCCACACGCCGGTCAGCACATCCGTGAATGAAATCTCCTGCAATTCCAGATTCTTCCGCTGCAACTCGAGACTGTGCCACCGCAAGGAATGTTCTTTGTTCTCCAGTTCATCCTTAAGCCGGCACATTTCATCCAGGTTGTGGCGCGACAGCCGGAGCAGGCTGAGCAGTTCCTGATCCAACAAATGTTGCTTGAGAAACACCAGCACACCCATCACGAGCATGACGGCAACGGTCAGCCAGAGGCGGTAGGTGCGGACGCCTTGTGGCGCATCTCCACCAAATTGTGCCCTCAGCATCATCAGTGGAGTAACGAATACGGCCACCATGGCCAGACGCGCCTTCCAGATTCCGTAGCTTCGCGTGGAGGTCTCCTCAACCGGACTCTCCGTTGCAGACACTGGCGCTTGGAAGCCGATGCGCACAAACCACGCCATGCCAGCTACCAGAGGCACGTCGAACAAGCTGCCCGTGTAATAGAGGTGCAGGTCGATTGCCTCGCTAGCCATGAGCGAGGCGACACAATAGAGCAGCGTGGCTACGAAAAGATGGAAATAAATGCTTCGCCAAACACCACTGCTACGACGCCATACCATGACCAGGCCCACTGCCAATACGAGTTCTTCAGAGACGTAGAGCAAATCAAAACTCCGCCCATATACGACTTCAACGGGGTGCACGTACTGCCAGGGAATGACGACAAAGAGGTACAAGAACAGCCACCACGTGAGAAGCAGCGCGAAGTCGAGCGTTCCAACTCGTAGGGAACGGTCACTCTGTTGAAGGTGCGGCTGCAGTGCCACAGCCGCCATCATGGGCACAACATGCAGAAAGAGAATGACGTCGCCGACAAATGGATTTGGCGCCTCATGCCGCAAATAGACTTCAAGATAAGTCCACATGAGTTGCGACGCTAGCCATATCCCCAATCCCAGGCCCAGAAGCGCCCAGAACAAGCGGGCCTTCGGGGACGCGGTTCGCATGTTGACAAGAACGCCGACGGTCGCGCAAAGCAGGATGAAGTTCTGTAGAAGGTCGCCAAATGCCGTGAGAGCAAATCCGCGCGGTGCAAAAATCGACAGCAACACGTGCACGGCCACCACAGTGCACACGATTGCTGTCCACTTCCGGGCGTGCTGGAGCGGAGGATTTCCCACGTTTCAGATTGTATGGGTGCTTGGCGAGACAATAACGTTACCGAAGTAATTCCAGAGCGCCAGCCGAAAGTGGAGGCTCTCGCTCACGACAGGGCTTCCGAAAAACGTTGCGAGAATCGGTAAACATCCTGATATGAGTTGTATAGCGGCACGGCGGCGACCCGAAATGTATCGGGCTCACGCCAGTCTCCCATGACGCCCTGCGTCGCTAATCGGTCACACAGTTTGCGGCCGTCACGTGGTAATCGGATGGATAGCTGGGCGCCTCTTCGCTCCGGCTCGCGCGGCGTGATGATCGAGAATTCCGCGGACCGCTGGTGGTCGAGCAGGAACTCCATGTAGCTGGTCAGCGATGTGCTCTTGGCGCGCAAGCGCTCCATGCCAGCGTCCGAAAAAATCTCCATCGACGCGCGCAGAGCTGCCAACGCCAGGATCGGAGGATTGCTCAACTGCCAGCCTTCCGCTCCTTCCATCGGACGAAAGTCCGGACCCATCTGGAAGCGCGTCTTCTCGTCGTGCCCCCACCACCCCGCGAAGCGTGGACGCTCCCAGGCGCGTGCATGCCGCTCGTGAACGAAGCATCCCCCAACACATCCCGGTCCGCCATTCAAATACTTGTAACTGCACCATGCCGCGAAGTCTGCGCCCCAATCGTGAAGCCGCAACGGTATGTTTCCCGCGGCGTGCGCCAAATCGAATCCAACAACGCACCCCTTCCGCTGCGCGGCCTTCGTGATTCCCGCCATGTCGAACACCTGTCCCGTTGCATAGTTCACACCGGCCAGCAGGATCAGCGCGATCGAATCACCTTCGCGGTCAATCAACAGTTCGATATCGTCGTCACGCATGCAGGACTCGCCCTCGCGAGGCACAAGCTCAAGCAGGGATGAGGCAGGATCGAAACCATGAAACAGGATTTGTGATTTCACCGCGTACTGATCCGAGGGAAAGGCTCCAGACTCGACCAGAATCTTGTTTCTCTCTGACGTCGGCCGATAGAACGAAGCCATCATCAAGTGCAAGTTCACTGTCAGAGAATTCATTACGACAACTTCGGCGGGTTGCGCTCCCACCAACTCCGCAGTCTGCTGCGCGAGGAGCCGGTGGTAGGGCATCCACGGATCCTTCGCGTGAAAATGTCCTTCCACCCCGAGTTGCGCCCAGTCCCGCAGTACCTGATCGAGATACGCACCCGCCGTTTTCGGCTGGAGGCCGAGCGAGTGGCCGCATAGATAAACAGACTCGGCTCCCTGACTGGTTCTTGGGAGGTAGAAGCGCTCGCGAAAATGAGCCAGAGGATCGCGGGCATCCATGGCAACCGCAAAGCTCTCGCCGGCGTGAAATGCGGTCGCCGTCACGACAGCAGCTCCAAGGGTGTCAGCTCGCGGCGAATCAAGTTTTCAGCCTTGCTCCAGTCCAGATCATCCAGGTGTTCGATTCCGTCACAGAGTTCAGTCAGCATGCGATCCTGGATTTGTCCGCGCCTCAACGCAGTCGCATAGGGGATGCGATGGAAAGTCACCATCGAGTATTTCGGCACGAACAACTTCGGATATCGGGCTTCCAGGGCAAGTTCAACCTTCTTGCGAAACAGAAATCGCGGGTCAGCCACCCGATCTCTCATCTCCACGAAATTCTCAACTGCCAGGTCTGCGATCGCATCGGTATTGACCTTTCGCGACTCTTCGAACTTCCCGAAGACGCCTTCCCAGTCTGCTCCGTGACGATCGAGCAACTCCAGCAGGTAGCTGCAGTCTTCAAAACCACAGTTGATTCCCTGCCCAAAGAAGGGAACGATGGCATGCGCCGCATCTCCCAGCAGCAGAGACTTTCCCTCGACATGCCAAGGCGCACACTTGATTGTGACCATGGCTCCAGTCGGATTGGCGAAGAAGTTTTCGGTCAGATCGGGCATGAGCGACAGAGTGTCCGGAAATCTCAACTGGAAAAACTCGGTCACCGCAGCACGCGTAGTCAGTTCAGCAAAGCTATCCGGCCCTTCAAACGGCAGAAATAGGATGCAGGCGAACGTGCCGTCCACATTGGGCAGCGCGATGAGCATGTAGTTGCCTCGGGGCCAGATATGCAGCGCACGGGTCTCGAGCACGTGCTTTCCGTCCAGTCCTGCAGGAATGGTCAGCTCCTTGTATCCATAGCCGAGATACTGCTGGGAAAAGTTGAAGCGGTTCATCTTCAGCATCTCACCGCGAATCGCCGAGGCAGAACCATCACATCCGATCACCACCGTCGAGCCAACCGTTCGATCGGCTCCGGTCCGCTCATCCCGCAAATAGACCATTCCTGCCTTGAGATCGATTCCGGTGCAACGCTGTTGAAAGTGAATCTTCACACCCCGTTCTTCTGCCGCATTCATCAGAGCGATATTCAATTCGGCGCGAGAGATCGAATTGATAACCTCCGCCTCATTCTTTCCATAAGGCTGAAACGTCAACTCGGACGTAGCCGAGTGCATCATTCTCCCTTTCATCGGAATGATGATCTGTCGCATCTCGCTCCACAGTCCCGCTTCGGCGAGCGCATGAATCCCGCGTGTCGAAAGTGCAAGATTGATGGACCGGCCAGCGCTGATGCGCACTTTCCGCATGTCCGGCCGTCTCTCATAGATCTCAACGTCGAAGCCGCGCTGAACCAGGCCCAGAGCCAGCAGCGGCCCGTTGAGTCCAGCGCCTATCAGCGAGATGGTCTCGGTTTTGCGAATCATGGAAAGTGTGCGATTCAGATTTCCTGGAATGTATTCCCGCTACTCCGTCAGCAGCGTCCGCGCTTCCCACAACTCCGGAAAGAACTTCTTGTCGAGCGTCAACTTCAGGTACGATGACCCGGCGCTTCCGCCGGTTCCCGTGCGCACGCCGATGACGCGCTCCACGAGCTGAATGTGCCGAAGCCTCCAACTCACAACCAGTTCATCGAATTCTGTAAGCCGTTCGCATACATCAATCCAATCGCGGTGGCTGCGTTCATCCCGATATAGAGCCAGCACCGCCTTGGCCCGCGCATCGAATCGTTCGCGGTCCGTCGCGTTCGCATCCACCTGTAGTTTGCCCATGGACCGCAATGCATCAAAAAATACATCGTGCAGCGAAGGCTCGCGCAGTCTGCGTTCCAACAGCGCATGCGCTTCCGGAGTGGGGCGGTGATAGCGCAGCATTTTCTCGTCCTTTAGACCGCACAGGAATTCCAGCTCGCGAAACTGTTCTGATTGAAATCCGCTGGCCGGCTCGAGTTTGCCGCGAAACGCCAGAAAGTGCGTGGGAAGCATCGTCTCAAGAATCGTAAACTGCTCGACCAGTACCCGCGTAATCTCGGTGCAGCGCCGCAGCAGCCGCGCCGCTTCGTAGACTTCGTCTCGCGAATTGGGATTCGCCCCAGCAGCTTGGAGATTTGCGACTACCGCATCCAGATCGTGCAGCAACTCCTTGAACCATAACTCATAAGTCTGGTGCACGATGATGAATAAAAGCTCATCGTGATGCTGCGGCGTCGACTGCGACTGCTGCAACTTCAGCAGTTCCGGGACCTTGAGGTACGAACTGTAGGTGAGTTGCTCGCCCTCCGGCACGATCGGCACTCCGCCACCAGCAGTGATCTGCGTGCTCGCAGTGTCGCGCTCTTTCTGCAGGCCGAGGAATTCGATCGCATTCGTGCCCAGTAAGCGATCTTTCGTCGAGGCGGTCAATTGGCTTGTTCGAATGAGAGATCCCACGCAGTATTCGCCCAGAGGGAAAGGGTAGTCCGAGCCCAGCATCACGCGCTCGGCGCCCAAAGTCTCCACCAGAAACTGGAGCGCGCGCGCATCGAATACCGCGGAATCCACGGAGAAGCGGCTCAAGTATTGACTGGGAGACAACTCACAAACTCCGTGGGCTACCGGATGATGTTGCCACGCATTCTCCAGCCGTCCCAACAGAAACGCAAAACTGCCACCGCCGTGGGCAAAGCAAATGCGCAGACTCTTCGGCAGCTTGTCGAATGCTCCACCCAGAATCATTGCGACAATGCCAAGCTGCGTCTCCGCTGGCATTCCGACGGTCCAGGGCATCATGTACTTCGGCATGCGCTGCGGAGCCAACATGTCCCAAGGATGAACCAGCACCGCCGCACCTTCGTCCGCGCAATGATGCAGGAAAGTCACAATGCCCAGATCATCGAGATTTTTCTCGCCGACGTGATTGCCGATCTGCACTCCAAGGTGGCCAGAGCGCATGCACCGGCTCAACTCCTTGCACGACGCGTCAATATCCTGCAAAGGGACCTGGCACAACGATTTCAATCGGCCCTTGCCCTGCGCACACAGTTCCAGCGCAGCATCGTTAAACAATCGCGCGCAATCCAGCGCATGCTCCACGGCCCGGTCGTACGCGAAGAGCACGGGCGTGGCCGACAGGATCTGCCTCTCGACCCCGTCCCGGTCCATCTCGTTCAAGCGCACGTCAGGATCCCAGCACGCGGAATAGATGTGGCGAAAGAACCTGTCGCCCACCATGATCTCCGCTTTGCCCGGCTCAGTGTGCTTAATCCACGGCCAATTGGGAGTGCCGTAGCGCGCGGCCAGATCGGGCCAGGCACGCGGAAAGAAATGATTATGGATGTCGATGACTGGCATGTTCACTGCTTGCCGGGATGAATCGCCCCACAGTGCTTGCACTTGCGAAGACTTTCGTCGCTGTAGAATCGCTCAAACAAAGGGGGCAAATCGCGCACGATGCTCTTCAGCTTTACTTCCGCGCGATGCACCAACTGGTGGCAGTTCTGGCAATACCATTCGAACCCATCCATCGCGCCCTCTGGACGCGGCATCTCGACCACGACGCCGATGCTGCCCTCCTGCAACCGCTGCGGAGAATGCCGCATGTGTTTGGGCAGCAGAAAAATCTCGCCCTCCTGGATCGGAATCTCAAGCGGCGGATTGCCGGGCGTCTCCATGATGCGAAGAAAAATATTGCCTTTCAACTGGTAGAAGAACTCTTCGGTCGGATCGTCGTGATAATCGCGCCGGTTATTGGGGCCGCCAACGACCGTCACCATCATCTCGCCGTCCTCCCACACCTGGGCGTTGCCCACCGGAGGTTTGAACTTCTCCTTATTCTCTTCGATCCAGGCCTGAAAGTTGAATGCCTTGAGACTCTTGATGGACGGCATTGCGCCCCCTTATTTCGTTTTCTCTGGTTTGTACACCATCGCCCGGATTTCGATTAGCAGGTGCGGATGAGGCAACTGGTGCACCGCTACAGTGGTTCGAGCCGGCCCATCGTAGCCAAAGTATTCGCCATACGCTTCGTTGTAGCCCGCAAAATCGTTCATGTTTACAAGGTAAGAAGTCACTTCGACAACGTCTTCCAATTGCGCGCCCACGCTCTTGAGAATGTCGCGAATGTTCTCGATCACTGCCTTCGTCTGGACCCGAATATCGAGATGCGTGGTTCCAAACTCGTCCACCTCCGCGCCGGCAATCGAGTTGTCCGCCCGGCGCGCGCTGGCCCCGGACACAAAGAGAAAATCGCCCGCACGCTTCACGTGCGGATACTTGCCGCGAGGCTTCGCCTTTCCTGCAACCACCTTGCTTGAGACTCTCCCCATGTCTGCGCTTCCGCCACCCTTACAGCCGGATGCAAATGTTATTCAGCTCCGAATAGAAATTCAGCGAATGCATGCCGCCTTCGCGTCCGATCCCGGAAAGTCCAACGCCGCCGAACGGCGTTCGCAGGTCGCGCAGGAACCAGCAATTCACCCACGTAATCCCCACCTTCATCTGTTGCGCCACGCGATGCCCTCGCTTCAGATTGGTCGTCCAAATCGACGCGGCCAAGCCGTACTTCGTATCGTTTGCCATGCTCACTGCTTCCTCTTCCGTGTCGAAAGGAGCGACATGGCATACCGGCCCGAAAATTTCTTCTTTCACGCAGCGCGCCGATTCCGGCAACCCAGTATAGATCGTCGGCTGCACGTAGAAACCATTGTCGAGCGCATTCTCGAACTTCGGAACTCCGCCGCCAGTGATGAGTTTTGCTCCTTCCTCGCGCGCGATTCGGTAATACGAGAGTACCTTCTCGCGATGCTGCGACGAAATGAGCGGGCCCAGCTCTGTGGTCGTTTCCAACGGCGAGCCCAAACGCAGATTCTCTGCCTTCGCCTTGATCGCAATGACGAACTTTTCAAAAATCGCGCGTTCAACATAAACCCGCTCGGCACAAAGGCAAACCTGCCCAGTATTCAGGAACGCCGCCTCACTGATCCCGTCCACGGCTTCCGCAAAGTCGCAATCCGCAAAAACAATTGCCGCATTCTTGCCGCCGAGTTCAAAAGAGACAGGCTTAACCGAGGCCGCAACCGTCTTCATGATCGCCGCTCCGGTCTGCGATTCACCCGTGAAGGTCACCGCGTTCACGTCCGGATGCTGCGTCAGAAATTCTCCCGCAGAGTTTGGTCCGAACCCGTGAACCACGTTATAAACTCCGTCGGGAATGTCCGCATCCTTCATCACCTCAGCGAGCAGTGTGGCAGTCGCCGGAGTTTCCTCGGAAGGTTTGACGACTACGCTATTCCCGCAGGCCAATGCTGGAGCGACTTTCCATGTCAGCAATAGGAGAGGAAGATTCCAGGGAGTGATGATCCCAACCACTCCCAAAGGCTTGCGGACGGCATAGTTCAGTGCACTCTTGCCGTCGGGAGTCTCGGTCTGAAACGACTCCAGTCCAGCCGTCTTGATCACGTCGGCGAAGACTCTAAAATTTGCCGCGGCGCGCGGAACATCTAACTTCGACGCCAGGGCAATGGGCTTGCCCGTATCCGCGACTTCGGCCGCAACAAAGCAATCGAACCGCGCCTCGATCGCATCGGCAACTTTATGCAGCCGAGCCGCGCGATCGCGAATTCCCAGCCGTCCCCACTCGCCTCGCAACGCCTTGCGCGCTGCGCCCACGGCCTCATCGACCATCCCTTGATCTGCTTCCGTGACCTGTGCAATAACGCTGCCGTCCGCCGGGTTCACATCGGCGAACTCCCGTTTCCCGCGCACAAACTGCCCGTCGATGTAATTGAGGATGGACTTCACTGGCGAGGGCCCCGCCGCATCGTAACAGCCTCAGGCGAAACGAAGCAACGCCCGAGCGCGAAGCCTAGTTCGTACGTTCGTGCAAATACCGCTGCAGCGCATCCTGCCAGCTGGGCATTGTGATCCCATACTTGTGCAGGCTCTTTGCCGAAAGAACGGAATAGGCGGGACGCGGTGCTGGGCGCGCCATTTGCTGGCTGCTGACCGGGCGCACTTCGGTGCGCAGCCCGGCACCATTGACGATCTCTCGCGCGAATTCAAACCACGAACAATCTCCGGCGTTGGTGACATGCACAATTCCGGCAGCATGGTTGCGGCACAGCCGGATGATCGCCCGCGACAAGTCGACGGAATACGTCGGACACCCGCGCTGATCGTCGACTACATCCAATGCGGGCCGCGTGGCTGCCAGTTTCAGAATCGTATCCGGAAAGCACTTCCCGCCGTTGCCAAACAACCACGAAGTTCGCGCGATGCAGCACTCTGGCAGCGCTTCAAGCAGGCGAACTTCTGCTTCCGCCTTCGACCGTCCGTACACGCTCTGCGGATTGCGCGCGTCTCCCGCTTCATAAGGGGACGTCTTCTTTCCGTCGAACACATAATCCGAACTGATAAAAAGCAGTTTTGCACCGATTCGCTTGGCGGCCTGAGCCACATTCACAGCGCCGTCGCGATTCACCGCCAGCGCGAGCTCCGGATGATGTTCGCACTCGTCGACATTGGTGTACGCGGCCGCCAGCACGACCCAGTCAGGACGAGCCTTATGCAAAACTCCCTGCACCTGATCCGCGTCGCGAATGTCCACATCGCGCGACGAGAGGCCGACAACTTCATCCCTCGTCCATTCACGCATCAACGTCTTGCCCAGAAGACCTGAGGCTCCAAGAACGACAGCTTTCATTTGGATGATTTTCCCCTGAGTCTATTCGAACGTCTCGGCGTCCCGCAGAGCAACGCCGCGCTGGTCTTTCACCGACACGACCGGTTCGCCTTCCAGTTTCCAGTCAATCTTCAAGTCCGGGTCATTCCACGCCAGTGTGCGCTCATATTCCGGAGCGTAGTAGTCGGTTGCCTTGTAGAGAACCTGCGCGCGCTCGGATATCACGCGGAACCCGTGCGCAAATCCCACGGGTATCCAGAGCATGCGTTTGTTCTCGCCCGACAGCCGCACCGCCTCCCATCTGCCAAATGTTGCAGAACTGCGGCGCACGTCCACCGCGACATCGAGAACTTCGCCTTCCACCACCCGCACCAGTTTTCCCTGCGGCTGCTTAATCTGATAGTGCAACCCGCGCAGCACGTTCCGTCGCGAACCGGAATGATTATCCTGAACGAAGCGCTGCTGAATCCCGACTTCAGCAAAAGCTTTTTCGTTGTAACTCTCGAGGAAGAATCCCCGCTCGTCCCCAAACACGCGCGCTTCGAGAATGACTACTCCCGGCAGAGAAGTCGGAATTTTCTGAATCTCATCCATCGCATGCGGCGTCCCTGGAATCGTGGTCACCTCAGAATACCCTGTCCCGCAATAGATGCAGCAGGTACGCACCGTAGCTGCTGTTCTTCATGGCGCTTGCGATCTTTTCCACGTGTGCCGCAGTTACGTAGCCGGACCGGTACGCGATCTCCTCCGGACACGCGACCATCAACCCCTGCCGCTTTTCGATCGCCTGAATGTAGAGCGCTGCGTCCATCAGCGATTCATGTGTGCCCGTGTCCAGCCATGCCATGCCGCGCCCCATCACTACAACTTCCAGTTCCTCTTTCTTCAAATAGGTTCGGTTGACGTCGGTGATTTCGAGTTCTCCACGAGCGCTGGGCTTCAGCGATTTTGCAATCTTCACGACCTGGTCATCGTAAAAATAAAGCCCGGTAACAGCGTATCGCGATTTGGGCTGCATCGGCTTTTCCTCGATGCTCAATGCCCGCCCGCTGGCGTCAAACTCGACGACTCCGTAGCGCTCCGGATCGTGTACGGGATAGGCGAAGACTCGAGCGCCATGCACTTTGCTCGCCGCCTCTCGCAGATCTTTCGCCAGATCGTGCCCGTAAAAAATGTTGTCTCCCAGCACCAGGGCACAAGGACTGCCGTCCAGAAACTCCTCCCCTAGCAGAAAAGCCTGCGCAATGCCTTCCGGTTTAAGCTGCACCTGATACCGCAGACGAATCCCGAACTGACTGCCATCCCGAAGCAGCGCCTCAAATTTCGGAGCATCCTCCGGAGTGGAAATCACCAGGATGTCCCGGATCCCCGCTAACATCAGCGTGCATAGCGGATAGTAGATCATCGGCTTGTTGTACACCGAGAGTAGGCTCTTCCCGACGACTTGCGTCACCGGATACAGGCGCGTGCCCGATCCGCCCGCCAAAATGATGCCTTTGTACTTTGTGCTCTCTTCCATGATCCGACTTGTCTTCCCGTTTCGCGGCTACTGAGAATAGTGCGTCGCCACCCACTGACGGTAGCTCCCGCTGGTCACATCCCGAACCCAAGCCTCATTCTCAAGATACCAGCGAACGGTCTCGCGGATGCCGCTTTCAAACGTGGCCTTTGGTTTCCATCCCAACTCGCGTTCTATCTTGTGCGCGTCCATCGCATAGCGGCGGTCGTGTCCCGGACGATCCTTCACAAACGTGATCAGGTTACGGCGCGAGGTTCCCGTGCGCGGCGCCATTTCATCGACCAGATCACAGATCGTGCGCACAATCTCAAGGTTCGGCTTCTCGTTCCAGCCGCCGATGTTGTAAGTTTCGCCAGGACGGCCGCTGGTCAGCACGGTCGCAATCGCCTCGCAGTGATCCTCCACGTAAAGCCAGTCGCGGACGTTCATTCCATCGCCGTAAACTGGCAGCGCCTTCCCATCTCGCGCATTCAGAATCATCAGCGGGATCAGCTTCTCCGGAAATTGAAAGCGCCCGTAATTATTCGAGCAATTGGTCGTGAGCGTCGGGAGGCCATAAGTATGGTGATACGCCCGCACCAGGTGATCAGACGCGGCCTTCGACGCCGCGTAAGGGCTGTTTGGGGCGTAAGGTGTGCTCTCGCTGAACGCGGGATCGTTTGGGCCGAGCGAGCCATAGACCTCGTCGGTCGAAACGTGCAGGAACCGAAACTTTTTTCGTTCTTCGATTTGAAGCGCACTCCAGTATGCGCGAGTCTCCTCCAACAGCGCGAATGCTCCATCGACATTTGTGCGAATAAAATCTTCCGGCCCCCGGATCGAGCGGTCTACATGGCTTTCGGCGGCAAAGTGCACGATGGCCTGTGGATGGTGCGTCTCCAACAGTTGCCGGACCAAAGCGCGATCGCCGATATCGCCATGAATGAACCGATAGCGACGCTCCGATGCAATCGTCTCGAGATTGTGCAGGTTTCCCGCGTATGTCAGTTTGTCGAGATTGATGATCGCTGTTGCTTCGCCCTGTATCCGCTGCAAGATAAAGTTGGAGCCGATGAACCCCGCGCCCCCGGTGACCAAAATCGTATTTCCCATGAGAGTAGTGCCGCCGCAGAATGGCTCGCTCAGCGGTGCGACGCCATTGATTGTAATAAAAAAGGACGGGATTGGCCCCGTCCTGCGCTCAAGGATCGATCTCTTGTCTTCTCAATTACAAATAACGACCGGGTTTTCCAAGAAGCCTTGCGATCGCCAAGTCCTCGACTATCCCGCCCGCCGTTCTGTGCCCTCCCCGGCTCCGGCTGCTGCGGCCAGCAGGCTCGGCTTCTTGACCCGTGCTTTCGCGGACTCGATTCCCAGGAGCGTGAAGTAGGTCTGCTCGATTTCTTCCGCGACCTTCTGCCATTGATACTGCTCCTGGATGCGGTGTTTCGCCGCTCTTCCCGCAGCCTCGCGCACTGCAGGATTCATAATCAGGAAGCGCAGCCGGTCGGCCAGGTCAGAGGAATTTCCGCGTTGGAACGTGAATCCAGCCCCGTCGACCACTTCGCAGTTCTCCGGAACGTCACTGGTAAGGACGCACAAGCCTGCTCCCATGGCATCCAACAGCGCCAGAGAGAGCCCCTCCAGATCCGACGGCAGAACAAAGAGCATGGCGTTGGTCAGCAGTTCATCCAGAGTCTCACCCGAAACCCAATCGAGCATGCGAATGCGGTCACTCGCGTGGGTTCGCAACTCGAGGCTGTAGTCGTCGCAGTAACTCGCCGCCCCGGCCATCACCAGCTTCACTTCGGTATCGATCTGCTCAAAAGCCTCCACCAGTAAATGGCAACCTTTTTCTGGGGAGAATCTACCCAGAAACAGCACGTACTTCCCCGGATCGAGTCCCCATTCCAGGACCGCCCGCGGCGCAGTCCGCTCCCGCAGGAGCCCCCCGTTGGGTACATAGAAGGGTTCGACGCCGTGGGTTTTCCGGTAGCGTTGTTGCAGAGTCCGCGATACCACCATGGTTCCGTTGGGAAGCCGCACTGACGCCCGCTCTCCCAATCGCAGCACCGCCGACGCCAACCTTCCCCACTTCTTCCGCTGCCAGTCCAACCCCTGCACAGTCACGGCTGTCTTTTTCCCCATCAACCGTGGAAGAAATGAAAACAGCGCAGGCCCCAGCGCATGGAAGTGCACCATGTCATAGTGCTGGGTCATGGCATGCACTGTACTGAGCGAGGCGTGGATCACAGTCTCCAAATGCTTCGATCGGATCGTCGGAAGCCGCACCAGACGCATGCCATGGTGTTCCCCCACAGCTGGCGTGAAATAATTGCGGCAATACACCGTGACTTCGTGCCCCATCCGCACGAGCCGTTTCCCTACTTCTTCGTAATAGGTTTCGATTCCGCTATATTTCGAGATCACTCCTCGCCCGCCGATGAACGCCACCCGCAGGCTTCGCTTTGGCTGACTCGTGCTGGCTCTCTCATCCCAAAGTGCAGGCGCCTGTCGCTGACGAGTGAGCCGCTCAGACATCGACCCGAGTCCCCGGATTCGTTTCGTCTTGCGCACAACCAGACCGTCATACAGACTGATCAAGCTCTGGTAATGCCCCTCTGGAGTGTGGCACTGGCGCACCTTTTCCCATCCTGCACGCCCCATCTCCTCTGCCACGTCGGGCGCGGCACCTAACGTTTGAATCGCCTCTGCGAGTTGATTCACATCGCCCGTCCGGTACAGAAGACCCGTCTCACCCTGGTGAACCAGTTCTCTCCGCGATCCTAGATCAGACGCCACCACCGCGCGCGCCTCCGCATAAGACTCGAGGATTGTCTTTCCCAGGGTCTCGTACGCGTGCGACGGAAGCACCGTAAACTGCGACTTTGCAATCAACAAGTCTCGCTCTGCGTGCCCTACCTGTCCCACAAACTCTACGTTCGACAATCCGAGAGCAGCCACCAGTTCCTGCAGTTCTCTGCGCTGCGGCCCGTCCCCGGCCACGATCAAACGCATCTGTGGAACCTGTTGCATCGATCGCACCAAGTCGTCGACTCCCTTCTCCGCGGACAACCTGCCGAAGTACAGAATGCTCCCCGCGATGCCTCGCGGATCCCGCGATGGGTGTGCCTGCTGAAAATGAGGTAAGACCCGAAACTTGTCAACATCCCAACCGTGCTCCACAAACTTGTCGCGTACGAACTGGCTGGGCGCCAGAAAGAGATCGACACACTTGGAATATGTCCTCAGCCAGCGATGGACATAGGCTTCGGCGGTCAACGTCATCCGGGCGCCCATCCCCGGATAGCAGCGAGACTGCAATGCATGCCAGAATTCCCCGCCCTTGCAGGCCTCGCACGCCTCCCCCTGCGACACCATGTTGTAGCTCGGGCACAGCAGTTTGAAGTCATTCAAGTGATACACGACCGGAATCTTCTGGGCCTTTAATTCCCACAGGATGGAAGGTGACAAATGGTGATAGACATTTCGCACGTGCGCCACATCCGGCCGGAACTCTTCGATCATCGCCCGAATCCGCCGCCGCGCGTCTTGGGAGTAGATCGCGCGCCCGGCCTGCCGCGCCCTCTGCCACCATCCCGCTTTGGCCTTGAAATCGATGTGCGGAACGAAGTGCTGGTCATACGGAGTCGCTTCACCGCGCGGATCGGCCATCGAAAACAGCGCCACCTCATGGCCGTGCGCTCTCATCAACTCCATCAATTCAAAGAGGTAGACCTCCGTCCCGCTGAAGGGATAGTTATATTTGTTGCAGAACAAAATTCTCATCAGCAACGCTCCCTATCTGCGTGGCGACACGCTGCACGAACACATCGCCGAATGATTCCAGGTTCCTGCTGCGGTTGAAGTTGTGCCAAACATGCGACTGCGCCGCATGCCTGATCCAACCCAGTTGTCGGGCCCCCGAAAGAATGCAGGGACGAATCCCGGAACGATTTTGAGGCTGTAGGAGTGACCGAATGTGGAGCACGCGATCAACGAAATCGTGCAGCGCTCCAGGTTCGTATAGAAATCCCGTCTTTTCTGGAATCACGAGTTCGGGAATTCCAGTAATCGCCGGAGCCAGAACGATCTTGCCGCGTGCCATTGCTTCCATCAGCACCAGCGGAATCCCCTCGCTCCTGCTGGTTAGCACGACCAGGTCGGCCCGGTCGTACCACGAATCCAGCTGCGTGCGCGGAATGTGTCCGAGAAGCTCGACTCGCCCATCCAGTCTCGTCTGTCGAATCAGCGCTTGCAGCCTGGGACGCTCCGGTCCGTCGCCAGCAATCCAGCACATGAAGTGCACTTCGCGGTCGCGAAGTTCGCCGCAAGCCCGAACCAGAAAAGCATGATCCTTCACCGGATGGAGCCGTCCTACGGTCAGAATCGTGAATGGATCGTGAACGCTTCGCGTTCGCGGGACTACCAGTGCCGCCCGTTTCGTCACTTCCACGCCCAGGCGCGCCACGATCACTCTTTTCGAGTCGACCTGGGGATGAGATTGAAGAATGAAACTGCGGTTATAGTCCGACACCGTCAGACAAAATGCGCAGTTTTCCAGCTTTGCATCGAGATAGGTTCCATGCAGTAGCAGATCGGACCCGTGCAGCGTCATGCTGAATTCCACGCCCAGCAGCCGCGCCGCGACCATCGCAATCCACGAACCGAGATAGCCGTGATGCACGTGGATGTGGTCGACCGCGCGATCTTCCAGCAACACCGCATAGCACGCGCCCAGCCAGGGTGCGCCAGGGCCTCCAGCCGCTTTCTCGGCCCTTCCCTACCGCGAAACAGGACCCGGGCGACAAGTGGCGCGATGCCCTTCCGCTTGCGCGCGCAAAGCCACAGAGCTCGCAGCAGAGTAATGATCGGCAGCGACTGCAACACGACCTCGGGTGCATACTTCGCAAGCACAGATTGCCCCGATTGCGGCTTACGCACGCTGCCTGCAACCACTCGGACTCCGCGGCTGCGCAACTCCTCGATCTCCTCGACTACATACGGTTCGACGACGGTTACCATGACAATGCAGCCTTCGCTCTTCGGCGCTGTGCCGCTAGCATCCCGGCCATGGTGAACAACAACCCGTTCACGAACTGATAACTCATCACGACCATCGCTGCGTTCACCCAATACACAGCCAGCAAGATCGGCCACATTCGGTGGAGCTGCCGATCGAGGAAGCCACTCTTTTCATCAGCCGGAATCGAGCCGCGGCCGAGCCTCCACATCTCCCACATCAGCCAGACATAAAGCCCGAATCCCAATAACCCGTGCTCAGCCAGCAACTCCAGATACGTATTGTGCGGATACATCACTTTTTCGTTGAATCCGCTCACAAAACGCGGCAACTCCGTTGGCATCTGATGAAAGCCCCACCCCGTGAGTGGACGCTCCAGAAACATTTCCCAGCCACCGGCGTACACTGCCTCGCGAAACTCCACCGGGCCGCGTTCCTCCAGCCGATCGCTCAACGTCCCTTCAAACCCGGGTGAACTTAGAACCACGACCAGCCCCACGCTTACGATCAAAGTCAGCCCCACAAACGCGTGCGCATCGCTCGATTCCGGGAAAGAAACATCAGCGCCAGCGCCGAGCCGCCAAAGGACAACCAGACCGCCCGCGTCATGGTCGCCAGAATCGCGATTGGCACCGAAGCCAGCAAGAGTGCGATCTTTACTCCTCGTGCACTTCCTCGCCAGTAAGCATGGAAAGCCAGCAGCCCCAGCATATTCAGCGAGACTCCGTTGGCGACCGCTTGCATGAGCGGTCCGCGCGCCCGGTCAATATGAGCTCCCAGGCTTTCATCGAGAATGAATCGGGGAAAGATGAGCGCCCGAGCGCCCACTAAAAACGCGATCGCTGTAAAGCTCAAATACGCGAGCACGACCAGCGCAAACACTTCAAACTGCCGGAAGTGCCGTTCCTCCGTGAACACCAACCCAGCCAGGTGAAACAGCACGAGGGGAACAAGCAACTTCGACGCAAGCACGTTCCAGGCTACCGGTTCGAAGGGTTGTCCGATCACGCCGGCAAGAGCCAATGCCGTCAGCCCTAATAGCGGCCACGTCACTCGCTCAATCACGAACAACCGCTGTCGAAAGACCATCGCCCTACCCACGACCCCCACGACGAGGAGGACGAGCGCGACGCGGTCGATCTCATAAAACGCAACATCCGGATGCCGCAGCAGCATCGCCGTCAACGTGACCAAAAAGAGAAGACTCGGCGCCGCCATCAGTGCCTGCAGTGGGCGCAGAACAATCTGGCCAGCGCCCACAAGCAAGTCGGCTGCAAATTCAGAGTGCGCTCTGGGTACCGAGACCGACTGCATTAGTCGCCGCTTCCCCGCACCACGGCGCGCACCGTTCTCAGCAGAATTCGCAGGTCTGATCCCAGACTCCAGGTCCGGATATATTCTCGATCCAGTTCCATTCCCCTCTCGAACGATGGGTCGCGGCGCGCCGTTACCTGCCACAGTCCCGTGATTCCCGGTGTGACATCGAGCCGCGCCAGATGTTCGATCCCGTACCCCGCCACGTCGTCCAGCGGATGGGGCCGTGGGCCTACCAAACTCATCTCTCCTTTCACGACATTCCACAGCTGCGGCAGTTCATCCAGGCTGTACCGCCGCAGAAAATGCCCCAGCCGCGTGACCCGCGGATCGTCCGCGATCTTGAAAAATGGTCCCGACCTTTGGTTCGTCTGTCGCAGCCGGTCCTTCAGCGAATCCGCATCCTTCACCATGGTGCGAAACTTGTAGCATTGGAACACCCGCCCCTTGCGCCCTGCTCGCTGCGCGCAATATAGGATGGAGCCCTTCGAATCCAGCTTGATCAACCCCGCAATCACCGCAAATAACGGCGACAGCGCGGCCAGCACACAACCTGCGCCCGCCAAGTCCACGAAGCGCTTCAACGCCAGCCTCCCAGCCGGCAATGGCTCCGCATGCAGACAAATCACCGGCAAATCGCCGACTTGCTCGACCTCTGCACCCGCCGCCTTACAACCGAACAAATTCTGGGACAATCTCCACATCCAGCCGCAAGCGCTGTGCTTCGCGCACCACCTGCACGGTTAAGCTTCGATCGTGCGGCGCTGCCAGGATTACTTCGTCCACAAATCCTGTGCGCGCCATCTGTGCTAAATCGCTCACCCGCCCGATCACTCCGTTGCCCAGGGGTCGATCGTTGTCCAGAAACCCGCATACCGTGCGCCCCGCTTCTGGATGCCCCCCAACATACGCAGCCATTCGCCGTCCGACTCCCCCAGCTCCCACGATCAGCACATTCCTCACTTCCGCGCTTCGCTGCGCGGAACCGCTCTGCGACGCACTCTGCCATCGCCACGCCCACAGCGCGCCAAAGTGCAGGAAGCCCGCTCCACAAAACAGAGCACAGACGGTCCATGGAGCTCCCTGCAAGCCAAACGTAATACACATCAGAGAGGTCGCCAACAGACTCGACTTGCCGAGAATGCGGACCTGCCTCGGCAAGTTGCCGACTCCCGTATGCAGACCCTCGGAGTAGCCAATTAACGTGATCAAGGCCCCGTGCAACAAAGCGATGCCGACCAATGAGACCGGAGCCCCAGCCGCAAACCCGAACGACCGAACCCACGGAAACAGCATTCGCAGCGGTACCAGCAGTGCGCCAATCAACAGCCAGTTCAGTATCACCAGAGCAAAATCAGCCGCCGTCGCGCGTAGCCATCGCCACGCCATTCGATTCTGCAGCGGGCCCGGGATCAGCATCGCCAGCGTAGTCTCGGAGGCGCGAACCACAGCTCTCGTCTCAATCTCCGCTACTTTTTCCGGCGCGCAGACCCGAACCGCCTGAACGGGCTTCTTCCCAGCGCCGCGAAACGCTTGCGTCTCTCCCGGAATCAGCCGTGCCCAGTCGACAACCTGCGCTTTCTGTTGCCCGCGATCAAGTAAAGGCAATGACATTTCGAATCCACTCCGTCCGATGTTTCTTGTTTACAGCCGCCGGTAGATCCCTTCGGGAATTGGGAACACTCTGTCGGTGAGCACCGTGCCGAGGACGCGCGCTTGCGTCGTCTCCAGCATCTTTTTGATCTTCCGCGCGACGATCCGCCGCGTACGGCGGGCCGACAACACCAGAATGATTCCGTCCGCGAACTGCGCCATTGCAGCCGCCTCGTTCGACTCTCCAGCTGGCGGTCCTTCAAGAATCGAGTATTCAAACTCGCTGCATATGGCTCCCAGATACGCGTGCAACGAGGCCGTGCTGCGCCGAATCTTTCCCGCGGCCGGCACCAGCCACAAATCGCCGTGCAGCCGAATCGCAGCCTGGCGCACGGAAGCACTGTCATCGTGCATCGCTGGCGGTTCGGCCTCGCCTTCGAGCAAGATCTGCGGATGCTCTCCCACGACCGCAACGCTCTTTCCGGTTTCCAGGGCCAGCGCCTCCCCGACTTGCCGGCATATGCTTTTCACATCGGTTTCCAGGTCCACGGCGCTAAACACGACTTGTCGCACCGGCCGTTCGACGTTTGCCAGGAAGACTTGCCGCACCAAATTTCGAATCTGTTCCCGGGCGAATTCTTCCGGGTCCCATCCCCCCTCTTGCGGTGCGCTCTCCTCCTCGGCGCGTACCTTCTCCCGCACCGTGGGCTGCGCAAACAACGCTCCCGCGCTCATGATTCCTTCTCTCATGCTGAAAGATGCCCTCGTACCGGTCGCGGCAGCGACGCCAGCACCGGAGAGTTCAAATACGCCAGCACGTCTTCCGGCGTCCGAAATGCAGGATCCAGGTAATCCGCCGCAAACGCAGCCCCAGTGCCCGCGGCCCCTGCAGCAGCCAATCCCATCGCCAGCACTGTCCACGCCGACCACACCGGCAATGCCGGAGCCACTGGACGCTCCGCAATCGCGACATTGACGATTCCTCGCTGGTCCAGCGCGTCATCCATCCGCGCCTCTTCCTGTTTCTTCAGATAAAGAAGATAGATCTCCTGCGCAGCCTTTTCCGTGCTGAGCAGATCGTCCTGAGTGATCGCGTCCTCGCCCAGTTCACGCGTTATCGTGCGGTAAGCAGCCTCCTGGGTTGCGGTCGCGACCTCCCGCGCCTGCAACGCCTTCAACTGCACTTCCGCCCGTTGCAACTCAGACTTCGCCCATTCATAGTGCACATTCTTGTCGGTGGTCTCATCCCGCAAAGGCAAGGTGTTCTCAGCCGTGAGCGTCGCCTGAGTCTGCGCAATCTGCTGATCGACTTCCTGCACCAGACGATGGCTGGGCTCGAATTTCGTCAGCAACTGGGTGCGCTTTAACTGCAGATCCAACAAGCTCGCCTTCAGCGACTTCAAGAGCTCGGGATTGTCGGAAATGCGAACCTGTGTAGTCGTCCTTTCGGGCAGCTTCCCCAGTTCGTCGCGGAGTTCCCCTACGCGCTGTTGCGTCTCCGCCAGATCGATCGCGTCTGGCGGTAGCTGGCGTCCATCTCGCTTAGTTTCTGGAGCGCCAGATCGCGCTCTTGCGTTGCCTCCACCACTCCATGTCTCGCCGTGAACTGCAACAGTTTTACTTTCGCCTCTTCGAGTTGCAATCGCGATTCACCTCGCTGCTGCTCAAAGAAGCCGAACTGGCCGGGCGGCCGATGCACCTCCATATGTTTCGCCAGGTAAGCGTTCGCCACCGACTGCAACACCTTCGCCGCCACCCGCGGATCATCCGCCGCGTAGCTGATCGCAATCAGGTTCGTTTTCTTCACCGGCTGCACCTGCAGACTCTTCGCCAACCTGCGCGCCGCACGCTCCACGCGCTGCGCGTTTCCCTCATTCAGCCGCAGAAAATGAAGCCAGTCGCGTCCTCCCACGCCGGTTTCCTCCACTACACGCCGCAGAACTTCATCATCCCGCAGCAACTCCACCTCCGAATTCAGTTCCTCCTCCGTGATGGCCAGGTGGGTTAGATCCAGAGGAGCACTTTCCTTGGCGGTGACCGGAGCATCTGCCCGCCCTTTCCGCACCAGCACTTTCATGTTGGCCTGGTATTTCGTCCCTGTGAACGCGTATAGGATCGCCATCGCCAACACCAACCCCGAGACGCAGACGAAGACCCGGCCCTGGCGGAACAGCACCATTGCCAGTTCCCGCATGGTCGGCATGGGTGCCTGCTCCCGCCCGCGCGCTGGGTCTTCGTCTGATGGCATGCGAGTCTGAGAAATCCTTTTCTAGAATTGCGTGGGATTGAAATACATACTGAGGGAAGGTTTGGTCAGGAAGCGTGCAATCTTTGAAATCGTATTCTGTGGAACAAACACCATATCTCCCGGACGAAGGTGGGCATCTTCCTTCAGGCTGCTCTCCTTCAGCATTTTTTTCAGATTGATCAGCCGCGTTTCCACCAGATCGTCATTCACCCGCCGGAACAGCACGACCTGCGAATGTTTCGCCTGCTGGGTGAGCCCTCCCGCAATCTGTACTGCCTCCGCTACGGTCGTGTCCGAGCGCAGCTCGTACTTTCCCGGCTTGCCGACTTCGCCCCCCACGATGAAGGAAGGCCGCTCAAATTCCTTGAGTGCCACGGCGACCTGCGGATCGTGCAAATATCCCCGGTACGCCTTCTGCACCGCATCGCTAAACTCCTGCAGGTTCAGCCCCTGCACCTCGATCATCCCCGCATCCTTCAACATGACGTAGCCGTCTGGCTGTACGGTCAGGGTCTGGTTGAATTCCGGTGCCACCGTGAAGCTGACCTCTACTACATCGCTGGGTCGTAACCGGTAGAGCGGATGGCGCTCCCCTCCGAGTAAGGGGTTTCCCAGGCCATCCGCTCCTCCGGGTTTTGCGGCCGTTGTACGTCTCCCTCCCGATCCTGCTCCGGTAAAGCCGGATTGGGAAGTTCCCTTGTTTCCGCCCAGGTCTGTCTGTTCATCCTGCGCGAGCGCGGCCGAACCACACTCCACAACCAACAGAGCCACTGCAATGAATCGGACGAGTATGAATAAGACTTTCATGGCCCCTTGCGCCGACTTCCGACGCCGAGCGTCTGGTGCATGACTCTCTACTGCGCAAGTTAAGCTCACATCCGGATTCGAACAAGACATGGGAAGTACCGTCCACCAGCGTGGACCGTTCTCCCTTTCCGGGAAAGAGCCTCGCTCCGCGGAGCGACTCTTCAAATCAATGGCTTATAGAAATTTGTGCGCAGCAACCACGCGAAAATGACGGTACGACACATCTCTCGCGAGAGTACCCACAAAAGTAGACTTGCATGTTCGTTATGTCACAAGAATGCGGACGCGATCGGTGATCCTTGCAAGCGTTGAAACCATCGTCCGCAGCGGTTTTTCCGCGGAAACCTCATGCGCGCTCAACGTTCGCCCCTCTGTTTTCGATCCATCTTTCCACATGAAACCCTCCGCGCGCCATCCTCCCGGCGCACCCCAACTCCAATTCCCATTTTGAGAGGAGCGCTCAGATTTTGTGACCAGTTTCCTTGTGGACCGTACTTCCACTCCCTACAATCGCCCCATCGTTTCTCTTGAGTTTTTGGGAGATATACCTGATGAGTCCGTCGTCCAGCGCCACCTCGACGACGATTGGTGTCCTCATTGCCGACTCCAATCGCATGCAGTCCCAGTTGCTTACGCCCTGCGCCGCCGCTCGGAGTTTCACGTCACCACCTGCTCCATGGAAACTGCTTCCATTCTGCAAGCAGTCAGCGCAAAGCTTCCGCGCATCGCCCTCTTGTCGTTAAACACTTCCGCCAACATTTCTGAAACGGTGACGACACTGCGCCGCTTTCATCTTTCCTACCCTGAGATTCCCAAGGTCCTCCTGGTTGACACCTGCGATCGCGTGGTCAGCGCCTTCCGCTCCGGCGCCCGCGGCATCTTCCCCATCACCGAAGCCAACCTGCGCCTGCTGTGCAAATGCCTTCTCCGCGTGGCCGCGGGACAGATCTGGGCCAGCACCGAGCAGCTCAACTACATCATGGACCTCATCTCCGAGGTTCCCTCGCTCCGCGTGCTCAATACCCAAGGAACGAACCTTCTGACCCCGCGCGAAGAACAAGTCGTCGCCCTCGTCGCCGAGGGACTCGGCAACCGCGAGATTGCCCGCGAACTCAACCTCAGCGAGCACACCATCAAAAAATATCTCTACCGCGTCTTCGAAAAGCTCGGCATCTCCACTCGCGTCGAACTCGTCCTCTACGCCGTCAACAATGGAGACCCACGCCACGCCGAATGGCTAGCTAGCCGGAACCAGCCGTATCCTGCCTAGCGCCTGACGATAGTCACGTTGAAGAATCTGTGGTGTTTCCTGGGCCGTCGTATTGCGACCAAGAAAGTTCGCCGCAGACTCACTCCGATTTGATACGATCCCACTCCGCCCTGTATAACTTGGGACGGAAATCCTTGCCCGACGCTCCTTCCAACCCGGCCTCTACGTCCACGTCTCGACGCTGGACCATCGTGGCCGCAGGATTTCTGCTCCTCGCGCTCGCGCTGGTAGTCATCTATACAAGCCGCGCCGCCTTCTCCAGCCCGCTGGCTCTGGTGGTGGTCGCCGCCATCGGACTCGCCGCACTCCTGCTGCAACTCCGCCTTCGCAAAGACGCGCCCGCGGGCGTCCATGCCCCGCTCTGGCTGAATGTTCTGGGATTAATCTTCGCCGTCACGGCGGTCGCCGCCGACATCTTCCACCTCAGCGCCAATGTCATGCTGGTCTCGGCCCTGGGATCAATTCTCTGCTTCGGAGTGAGCGGTGCCCGAGTTCTCCACGCTCTGCGGAAGAAGGACTAAGAGGGGCTTCCGGCGCAACACTCCAATGCCCGCTTCACGTGAACTTGAAAACCTTTGTTGTTTCGGGTTTTGCAGACAAAGGAATCTCTTGAAGCCGACAGCCGGAAGCCTACTTCTTAAACTCCACTGCCACCGTCGTCTCCACCACCGCCGGCTGGCCATTCACCCGGTACGGCTCAAACTTCCACCAACGCAGCGCGTCCATTGCCGCCCGCGCCAGCACTTCGGGACCGTTCAGCGGGCGCATGCTCACCACCGACCCATCGCGCCCCACCACGATATCCAGCGCGATGATCCCTTGCAGATTCTCTTTCCGCGCTTCTGGCGGATACGCCGGCTCCACTCGGTGGACTAGCAGTTTTTCCATGACCTCCGCCGAAACCTGCGCCTGCGGCTTCTCCGCCGACGACACTTGCCGGTTCTTCAGTTCCGACTCCAGTTCGTCCCATCCGCGATTCCAGCGCCACCAGGCGACGCCAGCGGCGGCCGCCACGAAAATCAGAAAAACTGCCCAACGAAGCCAGCGCCTTTTCTTCTTTGGCTTGCTCCCCCCACTGCCGCCCGAGGTGCTCAAGCTCTCTTCTCCAGTGTCCGTTCCCTTTTTCTCTGGTGCCGGAACCGGAATCGCACTGATCTCCGTCTCAGCTTTCGACTCCTTTGCCCAGTCCCGGATGGCTGTTCGCTGCTCGGCTGACAATCCCACAAACTCGAGTCCGCAGCGCAACTTGTCCTGATACCGCACCAGCGCTCGCGTGCGGAGTGCGTCCATCGCCTGTGACAGCCGCACTTCAATTCCCACCGTCTCGCCCGGAACCAGTTCTCCCGCCAACATCACCGAAATTCCACGCTCGCACACGTTCACCGACCGCCCCGGCACCGTGTCCGGGATCCCCGACCGCAGCACCGTTACATCCAGCGGCGCCCGCAACAGAAAACGCGGCACCCTCCTCCGCGACGGCCCACTCCACCCGCGAACTTGTGCTCCAGTTGCCATTCAGTCTTTAATATGCGGATTCATAACGAATATCACCGGGTGATTCCGAGCAGAAGCGAGGAATCCGATTTGCATATGTGGGTCCGGGTCTCGGACCCGGACAGGCCGCGCAAAGCTCGGCTGGCTTGTCTTTATCCCCGCCCCACAATCTCGCTCTTGCCTTTGGGTAGCGCAGCGCTTCAGCGCTGCGATTGCACCATCACAACACCCGCGGGCTTTAGCCGCTGAGGGTTATCTCCTCAACTCCACAATCTCGCTGCCCCGGGCAAACAGCACCACACTGGCCATCCCGATAAACAACCCGTGCTCCACGATCCCCGGCATCTCACTCAACTGCTGCGCCAGCCGATCAGCATCGCGAATCTGTCCAAACCGGCAATCCAGAATGTGGTTCCTCTCGTCCGTCACATACGGCGTCCCATCGGCATTCTTCCGCAAAGACACCTGCGCTCCCAGCGCGGTAATCCGCTTCGCCACCAGCGCCTGCGCAAACTGAATGACCTCGACCGGCAAGGGAAACTTCCCCAGCATCGGAACCTGCTTCGTCGCATCCGCCACAATCACCAACTGCTTGGTCGCCGACGCCACAATTTTCTCGCGCAGCATCGCCCCGCCACCACCCTTGATCAGCCGCAGCTGCGGATCCACTTCATCCGCACCATCGACTGTGACCGCGATCTCCTGACATTCATCGAGCGTCGTCAGCGGAATCCCCAGACTCTGCGCCAGTTCTCGCGACCGGTCCGACGTTGGAATCCCGCGCACCCGCATCCCATGCTTGACCTTCTCGCCCAGCAACTCAATAAAGTAAGCCGCCGTCGACCCGGTCCCGAGCCCGACCACCTGCCCATCCTTCACGAACTGCAAACTAGCCCGCGCCGCCGCCTCTTTTTCCTGATCGTTCGCCATAGCTCCTTGTGTGTCCGGGTCTCTGACCCGGACGGCCGAGCAACGCTCGGCTGCTTCCGTGCTGCCTAAAACCGTTCGACAGTCATCCGATGTGCCGCCCTATCCCAAACTCTTCTCCGCGTAAATCAAATATCCCGCCAACGCCAATCCAAACACCACGATCAAGGCCGTAATCAGATCCAGCACAAACCCCGCCGGCTCAAACGTCCCCGCATCCAACTGCGCTCGAGTCCTGCGATACCGCGACAGCCCCGCCACCACCAATAGAACTCCCGCGCCAATCGTGAACGACCCGAGCCACACTGAAATCCCCGCCGTCCGCACCGGATGCCCCTGCAGCGCCGTCAACTGCCGGATCGCAATCGCAAACCGCCCAATCGCAAATCCAAACACCACGATCGCCGCCCCGGTCCGCACCCAAGCAAGAAACGTCCGCTCGTTCGCCAGATGATCGCGCGCCCGGTTGGGATTGATCTCCGTCACACGCCTCCGATGGGGATGCTCCGTTTCTCGCGCGTCCATCGCGCGCAAGTGGGGTTTCATTATTCCACAGCTTTCCCGATCACAACGCCCGCTCCGGCAAGATTCTTGATCAACTCCTCCGGCACGCCATGCCGCTCCTTCAAATACTGCGGATCGTTGTACGTCACCGAAACCTTACCTCCCGCATCCTCTGCCACCAGCGCCTTCAGCGGTAGATCAATCGCCAGACTCGGAGCCACCACCATCAGTGGCGTCCCGCCCTTCGGACTCCCAAAGATCAGCACCTTAGTCGGCCTCATCTGAAGCCCGACCTTCGCTGCCTCGCCGCTGTGATCGATCAGCGCGAATACCTGCAGCCCCTTCTCCGCGAAAGCCGCCTCCAGCCGCTTGATTGTTTCATCCACAGAATAATGACTCGCTACATGAACCAGACCATTCTCTTTTGCCATACGATTCAGCTCCACCGCCATTGCGAGAGCAATCATTTTACCTGCCTTTACAATTCCGGGTCCGCCTCTGTGATAACTTGATCGGCAGAGAATGCCTATGTTTCTAGGCCGCCCTTGTCGGCTCCTCGGTCTTGTTCCTTTGTTACTGGTCTTCCCGCTCCACGCCCAAACCCCGGCACCGGATTCGAGCAACGCCGTCGCAACCATCAAAACCAAGGTCCGCCTCGTCCTCGTGGATGTTGTAGTGACGAACGGCAAGGGAGACGCCGTCACCGGCCTGCAGAAAGACGACTTTCAAATTCTGGAAGACGGTAAGCCGCAAACCATCTCCACCTTCGAAGAGCACCACGGCGCACCCCCAACGCAAATCAAGTTACCCACGCTGCCTCCCCACGTCTACACCAACTTTCCCGCCACCCAGACCGCCGACTCGGTCAATGTGCTGCTGCTGGACGCTCTGAACACTCCATCCCGCGATCAGTCTTACGTCCATTCGCAGATGATCAAGTATCTGAAGACCATCCCTCCCGGAACGCGTGTGGCCATCTTCACGCTGGCGTCGCGCCTGCGCATGCTGCAGGGAGTCACGACCGATTCTTCGGAATTGTTGGCGGTTCTCAACAGCGCGCAAGCGGGTCCGCAAAAGTCAGCCTTACTTCCCTCGAACGCCGAAGCTGACGCCGACCAACGCATGATCGACTTCATGATAGAGAATTCGTCCGGACCAGGAGGGCCTGCGCCTACCTTGGCGATGGCCGCCGTTGATCCCATCAATGCCATGAAGCAGTTCCTTGCCGACACCGCGGCAATCCAAACTGAGCAACGCATCGGCATCACGCTCCAGGCCCTGCAACAACTCGCGCGTTATCTCTCGAGCGTTCCTGGCCGCAAAAACGTAATCTGGTTCTCTGGATCTTTTCCCGCCGGCGTTCTTCCGAATTCGGACTTGGTTGATCCGTTCACCTCTGCGGAAACATTTCAGGAAGATATTCGCAAAACCACCGACCTGCTTACGGCCGGTCAGGTCGCGCTCTATCCTATCGCCGCCGAGGGCCTCGCTTCCGATGTGGTATATGAGGCCAACGCCAAGGAGATTGCAGAGAAAAGGGGCCAACTACAGTTGCGCGATCAGATGCAGCAGATGCAAACCGGAAGTGTGGGTCGCGATTCGAACCACAACGTCATGGATCAACTGGCTAAGGATACCGGCGGCCAGGCCTTCTACAACACCAACGGACTCAACGACGCCCTGACCCGCGTCGTCAACAACGGCACCCGCTACTACTCATTGGCTTACACGCCCAGCAACTCAGTGATGGACGGAAAGTACCGCCGAATCCAGGTGAAACTCCTGAAGGGCAAGGACAATCTGGCGTACCGTCGCGGATACTACGCCGACGACCTCCAAACCGTCCTCGCAGTCGGTCAGAAGCCGGACAGCGATCCGTTGCTCATGCTCATGGGACGCAACCTGCCCGACTACTCTCAAATTCTTTACAAGATCAAGGTCGTGCCATCAAACCCACAGCCCGCGCCCGACGCCCCGCGCATCGGCAGCAACCCCGATCTCAAAGGACCATTCACCCGCTACAGTGTGGATTTCGCAATCGCGCCCCAGGACCTCAAGCTCGATCCGACTCCCGACGGCGGCCGGCACGGCAACATCGAAATCGTCCTGCTCGCCTACGATCGCGAAGGCAAGCCGCTGAACTTCGTCGTCACCAAAGGCGAAGTCAACCTTGACGCCAAGCTCTACGAGAACGTACAGAAGGTAGGCCTGCAGATCCACAAAGAAATCGACGTCCCCAGCCAATACGTCTACTTGCGCACCGGCATCTACGACCTGAAATCGAACACGGCTGGCACGCTTGGAGTTCCACTCCTCGATGCGGTCGCATCCGCCAAAAAGTAACCCCTCGCTCGAACAACTCAACGACCCCGAGCCACGATCGCGCTAGACTATGTCCGGAGAACACAGTCCGGAGAACGAACGTGCCAAAAACTCGTCGTCACTACACGACCCTAAGATGTGCTCTGATTGTTGCCGTTGCAGCCGCTAGCATTTTCGCGTTGCGCGCTTCCGCCCAAACCGACTACCGGCCTTCTCCCGAGAACCTGCAAGCCCGCCGCGAATTTCAGGACATGAAATTCGGCATGTTCATTCACTGGGGCGTCTACAGCGTGCTCGGCGATGGCGAGTGGGTCTTCCATGAACGTCATCTCACCGTCGATGAATACAACCGCCTGCCTTCGTTCTTCGATCCCGAGAAATTCGACGCCGCCACCTGGGTCGCCCTCGCCAAGGCCGCCGGCATGAAGTACATCACCATCACCTCGCGCCACCATGATGGCTTCGCCATGTTCGACTCCAAAGTTTCCGACTGGAACATCGTTGCGCGGACTCCATATAAAAAGGATCCGCTCAAGATGCTCGCCGACGAATGTCACCGCCAGGGCATCAAGCTCTTCTTCTATTATTCGCAACTCGACTGGCACAATCCAGATTACTTCCCGCGCGGCGCCACCAACTGGAACAACGGACGCCCCGACCACGGCGATTGGAACGCCTACCTCGACACCTACATGGACGGCCAGCTCACCGAACTCCTCACCAATTACGGCCCCATCGGCGGCATCTGGTTCGACGGCATGTGGGACAAGCCGAACGCCGACTGGCATCTCGACAAGACCTACACACTCATTCACAAATTGCAGCCGGCCGCGCTCATCATTCCCAATCATCATCAGACGCCGCGAGCTGGCGAAGACGTGCAGACCTTCGAACGCGATCTTCCCGGCCAGAACAGCGCCGGATTTAACACGACCTACATCAGCACGAATATCCCGCTCGAAAGCTCCGACACTCTAAACGGCGCCTGGGGGTTCAACATCGGCGACAGCAACTACAAGAGTGCGCCAGAATTGGTGCGCAAGTTGGTCCGTGCCGCCGGCAACAATTCGAACTTGCTGCTGAATATTGGACCTTATCCCAATGGCGAAATCGATCCTCAATTCGTCATGCGCCTGCACGCGGTCGGTGAGTGGCTCTCGAAATATGGGGATTCAATCTACGGCACCCGTGGAGGCCCGATCCCTCCTGCCGACTGGGGCGTCACCACGCAGAAAGAAAATAAGATCTACGTCCACGTGCTGAATTGGGGATCGCCCCTGCTGGCGCTACCGCCGATCACTGGAAAAATCTCATCCGCGCAATCGCTGCTCGGCGGCGAGCCAGTCGGCGCAACCCAAACCGCGGACGGCGTCATCCTGAAGCTTCGTCCTCAAGGCAAAGACGAAGTCGACCGCGTCGTGGTCCTCACTGTCGCCAAGTGAACTACCTTGTCATCCTGAGCGGCGTCTTTTGCCGCGAAGGATCTATGTAACTGGCGGGAAGCGCATAGATCCTTCACGCGCAAAAAAGCGCGCTCATGATGACAAATCTGTTTCGCGTTCACGCCTTCGCCGCCCACTGCCCGCCATGCAAGTAAGCCAAATTCCCGATCTGCCCCGCCCGTGCCGCCGCCACTCCGGTTTCTACCGGCGCATTCGGCTCCTTGCGCGTCTTGACGCACTCAAAGAAATTCTCCATGTGCGAGATCGTCCCGTCGAGCACGCTGCGTGCAGTCAGCGCAGGATTCTGTTCCTCTTCCACACGCTCCCGATAAACCCCAAAGCCACTGCGATTAATCTTCAGCGTCCCGTCAGTTCCGCGGAACTCCAGCCCACCATCATCGATGGACGAATTCATCATCCCCTCGTACACCACATCAAAGCCGGGATAGCGGAACGCCGCCTGAATCGTGTCCGGACACTCCCACTCCTCGAAAATATATTCGTCTGCAAGCATCTGCGCCTGTCGTGGCTGATCGGACTTCATCGCCCAATGCACCACATCGATCCAGTGCGTAAACAAATCGGTCATAGCCCCGCCACCAAAATTCCAGAACCACCGCCAGTGGCTGAATTTTTCGTCGCTGAACGGTTGCTCCGGAGCGGCTCCGAGCCACAGTTTCCAATCGAGCGCTTGCTGGTCGATGTGTTTCGCCGCCCAGTTCCTGTGATAGTTCTGCCACCAATACGTTCGCACCTGCACCACGCGGCCCAGGCTGCCTCCCTGAATCATTTCGACCGCATCGCGGAAGTGACTCCAACTGCGCTGCTGCATCCCGCACTGCAAAATCTGCTTGCTTGATCGAACCGCGCGCGTGAGCGTCGCGCCCTCCTCGATGGTGTGCGTAACTGGCTTTTCCAGATAGACGTCTTTGCCCGCCGCCAGAGCATCGACGGCCATCTTCACGTGCCAGTGATCCGGCGACGCAATGATCACCGCATCAACATCCTTCGCCAGCACTTCCCGATAATCCAGATGCGCCGTAGCCAGGCCTTTGGACCGCTGCACGATGGCGTCCCGGCTCGGGCCATACACGTCGCTCACCGCCACAATCTCGTAAGGCCCCACCTTGTCCGCCGCATCGAGAAGCCCACGCATCCGGTGCCCCGCTCCAATGACTCCGATGCGAAGAGTCTCGTTCGCGCCAAACACCCGGGTTGAAGCCAGCGCGGTCATTCCGCTGGCAACGATGAAACTGCGGCGAGTGATCATGAACAGGTCCTCCAGTCGATTTTGTGCGAACGATCCTATCAAGTTTCAGTACGCTCGGAACCCCTCATTGTGTGCGGTGCTCAGTGCTCCGTGGTTCGGTCCCTGCGTGCGTCGTTCCCGCGGAGGGTGCCCCATCCTTGCGCCTTTCGCAAGGGGTGGGAAGCAATTCCGCCTGCATCGTCGGTTTTGCCCAAGCGAACTGAGCGCTATCGGTGCCACCTTTCGCGTGCCTCTAGCAACGGGTAGGAGGCACTCTGCTAGAATGCCGCCGTGAAACGACGAACCTTGCTCCAGGCCATCCCTGCCGTTGCATTCCTTCCGGCACAACTCTGGTCCGCTTCTCAAGCGGGCGACACTGATCCCACGCAAGTCTCGAACGGGATCTATGAACTCCGCATCTACCACGCGGCCCCGGGAAGATTGGGAGACCTGCTGGCACGTTTCCGCGACCACACCATCAAGATCTTTGACCGGCATGGTATGAAAAGCGTCGCCTACTGGACGCCGCTCGATGAACCGGAGAAGAGCAACACTCTCATCTACATCCTCCGGCATCCGAACCGCGAAGCGGCTGCCGCCAACTGGAAATCTTTTCAGGACGATCCGGAGTGGAAGAGTGTCAAAGAAAAATCCGAGGCGAACGGCAAACTAGTGGACAAGGTCGACTCCACTTATATGGCTCTAACCGACTTCTCTCCGCCGCTGCCGTAGGGACGCAAGACAACCCGGCGACTAGCTTTCAGCGTTGAACCAAGCCCTAAATGAGAAAAGCCGGCCGCGCTCTTGCGCGGCCGGCTTCTCAGCGCTCCAGACAGTTCAAACTGGAGTTGGGGAAGGGCATCCTCAAACTACTAAGACTGCACAATCTTCTCCAGCGCCATCCGGCTGCGGATCACCAGCGTCGCGCCCTTCAGCGTCATCAACTGCTTTTTCTTGAACTCCGAGAACAGCCGGCTCACCGTCTCCCGTGTCGTCCCGATGATCTCCGCCACTTCCTCATGCGTCAGAGTGAGCTTCACCTGCGCCGAGCCGTCATCCTGCGCGCTCTTGGTCGACCACGAGAGCAACAGCTTGGCAAATTTTTCCGATGGCGAAGCCGCCAGTCCCAGCGTCCGGATCTCCTCATACGCCACATAGTAGTTGCGGCTCAATTGCTGTGCCACCTTCACCGCCACCTCTGGATAATCCTTCAACATGTGCAACAGAGAATCGCGCGGGATAAAATTCCCCTGGCCCGGCTCCATCATCTCGGCAGTCACCTCATACGGCCGATTCGAAATCACCGCATTCAGCCCCAGCACGTCTCCCGAGTCCGAGATCTTGGTGATGATGGTCTTGCCTTCGCGCGACGAAGTCGACAGCTTCACCTTCCCGGTGCATAGCACAAACACACCACGCGGCTGCTGCCCTTCGATAAACAACATCGCCCCCTTGGGATAAACGGCCGTGGATTTCACGTCGTTCAGCCGTTGCGCCGCTTGCAGCGTCAGATTGCAGAAAAGATGCTCGCCCCGAACCGGGCAGCTCACACAGTTATCAAGAATATTCAGACCATAAGGAGCTCGCATCGCCAACCTCCTCCGGGCTAGAAGCTGCCAGAACTCCTCGGCCTCGCCTCTGCCCACGGGAAGGGTAGGGCACGCCGCGAGCCAAAGCTCCACCAGCACTCCAACCTCTCACCTTTCACCCTTATGTGTTTGATAATAAAGAGGCTTATGACTTCGACTCCGAATCGACACAACTGCGCGGAAACACCCGAATCCAAGAATTTGGGCTATTTCCCGCACACCCCTGCGTGATCTGGATCACTATTCCATGTGATTAAAGTAATCGGAAGGCGCCTTACCATTGTCCTTCGCCCAAGAACAGACAAAGGCACCGGGCGCTTGGCTACTTTCGGGGAGGCGCCGCGCCTTCAGCGCTGGCATCGATCCCTCGAGGTCACGGCGAAAGTCAGAATATTCGGCCCAATTTGAAGAACACTCGTTCATGACCCGCCGTTCCGACAGCTCCCCCAACCTCAATCGGCCCAAATATCGTATTGACGAGGAGAGCGCCAACCACATCGCCTGGAGTCTGAGACTGGAAGGGCGGCGCGAAGACCCTGCCCACTTCGAAAAGGCCGTTGAAATAGAGCCCCTCGCCCAGCAAGACCGGGATTTTGGCTACCTTGCGAAGGTATCCCGCCTGAAACTGGTAATACTGGTCGGTCAACAGTTCGTTCTGACCATAGGCGGCGAAAGCGTTAGGGCCCCCTAGCGCAAACGGTGGGACGCCCACTCGTTCATTGCCAAAAGTGGTACCGCCGCGCGCTCCGAAGTACACGGAAGTTGGATCACTCAGCCTGACGAATTTGACCAATCGGCCTTCCGACATGGGAAACGAATGAGCCGCCCCAGGATTCGCATCGACCCAGGTACCACTGATGTCCATGTATTGTCCTGTGCGCGGAATGACTGGATTGTCGACGTCGTTCCATGCCCAATGAAGCGCCGTACCACCAAAACGACCGGAGACGTCGGGCAGCAGAGCCTGGTTGCCGATCTTGGGCACAAAAGTTTCGTGGGCGGCCGTGTAACCCACCGTCACCTGCGCGACGCGACCAAATTCGTAACCGAGCGCAAGACCTCCTCCCACGGATGACTGGCGATACTGGGCGATAAAAGTATTTCCCTGGTAGATAGGATATTGCTGGGAATCGGCGAACCCGTTGGGCGCGATAAACCAGTTGCTGGTAGCGCTGAATGGCCGGTAATACTGGCTGTGAATGCCATACTCTGACCCGATGATCAAATCATTGCGAAGTTCAGCCCGGTAAGAGCCGAAGTCAAGAAATGTGATCCGGGCTCCCATGCTGAAATTGACGCCGCTGAAATTGGAGCCGTCGAGCAGAAGCAGCGGTTGCACGATCGGCGGTGCATAGGGCTTCTCCACTCCCGTCACGAGCAGGCCGGGCTGTCCATTTCGGCTGGTCATCTCGTAGTTGAGGTTCGAGAACCGTCCCTCCCCTTTCAAATCCATTAACTGGTTCTGTAGCGTGGCAGTATCCACCGGTTTTCCAATGTTGTCCTTCAGATCATTTTCGATGGCAGTTGCTAATTTTGGGCTGGTTCCGACGACCTGAACGAACTGCGGAGCGGGAGTTGTAAGGCGCCGAGCGGAGCGCTGGGCCAGATACGCTTGCCATGTCGCTTCATCGACGGAAAGCGTATTCAGCAGAGCGGCCTTGGCCTGCGCGGCTTGATACCCCATCTTGATGATTTCTTCCGCCCGGTTGTATTCCAAAGAATCGAAATTCTCGAGTGGGACGGAGATCAGCATGTCAGCCTTCTCGATACTCCGCAGTTCGTTCGCGGCAACCACCACACTGACCGAGCGGCCCAGCACTCCGAAGGTAGATAGCGTTGCATTGGGATCGAGTTTGGAGGTTTCCAGGTGGACGGCAAGAGTCAGATCGGCGCCCATGCTCTGAGCCACGTCGACCGGAAGATTGTCCATCAGTCCCCCGTCGGCGAAGATGTGCCCGTCCGATCTTACGGGACTGAAGATTCCCGGCAGCGACATCGTGGAACGCAGCGCGAGGGAAAGCGACCCCTGGCGGAATACGAACGGTTGCGATGTAACGAGATCAGTGGCAACACAGGCGAACGGGATGGGAAGATCGTTGAAGTTCTTCACCTCCGAATAGGGCAACGAAATTCGGTCGAGAATCAGCACCACTTCCTGACCTGAATTAAACCCTTCCGGAAACTGCAGGCCCTTTCGCAAGCCGAACTCGAGGTGATTGGGGTATTCCACCGCATCCTGCTTTCGGCGATAGGAGAGATCTTTGTACGGAGTCTGACCCTGCAGGACCTGATCCCAGTTGATGGTCTCGACGAGCTCTTTGACTTCCGCAGCCGAGTAACCCGTTGCGTAAATGCCTCCGACCAGGCCACCCATGCTGGTTCCAGCAATGTAGTTCACTGGAATGCGGTGTTCTTCAAGCCACTGTATGACGCCGATATGCGCCAACCCAAGCGCTCCGCCGCCTTCAAGCACCAGACCAACTTTCGGACGGGGCGGCGGCACGGACTGGGACAACACAGGAACAAACGAGGCAGCGACCACAAGGCTAGCAAGCGCGCTCTTGACGAGGAGGTATCGCATGATTGGCGAGCCTAGGACAAGGGACTCTGGCTAGCCACTGGCAGAACTAACGGACTTTTGGGCGATTGCAGTATCGCCGTTCTACCCGAGGAGGGTGTCCCACGGAACTTCTCGTTGCCAGGTTGCTGGAGGATTTTGAACACCGCAAAAGAGATCCCGCCGCCAGCTCATTCAGAGCTTGAGGCCGGCTGCAACAGCGACAAACACAGCGGCGCAATCCAAGAACACAAGAACTTGAGAGGCGGGGGACAGTTTAACTACCCAGGCTCCTCGCCTTACGGCCCCACCGTCACTTGCAAGGGGCCGGGCGTCTCCATCCGGTCTCGATAAATCCGGTTCGGAGGCACTTCCCCCACGGCATCCACATGGATGACATATCCGCCATGCGGCAGGGTCTCGCCAAAGGGCAGTTCCATCCCGATTGTGCCTCGCTTCAACACGAAATGCTGATATCCAATCGCCGTGGCCCGACCATTCTCCGCCACCGCCATGACGACGAACGTCAAGTCCATGTCCTCCGGCGACGTGTTCGATACTTCTACGGTCCCGGCGATCCGATTCCCCGTCACCCGCGCCGGCGACTTCCAGTTGATCGCCAACGCCGCCACCACCTTCAGCACAAAGTGCTTTTGCACGGCCGACTCGCGGTCGCCGCCATCCGTCACCGACACCGTAAACTGAAACTCCCCCGGACGCTCCGGCTCTCCAATCAGCAGCCCGCGTTCCTCCAGTTTCATCCCCGGCGGCAGCGCGCCTTTCTCCACCTTCCAGTGCAGTACCGACACCCCACCATGCGCATGGAAGTGAAGCTCATAATGGCGATGCGGATAAGCATCCGGGAGCTGCGATTCATTCTCGATGACTACGCCGGCCGCTCCGCTCTGTTGCCCCGCCGGAGCAGCCTTAGCCGAAGCTTGCCCGTCGCCCGCCGACGCCAACTCAAGTTGACATGCCGACCCCACCACCACAGAGACCACCAGGACGCCAAGCTCTACAGCCCGCCACACCTTTTGCACCTTTGCCATCGCCGCACCTTAGACCGATCCGAGCCGTTCCGACGCCCTACCAATCCCAATTCTTCTACTCTCCCACACTTCTCCCGCTTCCGTATAAGAATGTTCCGGCCATCCAAACTTGCGTCGGCGCCAGCCCCCAGACGGGGTCACATTGACTTGGATTTGAGATTTCTGAAAAACTATTGGCTCGGGGCTTCGTTTCGCACCCTGGTTTGGTCTCCGTGGAACTCCTGCTTAATCTCGCGTGGCTACTCCTGGCGCTACCCGCGTATTGGCTGTGGCGGGCGTCCAGAACGGCGAGTGCTGGGCGCAGGTTCTCGACTTTGCAGCGCCTGCTGACCTTGGCATGCTTACTCGTCGTTCTCTTCCCGGTGGTTTCGGCTACCGACGATCTCCGCGCCATGCGCGCCGAGATGGAAGAATCTCCCTCCAGCAAGCGCACCATGCGGCAAGCCTGCAACGATAAAGCTTCGTCTCCGAAGTTGCAGAGTCCGCCCGCGCTGACCTGGACCACAAATCACTCTCTGCTGTTGAACTCCGAGCACTGGCTCCAATTTCCGGCCCAGGATCTGTCCGTGCCGCGCCCGCCTGCCCTCGCGCTCGCGGATCGCGCTCCCCCCGATTCTCTCCTCGCATAGTCCCGCGAATCGCCAATCGTTCACAGAAGAGGAAACCGCAGAATCTTTCTTGCTTCTTACGCGATTCTTAGGCGGGAAACCAGATCGCTTTGGGGGTTGCCGTCGGACTCGGCGGCCGCCCACCAACCGCCGGGGCCCATCCCTTACACCGTGGGCGCCCATGGAGTCCCAGATGCACTGCAAATTTCTCGGTCTAGTGTTAGCCTTCGGCGCCTCCAGTCTGCTCGCTCAGACTGCGCCCCAGCCCGCGCCCGCTGCCCAGGTCTGGACATGGGAGGCCGTCAAAGACCGCTTCGAACTCAACAACACTTCGCTCCAGGCCAGTCGGCTGAACATTGACGAACTGAAGGCGCAGGAAATCACCGCCCACCTCCGGCCCAATCCAGACTTCACGCTGTCCGCCGACGGTACTCAGATCGCTCCCAGCCATGGTGTGTGGACCCCCTTTGCCGGCACCTTCATTTCGCCAGGTGTGAGCTACCTATTCGAGCGCCGCAACAAGCGCGGACTCCGCTACGACATCGCCAAGCAAGGCACCGCCATCGGCGTCGCTCAACAGTCTGACTCGGAACGCAATCTTCTCTTCAATCTCCGCAGCGCATTCGTCGGCGTCTTGCAGGCCAAGGCTGTTCTTCAACTCGCACAGGACAACCTCAACGCCTACGACCGAATCCTCAAAGTCAGCCGCGACCGCTTCCAGGCTGGCGACATCGCCCGCATCGATCTCGATCGCCTCGAACTGCAGCGCCTGCAATACGAGTCCGACCTGCAGACCGCGCTAGTCAATCTACGCACGACGAAGATCACCCTGCTCGCCCTGCTCGATGATCGCCGTCCCGTCGACAGCTTCGATCTCGATGGACGCTTCGATTTCAGCGAAGACCTGGCCTCGCTCGACGACTATCGCAAAGATGCTCTCGACGCGCGCCCCGACCTCCGCGCCGCCGTGCTCTCGGTGCAGCAAGCCGAAGCCAGCTACCAACTCGCCGAAGCCAACGGATCCACCGATCCCACCATCGGCGTCTGGTTCACCCACAACGGTTCGTTCAACAATCCGGATGCCCTCAACACCATCGGCGCCAGCGTCAGCATCCCACTGCGCTTTTTCGAGAGCAACCAGGGAGAAAAACTGCGCACCAAGATCGATGTCACGCGCAACCAGAAGCTGCGCCAGGGCGTCGAGACCCAGGTCTATGCCGATGTCGATTCCGCTTACGCTACGCTCACCAGCAACATCAATCTCCTGAAGCCGTACAAACGCCAGTATCTGGATCAAGCGGTTCGGGTGCGCGACACGGTCCTGTTTTCCTACCAGCACGGCGGAGCATCCCTGCTCGACTTCATCAATGCGGAAAGTGAATACCGCACCGTGGAGTTGAACTACGTAAATCTGGTCGGAGCTTATCTGACGGCAGCTGCCCAGCTGAATCTGGCCGTAGGGCGCGAGGTAATCCAATGAAACAATTCTTCTTTCATCGCGACACGGACTCTAAGCGTGACACGCTGCTTTTGTCGCGCTGGCTTGCGGTCGCTCTGCTGTTGGCCACTCTCAGCGGCGCCGTGGCTTGCTCGAAAGACACTCCCGCGGCCGCTAGCAAGCCGCCAGTCACCCTCGATCCCGATGTCTTCCTCTCCGACCAGCCTCAGCTGTTCAAGACCGCGAAAGCCGAGACCCGTGCACTACCCACGCAGGTCACGGCCAATGGCGTTATCTCACCTGATGTCAACCGCACGATCCACGTCACTTCGCTCGGCGGCGGCCGCGTCGTCGATCTTAAAGTCAAACTCGGCGACACTGTCACCAAGGGCCAAACCTTGCTCGTGATTTCCAGCCCCGACCTCGCCTCCGCCACCTCTGATTATCAAAAGGCCAAAGCCGATGAAGTGCTTGCGCACAAGGCACTCGATCGTGCGCAAATGCTCTTCGACCGCGGCGCCATCGCCGCCAAAGATCTCGAAACCGCGCAGGATGCCGAGGACAAAGCCAAAGTCGACGTCGAAACCGCCGAGCACCACATTCAGGTCTTGGGCGCCGATCCCGCCCATCTCAGTCCGCTCATCAATCTCAAAGCCCCCGAGTCTGGAACCATCGTCGAACAGAACGTCGCCGGATTCGAAGGTGTCAAAAGCCTCGACAACACTCCCAACCTCTTCACCATCGCCAACCTCGCCGAAGTCTGGGTGGTCTGCGACGTCTTCGAAAACGACTTGGGCGAAGTGCACATGGGCGATGCCGCCGAGATTCGCCTCAACGCCTTCCCCGATCGCGTCTTCAAAGGCAACGTGGCCGACATCTCTCGTGTCCTCGACCCCAACACACGTAGCGCCAAAGTGCGTATCGTGCTCGGCAACGCCGACGGCGCTCTCCGCCCCGGCATGTACGCCGTCGCCACCTTCCGCTCCCGCAAGCTGACCGACCGCGTTGTCGTGCCCGCCACTGCCATCATGCGCCTGCACGATAAAGATTGGGTTTTCCGCAAAGAAGGTGGCAACAGCTTCCGCAAGATTGCGGTCACGGCCGACGGTCTCGCTCCCGACGGCATGCAGCAGATTCGCGACGGCGTGAAGGCCGGCGACGAACTGGTCACTAACGCACTCGAGTTCTCCACCGACGTAGCGGAGAAGAAAGCAGAGACGAAGCCAGAATGATCCGTGCCCTGATCGACTTCGCCCTGCGCAACCGCCTGATGATTCTAGGTGCGTCGCTCGTGCTTTTCGCCTGGGGCATCTTTTCGTTCCACGCCCTGCCCATCGAAGCTTATCCCGACGTCGCCGACACCTATGCTCAAGTCATCACTCAGTGGCCCGGTCACGCAGCCGAGGAAGTCGAGCAGCAGATCACCGTCCCCCTCGAAGTCGAACTCAACGGTGTCGCCCATCTCACGCACCTGCGCTCCGTTTCGCTGATGGGCCTGTCGATCATCACTATCATTTACGACGACGACATCACCACCTTCAACGCGCGCCAGGAGGTGCTTGACCGTCTGCAACTGGTCACTCTGCCGAACGGGGTCAATGCTGCCATCGGCCCCGACTACAGCCCCACCGGCCAGATCATGTTCTACACGCTGACCAGCACCAACCCGAAGTATGACGTGATGGAACTCAAGTCTCTCAATGACTGGGTTGTGGTGAACCAGTTGAAGTCGGTGCCGAACATCGTCGACGTGAATCCCTTTGGCGGCCCGACCCGTGAGTACCAGGTCCAACTCGATCCCGGAAAACTCGTCTCCTACGGACTCTCCCTGGCGCAAGTCGAGAATGCGCTGGTCGCCAACAACATCAACGCCGGCGGCGGATTCATCGAACGCGGCGAGCAAGCCTTAAATGTCCGCGCCGTCGGCCTCATGCAGACCACCGACGACATCGCCGCTACCGTCGTGAAAGTACAGAACGGCACGCCCGTCCGCGTCCGCGATCTGGGCAACGTCGTGCAGGCGCCGAAAGTCCGACTTGGCCAACTCGGCAAAACTATCCGCAAAGAAGACGGCACCATCCTCAACAACGACGATGTCGTCGAAGGCATTGTCCTGCTCCGCAAGGGCGCGGTGGCCGAGACCACTCTCGACGCCCTCCATCAGAAAATCGATGAGCTGAATGGAAAAGACGGCAAGGCTGGATTGCTGCCGCCAGGCGTGAAACTCGTTCCCCACCTCGACCGCAGCGAACTGATGCATCACACCACGCACACCGTCCTGCGCAATCTGACCGACGGAGTCCTGCTGGTCACACTGATTCTCTTCCTCTTTCTCGGCAATGTGCGCAGCGCCCTGATTGTCGCCATCACCATTCCCTTCTCTCTGCTCTTCGCCGCCATCCTCCTCGACCTGCGCCACATTCCTGCCAACCTGCTCTCCCTCGGCGCTCTCGACTTCGGCATGGTCGTCGACGGATCGGTCGTGATGGTCGAAAACATCCTCCGCCACACCTCCTTCGGCAACACCAAAAAGTCGTTCATGGAAACCATCGCCATCGCCGCTCACGAGGTCCAGCGTCCGGTCTTCTTCGCCCGCATCATTATTATTGTTTCCTATCTACCCATCTTCACCTTGCAGCGCGTCGAAGGCCGTCTCTTCAGCCCAATGGCGTGGACCGTTGCCTTCGCCCTGCTGGGCGCACTGGTCTTCGCCCTGCTCATCGCCCCCGTGCTCTGCAGCATCCTGTTCAGTTCCGGAATCAAGGAGTGGCGCAACCCGGTCCTCGAGTGGCTTAACCGCACCTATGGACGCTCGCTTGACTGGTGCTTCGATCACATGGGTTTCACCCTAGGTTTGGGTTTGCTGGCGCTGGGCATTCTGCTCTTCATCGCCATGAGCGGAATCATCGGTTCCGAATTCCTTCCGCACCTCGACGAAGGGGCAATCTGGGTGCGCGGCACTCTTGCCCCCAGCACCGGACCCTCCGCCAGCATTGCCATGGCGAAGAAGGCTCGCCTCGTACTGGCCAACTTCCCCGAAGTGACGCAAGTCATCAGTCAGGTCGGACGCCCTGACGACGGCAGCGACGCCAGCGGCTTCTATAACACGGAATTCTTTGTCGATCTGCGTCCACGCGACATGTGGCGCAGCCAGTTCCACGGCAAGAAAGACGAACTCATCGCCGCCATGGACAAAGATCTCCAGCAGTTCCCCGGCGTCGACTGGAATTTCTCCCAGCCCATCTCCGACAACGTCGAGGAAGCCGTCAGCGGCGTCAAAGGCGAACTCGCCGTGAAACTTTTTGGAACCGATCTGAAGACTCTCGAAGCCAAAGCCGACGAAATGCAGGGCGTGATGAGCCAGATCCCCGGCGTCGCCGATCTCGGTACCTTCCAGGTCCGCGGCCAGCCCAACGTCAACTTGAATGTCGACCGCGCCGCCGCCGACCGCTTCGGTATCAATGTCGCCGATATACAGGACGCCGTCGAAACCGCCGTCGGCGGAAAGGCTCTGACCCAGATCCTGATCCTCGAGCAGCGCTACGACCTCACCGTCCGCTACCTGCCCCAATTCCGCCAGTCGGTCGACGACATCAAGAATATCCGCATCCTTGCCCCCTCCGGCGAGCGTGTCTCCCTCGCCCAACTCTGCAACATCACGCTCGACGACGGCGCCTCCACCATTTATCGCGAAGGCAACTCCCGCTACATCGCCATCAAATACAGCGTGCGCGGCCGCGATCTCGGCTCAACCGTCCGCCAGGCCGTCGATGAAGTCGGACGCAAGGTCAAGCTCCCCGAGGGCTACCACCTCGACTGGACCGGAGAATATGAGAGCCAGCAGCGCGCCAACCGCCGCCTCGCCTTTATCGTCCCCATCACGCTGTTGCTGATGGCGTTCATCCTGTATTCCGCTTTCGGCTCTTGGAAATGGGTCGGTTTAATTCTGGCCGTGGTCGCGCTCTCTCCGCTGGGTGGCTTTCTCAGCCTGCTCATCACCGGAACGCATTTCAGCGTGTCGTCGGGACTCGGCTTCCTCGCTCTGATTGGAGTCTCCGTCGAGATCGGAGTGATCATGATCGAGTACATCAACCAGCTCCGCACTCGCGGCCTGCCGGTCCGCGAAGCCGCCAAGGAAGGCGCCCAACTCCGCCTGCGTCCCATCATGATGACGATGCTGGTGGCGACGCTCGGCCTGCTCCCCGCCGCCATGTCGCACGACATCGGATCCGATTCGCAGCGCCCCTTCGCGATCGTCATCGTGGGTGGCTTGATCGTGGAGTTACTGGTCAGCGTGATCCTCTGGCCAACGCTGTATGTATTCTCGGCTCGCCCCGGCGACCGCCTGCCTCCGTCCGAACAAAGCTTCATGGCCGAAGGCGAGCACGTCGACTAGGAATGGATCGCGAGCAGAAGTGCCTGTGCAATAAAAACTTCTTAGCCACGGATTCACACAGATCTCACGGATGGAAAATACTGGGAACAATCGTGAGCTTGGGATTGGTAAGAGACAGGCAGGATTAGCTAGAAGCTAGTAGGTCGTAGCTCAATACTCGTAGCTGCAAAAAATAAGAGTTCCGAGGTGGTGTGGGGTCCATTCGTCTCGGCCAGTAGCTCGCGTTTGACCCTTGCTCGACCTGCTCTCGCTGCTTCCCTTGCGGGGAACTGCGCGCGATCTTCGCTTGGGCTCCGGGCTCACCGCCAACCGGATAAACCTACCCTACGCCTCGGAACTCTATCTTGCTCCGACATTTCTTCTTCGTTCTCCTCAACCAGCGCTTTGCTATAGACCCTCGCTCGCCCTCTGTTCCAACCTTGCGATCAGAACAGTGACTCCGCTTGAGCCCCGGACGCCGCACCAACCGGAAAAACTTAAGAAGCTGTCAAAGAACGATCTTGTTGTACTCCTTCTATATTTTCCGTCAACGAAAATTACGCGCTTGTAAGTACACGTGTTTTCAATCGAGTGCAGCCCGTTCACAGGCCGATGACCGAAAATAGTGCAACCACGCAGTTGGCTTTTCGCGAAAGCCGCATCAGCTAAGGCTTTTCGCCGCATTCATCAGGCGAAGACGCTGTTGCAATAGACGCAAGCGCTTGTTTTGTACCTGTGAAAATCCAGCACTTCCCGCGCCCAGCAAGGAATTTGGACTTGATGAATGTGAGGACGGCCGCCTTCGGCCGTCCGTCGAGCGCAGCTCGACAACCGCAGCTCGGCAACCTAAGCCTCGTTCTTCTTCTTGACCGGCGCCACCCCGCTCTTCGCGCCAGCCCCCTTCTTACCCTTCCCGCCCCCCACGATGTCCGCAATTGTCGTGTGCTCCAGAATCTTCGCCGCGGCATCCCGCACTTCCAGAAATACCTCATACAGCGCCCGGTGATCCGCGTCCTTCGCGATCAGTCCCCGCAATTGCTCCGCGTCGCCCATCGGCGCCAGCGGACCGTCCACCAGCCGGATAATATCGCTGAGCGGAATCTCCGCCGGATCCCGCCTCAACTGGTACCCGCCTCTCGCTCCGCGCACGCTGTCGACAATGCGCGCGTTCTTCAATTCCAGCAGGATCAGTTCCAGGAACTTCTCCGGCAGATCGCTCTCCGCCGCAATATCGCGGATCTTGATCGCGCCCTGATCGTGCCGCCGCGCCAGCGTCATCATCGCCTGCAGCGCGTACAGTCCTTTTTGCGAGATCTTCAAAGTAGCCTGCCTCCCCCATCCCGCCCTGATTGTGCCCCATTTCGCCCCGGTTGCCTAGCCTCTTCGCAGTGACCGCGTGCGGCATTGCGGATCGAGTTTCGCCCGTTGAAATTTTGAGGGCATACTCGCGCTTGGATAGCCCAGTCCTTTGAGCACCGAGAGAGAGCATTGCACTTGCGTTGGGCTTTAGCCTCCGAGGCTGAATGTTCTGTGGTTGATTTTTCCGTGCTGATGGTTCTATGGCTCACTGTTCTGTGCCTGAATGTTCTGTGCTGACGGTTCCGTGCTGACGAACGGTTCCGTGGCTGGCTGTTCCGTGGCTGACGGTTCCGTGGCTGACGGTTCCGTGGCTGACGGTTCCGTGGCTGACGGTTCCGTGGAAGAGCGGCCCTTCAGGGCCGCGTTAAGCGCGTGGAATGAAGTGGGCTTTAGCCCCTGTGGTCGCCTCTGTGCCCGCGACGCCTGCATTCAGATCACAGCCACATCGAGAAACTTGTGGCGATCCACCGGCACGCTGCACAAACACTGCTCGTAAGCCTCATACATACCTTCGAAGATCCGATCCCACGAAGTCTCCAAAGCCTGCCGCCGAGCCGCCTCCCGCATCGATCCGAGCAACTCAGGCTCTTCCATCAGCCTCGCCGTGTAGGTCACAAACTCGTCGAAGCTGCCCGCAACGAACCCCGAACTCCCATGCCGCACCGTAAACTGAGGCCCACCCTTATCGGTCACCACCGCCGGCACTCCCGATGCGAACGCTTCCAGCACCACCAATCCAAACGTGTCAGTCTCCGACGGAAACGCCAGCAGATCAAAATTCGCAAATGTCCGCGACAATTCCGCGCCTCGCAACACGCCGGTCAGCTCAACCCGCTGCATATTGTTCCGCAGCCATTCCGATTCCGCGCCTTCCCCCACAATCACAAACTCGAAATCGCGATAGCCCTTCGCGAGCAGCGCCTGCTCCAGTCGCGCCAGCACGCGCACGCTCTTCTCCGTCGTGAGCCGCCCCACATATCCGATGCGAAATGTCCCATCGGTCCGGTCGCGCAATTCCGGACTGAAGACATCCGTGTCTACGGCGTGCGACATCAGGTAGCAAGGCTTCCCCGTCGCCGCCTCCAGCACCCGGATCATCTCCTGGTTCGGCGCAAACAACAGCCGCGGAATGTGATAGAACCGCGCCGACGCCCGGAAACTCAGCCGTTCCGCCAGATCCGCCACTTTCCCCGCAATCTCCTGCGGCAGAAACGACACCGCAGCCGCCATCCTTCTGCGCGCATATTGATGAAGATTGGTCTGCCACGACGCCGCCAGCGGAATCCCCATCTTGTAAGCGACGTACGCTCCCAACGTGCCCACATCACTCGGCCCCGTGATCTGCACCACGTCCGGACGGAACTCGCGCAACATCGGTTCCAGCATCCGGTAATGTCGCAGGAAAAGAAGATCGTAGTCGTGCGCCCGGTCGAGTGGAAACTTCACCGGACTGCGGGGCAATTGCACGCGCGTCACTGGGCCAGCCGCTGTGACCTCATCGTGCGGCCCGGCATGCACCATCAAAAACGGCAACTCCTGCCGCTTGGCGAATGCTTCGAAGTGACGGCTGGTTTGGGCCACGCCGTCTACCTCGTGGTAGACGCAGGGGAAAAACGCGACCCGTGGACTGCCCTTCTTCACGTAAGCGCCTCGGACGAAACAGCATCTGCAGAAACGGCCACTGCCGGAAGAATCTCTTCCGCAATCTCCCGCGGAAAGTCTGGCATCACTCCCCGTCTGAAGACGCGCTCCATCGCGCGTTGCACTCTGGCATTTTCCAGCAGTCGAATGCCCCCAAGAATCTGCTCCACAAATTTCGGCGGCGCGTTCCAAAGCGCCGAGATCGGCTGGTCCGGCCCGCCATTCTGGTCGGGATGGAAAACGCGTTCATCCCAGCGCTGCGATCCGATCGGATAATCCGGATAGTGGCGAATCACGTCGAGCAAGGTCCGCGCTGTGCGAACACTCACCGGCTCGGTGTACTGCGGCATCAGCAGCACGTGACTGCGCTGCTCGATTCGGATTTCACTCACAAACTCGCAAAAAGTTTCCGCGCCCGTAAGATTCAGCGCGCCACTGGCCTCGCATCCGTGCCGGTCTCCTCCGGAAACCAGCGGTCGCTGCCACCGCTCAGCGAGTTCTCTCACGAGATTGTTTTCCTTCGTGCTGCGCGTGGCATTGATTTCAAACGCATGCAGAAACTGCACCGCGCGCCTCACAAACCGATCCAGAGCCTTCTCGTCCCGGTACACGCCCACGCAGGTCTGCGTCCACAGCGGATGATTAAACACCACCAGGACATCCGGGAACGCATCCAGCATCGCCAGCAATTCCACCAGCCGTGCCTCGTTTGGATTCCGGGTGTACGCCGCCAGTTCGCCCATGATCGACTGCGCTTGCTCGGACGGCAGATTGTGCACGCCAAGGTGGAAGATGGTTCCCGCGTAGGGAACACTCCACTCCAGCGAGATCGGCGTCTGCGCCGTCTCCCGCGCCGTTCGCAGCCACAGCGGCGCTTCTATCGTGTCATGGTCCGTCAGCGAAATCAGGCTCTTGAGTCCGACCGTATTCTCGATCTGAGCTCGTTCTGTCTCGTACGCTAGTTTCGGCGATAGCGGTGGTGTCCAGTACGCCCGCGCAAAATCCACCGGGAACCGCGACTTCCGGCACTGCTTTTCCAGCGCCTCGTGCAGCATCGGACCCTTGCGGGCCAACTCCGGTATCAGTTGCAGGCTTTCCTTGGATCGGTTCGTATGACCGTGAAGTGAAACCGCGGCCTGTGTATCCCGGCCAAGGTCCGGTCCATGCCAGAAGCAAGAGAGTTTTGTTTCGGCCATTCTCAATTGTTAGTACGGGGTTCCTAATTCTAGCCTAGGACTACTTGATTAGCGACCATTCTTTCAGCAGCTGTTCCTGAACTAGTTAGATGCGTGCACCCATCTGTTTTCAGGGTAACCGTCCAACAAAATCTTGCGGGATCAAACTCACCAACCACTGCTTACGCCAGTAACTTGGCTGCCCAACTTTCTGTGCTATACTGTCGTTGACGCTTTTTCCACGGTTTGCTCGTGACGCGGTGGTCCCCCGTTGGACCAGATTCATCTCCGCCTTTCCTGCCCGCCGTTTAGTTCCAGCGTGAATTCAAACAATGTGAGCGGCATGGAAGCTTCACGTGTATCCAGTGACTGAACGTGTATATCAGGCCCCTCCAGAAAGAAACAACTTAGAATGACCGCATTTACCGAACTGCCCTTGTCTTCGGCTTTACAGCTGAAGCTTGCGGCAGCCCAATTCATCACCTTAACTCCCATCCAGGAGTCCGCAATCCAGCCCGCTCTCGATGGCAAAGATGTCATCGGCACCGCCCAGACCGGAACCGGCAAAACCCTGGCCTTTCTGATCCCGGTGATCGAAATGCTCCGCAAAGAGCCGACGGGTCAGGCGAACGCTCTGGTCCTGTTGCCGACTCGTGAACTTGCGATGCAGGTCCACGAACAGTACGAACAATTGCGCACCAAGAACATGCCCAAGGCCGCGCTCGTCATCGGCGGCGTTTCCGAGAAAGCTCAGATCCAGGGCCTGCGCGCCGGTTCCTCGCTTATCATCGCGACTCCCGGGCGCCTGCAGGATCTTACCGATCGCCGCTTCGCCGACCTGCGCCACATCAAGGTCCTCGTGCTCGACGAAGCCGATCGCATGCTCGACATGGGATTCCTCCCGGCCATCCGCCGCATTCTGGCGGTGCTGCCCAAAAACCGTCAGACGCTGTGCTTCTCGGCCACTCTCGAGCAATCCGTCGCCGGACTCGTGCATGAATACATGCGCGACCCCGTGCGCGTCGCGCTGGGGTCGGTCCTGAAGCCCGCGGAAAGCGTGGAACTCAAAGCTTACGAAGTTCGTCCCGGCGAAAAGATCGACGTTCTCCGCCAGCTGCTCTACAACGAAAAAGGACAGACGCTCATCTTTACCCGCACCAAGCGCGGCGCGCAGCGCCTCGCACAGGACCTTGCCCGCGACGGCTTCACCGCCACCATGATTCACGGCGATCGCTCGCAGTCGCAGCGCAACGGCGCTCTCAGCGGATTTCAGGAAGGCCGATTCCAGGTGCTCGTCGCCACCGACATCGCGTCTCGCGGATTGCATTGCGATGACGTCGCCCACGTCATCAACTATGACGTTCCCAAAATCGCCGAAGACTTCATCCATCGCGTCGGCCGTACCGGACGCGCCGGATTGTCAGGCCGCGCAACCACGCTGGCTGCCGGAGTCGAAGTCGTTGAACTCCGCAACATCGAGCGCACCTTGAAACTGCGCATCGAACGCATGCAGATGGATCAGTCCGGCGCAACTCAACCGCGCCGTTCCGTCCAGAACACGCTGGCCTCGCGCACGCTAACGGCTCTACCCGGCGAGGTTTTTGTCTAAAACTCTGCGAAACCCAAGCGCATCGCAGCGTCAGCCGCTGAGCGATCTGGGTGCCCCATTTCTCGCGTCCTTTGCGAGAAGTGGGGCCTTTTCCCCAGCGCCCATTCATCAGGTTGGATTCGCTCCCCATCCTCCCGCCGGCCACCTCAACAAGGTCAGCGGTTGGGATAGAGCTCCGACGCGCCGGCTGTAGGTGGAGGGTTACCAAGCCCGCTCTTTCGATTGCGAGTTGGGTTCTCATTTCCACCGTAGCTACGTTTTCGGAGGCCCCCCTATAATGCCGGACGGCCGAATTTCCCAGGTCCGGTTTGAAGTCTTGGTCTCTCGTCCGTGAGCCTTCCCATTCGCAACGAGGTTCAAGCGCTGGTTCGCATACGCCCCGACTATGAATGGTTTGCTCGCAGCTTAGTTCCATCTCATGCGTCGGCTTATGCCGGCTCTGAGTCCGACCACCACGCTGCCGATGGAACCACCAAGTACCCAGAGTCTCTTTGCCCGATCTTGGCGTTACCTTGATCAGGGAGACGTGTACCGCCTCCTGCGAGGACATTACTCCCCGGTCTTAGCTCTTACAGACTCATTCGTCGATCCCACTCGCTCTCCTCTCCTTCGGCCTAAGCCTCGTTCGAGGAGTCTCTGCAGGTTGCGACCAGCCCCTGCTGCTGGCGGGACCTTCCCGACGTTATCTCTGAGAATCCTTCCCTGCGTGCCTGGGCCCCTGTCACGGCGGTCCCGTGGAGTGCATCTGCCTGTTTCTTCCTCCACGTCATCGGCCTTCCCCCGTACACTATCGAGGTCGGCTTCCCGCGTTAACCCGTCAAAACGATTTCATGACGGATCCCCTTTTCGAGACTGCAGCCATTTCGTTATGTTCAGGCCCTCAGGTTTGCTCGCCTCCCCGATCGTTCCTACCGCTGCAGCTTATTTGCCGCAGGGCAGCCGAGGCTTTTACGTCCGAGCTGAGCATGCTTCGTTGCCTCCGCATGCATCGGATATGCTAACCACCCGCCCAGGCAATTGGTGGTGTGGGGACTTACACCCCACTAGATTCTCAGCCTTGTCGGCTGCTCCAGTGTAACCAGGATTTCTCATCAGTCACCCATCAAAAGAAGCGTAAGATACGCCCGTAGCGCGTAGGGAGAAATCTGTGACGACTCTGCGAGGCGTCCTTAGTGCAGTGGCAGCTATATTTGTCGCCCTGCTTGGACCCGGACTGGCTTTTGCTTTCAGAGGTATCAGCAATTCTAAAGCAACCGGGATGGCAGCAATCGCCGGCAGTCTGCTGGCAAGCCTTTACTCTCCTTTGTTCTGGATTCTCGCCATCTCGTTTTTTGCTTTCTTCTTCGCAGTCAGTCGGCTCAGCAACAAGCCCATGAGAATCCTTCTGTTCTGGACTCCAGTGACTGTGATTTCTATTCTGGGGCTGGGCATCTTCTCTCTAGTCACATTCGTGTGGATACATTTTAGAAATGGGTGAGCTGCGAAGTCGGTCTTCGACGCAGAACACCCAAGCGTTCAACTGACAGGTTTTGAGTGAGGCGGGGCTGTTTCGACAGCGATCCGGCAGGCTGCAGCTTCTAGGTCAGGATCCGCAGGGCAAGTGCGGCCGCCGCCAGACCCAGAATGAATGCGGCGGGCCCTATCCCTTTGACATCGCCTACTCGCAGATGCGACACAACTGCGCCCACAAAGTAGATGACGAGGCCGATACCCGCCGCCACACCGAGGAGAGGCCACCGGATACCAAGAACTACGCCTAAGGCCCCAGCAAACTCGCAAGCCGCCAGAAGCGGAAAGTACTTCAACGGTACCCCGATGAGTTCGTGGATGACCTGGACGATGCGCGGGTCGTGGCGAATCTTTCCAATGCCGGAAAACGTCACGATCGCCGCGAGGAGGATTGTAATCACCAGAAATGCAATACCCATAGAGACCTGCTTCCTCGTTGCGGACTATGATACGGCAGGATTGTCGAACAAATCGGGCATTACACTTCTATGAGAAGGTCATAAAAGTCAAGGCCGACGTGGCGGCCCTCCATATTTTTTTTCCTCCGACATCAACGATGCTGCGTTGGGTGGCGTGGAGAGCTGTCAAGGGCGCCGTTTTTGGGCGTTCATCTCGACCCTTGACAGGTCTCCACGCCACTTCTATGAGAAGGTCATAAAAGTCAAGGCCGACGTGGCGGCCCTCCATATTTTTTTTCCTCCGACATCAACGATGCTGCGTTGGGTGGCGTGGAGAGCTGTCAAGGGCGCCGTTTTTGGGCGTTCATCTCGACCCTTGACAGGTCTCCACGCCACTTCTATGAGAAGGTCATAAAAGTCAAGGCCGACGTGGCGGCCCTCCATATTTTTTTTCCTCCGACATCAACGATGCTGCGTTGGGTGGCGTGGAGAGCTGTCAAGGGCGCCGTTTTTGGGCGTTCATCTCGACCCTTGACAGGTCTCCACGCCACTTCTATGAGAAGGTCATAAAAGTCAAGGCCGACGTGGCGGCCCTCCATATTTTTTTTCCTCCGACATCAACGATGCTGCGTTGGGTGGCGTGGAGAGCTGTCAAGGGCGCCGTTTTTGGGCGTTCATCTCGACCCTTGACAGGTCTCCACGCCACTTCTATGAGAAGGTCATAAAAGTCAAGGCCGACGTGGCGGCCCTCCATATTTTTTTTCCTCCGACATCAACGATGCTGCGTTGGGTGGCGTGGAGAGCTGTCAAGGGCGCCGTTTTTGGGCGTTCATCTCGACCCTTGACAGGTCTCCACGCCACTTCTATGAGAAGGTCATAAAAGTCAAGGCCGACGTGGCGGCCCTCCATATTTTTTTTCCTCCGACATCAACGATGCTGCGTTGGGTGGCGTGGAGAGCTGTCAAGGGCGCCGTTTTTGGGCGTTCATCTCGACCCTTGACAGGTCTCCACGCCACTACATAATCGAGCGACGAACGAAGCGAAACGCAGTTCAGTTGAGCTTCGTTCCTTAGTTGATGGGTTTGGGGTTTTGTTTTTGTTGGACGAGCAACAGGTCCTCACCCAATCTTCTTAGACTTCGGTATTGCAGTCCACAGAACATAAAGTTGATTCGCGTCTCTCAAGCGTTCCCAGAAAAACCTGCCGGCGCCACCCACATTTGCCCTGCTTCTATCCGCACTCTAAATGGGCCACTTCTGGGCCTCGGTGCATGTTGGGGTTCGATTTAAAGCCCAGGTCCATCACCACGGTGACGGACCTGGGTTGTTAGGGGCTGCTATCTCAAAAGCGGTCTTCTTGACCCGAGTGTAATGCGCAGTCTCCCGAACAAGGCGGTGGATGTCATTGCCTGCAAACTTTCTGGCGATTGATTGATTTTCGCGTCTTCAACTCATGGCTCCCTGGACCCGGCTCCCGCTTGTCACGTCTGTTTCCGTCTACGCAGCCTGTTGTACGATCGCCCTCGAGGCGGCGTAGCCCAGCGGCTCATAGACCTCGCCACTCACCCAAAGTCGATGCAGCAAAACCGCCAGCTTCCGCGCTACCGCTACCGCGGCTCTCTTCTTTGCGTTCTTTCCACCACGCTCGCACAGCCGCAGCCCGTAACGTCGTAGGTCGGTGTCGGGTCCAAACGGTCCCAAGATATAGTGCGCACTCCCCACCAACAGCTTGCGCACCATCGTGTCCCCGGTTTTGCTAATTCCCAATTGCGGCTGGCTCTCTCCGGAGTCTTCCTGCTTCGGCACTAATCCCAAATAGGGCCCCACATCTCGGCTCTTGGCGAAGTGCTCCGGATTCTCTAAAGTCAATACGTAGGCGAGCGCGGTGATCGGCCCCACCCCCTTCACCTGGCGCAATAGCTTCGTGGCCCCGTATTTCTCGCTGCCCAGCTCTTCAATCTTCTGGTCATAGCTTTGAATGCAATCTCTTAGCGCATCTGCTAATTGCACCAACGGCAGCAGGGCTTCCCGTACCTTTTCCGGAATCGCATCCCTTACCTTTTGCCCGAAGCTCGGGCTCGAACACTTGGGTAACCGTGTGCCCATACTTTTCACCAGACCTCGTGTGGCGTTAATCAGCTCGGTCCGTGCTGCCACCAACGCCTCCCGCGCTCGCAGCACCACCAAGTCCTGCCGCACCTCTCGACTGCGGTGCCGGATCGGGTGCAACGACTGTGGATCCACGCGCCCCAGCCGGGCTAACTTCTTCGCATCGATCCGATCATTCTTGCGCTTACGCCGTTTCGACCCCTCCATCAGACGCGGGTTGGCCACCACCACCTCGTGTCCCTCACCCGCGATGGTTTCCTGCATCCAGGGAGAGTGCGTCCCCACTTCCATCACCACCCGCGCCGACGGTAAGGCCTGGAAGAACTCGGCGACTTCCGCCTCGCTCGTCCCTAGCTGTCCTTCGCTTAGCGTCTCCCCTTGCAAACCCAAAATGCAGAAGTGACTCCATTGGTCTCCCAAATCCACTCCCACCGTCAACCGATCCACATTGGGACTCAGCTCGCCTCGCGGACCCGCTTCTCCTTGGCTCCCCGAAGTGGCCTTCAGCTCCAGCTTCCCTCTCAGTTTCTCCATCAGCTCGGCCAGTACTTCCTTGGGTTCTCGCTGCACTGGGCGCTGAGCTTTCGCCCGATTCGCTCTCTGTTCCTTCTTCATGGCAGACTTGCTATTCTTTTTCAAGGGTCGATCTCCTTATCCTTCGGGATTGCACTGCGAGTGCTTTGATCACCGGTAGCTTAACGCGATCCGTGATCGGGGATCGACCTTCTCCCTCGAAAACAACTGCGGGAAGCGGTGGGTTACGCAGCTTCCATCGGATTTAGAGTTACCTTGTGGCCGAGTTGTTCGAGCCGCTTCACCAAGTACCGCTTTAGACCGTCGGAGTGAATGCGGTCGAAGTAGTTTCCGCCCAGATCGTCATAGTTGCTCTGGTTCTTCTGCAAGTGATAGGCGATGACAATGAGGGTGTGCGCCACCGCGATGATGGCCCTCTTCTTGCCGCGTCTTGCCGCTAAGCGTCTGAACTGCGAGGACAAGTAAGTGTTCTTGGTGCGCGCAGCAGCCCAGGCGCACTGACAAACCATGCGGCCCAACCAAGGGCTGCCCTGACGAGTTGTACCGCGCAAACGCTTGCCGGCGCTCTCGTGATTGCCGGGGCATAGCGCGGTCCAACTGGCCAGATGCTCAGCGGTTGGAAACTGCGCCATGTTGTCACCGATTTCGGCTAGAAGCGCCCACGCTGCCACTCGATCGATCCCTGGTATCGTGTCCCAGCGAGCCACCGCTTGCGCCAGGTCCGGTCTTTGTCGGCCGATCTCCTCCAGACGTTCGTCGAGCAAGGCAATTTCATGTTCCAGAAACTGTATTTGATCGACCAAACGCCGAAGCAAAAAGCGATGATGGGAACGGATCTTGCCTTCGAGAGCAAGTCGTAATTGCGGAATCTTCACGCGCAGATGACCCAGGGCGAGAGAGGCAAGGTGCTCGGGATCATCTTCCCCGGAGATGATGTCCTGCAGCATTGCCCGTCCACTCTTGCCGAGAACATTGGTCGCCACGCTCGCCAGCTTTACGTTTGCGTCCTCCAGCACCTTCTGAATTCGACTACTAATGCGCGAGGCTTCCTGGGACAGGCTCGCCCGCATTCTCGTCAGGTCGCGTAGATCGCGAATGATTTCGCAGGGTACATAGCTGGCCCGTAGAAGACCATACTGCAGCAACTGCGCAATCCATTCCGCATCCTTCTGGTCGGTCTTGCGACCCGGCACATTCTTGATGTGCTGCGCATTCGCCAAAACTACCGTGAACTGTCCCTCCAGAATGTTCCAAACTGGTTTCCAGTAAACGCCGCTGGATTCCATCGCTACCTGCGTCACCCCGAACTGCCGCAGCCATTCGGCAAGCTCCTGCAGTTCTTGCGTCATCGCGCCAAAGCGACGCTGGTGTTTCTCCACACGTCCTGCTTCACGCAACAAAATGCAAGCAGAAATCGAGCTCTTATGTACATCCAAACCGCAACATCGCGGATGCAGCACGTCCATGACTACCTCCTTGACGTGGGATCCAGGACGCGCCGATAGGGTGAATCTCCCTCGCGTGCTCTCCCCTCACGAGGAGGCTACAGTCCGTTGTGCCAAAGCGCGTCCCGGGTCAAACTCATCCTCGGGCTCTCAAGCACCAGTAAGGTCGGAGACCTCTGGACCACACGCCTCGGCACGGCATACGGCCAATGCTTCCCGTTTTCATGAATCGTTGTGCGCTGGGCGCCATGTAGAACTCATCCCATCTCAACGACCTTCACAGGTAAATAAGCGAAATCGGGATCTTGCGCCAATCAACGAACTCGGGACGTTGGCGAGACCCACTGCTTCTGCTCGGATGTAACGAGCCAGACGGGATTAACTTGGGATTGGTCTAAGTCGATAATTCGGCTGGTTCATCTTCAGGCATTCGCTGATCCTGGCGTCCTCGCGTCACCCATCCGCGTGACGCGAGCGCCGCGAACACATAGGCACCGGCGAGCGCGCCAAAGCCCTTCCAGATGTTTGTCCATGTCACCTCGCCGCCGAACAGCTTCAAGAGATGCCCAGCGGCAAGGTAAACATGCATGACTGCGATTCCCACCGCCGTAAGCGGGTGCAGGACAAAAGCCGGCAAAGGCAAGGCACCGCAGAACTTCATTTGAACAACTCCACTGCTTCGAACGGCTGAGCCGACCACGGCCGGAAGCGATTGAGTGTGAGCTTCGTTGGCTGTCCCGGTACGACGTCGACGTGCAGGTAGCTGTAGTCTTCCTTGGGGTCTTCGCCGTTCCAGTACAGATCCTTGGGGTAGCCCTCGGGGAGCTTATTGTGCGTTCTGCCCGGAAGAATCGGGTCCTGTTCCGCACCGCCGCCACCCAGCAGCAGGTATTTCACGCCGTCGACCTGGTAGAGTTCGGTCGTGTGCACGTGCCCATTGAAGACCACGATGTCCAGGTCTTTGGCGTACGCGGCAATCGTTTTGTGAGGATTCTGCGCCTCCGGGATAGGACCTAGACCGCAGCTGGCAAAGGCCGGGGCGTGGAAAGAGATGAAGACCTTTTTGATACTCTTCGCCTTGGCCTCGTCCAACCATGCTCGGAGCTGCTTCATCTGCTCTTCATAAACGGGTTGGGTGGCGTTCCACGCCGAAGGCTCCTTATCGTCGTATGAACCGGTCCACAGGAAGATGAAGCGGACGCCCTTGTAATCGAACGAGTAGATGAATTTCTTGTCGGAAACTCCCATCTTCTTCAGATAGGGGAATAGAGTCAGCAGCCCTTCTACGTCGGTGTCGCCCCAGACTTCGTGGTTTCCAACAGCAGGAAACACGCGCCCATCCAAGCCCGCTTCCTTCAGGCGTCTGTCGGGATGCGGCAACTGTTCGAGCACGTCCTTGTTTACCAGCCTCCAGTACGGGCTTTCGGATGGCTTCTCCGCCTGCTTGCCCCACCACACCAGGTCCCCGGTGCTGAGAATAAAGTCCGCCTGCCCGGTCTGGACATCCTTCACCACCTCGCGGGCAACCCACTCTCCGCCTGCTGCTCGATACATGGTGCGGCTCACCCCGGGAAGTAGCTTTACGTCTTCCACCGAAGCCTCAGTGACCCAGCCTCGGTCGAACTTTAGAGTGGTCACTTCGCTGGCGGTCATGTACGGCATGACCATCTGCACCAGTTCGTTGCTGGTTGGGTCATAAGTCAGCTTGACGTACTTCTGCACCATCGCGTCGGCAGTCGCTGGCGGGACCGCGAGTTCGAAAATGTCGACCATGAGCTTGCGGGCTTCCGCTTCCTGGTCAGCTTTGTGCGGGAGGTACATCATCGACCGCGAGTCGCCGTACACGTCAAACGAGAATGCGGCAGGGGCGGATGCCTTCTGTGCCTGAACACTTCCCGCCAACGTTGCGAACGCGATGCCAACCACACACGCTGCCACCTTAAGCTCTTTGAGACTTGGTTTCATTGTCGTGTCCCTTCTGCTGGCGATACATAAGGCTAAGCGATGGACGCCGACCCCGGCTAACTGTCAAAAGAGACAGTGCGGATGGCGGATTCCAGATGGCCGAACGGTGTGTGAGCACGTTCCTTCGAGGAATTCTCATTCGCTGTCAAAAAAGACAGTTGTCCCGCCGCCGGAAGTTGCTTTCACTGGAGAATGTTTCGCGAACGCATAGCAAGACTATGAAATGGGAATCTCCTGCCGAAGTACAACGACCTCGCGAAGAGCGACGGATCAGGTGATCAATTTGAAGAACGACTGAAAGCGAAAGGAGAACTATGAAACCCAGCGGAGCCACGATTGCAGAACAAGCACCTGCGGTCGCACAAAGCAACATTACTGCAATAGACATCCTACTTGAACCGGACACAACCATGATCCAACGCGCCCATGACGCCAACGCCCAGCTCCTGAAGAATTTTCCCAAAGGCTTCGCGTTGGGCGGCGAACACGCGCCACATGTCACGCTCCTGCAGCGGTATGTCAACACAGCAGATCTGGACAACGTGTATAAAGCTGCCGGCAACGTGTTTGCCACAGAGAAGGCGAGCAGCTGGAAGTTGCAGGCGTTCAAGTATTACTACATTCCCCAGAAGCCCATTGCTCTTGGTGGGATCGTGATCCAGCCCACGCCGGACCTGCTGAGGTTACAGCAATCGTTGATCGATGCAGTTGCGCCGTTCACCGCACCCAGCGGTACAGCCGCCGCTTACGTAACCACGCCCCAAGACCCCGACATCCTCGAAGCGGTGATTCAATATGTCAAAGTATTTGTTCCTGAGCACAGCGGAGACCATTACAGCCCCCACGTCACCATCGGTATTGGGACTATCGACTTTCTGGATACGATGCTCGCCAAGCCGTTCGACCGGTTCACGTTCTCGCCCGTGGCAGCATCGGTCTACCATCTGGGAAACTACGGAACAGCGATGACAAAGCTCCATTCGTTCGAGCTCGGCAAGTGAGTGAAAGACACGTTCGGCCATTCCGTGCGCAGACCTCAACTGCGCACGGAAGCTGAGAGTTCCGTTTCTCTTGGCAGAGCCTCTTTATCTTCATGCGCGAAGATTTGATTCCAGTCGTTCTTCATGCTCACGACGGTCCAGCCACGCTTGGGCGCTTCCTCCAGGCCCCGCTCGAGGTTGCCTACAGCTGAGCGGTCGTATGCGAACTCGCGGACGCCATCTTCGTGGTGAACGAGAAGTGCGAAACGTGGTCCCGAGCCTCCTGTGACCCATTCGAGCATCTGAAAATCCCCATCGGAATTGCCAAACGCGGCGATGGGGCGGCGGCCGATGAACTTATTGATCGCCACCGGCTTGCCGTCATGATCGTCGTAAAAGTCCAGCTTAGCGTCGCGCACCAAGACCGGCCTCCCGTCCCGAACCTCGTACTTGGTCACGATGCTGCTGCCGACGACTTGGTGGGGAGGAACACCGTAAGCCTTTTCGCTGAAAGTGCGCATGAACTCGATGCCACCACCGGAGACAATAAAGGTCTTGAAGTCATGTGCTCGCAAGAAAGCCAATAATTCCACCATCGGCTGATACACAAGATCGGTGTACGGCCGGTTGAATTTCGGATGCCGGGACGTAGCTAGCCATTCCTTGGCAATGCCATCGAACTCCTCCGCGGTCATACCCGCATGGGTTGCCATCACCAGTTCAACGAGAGCTGGCATGCCACCGGCAGCCAGACTCTTCATGTCATTCTCGATCACAGCCGTGAAGGGTTGTTCGTCTTTCCACTCCGGATGCTGGGGTGCCAAGGCGCGGATACGGTCCAGAACGAAAAGCCCTTGAAACGGGAATGGCTGCTCGCACCAGAGCGTCCCATCGTTGTCGAAGACCGCGATCCGTTCCGGCACAGGCACGAAGTCCTTCCCGCCCCCGGTCGTCACCCGCTGAACGAAATCAAGGATTGATCGTTTCGCCGCGCCATCGTTCCACGAAGCCAGACCGTCACGCACCATCATTTGTGCGCCTCCATGCGGACGAGCATATGAGCATCACGCCGCCCCAAAAACTGGCAGAACTGCCAGTTCTCACGGAATCACCTCAGGCAGGCGATTACGCCCATCCTATGAGAGAGGATGTCAAGCAAAAACACTTCTCCACTTCTCTCCGTGAGACCTCGATCGTTGCTTGCATCCAGGCCCTTCTTCTTCGTGGAGAGGATTTTGGGTTCTAACGCCTGGAGCGCACCCAGAGTACAGGGATGCGGATCGCAGTTGCTGATCTCCCTTGAGTGGTTTCATGCAACGGTCCCGACACCATTCGTTGCGAAGCTGTGCAAGCCAACCGTTGGCTTAAGTGCCAACCATCATCCTATGTGAGGCTCGAGGCCTATGGCTTTTTTGGGTTATCCGAGGGGGCATAGGATTGACCCGGAGACTGGGTGCTGATTCCAGCACCCGAACGCCTAATGAGCGCATGGATACTCTCCCTCGAACCCGAGCATCGCCAGAACGGATGAGTCACCACCGAGGCGTGAAACCTGGGAGGCCACCTGCGTTCTGTGCAACGCTCAAGCTGCTTGTGGCTTCAGTTGTTCGGCGTCGAAACGTTCCTCCTTCTTCCAAAGTGTCAAAGCAATGGCCGCGATCTTTCGTGCTAAGGTCAGACGCGCCATCTCCGGCTTCATCCCTTTGTCCAGCAACGCCACGTAGAACTCACGCAACGGACCCGCCCCACAGCTGGCTCGGGTCGCGGCTCCTTTAAAGATCTCTTTCATCTCATGGTTGTGATTCTGATTCAGACCCCGAATCTGCTGCGGTTTTTTTGCATGTTGCAGTTGTCCGCCGACAAAGCGGTATTGCGCACTGTCGCGTGTTTCAATGCCGAGCCCACTGTAAGTCCAGAGTTGTCGCTTGCTCCGGAACCGGTGTGGCGTTTGCATCAACGCGATTAAGCGGGCGGCTCGAATCGGACCGATGCAGGGAATCTGACGCAGCAGTTTCGAGGCTTTATGTTTCCCGCTCTCCGCCAATAACTCGGGACGCAGGGTTCGTCGTAACTCCTGCAATCCATCCAACTGTCGGTACAGCAGCTCGGCTCGCCGGCGCACGCCGGCATGCTCGATCTTGCCTAACCATTCCTCGCGATAACGCGGAGCATACACCCGGGTGCCCGCACAAGGGATGCTCCAGGCGCGATACAGAGCTTTGATCCGATTCATCACTCGATTCAGATCTTGGCCGATGGTCTGATAACTGCGTCCCAGCTCGCGCAGCGTCCGCAGTCCGTGTTCCCCGTGATAGACCGGCCGCAACATCCCCGTGCGTAACAAGTCGGCCAGCTTGCGCGCATCGATCTTGTCGCTCTTGTTGCCTTCCTTTAATAAGGCATTGCGCCGCGGATCGCAGACCAGCACTCGCGTCACCTGGGGTTGCAGCAGATCATAGAGCCAAGCCGCCCAGGTCCCTTCTTCCCAGGTCACATGCAACTCGCCCCGCAGACCGTGGATGAACTGCAGAATACTGCTGGCTTTGGTTTCCACGATCGACTCCATCACCAGCTTGCCACTGTCGATCAGCACGGCGATCACGGTAGCTTCCTTGTGCACGTCCATGCCGATATACTGGATGTCGCGACTCATAAAGTTGCCTCCTTGGGGGAAAGAACATCGCGCTTAACGGAGTCTTTCCCTCAAGGTACAGTGCCATTCTTTCGTAGCTTTTCCTAGCTTCCTTCTGCCGCCCAACGGTCCTCGACTAGATATCTACGAGGCCGCTCTCTCATAATGCATTAGGGATATTTACTTGACGCCACCAAGCGCAACAGGTTGTGGTTTGACGAGGGTCGCGAAGGGGGCCGGCCCAACCTGCACGGCCTGTTGGGCCAGACGATAGAACAGCTTGCCCCGAGAGGTAGAAGTGCGGCGATTGAATCGAAAGGTGAACTCGTCGAGGTAGTCGTTCAGATGATCCTGTCCGATCGCGCCCTGATGAGTACCGAGCAACCATCGCTTCAATAGCGAGATCACGCGGTGAACTCGCGGAAGCACATGCTCCGCCTCCCCTTGACGGCGTTGTATCTGGCGGTCATGGGCATATCCGTCCAATCCCATGTAGGCGGGCAGACCGTCGGTTCGGACCGTGCTTCCCGGAGTGATGGCTTGAGCGATGAACCCGTGCAGAGCGGCCTTGGTCAGGTTCGGGATCGAACGCAGGCGGATGCGGCCAATGCCTTTTCCATCTTCCTGGGCGGCGACGACAATCAGAGCCTTGATCTCCGTCCGCCTGCCGATTGCGCCAGTCTCCTCCCCACCCCAGTACGTCTCGTCCACCTCGACGACGCCATCCAACCGGTCCCGACCCGGACGAACCATAGCCCGGCGCAATTTATGCAACATCGCCCAGGCGGTCTTATAGCTGCCCAGGCCGAGAACACGCTGCAAGCCCAAAGCACTGATGCCATTCTTTTGGCTGGTGATCTGCCACATGGCGCGGAACCAGATCGTCAGGGGCAGGTGACTGTCCTGAAAAACGGTCCCCGCGGTGACCGACATCTCATGCCGGCAATAGCCGCAAAGCCACCGATTCCGCCGAACCGACCAAGCATCGGTTCCCGCGCACCGCGGACACACCCATCCGCCGGGCCACCGCAGAGCTGCGAGGTATTCGGCGCAGGTATCCTCGCAGCTAAAGCGCCGTTCCAACTCCAACAAGGTCTTCGGAAAATCCTCGCTCATGACCCCGAACGCTACATCTTGGGGTTGGTGGCGTCAAGTAAATATCCCTATAATGCATTGACCCGCACCAACCCAAAAAAAATCGCCGGAGCTAAGCTCCGGCGATTCACTTCCTGCTCATTACCGCCCGATCTTAGGGCTCGGAATAAACGTATGCTCCGGCTCGGTTTCGTCGTCAGCACCGATGCGGAACAATGCCGCCTGCGCCTCGGCAAGTTCCCGCAGTTCCTGCATCTCGTCCACGACTTCGCCTTCCGGCTTGTCCTGCTTGCGCTGAACCCTGCGCTCGGCCTTGTCACGCTGTTTCTGTTGGCGCGTCTGTTCCTTCTGGCGTTTAGTAAAAGTCGATCGTCCTCGTGGCATTCACAATCCCTCCCTCATGTTATGGCTTGCAGTGCCGAGCCTCACTACTCGCGAGCCCGGCGACGAACAGAAACCAACAAACCTACCAGCGTGGTTCCCGCGGCTGGCGTGCGTGTCCCTGATAGTCGTCGCGCCCGCGTCCGCCACCACCGCCTCCACTACCAAATCGCTTCCCGCCGCCGCCGCCGCCGCCCCGCGGTTTGTCCGTCTTCGGCTGCGCCTCGTTGATCTTCAGCGCGCGCCCGCCCAGTTCCGTCCCGTTCAATGCCGCGATGGCCTTATCCGCCTCGGGCGCATTCGTCATCTCCACAAACCCGAAACCCCGGGCGCGCCCCGTCTCGCGGTCGGTCACGATGCTGACTTTTTCCACCGCACCGTGAGCCTCGAACACTGTTCGCAACTCCGACTCGGTCGTGCTGTGGGGCAAATTCCCTACATAAATATTCTTCATTCCATTTCCTCTTTCAGTAACTCGAAACTGCGGCACCCCTTGCGGCCCGCAGCGCTCTTACGCCTTGACTGGCTTCGGCGCGGCCGCCGGCTTGCCCTGCGCTACCAGGTTCTTCAACAGTTCACGATTCCGCATTCGCTTGGCGGCGTTCTGCCTCCGCACCCGGTTAAATCTTGATTTGTCGCCGTTCACTCTGGACATAGTGCACTCCTGTCATTCGGGCAGGTTAATAATCACTTCTCTTATTGGATACATCTGTTGGATACATCGTGGGACTGCGGGCAACCGTGTTCGCAACAGCCTCAGCTCTTCGTCACAACGTACGTCTTTGGATTGAGCGGCCCCGGCCTCATCAAAGTGTATTGTCTGGGGACGCTCCAAGCCTCAGAAAAGACGCCTCTCGATCTCTCAATCGCGAAGGCGCAAAAAGGGCCATGGGTCTTCGAGGTTAAGTATTTCAAGTATACCCTGTTTACCCCAATCCCGCTGCGCGACATGAATCCGATAACGACCGATTCGAGCGCACGTAGGAAGGCCGACTGAGGAACAAATCTCGAGAATTATAGATGCTCATAAAAGACAGATGTGGGGACAGCCGCCCCCGGCTGTCCGGCTGAGCGAAGCTCGGCCAGGTCTTTGCCGCCAACTCCCCAGACCCGCCCACTCGCATTCCCCTTGCTAATCCCGCCCAATCCACGTACTATGAAACAGTACGTTGTCCGAATCGGACGTGAGCAAGTTCTTGCCTCAACAGCCAGTAACCTCTCGCAGTACCTCCGAATCTCTCCAGCGTAAAATCGATTCACATTAAAGGAACACCTAACACCATGGCAGAACAAGGAACAGTAAAGTGGTTTAACGACGCCAAGGGCTACGGCTTCATCAGCCGTCAGTCGGGCGAAGACGTTTTCGTGCATTTCTCGGCGATTCAAGCAGGCGGCTTCCGCAGCCTGCAAGAGGGCCAAACCGTGCAGTTCGACGTGACCAAGGGCCCCAAGGGCTGGCAAGCTGAGAACGTCCAGCCGCTGTAGACCATCCCCTTATTGCAAAAAGGCGATCTCGCAAGAGATCGCCTTTTTCACGTTTACACCAATTCCTCTTATCTTTGTCATCCCGACCGAAGCGCAGCGAAGCAAGCGCAGTGGAGGGACCTTGTGTTCCCCGCCGCAAGAATTGTTGATTGCTGATTTTTGATTGCTGATTGAAAACCTCCCCTCGTGCAGGGGTTTCAATCAACAATCAGCAATCACAAATCAACAATATGTTTGATCTTGGTGCCATCGAAGGGACTCGAACCCCCACACCCTTGCGAGTACATGGACCTGAACCATGCGCGTCTGCCAATTCCGCCACGATGGCAAATGAACTTGCTCAGCAGCGGCGACCCATCGTCGCCGTGTCAGGAAGACCTACACCTCTATTCTACAGACGCGACGCTACCTGTCAAACCAGCGAGCCACGGTTTTCCTTCGTGAACCTTCGTGTCCTTAGTGGTGGATGCTTTTGGAGCCGTCCTACTCCAGCTTCGCCGTCATCGTAATCTTCGCGTTCAGCACCTTCGACACCGGGCATCCCTTCTCCGCCGCCTCCGCATATTTCTGAAACGTCGCCGCATCCGCGCCCGGAACTTTGCCCACCACATCGATATGGCTCGCCGTAATCGTCCAACCAGAATCCAGCTTGTCCAGCGACAGCGTGATCGTCGTCGAAATGCTCTCCGGAGTCAGATTCGCCCCGCCCAGCTGCGCCGACAATGCCATCGAAAAACATCCTGCGTGCGCGGCTGCAATCAGTTCCTCTGGATTCGTCCCCGGAGCATTCTCAAACCGGGTCGTAAACGAATACGGAGTATTATTCAGCACCCCGCCCGGCGCCGAAATCAAGCCCTTCCCATCTTTCAACCCACCCTTCCAAACCGCACTAGCCTTCCGTTGCATGATCGTCTCCTATATGAGTCTCATTGAAATAAAGTTGCGCTTGCCATTGTAGACGGAGGGGAACGCAGGAGTCACGGGCCGGAATTGTTGATTGCTGATGTTCAATTATTGATTAGAGACATACAGGCGGTGCGCGAGTTGGACGAGTCAGGGGGCGAGGTTTTCAATCAGCAATCAAAAATCAACCATCAGCAATTTTTTCAATAGAAATCCGAGCAGCTCAAATAAAACCCGCACTGCGGACACTTCATCTTGCACCGGCTCTCCCGCAACTTTGAAGAGCAGTTCGGACAATACTGCCCTGGGTCACACCGAATTAGATCGGCTGCCTTCACTCCCGCCCCATGTCCGCTGTCACTAGTCGTCTGCGCCGCCGTTCGTTCCTGGCTCATACTCACCGACGGTACCCGCGCTCCCTCTCTGTAGCAAGTGCGGATCTCGATTCCGCGGCCGAATCGCTCCTACGCCGCCCGTTCACTCGCCGCCACCGGACTCCGGCTCCAACAGTCCGCCACCACCCGCCAGGCTCCCAACCGCCGCCACACTTTCACATACTTCCCGCGCTCCGCCGCCACGGTGCCGTCCGCCTTCCGCACTACCACCGAAAAGCGCCCAACTTCCATCGCCATATCGCCGGAGTGCTCCACTCGCGTGGTCTCCATCCGCAAATCGCTGTACCCCAACTCACCGAGCTGGCGCAGCAATCGTTCGACAGCTTTTTGCCCGTAGGCTCCTTCATGGTGCGGAGCCATCAACTCCCCGTCGCCTACGAACAGCAATGCCGCCTGATCGTAGTTTCCGGTGTTGAATGACATCGCAAAATCTTGGGTCAGGTCGCGAAGTTGGGACTCCACATCGCGAATAGGACGAGAATCCCCTGAGGGGCTCGAATAAGGCCGGTACATCTGCAACCTCCTGGGGGAAGGCACGCGGATGAGTTCACTTGCAGACAAGCAGACTCAACCGGAAAGGCCCGCTCATTCTAGCGCAAAAGGGACTTGTGGAAAGAGAAAACTTTTCCGCCTCTCGCATTTAAAATTTGGATGAAGGAAAATCGTTACGGCAGTTATCTCTCGAATGGAGCCGAGCGGCTGGGCAGCCGCAACATCCCCGACTCCGTGCTCAACGTTCCCGCGCTGTGCCCGGGTCGGTCGCGATCCGCAATCTGGCGCTTCACGCGTTCCATCAGCACAACAAGTTTCTTCGACTCTTGGTCTCTCTCTGCCTGCTTGCACATCTTTTGGAAGTCCTGCGGTGCGTAGCTAACACGATTGGTCATGGGGGAGATCCTCGTCGAGGAGAAGGCATAGCCTACAGGATCGGCCCGGACTTGCCAAGTCCGATCCCGGCATTAACACCTTGGTAAAGTTATTTTACCAAGAGCTACCTATTTGGATAACAGATTCCGTACCTCAGATTGTTCCCGACCACGCCTTCGTCCTGTATCGCCATGGCTCCCTCCGTCCCCATCCTCTTCTTCCTTGAGGCACATGACCTTAGTTACGTTGAGCCGATGACCTTTTTCCCTGAAAATTAAAGCAAGGCCGATTCCGCCTTGCGGGAGAAAGCGTGTGCTTCACCGAAAAGCCCTAAGCTTCTGTCTATTTCTCGCCGCCAGCGTCTCGCTGGCAGCCGCGCGCGATCTCGCGCTGGTTTCCAACAAGGCCAATTCATTGGCTGCCATTGCGATCCCCGACCTCATCAAGGTTTGCAAGGGACAGACAAATCGCTGGCCCGATGGCAAGCCGGTCACGTTCATCATGCGGAATCCCTCCGCGCCGGAAATGAAGTTCTTTCTCGAAAAGATTTATGAACTCCCGGAATCGCAGGTCAAGGAACTCATTGTCACAGCGAACCATGGACGCATGGGGCATCCCGCAGTCATGATCGTCGATTCCGATGAGGATCTGGTCAATAAGGTCGCGTCCATCCCGGGCGCCGTTGGGGTCGTGGACGTTTACGCCATCAACAGCAGCGTCGCGGTCGTCAAGGTCGCCGGCAAACTGCCGCTCGAACCTGGCTACATGCTGCACGGCAATTAACCCGTTTGCGCGGCTGACCTTCGCCGCCGCGCTGCAAGACTGAAGTGTTGCACGAATGAAGCGTTGCACGAGCGAAGCGTTGCACGAGCGAAGCGTTGCAAGACTGAAGCATCCGATGACTGAAGGCTTGTGTAACTCGAGGCCTGTATGAGTAAAGAAGAAAAAGCCAAAGCCGCTGCTGCTGCCGCCGACACCGGAAGCGGCACGCGCATTCCCGCCAATGCGCCCGCCGGCAAGGTCGCCTTCACTCGCCGCTTCCCTCGCTTCACCATCGACGTGCGCCTGCAGGTCAAAATGTTTCAAGCCGGAGAGTTCCGCACTTGCTGGGGACGCTCCACGGAAATGGGTCAGGACGGTATCGGCGCCACCCTCACCGGAAGCCTCGAAACCGGCGAGATCGTCACTCTGGAAATTCCCCTGCCCCTCACTCCATATCCCATCAAAGTCCGCGCTATCGTGCGCTATCGCCAGGGCCTCCGCTACGGATTCGAATTCCTCACCCTCAACGACGGCCAGCGCGACACCATCGTCCGCGTCTGCCAGTACCTCGCCACCAAAGCCTGATCTCGAAATACATGCATCAGTTCTAACTTCACTCCGGAATCGTGAAATCCCAAACTCTGCCAGAGGCCGATCCTCCCGACCGATTCCCTCCGTGCGCGCCGGCCATCGTATTGCTTTGGCCTGTGCCCATGAAGAATGCGTATTCCCCTGGCTTCAGCGCTTCGTCCAAAGTGATTTTGTAGACCCTGATCCCCATGTGGTCGGCGTGGAACGGGACTTCTTTCTCCTTCTTCACGCCCGACTTGCCGCCTGTAATGCCTCCGAAAGACCCGATCTGGAATTCCCGGTGGTCGCTTTTCTTATTTAAGCTGATCAATAGGTAGTCGGACGAGTCGTCTCCGTCGGGAACATACAGGTAGAAAATCGGCTGCCGGTCCCGCACAACATTCTTCGACGTGTTCCCTTCGATGGTCGCATCCCAGTGCTGATTCCTAAGCCCGTTCGTGAAAAAACTGCCAGCCTTGCCGCCCGTCTTCGTGTTTGTCACCGCCTGGCCCATCACCAGCACAAACTTGCCTTGGTCCCGCCAGTACACTCCTACCTCCGGCGGTGGAAGATTCGGATCGACCGAGATTGGACTCGTACCTTCCACTACCGTTGCTGGCGGAGGCGCCGGGTTGATCATCACTTTGATGACCGAGTCGGGAACGTTTGCCGCCTTGAGCGCCTTCAGTCCATCGATGCTGGTGTCGAAGCTCACTCCATCCGTTCCACCCTCATAAGCCTGACGAATCTTTGTGATCATCACGTCGTCAGACAGTCCCAGCTTCGCCATCTCGATGACGTCCTGGTTGCTGAACCGCTTGCGCAGCGTCGCGCCTGCCTGGTCCTGCGCAATCCCCGCTGCACCGAACAAAACCAGCATAGCGAATAGACCGACCATCGCACTCCGACGGGTTCTCATCCCTGATCACCTTCCAGTAGTAGGTTTTTCCCAGCGTCCCAGGCACGGAGCGGCAGGGATTATATCCCACCTCTCCAGGCCTGACTGACTCACTTCTTTCCGGTGCTGCGAATCTTGTAAATCAGATATGCCACGATCGCGACATTCACGATCAGTGCCCCCACTCTCACGCCAGTCGCACGCCGGTAAATCTCGTACATCTCCACCGGAACCAGACTGCCGGTGATCATCACCGTCAGCCACTCCCCCCACCGTCTCTGCAGCCACAACCCCGTCCCCTCGGCTAGGAACAGACCCGCATATAAAAAGCTAACCAGCCCCAGCTTCTTGATCTGGTCCGGACGCAGATTCGAAACCTTCGCCAGAAAGATGACTACATACCGGCTCCCGGGGTCGAACCTCAACGCTTCCGCCAGGTGCTCGGCCAACCCGCCCACATCTTTGTGCAGTAATTTGAACGCGCCTACCCCGAGCGCAATCAACGCCGCGGCCTTCAAAAATTTGAAGACCGCGATCATTCGCAGGATCCTGTCGTTCGATGATTTCATTCGACTCTAACCCGGGTGCCCCATTTCTCGCGCGTCCTTTGCGCGAGAAGTGGGGACTTTGACCTCAAAACCAACTCCGGCCTCGCCGCATCCCACCGTAGAATACCTGTGACCGCATGCGCGCCCTGCTCCTCACCCTCGTTCTCGTCTCTGCTGCCGCGGCCCAGTCAAACCTTGCTCCGGCCGCCATCATCGTCACCGACGAAAATGGCGTCGTCGTCCCTTCCGCTCGCGTTTCACTGCAAGCGCCGCCTTCGCCTGCCGTCCGCTGCGAGACCGATCTCACCGGACGCTGCCAGTTCCCTTCCCTCGCCGCAGGAGAATACCAACTCCGCGTCGAAAAACAAGGCTTCTATGCTCTCGTTCAGCCCGGCATTCAAATCAGACCCGGCTCCTCCGTCGATGTCTCCATCTCTCACCAGCAGGAAGTCCACGAGGTTGTCGATGTCCATGAATCTCCGCCGGCCATCGATCCCACGCAAGTCGTCGCCCAGGAATCGGTCAGTGGACTCGACATCATCAACATCGTCTATCCCGGCACCCACGACTACCGCAATGCCCTGAACTTTATTCCCGGTGTCATTCAGGATCAGGCGGGCCAACCCCACGTTGCCGGAGCTCAGACCTACCAGACCGTCACCCTGCTCGACGGCTTCAACGTCACCCAACCTGCGACCGGACAACTCGACGTCCGCGTCAGCACCGACGCCTTTCGCTCCATTCAGGTCCAGCCTTCCCGCGAACCCGCGGAAGACGGCAAAGGCTCCGGCGGCATGCTCAAGCTCAACACCGGTATCGGCGATGATCACTTCCGCTTCTTTGCCACCAACTTTATTCCTTCCATCCAAGACAAACACGGATGGCGCTTCGACCAGTTCCTCCCCCGCTTCACTTTCTCCGGCCCCATCGAAAAAGGAAGAATCTGGTTCTACAACGCTCTCGAAGGCGATTACGCCAACACCGTTTACACCGCACTCCCCGTCGGCGCCGACAACGATCACACCATCCGCGTCGGCGATCTCACGAAACTCCAGTCCAACCTCACCAGCCGCAACATCTTTACCGCCAGCTTTCTTCTCAACCATCTTCATGACCAGTACGCTTTCCTCTCTCCGCAGATGCCTCAACTGACGAATCCCAAAGATGACGAGTCTGCCTACTTTGGCAGCCTCAAAGACCAGCATTATTTCGCCGGAGGTCAACTCCTCGAAACCGGATTCGCCTACGCTGAATACGACGCGCAACTCACTCCCTACGGGTCCCTTCCTTACTTCATCAATCCCAACACCGCCGGCGGCAACTTCTACTTCGCCAACCAGACCAACGCCAGCCGCTGGCAAATTCTCTCCAACCTCTACCTCCCCTCGCATCAATGGCACGGCCGTCATGATTTCAAGGTTGGCATGGATCTCGATCGGATTTCCTATAACGCCACCTTCGCGCGTCAACCCATTTCATTCCTGAGCGCTGACAACACGCAGCCCTCCACTTCACCCAACCTCTGCCTCACCGCGCCGCAAAACACCAGCTTCCCCTGCACCCGCTACTCCACCTTCGGCCCCGCGCCCTTGCACGAGCAATACAACACCGAACTCAGTCTCTACGCGGAAGATCGCTGGAGCATCACCAACCGCCTGCTCATCGAGTCCGGCATCCGCTTCGATCACGATTCGATCGTCCGCAAACTCACGTTCTCTCCCCGCCTTGCCGGCACCTACGTCCTCGACAACTCCGGCAACACCAAGCTCTCCGCCGGCATCGGCCTCGTCTATGACGGCACCCCCATCTATCTCATCGCTCGCCCCTACGCTGGCACCCGGCAAGATACCTTCTACTCCGTCGATCCCAACTGCACCGCCGCCACCGGATGCGTCACCACCACCGGTCCCGTCCTCACCACCTTCACCGTCAACAACACCACGCTCCAGGTCCCCCGCTTCCTCAACTGGAGCATCGGCCTCGAGAAAAAACTCCCCTATGCCATCTACATGAAGGCCGAGTTCCAGCAGCGCCGCGGCAATCACGGCTTCGTCTACGACACTCTCAACAACACCGCCGGTGGCAACTTCATCCTCCAGAACACCCGCAATGACCGCTACGACGCCTTCCAAATCTCTCTCCGACACAACTTCCGCGAAAGCTACATGCTGATGGGCTCCTACATCCGCTCCAGCTCGCGCTCCAATCAAGTCCTCGACTTCAACGTCGACAACCCCATCTTCAGCCCCCAGGAACCCGGCCCTTATCCCTGGGACGCTCCCAACCGCTTCCTTTCCTGGGGATACCTCCCGTTCTTCAATCTCCCCATCATTCACCAACTCGAAATCGCCTACTCCCTCGAAGCCCGCACCGGATTCCCCTTCAGCCTCTTCAACAACCAGCAGGAACTCATCAGCGCACCCGGCGCCGAGCGCTTTCCCTCCTACGTTTCCCTCAACCTGCAACCCGAAAAACGATTCCACCTTTTCGGCTACTACCTCGCTGTCCGCGGCGGCTTCGACAACATCACTGGACGCTGCAATCCCTACGTCGTTAACAGCACTATCGACCCCATCTCTCATCCCGCGCCAACTTTCACTGCCTGCCAGGGCCGCGCCTTCACCTCCAGAATCCGCCTCCTGGGCCGCAAATAAGTATCGTCTTGTTCGCAGATCAAAATAGTTGTCATCCTGAGGCGGGCGCCTTTTGCCCGCCGAAGGACCTCTGCAACTTGCATAAAGCACTCGAGCCCTCACTTGCTGGAGGCTTGAGTACGAAGCGATATAATCATTCCGCCCAAACTTGCATCGAAAACCCGTTTCCCGTCATCTCAAAAGCCTGGAGGATAATAGACAATCATGGCTCACGAATTACCTGCACTCCCCTACGCATACGACGCCCTCGAACCGATCATCGATAAGCAGACGATGACCCTGCATCACGACATGCACCACGGCGCCTATGTGAAGAATCTGAACGCCGCCATCGAGAAGCATCCCGACCTCGCCGGCAAGACCGCCGAGGATCTCATCCGCGACCTCAACGCCATTCCCGAGGACATCCGCGGCGCCGTCCGCAACAATGGCGGAGGCCACGTCAACCACACCATGTTCTGGAAGATCATGAAGCCCAAGGGCGGCGGCGATCCCTCCGGCCCCATCGCCGACGCGATCACCAAGACCTTCGGCAACTTCAAAGATTTCCAAACCAAATTCAACGATGCCGGCACCAAGCAATTCGGCAGCGGATGGGTCTGGCTCGCTGGCAAGTCCTCCGGCGAAGTGCAAATCATCAGCACCCCCAATCAGGACAGCCCCATCTCCCAGGGCCTCTACCCCATCTTCGGCAACGACGTCTGGGAGCACGCCTACTACCTCAAATACAACAACCGCCGTCCCGAATATTTAGCCGCCTGGTGGAACGTCATCAACTGGGACGAAATCAACAAACGCTACGCCACCTTCAAGTCCGGCAAGTCAGTCCAAGAGCCGGCGATGGCGAGATAGCCGTAGCACGTGATTGCTCGTGAAGGACGGCTCGTGTGGGGCGGACACTCCTGTCCGCCCAGGTTTTGACCTTTGAAGTCGGAAAGTCACCACCGCACATGTAGAAACAGCCCATGTGGGGACGGCCGCCTCGGCCGTCCCGCCGAGCAAAGCGAGGCGGAAGCGAACCGGAACCGAAATCACAAAGTCCCCGCAATCGAGTCCTGGGCTTTGTGTTTCCTCTGTGACCTCCGTGGTTCAATTCAGCACTCCCCGGAACCATCCCGCCCCATCCCCCGTACAATCCCAAAGACACATGCCAGTCTCCCGCCGCGCCCGTTACGGACTCCTACTCCTGACTCTCTACCTAACCCTCTGCACCATCGGCGGCATCTATCTCGCCGACGGCACGCTCCATCCCGCCCGCCGGCCGCTGACCGTCGACGAAGTCATCGCGGCCGCCTTCCACGCCAACCTCTCCGACGCTTCCATCAGCACGCCCGACGGCGCCACTCTTCGCGCCTGGCTCTTCATCCCTTCCAAATTAAACGGCGACGCGGTTCTCCTCCTCCACGGCCTCGGCGACAACCGTGTCGGCATGACCGGATACGCGCAACTCCTCCTCGCCCACGGATTCATCGTGCTCGTGCCCGACGCCCGCGCCCACGGCACCAGCGGCGGGCCACTCGCCACCTATGGACTCCTCGAGCGCAACGACATCCACCAATGGGCCGACTTCCTCGCCGACCTTGGACTCACGGTTCCCGATCATCGCCGCTGCATCTTCGCCCTTGGAGAATCCATGGGTGCCGCGCAGCTTCTCCAATCGCTCGACACGCATCCCGGCTTCTGCGCCGTCGTCGCAGAATCATCTTTCTCCGCTTTTCGCGAAATCGCCTACGACCGTATGGGACAGCCCTTCCACGTGGGGCCGTGGGTCGGACGCACGATACTCCGCCCGCTGGTGGAAGTCGCCTTCCTCCGCGCGCGCCTGAAATATCACCTGAGAATGGACGACATCTCGCCGGAAGATTCCGTCGCAGCCACAAATATCCCTGTGCTTCTGATCCACGGCGCAGTCGACAGCAACATCCCAGCTCGCCACTCCGAGCGCATCCACGCCCGAGCCCCAAACACCACCCTGTGGGAAGTTCCCGAAGCCGACCACTGCGGCGCCCTAAGCACGAGTCCAAACGAATTCGAGCACCGCCTGTTAGCCTGGTTCGGAGAAAAGTAGCCCGCACGAAGGTAGCGCCGGCGTCCCGCCGGCTGTCGCGAGGGCATCCTGCCCTCGCACTAGAAATCACCACGCACCTAAACGAGTTTGAAGACGAACACGGACCTCGTCCAATCAGCAATCAAAAGTCAACAATCCGCAATTGCCTCCCGCTGTGTCCTCCGTGTCCTCCGTGGTTCAAGGCTTTTGTCTTTCGCTCGACGCTCCGCGAAACACCACCCCGCCCTTCATCACAAAATCCACCTTCTCCATCACCGACACATCCGCCAGCGGATCCCCCGGCACCGCCACGATATCCGCCAATTTCCCCGCTTCAATCGTCCCCAAAGAATCCTGCATTCCCAGCAACTCCGCCGCAGTCGCGGTCGCCGATCGAATCGCCTGCGCCGGAGTCATCCCAAACTTCACCATCGACGAAAATTCCTTCGCCGGATCAATCTTCCAATCAAACCCACCCGCATCGGTCCCAAACGCGATCTTCACTCCCGCCTTCATCGCCCGCCGGAACGTGTCTTCATGAATCTGAATCATCTTCACCCACACCGGAGCCCCTTCCGCCGCCCGTCCCTGCGCCACATACTCCCCCACAAAAATCGTCGGCACATAAAAAATCCCCCGCACCGCCATCACCTTCAAATCTTCATCCGCAATGTAGTTCCCATGCTCGATCGTATCCACGCCCGCCTCAACGGAATTGTGCACCCCATGCAACGCCATCGCGTGCGACGCCACTTTGTGCCGTTCCCGATGCGCCTCATCGACAATCGCCTTCAACTCGTCCAACGTGAACGTCGGAATATCGTCGAGCACTCCATCCTCGCGCACCCGATACGTCCGGTCGCTGTACACCTTGATCCAGTCCGCCCCGTGGCTGATCTGCTCCCGCACCGCCGCCCGCGCGTTGTCCGCTCCATCCACCAACTGCACGCCATGCGGAACCGCTACACCCGGCGCATACCCCTGCAGCGGATAAGCCCCCGTCACATCCAACGCCCGCGTCGCCACCTGCATCCGCGGCCCCGGAATCACTCCGCCATTGATCGCCTTCTTCACGTCGGCATCCGCGTAACCGGCTCCCTCAGTCTCGAGATCACGAATCGACGTAAACCCATACTCCAGCGCCCGCCGTGCATTCACCGTCGCCAGAATCGTCCGATACTCCGGCGACTGCTTCAGCAACTGCTCGTCATACTCCGCCGCCGTAATATCCCCCTGCAGCAAAATATGCGTGTGCGTGTCAATCAGCCCCGGAAGACAAGTCTCGCGCGACAAATCAACCACCTCCATCCCACTAGGCGCGCTGTTCGCAATCTCCTTTATCTTTTCTCCCTCGATCACGATCACCACATTCTTCCGCACCGAGTCCCCGCGCGAATCAAACAGACTCCCACACCGCAACGCGACCGTCTTAGTCGCACCAGTCTGCCCAACCAAACAAACGCTGACGCCGAAAACGAAAATCCCGGCAACCACTAGACCCGCTCTGCGCATCGCCCCTCCTCCTTGAAACCTTGAAACCTTGAAACCTTGAAACCTTGAAACCTTGAAACCTTGAAACCTTGCCTTTCTGCATTTCCTGTGCGCCTTCTGTGGATATTCCGGCTGCCCACTCTACCAGATTTCCTCCGGAGTCCCACTCATGCACGAGAACTAGCGCAATCCCGTGGCCCAATCACATCTCCCTAAGCAGTTGCTTCATCCGTGATGATCCGCGAAAATCCGTGGCGACTCTTTTCCTCAATTGCACCAAAAATACTGAATTGACCCGCGCCCGTTTCACTCGTACAGTCTCCTTCGCCTTCATAAAAATCCAAGTCGTTCCAGCTGGCCAAAATCGGTTGGCAATCGCACTCAAAAATCACCAGAAAGTTTAGTCCTCAGGTCTGCGCCACATGAAATCAGAGCAATGGAAGACATACCGCACGCGTTTCCTGGTCAAAGCCAAACAACTCACGTCCAGCCTCAGCTTCGTCGACCATCTCGGTCGCCAGCATTGCGGACGTAAAGGCGACTATCTCGTCGAATCCTCCGACGGTGTGCTCAGCATCGCCCCGCGCCGCATCTTCGAGGACATCTACGTACCCATGACCCTCCGCCACCAACCGGAGAGCCACGAGCCAGGAACCGGCCCCTTGACGTTTGCGCCACTCGAGATCGAAGAGGTCAAGCTCGCCAAGTCGCCAGCTGTTCACGAAAGGCCCGCCACAGCGAGCCGAAAACTTCCTCAATCCTGCCGCCTCCGTCCCAGTTCCGGCTTGGGATTGATGTAAACACGCAGCCCGGACCATTCGTCCAGGACGCCGTAACTCGGTTTTTTGGGGAGTACCAATATCTCGCGAACGGGCGGCCAGCTCAGGAAGGCGCCGGAACAAGTCGCCGGTCCCGGAGCACCGCTGAACCTGTCAATCTCGATCGTTGCAAAGCCACGGCAACCCCAGCCCCTGCCGCGGGATATGACCCCAAAATGCCCGATTTCACGAATAACGCCTGCCGTCCGTTTTCCACAATGTGGAAAACCAGGCTCGAAACCCGCACCAAGCCCGTCATTGCTAGGGATACAACCTATGGTGTTTCCCTCTTGACAGCTACTACCTGCGGGAGTAACTTTGCAATCCCAAGCACCAAAATTCCGGCTCACGGGAATGGGACGGAATTCCCAATGTGGTACCAGAAAGTAAGCATGCGGTCCGGTGCCCAGCCAGAGGTGACTCGGCACCCTCCGCCAACCACAACATAGGCTCAGGCGCCCGGGCTTCCAGATCCATAAGCCCGGCGCCCGAAGCCTTAACCAATAGGAAACAAAGCATCTCGACCTTCCGGAAGCCGAATGCCGGAAGCCGGCAATCAGTGCGGTGGCCGTTCCCCGACCCTCCCCCGGGGCGCGACAACAACGGAAGTGGAGTCGATCACCAATTTGTAGCCTGCCCCCCGGCAGATCAGGAAACTCCTTTTCCTACGGGCGGCAGTAGTACCCAGGAGCCCGTAATGGAAACTTTAACTCGTCTCGTTGCAGAATCCCTCGCGCGCCACGGTTTCGATCGTCCCTTGGACTATCGTCGCCTTCACTGGTCACGCTGGTTCCGTTGCGACTCCCACCACAGTCTCCTCGTCGTCCCCAGCAAACCCGGCGTCTTCGCCATCGCAGAAGAAGTCATGGACTTCGGTCCGAATGTGGAAGAGCGGCGCTTTAGCGCCGCGTCAGGCAGCCACTCTGGTCCGGCTTTAGCCGCTGGAATGCCTCCGGAAGCCGAAAGCCGGAAGCCGGAAGCCCCCCAGCCCCGCCGCATGCTCGCCGTCACTCAATTCTTCGAAGACGACGACATGGCCTTCGTCCTCGACCGTATGCTCTCGCGCCCCAATTCCATGAGCGTTCGCCTGGCCTCCGGCCGCTACTTCGTCCGCTTCGTCGTCATCGAAGACCAGACCCAGCGCCGCAGCATCTGCAGCGCCCTCAATCAATGGATGGTCTCCGCCTCCGAAAAAGCCACCGGCATCGGCGCCCATTTCGCTACCTCCCTTGAACTCACCCCGGCGACCGAATACAACCCTCAAGCCGATGAGAGACAACAATCCCTTTTCTCGGGCCCCACCGATACCCACGTTGCGGCGGGAGCATTCGTCCGCCCGCCCGAATCCGTGTGGGACCGGGTCTCAGACCCGGTCGGGCCGAGCGCAGTTCGGCAGGATTTCGCCGACATGACCGATACTCGTGTGGCGACGGGTCCCTCGACCGTCCCGCAAAGCGCAGCGAGCGGCCCAGTGGAAGAGCGGCGCTTTAGCGCCGCGTCAAGCGCCTCGCAGCAACCCGCGGCTTCAGCCGCTGAGGTTCACCGCATGCCCACCGCCATTTCGCCCACTCCGACGGCCGCGCACTTGACCTCCGGGGCCGCCATCAACATTCACTGTCCTTCCCCTTTCCCCTCCGGCTTCTAGCCGAGGGATTCGGGTTGGCGCAGCGCGTCCAACGCTGCGATCAAACGTTCTTTGCACGAAGGTTCGTATCAGGGCACGGCTTTAAGCCGTGCCGTAAGAAGGTTTTGGGAAGGGCACGACTTCAGTCGTGCCGCTAGCAGTTCGAGATGATGGACGGCTTTAGCCGCTGAAGTCAGCCCGAAGGGGCGGAATGTGTTACCCCAAGAACGGAAGTCCTGGGCGGGCCCGAAGAACTGGAACGAGTCCCGCAGGGACGCCACAAGATCTTTGAAAGACCCATGCACCACCCCGATTCCCCGTCCGCCAGCCCCGGACGCCTGAATCGGCGCAACACGCATAGAATCTAATAATTTGGAGAGCTCAATGGCAGAATTGAAAACCGCAACCGAAACGACCGCCACCGCAGCCCCGTCCGTCCCCGCGAAGAAGAAGTCCTCTGGCCTCTCCTTCCGCCGCTTCTTTACCAAGCCCGGCGTCTCGCCCTACAACGAAGTCGAATGGGATCTCCGCCTCGCTCAGATCACCGACGCCCAAGGCAATGTGATCTTCGAGCAGAAGGACGTCGAAGTCCCCAAAGACTGGTCCATGACCGCCACCAACATCGTGGCCAGCAAATATCTGCACGGCAAAATCGGCACTCCCGAACGCGAAACCGGAGTCCGCCAGCTCGTCGCCCGCGTCGCCGAAACCATCCGCGACTGGGGTATGGCGCAGGGCTACTTCAAGACCGCCGACGACGGCGCCACGTTCCACGACGAACTCGTCCACATCCTCGTCCGTCAGTACGCGGCTTTCAATTCGCCCGTCTGGTTCAACGTGGGATGCGACCGCATCGAGCCCAATTCCGACGGCCGCAGCTGGCACTGGAACCCGCAGACGCAGCAAGTCGAATTCGGCGTCACCGGATACACCAAGCCCCAATGCTCGGCCTGCTTCATCAACTCGGTAAAGGACTCGCTCGACTCCATCCTCACTCTCGCTAAGACCGAAGGCATGCTCTTCAAGTGGGGCAGCGGCACCGGGACCAATCTCTCGCCCCTGCGCGGATCCACCGAAACTCTCTCCGGCGGCGGCACCGCCAGCGGCCCGCTCAGCTTCATGAAAGGATTCGATGCCTTCGCCGGCGTCATCAAGTCCGGCGGCAAAACTCGCCGCGCCGCCAAGATGGTCATCCTCAACGTCGACCATCCTGACATCATCGAATTCATCGAGTGCAAGCAGAAAGAAGAAGCCAAGGCCCACGCCCTCGTCTCCATGGGATACGACGGCTCCCATCCCGACTCCGACGCCTACTCGTCCATCTTCTTCCAGAACGCGAATAACTCGGTCCGCGTCACTGACGACTTCATGTATGCCGTCGTTCGCGACACCGACTTCTCCACTCGCACCGTAACCGACGGCTCGGCAGTCAAGACCTACAAAGCCAAAGAACTCCTTCGCAAGATTTCCGAAGCGACCTGGCACTGCGGCGATCCCGGCATGCAATACGACACCACCGTCAACCGCTGGCATACCTCGAAGAACACCGCACGCATCAACGCCAGCAACCCGTGCAGCGAATACATGTTCCTGGACGATTCCGCCTGCAACCTCGCCAGTCTGAACCTGCTGAAGTTCGCGCCCAACGGCACCTTCGACGTGGAAGCGTATCGTCACGCCGTAGACGTGCTAATCACCGCGCAGGAAATCCTGGTCGACAACGCCGGATATCCCACCGAACACATCATGCGCAACTCGCACGACTACCGTCCTCTAGGATTGGGCTACGCAAATCTGGGCGCGCTCCTGATGGCCGCAGGCCTCCCCTATGACAGCGACGCCGGCCGCGACTACGCCTCCTGCGTCACCGCCATCATGTGCGGCGAAGCCTACCTGCAGTCCAGCCGCATCGCCGAACAATGCGAACCCCTGGTCCCCGCAACCGAAGCAACCAGAAGGAATTTGTCCGAAACAAATCTAGGCGCAGGCATCACCACAGCCCATGTGGGACCGGGTCTCAGACCCGGTCAGGCCGAGCAAAGCTCGGCAGCCCCTGCAGAAACCATGCCCGGAGGCGCCTGCCCCGGCTGGTACATCAACCGCGAACCCTTCCTCGACGTAATCCGCATGCACCGCGCCTCGGTGAATGGCATCAACAAAGCAAATGTCCCGACCACGATCTACGAGTCCAGCAAACAATGCTGGGACGAAGCCCTTGCCCACGGCGAAAAACACGGCTACAGAAATTCCCAGGTAACAGTCCTAGCCCCAACAGGAACCATCGGTTTCATGATGGACTGCGATACTACGGGAATCGAGCCTGATCTCGCTCTGATTAAGTACAAGAAACTGGTCGGTGGCGGCATGATCAAGATCGTCAACAACACTGTGCCCACGGCCCTGTTCAAGCTGGGATACAACCACGAGCAGGCCGACGCCATCGTCAGCTACATCGACGCCACCGGAACCATCGAAGGCGCGCCGCATATTAAGGACGAGCATCTCGCGGTATTTGATTGCTCGTTCAAGCCGGCTAAGGGGACTCGGTCGATTGCTTACATGGGACATCTCCGCATGATGGCTGCCGCTCAGCCCTTTATCTCCGGCGCGATCTCGAAAACGGTCAATCTTCCCGAGAACGCCAGCGTCGAAGATATCGCCGAAGCCTATCTCCAAGCCTGGAAGCTTGGCCTGAAGGCCGTCGCGGTCTATCGCGATGGGTGCAAGAAGTCGCAGCCTCTGTCGGCCGCTGGGACCAAGACTGCGAACTCCACCAAGGACGACGCCCGCATCGCCGCCGCGCAGCACGTTGAGGAAGAAGATATGAACGCTCCTCCGCGCGCCGTGCGGCACCGCCTGCAGGAAGAGCGCGCTTCGATCACGCACAAGTTCAAGATCGGAGATCACGAGGGTTACATCACCGTCGGCCTTTATCCCAACGGTGAGCCCGGCGAACTCTTCATCACCATGGCGAAAGAAGGATCGACCGTCAGCGGCCTGATGGACAGCTTTGCCCTGACCACGTCGATCGCACTGCAGCACGGCGTTCCGCTGCGCTTGCTCTGCGAGAAGTTCGCGCACACGCGCTTCGAGCCCAGCGGATGGAGCGGCAATCCCGACCTCGGCTACGCCAAGTCGATCACCGACTACATCTTCCGCTGGCTGCAACTCCGCTTCCTGACCGGCCAGCAGCAGATGCTGTTCGACAACCTCAGACTGCGGCCATCGGGCGTCGGACCTCAGCCGGAAGGAACTGGGGACGTGGATGGAGGAGCGGGAGTGTCCGGTCCGAAGTCCGAGGTCCGCGGTCAGGGTTCGGGATCCGTCCACGCCGCCGACGCGCTCTCCAGCATGGTCGACATGGGAGACGCTCCCAGCTGCAGCTTCTGCGGCAGCATCATGACCAGAAACGGCAGTTGCTATCGATGCATGAGCTGCGGGAGTACGAGCGGCTGCAGCTAACTCGCGGGTATTCAATTAAAATGACTACATGTCATTTTAATTGACATTCGAATCAAACAAGTTTATGGTGTTTTGGGGTCGCCGTTACGCGCGATTCAGCAAGTTCTTTGACAATCGTTCTCTAGCAGAGGCTGCTTCTATGGTCGAGTCCTTCGTCAATTGACGAGGGACGTAATGTGGTGAGTGGCTAGCCATTCACTGCGATGGTTGAGGTCAGACCATCATTCTGACGCTGCTCCGTGTGTACTCCCGGTATCCAGGGGCCATACGTGAGTGGTTGTTGGACGTGTACGTTGCGTGTTTTGCGGCACACGTTGAGGTGGGTTTTTCGGTTCGGTCCATTCTCCTTCGGACAGCTGTCGTCTGCGGCACCGGCAACTGCCGGGAAGGAGAACGTATGAAAAAAGACAGGAACTTGCAATTCTGCATGGATGAACTCCAGTCCATGCAGAACCGAGATGGACTCGAACCGGAACAGAGGAGCGCACTAGAGAAGGCGGAAGGCGAGTTGAAGCGCCTTTGGCGAAAACCAAATCCAACGAGAAGAGAAATCTTCAAGGTGGTTCGGAAAGTTGCCGAGGCGATCATCAAGCACTTCGTCGGCTAGGTTAGCGTAAGCTACTTGGCTTCTAATGCTCAAGTTCTAGGAAAACTCACTTCCAAGATTCCAAGGATCAATGGCCAGATGAACTACTCGAAGGCTATCCGCGTTGCGAGAGCTCTGGCCGACGTGCCACAGCACGAACTCGCGAAGCGAATTTCGGTGGACTCAAGTCTTGTCTCGATGCTTGAAAGCGGTAAGCGGAAGCCGAGTCTGAAAACTCTGGAGAAAATCTCCGTAGCACTCGGAATTCCTTTTCATTTGTTTACGCTCCTTGCGTCGGAGCCGGAGGATGTGGAAGATGCCGACTCCGAAACAATTCATCGATTGGCTGTTGGGCTAAGCAAGCTGTTGTTAGGTGGAGGGGAGCATGAGGCTCGAAGAGGTAGCCCCGGGAATCGAAAAGCTGCAAATCTTGAGCGTAAACCGGCTCGCCGACATACTCAAAATTCCAAGAGAAACGTTGGTTAGACTTTCGTCTCAGCCGGAGTCGAACTATGCCCCCTTCGCGACGCTTGGACGTTCTCGGCCATTCCAGAAAGAGCCTCCGACCAAGCTGCGACCGATCGACAACCCGCGGGAGGAGCTCAGTTGGGTCCAAAAGCGGATCTACCGACGCTTACTCAAGCCCATTTGCTTTCCGGAGCATATTCTCGGGGCGGTACCGAAGCGAAGCGTGAGCGATAACGCACAGCGACACCTGAACTCCATAACCGTGCTCGTAACGCTGGACATAAGGCAGTGCTTCCCAAGCGTCACAAATGTCCACGTCTACAAGGTTTGGCGACAACTGTTGGGCTGCTCCACGCGTGTGGCGGCGCTGCTGACGCGGCTGACGACTTTCCGGCGACGGCTACCGCAGGGAGCGGCGACGAGCTCGCTCCTAGCGAACCTGTTCATCTGGATGGTCGACGAGCCAATCAGAAGTGCGTGCGCGGAATTGGGAGTGGCATATTCGACATGGATAGATGATCTCGCTTTTTCCGGGGATGGAGCGCGAGAGATGATCCAGTTGGTCGCCTCGGTCCTCGGTGCTAACGGGCTTCGCTTGAAGCGTGAAAAGATCAAAATCATGGGACCCCGAGCGATCAAGCTCCTAACCGGCACGCGGCTCGGTGGGCAACAGGTACGAGCGCCGAGGAAAAGCTTTCGAGAATTCGATCGGGTATCCACAAATTACGTAGCGGTTTGGTGACGATAGAGGATGAGGAGAAGTACATACGCGGTCTGGTCGCACAATTGCGATTCATCCGCCAGCTCTGCCCCGACGATGTTGGCCGGTACGCGGGGGATCTGATAGCGGCGAGTAAGGGACGGCCACTATCGGAACCTGACAAACGGTTTCTTACGGCCTCGCTGTAGGCGGTTAGTGCCGTCCCTGCGGGACTCGGTTCCAGTTCTTGGTACCCACCCAGGACTGAAGTCCCTTCGACTACGCTCAGGGCAGGCTCTGGGCTAAATTGTCCGTCGCACCACTGGGGTGGGGTGGTGTCGCGCTTAGTCGCCCGCAACCGCCAATTGATTCGCCGGGTTCAGCGCGGCGAGGGCGCTCTGGATCTCTTCGTTGATCTCTGATTCTTCGACTCGGCTCTCAAGGATGATCGGAGCATCGGCGGGGATGAGGTGGGATACCTTCCGGAACGCAATGATCGATTCGAGGCTCAGGCAATCGTGCTTGCTTTGGGTGTTCACTTCGCTGACGTGAAGTTGCCTAATCCGGTCGCGGAAGCACTGCAGAATTGCCGAGGCCTCGCTCATTGTGGGATCGACCTGGCGGGCATGCCCAATGTCGAAGCAGAAAGAGGCTTGCGGCAGGTCTTGAAAGATGTCAGCGAGATCGCTGGCTGTCTGCCCTATCGGCTTCCTCTTGTCCATGTTCTCGATGCAGAGACGATCGCCAAGGCGTGCCCACTCTTGACGCACGTACATGGCGTCGGGGTGCACGATGATGGGCCATCCGCGACGCGCGACCTGTTCGAGGAGTCGCAAAGCATCCGGCTCAAAGGCGGGCTCCATCGCGCTAGGCGCGTGAAATGAGATGTACCTGAACTTGCCCAGATCGAGACGATCGAGTTGGTCGGCAAGCGGGGCAAGTTCTTCCTGCCTTAATGCGGATAACTCCACGGCGGAACCGTTCTTCCCCGCCAACATTCTCAATGCGGCTCGAAAGTCGCCTCGTGCCAGTGCGCCGGTGGAAAAGCCGATGTTCCTCATTAGAAGACCCCATACTTTCGAGTGAGGGGCGCGAAGTTCTTATTCTCGAAGAAGATTTGATCCAACGCGTTTTCGAAAGCTCGGCTGATCTCTCTTACTTTTTGAAACGTGGCATCCGTCCGGGAGTCGGAAGCACGAAGGGCCTTAAGCGCCGTTCGTGAGGCCTCGTCGTTGAGAAGCCCTAGAAACTCAGCGTACGCTCCAAACAGTTCTTTGCCGGCGGCGTCGGGAACCCCATATTGGTCGATCGACTTGGCCAGGATTTCCAGAGGAGTCAGTCTCACCCAATCTCTGATGTGATTTACCAGTTTCAGCTTTATAGCATCTTTGTCAGTGGATATCTGGCTGTTTAACTCAGGATCCAGATTTAGGCTAAAGCAGACCAGCAGTCCGGAAGCAAATATCAGTTTTCTCGACATGCGCAATTTTGCGTTTCGCAATCCCCAGCCTTCACCAGCACGGTCTCTTTGCTTGCTGGCAAAATCCACGGCCATCGTCCTCCAGAATCGCACGATGTCGTTCAAAAGGAAGCGAGGGACCCGATATCTTTGGGAATCGCGAGTCAGCGGATGAACGTCTTCTTCGAGGTAGCGGTTGATTACACCCCGGATGACGCGCTCGTAGGCTTCTGTTCTTTTGCCGATGGGACATGACTCGAGCAAAAGCAAGATACGCTGAGTCGTGTTCCTGTTAGTGTCATGCTGGCCACCGATTTGGTGGATGACGTCATGGCTAAAAGCCATGTTTCCGAATGTGCCGGTCGGTCCTGGCTCGTTGTAATCTTCATCTCGAAAGAGCTTCTGGATCTGCTGGCTGATCTTTAGGTGATCGGAGTTGGCTTCACCGTCGATCAAGTAGGTCCAATCGAGGTCGCTTTTGGATGTCCACTCTTCTCGGGCAAGCGAGCCGAAGACGACAAGGCTCGTGTCTTCGGAAGCGTATTTTCCGATCTTGGCTGAGAGCAGGGCGTCAAGGTCTTCTCTGGTCTTTAACGAAGCGTAGCGAGCTGTCTTTAATGAGGGTGATTCAAGGGGTCCGTGCGATGCGGCCGGGATGGGCTTGGCGTCGGGCATCCAGCACTATTTTAGCAACGTTTGAATTATTCGCAGCCTGTGCGCACCTCCGCGGATACTTCCCGGGACGTGTCGGTCGGCTGAGGGACTGGGAGTCAAAAGCGACGGACAGGAGTGTCCGTCCCACACGGGCATCGCCATGCCCTGGAGTTTTCCAGAGAAGCTGGGAGATTTCCTCAGGTGAAGTATGTGACGGATGACCTTTACTGAGAATTTCAGAACGGGAATAGTGGGGATGGGAGCGGGGAGTAAGGAAGCGAGCCAGACGCGCGGGCGTTGCATCGCAAAAAACGCGAGGCATCGCGCGGCTCGCTCAGGTCCCTCGACGGGCAAAAAGCGCCCGCCTCAGGATAACAAATCATAGGAAGTCGGGAATGGGAAACGGGTTGGGACATGAAGAGGACGAAAAACAATTCGAAGTGGATTACAGATTGTAAGGAACGCGGGGAGTGGGCGGAGCTTTGTTTTATGGCGCTGGCCAAGGGGCTGGGGTTGGGAGTGTTGAAGCCGTTTGGGGAGTCGGGGCGGTATGACGTGGCGGTGGAGAATGGAGGTCCGATCTGGCGGGTGCAGGTGAAGTCGACGATCTATTGCCGGCGCGGGAATGAGTACAGCTTGAATGTGATGGGGCCGGGGAGGAAGCAATATAAAAAAGGGACGGTGGACTTTTTTGCGGTGTGGGTGATTCCGGAGGAGGAGTGGTACATCATTCCGTATGCGGCGATGGGGAAGAAGAAGACGCTGCATTTTACGGCGGGGAGCAAGCGGGCGAAGTGGGCGCGGTATCGCGAGGCTTGGGATTTGTTGAAGGTGATTGAGATTCGGGCTTGTGTGGATCCGGAGTATGAGGAAGAGGACTTGGTCGACGTCACTGATTAGGTTCGATTCTTGGCGAGATCAAAATCCCCACCCCTTCGACTTCGCTCAGGGCAGGCTCTCTCGCACAGACCGTGAGAAGGGTGGGGCACCCGCTGAATGTTGCGCCCGTTGAGTGGCTGGTCCCAGAATGAGAGTGGGCTGCAAACCTTTGGGCCGGGCTTGCAACCTCTGATATCTGTCGAGAACGGCGAGGCCCACGCCACCATTGAGGAATGAAATTTTCATTCCTCCCCCTGTTGTTGAGTGTTCTCGTGTCCCCAAGTCTGGCAAACGTGACCATCACCACCAAGAGTGTGCCGAACGGTACGGCCGAAAGCGCTTATTCTGCGGTCATACAGGCGAGCGGCGGATGCACGCCTGACAAGTGGACGATCGCATCCGGAAAGCTGCCGGCGGGCGTCACCTCGACGGTGTCGCACACGACGAAGTCGCTGACACTGGCCGGAACGCCGACCACCGCAGCCACCTATTCCTTCACAGTGAAGGTCACGGGATGCGGCGGAGGAACCTCGCAGGTCGCGTACACGGTCGTGATCCAGGGGTCGTCGAACCACGTGGTGGACCTGAGTTGGAAGGCTTCGACGTCGACCGACGTGGTGGGCTACAACGTCTATCGCGGTCCCGACGGGGTCAGCTGGACGAAGATCAATGCGAGCCTGGTGGCTTCGACGTTGTACAACGATTCCACGGTCGCCAATGGCACGACGTACTATTATGCGGCGACGTCGGTGGATGTCTCGGGCGATGAGAGCTCGAAGACCGCGCCAGTGAAGGCGGTTGTGCCGTAGTCTCACGGCCGCGGCTGAATTGGTGACCGCCGCGTCTCCTTAACCACAAAGGGCACTAAGGTTCACGAAGGATACCCTGCGCTTACTTCTTGCCTGACTTCTTCTTCTCTTTAACCTTGCCGACGTTTTTTCCGCCGAAGACGCGGGCGAAAATCTTGTCTACATTTTTCAGCTGGCGCGGAAGGTCGAAGGCGTATTCGATCTGCTTGCGCGGGACCTTGCTGGTGATTTCTTTGTCCGCCAGGACGAGTTGATGGAAGTCTAGATTTTCCTTCCAGGCGCGCATGGCGTGGGATTGGACGAGGCGGTAGGCGTCTTCGCGGCTGACGCCGTGCTCGACCAGATCGAGCAACAACTGTCCGCTGAAAATCAGGCCGTGCGTGCTTTCCAGATTGGCGCGCATGCGGTCGGGATAGACGAAGAGAGTATCGATCAGGTTCGTGGTCTTGGTCAGGAGATAGTCGACGAGCGTGGTGGAGTCCGGAAGGATGACGCGCTCGGCGGAGGAGTGCGAGATGTCGCGCTCGTGCCAGAGGGCGACGTTTTCGAGTCCGGCCTGGGCGTTGCTGCGGACGACGCGCGCGAGGCCGCTGATCTGCTCGGCGGTCACGGGATTGCGCTTGTGGGGCATGGCGGAGGATCCCTTTTGCTTTTCGCTGAAGAACTCTTCCGCTTCGCGAACTTCGGTGCGCTGCAGGTGGCGGATCTCAGTGGCGATCTTGTCGAGCGTCGATGCGATGACAGCGAGCGTGCCGAGATAATGCGCATGGCGATCGCGCTGGATGACTTGCGAGGAGACGGCGGCGGCTCTCAGTCCCAGGCGCGTGCAGATTTTCTCTTCGAGTTCAGGCGTGAGGTGGGCGAAGATCCCCACTGCGCCGGAGAACTTTCCTATCCGCATATCTTCGGCGGCAGCCATGAAGCGCACGATGTTGCGCTGCGTCTCGGAATACCAGTTGGCGATTTTGAATCCGAAGGTGATGGGCTCGGCGTGGACACCGTGGGTGCGTCCGACCATGGGAGTGTCTTTGAACTCCCAGGCGCGGCGTTCGAGGACTTCGGCGAGGCGTTGCAGATCCTGGGCAATGACTTGCGAAGACTGGCGGATGAGCAGGGCCTGTGCGGTGTCGACGACATCGTTGGAGGTGAGTCCGTAGTGGAACCAGCGAGCATGCGGGCCGACGATTTCGGCGACGGCGGTGGTGAAGGCGATGACGTCGTGACGGACCTCGGCTTCGATCTCGTGGATGCGCTCGACGCGGAAGTCGGCGCGCTCGCGGATGGCGCGGGCGGCGTCTTTGGGGACGAGGCCGGCTTCGGCGAGGGTCTCGGTGGCAGCGACTTCGACGGCGAGCCAGGTGCGGAAGCGGTTTTCGTCGCTCCAGATGCGAGCCATCTCGGGACGGGTATAGCGGGGAATCACGGTGGGGGTCTCCTGTGGGTGCGGCGAAATTGTGGACTAGAGATTCTAAATGGATGGCGGGAAAGAGTGCCAGCGAGCTGCGGCTTCGCGGAATTCCGGGAACAAACCTGAACCACTACGGACTCCTCAGAAGAAAAACTTCACCACTAAGGTCACTAAGGTTCACGAAGGAAACCCTATGCGGGATCCGTTGGGCTTGGATGCCGAAAAAGCCCCACTTCCCGCGCAAAAAGCGCGCAAGAAATGGGGCAGCGGGGCTACCCTTTGGCAGTCCGGGGGCGCTGACAAGCAATGAGCACAGTATATCGTTTTACGATATAATATTCATGGACTATCGCGGGACGATACAATCGGCGCATGAGGAAGCTCACCCTGTCGGATTATCAGGCTTTAGCCGCGTTCCGGTACCAGATCCGGAAGTTTTTGCGTTTCAGCGAGCAGGCCGTGCACACGGCCGGGCTGGAGCGCGGGCAGTATCAGCTCATGCTGGCGATCAAGGGTATCCCGGAGGGAGTACGGCCGAGGATTCGGGAGTTGGCGGACCGGATGCACATCCAGCATCACAGCGCGGTGGAATTAGTGAACCGGCTGGAGAAGGGCGGGTACGTGCAGAGAGAGCGGGCGCAGGAAGACCGGCGCGAGGTCTTGCTGGCTCTGACGCCGAAGGGAGAGCGGGTACTGGGAGAGCTGGCGTTGCATCATCACGAGGAGTTGCGTAGCGCAGCGCCCGGGCTGGTAGCGGCATTGCAGCGGTTGATGCCCGAGAGGGAGAAGCCCAGCGCGGGTTGAGAAGTAACTGATCGCCAATTTGCAGCGCTGAAGGCGCTGCGCCACCCAAAACCTGCATGCGTCGCGCACTTCCCGAGACACTCAGATGACGGTTCAACATACAGATGGCAACTAACACACTTCCAAACTCACCTTTGACCATGCAGCCGGCGCAGTTTCGCATTGTGCTGGTGTCGTTTCTGGCGGCAGCGATTGGGCTCGTGGCCGGGCTGATCGCTTACGCGCTCTACAAACTGATTGGACTCTTCACGAATCTGTTTTTTTTCCACGAATGGTCGACGACTTTCCGGAGCGTGGGGTCGCATCACCTGGGCGCATGGGTGATTCTGGTTCCGGTAGTGGGCGGGCTGATCGTGGGAGTGATGGCGAAGTACGGATCTTCCAAGATCAAGGGACACGGAATTCCGGAGGCGATGGAGGCGGTGCTGACCAACCGCAGCCGGATCGAGCCGAAGGTGGCGATTCTGAAGCCGATCTCGGCGGCGATCGCGATTGGGACCGGAGGGCCGTTCGGCGCGGAGGGTCCGATCATTCAGACGGGAGGAGCGATCGGGTCGCTGGTGGGGCAGGTGTTGCACACAACCGCGGTCGAAAGGAAAGTGTTGCTGGCATGCGGCGCGGCGGCTGGAATGTCGGCGACGTTCAACACTCCGATTGCAGGAGTGATTCTCGCGATTGAGTTGCTGCTGTTTGAGTTCAAGTCGCGGTCGTTTATTCCGCTGGTCATTGCCAGCACGCTGGCTACTGCGGTCCACATGCAGCTTTTGGGTGCGGGCCCCATGTTTCAAGTGGGGACCATGGACTTCGGGATTCCGCATGCTCTTCCGTTTTATTTAGTGCTGGGGCCGATCTGTGGATTAGCCGCCGTGGGGTTGAGCAAGGCGCTGTATTGGGTGGAGGATTCATTCGAGAAACTCCCCTTCGACGAATTGTGGTGGCCGGCAGTTGGGGCTCTGGCGCTGGGGATCATCGGATACTTTGTGCCGCGCGTGTTCGGCGTGGGATATGACACGATTGGGGACATTCTCAACGGGCATCTGGTGTGGAAGATTCTTCTGGTGGTGATGATCGCGAAGTTTGCGGCGCTGGTGATTTCGTTGGGATCAGGAACGTCGGGAGGATTGCTGGCTCCAACGTTCATGTGGAGCGCAGCCATGGGCGGGCTGTTTGCGATGACTGCAAACCGGGCCTTCCCTCCGGCCCATCTTTCGCCGGGCGCGTTTGCGCTGGTGGCGATGGGCGCGGTGTTTGGAGCCGCGTCGCGGGCAACGTTCTCGTTCATTATTTTTGCGTTTGAGATTACGAGGGACTACAACTCGGTTTTGCCGTTGATGCTGGTGGCCGTGATCGCAGACGGGATCGCGATGCTGTTCATGCCCAACAGCTCCATCATGACGGAGAAGCTGGCGCGGCGCGGATTGCGCGTGCATCAGGACTACGAGGCGGATGCTCTGACGCAGGCCACGGTTGGGGAGACGATGGAGAAAGAAGCGCCAGTGGTCTCTGCCGACACGAAGGTGGGAACGCTGGCCGAGCGGATAGCGCGACATGATCCGGCGGTGGCGCGGCATGAGGCGCTGCTGATTCTGGACGATGCGGGCCGGCTGGCGGGGATCATCACGCGGGGCGACGTGCTGCGCGCGCTGGATAAGGATTCGTCGGGGGCGGCAACGGTGCTGGAAGCTGGCAGCACACATCTTGTGGTCACGTATCCAGATGAGTTGGTGTCGGAGGCGGCGGCGAAGCTGCTGCGCTTCGACATTGGGCGCTTGCCGGTGGTGGAGCGCACGGACGAGCGCAAGGTGGTGGGATACATGGGACGAGCGACGATTCTAGCCACGCGACTGCTGCGGTTCCATGACGAGCACGTGCGCGAGCCGGGGTGGCTTACGGCCGCGAGATGACTTTGGAAGCGCGAAGTGCGAATTACGTTGGTAAGGCTGCTTCGGCAGGAGCGGCAGCTGGGAAAGTGAGTCTCCCAAGTATAATTGGGGACAATTCCATGACTCCTGGCCGAATGGGTTGCGCGCTCGCAGTGGTGGCGGTGATCTGCGTGCTAGCAGTGTTCTTTTTCCCCGCCATGGAAGGGCCGTATTCGGTGGTACACGGTCCGGTTACGGCGCTGCTTTCGGCGCGCGCGGCGGCAGGTGTACGCATCGCAATTGTTCGCGCTGGCCTGAATCCGGTGCGTAGCGGCCTCAGTTACGCGCAGACCGTTCCACTGCCGTTGTTCTGGATAGAAACTTCCCTTGCAGATTTCGAAGGCGGCAGTTCGCCTGCCGATTCGAGTCTGATCCTCCGCTGCTGATTCCCTTCAAGTCCTACCCAATCTCTCAACATCCCAGTCGCTGTCGCGAAAGATCCTGTGGATCGTGCGGGCTCTTCCGCGACTGGCGGACCGTTGGGTAAGTCTCTTGGCCATTTCAGACTTGACTCTTCAGGAGGAGGACTCCATTGACACAGACAGTGAAGATACTTACGCTCGCAACCGTTCTTGCAGGTGTGTTGTCATTCTCAGGGTGCAGCAAGAAGGCAGCTCAGGCGACACCACCCGCACCGCCGCCACCGGCCGCGCCGACGGCCACTCTGGCCGCGAACCCAGCGGCGATTCAGCAGGGGCAGGCCACGACGCTGACATGGCATACCGACAACGCTACTCAGGTCACGATTGAGGGTCTCGGAACACTGCCGCCATCGGGATCCAGATCGATCACGCCGGGCAGTTCCATCACGTACACACTGGTCGCGAAGGGGCCGGGAGGAACGAGCGACGCTTCGGCTCGGGTAACGGTCAACGAGCGTGCTGCGTACGTGGCTCCATCCCCGACGGATGAAGATCTGTTCGCGAAGAACGTGCGGGACATTTTCTTCGACTACGACAAGGCGAGTATCAGGCCGGAAGAAGTGCCGGCTGCACAGGGAGATGCGGCGTTCCTCTTGCAGCACAGGTCGATCAAGGTCGTGGTGGAGGGGCACTGCGACGACCGGGGCTCGGAGGAATACAACCTGGCGCTGGGAACGAGCCGGGCGGAATCGCTGAAGCGATCGCTGTTGCAGCAGGGGGTGTCGGAGGATCGCATCAAGACGATCAGTTACGGAAAGGAACGTCCGCTGTGCGCGGATGACAACGACCAGTGCTGGCAGAAGAATCGAGTCGACCACTTCGCGCTGGCACGATGAACCGGGACGGCGGCTCGACGGGCGAGCCGCCGTTCTGCTCTTCTGCTCTTCTGCTCTATGGCAAGGGTTGAAATTCTCGCGGGGATTTCCGGATAGTATGAATAAGTCAGTGGAAGTACTGGAATCGCAGGAAGAAATGAAGAGTTCGGGAAGACTCGAAGAGATCCGGCTGTATTTCCGGCAACAGCCGGTGATGCTCGTGCTGCTGGCGGTGCTGGCGCTGATTTTTTTTCTGGCGGTGACCGGGTTGTCCCGGGCGTATCATGCGCAGCGAGATTTCCTCGGAGACCGGTGGTTTACGCGCGGTGTGGCGGACCTGAGCGGGGGACACTACGACGCCGCAGTGATGGAATTCCGGTCGGCTCTTCTCTATTCGCGCGACAACTATGCCTACCAACTCAATCTGGCTGAGGCTTTAATCGGGCTCAAGCGGACGAGCGAAGCCGCGGCTTACCTGGGCAATCTGTGGGAGCGCCAGCCAGAGGATGGTGTGGTCAATCTCGAACTGGCGCGCATCGCGGTGCAAAAGGGACAAACGGAACAAGCGTTGCGTTATTACCACAACGCGATCTATGCGGCGTGGCCGAGCGATCGGGAAGGAAAACGGCGCGAAGCACGGCTGGAGTTGATTGAGTTCCTGTTGAACACGGGCGCGAATGCAGAGGCACAATCGGAGTTGATCGCGCTGCAAGAAAATTTGGGAAATGATCCAGTGCAGCAGGAGCGAGTGGGGGATCTGTTTCAGCGGTCTCAAGACTACGAGCATGCGCTCTCCGCGTACCGGGAGAGTTTGAAGTTGGAGCGGGACAACCGGGCGGCCCTCGCGGGAGCAGGGTTCGCGGCGTTTCAACTGGGGCGTTATCCGCTGGCACAGCAATATTTGGAAGCCGCAGTTGCGGCGAACCCCAGCGACAAGCAAAGCGCAGACCGGCTCAAGCTGACGGAAATGGTGCTGGAGATGGATCCATTCCGGCGGCAACTGTCGGTCGCACGGCGAGACCGGATTGTCGTCTCAGCATTTACGACTGCGGGAGAACGGCTGAAGGCATGCAGCGCTGCCAGCGGACTTGCGCTGCCAACTGCATCGCAATCGAGTTTAGCGGCAGACTGGGCAAGGCTGAAGCCGCAGATTGTCGAGGCGGAGCTGCGGCGAAATCCAGACTTGGCAGAATCGGCGATGGATCTCGTGTTCGATATCGAGCGCCAGACGAGTGCGACCTGCGGGACTCCTACCGGAGCGGACATGGCGCTGCTGCTGATCGCAAAGCTGCATGAGGGGAACTGAATTGGACTCGCAAGCGAACCCACAATCCGGAGTGCTGGTGGAGAACGGTGAACCTGTAACGTCGAGCCCGATCAATGGGCACTCGCCGAAGGCTCTCTTGCAGTCGGTGTTCCGGGAAGAACGTTTTTTTCTGGTGTTGTCGGTATTTATAGGAGTGTTTTCAGGGCTGGCGGTTGTGTGCTTCCGATTTGCCATTGGATGGTGCCGTGTCTATTTGTTGGGATCGGGAGCGGTGCTTTCGCCTACGCGGCTCCTGCTTGCGCCCACGCTGGCAGGACTGGTCATCGCGGTGCTGGTGATTCATTTCTTCCCGCAGACGCGGGGGAGCGGAGTGAATCAAACAAAGGCTGCGCTGTACATCTACAACGGGGATATCCCAATTCGCACGGCGATCGGAAAGTTCATCACGGCAGCCCTGGCGATTGGGTCGGGACATTCGCTGGGACCGGAAGATCCATCGCTGCAAATTGGCGCGGGCCTGGCGTCGGTGCTGGGGCGGCGGATGCGGTTGTCGCGAGATCGCATGCGGCTGATTGCGCCGGTGGGCGCAGCGGCTGGACTGGCGGCGGCGTTCAACGCGCCGATCTCCGCGGTGCTGTTCGTGATTGAAGAAGTGATTGGGCGGTGGACGGCAGGCATTCTCGGCTCGGTGGTGCTTTCGGCGGTATCGAGCGTGGTAGTGATGCGGTGGTTTCTGGGGTCGGAGTCGCTGTTCCGAATTCCGGCGGTGCAACTGGAACGGCCCTCGGAGTTGATCGCGTATTCCATCCTGGGCGTGGTGGGCGGGCTGGCTTCGGTTCTGTTCTCAACCGGGATTGCGACGTTGCGTCCGCGGTGCAGGGCGCTGCCGCAGTGGACACAGTATTTTCAGCCGGCTCTGGCAGGATTGATGATCGGGATCATGGCGGTTCTGGGCGCACCGCAGGTCATGGGTGCCGGATACGAGGCCATTGACGAGGCCATGCACGGGCGATTCACGTGGCAGTTCCTGGCGATTCTGGCCGGCCTGAAGATTGTCGCGACGCTGCTGTCATTCGTGAGCGGAACGCCGGGCGGCATGTTTGCGCCAACGCTGTTTGTGGGAGCGATGCTGGGCGCGGCGGTGGGCGGGGCGGAGCATGTGTTTCTGCCGCATCTGAGTGGGTCGCCCGGGACCTATGCGCTGGTGGGGATGGGCGTCTTGTTCGCCGGATTTCTGCGGGCACCAATGACGTCGGTGTTCATGGTGCTGGAGGTAAGTGGGAATTACTCCATCATTGTGCCGGTCATTGTGGCAAACACATTTGCGTACGTAATTTCCCGAGGACTGCAGCCGATTGCGATTTTTGACCTGCTGACGCGCCAGGACGGGTTGGAATTGCCGTCGATGGAAGAACAACGGGAAGAAGGGATCCTGCGAGTGGAAGACGCAATGCGTCCAGCGGAAGGTCCGGTGCTGGATGCCCAGGAAACCATCGATCAAGCGTTGCAGAAGGCGGAACTAGCAACTACGGATGATCTGCTGGTGCGACTGACTCCGATTGGCTGGAACGTCATCTCGAAGCAGCAGCTGCGAACGATGGCGGAGGAGGGGAAAGGCGGGACCAACCTGGGCTCGCTGTTACCGATCCGCCGCATTCCGGATGTCCATCCCGATCATTCCCTGGAGACAGCGCTGCGGTATGTGAACCGGTGGCCGCTGGTTCCGGTGGTGAGCCGCGCCGACTTCCAGCAGTTAGAGGGAGTGATCTCGCAGCGCGACATCCTGGAGCGCTACCGCGAATTCGGAGAAGGCTAAGAACCGGGGCGGAAACTGGTTTGTTACTTCCGTGCAACATCTTTCTTGCAAACGGCTGCTCTAATTCGGTAATCTCTTCCCACTCCACGCAGCAGTTCGAGTAGAGCTGTACCTCAATAGCAATGGCAGGGGATCAACCATTCTTAATGGGACTACGCGACCGGAAGCGGCCGTCGCAGATCCGTGCCAGGCTGTGCATTGTCGGTTGTTGTCGATGTACGAAGTTCTCAAATCCGCGCTAACGAACAACTGATGTTTCTGTTTCAAGAACGGGGAGAAGAGCATGCCAAGCTATTCAATCAGGTTAGTTATTTTGAGTCTGATCGCATTCGCCTTTACGGCACAAGCGTTCGGGCAAGGCGGAGCCACTGGGGCCATCTCGGGGACGGTGCAGGATCCGAGCGGGGCGGTAGTCGCCAATGCTGAGGTGCACATCACCAATCAGGACACGATTGTCCTGGAGCGCACGGTGACGACCGACGCGGATGGAACGTTTACCGCGCCCCTGCTGCCGGTTGGAACTTATACGGTGAGCGTGCAGAGTGGAGGGTTTGCGCCGGGAACGTTTACGGGAATCGTGGTGCGCGTGACGGAGACGACGCGCATGATTGCGAAGCTGTCGACGAAATCGGTGCAGCAGAAGATTGAAGTTGAGGCGGAAGTGCAGACCGTGGATACGAGCGATGCGACCACGGGGCAGGCGATTGACAGCAACACGATTCGCGCGTTGCCGCTGGCCACACAGAACTTTCAGCAGTTGTTGACCCTGTCGACGGGGGCGCAAAGCGAATTGAACGCGGCAGCCCAACTGGGACGCGGGCAGGTGCGCATCCAGGTGAACGGGCAGCGCGAAGATAACAACAATTATCTGATCGAAGGCATCAGCGCCACCGATTACAACGTGGCGGAATTAACGAACACGCCGCTGCCGAATCCGGATGTGGTTCAGGAATTCAAAGTGCAGACGTCGCTGTACGACGCCAGCCAGGGACGCAATGGCGGAGGCAACATCAACGCCATTTTGAAGTCAGGGACGAATCAGATTCACGGAGACGCTTACGAATTTTTCCGCAACACGGCGCTGGATGCGAACGAATACTTCTTGAAGGGCAGCGGCTCTCCGCGGCCGGTGATCCAGCAGAACATTTTTGGTGGCAGTTTGGGCGGACCTGTGGGCCCAGGGGGCAAGCTGGGATTCTTTTTCGTGAATTATCAGGGGACGCGGCAGCGCAGCGGCGATTCGCCGGGGACACTGATCAGCACATTTGTTCCGTACGTTCCGGCGGCGGATCGCGGGCCGGCGGGGGCAGCACAGTTGGCGAAAGACTTCGGAGTCGCAAGCGCCGATCCGGTAGCGGTGTCGCTGCTGGGGTTTCAGAGCGATCAGTTTGGCGCGCCAGCCAACGGGTACTTGTTTCCACTCCCCAACAACGTTCCGGCGGGAACTCAGGCAGGCACGCCGGTGCAATTTACGGTGAGCAAGCCGGGTAGGTTTACCGACGATCAACTGACGGCCAACTGGGACCACGACTTCCGCAATTCCAAAGATTCGGTGTCGGCGCGCTTCTTCTTCTCGGACTCAGAGCAGGATATTCCGTTCGGCGCGGGTGGACTGCAGGCATCTCTGGGCGCGGCGGCCAGCGGGACGGACTTGAACTTCCCGTACCAGCTTCCGATTCACGACCGGCTGTTCATCGTTTCGGAGACGCACGTATTTTCTCCGAGACTGGTGAACGATTTCCGCTTTGGATTGGTTCACATCGACAACAGCGCGATTAACGTCAACCCGGTCACGGTGACCGACGCGGGAATCGACCGGCCGACCAGCAATCTGACGAGCAGCATCTACAAGTTCACCTTCGCGACCTCGGGCTTTCAGTTTGGACCGACGCCGCAGGCGAACCAATCGCAGACACAGAATAATTACAACTTCGTGGAGAACCTGAGTTGGGTAAAGGGAGCGCACACTTTTACGTTTGGCGGGCAATACATTCGGGTGAGCCTCAACAAGCAGTTCCCACAGGTCTTTAACGGGCAGCTGTTCTTTACGAACACGTCGGCAACGGAGACGGATTTTGGAAACTTCGTGGGCGGGACGCCAGAATTCAGCTTTGGCGGCGGCGGCGTTTATAACCACGAATACCGGCAGAACAATTCGGCGATCTTCGCGCAGGATGACTGGAAAGCTACGGCGAACCTGACTTTGAACCTGGGGCTGCGTACGGAATTCCTGGGAGCATGGACGGATGGGGATTGCCACATTGGCAATATGGAGTCAGACCTGACGAAGTCGGGGACGTATCCGTTCGTCTATCCGACTTGCGTCAACAAGCTGGGCGTTTCCGGACTGACGGGGAATGCGGCGGGCTCGACGTTCAAGAATAGCGTTTCGACAGGTTGGGGACCGCGGGTTGGGTTCGCGTGGGACCTGGCCGGACGTCATACGACGACGGTGCGCGGAGGCTACGGCATCTACTACGTGCGCGAGGACGTGGGCGCGGTGGACCAGTTGAGTTTTCAGTCGCCGTTCATCCCGATTGTGTTTTTCGGACAAACGCCTGGATTCACGATGTCGGACTTCTTTACGGGCACGCCTGCGACCAATCCAAACGCCGTGCCACAGGCCGGACAGCTTTCAGGGGCGTGGTTGCCTTGCCTGGCGCAACTCACAAGTTTTCCAGACACGAATGGCGCGGCCACCTACGGTGGATGCACGGGACCCGGTGTGAACAGCACGCAGAATCTGTTTGTGCTGGAAGTACCGCGGCATTTCGTGGTTCCGAATACGCAGCAGTGGAACCTGACGGTGCAGCGTGAATTAGGGCGGCATTGGGTGCTGGAGGCGGGTTACGTGGGCACGCGAGGAATCCACTTGCGTGAGACGCGGGATGCGATTCAATCCGTGAATGCCAGCCCGACCAATCCGTTCACGGTTACCGATGCCAGCAACAATACTTACACGATCACGACGAACACCTTCGCCAACGCGATCGCGCGTACGCCGGCTCCGGGGTTGAATGGGTATAGCGGGTACCAGATTTTCGCCAACGACGCGTACTCGATTTATAACGCGCTGCAGGCGACGGTATCGCGGCGATGGGGCGCGAACTATTTTCAGGCGGCGTACACATTCTCGAAGAACATTGATGCCACTTCGACCGGGAACACGGCGTTTAATACCGCGTACAACGATCAGAGCAACATCAATGCCTCGCGAGGAATTTCGGATTTCAATCGTCCGCACCGGCTCGCGGTCAGCTATGCGTATGAGCTTCCGTTCTTCGGGCATGCCACGGGCTTTAAGAAGGCCGCTTTCGGCGGCTGGCAGGTGAGTGGCGTGACCATCTTCCAGAACAGCTTGCCGTTCTCGATTTTCGATTCGAGCGCGGGGACGGCGTTCCTCGGACAGGGGAGCACGCCGCTGCTGGGTGCGAGCCTGGCTCCGGGAGCGACCATTGCGAGCGGGCTGTCGAGTGGAGATATTCATTCGCGGGTGGTCAACGGCTATCTGAACGCAGCAGCATTCACGCCGGCGCCACAGCTGTATCCGACGCAGTGCCTTTCGGATCCTAACTTCTGCACGGCTGGGTTCGGAGATTTGGGACGCAATATCTATCGCGGGCCGTTCCAGCAGAACTGGGATGTGTCGTTCCTGAAACACTTCAAGATTGGGGAGCGGCAGGACGTGCGCTTCGCGGTCGACTTCTTCAACCTGTGGAACCACACGAACTTCGGAGATCCGGCGGTGACGGATATCGAGGCGGGGAGTTCGTTTGGGAAGATCCTGCAGACGAATGGCAATCCGCGGTTGATTCAGTTCTCGTTGCGGTGGGGATTCTAAACCGCAGCGGAGATATTTGAGCCGGGGAGCGAATGCTTCCCGGCTTTTTCATTTGAAGGTGAGAGGTGCGCGTGCCCTTCGGGGTCTAAAGCCCCTTCCGATTTCGCAGCGGCTTACGCGGCCCTGAAAAGCCGCTCTTCCAGGTGGTTCAAGGACCCGTTACGACTACACGCCGATCCAGTGGAACAAGATCAGGGCCAGAGTGCTGGCTCCGACGATGATCCAGAGGACAAGGCCCTGCAGCAGAGGGCGGGCGCCAACGCTCTTGAGGGTTTTTTTGTTCAATCCTGTGCCGATGAGGAACAGGGTAACGGTGAGGCCGATTTTTCCGAGGTGATTGAGAACGCCGAAGGCCGGAGTGAATGAAGGCAGCAGAGTGTTCAGCAGCGCGGCCATGCAGAACAGCAGGATGAACCAGGGCCACTGGATGCGCGCCTTGCTCTTCAGGGTGACGGCGGTGACGAAGGACAGGGGAACGATCCAGAGAGCGCGGGCCAGTTTGATGGTGGTTCCGACGGCTAGCGCGGTGGCGCCGTACTTGGCAGTCGCGCCTACGACGGAACTGGTGTCGTGAATGGCGAGGGCCGACCAGAGGCCGAACTGAGCCTGCGTCATGTGAAAGGCGTATCCAATCACGGGGAAGAGGAAGAGTGCAACGGAGTTCAGGATGAAGACGGTGCCCAGAGATACGGCCATCTCTTCTTCGTTGGCTTCGGCGATGGGGCCGACGGCGGCAATGGCGCTGCCGCCGCAGATGGCTGTACCGGCGCTGATCAAGAATGCGGATTTCTTGCCGACGTGGAGCAGATAGCCGAATCCCAGTCCCAGAAGCATGACGGTGGTAATACTGACGGCGGTATAGAGGAATCCGGAGCGTCCGGCGTGCAGGACTTGATGCAGATTCATGCCAAAACCGAGGGCGACGACGGAGGCTTGCAGAAGAAACTTCGCGAGGCGCTTGCTTTCGACGTGGAAGGGATGCACGGCGACGAAGCCATAGATGAGGCCACCGAGGAGCGCGAGGGGAGGCGAGATGAGGCCAGTCGCGGCGAGGATGAGGGCCAGAAAGAAGATGTTCTTGCTCACACGTCCAGTCTGCGGCGGTGGCGGACGCGCGTCCAAGCAGTAGTTCTGATGGGCGATTAGCTAAACTTATCGCCCGGACCTGGTGGAGCGAGAAGGCTTTCTACCAGGGCTGGCGAGAAGCCGGGCGCGTTCGAGGGCGAATGCGCGAAAGGCTCCAGCCGGGCCTTGCGGATCGGGGCCGGTGCGCGAAATGAGGGAAAAGTGGCGATCGGCTTTTACGTCGGCCACTTCCGCAACCTTCAGGGCGCCAAGTTCCAGTTCTTTGGAAATGGCCCAGCGCGAGACGAAGCCGACGCCGAGGCCTGCTTCCACGGCGGACTTGATCGCCTCGGTGGAATCGAGGTCCATCACGTTCTTAAAAGATTTGAGTTTGAGGCCGGCTTTCTCGAGAGCAATTTCGACGACGCGTCGAGAGCCGGAACCTTGTTCGCGCATCAGAAGATTGGAGGCCAGCAGCTCGGCGCGAGACATGTGATCGGACGGGAATGCGGGTGGCACAATCAGGACCAGCTCGTCCTGCATAAAGGGTTCGGTGCGAATGCCGCGGTCGCGCGCGGGACCTTCAATGAGGCCGATGGCCAACTTGTCGTCAAGAAGAAGGCGGACGATCTCGCCGGTGTTGCCGCTGTGGAGCGAGAACTGGACGCGGGGATGCTCGTTGAGAAAAGCTCCCAGCAGGCGGGGAAGAACATATTGCGCGATGGTCGTCGAGACTCCGAGGGGCAAGTCGCCAGAGACTTTGCCATCCTGTGCAAGGAGCGCCTGTTCGGCCTGGGAGACGAGGACAGCAAGCTTTTTCGCGTAGACGAGCAAGACGGATCCTTGTGGAGTCAGAGAGACGCGATTGCCGGCGCGATCGAAGAGGCGGACGCCGAGATCGTCTTCGAGGGCCTTGATCTGAAGCGTGACGGCGGGCTGGGTGAGGAAGAGATGCTCCGCTGCCTTACGGAAATTCAAATGTTCGGCGACGGTGCGGAAGACCTTGAGGCGAAAATTCTCCAGTTGGGCCACGGGGATGATTATCCACGAAATAGGGATTCAGGGTAGAGAGAAGGCGCGAATATGGCGGGAGAAGCTATGAGTTCCGCTGCGACGAAGGCGGTTGAATCGAAGGACAGAAAGAGCATCAACCACTAAGGACACTAAGGACCACGAAGGCTTTGGTGGTCAGAGATGTTTAGTTTTGCTTTTGTGCTTCTTGCAGCAGCGGGCGCAGAGAGTCAACCGAGACTCCCAGGGTGCCACCGGAGAAGCCGTCCATGTAGGCGGAGTTCACGCCGATGACTTCGCCCTTCGTATTGAAGACGGGGCCGCCGCTGCCGCCGTGGGCAGTGGGTGCGTCGTAGATGAGTTTGTCGCCGACTACGTCGCCGAGATGTCCGCAGGTAGTCGAGGGACGAATCAGAGACAAGGCGGCCAGCTCACTGGCCGCGTTGATGTCGTTGTGACGGTAGGCCATGCGCTCATAAATTCCTGCGGGAGATTTGGCCACCATGCCGGCAATGCCCATGGGGTAGCCGATGACCGTGACGAGCTGTCCCGGAGCACCCGGCGACTTGGCGAGCGGCGGGATTGGCAGGCCGCGGACTACATCGGCATTTTCAGCATGCAGTACAGCCAGGTCTGAGGTCTTCGAGACTGAGGCCGGGGACAAAGTCACGGGTGTAGGAGAACCCGGGAAGAAAACAACCAGACTCTCGAGCATCCCTACGGCACCTTGATCGATGAGCTTCTGGGCTTCGGAGTCCCCGTACCAAGGCTCGGCGACGTGCCGGTTGGTAGCCACGAGGCCGTTGCCGACCAAGAATCCTGTGCCAGAGACTCGGGCGCGAATGACGGGCCGCTGGTTCGAAAAGCCAACTTGGTAGACGCCGTAGATGTATCCGATGGAATTGCGGTAGCGGTTGAGCACCACGGCGGGCATGGCCTGGTCCTGCTTGAGTTGCTCAACCTGCGCGGTGAGTTCATGAACCTGCTTTTGCAGGTCGGTGGGAGGCTCATCGAGGGCGGTCGTCGGAGTGTAGTAGTGGACCAAGGCGAGGGCGCCCAGGAGCAGCACGATCCCCATGACGGCCTGCACCATCTGCTGCCAGCAGTCGCAAACGATCGATTCGTGCGGAGGCTGGGCTTCGGGACCGGAAACGGAGAAAGTGTCGGAAGATGGAGGCTCGTTGATCTGGGAATCGGCCATGAGTGTCGAAGTAGCGGTCCTCGGTACTCGCCCAAGTCGTTCTGTTTCAGCCTTTTGAGCGCAGGGACGCTGGCCGGGCCGAGAACTTGGAGTAGGTATCTTCGCCCCTCTGGCGCGAGTTGGCTACGGTACTGAAGACGATGTACGTGCGATAGGGGAAGCAAATGCCGAGGCTTCAACCACAGAGGACACGGAGGGAGCCTGACTAAGGAGTCTTGATTCCGAGCCGCTTGGCCATTTCGTCGTAGAGGAAACCTTTGCGGGGGTCGTAGGGCTGAACCCATTCCCCATCGATTACGAATTGAGGGATGGCACGCTTGCCGGTGCGTTTGACGATTTCGTCGACGGCGCCGGGCGTGGTTAGGACGTCGACTTCTTTGTAAGGAATGTTGTGCTTTGCGAGGAAGCGCTTAGCCTCGCGGCAGTCGGGGCACGTCGCGGCGGAATAGACGGTGAGGTCCATAGGTTCATTTTACGCCCAGGGCCTTAGACGCGCTCCAGTTGCTTCACCGTGCGCTCGTTGACGATGTTGCCGGTATTCAGAGTGGACGCGGGTTCGAACAACAAGAACCAGCATTCCTCATCGGCGACGGGTTTGTGCTCGACTCCGCGGGGGACGACGATGAACTCGCCTTCTTCGATCCATTCGTGGTGGTCGAGGAATTCCATGCGGAAGCGGCCTTTGACCACCAGGAACATTTCATCTTCATGGTCGTGGTGGTGAAAGATGAACTCGCCTTTGATCTTGTCGAGCTTCACGTGTTGGCCGTTGAGTTCGGCGGCGATGTAGGGCTTCCAGTATTCGGAGATTTTGGAAAATTTCTCGGCGATGTTGACTTTGGGCATGAAGAGCTCCTGAAGCGCCGATTGATTGGATGGAATGCGATTGGAAATGGTCGCGCAAAATTCCTGGGGATCGCCAGCAGGCGGGCGAAGGCGCCTGCGTCACATAGACAAGGAAAACCGCCAGCTTTGGGCTGGCGGCCTGGAGATCTTCCGAGCTGCGCTCGGAGGACAGCCGAGGGCGGCTGTCCCCACATGAGCACAATTAGAAGCCAGCAGTCGAAGCGACCGCGTGGCTGTTGTGCAGCGTCAGGCGAACGCCGCGTTGGGCGTTGAGCTGCGTAGTGGTGGTCCAGTCGACATCGTCGGTACTGATGACACCGGTGCCGCCACCGACCAGGGAGTAGGTGATGCGGCTGTCGGTATATCCGTAGCCACTGACCGAGAGTATGGTGCCATTGGTCAGGACGAAAACGGGCATGCCTGGAGCAGCGTTCACCGGAGCGGGCGTGATGGTTCGCGTCACGAGACTTGCGTAGGAGGACTGTGGGACCGCCTGACTCGTGACCGAAGCATTCCGCATCATGAGTTGCGGTTTGCTGTCGTCATAAATCGAGGGCTGGTAGGACTGGCTCTGAGGGCGTCCGAAGAAGTGCCAGCTCGGGCCGTAGGTCTGCGCGACTTGCGGGATTTGAACATCATCCATCAAGCGCATGCTGAGAACGGTTTCGCCTTTCAGCGTCGGGCGCGGCCCGCGCGCCGGCAGCATGATGACCTTCCAGGGCCACAGCGGAGGGATCATCCATTCGACGACGTCCCGAACGGGATGCCCTTTGCCGTCGATCTTCCCCTGCTTGTCGACTTTGTAGCCGCGTGTGGCGATGACTTTGGCCTCGAGAGGCAGGTCGCCGCTGGGAACTCCGATGCGATCAAACTGGAGCTTGAGATATCCCTTGCCCCAGAAGTGGCCGGGATCCTTGGCCGCTTCGAGATGGCCGACGAGATAGCTGCCGCGCGGAAAAGCCTGCTGACCGAACTCGGTGATTCCGCGCAGGTGGCACAGAACGGGATCCCCGACATCGACAGTGGCCGAGGAAAAGTTAGGTTCGTTGAGGGTACATTGCAAAAGAGTACCGGCGGGCAGGACGACATCCCGTGCGCTGGCGCCCAGGCTCAAAGAAAAAACGACAAGGCCTAGCATGCTTACAGCTAGGGCCGCATGCAGAGTGGACTTCATACTTCACCTCGGTCGCACGCCCCAATCGTGGCGGGCTGTGGCGCTGGCCCGCAAAGGATTCGGGCATCTAATCACAGGTTGAACACGGGGTCAATCGGGAAGTTTCTTTCGGGCCTAGCAAATAATAAGCCGCCAGCTTTTGGGCTGACGGCTTAAAACCTGCCGAGCTGCGCTAGGCGACCGGGTCGAAGACCCGGTCCCACACCAACCAGCTACTTCTCGTACAGGAGGACACCTTCGGTCTTCTCCGCATCGACTGGGCGGTAGAAGAGTTTGTTGTCTTCGAGGAAGACCTCGATGAAGGCAGGGCGCGTGGTGATGGTACCCTGGATCAGCGCCTCCGACAGCGGGTCTTCGATGTACTTTTGCAGCGCGCGCCGCAATGGACGCGCACCATAGCTGCGGTCGGTAAGGGTCTGGTTGAGGATCCACTTCTTGGCATCGTCCGCAACCGTGACCGTGATCGACTTCTGCGCCAGGTTCTGATTGAGCTGCGTGACCATGAGCTCGAGAATCTGGATGAGGTCGCTTTCGCCCAGAGCCAGGAACAGGATGATCTCGTCCAAGCGGTTCAGGAACTCAGGGTTGAAAGTACGTTTGACCTCGCCCTTCACGAGCTCTTCGACCTTCTCGGAAACCATGTCTTCCTTCGACGACTGGAAGCCCAGGCCCTCGCGCTTCTGCAAATGCCGCGCGCCGATGTTCGAGGTCATGATGATGATCGTGTTCTTGAAGTCGACCGTGTTGCCGAGGCCGTCGGTCAACTGGCCGTCTTCAAAAACCTGCAGCAGGATGTTGAATACATCCGGATGCGCTTTCTCGATTTCGTCGAGCAAGACCACGGAGTAGGGAGCGCGTTTCACGCGTTCGGTAAGCTGGCCGCCCTCTTCGTAGCCGACGTATCCCGGAGGCGAACCGATCAGCTTCGAGACCGAATGTTTCTCCATGAACTCGGACATGTCGAAACGGACCAGGGCCTTTTCGGTGCCGAACATGAACTGCGCCAAAGTGCGCGCAACTTCCGTCTTGCCGACGCCTGTGGGGCCAAGGAACAGGAACGAGCCGATGGGGCGGTTCGGGTTCTTCAAGCCGGCACGCGAGCGGCGGATGGCGCGAGCCAAGGCGCTGATCGATTTGTCCTGTGAGATGATGCGTTTGTGGAGCTCCTCCTCGATGCGGAGGAGCTTCTGCGTTTCTTCTTCCTTGATCGAGGTGATGGGCACGCCGGTCCAGCGCGAGACTACGTCTTCGATGTCTTCGCGGTTGACTACGCCGGTGGACGACTCGTCCAGATGATATTTCTCACGCAGGGCGCGCAGGTTCTCGCGCTCTTTGCGCTCTTCATCGGAGTAGAAGCGCGCCTTCTCGAACTCGTGGTTCGCGATGGCATTTTCCATGCGGTGCACGATGAACTTGATGCGCTTCTGCACTTCGGTCAGCTCTTCCGGCAGCGAAGTCTGACGCAGTTTCACGCGGGCTCCGGCTTCGTCGACCAAGTCGATAGCCTTGTCTGGAAGGAAGCGGTCCGGGATATAGCGGTTCGAGTGCGAGACCGCGAAGTTGATGGCGTCGTCGGTGTAGGTGACGGCGTGGAATTTTTCGTAGCGATCTTTGATGCCGAACAGAATCTTGATCGCGTCGGTCTCGTTCGGCGGCGGAACCTTGACGGCCTGGAAGCGGCGCTCGAGCGAACGGTCCTTCTCGATCGACTTGCGATATTCGCCCGGCGTGGTGGCGCCGATGCACTGAATTTCGCCACGCGACAGGGCCGGCTTCAGAATGTTGGCAGCATCGAGCGAACCCTCGGCCGAGCCTGCGCCGACGAGGGTGTGCAATTCGTCGATGAAGATGATGGAGTTCTGATTCTCCATCAGCTCTTTCATGATGGTCTTGAGCCGCTCTTCGAACTGGCCGCGATACTTGGTGCCGGCCACGATGAGCGAGAGATCGAGAGCGAGAATGCGCTTGTCGGCCAGGAACGACGGAACTTCGCCATCAGCGATGCGCTGCGCCAGTCCTTCGACGATGGCAGTCTTGCCCACGCCCGGCTCGCCAATCAGCACGGGATTGTTCTTGGTACGGCGGCAGAGAATCTGGATGACTCGATCGACTTCGCCTTCGCGGCCGACCAGCGGATCGAGTTGGCTGTCCATGGCGGCCTGGGTCAGGTCGCGGGAGAATTCAGCCAGCAGCGAGCTTTCACGCTGGCGCTGGGGCTGAGCCTTTTCCTGGGTGCTGCGGGCCAACTCTTCGCGGATGGTCGAGAGGCGCAGGCCGCGCTCGTGCAGGATCTCAGCGGCGAAGCACTTTTCTTCGCGCAGTAAACCCAAGAGCAGATGCTCGGTGCCGATGTGACGGTGCGAAAGGCGCTCGGCTTCTTCGGCGGCATAGGCGAGCACGCGCTTGCACTCGTTGCTCAGCGGAAGATCGACCGAGGTCGAAACCTTCTCGCGGATCGTGGTGTGTCCCTCGATCTGCTTGCGAATGGATTCGACCGAGGCATGGGACCGCAGGAAGCGATTGGTCAGAGCTTTGTCTTCACGCAGGAGTCCGAGGAGCAAGTGCTCCGTCTCGATATAGGGAGACCCGAACTGGCTGGCTTCGTAGCGTGCGAAAAAGATGACGCGCCTGGCTTTCTCCGTATAGCGTTCAAACATAATGCCCCTTCCCCCTGACCTTTCCTGGTCGAGAAGAACTTTGCCCACCCGACCCGCCGACCCGATCCTTAAATCGTGCTCACCTTATTCTATCCCTACATTATGCAATCAAAGGGCCTCAAATCCAAAGCACTGAAACGATTTTACAAACCTTTGATCACGTTACCGAAGGAACGGTTGTCAGGCCCTTCGGAGCGGAACCTCTTGCGTCAAGTTCTTGCGCATTGTCTTACTAATCTTTCGCCTCGGGGGCTAAAGCCCCACAACGTCTTCGAACCCCTAACGCGGCCCTAAAGGGCCACTCTTCCACCTCGCTTGCACCGCTCTTTCATCTCGCTAATGACGGTCTTCCCTCCCGCTCAGGCCGGGAGCGACTCCGGGGCAATTTCCTCGACACGGCCTTTCTGCAACCTTAATACACGATGGCAGCGGCGCGCGAATGACAAATTGTGCGTAGCAATGAGGGAGGTCAGTTGGTGCTCGCGGTGCAACCGCGCGATCAAATCGAAAACCGCTTCCGCGGTCCGACCATCAAGGTCGCCTGTCGGCTCGTCCGCCAGCAGCAACTTGGGGCCGGTAATCAAGGCGCGAGCCAGAGCCACCCGCTGCTGCTCTCCGCCCGAAAGCTCCCCAGAGCGATGATGGGCACGCTGCTCCAGTCCGACCTCACGCAGCCAGCGTGAAGCTTCAGGCTCGACCTGTTGCCAGGTGTGGCCTCGAAGCAGCAAGGGCATGGCGACGTTCTCTGCCGCCGTGAATTCCGGCAGCAGGTAATGGAACTGCCAAACGAAGCCGGTCTCTCGATTGCGAAAGTCGGCGGCGGCGTCGTGCGATAAAGAATTCAATCGCAAGTTGGCGCAGTATACGTCACCGGTAGAAGCACGATCAAGAGCGCTCAGGATGTGCAATAAGGTACTCTTCCCTGCTCCGGATTCTCCCACAATGGCGAGCATTTCTCCTTGCTTTACATCAAACGACAGATTTTCAAAGAGCACTAGATCCGATTCGCCGGACCGGAAAACCTTCTTCAAGCCTTCCACTCGAAGCATCGACTGTTGTTCGGTTAGATGCACGCTGTGTCTCTTTCGTTCCAAGGGCTAAAGTGCGGAAGAACGGAAACTACTGTCGGGGCCGTATCTGCCGCTGCTTGGATTAGTGCTTACTGCGATCAAATCGTTTCTCGGCGGCGAATTCCAAAATCGGTAACTCCAAGACTGTACGCCCGGATGAATCGCCGTGTGTTCGGGCTCCAGCCACGCTGAGGCCTCCGGAGCTAAAATCCGCGGCCTCTGTTGCTTGCAATGGCACGTCTGAAAGGGATGGGGAGAAACGACGACCACAGGGGCTAAAGCCCAGATTGGTTTCAGGCGCTTTACGCGGCCCTGGAAGGGCCGCTCTTCCACGGTCGTGCAAGGATTCGGTCGTGCAGCCGTGGCCGGGAGGCTCTTACTCATAACGCAGGGCCTCGGCGGGGAGGATTCGCGACGCTGACCATGACGGATACAGCGTCGCGACGAAGGAAATCAGCACAGCGAAGAGCGCGACCCAAACACCGTCGATCGCGCGGGGAGCGAATGGCACATAGTCGATGGAATAGACCTCGGGCGAGAGCGTCAGGACGTGGTAGTGACCTCCTGCGTAGGAGATGGCGTAGCCCAGGACCAGCCCGATCGCTGTGCCAATCACGCCGATAAGCACGCCTTGCGCGATAAAGAGGTTGCGAACTTGCGCGCGGCGTGTGCCCATCGACATGAGCACCGCGATATCTTTCGTCTTCTCCATGACCATCATAATGAGGGAAATGAGGATGTTCAGGGCGGCGACGAAAACGATCAGGCCGATGGTGATGAAGGTGACGAGGCGCTCGAGGCGGAGGGCATGGAATAGCGCCTTGTTCTGCTCGAGATAGTTCGTAGCCATGAAGCCCGTGCCGGCGGCGGCTTCGAGCTGGGTGGTGATCTGGTCAGCCTTGAAGATGTCGTCGACTTTGAACTCCAGAACGGAAATCAGGTCGCCCAGTCCAAACAGCTTCTGCGCATCCGACAGGCGCACGAAGGCCCAACTGGAGTCGTAGTCGAAGAACCCTGAGCTGAAAATGCCTACGACATGGAAGCGGTTGTATTTCGGGACCATGCCGAAGGGAGTCAGTTCACCCTGCGGACTGGTAACGAGCACCGTCGAGCCCACGGTGGCTCCCAGATTGTCGGCCATTTCCTTGCCTAGAACGATGGGAGGCATGGCGGCCACGCGCTGCTGGACACCTTCCAGAGAGTCCGGAGATTGGGCGGGGGCATTGTCAAGCGCCGATTGGGGCTGCGGAGTTGGGTTGGGCTCCTCCTCCAGCGGAGCGGCGGATCCCTGCTTCACGGAATTGAGGAGATCGCCGACTTTGCGCTCGTAGCGCGGGATCATGCCCTTGAGGACTGCTCCGCGGGCTCGGGGGCCGCGCGAGATCAGGACTTGTTCGAAGATTGCGGGAGCGGCGGCGACCACGTGCGGTTCTTTCGACAGGCGGTCCATGAGTTCGGGCCAGTTCTGGATGCCGTCATCGGCGACGCGCTGCAGGCTGATGTGCGACGTCGACCCGAGCAAGCGCTGCTGCAAGTCCTGGCGAAAGCCGTTGGTGATGGCCATGGCAACGACGAGGGAGGCGACACCTGCGGCGACTCCGACGATCGAGATGCCGGTGATGATGCCGATGAAGGCCTGGCGGCGCTTGGCTCGTAGATACCGGGTCGCGATGAAGAGTTCGAAGCGCATGAAGTCGCTATCAGCTGTCGGCTCTCGGCTTTCAGCTACGTCGGATTATAACGAGTGCCTCGGGTTCGACCGGACAAAAGTTCAGGCGCGCAGCCTGGGCAAAACGGCGTTGACCCGCTGACGATAGACCACAAACTCCGCTCCAAAGCGTTTCTCCAACTCTGCATCTTCCATGCGGATCATCATCGCTCCGGTCACAATTGCAAGTGCGGTGAGCACCCAGCAGACAACTAGACCTGTTCCAACGCTCCAGGCGAGCATTTCACAGAGATGTCCGAGGTAGACCGGATGGCGGACGCGCGAGCGGATCCCCGTCGTGACCAGGCGTTGATCATGGTTTCCATTGCGAACTTCCGGCAGGCCGCCGAGCTGGCCCCAGCTGAAGTGGGCGCCGGAACGGGAGTAGATGAAGATGCCGGTTGCAAACAGCAGGACGGCGGGAATCCAGAACCAGGGGATCGAATAGAACGCTGCGTTACGCCAAGGGCCGGTCAGGGCGCCGATGCCGATCCACATGACGATCCATGCGGGGACCAGCACGCGAAATGGCGAACGCTCGCTCGCGCGCCAGCGATGGACTTGCGGGTGAATCATGAGCCAGAACAGAGGGATGGTCGAATAGACGACGCAGGCCAGCCATCCCAGGGTTCGGAGGAAGTGCATGAAGGGATTTTACAGTTTTCGAATTCGGAGTGATCGGGGACTCAGCGGCTAAAGCCGGCATTTGTTGTTTCACTTAAAGGCACGGCTCAAAGCCCCTTCCCAGCGCCGCTCGTCTGCTTCGGCCCCCAACAAAATCCCCATGTCTCGCAAAAAACGCGAGACATGGGGCACCCGACCTCCGCATCGCGTGGCGGACGAATGCGTCCGCCGCTACGTGATCTACGGCGCGCCTCGGTCATCTACCCGATTCCCGCTGACGGGGCGATAATGGGAAAATGGTGCGTGCTTTCCTGAGTGACAATTGGCTTCCGAAGTCGGTGCTATGTCTTCGCGGCTACGACCGTCACAAATTTCTGCTGGATCTGATTGCGGGAGTCACCGTGGGGCTGGTGGCACTCCCGCTGGCCATGGCATTTGCCATCGCGTCGGGGCTGACTCCGCAGGCTGGAATTTATTGCGCGATCGTCACCGGGTTTCTGATCTCGGCGCTGGGCGGGTCGAAGATGCAGATCGGCGGGCCGACCGGCGCGTTTGTCGTGGTGGTGGCGGGGATCGTCGCGGTGCACGGGGTCGACGGGCTCTTTATGTGCACCGTGATGGCCGGCGTGCTGCTGGTGATCATGGGCGTCACGGGGCTGGGGACGGGAGTGAAGTTCATCCCGCGGCCGGTTGTAATTGGATTTACGAATGGGATTGCGGTGCTGATCGCCAGCACGCAGATCAAAGATTTCTTCGGACTGCATCTCGAGAAAGTTCCGGGCGTGTTCTGGCTGCGCATCGAGGCACTGGCCGGGAATTTTCATACGCTGTCATTTGAGGCGACGGCGCTCGCCGTGTTCACGCTGCTGACACTGATCATTTGCCGGGGACTTTCGCCCCGCATTCCGGGGCCGATCGTTGCGCTGCTGCTTTCGACGTGTGCGGTTTATTTTTTCAAGCTGCCGGTGGAGACGATTGGGACGCGGTTTGGGGGAATTCCGAGCGGGCTGCCGCACTGGCAGATTCCGCACTTCCGTACGGACTTGATTCATGGGCTGCTGGGACCGGCTTTCACGGTGGCCATGCTGGGCGCGATTGAGTCGCTGATGTCGGCGGTGGTTTCCGATCGCATGAGTAACGACCGGCACAATCCCAACGTCGAGTTGATTGGGCAGGGTGTGGCCAATATCTTTTCGCCGATGTTTGGCGGACTGCCGGCCACGGGAGCGATTGCGCGCACGGCGACGAATATTCGGTCGGGTGCGCAGACGCCGGTGGCGGGAATGATCCACGCGCTGACCTTGTTGTGCATTCTGCTGTTTGCGGCGCCGCTGGTCAGCTATGTGCCGATGGCGGCGCTGGCCGGAATTCTGATGGTGGTCGCCTACAACATGGGCGAGTGGCGCGAGATTCCGCAACTGTTGAAGCTGACGAAGACGGACATCAGCATCTGGCTGGTCACGTTTGCGCTGACCGTATTTGCCGATCTGACTGTGGCGGTCGAGGCCGGGATGATTCTGGCGGCGTTACTGTTCATCAGCCGTGTGGCTTCAACGACGACTGTGTCGCAGGTGACCGAGGACTACGTGGAAGACGGGCGCGTGCACATTTTGCAGGATAAGGACATTCCGTATTACGCGACCATCTTCCGCATTCACGGGCCGTTCTTGTTTGGAGCAACAGACAAGATCTGGGCAGTGACGGAGAGTGTGCACACGCTTCCGCCGGTGGTTATCTTGCGGCTGCGGAATATGACGGCACTCGACGCGACGGGGCTCTTCGCCATCGAGGAGATTGCCAAGCAACTGCATTCCAGCAAGCGGACGTTGATTCTATGTGGCGCCCGTGAGCAGCCCGCGCAGTTGATTCATCAGGCGGAGTTCGCCGAGGTGATCGGGGAAGAAAACATCTGCGACAACGTGCAGGAAGCGCTGCGGCGTGCAGAGGAAGTGTATGAGGGGTTAGAGCAAAAGTTTGTCGGGGCGAAGAGCTAGGTCTTCCCGGCACTTCCGGGCCTCGCGACGCGCGCTGCTAGTTATCGATTCTCTGGACGACCGACAGAATTTTCCACTCGCCATCGAACTTCGAAAGCGTCACGTAATCTACCCAACCTGGGGTGACCAGTTTGGCGGAGGCGATGGTTCCCGCCACGTCGAGCACGATGACCTGTTCGGTGCGCTGCGCCTGGGGCATGTCGGGGACGCCGTTGGAACGGATTTCCTGCACCATCTGCGGACCGGTCTTATCCCTCATTGGGATGTCGCCGTGGATCATGTGCTTCAGGTAGTGAGGGTGGAGAGTCTGTTCCATCCGGTGGGCGTCGCCAGTGTAGTAGGCCTCGATGTAATTCGTCACCGTGGCGCGCACAGCGGCGGCGTCAGTGGACGTCTGGTTGTCTTGCGCTTGGGTTGCGATAGTCAAGGAGAGAAACAGGCACAGGGTGAAAGCCGGCACGAGGCGTCGCATGGTGGTCTCCGCGGAGGTGAAGCGATTCAGGCAGTCCGATTATGCATCAGTATGCAGCGGAGTGAGCCACACCAAAGTCCATGTTTGAGGAGGAAGGAGGACACGGTGGTCGCCTAAGTGAAAAGCATTTTCCGATCGGGGAATCGCTACCACCCGGCTGAAGCCCGCACAATTTTTCCTTGCTTACGCGGCGCTAAAGCGCCGCTCTTCCACGGCAGGGCGGCGTCCAACAAGCATAGGCAGGTGTTCAACCCGACTTGTGTTCAACACGGCAAGGTGTTTGACAGAGCCGAGACGTGTTCACGGCTTTTGAGCAAGCTGCTAGACTGTCAACTCTTGGCCGTCGACTTCTAGACTCGAGAGCTGCAGGCCCGGCGCCGCCCCGCTTCAATGATCGTCAACTTCGCAGAACGCGCGCACAACCACAACTGGGAACTGGATCCCGTGGTGCGGTCGCTGCTTGACACGGATTTCTACAAGTTGCTCATGCTGCAGTTTATCTGGAAGCATTTTCCGAACACGCGGGTGCAGTTTTCGCTGATCAACCGGCACGCTTCGGTGCGGATGGCGGACATCATTCACATTGAAGAGTTGAAGGTGCAGCTGCAGCATGTGCGCGGACGGCGGTTTCGCAAGTCGGAACTGGTGTGGCTGGCGGGCAACACGTTTTACGGGCGGCGTGGAATTTTCGAGCCGGCATTTCTGGAGTGGCTGGAACACGACTTCCGGCTTTCGGATTATCAGCTGCGGGTGCGCGACGGGCAGATCCAGTTGACGTTTGAGGGCACGTGGCCGGAAACGACCATGTGGGAGTTGTATGCGCTGGCGATTCTGGACGAGTTGAAGACCCGGGCGCAACTGAAAACGCTGAGTGAGTTCGGGCTCGACATCCTGTATGCGCGCGCGAAGACGAAGTTGTGGAACAAGATTGAGCGGCTGCGCGGGGTTCCGGACCTGAGTGTGGCTGATTTTGGGACGCGGCGGCGGCATAGCTTTTTGTGGCAGGAATATGTAGTGATTGCGATGGCCGCGAACCTGGGAAGCAATTTCATTGGGACGTCGAACGCATTCCTGGCGCACAAGCACGATCTGGAAGCGATTGGAACGAATGCGCATGAGATCCCGATGGTGATGGCCGCTCTGGCGCCGGATGACGTGGCGTTGAAAGCTTCGCAGTACCGGGTGCTGGAACTCTGGCAGCAGACGTACGACGGCGCGTTGAGAGTGATGCTGCCTGACACGTTTGGCACGACGCAGTTTTTGGCGGGAGCGCCGGAGTGGGTGGCGGACTGGACGGGGCAGCGCGTGGATAGCAAGGATCCGTACGTGGCTGGGGATGAATACATCGCATGGTTGCAGCAGCACGGCAGAGATCCGCGGGAGAAACTGCTGATCGCCTCGGACACGCTGGATGTCGACGCGATCCTCGGGTTGCATGCGTATTTTGGCGGGACGTTGGCGAAGGGCTTGGGGCCGGGCGATTTTCTGAGTGCGGCTGATTTTGAGGATCGTAACAAATGGACGCCAGGGCGGCGGGTTCGGGTGAGCGCCGGTTGGGGAACGCTGCTGACCAATGACTTTCGCGGATGCAATCCCAATAGCGGTGGGGGCTTTGATCCGATCAGCCTCATTTGCAAGGTTTCCGAGGTCGAAGGGCGGCCGGCGGTGAAACTTTCGGATAATTACTCCAAGGCACTGGGGCCACCGGATGAGGTCGAGCGGTACCGGCGGGTGTTCGGAACCGAGGGCATCGCTAACGCGCCGCTGGTCGCCTGAGAACCACGAAATCCTGAAAATTGTTGTTAACCTTTCTCATCCGCCATTCGTTGTGTGCTTAGAGATGCGACAAAACGCTTCTCTCACAGGGGAATAGCGATATGGATAAGCAGCGGCGGTACAGGGCGGTGGTTCCGGCGGTTGCGGTATTCCTAGCGTTGTTCACGGCAGGCAGCGCGGCCCAGGCGCCGCGCACCGCGCAGCCAGCAGTGGCTCCCGGCGCTCCGCAGATGAGCGAAAAAGACGTCGCCGCCCTGCAGGACCAACTTCTGCAACTGCTGCGCGTGAGTCCCACCCTGGCAGAGGTGGTGGCGCACGATCCATCGTTGCTTTCGAATGCGGAATATGTAAACCGCAACAATCCGGAACTAGAGAGTTTTTTGCAAGCGCATCCCGAGATCGCGAAGAGTCCCGACTTCTATCTGTTCAATAATCTGCACCCCGAACACGAGCAGCCCGCCGAGGTACTGGAGCGCAAGCTGTGGCCACAGATGTCTCAGCCCGAGTCATCGGGCATTGACCATGAACTGGTCAGCGATGGGATTCCGTTCCTGGTTTTTGTTTGCATGTTAGGCGGGTTGCTGTGGCTGACCCATGTTCTGCTGGAAAATCGGCGCTGGAACCGCATCTTCAAGCTGCAGACGGATGTGCACAGCCGCCTGATTGAGAGATTTGGCACATCGCAGGAGGTGCTGACTTATATGAGCACCGACGCCGGCAAACGCTTTCTCGAAGCGACGCCGATTGCGGTTGGATTCGAGCGGCAGGCGCCGGTTCCGAGCCCGGTCGCCCGGGTGCTGACGCCGCTGCAGATTGGAATTGTCATGACGCTGCTGGGCGCAGGCCTGATCTCTCTGCGCCACAACATTCCCGATGGCGGCATCGCTTTCTTCGTACTCGGGATCGTGGTGCTCATGCCGGGGCTTGGGTTTATTATTTCGGCGGGACTTACATGGGTACTGGCCCGCCATCTTGGCCTGATGCCGAATAGCGGAGCGCGAGAATAAAATCAATTTGCTGCCTGATCCTGCAGCAGCCGGACGATGGGCTGCTCTGGAAAGCAGCCATGAGGAAACACGATACGACCGGGGAATATGCCATCCCGAATGTTGAGGCTCGCGCGCTATCGCGACCTGACGACCTGCCCATGGACAGCGATGCCTTCGCCGGGTTCTACCAACGCTCCGCCCCGGCGTTGCGGGCGTACCTGGTGCGGGTTTCGGGGAATGCTGCGCTGGCGGACGACCTGATGCAGGAAAGCTATCTGCGTTTCCTGTGCGCGACGCGCCCGGAAGGCGGCGAGGTGAACTACCGGCGCTACCTGTTCCGCATCGCGACGAATCTCTTAAAAGACCATTGGAGAAAACCGCTGGCGGCGTGTATTGAAGACGTTCCTGAGCGGTTTCTGGCGGCGCGCGACGGGTTATCGCATATCGACTCACAAGCCATACTCGACCCGGCGATGGCACGCATGCGTCCGCGGGAGCGGCAACTGCTCTGGCTGGCTCATGCGGAAGGGTATTCGCATCGCGAGATCTCTCAGATCACCGGCCTGAACGCGGCAGGGATTCGGCTGCTGCTGTTCCGGGCGCGGCGGAAAATTGCGCGCCTGCTCCGCAAACAAATCGAGGCGGATCGGGGGAGGGCATGACGTTTCGGACCTGCTCCTTCGAAAACGAACTGACTCGGGCACTGAAGGATGGCCACTGGCCGCAGGGCTGCGCTCCGGAACTGCGCGAGCATGTAAAGAGGTGTGCGAACTGCAGCGATCTCGTGCTGGTGACGCAGACCTTCCAGGGCGCGCGGAGTGAATCGGAACGCGCAACGCTTTCGGGATCGCCCAGCCTGCTGTGGTGGCGGGCGCAACTACGGCGCCGAAACGCTGCGACGGAACGTGTCAGCCGGCCTGTGACGATCGCGGAAATCTTCGCGTTGGTGGTGTACATATTCGTCGGTGTTGTGCTGGTGGCATCGCAGTACCGTCATGGTCTGAAGTGGTCGTTGTGGTGGGCAGAGATCACACCTTCGCGAGCCTTTCATTTTTTCTCAGTCGGATCTGGGCAAGTCGATTCGAATCTCCTCCTGCTGGTTTTCGGGTTCGGGGTGCTGGGCCTGGTCAGCATTCTGGTGGTGTATTTCGTGTCGGAGAGATCCTGATTCATCCCGCCTTACCGTTTTGAAAACGGAACAGCTCCGTGCACATCTGCGGCCTTCTATGGCACAGTAGGAGTTCATGCCCGCAACCGCCGACGCCAGAGCCGGACGTGCTGCCTTCACTCACCCCGGGTTCGTGCTTTTCGAGATCGCGCGCTTCCTGATCGTGGCGGCGGTTGAGATGCAGGCCGTAGCGGTTGGCTGGCAAGTTTACGAGATCACGCACCGGCCGCTCGATCTGGGATATGTGGGGCTCGCGCAATTTCTGCCGGGAATTCTGCTGTTCCCTCTTTCCGGGCATGCGTCGGACCGATTTGAGAGGCGTCACGTACTCTCGGCCTGCTATGCGGGTTACGCTGTCTGCTTTGCTTTACTGCTCGCGCTGACTGTGCGCGGCGTGCCGTCGATTCGGTCGATCTATATAGTGCTGGTCCTGATCGGGGTGGTGCGATCGTTTAACAGCACGGCCAGCCGGTCGATTCTGCCACAGCTTGTCTCTCAAGAACATTTCCCGAATGCGGTGGCTTGGAATGCGAGCATCTTTCAGGCGGCAACGATTCTGGGGCCGTCATTCGGAGGGATTGTGTACGCGGCGTTTCAGGGACCGTCGGTGGTGTATGTGGTGGCGATGGTGACGGCGATTGGCGCGACAGTGTCGTCGTTCCGCATCAAGCCCGAAGTGAAAGCGCGTCCGCGAGAACCCATGACGCTGAAGACGGTTTTCGCGGGACTCCATTACATCTGGAGCAAAAAGTTGATTTTAGGCGCGATTTCTTTGGATCTGTTTGCCGTGCTGCTGGGTGGAGCGGTCGCGTTGCTTCCGGTGTATGCGCGCGAAATTCTGCATACAGGACCCTGGGGGCTGGGGCTGTTGCGTACCGCTCCGGGCGTGGGCGCGGCGATTATGGCCGTAATGGTAGCGCACTGGCCTTTGCGTGGACGGTCGGGGCCGACCCTGCTTTGGGCGGTGGCCGGGTTCGGGATCTTCACGATTATCTTCGGGCTGTCCCGCAGCCTGACCGTCTCGCTGATCGCACTGCTGTTACTGGGGGCAAGCGACATGATCAGCGTGATTATCCGCGCGACGCTTACGCAACTCGCGACGCCGGATGAAATGCGCGGTCGCGTCACTGCAGTAGACATGATTTTTATTGGGACGTCGAACGAGTTCGGGCAGTTCGAGTCGGGTGTGACGGCGCAGTGGTTTGGCACGGTGCCGGCGGTGGTGTTGGGAGGAATCGGAACGCTCGTTGTGATTGCGACCTGGGCGTGGATGTTCCCGGAGCTGCGCCATGCCGGAGAGTTATCTTCGATTAAGACTCTCAGTTTAGAGGACGCACCAAAATTGGACACCGGGGCGTAAGGGCCGACCGACGCGGCATCTAGGGCACGTTCACAGTAACCGTTGTCGAGGTCCGACCGAACTGATTGGTTCCGTAAAGAGTGTACGTGGTGGTCGCTGTGGGGTTCACTGTTGCGCTGGTGTCACGAACGGCGCCCAGGGCCGGCGTCACGACGACATAGTCGGAGCTGCCGGCATTCCACGAGAGGGTGACGATGCCTCCCGACGAGACATGCGTGGGCGAGGCGGTAAAAGAACTGATTGTCGGCGCTGATCCCGTCGGATAGTTCGCGTTCGTGTACACCGGATTCATCTGCACGACTTCGAAAGCTGATGCGGGGACGGTTTTGAGTGAGTCGAGATCTGAGCCCCAGCGGCTGTCAGACACTCCAGTTACGTAAAGCGAACTGCCGTTGTCGGCGAGGATCAGACCGTAAGTCTTCATCGCAGTGAGAATGACCTGCATTTGCGTAGAGAAGCTGGAAATGTCGTAGCTGGATTTCAGGCGCAACCGCATTCCCATTGGCGGCGCGGTCGGATCGCTGGAGGTCGCTGCCCAATGGGACGCCGGCGGGGTAAACGCGGCGCTAGTCCTGGGGAGAGTGAAACGGAAGGCGTGCTGAATTTTGCCGGCGGCTACTTCGTCGTAGCGCACCAGGCCGGGGAAGATCGGGAGTCCCGCGGCGTCAGCGGAGGTCCAGGTGTAGGGGCGCTGCTCGTCGCCCAGCAGGTCCCAGACGGCGGTCGAATCAGCGTTCCAGCTCCCGTCGGAATTTGCGGACGCGTTATAGAGTTCGTAGAGAAAGCAGTTGCCGTTATCAAGCACGAGCACGTGGCGATCGCCTGTGCTGGACGAGCCGCCCTCGACGGGAGCCGTCGCGGGAACGGGCATGGGACCGGGATCGCTCTCGCCGCCGTACGCGCCGAGATTCACGTTGACCAGCGACTGACTTCCGCTGACCACGACGTAGGGGATGCCGTACGTGGGATCGTTGCCCCAGTCGGGATGGACGTTTACCGAGCCCACCCAGTTCGTGATGATGGTGCCGGAGTTCGGGTCGACCGGCGCGGTGGAAATGTCAGTGTTCCATAGGCTGCTGCCGGAAAAAGGAACGAAGCCGTTCAGACTCGCGGTCTGACCCACCGACATCCCATTGCATGCCAGGTTGCTGCCGCCTGTGCCACCGCCCGCGCCGCCACCTCCACTCGTTTTTCCAGTCGGACTGGACTCGCCGGAACAAGCGGTGAAGAGGAGGGCCAGCGCAAAAAGCGCGCTAAGGAAAAGAGAGAGCTTCCAGGCTGAACAGGGGCAGCACATCGTACGACGATTGTCTGCGACGTCCGTGCTGGGCGGAAAGAGGCCTTTGGGACATGTACGAATTCTGACGACGTTGTGAGAACGGGGGGCTATACGAGCGGCCGGACTTCGTCGTGGCCGGACAGCCGACGCGGCTGTCCCCACATGAGTTGTGGACTCGACGGCGTCTCACTTCCCTTTCAACAGCGTCTTAGCCGCGGCCATGTTTTCGTACTTGTCGTAAACACGGACGACAACCACATGCTCACTCGCGGCGTCCTTGCCGGCGTCGGTGGCGACCGTGAAGTCGTAGTCTTCAATCTTTGCGTCAGAGAGTTGGCCGACCGGCTCAACGTACTTCCATTCGCCGGCATCGACCGAATACTCGGCGCGCTTAATGGTAGAGAACCCATCTTCGGCCCGGAAACGCACGCGGATCTGAGCACCTTCGAGCGATGCTGTCAGATTTTCAATGAGTGGAGGGGTAGTGTCGACTTCGAAGCGGCGGCTCTCTTTGCTCGCGGTCAGCGCCTCGCCCGGAGAATGCGAGGGGGCATCGGAAGCTACTACCTTGATGGTGTAGCCTCCGTCGGGAAGCAGGCTGGCATCGAAGGAATAGGCTTTGTCGCTCAAATTGTCTTTCAGCAGGAGCCAGCGAGACTCGCCATCGCCGCGGTAGTAGACCGAATAGACGAGTTGGTCATCGTTCTCATCGTGCGCATTCCATTTCACTCCGATCGAATCGCGGTCGTGAGTGCTGGGCACGGGCGACTCGAAATGGCCACCGGAAGATCCACTCAGATCTGTACCCAGACTGAGGCCAGATGATTTCTGGAGCGGCTGATAGCGCACGCCAATCTGCACGGAGACATCTTCGATTTCGGGCGCCACATTTTTCGGGAGGTAATTCAAGGTGACGGTGTCGACGGTGGGCTTGGCGCTGCCCGCGTGCAGCACGGCTTTCCACTGGGCATAGCGTGCAGCAGGAACCGCCATTTCCGCATCCTTGCCGAGATTCACTGACTTCCAGGGACTCCAGTTGCGGTCCGGATTGTCGACGTTGCCGCTGCGTACGAGGAAATCGACATTGCCGGAACCACGAAATTCCACCCGGCCCCAGCGCGAAAAAACTTTGGCGTCGAACACATCACTCTCGTAGCTGCCCTCCGTCTGTGGACCTGGGCCGAGAACGAAAATCTTGCCGAGGTTGCTGCTGGCAGCGTAGAGGCCGCCATTCGGCGCCTTGGCGAATCCGGTGACCTGCGATGCGGGGGCTTTCAGCAGGTCGGAAAATTCATCCTGGGCTTCGATGGCGAAAACGTGTCCGCGGTTCCCGGTACCGGCGAGCAGGTTGTCATGAGAATCGAAGGCGAGGGCGTAGACAATGTCTTCGTGCGAGGTCCAAACCCGCGACGGGGAGCCGTCGGAGGCAATGCGGTAGACATCGGAGCCGCCGCTCGCGCCTCCACCGGGAAATGGGAAGGGTCCAGCCTGCGGGGCGGTGGGCGTCAGGGTCAGGGTCATGCCGGGAGTTTGTGGACTGCTTGACGTGGAACTGGTTCCCATCGTCAGCGTTGACGCGCTTCCAGCGGGGGATATTGCCGCACCGGCCCGCCTCTCGCCGACACCTGCCGCGTAAATGTTGCCCTCGCGATCGAGAGCGAGCGCGGTGATTTCTTTCTTGGGCGCGCTATACAGAACGAAGCCTTCGCCGGCGGGAGAGATCCGGTAGACGAGGCCGCTGCCATCGGTGCCGGCAATCACGTTTCCCTTGGCATCGAGCGCGAGCACGCGGATATGAGTGTCATCGCTCTTGAAGAAAAGCGAATGTTCGCCTTTGGGCGTGACTTTGTAGATCTCGCCGTGATCTCCGGTGGCGACGTAGAGATTGCCGCTCTTGTCGAGAATGAGATCCCAGATGTACTTTGTGCCGGGCGCGAAGTATTCGGACGAACTCCAAGTTGGATCCAAAGATGGTTTGGCAGGGTCCTTGGTCGTGTCTTTGTCGGACTTGTCGGGTTTGGGCTCACCTTTTCCGGCGGCCTTGTGCTCAATCTTGTAGACCTTACCGTCGGGCGCGGTGGCGGCGTAGATTACACCGCCGGGCGCGACCTCAAGCGTTTGCACCTGAAGTTCCCGCGGCTCAAAAATAATGCTGGCCTGGCCGTCGGGCGTGATGCGGTAGACGCGCGCCGGAGAGCCTGTGGCGGCGTAGACGTTTCCCGCGTCATCCGAGGCGACGGCCCAGATGTAAGTCGAGGGCGTGGCGTAGAGCAACTTGAACGAGGGAGCGAGTTCGATGCCGCCGGAACTGCGGATCGCGATTCCGGTGGCGGTGCCTTTGGTCAGGTCATCGAATTTGGACTGCTCCCAGGTGCGGGTGCCGTCGGCGCGGGCGGATGGGGCCAGAAGGGCGATCGTAATTGTGGAAAGAAAAAGGCCAATAAAAACGGAGTGGAGAATCCTGCGCGAACTCTGCAATGTCTATACCTCGATTCAGAATCATCCCGAGAGGAAAGGTCGCGGGCGTGTCGTGCGGCCTACCACAAGATTTCAGGTTAACACGCAAGCACTACCCGGCGTGCATAGAGACGGGCTTGGGAGTCTCGACAGTGGGGTGGGTTAGCGCCGAGAGAAATACATGAACCACAAAGGACACGAAGTATCACGAAGGACTTCTCGGCCGGCGTTTCATTGCGTTCTTTGGCGGCGTGGCCACTCTGACGTCCGCGCCCATGTTATCGTAGATTTTTATGCATCCTGCGCGTCAGAAACTACTGAGCACGCTCGCCCACAAGTCGTTCCGGTTGGGTGAGTTCAAGCTCTCGTCCGGCGGGACCAGCGACTACTACATCGACTGCCGCACCACCACACTCGACGCGAAAGGCTCGCGGCTGACGGGAGAAGTTTTTTTCGAAGAGATCCGGCAACGTGGATGGAAGGCGCAGGCCATCGGCGGACTCACCATGGGGGCGGATCCGATTGTGGTGGCAGTTTCGGTGGTGAGCGGCGAACTGGATGGTTTCCTGGTGCGGAAAGCGGAGAAGCAGCACGGCACCGGGCAGCGCATTGAAGGCTTTCGCGAAAAAGGTGCGCGGGTGGTGATTGTGGATGATGTTTGCACCACGGGGTCGTCGACGGTGCAGGCGATTGAGGCGGCGCGCGAGTTTGGATTCGAAGTGGTGGGCGTGATGTGCCTGATCGAGCGGGAGGATGCCAAGGGACGGCCGAACGTGGAAAAGGCAGCGGGTACGGCGCCGTTTGTTTCCATTTTCACGGCGAACGATGTGCGCGCAGAACATGTTCTGCAGAATGACGAAACCTCGCCTGGCGTATTTGCCGTAGCTGCGGTTTGCGAGGTTTGCGGACGCCCGGCCGTGACGAATCATCCGCGCAACCGCTGCGAGGCGCATAAGCCCTGAGCTGCGATAGGAATCAACTACAAATTTATGATTCAAACTCTGGAATGGACTGACAAAGGTGTGCGCTTCATCGATCAGACGAAGCTGCCTACGGAAGAAGTGTATGTGACCTGCAAGACGCACGAGCAGGTGGCGGATGTAATCCGCAACATGGTGGTGCGCGGAGCGCCGGCGATCGGCGTGGCCGCGGCCATGGGCATCGCGCTGGGAGTGAACAATTCCAAGGCGGAGTCGCCGGGCGACTTGAAGCGCGACCTTGACCAGATCTGCGACCTCATCGGCAAAACGCGGCCGACGGCGGTGAACCTTTTCTGGGCGATTCGGCGCATGCAGGAGAAATACGAGCGGATTCGCATCTGGCCCATTCCTCAGATCAAGCAGACGTTGATTGAAGAAGCCCAGCGGATGCATGCGGAAGATATCGCAGCCAATCAGGCGATGGGGCGTCATGGCGCGACCCTGATGCCAAGTTCCGGAGGAGTGCTTACACACTGCAATGCAGGAGCGCTGGCTACGGCGGGATATGGAACGGCGCTCGGAGTCATTCGCGCGGCGGTGGAGCAGGGCAAGAAGATACACGTGTATGCCGATGAGACGCGCCCGTTTCTACAAGGGTCGCGTCTGACGGCGTGGGAGTTGATGAAAGACGGCATCCCGACTACGGTGATTTCCGACAACATGGCGGGGGCGATGATGAGCCAGGGAAAGATCGGAGCGATTGTGGTGGGTGCGGACCGCATTGCCGCCAATGGCGATGTGGCTAACAAAATTGGAACTTATACGGTGGCGATCCTGGCGAAGGAGCATGGCATTCCGTTTTACGTGGCCGCGCCGATTTCGACGGTGGACCTGGCCTGTCCCGATGGCAGCAAGATCCCCATCGAGCAGCGGAACGCCAGGGAAGTCACCCACATTGCCGGGAAGCAAATGGTCCCGGACGGCGTGGACGTGGAGAATCCGGCGTTTGACGTGACCCCGGCGAAATATGTGGCGGCGATTATTACGGAAAAAGGAATCGCGCAAGCGCCTTACGATGAGTCATTGCGAAATTTGGCCGTGCAGGAGGCCGAGGTGCATCCCTAGTCTCGGCAAGGTCCTTCATTCGTAAAGAGGTGTAAAGCTTCAAAATATTTCCCTTCTCGCGCTACTTATTTTTCAGGTTCGGGTTAAACCTAGCGGCGACTCAGACGTGCTAATCTGAGCTCAAGCAGCACCCAACTCACGCCAGCCTATCCAGGGGGATGTCATGTCGTTGTGCAATCGTCTTGTTCTGACCACCGTTCTCGCCAGCATTGCGGTATTAGGAGGTTGCGGTAGCGGCGGTAGCTTCAGCACACCGATACCACCGCCGGGAGGCAGCTTCAGCAACAGCAATCTCAATGGCACTTACGTGTTTTCGGTTTCGGGAACCGACACCACCGGAGCGCCTTATGCGATGGTTGGTACTTTCACCGCGAGCGGCAGCGGAGGAAATGGCCAGGGCGCAATCACGGGAGGAACTCTCGATCTGAATGATCCGGGCGTTCCTGCACTCGTTTCCAATGCCGCAGTCGGCGCCGGGAGCAATTACAAAGTCAACGTGGACGGGCGAGGACAGGCGACTCTCAACACTTCGACGGCATTCGGGAACATCACGCTCGATTTTGTTCTCCAAGACAGCTCTCATGGGCTAGTCACCGAATTCGATGGCAACGCAACCGGAAGTGGCACGCTTGACATACAAACTGCGGGAGTTTCCCCATCCGGGTCCTACGCTTTTCTTTTTTTCGGAACTGATGTGAGCAGCGGCTCTGCGGATCCGTTTGCCACGGTCGGTAATTTCACCGTGGGGTCGGGCGGAGCTATCTCCGGATTGGAAGATTTCAACGACAACAGCGTTGCGTACACCTCTCAAGGGCTCAGCGGGCAGATCGTTTCGGGTCCGGCTACTACTCCTGCGACGACGTTGGTCACACAGTTCGGCACGCAGACCTACGATGTGTACGCCATCGATGCCAGCCATTTGAAGTTTATTGAGATGGACGCGACTGCAACGCTCTCGGGCGATGCTTATTCCCAGACCAGCGCCACGGTGCCCACTGGCACGCTGGCGTTTACTGTTGCGGGTGCCTTTCCGGGCGTGAGTGCCCCGTCAGCCGTCGGCGGATTTATGGTGACGGATGGAGCCGGCAACATCACCTCCGCGTCGACGGAGGACTCCAACATCGGAGGAACAGTTTCTCAGTCTCCGGTGTCGTTCACCGCTCTGTACACCGCAGCCGGTACAGGTCGCTTCACACTGGGCAGCTTCGCAGGGTTCACCGCAGGCTCGCTTTATGCGGCATATCCTTCAAGCGCAGGTCTGCTGTTGTTGGAGATTGACAACGGTGGCGTGATGAGCGGAGTGGCGTACCCGCCGCAGAGCTCAACCAGTTTCAGCGGATCGGCAGGCTATGGATTGAACCTTTCTGGTGTCAATCTGGTTGCCGGCGCTGAAGTGGACGACATTGCGGAGTTTACCTCCAGCAGCACCGGGTTGACCGTAACCGGTATCACGGACGAAAACTACGCTCCCAACGGCTTCCCTAATTACAGTTTGCCGCTCAGTGGTACGTATGCGGTCCCTGACTCGAACGGCCGGGGTCAGATCGCAGCGAATGCCGGCAACAGCTCGAACAGCACCCTTAACGGTGGATTCGGCATTACTTTTTACACCGTCAACGGCACAACGTTTCCCTTCATCGAAACGGACGCGAATGGGCAAATTGGAACCGGGGTTTTCTTCACGCAGAATGCGTCAGCCTCGGCCTCAGCGGCTTTGACCCGTCCGCACATGTTCGTCGTGCAGTCTCCAGTACGGTCGAGCGCGACGCGCTGGCGAAAAAAGTAGGCTGAGGAAAACGCTTTGGGAGATAGGCGCGGCGAGTCGGCCGCGCCTTTTATTTGGGTGGGATGGCGCGAAGGTCGGTGGTGAGCAGTGGCAAGGACTCCTCGACCAACTGGAGGGATGCCAGCACCAGGTTAGCCTTCGGAGATGCGTGCGTTCGCGACTGCGGGGGTGCGCGATCCGATCCAGGCGATGATGCGGTAAAGGATCAAAACTGCGAGCACTGCCGCGTATTCCAACGGCTTCTTCAAGTCGGCTTTGACCAGCCAGATGTAGTGGATGACTCCAACACCGGCGCTGAAATAGATGAGGCGGTGCAGAGCCTGCCAGCGTTTGCCACCTAATTTTCGGATCGACCACTTGGTAGACGTCAGCGCCAGCGGAATCATCAGGGCGAAGGCCGTCATTCCCGCGGTGATGAAACGGCGTTTGGCGATGTCGGCCAGCATTTCGTGAACATCGAAAAATTTGTCGAGCCAGACGTAGGTCATCAGGTGCAGCGTGCCGTAGAAGAAGGCGAACAGGCCGAGCATGCGGCGCAGATTGATGAGCCAATATTGGCGGGTCAGCTTTCGCAACGGCGTGATCGAGAGCGTAATCAGCAGGAACGTCAGCGTGCAGTCGCCGGTGCTGTGGGTGATCGTTTCGATCGGATTCGCGCCAAGTCCCGCGTGGAAAGCCCTCCAGGCGAGCCAAGCCAGCGGGGCGAGGCATGCCAGGAAGACTGCGGGTTTGAGGTAGCGAAGCATCTTTTCGGCATCCGGCGTCCGGCTTTCGGCTTTCGGCCAAATCTGATTTCCCGTGCTTCAGATTTCGGAGCGGGGACCGGAAGCCAAGCGCCGGAAGCCGGAAGCCGATTAAAAATTCTTTTTCAGATCCATTCCACTGTACAAACTGGCTACCTGATCATAGCCGTTGAACATCAGTGTGGGGCGCTTCGAGAATTCGCCGAGCCTGCGTTCTCGGGCCTGACTCCAGCGCGGGTGATCCACGTTTGGATTCACGTTGGAATAGAAACCGTACTCCGTAGGGGCGGAAATATTCCAGGTATTCTGCGGCTGCTTGTCCGTAAAGCGAATGCGCACGATTGCTTTGGCGCTCTTGAAGCCATACTTCCAGGGCACAATGATGCGAATCGGCGCGCCGTCCTGATTGGGGAGATCTTCGCCATACATGCCGAAGCAGAGCAGCGCCAGCGGATGCATAGCTTCGTCCATGCGGAGGCCCTCCACATAAGGCCACTGCAGGACATTCCGCTGCTGGCCGGGCATCTGAGTCATGTCTAGGAGAGTGGTGAACTCGACAAACTTCGCCTTGCTGGTGGGGTTCACGCGCTTGATCAGCTCACTCAACGAGAAGCCGATCCAGGGAACAACAATCGACCAGCCTTCGACACAGCGATGACGGTAAATGCGCTCCTCGGGGGGAGCCATCTTGATGATCGCGTCCACATCGAGTTCCTGTTTCTTGTCGACCAGACCATCGATCTTCACTTTCCAAGGGCGCGTGCGGAGCTTCTGAGCGAGTTTGGCGGGTTCGTCTTTTTCGGTGGAGAACTCGTAATAGTTGTTGTAGTTGGTGACGTCTTTGTAAGGAGTGATCGCTTCGGTGGTGCTCAACGGACTCTTCTGGATGCCGTTGATCTTGTTTCCGGCAAGAGCAGTGGCTGACGGCGAGATGACTTCGCGTAGTCCGATGCCGGTTGCTGCCGCGGCGCCAGCGAGCGCCACGCCCGCGAGGAACTTGCGGCGGTTCAGGTACAGACTCTTGGGCGTGATCTCCGATGAACGAATGTCTTCCGGTTTCTTGATCAGCATGGAACCCCTATCTTTTATACGCGCATCCGCCACGGACGGATTTTGGGCAAGCTCTATCTTCCAATAGATAGGACGCAGAGGTTGGGAAAAAGTTGCATGGCTTGTTCGGGGGGGGAAGCAAACCTCAGGGGCTGAAGGCCACATCTGGTCGAGTCTCTGGCGCGGCTGGAAAAATGGATACTAACCCAACACTTCTCTGACTTTGCGCGAGAGGTTTTGGAGGGTAAAGGGCTTCTGAAGGAATGCGGCGCCGCGTTCAATGGTGCCTTCGTTGATGATCGCGTCCTCGGTGTAGCCGGAGAGATACAGGACTTTCGTGCCGGGACGCAGTTGCACGAGTTGCTTAACCAGTTCGCGGCCGCCCATACCGGGCATCACCACGTCGGTAATCACCAGGTTGATTTTGCCGTCGTGCCGGGCAGCGGCAGCCATGCCGGCTTCGCCGTTTTCCGCCTCGACCACGCGGTAGCCCTTTGCGACGAGGGTGTCGCGTACGAGTTGGCGAACGGAGTCTTCGTCTTCCACCAGCAGAACAGTTTCCGTTCCACCCAAGGCAGCGTGCGCCACGGGAACCGCTTGCTTTTCGGCGACGCCTTCGACGCGAGGCAGATAGATCTGGAAAGTCGTGCCGCGATGTTCTTCGCTTTGCACCATGACATAGCCGCCACTCTGCTTGACAATCCCGTAGACCGTGGAGAGGCCGAGGCCGGTGCCCTTGCCTTTCTCTTTCGTCGTAAAGAACGGCTCGAAGATTCGCGACTGCGTCTCCTTGTCCATGCCCATGCCGGTATCGCGAACCGAGAGCACGACGTAGTGGCCGGGACGGATAAAGGTTTGGCCACGACGATGATTCTCATCGACGACGATGTTGCGCGTTTCGATCGTGAGTTTTCCACCCCGGTTCATGGCATCCTTAGCGTTCACAACCAGATTCATCAAGACTTGTTCCAGTTGTCCGGCGTCGGCCCGGGTGTGAACCGCATCGGGTGCGAGGATGGTGGTAAGCTCCACGTTTTCGCCGATCAGAGGGCGCAGCAAGCGTTCCATGTCACGCACGATGGCATTGACGTCGACTACTTTGAGTTCGAGCAGTTGCTTGCGGCTGAAGGCCAGCAATTGCCGCGTCAACGTCGTAGCGCGATCGGCGGCCAACTGAATGGCGCGCCCTTTCTCATGCAGGCAATGATCCTGCGGAAGGTCCGCCAGAATCACTTCGGCATAACCGCTGATCACCATTAACAAGTTATTAAAGTCGTGGGCCACGCCGCCGGCGAGTCGTCCCACGGCCTCCATCTTCTGCGCCTGGCGTAACTGGTCTTCGAGTACGCGGCGGTCGGTGACGTCCTCGGCAATCGCTTCCAGCACATCGGCCGGCTCGTCCGCACTGCTCACGGCGCGCCCGCTGATGCGTACGGTGATGGCGCTGCCATCCTTCCGCTTCCACTTCACTTCGATGCCATCCAGACGTCCGCTGAGTCGGAACTCTTCGATCAGGCGCGCGTGCTCTTCCGCGTGGGCAAATACATCTTTCTCGGGATCGAGGAGCAGTACTTCCTCCGCCGATCCATATCCGAGCATGGTGATGAGCGCTGGATTTACATCGAGGAATCTTCCTTCCAGGCTGGAACGGTAGATTCCGTAGACCGAACTCTGCACCAGCGAGCGGTAGCGAGCTTCGGAGCGGCGCAGCGCCTGCTCATTCCTCTTAATCTCGACGGCGCTCGCCAACTGTCGAGCAACGAAAGTCAGAATCTCCTTGTCGCTGTCCCCATATCGAATGTTCCTGGAGTACGTCTGCACCACCAGCGCACCAAAGGTATGGTTGTTGACCTTGAGGGGAACGCCCATCCAGTCGAGGGAGCGCGATCCGTTGCGCGCCACTTCGCCCCGGTCCTCCATCGCCTGCAAGACCTCAGGCGTAGCCAGCAGGGGTTGTCCTGCCCGTATGAGATAGTCGGTCAAACCGCGGCCCAACTTTTTCGGGGACGGAGCGGAATCCTGCTCATCGACGAAATAAGGAAAGCTCAGCAGGTCGGTCGAGGAATCATACAGCGCGATATAGAAGTTCCGCGCGTACATCAACTCGTCGACGATGCTGTGTACCGCAGCGAAGAACTGTTGCAGGTCGTGGGCGCTGCTGCTCTTTTCAGCAACCCGGTAGAGTGCCGAACTCAGAGCCTCGACGCGCTTGCGATCGGAGATGTCGTGGTAGCCAACATAGAAGCCGGCCATCTTGCCATCGAGGAGCAGCGGCGCGCAGGAGACGGAAACATCGAGTAACGTTCCATCTTTCTTTCTGCGCTGCGTCTCCAGAGTGATGCGTTCGTGCTTCGCGAGGGACTCGGTCACCCATCGCGATTCCGCCAGTCGTTCCGGAGGGACTACGAGATTCTCCAGAGGCTGTCCGATAACCTCGGCCGCCTGGTAGTCGAACATGCGCACGAAGGCGTCGTTCGCCCAGAGCACACGATGATCGGTATCGGCGATGCTCAATCCATCGGGCGAGGCCTGGAACATCTGTTCCAGGAATTGCAGCCGGGTCGCTGGGTTGGCTGGGTGCGTGGCGGAGAGGTTAGAAAGCGGAGGCAGAGAACAAGAATTGGCGGAGCACGAACCGTTCGCGGGAGCAGTCGCGCTCTCGGGTTGCACAAACGCAGGAGGGTCTCCGCTCTCCAGAGCCTTTTTCAGGCGGCTGGCGCGCGCAAGATCCTTTCGTTCTGATTGGGTGACACGTTCACCCATCCGCGGATTCCCCCCTCGAAATACGCAGTCCAAGGGCATGGTAGAACGCTGAGTACCGGGTCGAAAGTTACGGGGGTAATCCCGAAATAAGACGGCACAAACCGGGAGGAATCGGGCAGCTATTGGCTCACTCCAGTCGGTTACCTTAGTGAGTCACCGACGTATCGCGGGGCCAACCTTCATGGCACAATGGCCTCACTCATCTCACGCACGTACAACCTGGAACCTCAGCAAAGTGAGCCCAGTGCGGGGGAAATGCTTGCCACGAGGAGTTTGCGGAATGAACCGTTATGGGGCGGGGTCGATCTGTTTGCCTGCGCGCGTTGCGCGATTGCTGCTGTTCAGCTTTGTATTCACGATCTCTGCTGCTATGGCGGAGACGCCGGGTGTCACCGAAAACAGCATTTTGATTGGATCCTGCTCGGCGCTGGATGGTCCGGCGCACGTGCTGGGCCGACAGACCGTGCTGGGCGCTTCCGCCTACCTGCACCTGATCAACGACGAAGGCGGAGTGTTTGGGCGCAAAATTCAGCTGCAGGCATTTGATGACAGCTACGATCCGGAGCGAGCCCCCTCGTGCTTCAAGCGCATGACGAAGGAGGGAGTCTTCGCCTTGGGCTTTTTTGTGGGGACGCCCACCGCCAAGGTCTATGTGCCCATGGCGCAGGAAGAAAAGATTCCAGTCGTTGGATTGTTCACCGGCGCGCAGATGCTCTACGAACCGTTGAAGCATGAAATCATCAACGTTCGCGCTTCCTATTACGACGAAACCCGCGAGCAGGTGGACAAGCTATGGGAGCAGAACGTCCGCAAGATTGGCGTCCTCTACCAGGATGATCCATTTGGTAAGGCGGTGCTCGACGGCGTGAAACTGGCCCTGCAGAAGCACAATGCAGTTCCGGTGGGTTTGGGCACCTTCAACCGCGGCAGTGACGAGATCGATGGAGGGCTAAAGGAAGTGATGGCGGCGCACCCGCAGGCCGTCGTGATTGCGGGACCGTACGCGCCGACGGCAGCGATCGTGAAGCAGGCACACGCGGATCGCTGGAGGCCGCAATTCCTCGCCGTGTCTTTCGTAGGCACCGAGGAATTCATCAAGGAAGCGGGAGCGGATGCGGAAGGCACGATTATCACCCAAGTGATGCCGCCCTACGACCACAGCGACTACCCCACCGTCGCTCTGTATCGAAAATACTTAGCGAAATATTCTCCGGGAGAAGCGCCGACCTTTACCAGCCTTGAAGGTTTTGTGGACGCGATGGTAGTGGTTGAGGGACTCAAGCGGGCGGGTAAGGACGTTACTCGAGAGAAGTTTATCAGCGCCATCGAGTCCATTCATGAAATGAATTTTGGCCTGGGCCCGCGACTCATTCTCAACTACAGCGCGACCGATCACAAGGGATTCGATAACGTCTATCCGACAATCGTGAAGGGCGGGCAACCAGTGCTGCTCACAGACTGGTCGTCGGTGGGCAAATAAGAGGATCACTCCCAATACGTTTTTCCTGGCAACGGTACAACATACCGTAGCAGACACACATCTACCTGCTTGTGTCATAAACCCGCGGACTCGCAAAAAGTTTCGCGGACCGCTTGACGTATCGCTGTGCGGCGCGTTTCCCATGCTGCCAATGCATCTCTGGGTAATTCCCCGGCATCGAACGAATTAACCAGGCAGTTAATTCGTAAAGATTCGTCAACGGGTCGGAGGTGACCTTTATGACTGCAGCAAGGAAGAATGCAATCGGGAGGCTGGCGGGTACAGTTCTGGCGGTGGGGCTGATGGGCGCAATGCTCGTAGCTCAGACGCCGGCGGCGTCCCGCTACGACAATCAGATTCAGACAACCGTGACGCAGAAGCTGGCGTCGAAAAGCCAGTTCGGCAACGTAAAGGCGAGCGTGGAAGAAGGGATCGTAACCCTGACGGGCACGGTCGATCTCTATCAGAACAAGCTGGATGCTGCGAAACTAGCGCGCAAGGCTGCGAAATCACAGGGAGTGCGCGACTTGCTGACGGTGGCCGGTCCGAATGTACCGGACGCGCAACTTGAGCAGAAACTGGCCAAGAAGCTGCGCTACGTGCGCGTGGGATATGACAACACGTTCGACTACTTCGCGCTTGGCGTGAAGGATGGAGTGGTCACGGTCGAGGGCCAGGATCGAACGGGGATTGGCCGCGATGAAGCGCTCTTTGACATCGCGAACATGCCCGGTGTGAAGGACGTGATCGACAACGTTTCGGTCGAGCCGGTTTCGCGGTTCGATGACGGGCTGCGCTTGCGGGCCATGCGCGCGATCTATGGCGACAACGTGTTGAGCAAGTATGCGATGGATCCGGCGCGACCGATTCGCATCATCGTGACAAACGGTCACGTGACGCTTTACGGCTCGGTCGACAGCTCGATGGACAAGACGATCGCCGGACTCAAAGCCAACCAACTGTTCGGCGCTTTCAGCGTCGACAACAAGCTGCAGGTGGAAACAAAGACGGGCCAGCAGGGCTCATAAAGGTTGATGTAGCGGTGACGAAAGGCGCGGCTTGACACGAAACAGTGACGAGCCGCGCCTTTCTTATTTCGGCGGCGTGTGCTCGAAGGGCAGCTTGGTGTAGCGCACCTTCTCCACTTCAATCACGAGGGCGACACGCCCTTCCGGAGCGCGAAATGGGAAGGGTTTGCCCGTGTATTTGTGCGAGATCGGATCCATCGTCTTCAGATCGGCATCGGGGCGACGCTCAACGACCTGGCCGCGGATCTGGACCTCTTCGTAGGGATTGGTAAAGTCGACGATCGACATTGCTACTCGCGGATCGCGGCCCGTGTTCTTCCCTTTGAGCGAGTTCTCTCCGGTACAGATCACGAGATGATCGCTCTCCCGGCCAATCCAGACCGGCACCGATTGCGGAGAGCCGTCAGGCATGAGCGTGGCGAGGTGAGCGAAGTTCGCACGATCGATGAGTTGCTTTACTTCCGGTGAAAGAACGGTTGGCATTGCTCCTCCTTGGTATTTAAGGCAGGCGGTTGATGAGCGAGGCAACGTAGCCGGCCCCGAATCCGTTGTCGATGTTGACGACGCTGACGTTCGAGGCGCATGAGTTGAGCATGCCGAGCAACGCGGCCATGCCCTTGAACGATGCGCCGTAGCCAATGCTCGTAGGCACGGCGATGACGGGAACACCGACGAGGCCTCCCACGACGCTGGGCAAAGCGCCTTCCATGCCGGCGCAGACGATTACGACGCGGGCTTTAGTCAGCGCTTCGCGATTCGCCAGCAGGCGGTGAATACCGGCGACGCCGACGTCATAGAAATGCTGGACCTCATTGCCCATCAGTTCGGCGGTGACGACCGCTTCTTCGGCGACAGGGATGTCGCTGGTTCCAGCGGAAACCACCGCGATGATGCCCTTGCCGTATTTGGTGGGATCGCGCTGCAGGATAATAGCGCGAGCCGGGTCGCGATATTCGGCGGCGCGAACTCTCTTCTTTACAGCGGCAAATTGTTTTTCGGTAGCGCGGGTAGCGAGGATGTTGCCGCCGTGTTTGGCAAGGCGGGCAAAGATTCCAGCAACCTGCGCGGGGGTCTTGCCTTCGCCGAGAATGATTTCGGGCATCCCATTGCGCAGGGCGCGGTGATGATCGACTTTGGCGAAGCCGAGATCTTCAAAAGGCAGATGACGGAGGCGCGAGACAGCATCGTCGGGCGTGAGCTTACCCTTGCGTACTTGCTCGAATAATTGGCGGATGGATTCGGCGTTCAAAGGGCACTCAGCCTTCAGCACACGGCGTTCAGACGGCGAAGTTAGATTAGCACTTTGAGGCTGAAGAATTCAGGCGTGGGAGTTCAGGCGTGGGCAGTGCGCGCCTTCGAGTTGGAGACCGCGCGCAGCTTGGCAATGACCGCCGCGCAGACCTTGCGGGCGAGTCCGGGCTCATCGAGGTGCGCGAGGAAAAGGCGGCGCAGGCCATTGGGCGTGACTTTGCCGGCCAGATAGGCGTCGTAGATCTGGCTGCCGATGCGATAGCCGAGGTCTTGCGCGGAGGACTCGACCTTGCTGACGTCGGCGCGAACCGCTGCCTGCGCGGCTTTTTCGCACGCGGCGCGCGACAGTGGAGACGAATCCTCAGGCGCAGGTCGCGAGGGATCGAGCACACGCGAGCCGAAATACGCGACCGCGTGTTCAACTACGCGGGCGTAGAACTTGTCGATCGGACCAGGCTCACGGTTGCGGCTTCCATTTGCCGCAATTCCTTCTTCCGAATGTCCATTGAGACGCTGCGGCAGGCCCTGACAGGCATGGTGCAGGAAGCGCGTCGCATCTTCGGCGGCGTGAATCATCTGGAATTCGCGCACGTAAAAGGCATTCACCGGCGGCAGATAGGCGCTGCCGTTCTGCTCGACGCTGCTCAACATGGTCTCGCGTTCCTGCTCGGCGATGCCCTTGCGAGACAGCAAGCGGCGCATCATGGCGTCGGAAGGGCCGCCGTAGACTTCGGGCAGCATGTCGACTAGAAACTTTGGTTGCGTGCCGTTGTGCGGCGAGTAGCGATTGATTTCGAGAAAGCGAGCCAGGCTGTCGATCAGGTTGTAAATGGTGGGCGCGAAGTCAGGAGCATTGTCGCAGCGACTCCACTGGTCGAGGAATAGGCGGTAGCTCTCGTATTTCTCCAGCGGCGTGGAGTTGAAAACGCAAATGACTTCGTCGCTGACGCGAACGGCTTCCACCTTGTCGACGCGCTCTCCAGCGGCGCGCCAGTAGAGTGCATCAATGTTCTGCAGAACAGTGAGAACTTTTGCGCCGGGGAGTTGCTCATGTAGGGCACGGGGCAAATGTCCGGGAGCGAGATGAGATTCGCCGAACAACACGAAGATGACGGCGTCCGGATGGCGCTGGCGGATTTCGGCAATCTTGGCGGCGGCGTGACGGTCGCGCGCGCCGATCTTGCGCAAATCTTCACGCGGCATGCAATCGAGTCCATAGACGGCTTCTGCATGATCGCGTGCCGTGACCAGCAATTCGTGAAATGGGGTCCAGTCGTATCCCCAGTCGAGGTCGAAGCGGATGCGCTGGCGGAGTTCGCTCTCGTCGATTTCGCGGCGCCACCATTCGTCGAGAATGTGCTGGTCGCGGGCGAAGATGGTTTCCACTCCCAGCACTACAGGACGGTCCCCGGCCAGTGCGCGCTGTTCGATCAGCGACGCGGCGTAGCGTTGTGCCGCCGGCAGAGCGTGGTAGTCGCCAATGAGAACGACATCGGCGGAATGCAAGGCGGTCTGGACCTGTTGCGAATCGAGAACGGAATCGTAGCTGCGATAGGCCTCGTTGAACTCGCGAAGATATTTGCGGCGGTTGTGCGAATCCTGGGCGCGGATTTCGCGCTCCACTCCCGCCAGCGCGTGCAGCTGCGCCGCGCTGCGACGGGATCGAAGATTGGCGGTTGAGGACATGATCGAAGCAGCTTCTAGCTCCTGGCTTCTAGCTCGTTCATCTTGACTTCGTGTTCACCGACTCCCTATGCTCCAGAAGTCGGGGCAATCGTTCTTTGCCTCGGCGGAGACGCATTGCCCAACCATCCACCGCAAAATCTGACCATCGCAACCACCGGGGCCAGCGGAGCCATTTTCTTGCGGCATCTTCTTCTGGCCGTCGAACGCGACGAGCGAGTCGAGACGGTCAACTTCATCGCCTCCGACAGCGCGCTGCGCGTAATGGCCGAAGAGTTAGGCCTGAAGGGCCGGTCCAACGTGGTCGGCCAGATTCTCGGGAATTCCGGCGGCCGCGCGTCGCGCAAAAATGCAACGAACAAAATCAAAGAGCAAGCGAACGCTGACATCGGGGCGAACGTGGCCAGCGGTTCTTATCCCGCCGACGCCATGATCGTCATGCCATGCAGCGTGGGCACTCTGGCCCGTATTGCCAACGGCATCGCCGCGCAACTGATCGAGCGCGCCGCTGACGTCTCGCTCAAAGAGAAGCGTCCGCTGGTGCTCTGCGTGCGCGAAACGCCGCTCAACAAAATCCACATTCGCAACATGTACCGGGCAGCCGACGCCGGGGCCACTGTCTTCCCGCTCATCCCGGCGTTCTATTACGGTCCTGCTTCTTTAGATGAGATGGCGCGCGAATTCGCTTATCGCGTGCTGGCTCATCTGGGCCTCCCCCAGCCCGACGCCTTTCGCTGGAAAGGCTGACGGATCAGGCACTTGGACGCCTAGGGAAAATACCCTCTCCCCTCAGGAATATCGGCAGCCGGAGGGCGGGATTTCAGTGTAGAGAGCCAAAGGTGCCGGTCCCAAGATGCCCGCCGGACATGTACGGGTGGGGCAGCGCGCTCTCTTTCGCAAATCTCCGAGATTTCCAAAGCCGCATTCGCGCGTCGATGGCGTAGAATGCGGCAACTTCCGGGAAGGTGCATTCATGTTGAGACGATGCTGCTTGGCATTAATCCCATTCGTGCTGCTGGGGATTGGAGTCTGCGCCGCGGGCGACGACCACAATCCTTTTGCAGGTGATGCCAAGGCCGCGAAGGCGGGCGAGTATGAGTTCCGCATCAACTGCGCCCTGTGTCACGGACTAGGTGCGCACGGGGGCGGACGCGGGCCTGACCTGACGCGGGCGGTGAAGAAACATACGCACTCCGACGCGGACATGTTTCAGGTCATCAGCAATGGCATTCCCGGGACAGCGATGCCCGCCAACGGGACCAACGGGCAGGGCGTCGGGATGACCGATGAGGAGATCTGGCAGATCATCACCTACATTCGCAGCCAGGAAGTGAAGACTCCAGCTCAGGCAGTGGGCAATGCCGCGCACGGCAAGGATCTGTTTTACGGCGATGCGAACTGCTCGATGTGCCACATGGTGGAGGGAAAGGGCGGGAGACTTGGGCCTGAGTTGACAGCGGTCGGGGGATCGCGGACGCGGGAGGCGATCATTGAGTCGGTGCGCGATCCGAGCCGACGCCTGGCTTGGGGACTGACGGAATCGACGAAGGAGTTTCCGCAAGGATATGAGAGCGTCACTGTAGTAACCGCCGACGGGAAAACAATCAAGGGCGTGACCTTGAATGAAGACAGCTTCAGCGTGCAGATCATGGATATGGGGGAGCACATTCACTTGCTGGAGAAAGATCAGCTGCTATCGTTTCAGAAGAGCCGGCAGTCAGCGATGCCGAAGTACGACGCCGACGTTTTGAGCGACAAAGATCTGGCGGACATCGTGGCCTACCTGGTCAGTGTGAGGGCGAAATGAGGCGGCCGGGGGTGGGCAGCAGTCATTTCGTAGCGCCGGCAGGGAGAAGCTTTTACCGCAGAGGACACAGAGGACACGGAGAAATGCCGCAGGGCTTGCGAGCTGTCTTCATCGTCAGCTTATTTTGCGGATTCCTCGCGGCAACGGCGCACGCACAGGTCACGTTCGAACGGCTGGTGAATTCGGCTAAGGAACCGCAGAACTGGATGACTTACTCCGGCGATTACACCGGAAAGCGGTTTAGCACGCTCGATCAGATCAACGTCAGCAATGCACGAACCATGGTTGTGAAGTGGGCGTATCAGACTGGAGCGACGGGAAAGCTTGAAACCACGCCGCTGGTCGTCGATGGAATCATGTATGCAACCGGGCAGGATGACCGTGCGTTTGCGCTTGACGCGCGCACTGGGCGGCCCATCTGGATGTACCAGCGAGAAGTTCCCGGAGACATTCGTCCGTGCTGCGGGCACGTGAATCGCGGGCTGGCGATTCTGGGGGACAAGGTTTTTATGGGCACGCTCGATGCCCACGTGATCGCGCTGGATGCGAAGACCGGTGCCGTGGTGTGGGACGTGGTCGCCGCAGACTATCGAACCGGACACAGCTTTACGGTGGCGCCGCTGGCGGTGAAGGGGCTGATCGTGATTGGAATCTCCGGGGGCGAGTACGGGGTGCGCGGATTCATTGATGCTTACGACGCCGACACCGGCGCGCGCAAGTGGCGCTTCTATACGGTGCCGGGGCCGGGTGAACCGGGACATGACAGTTGGGAAGGCGATTCGTGGAAAGTTGGCGGCGCTCCGGCGTGGAACACGGGAACCTACGACGCGGCTACGAATCAGATTTTCTGGCCGACGGGGAATCCGGCGCCGTCGAATCGGGGGGAGGGACGCGCGGGCGACAATCTCTACAGCAATTCCCTGCTGGCGCTGGATGCCGACACGGGGAAGATGAACTGGTATTTTCAGTTCACGAAGCACGATGAACACGATTGGGATGCAACGCAAGTTCCGGTCATGATCGACGCCGGTGGCAAGCACCTGATCGCGCAGGCCAACCGCAACGGATTTTTCTACGTGCTTGATCGCACGACGGGCAAGCTTGTGTCGGCGAATGCTTACGGCAAGATTACGTGGAGCGATACGAAGGACGCGGAAGGCAGACCGGTGGCGAAGAAGGAAGCGTCGCCGACGCTTGAGGGACATACGGTCTGCCCCGGTGCGCTGGGGACGACGAACTTCATGGCTCCAACCTACAGTCCGCAGACTGGGCTGTTTTATGTGACGGCGCGCGATCAGTGCGACATTTTCAGCACGGCACCTCAGCCCTATGAAGCGGGGCACGCGTACTACGGGAGCGCGTATTTCCCTTCGGAGGAGGCGCGGCCTTATCTGGGATTTCTGAAGGCCATCGACCCGGCGACGGGAGAGATCAAGTGGAAGTTCGAGCACACCTCGCCGACGTGGTCGGGAGTATTGTCGACGGCTGGAGGTCTGGTGTTCACGGGCGATGCGGAAGGAAACTTCATCGCATTCGATGCGGCGGCGGGCAAGCCGCTGTGGCACTTCCAGATGGGTGGAGCGGTGTACGCCGCGCCGATGGCGTTTGCGATCGACGGAAAAGAATATGTCGCGATCGCAGCGGGCAGCGCGGTGTACGCGTTCGGGCTACCGTGAGTATCGAGCGCGAACTTCGTTGTCCCGGCCGTGACGATTAGTGTTCCTGCGGGAACGTAACGTGATGACGATGTGGGATATACAATTACGTGATGACACGCAAGTCTAAGAAAAAAAGGCGGAAGCCGAGAGCGCGGCCGGCCACCATCGAGCTGTTTGCCGCGGTTGAGGATGATTGGTTTTCGCTGGCGGAAGAAGAGGCGCGGCCGGAGTCGCGCTGGAACCGTCCGCGAAAGCAGCGGATTTCGCTGCGAGTGGATCGTGAAGTGGTGAACTGGTTCAAGTCGAAGGGCCCTGGATACCAGACGAAAATCAACCGCATCCTGCGAAGAGTGATGCAGGACGGGAAGAGTCGGAAGGGGGAGTAGAGCCGGCTACGACGCGGAGGAAACCTTTTGTATAGCCGCAGAGGGTAGCGGCCCCTGAATTGGGACTCAACTTCTGTAGACGCACGCGGCCGCGGTTCCCACCTTTGCAAAGAACAAAGAACGCAAGAGTGGGGCACCCTCAGCAGCGATGCTTACCGGAAAAGTCCGCCAGGTTGGGCCGACCGGCCCGATCAGAATAAGTACTCCATTCGTCGCGTCCGTGGAACTTTTGTCCGGCGTCCTGCGTACCTTTTTTGCACGCAATGGAGCAGAATTCGTCAGACCATAGGAGCGCAATCCGATGCCCGCAGTGCAACCAACAGAGTTCCGCTATACGCGAGCAATCATCACCTTCTTCGCGGCCTACGTAATTGTCACCCTCCTCGCCGTCGCTCTGTCCATGGCTGCCGAAGCCGCCATGCACAATCCTCCCACAAGCGACATGGTCCACAGTCCTTCCTATGTCTTTGCGGAAAAGTTCTTCCCGATCATCAATGTATTGGTTTGGACTGCCTTCAGCTGGGTTTACTTCAAGTTTCGCCGCAGTGCTGCGGTTCTTTCCAGGGAAGCTCTCACCTTGGGCGCCTTCTGGCTCCTTCTCGCAATTCTTGTGGACTACGTCGGCTTCGTCCTCATCAAAAATCCGTTTTCTTTAAGTGCCCACGACTTCTACATCGGCCAGTTCCCGTGGATTTACCTGATCTATCTCGCCATCCTCGTCAGTCCGATTCTCTACGCCACCTTGCGCTCAAAACGCGCGATTCGCCATTTCGATCTGACGCACAACCTCAGCAGAATTTTATAGCAGGGCCGTTGAAGCAAGATAGGCTGGTGGTTGGCGAAACATCGCCATCGCCATAACGCTCAGTGACCATCGTCAAAACGTGTACTGGCCTGATTACAATAGTTACGACCGGGTTCGACTGAATACGTGTCTAATGCGAACATGAACCGAAGTCGATCGGGGTGGCTCCATGTTGCAGCCTTGATCCTCTGTTTGTTTTCTTTGGACGGTTGGGCGCAACAGGTCACCACAATCAAGCCGCACGACCTCCAGCCGGTGCCAGACCGGCAACTTTCAGTTGGCGAACGTCTCGCGCAGCTTCATAAGGCCCTCTCATCGCCTGGCGATCCTCACGATGTCATTCTTGAGATTCGGGCAATGGGAGACCCCTCATCCGTTCCATTCTTGATCGAGGCATTGGCGAAAATGGGGACGGTGCCGCGCGAAGGGCTGTATGGCGCGATTGATACTCGCTTTCACGTGCTCGACGCCCTTCAAGAAATCACGAATCACGATGCCGGGCGTAATGCCGAAGACTGGCGACAGTGGTACGAACAAAACAAAGGCAAGACGCAAGAGCAATGGATCAAAGAGGGGTTCGCCGAACACGGGTTCCCCGTCTCCGACCCTCCGGAAGACGCGTTCGTTACGGCGTTGATCCAAGCTTCGAATCCCAAATATCAACCGCGGTACCTACAAGTAAACGCGCTGCGAATCCTGCGGACAGCCCCTTCAGACACCGTTGTACGTTTGGCAAAGCCATTGAGCGTATCAAAAGAAAGTACCTCCAGAAGGGCGACAATCGCAGCTCTCGAAATAGTTGACGGGACGGGTCGTCTGGACGTTCTTCGCAATCTAACAAAGGACAGCGACGTCGACGTAGCTGAGAACGCACTCAGAACACTGAACGAGGCCCTCCGCTCGACTCTGCCAACAATCGCCGCAGATACGGTCTGGGACGTCCGATTGGCCAAGACGGGAGTTCACGTTATCAACGTTCTCGACGATCACACCGTCGTCCTCGCGATCGGATACGGCATTGTAGACAAGACTCGAGTTGTCGGCTTCGACCTCTGGTCTCACAAGATAATCTGGACATATCCGACGACAGAGGCCGTACGGGGGAATGCGGTTCGGATTGGAGACCGCTTGTACTTCGTCGACGATGACCGAGTGGTTCATTGCATTTCAGTCAGAGGCAAGCCCGTGTGGGCAAAGCCGTTGACCTCGAATCCCAATCCAGGAACGAGCGGGCCGTCGATCGTTGCGGCGTCGGGGCGGCTGTTCGTGCCAGACGAGAAGTCCCTGTACATCGTAACGCCCGATGGTCAGGTACAGACCTATTCGGTGGGCGAGTACGTATCTCGGGATCTCGTGAGGGGACAGCGGCGTGTGTTTTCGGCCATTAGCAATGGTCCGCTTCTGGTGTTCGACGATCCGACCCAACCACCAACTCGTATGAATACCGGGCTGAAAATTGCCCACCTATCCGCGTTCGGCGATGTGGTCTGTGCCGTGAGCTTTGGTCCCACGTACCAGCTCCAATGCCTGCAGCAAGAGACGCTTCGCGAGTTGTGGCGCGCCGATCTGCCAAATGAGACGGGCGCATATAACGGGCTTGAGCAGGAGGGCGACAACGTCTACGTCCTGGCACAAGGCCGCGCACTGGCCTTCAACGTGGCGACCGGGACCCGACTGTGGGCGACCGACGAGTTCACGAGCTTTGCATTTTTCAAGATCTTCGGCCGAGCGGCCTTGACACGCAACGGGGATTTCGACCTTGAATGGCGTGATCCGTCGTCGGGCGAAGCGATCGCGGTATGGGGAAAGCGAGACGGCGACTTTGTCTCGAATGTTGTGATGGCCGGGGAGAATGTCCTCGTCGAGATCAGCGACAGCAGCCATCGTAGTGATGGGTTGCGTCTGCTGAGAGTTCCAGACGTGCTCAAGCAGCGACTCAACGTTCCATGACTAATTTCAGATGGAATTGCCTAAAGTGAGCAGCAGGCTTTCAACGATCCAAAAATCAAATTGGCGAAACATCGCGTCTCTCCGAGTAGAGGAGTCCCGATAGGCTGTAGGCTTGCCTTGGCTGTGTCCGCCGTTTCCAGCTTCGTGCCCGTTTAGGTCCACCATGGCACCACCGGGATATCTCCTCCCTCACAGACCCCACCGTGCAGATTTCCCGCAGCGGGTTCCTCAAGCTGGACTCACCGGTTACATCCAGACATGGCAGATCCGAGGCGGCAGCAACGGATGACGTCGCAGGAGCGCGGTATATCTCTCCCACGTCATCCGGTTCCCGCGCGTGCGACGATTCAGCCACTTTCTCCAGATCCTAACGACACCCCGATAGAACTTCAGAAGGCTCTGAGAGTTTGTCGGGCGGCCGTAGTACTGGTAGTGGCCTCGGAGCTTGGCGTTGAGGGTCTTCTGCTGCTCGTCCACCGGTGCATGTCGGTGCTTCTGGCACCATTCGCCGACCGCCGTGAGGCTCCTGCGGAGCCGTTTGCGCATCGTTCGCACATGCACGGTGAACTTTCCTCTCCGGCTGCGTGCGCAAATGTGCGTCAAACCGAGAAAGTCGAAGGTGCCGGGTTTCTTCCTACCCTGCTTCTTCGCACGTTCTTCGGCGTAACGCCCAAATTCCAGCAGCCGCGTCTTCTCCGGGTGAAGCGTCATACCGTACTTTGCGAATCGCTTCGATAAGACGGTCTTCACCTTCTCGGCGTCTTCCCTGTAGTGAAAGCAAAGTATGGCATCATCGGCAAAACGGATCTCATGGGCTTCACCCCGGAGTCGGGGCCTCACCACTTCCTCGAACCATTCGTCGAGCACGTAGTGAAGGTAGATGTTGGCCAGAAGCGGACTAATCGTCTGCCCTTGCCCCGTCCCCTTGTCACTCACGAGAAACTGTCCTTGATCGATGACTCCAACCTGGATCCACTTCCTTATCAAGCGAAGCACGCTGCCATCGCTCACGCGTTTCTCGATCAACTCCATGAGTTGCTCTCGCACGATCGAGTCGAAGTAGGCGGTGATGTCTAACTCCAGGATCCATCCCGTGGAGCGAGTGCAGATGACTCGCTTCACTTCATCCAGTGCCTGGTGCTGCCCCCGTCCGGGCCGGAACCCATAGGAGCAATCGAGAAAATCCTGCTCGTAGATGGCGTTCAGTACTTCCACCATCGCCTTCTGCACGATCTTGTCCTCCAGTGCGGGAATCGAGATCGGTCTCTGCTTCCCGTTCTCCTTCGGTATGTAGACCCTGCGGAGCGGTTGGGCGTGGTACTTGCCGTCTTTGAGCCTCTGATAAAGCTCTTGGATCTTTCTCTCGGCGTCCTCTTGGTACTCCTGATACGTGACGCCATCCACCCCTGCGCTGGCTTCCTTTCGTAGACCTCGGAATGCCGCGTACAACGCCTCGGGCGTGATCAAGTGAGCGATCGAGAAGAACTGTCGCTTCGGTTCCTCCTTGGCTAGTTCAGTCAGTCTGTCGAGTTTTGTGGACATAGCAGTTCGAGTTCTGAGTCTCGCCTATGTTTCCGTCGGCAAATACGTCCGCTTGTTCACCCCTTCCCTCCAGTGGGTGCCGTGGCCGCTCCTTGCGGAAGCCCTGCGGTTCCCCACCTTCACAGGTACTATAGGGTCGTAAGACTGCTCGTCCATCAGTCCCGGCCGCCTCCGGTTTCCCTTGACGATCGGTACCTCCCATGATGAGGAGGCGATGGGGGAGCTCTCCTGGGTTCCTGGGAAATCCCTTTGGAAGCATGCCCCGAGCTAGGGACTCCGGCGACCCCGGCACGACCTCGCATTATCGGTCGTCCGAGTGCTGCCTTCCGCCTTGTTAACGGCGTCAGCATCGCAACCAGCCGAGTTTTCGGAGCTGAATCTTCACGGCCTGCTTCCTTACTGTGTACGCTTCGCACCCACCAGTCGCCCGGTGAATGGCAACACTCGCTTCCGGCCTGTCTGCTCGACTGTGACCGGGCGGGACTTACACCCGCTGGATTCCATCAAGAAGTTTCACCGTCTCATTCTCGGTTCCTCCTCTTCCAAGCTTTTCCCAGCGCGATGACAATGTCGGCGGTGTCAAGCAACTTTTGAGCATGCCTCTCCGTGCACTCGGAGAAGAGCGCCATTTCGCTCTTGTTGAAATGGCCGTACCAACCACAGGCTCGCTCGTAATCGTTTTTCAGGTTCAGACTCTCGGTCCGACCCATGCATCTCTTCGGTCACGTACTGCGATCATGATTACTACTTCGAACTCCTCACTGAAGAGGAGCGGGACGCCCAATCAATTACTCGGTGTTCGACTGCACACCATCGCGATGTCCGGGCTGTCCCGCGTGCGAACCGAACTTTTTCAACTGCTCGTAATTCCATTCCTTGCGCATCATCCAGAACAACTGAACAGCCAGGCGGCGAGCCATGGCGACTTTCGCAATCTTCCGTCCGCGCCGCAGCACCAGATGAAAATATTTGCTGCGCCACTCCGGCAGGCTGCGTACCGTCACCTGCGCCGCCTCCACCAGCAGGAAACGCACGATCGAACTGCCCTGCTTGGTGATGTGTCCCAGGCGCCGGCGATTCCCGCTGGAGTCTTCCAACGGCACCAGTCCCAGATAACTCGCCACCTGTTTGCCGCAGTGAAAGCGTTCCGCGTCGCCGAGGATGAGCACAAACGCCAGCGCTGTTAGAACTCCCACTCCGGGGTGTGTTTCGAGCCGCTGCGCCGCCGGATAGTTCTCGACTTCGCGTTCGATCGCCTGCGTCAGCTCCGCAATCGATGGATTTAGGCGATCCAGCAACTCCAGCAGATCGCGTCGTCGCCGGCTCGCCCAGGGAGCCAGCGCGAACGATTCCAACTGCTGCCGTCCGCGCTCGCGCCACAACTTCTTCTTGCAGTGCAAACCTTCGTTCAACGCCACCGCTTGCAGTTGATTCATGACTCGCGTGCGCGCCTGCACCATGCGATGCCGATGCCACAACAGTTGCCGCAGATCCCGGTTCTCCCAGCTCGGCACCCAGATCTTCGGAAAGTCATCCTTCAGCATCAGCTTTAGAATATGCTGCGCATCCTGGCGATCCGTCTTCTGCTTCCGCCCCCGCCGGGCACGGATCTCGGCCGCGTCGCCGATCCACAAATCAAACTGCAACTCGGCTACGAGACGCTCGAACCAGCGTGCGTGCCCACTGGCCTCCATGCCGATGCGCACTGTTTCGCCGGCAGTCGCGAGAGCACGGTAGTACTTCTCCGCCTCGTCGGGATGTGCCAGCCGTTTCTCCTCGACCTCTCCGGTCGTGGTGTTGAGCAAAGCGATTTGTTGAAACTCGGGATGGAAATCTACTCCTATAATGATCATCGTTCGGGCTCCTTTCTCCCGAGCCTGTTGGTTGGTTTTGCCACCACCAACTTTAACCCGGGTGCGGGAGCCGACATTGTCATGGAATCAATTACACTCATCATGGCGATGCGCTGGGCGTGCTCTATTTCCCGGCCTTTTCTTGCGCGGCTTCAATCTCCCTTGCCAGTGCGAGAAGTTCTTCAGCCTCATTAAAGAGACTTTCGGCTTGCCCCTGCAAATGCCGCGCACGAATGCGTAATTTTTCGGGAGAGCCTTTTTCGAGGCGAGCTTCCTGCATCCCGATTGCCTGCCAATTGCCCCGTGGTCGCGCACTCTTCTTCACATCACCAGTTTCCCATATCGGAATGGTCGTTGGCGAAAAATCTCCATAACGCTCATTGACCCGCCTATCGGAATTAGCCCCCCTTGCCGGATGTATCTGAGAAATTATTGACACGAAATTCGAGAGGGGATAATCTGCGATTACACCGGAAAGGAGGTGGTCGGATGACAAGTTCTGAAGGCAGTAGTTGGGGTAATCAAAGACCAGGTGAGGTGGCTGAGACTTAGAGCGGTTGCTCTAAGCGGGGCTTCGGGCGCAGACAAGAAACGCGCGCCGGAAGCTACAGCCCGCACACTACCGGTGATTTAAGGATTCAATTCCGCCTGACGCAGGTCGGTCAGGAAGCGCGCGGATTCGACGAGCGTCATCGCGCAAACCGGAGTTGCCGTAGAGGCCACGTTAGAGTGACCACCTCTTGGTCAATCCCAAACAGTCCACCGGGCAGCCCGCAAGCCTTGTTTGAATCAACAAGTGCTTGCGGGCTGTTCTATTTCTCTAGCTCTAGTACTACTGTGTTATAAAAGAGGGCGATCCACAAAAGGGACAATCCGAGAGTTGTCGGAGCAGAACCCGTGCGATGGTTTGTCGAAGCGTAGCAATGGACCAGGGGTTATGCCGCTCCACGCGTACCGGGCGAACCCCGAGGGCGGAACTTGAGCGGCATTTCGGGGACGGGTAAGTCCACTTGACCGGCGCGAGCGGAGGGGGAAAAACGGCTCCGCTCGGCCACCAGGAACCCATAGGCCGCAATACAGAGAGTCGCGTGATGATGAAAGCCGCGCCAGCCTCGTCCTTCATAGTGGCCCAGTCCAAGTTCTTGCTTCAGTTCTTGGTAGTCACGCTCGATGATCCAGCGCTGCTTAGCCACACGCGCCAGATCGGAAAGGTTCGTGGAGGCGGGCAACGTAGATAACCAGTACTTGGTCGGTTCGGCTTCTTGCTTCGGCCACTCGAGCAGCAGCCACTCCTCGGGGCGAGGCTCGCTGCTCCAGTAATCGCGATGGGCCGCACGCACGCGCACAGCCGTAAAACGGGAACAGAGGGGTTTACGAGTTCCTTCCCGCCAGCGCACCGTCTTCCAGGCTGAGGAAGGCAAGCTCATCGCCAATTCGCGCACTGCAACCGGAGCATGCTTGTCATCACGGCGTAACAGCTTGGTGGGACGTCCGATTCCTTTCCACTTCCGTTTGGGTAGCGGTGCCTGGCCTGGTTTCCACACACTCACCGACGACTGGATACCCATTACGTACCGCAAACCTAATTCGGTGATGCCGTCGCGAAACCCGGTGTCGTTGCCGTAGGCCGCGTCAGCCAGTACCGGAGCGGCGGGGATCTCTCGGTCCAGGGCGGTGCGAATTTGTTGCAAAGCAATTTCCGGCTTGGTTTGAAAACTGATTTCCGGCGGTATACCCGTGGCATTTCTCCGCCTCTTATCTTGAGTCCATACTTCCGGTAAGTAGAGACGCCAGGCGATCGGCAAACTCACCTCCGCAGTGCTGATCGACAAACTCACCGCCACCCGGCAGTTCTCTTGCTTGCCCACTTGTCCACAGTACTGGCGCGTGACTCCTACCGAATGCCTCCCCTTCTTCACCAATCCCGTGTCATCGACGATCCAGGCTTCGATCGGTCCTGGCTTCTGCATAGCGGGCAGCGCATACCGACGCACCGCTTCCAGAATGTCTTCATCCCTCCAGGGCGCATGGGCCACGACATGGTGCAACGACTGATGGGTTTGGCGCACGTTGTCGGGGCAGAGACGAGCCGCCATCGGTTCCACGCTTTTGCGTTCCCCGGGAAGCAGCAAACCGGTGCAATAGGACTTCAGAGGGACCACGCGATCCAGGTGCCCCGCGGCTTGCGCCAGGCGATTCAGATAGGCCGCGAAGCGTTTTTGCTGGGCGCCTGGCGCAACAGAATGGGCGCTCATGACCAGCAACTTAACATCAAAGGATGCGTTCCGGGCTGGTTTCTCAGTCTAAGGTATCCACTTTATAACACAGTAGTACTAGTCTTCTGGTTTCTTAGTTTTCGCGGGACCCGTCGCAAATCTTGTCCACTAAATTCCAGGCTTCTTCTTCGGAACACCCTTCGTGTGGCAATCGACGCACTTTACGGTGTGAATGCTGTGCGGACTCTTGGCTGATTTGAAAGTCGTGTCCATGGTTTCTACGTTCAGTCCGCAGTTTGAGAGTTGCGGGTGGCATGTGGCGCAGGAGGCGCGGGCCTTCTGGCCATGCTTTTCGTGGCAGGCGAAACAGCTGAGGCCCTCATGCACGCCGATAGGCGTGCGGTCGTCGCCGGAGCCGACCTGGCTGCTGGCTTCGGGCGCGTGGCACTGATAGCAGAGAGCCTGGCGCTGGTCCGGGCTGATTCTGATGCTACGCGCACCATCGTGCATCTGCGGGAGGGGCAGTCGGGCGAGTGAGACGTAATCCTGTTCGCGACGATCAAACAATGCCAGCGACGGGCGGGAAATTTCCTCGCGGGGGCCGGCGTCGCCCACTTTGGCCGTGGGTCGGGCCAAGGGGACTCCGTGACGGTGCATCTGATGGCACGTCAGGCACGGGATGGCAGGTTGATCCGTTAGTTTCGGATCCAGAAGTCTCCACGGACCTTTGGTATCCACAGGTGTGACTAAGTCGCGGATGCTGCCTTCGAAGTGCATCGCATGGCAACGGAGGCAGTCGTCCATTAAACGGCGGCGCTGGTTGTGGTCCTTGTCCAGAAAGAAATGCGAGTACGTGGCGCCGTGTGGACCCGCGGACCAGTCGGCAGATTCCTGGCGATGACACTGGGCGCAACGGGAACTGATTTTAAGAACGTCATCTATCTTCAGGTGAACTTGCTCGGGAACCTGGCCTCGCAGATGCGCGGCCAGTTGCCGGATGTTTTTCAGATGAAAGCCGGCGTCGAGGGTGAGGACGTCGCCGTGACATTCGGAGCATGCGATGTTGCGATGAGCCGATTCGTGCCAGTCGCGGTAGGGCTGCCAGATCTCGTGGCAACGGGCGCAGGATCGTCCACCGGAGTAACTGTAGTAGAGGCTGGCTCCGGGCAGGAACAGGATGACGAACAGCGTGATCGCGAGGGGCGCAACGACGCGAGGACGAAAAAATCTGCGGACCGTCATAGTACACTCTCGCCGTTGACGCTAAGAGCGGCCATGAGTGCCCTTCCACGCTTTCGCCAGATTGTCAGAGGCGTAGTAAGCGATCGCCATGATGGTGAGGACGGGATTGAAGCCGCCGTTGGTGACATGGACGCTGCCGTCGATGACGTACAGGTTGTCGACGTCGTGAATACGACAGAATTTGTCGACGACGGAAGTCTGAGGGTCATTGCCCATGCGGCACGTGCCAGCTTGATGTTGGCCGCCGCTGGGGCCGTCACGGGAAGTCCAGTGGAAGGGGATGGTCGTAGTAGCGCCGGCTTCCTTCAACCACACTTCGGCTTTCGCAGAGAGGAACTTCGTTCCGAGCAGATCGTTGTCATGGCGGTGGCCGGAAAGTCGTACGACAGGAATTCCCCAGGCGTCCTTCACGTGGGGGTCAACCTGCACTCGGGCTTCGAAGACCGGCATCTCCTGCACCGGTCCCATGACAAAAATGCTGCGACTGTAGTAGCGTCGCATGAAGTCTTTGTGGGCGGCACCCCAGCGCGGGACTCCGGGTGCACGCAATCCCGCGAATTGATACGGCAAACGGATGAACTCGTTGGCGAGCAGGCCGCCGCCGACAAAACCGGGATTGCCGTGGTTGTAGTCGCAGAGCGCAATGGATGCGCCGGGGCCGAGGTCGTCGAAGGTCTCTTGCTCGAACAGTCCGGCTGCGCCGGTGTAGGCGTGACCTTGTAGGTTTCTTCCAACCCAGTCGTAGCGATTGCCCAAGCCGTTGGGGAAGACGCGACTCTTCGAATTCAGCAGCAGGCGTGCGGACTCGGTGGCCGAGCAGGAAACAACCACTAGATCTGCGGTCTGTTCTTGCAGTCGTCCGCTGGAATCAAAATAGGCGACGCCGGTAGCGCGGCCGCGGTCATTGGTCAGTACTTCCTTCGCCACGCATTCCAGGCGGAGTTCACAGTTGCCCGTCTGGAGCGCTTTGGGAATGACAGTATTCTGAGTGCCGCACTTGGCGTCGACTTCGCAGGCAAATCCGACGCACCAGCGGCAGCGCATGCAGGCGCCTCGTCCGTTGTAGGGAATGGAATTTCGCAGCATGGGAAGGTCGAACGGGTGTAGGCCGAGACGCTCGGCGGCGGGCTTCAGAATAGTGTGTTCCCGATTCGGCGGGAGCGGAGGCATCGGCAGAGGGCGACGGCGCGGGGCGCGGAAGATGTTGTTCGAGTCATCGCCGGAAACGCCGATCTCCCATTCGGCTTTTTCGTAGAAGGGCTCGAGGTCGGCGTAGCTGATGGGCCAATCGTCGAGCGTGCTGCCTTCGACGGATCCGTAAGTCGAGCGCAGGCGAAAATCTTTTTCCAAAAAGCGCCAGGCCATCGCGCCATAGCTGAGCGTGCCGCCACCGACGCACGCGGCATTGTTGCTGTAGGCGCCTTCATTGGAGCGAACGATATATTCACGGCCCTTGGCATCGACGGAAACGCGCGGGTTCCGTTGCTCATCGGGACCGAAGGAATTTCCCAGGACACAGGTGCGCTGGTTGCGCAGGTCGTCCTTGCGATCGTCGTTGGAGGTGTACCATTTGCCGCGTTCGAGCAAGACGACGCTGAGGCCGGCCTCGGCGAGTTCTTTGGCGACGATGCCGCCTCCGGCCCCGCCACCGACGACAATCGCGTTTACATGCTTGAGAGACATTCAGTTGCTTTCAACGCGCTACAACTTGGTGAGGTCATAGCGCAGGCGTCCTCGAATCGGGGGATATGGAAGGCCGAGCATTTTCCAACTCGCTCCTTCCCGATTACCGCCGTGCCGTGGGTCGCCGTAGTAGCCCTGCATGGTGTGATCGATTACGAGACCGAAAAACTCCGACGAGGAGGTCTGCTTCCAAATCGCGCCGGGAGCTTGGCCGTGCTCCAAGCGATGCAGCACTTCGATTTGTTGTTGAGAGGTCAGGTCTGCAAAGGCCTTGCCAGAAATCAAGCGGCTGCTCTCGTCGATGCCGGCAATTCCGCGACGGTAGGTTGGCTGGAGGTTTTCAAACGGGCCGCAGAGCTGGCGGTCGATGTAGATCACAACGCCGGCCCACGCGGCGCCAGGATCCTGATCAGGAGGAATGATCTGATCGCAGATCGCAGCGAGAGTGCGGGCTTCGTCGACGGTCAGAAATCGCCAGGGAGTCCCATTCGTGGTGCAAGCCACGCCCGCCCCCGCTGCCGCGACGAGGGCGGCCTGCAGGAAGGCGCGCCGGTTCAGTTTGAGGCTCGCTTCCACTTTTCGTTTGTTACATGCAGGGGCGGCGAAGTCTGTGATCAGCGTCACCAACGAGTGTGGACCGCTGTATTTGCTGGGAATCGGGCAGCAGCGGAATTTCCGTCCGGTCAAGTGGAGTATGATTCCCAGCCATGGCGACGATTGATCCTGAGCAGGAACGGCGGCGGTTGGCGGAGTTCTACTCGCTACAGATGGACGGAGAGTTGGAGAAGGTTGCCGCCCAGGCGGGTGAACTCACCGATACCGCGCGGGAGGTGCTGCGAGCTGAACTGAGCCGCAGGGGCCTAGGTGCTGAGCCACTCGAACGCGCGCTCGTCCCGCCTCTGGTTCCGGTGCCTCCGCCGCCAACGGGTCAGATCAAGACACCGTCGGATGAATTGTCGGCATCGCTCGACGATGACCTCGCTCTGCGGGAAATGGTGACTCTTCGTAGGTTCCGAGATATGCCCGAGGCATTGCTGGCGAAAGGATGTCTCGAATCGGCGGGAATCGAGTCCTGCCTGCTGGACGACAACATGGTGCGGCTGGATTGGTTCTGGTCGAATCTGGTCGGAGGCATCAAACTGCAAGTGGATCCGAAGGAAGTGGAAGCTGCTAACGAGATTCTGAATCAGCCTATTCCAGATGGATTCGATGTCGCGGGCGTTGGCGAATACCAGCAGCCACATTGCCCAAGGTGCGAGTCCCTCGATGTGAATTTTCAGGAAGTGTTGCCGGCCGCATACGTCAGCGCATATCTCAGCGTGCCAATTCCGTTCCACCGGCGGGCGTGGAGATGTCATGCCTGCGATGCGGAGTGGGAAGACGACGGGATCGATGCCGCAGAGCCTGATTAGCATTCCTAGAATCGTGCTCACAACTCCCGAAGTGGCCGGACGAAACGGGCACGATTTGAGCATAGAATCATGGGAGAGATCGACCGGAGGCAAGCCATGAAAGCCGTTCTTATTCTGATGCTCTTGACCTTATCCGCTTTTGCTCAGCAGGAAGCGCCGGTGGTCGCGACGGCGTGCGGTTCCAAGGATGTTAAGTACGACACGAAGCTCGACGATGCGCAGCACACGCTCGCACAGCCCGAGACGGGGAAGGCACTGGTGTACTTCATCCAGGACATGGGAGTCGTCAACTGCCTCGGGGCTTGCATGACGACCCGGATTGGACTGGATGGAGCGTGGGTCGGAGCAAATGAGCACAACTCCTATTTTTTCGTCTCGGTGGAACCGGGTGAACATCATCTGTGCGCCAGCCCGCAATCGCGATTGTTGCCGAAACCGTCCGCGAAATATGCGGGGATCCTATTAGCCCTCAGACATTTCACAGCGGAAGCGGGGAACATCTACTACTTCCGCATGCGATCTTTCGGAGCTACAAATCAACAGATCTTCGACTTGGATCCGGTCGATGCGGACCAGGCAAAGTATTTGATGGCTTACTATCCCCTGAGCATTTCTCACCCGAAGCCCTAGCAGCGTGATTACTATCTGATTCTCAAGGCGGCAAAGCCTTTGCGGATCACGTCCTGGGTGTCATCGACGAGATTGAGCGGCGGCAGCTCGTCGGCAGCGAACCAGCGGACTTCGGCGGCATCGCTGGCGGCTGCAAGTTCGCCGCCAACCTTGCGGCATAGAAAATCAATCAATACATAGTGATATTGCACGCGCCGCTCGGCATTGAGCAGGACGCGGTCATAGACCCCGAGCAAGTCGCCGGGCTCGACGATGAGTCCAGTTTCTTCACGAGCCTCGCGAATGGCGGCCTCGCGGACCAGTTCGCCGACTTCGAGGACGCCTCCGGGGATGGACCACTGGGCTTGCAGGGGCGGGTGGGCGCGCTTGACGAGGAGGACACGGGAGTCTTCGATGATGATGGCACCGACGCCGACTAGCGGGATTTCTGGGAATTCGCGCTGCATGGTGCAAGCATTCTAGAACGAATCTGGAGTGGTGTGATTACAGGCAGCAGCCGGGCTTCGCTCGGCCTGGACGGGTCAGAGACCCGTCCCCACACAACCTTCGTCCCTATCACAATCTTCCTTCCGCTTCAGTCGCACACTTGCGCCACCGCGACTCTGTGGTTAAATAGCGTTCTCTATGGCACTGGAAGAATATAAGCGGAAACGGCGGTTTGAGGAGACACCGGAGCCTCCGCCGAAAGTGGCGGCAAAGGCGGGGAACCGCTTCGTCGTGCAGATGCACGATGCGACGCGGCTGCACTACGACTTCCGGCTGGAGATGGAGGGCGTGCTGAAATCGTGGGCGGTGCCGAAAGGCCCGTCGCTCGATCCGGCGGACAAGCGGCTGGCGGTGCAGGTCGAGGATCATCCAGTTTCGTATTTCGATTTTGAGGGCAACATTCCGGAAAACAATTACGGCGCCGGAACCGTGATCGTATGGGATGTGGGCACGTGGCAGCCGCTCTCGCCAGTAGCGGTGAATGGGAAGTATTCGCCCGGGACGGAAGCCGAAGCGGCGGCGATGCTGGCCAAGGGGGATCTGAAATTTCGGTTGAACGGGAAGCGGTTGAAGGGGGACTTCGCGCTGATCAAAATGCGGGGGCGGCGTCCGGGAAGCAAGGGCAACGAGTGGTTGTTGATCAAGAAGCACGACGATCACGTGGTAGAGGGATACGACATTGCGGCGATCGACACCTCGGTGCTGAGCGGGCGGACCCTGGAAGAGATTGCCGGCGACACGGGATCGGCGCAGTGGAAGAGCCGTCCTACGGGCCGAGGAAAACTGAAGGCGGCATGGCTGGCTGACGCGGTGGCTCGGGTTGAGAAGAAAAAGAAGAGAACCACAGAGGACACAGAGGACACAGAGGACACGGGAAAAAACAGAGAACGGAAAAACATCTCTGCCAAGAGATCCTCTCAGGCAACGACTGCTCCACCAGAACCAAAAACAACAAAATCCTCCGTGTCCTCTGGGTCCTCTGCGGTTCTTGCTTCTACTCCCACGAAGAGGCCGATGCCGGCGAAGATTCATCCCATGCTGGCGGAGTCGATAGAAAAGCCGTTTGACGGACCGGAGTGGTTGTTTGAGCTCAAGTGGGATGGGTACCGCGCGATCGCCTTCCTCGATGGCGGGAAGGTGCGACTGGTCTCGCGGAACCAGAATGACCTGACGCCACGCTATCCGGAACTGAAAGACATGGGGAAGTTCATCCAGGCCAAGACGGCGATTCTGGACGGCGAAGTGGTTGCGCTCGACGAGGAGGGGAAGGCGTCGTTCAGCCTGATGCAGCAGCGCACGGGATTTCGTCCGGGCGGAAAGCGGGCGGCGGGAAATGCGGATGTACCGGTGCTGTATTACGCATTCGACTTGCTGTATCTCGACGGCTACGACTGGCGGCGCGTGCCTCTGGAAGAGCGCAAGCACAAGCTCGCGTCGTTGTTGGTGGCAGGAGATGCCGTCCGATTCTCCGACCATTATGAGGAGCGCGGCAAGGCGCTGTTTGATTTGGCGCAGAAGACGGGGCTGGAGGGGATTGTTGCCAAGAAGCGCGCCAGCTTCTACGAAGAACGGCGCAGCCGCGAGTGGCTCAAGATTAAGATCCGGCACCGGATCGAGTGCGTCATTGGCGGATATACCGAACCCGAAGGCACGCGCGCACATTTTGGATCGCTGGTGTTGGGGCTCTACAACAAGAAGGGCCAACTGATTCATGTGGGGCAAGCCGGGAGCGGGTTCGATCAGAAATCGCTGTCCGAGATTTCGAAGGTACTCGAGAAAATTGAAACCAAGAAAAATCCGTTCTTCGGAGAAGTCGAGGCTCTACGCAAAGTCAGCTGGGTGAAGCCGGAGTTGGTGGCTGAGATCGAATATGCAGAGTGGACCGGCGGAACGAATGAGGGCAGCGGGCCCAAGCTGCGTGCTCCGGTGTTTCTGGGACTGCGGGACGACAAAGACCCGAAAGAATGCTTGCTCGAAGAGGCACGCGCCTAGCTTCGCACTCCTGCGTTAAGAGTCCATTTACCCTACTACCTACTTCACGTCCTTCATTGCCAGCAGGGTGCCGTAGTCGCGGGCGCTGGGATCGACAGCACGGGCGACCACTCCGGCGAAGGCATCCCGCAACTCCGGATACTTTGCGACCAGTGCTTTGATGACAGCAACGTTATTCTGATAAGCCAGATTCGTATTCGAGACATCGGTGGCCTGATACTTCACAATGAGATCCAGATCGCTACCCACCGCTTCCGGGTAGACGGCAGTCAGCTTGTAGGAGGTGCCGCCAGCGGAAAGATCGGTGGTCTTGCCGTTGATGGGGATGTCGGCGGGCTGAGCGGCTTGCGATTCGTCATAAAGCTTATCCGTTGCCAAGGTACTCATGAAGGGCAACGGAGAAATCAGGCCGCGAGCTTCCTCATAAAAAAAGAACGCATTGTGCACTTGCCCTTTCGTCTTGTACTCCCGGGCGCGTGCCAGGAACCAGTCGCTGTCGTGTCCCGCTACTTGGGCGGCCTTCACGTAGAGACCGCCGAGCTTCCAGTCAGTCCCCGCCTGCTGAAGGATTATGGACACCATCAGTCTGCCCTTCGCAGAGGTCGCGTCCAGCAGAACAACCCCGTATTTGCCTGCGGGCAGATTGTCGAAGTAGAAGACGGCGCTGCCTGCGGTCTGGCCGTTCTTGCCAAAGACTCCGCAGTAAAACTCGGCGTGCGCGACCGGGGTCGTACCGTCGAGCAGAAAGACTGTCTTCACGGTCCCCGGAGCGCCGGCGAAATCCGGCTGGTGATCCTTCACGGTCGTCTCGATTCCAGAGAAATCTGCTGCGAGGCTGGGGATGGCGTTTTGACGCAACGATGCCACATCCCCCTTGGCAACCACATCGAAGTAGTGCTGGCCCGCCGCAGTAAGAGCGGTCCGGGCGGCATCTTCAAGATCGGCTGACGTTTGGCAGCTCTGGGCGCGGGCATTCAAGGGCGAGAAAGCCAAGAAAGACGATAGGGCGATCCCAAAAGCGAGATAAAGCCAGCGAGACATCCGATTCATTGTGCTTCCGCCTTTACTTTCATAGAGTTGGAAAGGCTTGCCCAGTTTACGCCTGCTTCAGCCTACCCTGCTAAGATTTCCTACAGCCGGAAATGGTTGACTGCAATCGACTTGGTCCGTAGTCCCCGCTTCGTGCCATAGCAGCGAAAGCTTGCAAGAGAGTAGTGTGAGGACGTTCTGCCGGTGGGAGATTATCCTGCCGGTGCCTAGACGCCATTCCAGTGCTAGAATTCCAGTAAGGTGTCCTTGCAGTGTCCCCCGAAATCAGATTGCTGGGAGGAAAGCGGTTATGAGCTCGGGATGGAGATTCACGACTGCAGCGGGAAGCTTTGTCCTGTGCATCGCTGCGCTGTGTCCAGGGATGGTAAATGCTGCGGACACAGCACACCCCCTGCCCGCCCAGACCCATAAGAAAACGAAGAAGCCGGTACCGCCTCCTCCTCTGCCATCTGGGCCGACTGGTCCGGTCCAACCGATTCCCTTGGATTCGATGGCCCCCGTGCCTCCGCAGGTGAGTTATCAGAATGAGCAATTGACGATCGTTGCGCCGAACTCCACTTTGGGTGACATTTTGCGAGCCGTCAAGAAACAGACTGGGGCCGAGATCGAAGTTCCTTCTGCGCCCGAGCGGGTCGTTACCCATCTCGGTCCGGGCCCCGCGCGCGACATCATGGCAGAACTGCTGAATGGATCGCGTTTCAACTACGTGCTGCTCGGGTCTCCGTCGAACGATGCGTTGCTGACGCGTGTGGTTCTGGTGGCGAAGACAGGGCCAGAAAACATGGCTGCGCCGCCCAGTGGCCCATCGCTGGCAGAACAACAGCAGCTCGGGATTGTTCAAGCGAATCAAGGGCAGCCGCAGCCTGAGATGGGGCCCGATGCGAATGACGCAGACGCGACCGAAGAGAATGCAGATGACAACCAGGATCAGGCGGCCGCCGAGGCGGAACAGCAACCGGCGGACCCCAACCAGCCTCCGGTAAAGACACCGCAAGAAATGCTGCAGGAGATGCAGCAACGGCAATTGATGCTGCAGCAGCAGCAACCGCCGGGCCAACCACCGGTTCCCGGCTCGGGTGTGCCGCAGCGGCCACCGCAAGAACAACAATAATGAAATCGGCATAGGGGGAGTGGTCGCCCACTCTCCCCTGCCACACCACCGTACATGCGGGTCCGCATACGGCGGTTCAGTTCGGTTGAGCTAGAGCGACATCCAGCAACCGAGGGAGACCGAGCGAATCGAAGTAAGCAATCGGAAGTGCGGCGTGCAGACCCGGGCTGTCGGCCAAGCGCCACGGCCCATGGGGACTGCCGGCGGTTTGTGCCGCGAGGGCATGTCCGATGTTCCGCTGGCGTAGCCGAACATACCGCACCTTGCTGCGCTTCCATTGCTTCCAGATCACGGATCGCAACCTGCGTCGGATCCATTCCTCTAGCTTTCGCAGCACCGAGGGCGTCTGACCGAATCCGAAGTAACCCTTCCAGCCTCGTAGATAGGAGGCCAGTTCCTTCGTCATCTGTTCCAGACTCGTGCCCCGCGTCCGTCGCGTCAGTTCCCGGACTCTTTGCTTACACCGCAGCAGAGCCTTGGGCGCGATGCGCCGTTTCGGTTCTCTCCTGCCGGTAAAGCGGAAGCCCAGGAACTTGCGCTCCTGCGGTCGTGCCACCGCGCTCTTCGCCTCGTTCACCTTGAGCTTGAGTCGCCGCCGGATGAAACTCGTCACGCTTTGCATGACTCGTTTCCCTGCTCGCTCGCTGGCCACGTAGATATTGCAATCATCCGCGTAGCGCACGAAACGGTGCTGGCGCCGCTCCAGTTCTCGGTCGAGTTCGTCGAGCACGAGATTCGACAGCAGCGGGGACAAAGGCCCGCCTTGCGGAGTTCCTTCTTCCACCCCACTCACCAGCCCGTTCTCCATCCCGCCCGACTCCAGGAAAGCTCGAATCAACTTGAGCATCCTCTTGTCGTTCCCCCGCCGCGCCACCGCCGCCATCAGCTTGTCGTGATTCACTCGATCGAAGGAACCTACGACACACTACTCATCATCAGCACCTCCCCGAGAAGGTCACTGTTGTCCGCGTTCGCCATCCCTTCCAAGGCCGATCACTCAACGTTTTCGGGGCGATGCATCGGAAAGGTCGGCTCCTTCTCGTCCTGATCTTGCCCGATGGCAGTAAGTCTTTGATTCCTGCCGATTGGACCGACCTAGCCTCGCCCACGCAATCCATCGGTACGCCAGCCACGACAACCCTCGGCTCTCTGGAAGACTTGCTGCACGCACGAGCTCTCGTCGATGCTCTCCTCGCCCGTCTCGCTCCCGTCACCAGCGAGGACGGAATCTCAACTACAACCAAGGAGAGCGTCCGTGCCAGAAAAGAATCGAAGCCTCTTCGATCTTCTCCTCGACGAAACCTACCCATGGGAAACCCTCACCGAGGAACACAAGAAACTCGCCATGCAGATTCTGGCACGACTCATCGCCCAAGCCGCTCGAGGCAGCGAGCAGAAGGGAAAGAGTCATGAATGACGCGAGCAAAGTAAAACCCAGTCATATTCAACGCGCAGCTTTCATCTACATTCGGCAATCGAGTCCTGCGCAGGTCGAGTACAACCGCGAATCCACAGCTCGCCAATATGCTCTGGTCGATAAAGCCTGCCAGTTGGGTTGGGCTAAAGAACAAGTGATCGTCATCGATGAAGACTTGGGCGTGTCCGGCTCCGGATTCGCCGAGCGTTCCGGCTTCGCACGCCGGACCGCGGAAGTTGCCCTCGGCCATGTCGGCATCGTATTCGGCTTAGAAGTCTCCCGGGGGGCACGCAACAATGCCGACTGGTATCGTCTGTTCGATCTCTGCAGTATCACCGACACTCTGGTCGGAGACAGCGACGGCCTCTATCATCCCGCGCTTTTTAATGACCGGCTGGTGCTCGGATTAAAAGGCATCATGGCGGAAGCAGAACTTCATATTCTTCGCGCAAGACTGGAGGGTGGAATTCGCAATAAAGCGGCACGTGGGGAACTGCGCCGCGGCTTGCCCGTGGGCTTCGTGTGGGGAGAACAAGACGGCGAAGTTCGTTTTCATCCCGACGAATCCGTGGCCCACACCATGCGTGCCGTCTTTGCGAAATTCACGGAATTAGGATCGGTTCGCAAAGTTTGGCTGTGGTTCCGCTCCGAGGGTCTTTCCTTCCCCACGCGGAAGCATATGAAGAGCGAGATTCGGTGGGTGGCCCCGACTTACACCGCCATCCATGCCGTACTCACCAATCCGGTGTATGCTGGCGCGTACACCTACGGAAAATTTCATCGAGAACAGTACGTCGATGACCAAGGAAGGCTGCGCAAGCGAAGTCGTCTTTTGCCCATGGCCGAGTGGCCGGTGCTTCTTCGCGAACATCATCTCGGCTATATCGATTGGGCCACCTTCCAGGCTAACCAAATACGCATCGACTCCAACGTGCATCCCGAGCCCCACCATGCCGGAGGTGCGGTGAGAGAAGGAGCCGCATTACTTCAGGGTCTGGCTACCTGTGGGAAGTGTGGCCGCCGGCTACACACCCACTACACAGGCAGAAACGCGGCCCCGGGATACCATTGCGCGGGCAAGGTATCGTTTCCGGGCGCGGCATGTACTGTCTCAATGTTGGCGGCGTTCAAATCGATCAAGCGGTGGTCGATGCTTTTCTCCAAGCTCTAACGCCCGCGGCCCTGGAAGCAACCCAGCTGGCGATCCAGCAACTCGAAGCGAACCACGATGCGGCGCTCCATCAGTGGCGCCTTGCGGCGGAACGTGCTCGTTACGAAGCCGAACGTGCCGAGCGTCAATATCGTGCTGTGGAACCTGAAAATAGGCTCGTGGCACGTGGACTGGAAACGGAGTGGGAAAAACGCTTGCGCGATCTCGCCGCCGCAGAAGCCGAGCTCGAGCGGAGAGAAAAACAACGCCCGCGCATGTTGAGTGAGGCAGAGAAAAAGAAAATTTTCTCTCTCGGCTTCGATCTGCAAAAAGTCTGGACGGCGCCTTCCACCACAGATCGCGATCGCAAGGAGCTTTTGCGAGCCCTTCTGGAAGAGGTGATTGTGCGTGTGGATCGCGTCGAACGCCGTGGGCATCTGACACTGCGCTGGCGAGGCGGCGCGCTTACGGAATGCGATCTCTCCTTTCCGCGCATGAAGCCTCATGGTCTTCACCCCGACGAAGACACTATTTCTCTACTCCGTCGTCTGGCCGTTCACTATCCGGACGACGTCATCGCCGGCATTCTCAATCGTCAGGGACGCAAATCTGCAAACGGGGAACGCTTCACGGCGAATCAGGTTGGCAGTCTGCGTCGCTATCGCAACATTCCGCGCTACGAACCGCCAGCAGAGCCACCCGCTGGGCAGGTTGTGCCGATTCGCCAGGCAGCGCGGATCTTAGGCATCAACACTTCCACTGTTCATCGCTGGCTCAATGATGGTTTCATCGCTGGAGAACAGATAACGCCTGGAGCACCGTGGCAGATTCGTATTACCGATGAGTTGCGTGCACGTTTCGTGGAGCAAGCACCGCCGGACTATCTGCCCATGCTCGAAGCCACGATGAAACTGGGTGTCTCGCGCCAAACCGTGTTGCAACGTGTAAAGCGTGGCGAGCTCGACGCTTTACTAGTCACGCGCGGACGGCGTAAAGGCTTGCGAATCAAAGTAGTGGACGATCAACCAGGCCTATTTCATGAATCAGGGGGCATTGTGTAGATGGATCCAAAAACTTTTCCAGATCGAGATCCACCACCCAGCGTTGCCCGTCGGCAATATACTGCTGCGCCTTGGCCACCGCCTGATGCGCCGAGCGTTGCGGACGAAACCCGTGACTGTGTTCGGAAAACGTCGGCTCCCATCTGCCTTGCAGAACCTGCATCGCCGCCTGCTGGACAAACCGATCCAGCACCGTGGGAATGCCCAGCTTGCGCATCCCCCCGTCCGGCTTGGCGATTTCTACTCGCCGCACCGCTTGCGGTTGGTAAGTCCCGCTCAACAGCTGTTCCCGAATCGCTGGCCAGTGCTGCTTCAGGTAGCCCGGCAACTCCGACACTTTCATGCCGTCGATTCCCGCGCTCCCTTTGTTGGCCTTCACCCGTCGTAAAGCCTGCTGGCAGTTCTCCCGCCCCCAGACCTCTTCCATCCACTGCTCTTCTCCAGCCGGACTTTCGGTTTCGCACTTCGCCGTCAACGATTCGGTCCCTTCCCGCGGAGTCCTTGGAGCTTCACTCCTCCCCTCCCCGGTAAAGGCCAGTAACATCTGTAACTGGTTCTTCTGCCGCTTGTCGTTCATCGAGTCCTGCGTCCTACTCGCCGCTCCTTGCTGTTTGGGCCTTGGGCCTCGCGGCCTACTATGCCCGCTGCTGACTCCCGCCCCACGGTCAGGATGGATTGCTCCATCCTCAGTCACGACTCCGTGACATGCGGCGGGTCTCCCGAAGTAAGTTCGACCGCCTTCGACGCTCAACCGCCGGATTTACCACCAGTGTGCTTGGTGGACACGGGCTTCGCTGTCACTTGCCAGCTCGCCCCACACCGTAGGCCTCCTCATCCGGTTCTTGTTCATCGGCTCGCGCCTTTGATCCACGCTTCTTTCAGACCCCGCCTCGCGACGACGCCCTTGCGCTTCTCTAGCCCTTCACCTCCACCAGGCTGGGCAGGGGACTTCCACCCCCTAGCTGTCGTACATGTTCGGCACACAAATCGAAGGCCGCGTCCAGGGGATGCGGCCTTTTCATTTTCAGTTCGTCTTAAGCCGGACAGGACGTTAAGGCTGGTCTCCTGAGTGCGAAACGGAGCGTGCGGTAAGAGGCGAGTCGGCCATAGTTCTCTGGAGCATCTTCCAGTCACGATCTACTTCCGCTTCGGTAATGCCCTGGGCTGATCTCCGCCGCAGTTCCGACTGCAGGCGGGCCTCGAGAAGCTGACGCACTAACTGCGGAGGCGCGTTCCCGCTCAAGATATTATCGGCGGCCACACCGATCTGCACCGTACTGTCTCCGACTTGCACTTGGAGGACCGGCCTTCCGTGGTCATCGACCGCCGTTTTCGCTTTGGATTGCAGCCGCTTCCACACCTTGTCGGCGTTCTGTTCGCGTTTGTCAGGATACGCACCTGCAAGAAAATGCTTAAGCTCAAGCTGGTAGGCCCGGCGATCTTCGCGGTCTAAAGGCTTCTCCGGATCGTCGCCGACGACGAACACCATGGCGTTCTGGGAGGGCTCAAAGTGTCTCGCACCGGTGCCGACATACACGGCCGCCACGCACCCCGCAAAGATCGGGCTGACGACGGCGCTGGGCACAATGTACTTCTTCGAGGTGAAAAAGGATTCGACGACGCCATGGACATTCGAACTGCGGGGCATGCTTCCAGGCACCTGTGAAATGATGAGGCGCGAAAATTGCAGCTCAGGATGTCGATCGCTGAACTTCGTCAGCATTTTGGCCATCTGCTTCGGCGTAGTAATGCCGATATCGGCGACCAGACTGCGGTGCAACGATTTCGGATAGTAAAAGTTAAGCACTCCCTTGGCGAAATCGGCACAGTTGTTGGTGATGAGATGGAAGCGAGACCGGTTCGGCGACGAGTTGTATTTGCGAATTAAGGCCTCGTCCTGCTTTGGCGTAGTTTGAATCTCGAAGCCATAGATCGTGCGATCGTAAGAAGACCCGATCAGTTGATACCAGTTTCCGCCGGGAGTTTCGCCGTTCTTCGCGTCCGGGGCAATCTTCTCCAGATATTTACGGCGATAGCGGTCGCGCAGGAAAAGAGCCATCTTCGCGTCGGCAAAGAGTGGCACATCTTCGGGGCGCTCCACCGCATACAGGTAGGGGATGAGAGGAATGGCGACCCAATCGTATCCCCCTACGCCGTCGTAGCGGCTGAGCACAACTCCCATTTCGCCCGGGGCACAGCGGCGCAGAACCAGAGGGGTGTCGGCGCAAACGCCCGACAAGTAGACGGCGGCGTGACCGGTCGCCGTAAAGAATCCCATCGTGCCGTAGGGTTCTTCCAGAAGGAGGGTCGCCGAGGCGCCTGCAAACGAGGCACAGACGAGGAGCATCGCGACTAACCTGCCCACTGCCCGCCGCATGGATTGGATGTGGCGTAAAAACATGATCACCCCAGACGACACAAACTTAACCTGTTTAGTAAGAACCCTTTAGACCAAGATTAGTTGCTGCAAATCGGGAAGGCCAGTTACGGAAGGTCAGCGAATTGGGGGCTGATCGAGCGCAAAGATACAGCGAAAACTGTAGGGATTCCGAGAATCTGCGATTATTGAGCAGATTTTTGCAGTCGTGTCTTCGCCCATCGAGCAGTCTCGCTGACGATTTGATCTTCGTCGGCCACTAACTGGTCGAGCAGCGGAAGGAATGTTTTATTACCGCTGTTGCCCATGGCGATCGCGGCATTGCGGCGCAGGCCGGAACGCTTCGTGCGGCGAATCGGCGATCCGCGAAATGCTGCGCGAAATTCTTCGGCAGACATTTCAGCGAGCCAGGCGAGAGCTGGGTTCACCAGCCCAGGCCGCGGTTGGAACTCAGGTGCGCTCGACGCAGGAGCTTTGCGGTTCCAGGGACAAACATCCTGGCAAATGTCGCAACCGAAAACGTGATGACCTATACCCGCACGAAGGTCCTCCGGAATCGATCCGCGCTTTTCGATCGTCAGGTAAGAAATGCACTTATTGGAATCGAGCTGGTAGGGAGCGAGAATGGCATCGGTCGGACAGGCCGTGATGCAGCGCGTACAAGTGCCGCAGCGATCTGGCGCGGGCACGTCGGGCGCGAGTTCGAGCGAGGTGAGGATCACGCCAAGGAAAAGCCACGAACCTTTTTTCTGATGGATGATGCAGGTATTCTTGCCGACCCAACCTACGCCGGCGTATTTGGCAAAGACGCGCTCAACGATTGGACCAGTGTCGACGTAGCTGCGTGTGGTCAAGGACGGCTGCAGATCGGCGGGCACAGCCTGGCGCAGAACGGTTTCGACTTGCTTCAGCCGGCGCAAGACCGCGTCGTGATAATCCTCGCGGCTCCATGCATAGCGGGAGATCCATCCGCGGCTGGGGTTGTGGACCTGCGTCGAATACGGATGCGCCGTGTTGTAGTTGATGGCGCAGACGACGACGCTTCGAGCCCAAGGAGCAACGCAGGCAAGCGAGGACCGTTTCAGGGCTCCGTGATCGGTGCGAGCTTCCAAGTATTGCATTTCGCCCGCATGTCCGGCAGCAATCCATTCGGGAAAGCGCTTCAGTTCAGAAGCATCGGTAGCGGGAGCGATGCCCGCGAGGTCGAAACCGGCCTCTTCGGCGGCGCGCTTGACGATGGCTTTCACGTCGACGATGTTCCTCACTCGGCATTCCTCCCTGAAGGCCCCTTCGCAGAGTCAATTTTAGCTCTCGTTCTGCCAAGGGCTGACATCGACCAGCTTCCGCGTTATCCTTTCGCTCATGCGCATGAAAAGGCTCAGCGTCATGGTTGTTTGCGTCGTGTTCTCCGCTTCACTGCTCGCCCAACAAGGAACAACTGCTTCAGCCGCCCAAAGCGGGCCCGGTGCATTGGCGACGTCCTCCAAAGACGAGTTGACTCTGCTTACGAACTCCGCTCACAAGCCCGTGGTGCTGTCGTCCGCCGAGTTCAAAACTCTTTCGCCCATCTCGGTGACGATCCACAACGCACACACCAATGCGGACGAAGAATATTCGGGGGGTCGCCTTTCAGATTTGCTCGCCAAGATTGGAGCGCCACTAGGGAGTGAACTTCGCGGGAAAGCGCTCGCCAACTACATTGTCGCCACCGGGTCCGACGGTTACCAGTCTGTGCTGGCGCTTGGCGAGGTCGATCCCAGCTTCCATCCGGGAGAAGTGCTGGTCGCGGACACGATGAACGGCAAACCGCTCGATGCGCATTCCGGACCGTACAAGCTCGTCGTCACGGAGGATAAGCGCCCAGCGCGGTCCGTACGGAACCTCACCACGATTGAACTGAAGGCTGTTCCATAACCACTCGAAGAAAAGGGCACAACCCGAGGCCGCCGCTGGAACGTCCGACGGAATTCTTAAGTGGGCTAAACGCCGAGCTTCTTGACTTCCTCGTTGTAGTACTTGCGGTAGAGGATGTCCCACTCCTGCGAGCCTTCGAGGATGGTGCGTTTCTGGCTCTCGATTTTCTGGCGGGCGGCCACATCGATTCTGGCCTCCTGCATGAGCAGGTCTTCCAGAATCTTGCGGGTTTCCTGGCGGATGGTGTTGGGATCTTCAATGAACTCGACTTCGTCCATCTGCTTGAGCACTTCGGAAACGGCCCGGGCCAGCACGTTGACTTTATCGCGGCTGAGTCTCACAGCACCGCCTTATACTTGCGCACCAGTTCGGTTTTCACCTTGCGGAACATCTCCTGGTAGTTGGCGCCGCTGTTGCGCATTTCGTCGGAGTAAGCTTCGAGAATCACGCGCACCTCGTCGTTGATGCGGTCCTCGAGAGAAAGTTCATCGACCAACGCAGCGTGCACCCGCTCGCTGACCGCGGGTTGGGCTGTGACTTCGATGAACTTGCCAGCAATCAGTTTCTTGGTGACTTCGCGGGCCAGATAGCCCACATATTCTTTGGAAAAAAGCATGTGTGGATTGGGCGTCCTGCGTCTAACAGTTTGTCGTTATGAATCAAAAAGTGTAACACAGGTGGAACCTCGGCGTGCGGCCGTCAGTGGACTCGAGCTGGGGACTGGTCGCGCAGGGTATACACGAACTGACGGATCTCGTGCCGTTGGCGCTCGGCGCTTTGGGCTGATTCCTTTGCGACGCGATCGTAGATCTGGAGCTCAGCTGCCGCTTTGGCGGTATCTCCGGCCTGCCGGTAGGCTTGCGCCAGCCGATAATGCGCCTCCTCCATTTGAGGATCCGCCAGGATGGCTTGCTGGTAGTCGGCGATAGCTCGGACATTCTCTCTCTGTTCGGAGTGGAGTATTCCCAAGTGGAGATAGGCGGCGGCGAATTTCGGGTCGAGTCGGATGGCGTTGCTCAAGAAGGATTCCACCTGTTCTGTACTGGCAGTGTCCTGGACCGCTTTCCGCTGCTTCCACAGACCGACTGCGTAGTAATAGTTCGCCTGGGCGTTCCCCGGTTCCAGCGTGACGAAGCGGTGGAGTGTCTCGACGGTCTTCTGCGAAGGGGCGGATTGCGCCGACTGCATCTTTCCAAGGAACAGATAGGGGGCCGAATCCCCGGGGTTCAGATCAGACGCCTCGCAGATTCGCCGCACTGCCTCATCGTAGGAACCCCGGGCAAACCAAGCCGCGCCGAGCCCAATCAGCATTCGAACCGAACGCGGGAACAAACGGTTGCCTTCGGCAAAGACGTCCAACGCGGGCTCCGGTGCGTGATGCAGCAGAAGCTCGGAACCCCAGTCGAAAATGTAAGCCTCGCTTGGATCCAGTTCCGCAGCACGCTGATACTCGCGAACTGCCTCGAGAGAATTCCCCAGCTGCTCCTGCGAATCACCGAGCAAATGATGAAGTTCGGCTTTTTCATACTTCACCAGCAGAGTTTGCGCATGCCGGCGCGCAGTTTCGTAATTACCGGCACTCTCATAGGCCAGAGCCAGATCGTAGGAATTTTCGTAGTCGTCCGGTTTGAGTTCGCGGGCGCGCTCAAGGTAGGAAATCGCATCGTTTGCCTTTCCCGTCTCTGTCAGCAGCTTGCCGAGATCATGATTTGCGCCAAAGCTATTCGGATCGCTCTGGACGCTTTGGCGCAGAGCTCGTTCCGCCTCAACCGCCTCAGCGGAAACACCGGGAGGCGCCTTCCCCAGCGAAACCGCCTCTTTGGCCAGGGTCTCGCGGGTGCGCACAATTGTGTCCGATCCGTGGCCGCCGAGGTTTGTGGTGTCGGTAACACCGGAGACTGTGAACTGAGGTTGATCAAAAAACTCCGGCTTCCGTGCAGAGTCGGATTGCGGGGGCGAGGTCTTTACTGGCTGCAGGGTCAGGTCGACGTCTTTAACTTCCTTCGGACCAACAAAAACAGAAGAGACCTGCGCGTCACCGTACCCGGCCAGCTCGGCTTGGAGTGCGTAGACCCCGCTGCGGAGCGCACCAAAACCGTACGCCCCCCGCACATCTGTATGAGCCGTTTGGGACGACGATGCATCCTGACCGATCAACTGAACGGTTACACCGGCGAGGGGTTTCCCCTGGGCATCGCGAATCGTGCCTTGCAGCGATGCCGACTCTTGCGCTTGCATTGGGAGCAGGCATAGAACTAACGTCGCAACGCAGCGGCCGAGCACACCAGCGGATCGGAGTTGCCTTGAAATTGCGCGAAAACGGCCCATGTAGGACAGGTGAAACAAACGCCTGTTCAGGGATTCTATCTACGTGATCCGCCCCTAGCAACGTCGCGCTTCTCGTTCCATCCAGCCCGAGAAAGCGCTGGCTAAGCGGGCTCGGCACAAAATAGAATGCAATGTTTTGCGAGGACAAGAGATGAGATTGGGCCGGCTGTTGCTAGCGAGAATCGCAATTGTGTTGGTCGCATGTAGCTGCGCATGGGGTACGACCTCAGGCAAACGCAAGATCATTATCGACCAGGATGCGGCGGGTCCCGGTGGAACCGATCAACAATCCATCCTGCTGCTGATTCAGTCGCCGCAAACCGATGTTCTCGGAATCACCGTGGTGACCGGAGATGCATGGCTCAAGGAAGAGGTCGCGCACACGTTGCGCATGCTCGAACTCATCGGACGTACTGACATCCCCGTGGTGCCGGGAGCCGAGTATCCGCTGGTGCGGCGCCAGAAAGACACTGAACTCTGGGAGCAGCAATACGGCTCAATCCCGTGGGTGGGAGCGTGGACCCCGCGTCGCTATCATGCTGCCGACCAGCTGGGCGAAATGCCTGAGGGAAAGCCGACGACGAAAGCGCTCGATGAAGATGCAGCGCATTTTCTGGTGCGCATGGTTCGCAAGTACCCGGACGAGATCACGATCTATGCGGGAGGGCCGATGACTAACCTCGCGCTCGCCCTCTCCATCGATCCCGAATTCGCAGCACTGGCGAAAGAGTTGATCTTCATGGGCGGAAGTCTGAATCCAAAGACGGACGACCCCGAGTTTGTGAACACGCCGCGGCACGAATTCAACCTGTGGTTTGATCCCGAGGCGGCGCACATCGTATTGATCGCGCCTTGGAAGAAAATTGTCTGCACGACTGTAGATATTTCCGTAAAGACACGACTGACGCAAGCCTTGATCGATCGTGTGAAAGTGGGCAATTCGCCCGCGGCTCACTATGTCGCCTCGTATTCGCGTCTCTATGGAAACTACAATTATTTATGGGACGAACTTGCCGCGCTCGCCTGGCTTGACCCTAGCTTGATCACGGCGAAAGAAACGCGCTATCTCGATATGGATCTCAATCACGGCGCAGGCTACGGAAATACGCTCAGCCGGACGGAGCACGACAAGCCCGCCATCGTTGGTCCCGCAGTCGAGGTGCAGATGGATCTCGATACGGAGAGGTTCTACAAAATGTTCGTCGATCTGCTGACCACGCCGACGCCGAAGCCCTGACTCACTGTTGCAGCAGCTGTTCCAGAACCTGCTTGGCCTGAGGGTGATCCGGATGCTGCCTCAGCAGGTCGAGGAGAACGCTGCGTGCCTTGTCACGTGCGCCTTCCAGAGCGTACACCTTCGCCAAGTTGAGATATGCCTGGTCGAACCCGGGCGCGACCTGGATGCATTTTTCAAAGCTCTCGACTGCCTGATCTCGACGTTGCGTAACCAGATAGAGCACGCCGAGATTGTTCAGTGCCTCTGGATATACAGGTCGTGCCTGCAACGCCCGTTGCAAATATTCATAGGCTTTCGCGGTGTCACCAGTCTGCGCGAACACCATACCCAGGCTGTAATTCGCCTCTGGATCCTGAGGTGCTACGTCGACTGCTTGTTCCAGAACTTTGCGAGCGTCCTCCCACCGCTTTTGCGCACGATACGCGTTGCCCAAGTTGTCGAGTGACAGCAAGTGACGCGGATTCAGCTTGAGAGCCGCCAGAAAACACGGGACAGATTCATCGACATGCCCCTCGCGAGTCGCGATTACGCCGAGATTGTTCCAGGCATCCGGCAGAGTGTCAGGATAGTTCGCCCGAAGTTTCACAGCGCGTTCGAAAGCCTCGCGCGCAGCGGCATTCTTGTTTTGATTCAAGTAAACGCTTCCGATGCCGTATAAGGCCTCAGCGCTGGTAGGATCGTCGCGCAAGGCTTGCTGGAATGAAGCCTCGGCCTGATCAAGGTAGCCGCGCTGAAAGAAAAGCGAGCCGTAAGAGAGATAGTTGCGGCCGAAATCGAACGAGTCAGTCGCGCCCGGGAACGGCAGCGCTTTCGCCAATCGCTCCGCATCGGTTCGGGGGATGTGTTGGAAGTCATGTTCCACGTGCGCCGGAACCAGCGGGCCCTGGTACACCTTTACGATGTCGCCCTTATCGTCGATGAGGAAAGATGTCGGCAGGGTCAGATCGCGGTGCCGGTCATACAACTGGCGATAAAGAATGTTATAGATCGCCGCAACGTCCTCGGAGCCGCGCAGAATCGGAAAGGTGACGCCCTGGGTGACGAGACGGAGCCCATCATCACTTGGATTGTCCACATTCACTGTGATCAACTGCAGACCTCTGGCTGCCCAGGCAGCATGGGCGTTCTGCAGCGCCAGCAACTCCTTCTGCGATTCCGGCAATTTGGCGGTCCAGAACGTCAGGATTGTCGGCTTGCCTCGCGTCGCGGAAAGGCTGCGGACCTGCCCCGACAGATCGGGAAGTGAAAACTCTGGAGCCACGATCGGCGACAGCAGCCACGTTTCCACGGTGGAGGGAAACGTCTCTGGCTCTGCCGCTGCCTCTTCAGGCAAGGGAGTGTGCGCGGACCTCTTGAACGGTTCCATGCGTGAGGGCTCGACGCCTTCCTGCACCCAGATCCTACGATTGATCGGGAGATTGTGTAGTTCCTGCACTGCTCCGCTGGGCCAGCGAATCGATGCTCGCACCGGGCCTTTCGCTTCTCCCAGGCCAAAGAAGACCTCTTTGCTGTGCTGGGAAAAGAATCCCGATCCAGCCTGAAGCATCCTCGTCTGCCGTCCCGCCTCTGTTTCAATCGTGACCGTCGCGCCGATCGCGTCGCGATTGCTTTTTGTGCCTTGCAACCGGAAGACAATTGATGGAGGCAAATCCTCCATCACGTTTTTCAGAATCCTCAATTGCGGAGCATTGCGATTCTTCAGCGCTACTTCGATCCGGCCATCGTGGTCGAGATCGGCGAGTACGAACGATCTACCATCCTCCACGAAGTCCAGGCCGACAACGGCCGAAACATCCGAAAACGTGCCATCCCGGTTGTTGGCGTAAAAAACATTCCGCTCATAGCCGCTCCACGTTCCGTCGGAGCGGATCAGTTCGTTGATCGCGTTCCACCCCAGTTCGTACTCGTGAGATGCGCCCGCTTCGTCGGGAGAGACGGCGACCACCTGCCGCCAGAAGAAACTGTTGAGATCTTGCGGCGAAGGGCCGGAGACCATTCCGTTGGCGATGTAGAGATCGGCGAAGCCGTCATGGTCGAAGTCGAATACGTCGCTCGACCAGGCCCAACGGCCCATGCCGACCCCTGCGGCAGCCGTCACGTCTTCGAAGGAACTGCCACGATTCCGAAGCAGCGAGTTTCCCATCGCGTGCTTTTGATAGAGCGCCCGAACTTCTTTAGGCGAGTCTCTCTTAAAGTTTTCCTGTGTCGAGACGCGCTCACCGGCCGCGGTCCACATATTTCCAACGTACAGATCCTCGACGCCGTCGTTGTGGGAGTCGAACCAGGAGACACTCATCCCCGCCCCGATGTCCTCTGCCGCCTCTTGCGCTGCCACATCGGTGAACGTTCCGTTGCCGTTGTTGCGGTAAAGATTTTTTCGACCAAAGTCATTCACGACGTAGAGATCGGGCCAGCCATCGTTATCGAAGTCGCTCCATCCGCAGCAAAAACTGTAACGTGTGTTGTTTTGATTCAGTCCCGTAGCGGAAGTGACGTCGCGGAACGTGCCGTCGCCGTTGTTCCGCATCAGAAAATTCGGCGGACCGTTCTCGGCGTCGTGATAGGGCGACGGATATTTGTATTGCCCAGTTCCCTGGTAGTAGGCGTAGAGACAGAAGTAGATGTCGAGCTGGCCATCGCGGTCATAGTCTGCAACGGCTGCGCCTGTGAAGGTTCCCTGCGGAGGGTTCGCAAATTGGAACGGATCGGTCTTTTGTCGAAATTTGCCGCCACCTTCATTCACGAATAGCAACGGACCCCTGGCGCGAACCACGATGACGTCCTGACGCCCGCTGTTGCGAAAATCGGCGAAGAGCGCACAGGCAGTGTTTTCAAGGATGCCCAGGCCGGATGACTCCGTAATGTCTTCGAACGTTCCATCGCCGCGGTTGCGATAGAGGCGGTTGGGCAGGCCCGCAGGCTGGCAAACATAGAGATCATCGAAGCCGTCATTGTCGATATCGGCGACCGACACTCCGTTGTGTCCGTAAATATCGATGCCGGAGGCGCCGTCCATGAGAGTGCGCCAGTAGTCTGTTCCGTGCCGCAATTGAGCTGAGTAGGAAGAATTGCCGCCAAGCACGGCCGCCGTGATGTCGACGTAGACGGGCGAACTGGAGCGCGCCTGCGTTTCGTCGAGGGCGCGCCAACTCCGGAGCCGAAACTCGCCGGAAGGAGATGGTTGCCATTCCAACTCCCAGTGCCCGACGTGTTGTTCGCGGTGGAAGCCAGCGCCGGCGCCCACAATTTCGTAACGAACGCGAGTCCGCACGCGGCCGGGAAGTTGCGGTGTGGACGGAAGCGCCCCGTCGCCTATGGCGATCCTTATGATCTGGAATTCAGCGGTGACGATCTGCGAGAAGTGGCTCAGCGCCGATTGCCACTGTTGAAGGAAAACATCGCGGCTGAGCGTCGCCTCGTAGGTGAATTTGTTCTGGCGCACTTGCAACGCTGAACTGGAACGCACGACTCGCGATTCTGCGGGGCGAGGCGATGCTCCGGAGAAATCTGGCGCTAGAAATTTCGCGATCGCTTGAGTTTCCTGGGGAGACCGCAACAAGCGGGCGCTCCACTGCGCGAGAATCGCTGCGATCTGGTCGGCATACTTTTCTGTGATGAAGCCGTCGAGCCCCTCCTGCGCCTTCAGAAGCGTGGCATCGAGCGGCCGCTCGACTCGATAATGCGGATGAAGACTAAAGCTTGAGGCGGAGTCGAGCTCACCGCGAGGGCCTGATGATTGCGCCGAGGCGAGACTCATTCCCCACAGACTTGCGGGAATCAGCGCGGCTCCGGCACCCTGGCAAAAGCGGGCAAGAAATTCGCGCCGGCGGAGATCGACGGATGGATGCGGCTTCCCTGCCCTATTCAGAGTGATGTCCCTCGAAGAGTCACGTGTGGAACCGAAACTAACATTCGCGTTTGGGCCGGTCAAGGCGAAGTGGGCCTGCTGAGCTATGCTAGGCTAACTTCGTTCTCTGGTATTCCAAAATCGGATCGGAGATTCTTTTGAATGGTCCTCGCATCGCGGTGGTGGGCAGTTATGCTACTGGCCTCACCATGAGGGTCGAGCGGATTCCGGGCAGGGGAGAGACGTTGCTGGGTACCGGGTATCGCGTCGACTTTGGCGGCAAGGGTTCGAATCAGGCGGTAGGCTGCGCACGGCTCGGCGCTCATGTGGATTTTGTCGCCAAGATTGGCAAAGACCCTTTCGGGGAGATGGCGCTCGGTTTGTACCGCGACGAAGGCATCAATGTCACCTATGTGAAGCAATCCGCGGATGCGCCGACCGGAGTGGGATTCATCGTGGTCGAAGCCAAGAGCGGGCAGAACTGCATTGTGCTGGATCCGGGCGCAAACGAGTTGCTGACAGGTTCGGATGTTTCCGCCGCAGCAGACGCGCTAGAATCTGCGGCAGTGGTGCTGACGCAGTTGGAAATTCCCGCAGAAGCCGCCGAAACAGCGCTGACCATTGGACGAAGTGCAGGCGAAATCACGATCCTGAATCCCGCGCCCGTGCGGCCTCTGCCTGCTTCCCTTCTCAAAATGGTTGATATTCTTACGCCGAACGAGACGGAAGCCAAAGTGCTGGCAGGCCTGGCACCGGACGCTTCGATCGATCCGCAGATCGTCGCGCATGCGTTGATTGGTCGGGGCGTGAAGCATGTCGTTATGACCCTGGGCGAGAATGGCGCTTTGCTGGTCAGCCGCTCGGAGTGTACGCGCTTCCCCGAGGTACCGGTGAGCGCCGTGGATACTACCGGAGCCGGAGACGCGTTTAACGCCGGGCTCGCGACGGCTCTGGCCCACGGCGCGAGTCTCGAGCAAGCCGTGCAGTTTGCGGTCATCGTCGGAGCAATGGCCGTGACCAAAGACGGCGTGATTCCCTCACTGCCCCGCCGCAGAGAAGTACTGGACTTCTGCAGCCAGCACACAGTGACTCCGCCTCACTGGCTCACTGCCAGTCAGGCCGGTTGAGGCGTGATGCGGAAAAATGCGAGAGTAGAGGGACGACGTACGTGAAACAAACTCCTTCCAACCACGAATTCGCGACGATGGACGCGGCGCAACTCGCTCGGCGCATTCAGCACACGCTGATCTCAAATGTTCTCACCGAAGCGCTGTCGGAGGCGCACCTGGCCGAATGTCTGAAATACGGGTTTCACGCAGCCATGATCCCCGGCGCATGGGTCAAACGTTCTGCAGAGAAGTTGCAGGGCACTGGAATTCGCGTCGCATCATTTATCGACTTTCCCTACGGGACGATGACGAGCCGAGGAAAGGCCGATGAAGCACAGCACCTCGTCGACGATGGAGCCGAGGAAATTGACCTGATGCCGAATGTTGGCTTCCTGCTTTCCGGGATGGAAAGCGAATACCGCGACGACATCGATGGAGTCGTCGTGGCGGCGGGAAAGGTTCCGGTAAAGATCATGCTGGAACTACCCTTGCTGAGCCCCCGGCAACGCGAGCGTGCGGTGGCGCTGAGCATTGACGCGGGCATTTCGTATCTGAAGAATGCGAGCGGCGGTGCGGTAGGCATGGCCACTCCCGAGGATATCCGTTTTCTTCGGCGAATCGCGCCCGCCCGCGTCCGCGTCAAGGCTTCTGGCGGTATCAAGACTGCGCAGCAAGTGCGCGAATTGCTGGACGCAGGTGCAGACTTGGTCGGAACCAGTTCCGGCGTGCGGATCATGCAGGAACTATTCCATGACGCCGACGCCAAGGCGCAGCAAAACTCCGATTACTGTTAACTTAGATTCTTTCCACCTTTTATCTGGAGGCTTCTTTGGCGGATCGCTTCAAACTCTATCCTGCACTGAAAAAGCGGGCGGCGAAAATCCAACTGCTTCTCATGGACGTGGACGGCACAATGACTGATGGCAGCGTCACTTTGCTCTCCCAAACTGACGGCAGCGCCCTTGAAATCAAGACCTTTGACGCGCACGACGGGCAGGGTCTGACTCTCGCTCAAAGCGCTGGCCTGCGCACCGGCTGCATTACAGGGCGCGAGAGCGCCGCGCTTCTCCGCCGCGCTCATGAGATGAAGATGGAGTTTATCTACATGAAGCAGCCGTTAAAAATGCCAGCTTATGAGGAAATCTTGCGGAAGGCCGGAGTCGCCGATGCCGCCGTGGCGTATGTCGGCGATGATCTTCCAGATATTCCCTTGATGCGTCGCGTCGGACTGGCCATCGCTGTCGGCGACGCCGTGCCTGAAGTCAAGAAGGCTGCGCACTACACGACGAAAGCCATGGCCGGCCACGGTGCGGTCCGCGAAGCCGTGGAAGTGATTCTCAAGTCCAAAGGCACTTGGGAGGCGACGATTGACAAAGCACGCGCGTGACATGTCGCATTGCGAATAGAGCGGCCGAATGTACCGAACAAAGAGGATCAATCGGAAGCCGCAAAAGCCGCGTAACCGACTGAAGAGGCGAGAGAAAGATTGGTCGTCCTTCCTTGTGTTGCATTGAACGGTTCGCCCGCCTCAGGTCGTTCCTGCTTCGTACCGAGAAAGACGGTGGGCGCTATCAGGGATTGTGAATGCAACGGCCTGTTTTCAACACTTGATTTCAACTGTTGACCGAAAGAGAGGGGAGACAAATAGCTTCCCTGCCATGGCTGAGTGGATGGCGGGAACGAGATCGGCTTTTATGCGAAATTTAACCACATAACCAAACGCTCCTTCTCCGAGGCACGCTTGAACGAACTCCTCTTCTCTATGATTGGTCAGGAACACAAACCTCGCGGCTAGTCTATCTTCTCGAAGTTTATGCGCGGCTTCGATTCCCGTAAGGATAGGCATGGTGATGTCTGCGACTATCACGTCGGGAGCAAGGCAGAGTGCCTTTGAAATCAAATCTTGTCCGTCATGTACAACCCCCACCACATCGCACGCTGAAGCTAGATGCTCCGCTACCCGCTTCACCAGTAATTCATCGTCGTCAGCCAGTAGAACGCGTGGGCGATTCAAAACGTACATCCTTCCTGCTTCGCACAGTGAAAGGCATCGGGCGCTAAATGTTCGCGGGATGGAACTGCGATGACGGCGGCCAATTTATCGAAACTGCCTTTCCGTCTGAAGGAGGAAGAAGAAGTCAACTGTACCAGACTGATCCATGGCTTGATTGTTGCTTTGCTTTTTCGACAAGCGTTCTAAGTTCTTCACGAATGGCAAGGACTCGAAACTCCCGCTTCTCATGTTCTGCATTCGCAGCTAGTGAATGGCTTCTGCTAACGCGGTAGTGTCGCTCCTCTTGCTGGATTAGTCCAATCTCTCGACGGAGTTTCTCGGTCCGTACCGCGATTGAACTATCGTCCATGTTTGCCCTCTACGCCTGTGCGGGAAAAACAAAAAGGCACATCTAAACGATCCAGCCCGAGCATCGAGCACGCGAGGCTATCGGTGTCCGCGCTTCTTCAAGACGCCAAGAAATCAAGTCCAAGAGAACCTCAACGCTCAAGCCTTCGTTGAGAAGCTCGATCATCTGTTCGAGGCTGAATCCAGCTTGCTCGCCAGCGACGGCCAGCTTACCCACTGCCCTTAATAACGAAGGGTTTTCCATCCCGCATCCCCACGAAAATCTTTCAGAGAATCGCACACGCCTCGCGGGCCGTCTGTGATTCTAATCACAAATGTTTGGGAACAGGCAGCGAGCCTTTTGGTATGTGAGGTCGCTCTGGCCGGATGTTCCGTCTCTCTGTTCCTTTGGCGAAATCAGGCAGTGTCAACAACCGACCAGAGGCGCATGAACTATAAACCTCAAGCAATCCGATGTCACTAATGGATTAGTCTTACTTTGAATGCTCCCTTTCTAATAAGTCTGGGGGCAGGTAAAATGGTGTCACAATGACCAGCCATTCTGATGTATCTCCCTCAGTTGCAGAAGTTTGTGCCAGCGTGAAGCGCCTCGGGTACGGTGTCAGCCAGAGCATTCGCCTTTACGGCGAGGAATTTGAAGTGGTTTCCGATCCTTTTCCCGATTCAGGCGGCATTGCAGTTAGCGTGCGAACCAAGAAGAGCGATGGAATACGGGTGTTGCAGTTACCCGCGACTGTGCTGCAAAGCGTGAAGGGGCAAGTGCCCAACGCTGCCTGAGAACCTGAGTGGCGCAGACCTCCGGGACTGTGGCCACACTGTTTCCGGCCTGTGGAAAGTTCTGCATACGGCGTAGCTATAACGATGTATAAGTAATCAGCAACTAGGCCCCGTTCCAGCATGGAAAGTCCCTCAATCCGCCTTATCGTGGTGGAGGATTTTGTGCCCTTCCGCCAATTTATTCGCAAGACGTTGGCGAAATGGCCGAACTTGCGGATCATCTGCGAGGTTTCCGACGGAGCAGAAGCGGTTCGGCAAGCGGGAGAACTCAAACCGGAGTTGATTCTCCTCGACATCGGACTCCCAACGCTGAACGGAATTGCGGCCGCGCGACAAATTCGCAAACTCACCCCGGAATCCAAAATACTCTTCATGAGCCAAGAGTCTTCTCCTGACGTGGTGCAAGAAGCACTCAACGTGGGGGCGCGGGGCTACGTCTTGAAAACAAGGGCCGCAAGCGACCTACTAGCTGCGGTAGAAGCGGTGCTTGAGGGCAGGCACTTTGTCAGCGACGGACTTTCGGGTCACAATTTCACTGACGCAACCCCCCGACCGCCAGCCGACGATTAAGCGGCAGCCTGCACTACCGTTCCCCTAAGTATCCGCAAATCGGTTCCCGTGGTAAACCGCGAATTGCCACAATTCAAGCAGACCAAAACCTTCGGGAATGCTAAGACGCCGGGGTTATCAATGTTCCTGATGCCGCTGAAATGGATCAGCATCTCAGCAGTAACTTCCGCCTGATTGCCGACTGACACAACGCACAATACATAACGCACACTCCTGCCGCTCGTAGGGTACTCAAGCCCCCAACCTCTGTCTGTTCAAATTGCTCACTTGTGGCAAGACGCACTCAGGGGCGTGGATGCTCGTACTCATTCTCGCAGGACTCTTCGTTGTTCCGTATTTTTCGTCCAACTCTTTGCGAATGGCGTTATCTTCGTCGGACGTATACTGACCCTTTCCCTGCTCTTCTTCCTGCTCGGCCAGAACTTTGCGTAGCTCTTCGTCAGACTGGACCTTCACACTCTTCAACGTTCCATCGGTGCTGCGATAGGTAACGTAGCGGATGCCTTCCGTCGCGTTGGCGGCAGCGATGTCCTGCGGGATTGCTCCGACCGACTGCCTATTCTCCAAATGCTTGGTCGCCAAGTCTCGGATGAGCTTCGTGTGACGCAATCCCACGTTCGTGCCGTCGTTGCACAGCTTGGCGGACTTTATGAGCTGTTTGTTGACAAACTGATACGCGCCTTCGAGCTTCTTCAGAGCCGCCAGTTGGTCTAGCTCCGACTGGGTGGCTGTGTGCATTTCTTTCGACGCTGGGGGAGCAGGCGCAGCCTTAAAGCGGGGCACTGTGACCGTGGTCTCACCCACGTCGTCAAACCGTACAATGTGGGCTTTGAAAACGTAGACGACCTTTATAGAGCCGACGGTGAATTTCTCCGGGAGCATACCAAGAGCGATGCGCGTCTCGATGAAAGCCCATTCGTTCTCGTAGATTGCCTTCGCATGATCCATGAACGAAGCGGTGCCTATTGTGCAGGCTTTGAGCGACTTCATCAATGTGAGCCGCGCCCGTTTGTAGTTGGCGCTGACTTCATCAACCGCCCTCTTCGTCTTGGCACGGTGATCGCGCTTTGCCTCAGGAATTTCTAGGTCTTCGTTGTCTTCTGCCATTTTGTCCTCTCTTGGTTGGTGCGATTCACCATGTAAACGTAAGCAGTGCGGGCGATCTGTTGGTGCGTCAGGTTCCGATGTGTACGGCACCATTCCTGTGCCAAAGAGATGGCCTGCGTCATAATCTTGTACGAAAATTTCCGCCGCCATTTCAGCAGTTCCGTCGAAGCCGGGCATGACTCTGGTGCGAGTAGCCCCTTCCACAGCAGACTCAGGGCCGACACCTCAGCCTCCAACTGCTTTTCCTGCTCACGGACGTTCTCCCAAGTCTCGGTCATGATCTTGTGGTTCCACTCGATGTCGTATAGGCCGCGAAGAGAGCCTTCCAATTCCTGCGAAGCTCATGCGGGCCACGCAGGGCTTTTGCGTGGTAAGTCGGTGAGGAGAATGCAAAGTTAATCACGTTCGTCAGCAGATTCGCGTCTCCCGCACACTTGTTTTCCAGCATCCATTGCAGACGGAATGCGAAGTTTTGAAGCGCCCCCCTTGCGAAGCGGCGGTTGGGCTTGATCTTCACGAGGGCCAATTTGTAATTGAGAGCCATCTGCCTCATCTCGTCGCTCACGATGGTGCGACGCAGTTCACCGCTCAGCGGCAGCTTGTCGAGTTGCACCTGCATCCGGTTGGGCAGCGCCTTGTTCTTTCCCGACCGCACGGCGACCCACTCGTGCCTCTTCAGAATCTTGGTGGTCGCATGGATGAGAGATTCCGAGCAACGGAACTGCTCGGCCAGCGTCCCTTGGGAGAGATTTGTGGCTCGCTCGTCTGCGCCCTGTACCAAGAGCCGGATTGTGAGCAGAAGGGCAGCCGGAGTTATATCTCGTGGTTTGTCCTCTGCCGCGAACAGACGCTGGATCGTCTGCACAAGTTGGTCATTTTTCATGCGTTTTCCTCAGTGTGTGGCTGGTTTTGGAGGTGCGATTCGTTGTCTACACTGTTTCGCTTAGCGTTCAATAGGTTCGCAGCGATTTGTGTTCACAATCGCCAGTCTTTATGCGCGCGCGAGTGGCATCTAGACAAACTCGCGTGCCGTGAATTACGCGCCTTGCCACGCACCGACTAAAGCTCTACGAGCGACAGAAGGATTGGGAGCCGTTGGGGAGCGGCTTCTGCTCCTAGCACGCCGTTGCTGCTGCGCTCAGTGCTAGCCTGACGGGTCGCACTCGCTGTGCGACGCAACATCGCGCCAGTCGCAAGCCTTATCTGGAAGACTGGCAGCAGAGAGTGAACGCGTGAGCGTGCATATATGTTCCGCTCACGTGCCGTGCCACGTACCGCACGTAACGATGCACAGTGTGCGCGACGGTTGCATTCGCCTGAGTGCATTCCCTGCCAGCTTCAACAAGTCAAGAGAATCGGAAGAATCTCGCGGGCGTCGGAATCGGAACAGGTCCGACGCCCGCGCCGCTATCCATGGAAGTTCCATGTACTAGGTCTACGACCGTATGGAGATGTATATCTATAGATACTCGTGGAAGGAGCAAAAGAGCGGCATAGTGCAGGCATGCGAGCCTATCATCGGGTGCATGTCCAGCTGACCAAGAAGGATCGTAAACAGATCGCCGCCATGTTGAACAAGGGGTGGGAATCGGCGCGGGTGCTGCGGCGGGCTGTGATCCTGCGGGAACTCGGCCAGGGGCAGACGGCCGGGCAGGTAGCCCGCAATGTGGGTGTAGCCTCCAAGACGGTGCGGGCCATTGCCCGGCGCTACGAGGAGGAAGGGCTGGAGTCGGCATGGTACGAGAAGCCGCGTCCGGGCCAGCGGCGGGTGCTGGACGCGGGCCAGAGTCAGCGCATCATCGCCCTGGTGTGCGGCCCGCCGCCGGAAGGCAGGGCGCGGTGGAGTGTGCGGCTCCTCGCCCAGGAAGCGGTGAAGCGGAAGTTGGCACGGCGGGTGGGCCGGGAAACGATCCGCATCTTGCTCCAGAGTCATGACCTGAAGCCGTGGCGGGAAAAAAATGTGGTGTGTGGCGGAACTGGACCGGGACTATCTCGGACGCATGGAAGACGTGCTGGCCTTGTATGAGAAGCCGCTCTCAGAGGCGGAACCGGTGGTTTGTATCGATGAGAAGCCGGTGGTCCTGCATGCCGATCTCCGCCCCTCCCGGCCGCTGCATCCGGGACAAGTTCTGCGGCGCGACTGCGAGTACGAACGCCGCGGCACGGCCAACGCATTTTGCGGAGTGGAGCCCAAGGCGGGACGGCATTATCTTCGCGTGACTCCGGACCGTTCCTCGCCCGAGTTTGCCGATTATCTGCTGGAGATCGCGGAACATTATCCGGCCGCCGACGCCATTCATCTGGTCATGGACAATCTGAGTTCGCACACCCGCAAGGCAGTGGTGGAGCGGTACGGCGAGAAGGCGGGAGGCTGGCTGTGGGACCGGTTCAGGGTACACTACACACCGAAGCACGGAAGCTGGCTGAACCAGGCGGAAATCGAAATCAGCCTGTTCTCCCGACAGTGCCTGGGACGGCGAAGAATCCCATCGCTGGGCGATCTGAGGCGGGAAGCCAGGGCCTGGGGTCGGAGAATGAATCGTAATCGGGTCACCATCGACTGGCGCTTCACCCGCAAAAAGGCACGCTTGAAGTTCGGTTACAGAAGAAACAGATTATGCGGTCAGAGACCTAGCGGAAACTGTTGGATAAGGGGGCCGCAGTCTTCCCTACCCCTTTCTGCGCAGTATGTCAGCAATTTCTTGGTCTGTGTATTTCATTCGCTCGCTGACAGGAAGAGACAGATACTGCGACTTCGTGATGACTTTCGCATCCCGGCTGAATCCTGCGCTCCGCTTCACAGGGAGATTCACCCACGCCTCATATCCATGAGCTCTTATGTTCGTACGTTCGCAGCAGGGATTTGAGTGGATTCATTCGCCCCGCTGCAGAAAGGTGAGACCTATCTTGCAGTTGTTGACCACAAACCAAACGCACAGGGAAGCGCAAACGAAAATACATCGCTTCCAGCGGCAATGGCGAAGTACTGCTCTCCATCGACCGCATAACTCATGGGAGAGGCATGGATCAATTGTCCAACGTGGAAGTACCATAAGGGCTTGCCCGTCTGCCCATCTAGAATTACGAAATTGTTAGCGTCGTCTCCATAAGCGACCAAGCCGGTTGCCGTTGACATCAGGCCACCCCAGCCCTTGTTCCTGCCGATTTGGAGATCGCGCCAGGCGAAGTCGAGTGTATTCAGATCAAAGGCATTGATATATCCCTTGCCGGGCTCGTCCACAGCCCGCATACCACTGGCATAGTAGTTTCTCCCCTCTTCGAAAGGCTTCGTATTGGACTGGATCACCGCGCATGCTTCGTACGAGCGGAAGTAGAACATATGAGTGGACGGGTCATAGCTGGGCGAGTACCAGTTCGTAGCTCCGCCGTTGGCCGGACAAACGCGAACGCCTTTCTCGTCTGGGGTGAGCCCGGCGGGAATGGGGCGACCGTTCTCGTCGAGGCCCTTTGCCCAATTCTGAGTGTTCATGAAGGGTTTGGCGTAGAGGAATTTCCCGTTGGTCCGGTCTAGGATGTAGAGGAACCCGTTACGGTTTGCGGTCACAATCAACTTGCGCGGCTCACCCTTGAATCGTGCATTCACGATCACCGGTGTTTGCACCGCATCGTAGTCATACAAATCATGCGGGCTGAACTGGAAGAACCATTTCAGCTTGCCCGTGTCAGGATCCAACGCCAGAAGCGAACTGGTGTAGAGGTCGTCCCCGGGCCGGACGCTGCCATCGTAATCCGGAGCGGGGTTGCCGGTGCCCCAGTAGAGCGTGTTCAGTTCCGGATCGTAAGTGCCCGGCATCCACGTCGCTCCTCCACCATGTAGGTAACTGTCTCCCGGCCAACTCTCATTGCCTTTCTCGCCGGGACCGGGGATAGTCCAGAACCGCCACTTCTCCTCGCCTGTCTGCGTGTCGAAGGCCGCCAAAAAGCCACGGACGCCGGCATCGCCCCCTGAAATGCCGACGATCACTTTGTCTTTCACGATTAAGGGTGCGCTGGTAGCACCGTAATTCTTGTTGCCAGTCGCGTAGGGCACTTCCCAGATCAGGTGGCCCGAGCGCGCATCGAGACATAACAAGTGCCCGTTGTCGGTCTCCATGTAGACGCGGGTGCCCAGTATAGCCACACCACGATTGTGATGCTGCGCGGGATCGTCCACCAAGCCTTGGGAAATGGCACGCACGTGATGCCAAAGGACCTTGCCTGTTCTCGCGTCCAACGCGTATGCGTCATTCGCGCTGGTAACGAACATGATGCCGTCAACCATCAGGGGAGTAACTTCGAGAGGGCTGACCGTTCGGGGGTGAAACACCCACTGTGCTGTCAGTCGGCCAACATTGGCCGGCGTGATCTGAGTCAGGCTGCTGTGGCGAGCGCCGCTGTAATCGCCATTGTACGAAAACCAGTTGTTTGTAACGGAACTCCGGAGTAAGTCGCTGGGTTGAACGTTGATCAGCCCGTTGCGGTCGTCCGAGGTTGTCGCCTGATCGCCAGCAGTAGGCGTTTCAAGTTTTCCGGCTTGTCCGTAACTAACGCCGGGACCCATCGCCATGAGCACGGAAACCGTTATTAGGCTTTTGAGTACGGAGCTGGCAAATATCATAGGGATCGATGTCAGTTTTGTTGTCGTGAGCGCCGCTTCTCGTGCTTGGCCAGTCATCGACCCTTCACCTTGTCGGGGCGCGGACTCCTGCTCTCGACGACCAGAAAACTTGCAATGTCGTTGAGTTCTTTCGGCGAAAGGCGCGTGCCGTAATCGCGTGGCATCAGAGAGTGCTCGGTGTAATGCACATCCGTGACATCGCTCCTCGCCAGCAAGTGAAAGCGGCCATCTTCGGTCTGCAGTGCAAGCGTGAAGCTGTCCTCGTTTCGAAGCGGGCCGGTCAGCTTCTGCCCAGTCCTGGTCGTCACCGTTACGACCCGTGACGAGGGCACGAGCGGTGTGTCGGGATTGGTAATGGCGTGCAGGATCTCATCCGCCGTACGTGTCCGGCCGTAGTCTGTCAAATTTCTCGCGATGAATCCGCCCTTGCCTTGCATCAAGTGGCACGTGGAGCATCCTGCCTTGGTAAAATAAAGGGTGCGACCGGTGTCCACGTCTCCCGTCGCCGCTGTTTCCGCCGATGTGCCGGCGGGAGAGGCGTTGAGTCTGAGTTTGCTCAGAAACAGCACCACGGCTCTGATGTTTGCGTCGCCGATCTGGGCAAAGGGAGGCATCCCACCTTTTGTCCCATCATGGACAATTCGAAAAAGTTCCGGGTCGGAGAGTTGGGTGGAGTTCGACGCAGAAACAAGCGGTGGTGCCTTGTCGCCCCCCATGCCGTCGGCGCCATGGCAGCCTGCGCAATACTCCATAAAGCGCTGAGCGCCTCTGCCGGGATCGGTGCTCTGCGCCTGTACACCCAAGGACGCAAATCCGAAAAGGATATTGCCGAAGACCAACAGAGTTTCAACCCGGCGAGGCCACATGAGTGTCTGACTCCCCTTAACAGCACTGGGTCGCGTGTACAACGAAAAGTGTGCCACAAAGACGGAACTGCAACCAGAGGCAATCGATCGTTGGTAGCCGGGAATAGGGATGAGCAGAGATTTATCATCGAATGGCACGGCGACGCCGGACTTAAATTCCCTCAACGCCGCCAACCCGTCAACCGGCATGACAGACCATCGGAGAATTGAAGGCCACTCAGCCGAAGTGTGATTAGAATCTGAGTGTCAGAGGAAGCGGCAATGACTTCGGTTCTGCAAATGATGCGGTTCAAGCAGGGATCATTGTCCTTGACCCATCCAAGTCTCTTCCTGCCAGCATTGGTCCTCTGTCTAGCGGCGTCTCTCTGCGCAAAGACTGCCTCTGGGGCGGAACCCCCGGCACATTCTGAAGAAGCGCTTGCGCTTCAGGACCAAGGGCCTACACAACCTACGTCGCCCGCGTCGTACGCGGCGCAAGGCCTCATCAACCTCGATGTCGTGGTGACCGACAGCTCAGCGAAGGCAATACCCGGCCTCGGACCCAAGGGCTTTGCTTTGCTGGATAACGGCCAGCCGCAGAGAATCATTTCTTTTCACGAGTTCGATGGAATCTCCTCCAAGCCCGATCCTCCAGTCAGAGTGATTCTCCTCATCGATACCATCAAGATGCCGTTTGATCTGGCGGCTTTTGAGCGGGAGGAAGTCGAGAGGTTCCTGCGGCGGAACGGCGGGCATCTGGGTCAGCCCGTTTCGATTTTCGGACTTTCCGATACCGGCTTCTGGACCCTGGCCGAGGCTTCCGGCGACGGGAACGCCCTAGCCGCAGAAATCGCTGGCGACAGGCTAGTCTTTATCCGCCGCCGCCAGCTTTTGGGCAACGGGACGGGAGAGTTCGTCGACTCAGGCAACGAGGATCCTCCTGGCTTGAAAGCTCTGAAGGCACTCGGCGACATTGCCACGGCTGAAAGGCAGAAGCCTGGTAAGAAACTGCTACTCTGGGTTGGACCCGGTTGGGGTGTTGGGAGCGCGCGCGACTTTGAGTCCAAAAAAACTCGCGATCCGAAGCAGGACGCCTTCGACACAATCTATTGGTTCTCCAAACTGCTCCGCGAAGCTCGCATTTCTCTATTCAGCTTTACAGTGGGGCAAACCGACCCTGAGACGCGCTCCGACCTTTATCTGCGCTTCCTGAAAGGAGTGGAATCTGCTCAGCAAGCAAGCACCAAGAATCTGGATAGGAAAGTTCTTGCCGTGCAAAGCGGGGGTCGTGTGCTGGGGCCGGGTAACGACCTGGTCAGTCAAATCGAGGACTGTATTCAGGAGGGGCGCACCTTTTATACGCTGTCGTTCAACCCATCCCATGCGGATCGTCCTGCCGAGTATCACAGCCTGCAGGTGCAGATCGGCCAGCCCGGTTTGACTGCTCGCACCAACACTGGGTATTACGATCAACCGTTTTATTCCGACCAACCAAATCTCGTGGCCAGGCGCGTCACCGTTGAACAGTTGGATCATGTTTTAGCAGCGGCTAGCCACGAGTCGGATGCAGACCTCGCGCGGCAACTTTCTAGTCTTGAACTGACCGAGCGACTGAGCACGACAAAACTTTCGTCCTGGACCGCAGGCTTACGAGGCAAAAAGGCCCGTCAGGAGGTGGTTGCTCTTGCAGATGTGTCGGCGTTTCTGGATCCTCCCGCCGCAGAGATCCCTAGTGATGCAGCCCCGGATCTCACCGCGCAACGGGTCATTGTGTCGCGGGCCGTCGACTACCTAAATAACACGATTCCGAAGCTGCCAAACTTCTATGCAACGCGGGTCACGGTTCGTTATGAGGAAACTCCCCAATATGTTAACGCGAACGCCCCGATTGGCTATCGGCCATTAAATGTGGCGGCCAGTTCCAAAGAGACCGTTCTCTACCGCAATGGTAAGGAAGTAGTGGATTTCAGCGGAGACAAGGGCAAGAAGCGCAAAGTAGAAGATGGGCATTTAGCCACTTATGGTGTGTTCGGACCGCTTCTGGGTGCGGTCACCGACGCCATTGGCAGCGGTTTGTCCTGGGGCCGGTGGGAAGTGGGCGCAGGCGCGCCTCACGCAGTATTTCACTACGAGATCCCGGCACAGAAGTCGCGCTATCAGGTGGGGGCCTGCTGCCTTCCAGACGGCGACGGAACCGGCGCTTTTGAAACCACCGCCGGATATCACGGGGAGATCGCCATCGATCCCGCGAGCGGCGCGATTCTTCGCCTGGAACTGGTCGCAGACCTGAAATCAACCACACCTCTTGTCCGGTCCGACACAGTGGTCGAATATGGCCCGATGGAGATCGGAGGCAAGTCCTACATCTGTCCGTTGAAAAGCGTCTCCATTTCCAGAGCTCGGTCAGTAACGGTTCTGACGGAATGGGATGAAAGCTTCAGAACCTATGGACCGTTTGCGACCCTGCTGAACGATGTTGTTTTTGCGAACTATCACATGTTTCGCGCCAAGTCGCGTATGCTGACCGGCTTCAACCCCACACAAGAGGAGCAATCAGTGCCCCCGAAATCTCAGTGACAACCGCGTTGGCACTCCTGAGACCAACTGCTCCGGCCCAAGCCCACAATGCCGGCACCAGTGGAGATGCGTGGCGTGGCGAGCCGCCAATCGCTCGATCCCTTCTTAGTCAAATGGCGGAATCAGCCATTTTTGCCATAAAAGTTGTTAAGTCATAGGCGGCAATCAGGGCGGTTGCCGCATCTATTTCAGATGTGGGATACTTTAAAGGTCCGCGTGGAGCGTGCCTATGCGTTCCTCTATTCTGCTCGGCCTTTCGCTTAGTGTTGCGTTCACCATTACCCCAGCTATCTGTCAGTCTTCGGCGCCGGTAGGTGCCGTTCGCGCGCATGTCGAAGGTATTGAGGTACCCGCAATCGCTAATGCCCCATTCACAGCAAAGGTTGTCGTCACTTGGAACAAGCCCCTTGTGGGTGGCGGGACGGCGTCGCGGAAGTATTACACGTTAGTGGCCCGTGACTCTCAGGGTCGCGTTCGCCGCGAAATTCGCGAATTCGTTCCCGCGGATTCGAACGAAGAACCCTCTCTGCGCAGCTTTACTATCCTGGACCCTGTCTCCGACACGCGCACCGTCTGCACAAAGGCTTCCATGAATTGCGCCACTTCCGCCTTCTATCCGCGGATACCTCTGGGAAGCTCTGACGGCACGCTTTCCAGCAGTTCCGGTAACGTCACCCTTGAGAGCCTTGGGCAGCAGACGATGGACGATTTGCCGGTGGTAGGTACGCGCGAGACTGTATCGAATGCCGGCACCAATCGCATCGCGCTCACTCACACGGATGTCTGGTATTCCCCCGATCTGCACATGGACCTCAGTGTCGTCCGGAACACTCCCCAGTTAGGGGAGGTGACCCTTCAGGTTACGAATCTTGTGCGGGGAGAACCCGATTCATCATGGTTCTCAGTCCCTTCTGGATACGAGGTCAGGGGTGGCCCAAAGCAGTAGCGCAAAACCTGTGGAGCACTTTTACCTCGACAGTGTCCCTTACTGCTAGAAGGTCGCGGTATGGTTATGAACGGTCACGTCAGACGGTATCGGGAAGCTACTCTGGAATCGGTGAATCCGCAGTATGAACTGGCATATTGCAAATCCCAGTGTTTCCTTGAGTCCGATTCTGGTGTTAATGGCAATGTTCCTATCCCGCCAATCCACTCAGTCATCTCGACCTCCATCTCACTCTGTCAGCGCTTTCCAGTCGCTGGAGTTGAAGTTCTACGGGAACGCACAGTCCTATTTAGATGAATCGATCCCTGGACTGAAGAAGACTGTGCGCGATTTGGACGGGTTAGAAGCCGCGACGAGTCAAGAGCCTCTTCGTGATCTCCTCCCTCGGGCTGCGGCGAGTTTAGGCGAACTGCTGGTGAATTTGCCGGACCTAATCAGTAATGAGGCTGTAACTCAGAGCGAGTGGGCAGAGTCCCAGGCGCCTATTTGCATTGGCATGTCGGGCTGCGTTGACCCCTTGCCGATTTCGCAAAAAAACCAGCAGTTCAATTACATCATTTTGGCTCACCTAAACGGAGACCACCGAGTGCTTCTGGAAGAATATCGAACGACGAGCGATGGCAAGCCCATTACGGCCGGGGATGAGCCGCGTTTTCAGGGTTTTGCATCGTTCTGGGTCATTTTCTCCTCTTCCAATCTGTCCGAGTCCCACTTCCGTTATCTCGGAGAACAGAAGGAAAATGGTCGGGCGACTTTTGTTGTGGCCTTTGCACAGATACCAGGCTCGGTGGAACACTCACCAGCAATTGTCACTCGAAATGGCTCGATTCCGATGCTGTTGCAGGGTATCGCATGGCTCGACCAGACGGACCTTCACTTGGTTCGGCTTCGCACTGACCTTTTGTCGCCACAGCCCGAGATTGGATACAAAGAACAGACATCGGACATTCAATTCGGACGGGCGCGTATTCACGCACTCGATTTGAAAGTGTGGGTGCCCGAAACAGTGCACGTCAAAACCGCAACTGAGGGGCAAATCTGGGAGGAGCAGCACCACTACTCTAATTTTCGTCTCTACAGGGCTAAGACGAGGGTCGTTTTCCAGCCGAACTGAGGCGAGTCAGCAACGATGCTCTTCGAGAGGAACCAGGTGCGGTGCTGACTGGCTTCCGATGTGTGCGGAGAGGTTCGATAGGTAGAATCACCGTGCTCCCGATGTCAGGCGTTTTGGGTGGAGAGACGAGGTAGGCGACCGAGTCTTTCGAGCGTTTCAGATGGACCTTCGGCATACACTAATTAGTACAATTTGCTCCAGCGGAGTTGTCGGATGGCCCGTTCCCGCCGTTTAGCGTTGCTGACATTTCTGTGCTTCGCTTGGAACTTCTTGCAGGCCCAGTCGACGCAAACCTCGACAGAATCGCCCGAGACCCTGACCTTCCGTACCACCGTCCGCCGCGTCATCGTAGACGTGGTCGTCCGCGACTCCAACAACAAGCCCGTTCACGGGCTCACCGCCAGCGACTTTGTGGTCGCCGAAGACGGCCACCCGCAGAATATTCTCTCCTTCGATGTCTTCGATCTCAATACGCCGTCGATTTCTCTTCCAGCCAATGCCCCGCATCCGCCTGCGAACCACTTCGTCAACATTCCGCCGACCCCCGAGCACGGCCCGCTCTACGTAATTCTTTACGACCTGGTCAACATGGAGATCGACGACCAGATCGACGCGCGCCGCCAGGTCCTGAAGTTCATCAACAGCAAGCCGGCCGGTACGCGTTTTGCGATTTTCGTGCGCTCCGACGACCTGTATCTCGTGCAGGGTTTCACCGAAGATAAGGATCTCCTCTACTCGGTGCTCGATCCGCAAAACCCCAAGTCGCACGTCCCGCGAGTCTTCATGATGCAGCGCAATCACGGACTCCGCGATCCAGTCTCGATGATGAACGTGTTGGCGCAGGTGACGGAATTCGTGGAAGGCGTCCCTGGCCACAAGAACCTGATCTGGCTCGCTGGAACTTTCCCTCTATCGCTGGTTCCGCGCAAGGAAGATCCCAGGGAATACGAAGACGCGATCACTGCCGAGATCAACGAGATGACTCGCGCCCAGATTGCTGTCTACCCAATCAATGTTGGCGGCGTGCCAGTCAATCCGCCAGGCCTCATGACCGGAGTACGCCCGAACGGCGGCAGCGCCAACCAAACTGTGCAAGCCGGCGGCGGAATGAATGCTGGTGGTCCTGGTATCAATAGCCTTACCAGTCCGAATGCCATTGGAATGATTGAGTCGATACAGGCGGAGGGCTCGTTCGACTCTATATACACGGACTACGATATTCAGAAAACTATCGCCGATTCAACCGGCGGTCGCCCGTTTTACAGCACCAACGATGTAACCGCCGCGCTCGCCGAAGCCACCGACATTGGTGGCAACTACTATTCGCTCACCTACTCCCCCACCAACCAAAAAGATGACGGAAGTCGTCGCAGCATTCAAGTGAGAGTCGCCGAGCGAGGATATCACCTTGACTATCGCCATTTTTATTTCACCGGCGCGTACAGGCCACATGCGGTTGCAAAAGCCCAGTCCTCGGAATCGCAGGGGACTCCCGCGACGGCAACCGTGGAAAATGACACACTCGAACCCAACATGAAACACGGAGCGCCCATGCTCCATGACCTTCTCTTTTCCGCGTACATCCACGTCGACGGCGGCCCGGCGAAGGGCACTCCCGAGCAGATGTCCCAGTTGGCCGACCAGCCCGCCTACGTCAGCACGCACCACAAAGACAAGCCGCTCGCTCCCATTGATCTTCAGAAATATGTAATTGATTACCGCGTGACGGATCTGAGGCTTAAGTCACAGAGCCAGAACGGCAAGGCACCCTCGTTCGAATTCGCTGCCGCCGCCTTCGATTCCGAGAGCCGCATGCTGAACAGCATCGTAAATGAAGCCACCGGAGACACTTCCGTCACTTCGGAAGCCCACAAGTCCGGAGTTTTCCGCGTCCGCCAGCAGCTCGAAGTCCCCGTGCACGCTGCCTGGATCCGCGTCGGCGTTCGTGACAAGCTTACGAACCGCGAGGGCACCCTGGAAGTGCAACTGCCACTTGCACCCGAACCACCGAACCATTCAGCATCGTCCGCACCGTGAGCCTGGTCCACCTTGAGGCGCATTCCGGCTTACTCGTCGCACCAAGGGGCTCAACAACTATCTCGATTACAGCTCCACGTTCGAGCTTCCGAGCTGGCACAATTCGATTTGCCTCGGCATTTCTTCGGGCTCTAGCCGTTAGGGGAGCACTGACAAGGAGGCGACTGAATCCTTCGAGTTTTCAGAAGCGAGGGAGAGCTTGAGATCGGGCGGAGCAGATTCAAGGGCCGGCAGGAAAGGAGCAGAAACCCTGGGTTGGAGGCCATAGAGGGCGGCAATGTTGGCGTGAGGATTCCGGGCGATGTTGATAGCGGCACTAGCCGTTTCTTCCGGTGTGGTCCCGGAGGCGCCATTGCTCCGCGCGTTGGTGAATAGAGTGGTGCACCTGGCGGAGGTTGATGAACTGGAGTTGATGCAGGCGGATAGGATGTTGGCGAGAGTATGAATCTTGGTCTGTGGGACCTTGCCTTCCGGCCTGGAAGGCACCGTGGCGTTGGCGAATCCAGTAGTAATGCTGGCAAGATCAGCGGCGCTGGCGATGCCAGTCACATCGACTGGTTTGGAGGAAGCAACGACATGGATTGCGTCAGTGGCAATTCCGGCCATCGCATAAGCCGCCGCTACTGTTGTTACTTCGTTCACGAAGATGAAAGGAGCGGCAGAGTTGAAATTTCCGGTCTCCGGGCAGGAGCCGAGCGAGGCCATCAGGCCGATAGCGGAGTTCGGCCCATCATCACCACTGTTGCCGCCTCGGGCGTAAAGATAGACGGGGTGGCCTGCAGTGCAGGTGTAGTCGCCAGCAATGGAGAAGCCGCCGTATTCGCCGCTGAGGACGTAGTGACCGATCGAATCAGCTGGGTTGCCGGTAGCTGAGGTGAGCAGCGAGACTGATGAGTTGCCATACGTACCGGAGTTGACCTGAAGTACGTAGACCTTCGCCCCGACGACGGCACGCGATTGGCCTCCATTCACGACGCCCTGGTATGGCCCAGAAGGAAATGCAGCCGTGTAAGAGCTATCGGAATCGGCGGACACAGAGCCTGCCCCAGCAGGGGTGACGATCGCTCCCGATCCTCCGGAACCGCCGCCGGATCCCCCAGAACCGCCACCCGAAGTGCCCCCTGAGGTACCGCCCGAGGTGCCACCTGAAGTGCCGCCCGACGTCCCGCCCGAGGTGCCACCTGACGTGCCACCGGAACCCCCGCTGCCGCCGCCGCTCGTGCCTAACTCAGCCGAATTGCGTGATCCGCAACCGCTCAGGAAAAGACTGACCAGGAGAACTGAGGAAACGAGGTAGCCGAGATGACGCATCGTATCCCCCTGCACGATCTCTACACTAACTATAACAATCGATGCGCGAAAAAGTTCCGCGGTTGCACCAGGAATTGCCGCGACCGCCGAGAACTGGCCAAATCGATCATGTGCACTAGTCACTTCTCGCGCTTATCCTCGGGGGCCTTCGACCCAGCCGTTCCCGTCTTCACTTGATCGTTCCGAATCTGGTGCTCTGCCTGCTCCCAGTCCTGAACTGCCCGGCCGTCTTGGCGACCTCGCATCTCGTACAGTTCATAGGCACGCTTGGCGATCTGCGGGGTCACCTCGACTGGGTTCTCGGTCACCGCGTTCGGAACGCGCCATTTGATCATCGCAACCTTAACGGCGTCATTCAAGCCTAGGCAGGCGACCATGGCATAAATAAAGACCGCGAGCGTCTGCCACCAAGACAAAGGCTTGAGGCCCGGGAGGCCCACGAACGTAAGGACGGTGCCCGTGAGCGCATCGGCCGCAAGGGCTAACAGGAAGGTCTTGCTGGGCAGGGACGTCCAGAACCAACTGCGCTCCCGAGCCGACACAACGGAGAACACGGCAAAGTAAAGCAGTAGAAGAAAGCTGAAGGTATAGAGCATTGTCGTCAGTTGCTAAGTCAAAATGTGACCAGCCGACCCACAATAAAAGGAGCGTCTCAGCAACCATCGCGATACCAAGCACCACGGAAACAGTGATGAAGCCTCCAATGTTCCACGTCTCCGGTTTCTTGGATGGGCGAACATTGTCGGTGGCAAGGGAGATCTTCGCGAAGTCCGTCATGAAGACTAACAGCAGCATCGCAAAAGCGGAGACAACGAACTTACCGGTCACCACGAACGCGACGGCGACGAAGGCTGCCTTCAGGATCGTCCGACTGATCTTGTTGATAATCCAGGTCAGAATGCGTTGGTAGATTGTTCGTCCCTGTTCGACCAGAGCCACAATGTTCGTTAACCCTGCTTCGGTCAGGACGACACTCGCGGCGCCTTTGGCCACGTCGGTCGCTGTGCTGACGGCGATGCCCACTTCGGCTTGGCGGAGGGCGGGCGCATCGTTGACGCCATCACCTGTCATGCTAGTTACATGCCCCGAGGCCTGCAGGTGCTTTACAACGATGTACTTGTCCTCCGGGTAAACCTCGGCGAAACCATCAGCGCCCGCTAACAAGTCCACCGCTTTGTTGTCGGCTAGAGCGCCTGCGGCCTTCAGGTCGGCAACGCGCCGGATGTTCGGCAGCCCGACTCCTTTGCCGATCTCAATCGCCACGGGCAGTGCGTCGCCGGTGAGCATCTTTACCGGAACACCCAAGCCTTCGAGTTCGGCGATCAGTTGCTTTGCATCCGGACGTGGCGGATCGTCGAGCGACACTAATCCGAGAAGTGTGGGGGTACCCGTCTCGGGGCCGCGTGCTACCGCGAGCGTCCGATAGCCCTTCGCGGCCGATTCGTTGACGCGTGCTTCCAATGTCTCGATCACCGGAGGCTGTAATCCGCAAGCCTCGGCGACAGTGCGCACGGCGCCTTTCATCACGCGCAGCCGCTGCCCGTTCTGCTCGACCACCGCTTCTGTCCGCCGGTTCTTCGCATCGAATGGTGCGAAAGAGACGGGGGTGACCTTAGGAAGATTGTCGAAAACGTGTCGTTCCTTGGCCGCAGTGAGGAACGCGAGGTCAATCGGATCCTGGTTAGCTGCCTGCGACGCGGAGGCGCCGGCGAACAACACGTCGGGCTCTGTCGCACCCTCCAGAGGGACCACGCCGGTGATGGCGAGCTGGTTCATCGTGATTGTGCCCGTCTTGTCCACGCAGAGCACATTCATCGTCGCAGCACCCTCCGAGGCGCTAAGGCGTGTGACCAGCACACCGCGCTTCGCCAGTTCCTTTGACCCGAGAGCCATGGTGACCGTGAACATGACTGGGAGAGCGACCGGTACCGCACTCATGAGGAGGACGAGCATGAGCGGAACCATCTCGATGAGCGGCGCGCCACGGATCAGCGACAACACGACTACCACACTTATCAGCAGGCCGACGATGAGGAAGAGCCAGCGGACCACCTTAGCTACCACCGCTTCGATGTGAAGTTTGGGACGGGCCTCCTGGACAAGTTCCGTGGTGCGCCCAAAATAGGTCTTCGCCCCAGTGAGCATCACCACGCCGTTGCCTTCGCCCCGCCGCACGACGGATCCCGACGAGAGCACGCCGCCGGACGCTTTGTCTGCGTCCTTCGACTCGCCGGTGAGCGCCGACTCATCAATGCTTAACGCGCCCGTCAGAAGTTTCACGTCCGCCGGGACGATGTCGCCGGGGCGCACGCGGACAATATCGCCTGGAACCAGTTCCCGTGCCGGAATGACCTGCCAGCTTGACTCGCGCCGGACGCGTGCACTTACCTGCAGGCGTTTCCGCAGTGCTTCAACGACACCGGCGGCCCGATGCTCCTGCATAAAGCTCAACACGGCATTGACAACCAATAGCGCGGCCACCACAGCGAGATCCGAGAATTTCCTGAGCACCGCCGACAACACCATGATCAGCTCGAGCATCCACGCCGAGATTCCCCAGAATTTCTGGAGGAATTTGAGGACTGAATGCCCTTTTTTTTCGGCCACTTCGTTGTAGCCGTTCTCCTTCCTGCTGACGTCTACCTCCGCCTGCGTGAGGCCGGTGTCGGGATTGACATGGAGCGCCGCGAGCGTGTCGGGAACCGACGCGGAGGCAATGTCAGGGGGCTTGTCCTTTGCGGGCTTAGCGGGATCCATATGAGCTCTCTTCGTAGAGTACGTCCGATGGACCGGGCTAGAGTGAGCACCCTTGCTCAGAAGAATGGTGACGCCGCGCTTACGGTCGAATGCGCAGGAACAAACGGAACTATAGCCGGCCAACCAATGTTAATCGGTCTTGAAAAAGTGGGCGACCTTGTGGCCTGCTTCGTCCGAATAGTACACGATTGCGTGGGCGGACTTTTTCGCTGTGTCCTCTGTTTCTTTTCCGGCATCTTCGGCTGCATGTTCGCTCAACCGGTAGGTTTGCTCGGTTCCATCGGAAGCTTTTATGGTCATCGTCCGGGCTGCGCGGTCAAACTTGGTGATGGAGCCTTCGCTCGTCTTTAGCCCCTCCTTGCCGATTTGGTCGATCTCTTCAGCGGTCTCGTCCGCGCCATGTTTTGCATAGTGCACCACAACTTGGAGCCCTTCGTGAAGATCGCGCCCTGCTTCCTCGGCTCCCTTGTAGGTCTCACTTCCGCCATGCACCACGGTTCGGCTCACGAGATGCATGGTGTGTTCGGTTCCGTCAGTAGCCTTCACCATCACGGTTTTCGCGGAACGATCAATTTTTGTGACAACGCCCTCGACTGATGCTGTCGGTTCGGTTGCCCCGAGGATACCTGCAAAACTGAAAATTGAAATGACGACAACGGCAACTGTTAAGAGGCGACGGGACGTTCCTGAATTCATGATTCACGCTCCTTCATTTTGTGACTTAAAACGGAATTTCCGATTTAGATCCATAGGTGACTGTCAGCAGGATTCGACGCAAATAGATATCTATGGGCAAGGCTTTCTCGACTGCCTTGCCCACGGCTGTTCTTCAGGAATACTAAGCGGCTACCGCTACGTCGTCCGCTGAGTGCTGCGAGAAGTGGACGGGATGCGTAGTTTGGATGATGTCTTTCGCTTGTGCTACCTCCGCTGCCGTCCCATGGACGATCAGTAAGAACTGATCTGTCTTGAGTGCGGTTTCGTACTTCACGATGCTGTCCTTGGGAATTCCTATGCTGAAGAGGCCAGCTCCAAGAGCACCCAACGCTCCTACCTCCACCGCACCTTCGAGCCCTGCCACGATCCAGGCCACTACTGGTCCCGCCGCTAAGATTGGGCCGAGCCCCGGAATGATGAAAAGAGCAGAGCCGAACAAGAGTCCCCAGAAACCTCCCCAGAACGCGCCAACTTTGCCCCAGTACTTCATGCGGTCGCCGGTATTGTAGTAACCCACCACCTGCTCATCCGTGTGATAGCCCTTCCCGACGATCGACAACTTGTGCAGGTCAACCCCGCCGCGTTGAAGCTCCTTCACTGCCTGATCCGCTTCCATATGAGTGTGATATACGGCGACAACTGAATTCTGTTTGGACATTTCCTTTTCTCCTTGGCGATTTGCCATTATTTCTCCAACATCCAGGTAACTCTCAACCGGAACTGTGACATCGTGCAATCAGGAAAGCTCTGTCTAATTGCACACTGTCGGGTGGAGAATGCACGTGCCGTGCCAGATATTCATCGGTCTTGCAGACCGTTCGCTCCACCTGGGCAAGAAGCGTCTCATCCTGAGCCGCGACCTCCAATTGAACTTGTCCATGGTGCCTCATGCGCACAGGATTGTGCCCCGTAGACTCCCAGAGTTCGCTGTCCAGCCGACGAAATAGCTCGATTGAGTCATGGTCCCAAGTCCAGCGCAGTTTGTAAGCCAGCCGGCGCAAGCCACTCCGAGGTTTAGGTGACGGAACGACATTGAAAACGAGGATCGGTTTCACAGTTGCACCTTCTCGGTCTGCTTACGCGGACCGGACTCGTCTTGGCACGAAACACAGAATTGCGCCCACGGGACCACTTGAAGCACTCGCATCCCAATCTCGTGGCCGCAACCAACGCACGTACCGTAGATACCGTCTCGTATTCTGGCGAGGGCTGACTCAATTTGTTCGCGAGTTCGCAATAGGCAGTCCTTTAGACCGCGTATTGGAGAACTATGATTTCCATTTCGTGCAGAACCTTCATCTGAATTCGCATCATGATTGCTTCTCAGTTGTTCGAGGATTTGGGCACGATGAAATTCCATGTATCTCTCGAGGTGTCGAATCTCCGAGGTTGTCATTCCTTGTTTCTCCACAGACGATTTCTCGGTGAGCCACCAGAGAACGGGCAGTTTCAGAGGTGAAACCGCCCGCATGTCTTGGCGGACGTAATTAGAACGTGAGTTCCAGTTTGATCTGAAGGGCGCGCGGTGAGGCGTCGCCCCCCAGAAAGGCTCCAACGAGTGGTGAACCCACGGTGCGGACAATACTGCCGAATTCCAAGTTCGCAATATCCTTGATCGGCCGATCAAAGTTCGGGTGGTTCAGCAGGCTGAAAGTCTGCACTCCGACCTCCGTCGCGATCGATGAAGCGAGAGTGAACTAGCCAAGAGGAGGGGGGCGATTGTGATAACTACCGTCCCGTTCTATTTGGGGACGGAGTTTCGATAAGAGGTTGAGATGGAAAGAACTTGTGTTCGGTGGGACCGATAGGAAAACCCGGGTTGGTGCGGCCCAGTCTAATCCATCGCACTCAAAGCACTGATTCTTGTCATGAGCTTGCACGCGCTGGAAGGTGGGCTGGAGCGTTGGAGATGTTCCAAAATGGGGCGGATCGAACCGCAGACTCAACAAGGCAAGAGTGCAAATCGCAACCAGGACGCTCTGGCATTGCATGAGCCTGCGCTTACAGTTGAGGAGGTGGTTCGTAGAGAGCAATCACTTCACACTTTCAAGCCCCAAGACTAGCGCTTATTGCTTTCTAGCGCCGTTGTCGCCATGAGACTGCCACATCGAAACGGCTCCAAACAATCTCAAGGCTGCGACCCGAGTATCGAACGAGTCTGCTTGGCGAAATACCTGTTCCAGGCCTTCGATCAACGGATTAAATGCCGCCGTGTGCAAACACCAGCGCTTCTCTCTGGTGAGCGAAATCAATCTCTTCGAGCGTTTTCGTGTTGGTGCTCGTTTTGTCAATCACGACATCATCCTGCCTCACTTCCTTATCCTTCGTTTGCAGCGTCGCAGGGGCTGAAGCCATCGTCTTGCCGCGTTGGAGGAACAGAACGTTTACCGCCGGACCGTCTCCTTGCCACTCCACTCTATAGTTGCCAGCTTTGAGTTGCGTGTTGCCGACTTGAACGGAGGCAGAAATATCGACCGAGTGATGATTCTTCTCCTGTGCTAACGCGGAGAAAGGAAATATCAGCGCCAGCGTCGAGAGAAGTGCCATATACTTGACTTGTTTCATCTTATGTTTCCTCCTTTACAACCTGATGAAGCGGCGCCAATCATTGCAATTTACGAACGGCCTGATCGAACGAAAGTACGCATCGAATGATTGATGCCAAGAAAAATCTCCCGGGTTGCACTCCATTGCTGGTTCAGCGCATAGCGTGCAATGACATTTGAAACCGAGTTATACGAGCCTACGTCGCGGTGGAACACAGGCTTCCACGTTCTCGTCAACCTCTGCCGATGGACCGACATGAACCCGGCGAGCCTCTCCACCGCGATTGCTTGCAAGTTTCTAAACAGGTCCCTGATAGGTACCGATCACCGACCATGGGACCCGCCACCACCTCCATGAAAACCTCCGCCTCCACCACCACCGTGGAAGCCGCCACCACCTCCATGGAATCCACTTCCTCCGCCGTGGAAGTCGCCGCCACCGAATCTTCCGAAGCCGCGTCCTGTGCTACCCATCATGGGTCCGGAATGGAAACCGCTTCCGGTCGATCCCGGTCCACGATAGACGCCGTGGGCATAACTGCGTCCTCCAACATAGTGAGAGCCGGGCCCCCAGTTACGGGCGTCGGTACTGAAGCGATGGTAGTAGTGACCATATCCGCGTCCGTATCCGCCGTACCCAAATCCGTACCCGAAAAACGGAGCCTGAGATACCCACCACGGAGAATAGAAACCCCAGCCAAACGGGCTGTAGAAAATCCCGTCGCCCGGGATGAAAGTGAAGGCGTCAAACCAGGGATCCCAATACCAATCGGCTCCCAACCAGCCTGGGCCGCCCCATCCATTCGAAGCGTACATCCCGGCCGCATCGACGTTGGCTTCTGCTAGGTAGCCCGACCGCAGACTGCTCCAGCGAAACAGATCGCCTTCCTCATACGACTTCTTGTCGAACTTACGCGGCTTCGACAGATCATTGCTGGCCAACGTGATCTCACGCCCACCCTTCACGTCGACATGTTCATGGCCGCTCTCTACAAATGCTTTGCCGTCGAATACGCGCATCTCTCTCTGATTCTGATTAAAGTCATACAACCCGGTCTTCAACAGTTGCGTGGTAGTACTAGCATCGTCCACGCGAATACTGTTTTCCGGATGGATCTCGGCGACTTCGACCATCGCATGCCCGCGGTCGACCTCCACCTCCGTGTCCGTGAGGCTGGGCGAAATCATCTTCACCGAACTGTTGATGCCGATTCGCAAGAAGACGCCGGGTGTCAACAAAACTTCCGCCTTACCTTTTTCTGTGGTCAACGACTGGCCCGGCTGCAATTCTGCCGAACCAATTGACTTCGAGCTGAGGGCTTGGTCGCCGATGGCGGCTTGGCCTTCAACATAATTGAGAGTTCCTGGTACCGCTGACTTTGCACTCGCCTCACCAGCCCACGCGGGCGCAGTTAGAATCGCGGCCAGGAAGAAGCTTGCAATAGCTCCAAACCTTGGCAGCCGCATATGTCATCTCCTTCTAGTCTTCTCTCCTTCATTAGATGGCATTGTCAGTCATATGATGCTCTCCAACATATCGTTAGGCGATATATGGTGCCTCAGTTAATAATTCGCGGCGCGACGCCGTTTACGCGCAACAGCATTCCGCTGCCGGCTCGTATATTCAGATTACCCGTGCTTGAAACGAGCATGATCTGACCGACTGGATCGGTCCGACCCGCGTGGCTCAGGATCATGCCTGGGAAGTCGTAGAGCCCACAGGCATCAGAAGAGAACACCCACAACGCTTGGGGTTGGTCGTTGCCTTCGACCTCCCCGCGGCATTTCATACCAAGCTTAGGGCTCACGCGAACCAGTACGCCGTTGGGCACAGAATGGCCAACAATCTCCGACATCGCTGGAGCCGGGATTATCGTTCGCAATTCCATCATTCTCGTGGATTTCATTGAACTGCGCCGCTCCCAGGGAATGTCGCTGGAGGACGCCGTCGTCGATGCGGGCGCTGTGCGCTTCCGCCCGATGCTGCTCACCGCAGCCGCCGTGGTGGTGGGAGCGAGCGTGATTCTGTTCGATCCGATTTTTCAGGGCTTGGCTCTGTCATTGATGGCAGGAGAAGTCGCCTCCACCGTCCTCTCGCGGATGGCAGTACCGGTTCTTTATTACCTCTCTCAGAGGGGACACTCGTTTCCACCCACGCATCCCCATGCGCCGGAAAATGTCGCTGAATGCGAAACTCCGCAATGCGAAATTGCGTAGGACCTATTTGTTTTGAAGGAGAACTGCTATGACTGTAGAACGCACACTTCGTTTGACCGCTGGCAGCTTTATTCTGTTGTCCCTGGCTCTTGGGCACTACGAAAGCCCGTACTGGTACCTTTTCACCGCTTTTGTTGGCCTGAATCTGTTTCAGTCTGGATTCACGAACTGGTGCCCGATGATGACATTCCTGCGTAAACTCGGAGTGGGCAGGTAAGGGGAGAGTGAACATGCCTAATTGGGTTGGGGGAGTGGCATTCCTTGTCGGCTACATAATCTTGACGCAATGGCTTCTGCCAAAACTTGGTGTTCCTACCTGAAGGAGCCAAGGTTGCGCCGAGTCTCGGCGCAAGATTGTTTCGACGGCCGACACTTCAGAGAACCATGACAACAATAGTGCAGGTTGAATTTCGGGAGAGCTTGTTGTCAATCCGTGACGAGATCCTCCAATCGCTTGGGCATCCCGTAATCTCTGCTCTCGGCTCGCGCGCAGCGCGAAATCTCGATCTCTCGCATGAATCAGTAGGCGTTGTCCTGATCGGACACGGAGCACCTTGGGAAGAACGGTGTAACCTTGC